>JAWKWA010000073.1:0-1515 GCA_041397765.1 Hyphomicrobiaceae bacterium | reverse complement strand
CGGATGAGCGGCACGATGCGCTCCAGATTGCGGTCGTCGCGCACGTCTGCGGCCGTGAAGGTCCGCCCCTCGATGAAGCGGAAGACGAGGATGCCGGGCTCGGCATGGACGAGATCGGGCGAGAGGCCCGCCGCCATCGCCGCCTCGCTCGCCGCCCGCTCGTTGAAGCGCATCACCTGATGCACCGGAATGTCGTCGCCGACCCGCACGAAATAGCGCTGGCCGGCATGGCGGACGGTGAAATTGGTGTTGGTGATGCCGCCCGAGAGCGGCTCGGCCTCGACCCGGGCACCGCCCCACAGGCCGAGTGCCTCGACGCGCCGCCTCGCGTCGTCTGCGCTCATCGTCTCCTCCCTCAACTCAAGCCGAGCCGCGCCCGCATCCGCTTCGCATAGCCCTGGATGAGCCGGTCGGCGATGATGCCGATGAAGGCGATGGTGAGGCCGGCGACGATGCCGCGGCCGGAATCCGCCTTCGACAGCGCGATGAACACCTCCTGACCAAGGTCGCGCGTGCCGATCATCGCGCAGATGATGATCATGGCGAGCGCCATCAGGATGGTCTGGTTGAGCCCGAGCAGGATCTCAGGGGTGGCGAGCGGCAGGTCGACACGCAGGAAGCGCTGCCTGGGCGTGCACCCCGACACGGTGGCCGCCTCGATGAGCGGCGGCGGGATCTGCCTGAGGCCGTGATTGGTGTAGCGGATCGCCGGCACGATGGCGAAGGCGATGGTGGCGATCATCGCCGTCACGTCGCCGACCCGAAAGAGCATCACCGTCGGGATGATGAAGCAGAACGACGGGATGGTCTGCAGCGTGTCGATGATCGGCGTGACGATGCGCTCGACCCGGTCGCTGCGCGAGGCCCAGAAGCCGATCGGGATGCCGATGAGCGCCGCGACCAGGGCCGAGATGCCGCACAGATAGACGGTGGCCATGGTCTTCTCCCACAGCCCCGTGATCGCGCAGAAGGTCGCCAGCACCGCGACGAGAACCGCAAGGAACCGGCCGCCGAGCTGATAGCCCGCAAGGGCCAGCATGGCGACGGCAGCAAGCCAGGGAAATCCCTCGCAGAAGGCCCTGACCGGGTTCAGCACGTAGATGATGAGCGTCGTCCGCCACCATTCGATGATGTCGAAGAAATTGACCGTCACCCAGTCGACGGCGGCCTTCCACATCGGGCCCGTCGTGAAGGTGATCGCCTGTGGCACCTTGGCGAAGGCCGGCAAGGGCAGGCTGAGGATGGTGGTGACGAGGAGCGCGGCCACGGCGGCGACGACATGCGCGTGGCGCCGGAGGAAGGGCTCGGGCCCGTGATGGGCGGCCGGGCGCAGCGTCGCGGCGGCCTGGCTCAGCCGGTCGAGCAGGATGGCGAGCACGACGATGGCGAGGCCGGCTTCCATCGCCTGTCCGACCTTCAGCGCTCTCAGCGCCAGCAGCACGTCGTAGCCGAGGCCGCCCGCCCCGATCATCGAGGCGATGATCACCATGTTGAGGGCGAGCATGATGACCTGGT
>JAWKWA010000072.1:0-1524 GCA_041397765.1 Hyphomicrobiaceae bacterium | reverse complement strand
CAGATCCGAGTCTGCAAGTCGAGCTGGCGCGTCCCGCCGCCCGCCTCAGCAGTGACCGGCGCGGGCGCCGAAGCTGCATTCGTACTCGGGCACCGCGATGCGGCGGTGATAGTAGGCGCGGTAAGGCCGGTCGCGATAGACCTTGTACCTTGCCGGACGGACGAGCACCGGCGTCTCCAGATCCTCGTATTCCGGCCCCTCGAGGGTCACCGTCTCCTTGTCGGTCGCGACGAGGACGTGGCGGCCGCCGATCCAGTCATAGGTGCCGGGACGCTCCTTCAGGACCACCAGCGGCGGCGCGACCATCACGCGCTTCACCCGCCATTCGTACTGAGCCGGCTCCTTGACGGTGTGGTAGCGCAGATAGCGGTCGCGATACCACGAGCTCTGCCACTGGTGCCTGTTGTGGCCCCAGCAGGGCTCGATGTCGCAATAGCGCTCGCGCGTCACCTCGTCGTCGAAGATCTCGAGGATGCCGGCCTTTGCTGGCGTGCCGGCGACGAGAAATGCCGCCAGGACGAGCATGGCCCAGGCAAAGAGGGCAGGACGCATGGTGGATCTCCCGTCAAGGCTCGGCCGCCTGATTCGCCGTTCGCGATAGTCTAGCTCAGGTTCCAGGGTGTTCCTCAGAGCATCGGCGGCGAGGTCCTGCCGATTTCCCGGCGATGCTGCAATGGAGTCACAGTCGGCCGGGCCGCCCGGCTAGCGCGCCGGCAGTGGGGCACACTCCAGCGGCCTGTCGAGCGGGGCTTGCGAAATGGGGCCACTGCAAATACACCCCGGTTCCAGGGAGAGCGGGCGCCCTGCCCGGTCGCATGTCTCGTGCAAGGAGCAGCCGATGTCGCGCAGTGCAGGTGCTGGCATCCTCCGCCTCAATCTCCGCTCGGTCGTTGCGGCCATGACGGTGATGGTCACGGCGCTCGCATTGTCGGGCTGCGGCGTCAACAACATCCCGACCTTCGAGGAGCAGGCGAAGGCGGCCTGGGCCGAGGTGCTCAGCCAGTACAAGCGCCGGGCCGACCTCATCGACAATCTCGTCAATACGGTGAAGGGTTATGCCCAGCAGGAGCGCACCGTGCTGACGGAGGTGGTCGAGGCGCGGGCCAAGGCGACGCAGATGCAGATTCCGGCCGACATCGTGTCGAACCCGGAGGCCATGAAGGCGTTCCTGGAAAACCAGCAGCAACTCTCGGGCGCGCTCGCCAGGCTGCTCGCCGTGGTCGAGGCCTATCCCGACCTCAAGTCGAGCCAGAACTTCCTGCAGCTCCAGTCGCAGATCGAGGGCACCGAGAACCGTATCGCCATCGCGCGGCGCGACTACATCCAGGCGGTGCAGGTCTACAATACCGAGCTGAAGACCATTCCCGGCCGCTGGTGGCGGTCGCTGCTCTATCCGGAGGCGAAGGAGATGGCGACCTTCTCCATCCCCGAGGACGAGCAGAAGGCGCCGAAGGTGCAGTTCAACTGACCATCCGCAACGGGGCGGGTCGCGTCGCCGCGATCATGGGCCGCGATCATGGGGAG
>JAWKWA010000071.1:0-1579 GCA_041397765.1 Hyphomicrobiaceae bacterium | reverse complement strand
TTTCCTTCGTCTATCCCCATGTGCTGCTCGGCTGGCGACAGGCGGGCGCCGAGATCGTGCCTTTCTCGCCCTTGGCTGACGAGCCGCCACCCGCCGATTGCGATGCCTGCTGGCTGCCGGGCGGCTATCCCGAGCTCCATGCCGCGCGCATCGCCGGCGCCCGACACTTCCTCGAGGGCCTGCGCCGTTTCGCGGCCCGCCATCCGGTGCATGGCGAGTGCGGCGGCTACATGGTGCTCGGCGAGACGCTCGAGGACGCCGAGGGCGTCGGCCATGCCATGGCGGGGCTGTTGCCCGTCGCCACCTCGTTCCGGACACGCCGTCTTCACCTGGGCTATCGCGAGGCGGTGCTCGAGGGCCGCTCAGTGCTCGGCCGGCCGGGCGCGCGGGTGCGCGGCCACGAGTTCCACTATGCCTCGATCGTCTCGGAGAGCGAGGCGCCGGCCGACCGCCTCGCACGCTGCCGCGATGCCTATGGCCAAGACTTCGGCGCGACCGGCCATGCCCGCGGCAATGTCTCGGGCACCTTCTTCCACGCCATCGCCGAGGTCGGCGCCTGAGCCCGGGGCCCTGCCTCAGAGCACCAGATCGGCGCCCGTGAGCGAGATCAAGCCTTTCAGCTCGAACTGGAAATCGGCAGCGCCGTCGCCGTCGGCATCGCCCTGCACGATGGTGCGGTCGTTCGCGGTGCCGGTGTCGTCGACCTGCTCGTAGCGCAGCTCGCCGGCGAGTCCGTGGAACGCCTGCGCGCCGATGAACTGGAAGCCCTGGCGGCCGTCCGTCACCGTGTTCGCATCGATCAGATGCAGATCGATGCGGTCCTGGCCACGTTTGAAATCGGTGATGAGATCGGCGGCCAGGGCGCTCGAATCCTCGAGGGTCTGGAACTGGAACACGTCCTTCCCCGAGCCACCCGTCAGCGTCTCGCGGCCGACCCAGCCGAACAGCGTGTCGTTGCCCGAACCCCCGTTCAGCGTGTCGTCGCCCGTGCCGCCGCGCAGCACGTCGTTACCGGCGCCGCCGAGCAGATTGTCGTTGCCCTTGTCGCCCGTGAGCTGGTCGTTGCCCGCTCCCCCCGACAGGAGGTCGTCGCCGCCGCCGCCCCACATCGAATCGTTGCCGGCGTCGCCATATTCCTTGTCGTTGCCCGCGCAGCCGTCGAGCACGTCGTTGCCATTGCCGCCACGAATGATGTCGTCGCCATTGTCGCCGAACAGGAAATCCCGGTCGTCGTCGCCATAGATTTTGTCGTTGCCATCGCCGGCCCTGACGAAATCGCGACCGCCCCGGCCGTGGATCACATCGTTGCGCGCTGTGCCGAAAAAGCGATCCGTCCTGGCGGTGCCATTGAAGTTGGCCATCGTGAAGAAGCCCTCGGCGTTGTGTTTGCTGAAAACTGATTGTTAGCCTGATCGGCAAAACACCTAGTAGCAGCCAAAGAACAACAACCGGTTCACGCAGCCGCGAAAGCTTGTCTCAATCCCTCGCGCCCGCCGGACCGGAGACGCCCCGATTGCCAGGGCGTTCCGAGTGTAGGGTCGCCCATGGTGTCCGGGCGCCCCGGTCCTGCACCTGTCCT
>JAWKWA010000070.1:0-1598 GCA_041397765.1 Hyphomicrobiaceae bacterium | reverse complement strand
GGCCCCTCGCCTCCCCGTCCCTTCTGAAAAAGGAGGAAAGGCGCCGCCATGCCGACCAGGGGCTATCGCAAGGGGATCTCGGACGCCAAGGTGCCGGTGCCCCGCTCGGTCCGCACCCATATCGCCGCGCGCGAGCATGCCGCCCTGCTGCGCGAGGCGGACTTGCGCTGCCTGACGCTCTCGAAATTTCTCCGCAGCCTCGTCCGGGCTCATATTGCCGGTAGCCGCGCCGAGCTGCCGCATCCACGCGGTGCCTCCTCGGCGCTCCTGCGCGAGATCACCCGCATCGGCAACAACCTCAACCAGCTCGCCCGCCAGGCCAATGCCGGCATGGTCGGCGTACCGGCCGAGGAGCTCCGTGAGGTGCTGGCCCGGCTGCTCACCGCGGTCGAGCGCGTCTGAACGACTGTGCTCGCCGAGATCGTCCCGCCGACCAATGATTTCCTCGCCCTCGCCGACTATCTGATCCATGGCCGCGAGCGGCCAACCCATCCAGATCGCGTCGCCTGGGTCCGCACCCACAATCTGCCGACCACCGACCCGATGGCCGCTGCGCGGCTGATGGCCGCCACCGCCGAGCTGTCGAAGCGCTGCAAGGCCGCCGCCTATCACGTGATGATCGCTTGGGCGCCCGACGAGCTGCCGACACCAGAGGTCATGCAGGAGATCGCCGCCCGCACGCTCGAACTCGCCGGCCTTGCCGAGCACCAGGCCCTCGTCATGGGCCACGGCGACAAGCCGCATCGGCATCTGCACATGCTGATCAACCGCGTGCATCCCGAGACCGGCAAGACCTGGCGCACCGCCCATGACTATGCCCGCTTCGACCGCATCATGAAGGAGCTCGCAGACGCCTACGGCTTCCGTCATGTGCCGACCCACACCTATGATCCGGAGGCAACGGACGACACGCCGAGGAAGCCGGGCAAGCGCGCCACCTGGGCAGCACGGCGTGGCGCCAGGACCGATCGACCGCAATGGCCGCGCCGCAAAGCCCGGGCCTATGGCGCCCGTCTCTCCGAGGATCTCGATGCCGCCGCCGGATTCGACGACCTCGCCTTCCTGGTCGCAGAGGATGGATTGACGCTCGAGCCGAAAGGCACCGGCTACGTCGTCGGCAACGGGGCCGCCTATGCGAAGCTTTCGAGCCTGCAGCTGACCAGCACGGCCAAACCCTTCGAGCGCCCCCATGGCCGCGAAATCATCGACTGGCGCCGGATGGCGGACGGGCCCCGCCCGGTGCTGACCGTGGATGCCATCGACATCCTGAAAGCCCTCGCCGTCTGGGGCCTCGCCGACCGCGACGACATCCGGGAAGCCGTCGAGGCCGCAACTGCAGAGCGGGCGGCGCGGCGGGACCAAGGAAGCGCCTTCAGCCCCAAGGGACGCCGCCTCGCCACCACCTCGCTTGCGACACTGGTCCCATGGCGCGATCGCCGCGCCAGTTCGGCTCCCCGATCACCGCCCCGCCGAGCGCCCGCCCTGCCATCGCGCGGACGAGGATGACCCGGGAGCCGACATCACCCGCCGCCGCCAGCAAGATCGCCCACTGTCAGCACCACGGGCAAAGCGGACGTGGGACGAGGCGTTTTTCGTGC
>JAWKWA010000069.1:0-1612 GCA_041397765.1 Hyphomicrobiaceae bacterium | reverse complement strand
TTCGGTCTGAACGGTCTGAAGACCGACGCCGAATCCCACCAGATCTTCCAGTCGATCATGGTCGACCTCGCCCGCGTGCTGCCGAGCTCGGCAGAGAACGCCTTCGACGTCATGTGCGCGGTCGAGGATGGCGCCATCGACGCGCCCGAGGCGGTATTCTACGGCTTCGGCGAGTGTCAGGAGCGGTTGAACAAGCTGCTGACCGAGCGGGCCTCGCTGAAATCCTCGATCGAGACCGGTCTTGAGGTCTCGGCCCGCCTGACCGCCCTCGTCAAGGACCTGAAGCGCTACGCCGTCGCCTGAGGGCAACAAGGGGGCCGCTGGCCGGTCGGCACGGCGCCCGCGCGACAAACTCCTGCCACAGCCTTGCCCGCCAATCGCTGGCGCACGGCCCCCCCGCGCGACTGCGGCTCGGGTGCGAGGCCATGTCTGTGCTCGATGTGGACAACCGGCCGCCCCATCTGCGGGGGGCCGCCATTGGGCAGGGAAACGGTCGATGGTCGACACCATGGCCGGCGCGCTGGGCCGCCTCGTCAGAAGCCCGGCATTCAAGTTCTTCCTGATCGGCGGGCTGCTTTTGCTGCTCGCGATCCCTCTCCTGCTCGTCTATGCGCTGATCGATGAGCGGGTCGGGCGCCAGGGCGAAGTCAGTGCCGATCTCGCGCGGAGCTGGGCCGGGTCCCAGATCGTCTCCGGTCCCTATCTCGTCGTCCCCTACCGCCAGCGCGTCTCCGTCCGCCGCGACAAGGCGGATGTCGAGGAGATCGTCGAGCGCGAGGCGGTCTTCCTGCCAGAAACCCTCGACGTGAAGGCTTCGACCGATACCCGCACCCTGTCGCGGGCCATCTATGACGTGACGGTCTACGATGCGATCATCCGCCTCGACGGCCGCTTCGCCGCGCCCGAGCTGGCATCGGCCAGCGCCGACATCGTCGAGATCCGCTGGCGCGACGCCGTGCTCTCGCTCGGGCTCGCCCAGGTCTCGGGCCTGAAGAGCGCCGCCGCTGAGATCGCCGGCACCTCGATCGCCTTCGAGCCGAGCCTCGGCCTTTCGCGAGCCACCTATCAGAGCGGCATCCACGCCCCCCTCGCGACTGCCGGCGCGCTCTATGCCGCCGACGCCTCCTCGTCCCTCGGGACCGACGCGCGCGCCCTCGGGCCCGTGCCCTTCGTCATCGAGCTCGCCTTGCGCGGCTCATCCGAGCTCTCCTTCGCCCCCGTCGCGCGGGCGACCACCGTTTCGCTCGAATCGACCTGGCCCCATCCCAGCTTCTCAGGAGCCTTCCTGCCCGACGACCGCTCGATCTCGCCTCTCGGCTTCAAGGCCCGCTGGAGCGTGCCGAGCCTTGCCCGCAGCGTGCCCTCGGCCTTCGTTCTCGACGACTACGGCATGACCGAGCGCTTCGGTCCCTATGTCTTCGGCGCGCGCTTCTACGTGCCGGTCGATCTCTACGATCTCGCCTCCCGCGCCACCAAATACGGCCTCCTCTTTCTCGCCGCCGCCTACTTGGCGGTCTTCCTCCTCGAGGTGCTGTCCGGCCGGAGCGTCCACCCGGTCCAGTATGTGATGGTCGGCCTCGCCATCGTGTTCTTCTACGTGCTGCTGCTCTCG
>JAWKWA010000068.1:0-1643 GCA_041397765.1 Hyphomicrobiaceae bacterium | reverse complement strand
GCCGCAAGGCAAATTGTTGGACGGACGGCATTTTCGCGAATGCGGCGGGCACGGGCCATCGGACCTCCGCGCAACGGGCGGACGGGGCCGGCAGCCGGCTAGTCGACAGTGGCGGGGGCCGAGGGGTCGAACTCGCGCCGGTCGGCCTGGGGCGAGACCTTGTAGCGCTCGCGGTAGCGCTTGGAGAAGTGCGAGGCGGAGACGAAGCCGGCGGCGATGGCCACCTCGACGATCGGCAAATTGGAATGGCGCAGGAGGCGCCGGGCGCGCTCCAGCCGCACGTCGAGATAATAGCGCGCCGGGCTGCGGCCCATATGCTGGCGGAACAGCCGCTCGACATGACGGCGCGAGATGCCGGTGAGATCCGACAACTCGGCGAGCGACAGGGGCTCGGCGATATTGGCCTCCATCAGCTCGATGATCTCGAGCAGGCGAGGGTTCTGCACGCCGACGCGGGCGCCGATCGGCAGGCGCTGGCGGTCGTCGGGCCGGCGGATCCGGTCGATCAGGCACTGCTCGCAGACCTTGTTCACCACATCCTCGCCGAGGCTGACCGAGATCAGGTGCAGCATCATGTCGAGCGAGGCGGTGCCGCCGGCGCAGGTGTAGATGTTGTGGTCGGCCTCGAACAGCACCGAGCGGACATCGGCATCGGGAAAACGCTCGGCAAAGCCCGGCAGGTTCTCCCAATGGATGGCGCAGCGCCGCTCGGAGAGGAGGCCGGCGGCGCCGAGCACCCAGGCCCCGGTGCACACGCCGGCCAGGCTCGCGCCCTGCGCATACATGCGCCGGAGCCAGGCGAAGACGGCCGGATCGCCGAATTCCTCGACATCCATGCCCGCGCAGACCACCACCATGCGGGTGCGCGTCGGCCCGAGGCATTCGCGCTGCACCGATGCGATCGAGCTGTCGACATTGACCGCGACGCCGTTGCTCGCCTTGACCGGCCTGCCGTCCGTGGAGACCAGCTCCCAGCGGAAATAGGGCTGACCGAGCATGCGATTGGCGATACGGATCGGCTCGATCGCCATGGTGAAGGCGATCATGGAGAATTTGGGCGTCAGCAGGAAATAGATGTGCTGCGCCAACGGCACGTGCTTCTGCTGCATCAGACCGCCCACGCGCCCTGCCGGACCGCACCCGGACAAAGGCAGAACATGCCTTGGAAAACGCTTCGTCGCGCTCCCCGTGGCATGACGGGCACCGGCTTGTCCGATTCCGCCACACCCCGTTCCCGGAGCGACAATATCATCCATAACATAGAGAAACCGTGCCGAGAAGGGCCGATGCTTGGTGCCGCCCCCGGCCAATCTGTCGTTTTCCGGCCAGATCGTGTCGTGTCCGGCCGGGGGGTTCCCCGACCCCATGGGTCTATTTACAGCGGCTGCGGAGGGGTCGGCCGCAGCGGCCAATCCGGCTCGCCCGAAATTCCACTTTCCCGAACGAAAGCCCGAGGAAACGTACCATGGTGAAAAGCGATATCGAGATCGCCCGTGCAGCCAAGAAGAAGCCGATCCAGGAGATCGGCGCAAAGCTCGGGATCGGCGCGGAGCATCTGGAGCCCTATGGGCACGACAAGGCGAAGATTTCGGCCGATTTCATCAAGTCGCTCGCCTCGCGGCCGGACGGCAAGCTGATCCTCG
>JAWKWA010000067.1:0-1661 GCA_041397765.1 Hyphomicrobiaceae bacterium | reverse complement strand
CGCAAGCCCCCCGAGAGGATCGAGCCCGATGTCCGCCACCCGCACGCCGCACCGCTTTTTCGCCCCCCTCGCGATCGGCGCGCCCGAGCCCTTTCGCCAGCGCCCGGTCCGCCTCGAGCGCATGATCCATTTCGTGCCGCCGCAGAACGAGAAGATCCGTGCCAAGGTGCCCGAGCTCGCCCGCCAGGTCGACGTCCTGCTCGGCAATCTCGAGGACGCCATTCCCGCCGACCAGAAGATCGCCGCCCGCCGCGGCTTCATCGAGATGGCGAAGGCGATGCCGGCCGACGGAGCCGGCCTGTGGACCCGCATCAACTGCCTGAACAGCCCCTGGGCGCTCGACGACCTGCTCGAGATCGTGCCCGCCGTCGGCGACCGCCTCGATGTCGTCATGCTGCCGAAGGTCGAGGGCCCCTGGGACATCCACTATCTCGACCAGCTCCTCGCCCAGCTCGAGGCCCGCGGCGGCATCGGCCGGCCGATCCAGATCCACGCCATCCTGGAGACCGCCGAGGGCGTCGCCAATGTCGAGGCGATCGCCGGTGCAAGTCCGCGCATGCACGGGATGAGCCTCGGTCCGGCCGATCTCGCCGCCTCGCGCGGCATGAAGACCACCCGCGTCGGCGGCGGTCATCCCGGCTATGGCGTCCTCGCCGACACCGCAGCAACCGCCGAGGGCTCGGCCGCCCCCCGCGCCTTCTTCCAGCAGGATCTCTGGCATTACACCGTCGCCCGCATGGTCGATGCCTGCCAGACCCATGGGCTGAAGGCCTTCTACGGCCCCTTCGGCGACTTCTCCGATCCCGCCGCCTGCGAGGCCCAGTTCCGCAACGCCTTCCTGCAGGGCTGCCTCGGCGCCTGGTCGCTGCATCCAAGCCAGATCGACATCGCCAAGCGCGTCTTCTCGCCCGACCCGCGCGAGGTCGCCTTCGCCGCCCGCATCATCGAGGCCATGCCCGACGGCACCGGTGCGGTGATGATCGATGGCAAGATGCAGGACGACGCCACCTGGAAGCAGGCGAAGGTGATCGTCGATCTCGCTCGTCTGGTGGCCGCGAAGGATCCCGATCTCGCCCGCGTCTACGGCCTCGACTGAGCGCCTTGCCGCCGTCGGCCCCCGAGCCCTCTGCCGCCCGGCGCCTGCATGCGGCGACATCGGCGCTTTGCGCCGGACGCCGAAAGGTGGCAATGCTCCTCGACGGCTCGAAATTCACCTCGTTGACAGAACCGGCGGCGCCCCCTTCGTATGCGGACGCCGACCGAGCGGCAGTGCGGCATCGGAGCAAATCCGCGATGGGACGGATCAGGCAGGCGAAATTCAACATCGGCGACGTCGTCCGGCACCGCATTCATCCCTTCCGCGGCGTCGTTTTCGACATCGATCCCGAATTCGCCAATACCGAGGAGTGGTGGCAGGCGATCCCCGAAGCCTTCCGTCCCTCCAAGGACCAGCCCTTCTACCACCTGCTCGCCGAGAATTCGGAGACGGAGTACATCGCCTATGTCTCGGAGCAGAACCTGCTGCCCGACACCTCCGGCGAGCCCTTGCGCCATCCCCGTGTGCCCGAGCTCTTCCAGTCGCTGAAGGACGGCACCTACCGCGCGCGCTTCGTCGAGCGGCACTAGAGCCTGATCGGTCGAGATGCGCGCGAACAAGCGAG
>JAWKWA010000066.1:0-1706 GCA_041397765.1 Hyphomicrobiaceae bacterium | reverse complement strand
AGGCATGAGTGAAACGAAAGATCCGGGTGACAAGGCGCGTGGCGGCAAGACGCTGAGCCTGAAGCGGACGGTCGATGCCGGCCATGTCCGTCAGAGCTTCAGCCATGGCCGCACCAAGCCGGTGGTCGTGGAGATGAAGCGGGCACGCAAGCTCACCACGCCCGGCCAGACCGCCGAGGGAGCATCCGAGGCACCAGAGGCCGCGCCCGAGCGCGAGACGAAGCCGCGCGTCGCCCCCCAGGGCCGGCCGCAGGCATCGACGCCGCCGCGCAAGGCCGGCGGCGGCCAGGGCGGTGCGCCCCGAACCCTCTCCGACAACGAGCGCGATGCCCGCATCAAGGCGCTCGCCGCCGCGCGCGAGCGTGAAGCCCTGGATCGTATCCGGGCCGAGGAGGAGGCCAAGCGTCGCGCCCAGCGCGAGGCCGAATTGAAGCGCGAGCAGGAGGAAGCCCGCCTGCGCGCCGAGGAGGAGGAGCGCCGCAAGGCTGTCGAGGAGGCCGCCGCGAGCGCCAGGGCCGAGCCCGAGGCCACGGCCCCCGCTGCCGAGCCGCGAGCCGAGACCCGGACGAAGGAGCCCCCGCGCGAGCGTGCGGGCACCCCTGCCTCGAGGCCCGCCCATGCGAGGACGACCGACGGTGCGCGCGAGCGTGCGGGTGGCCCGGCCTCCGCGCGGCCAGAGCCCGGCCGCACCGACGCCCCGCGCGGCCGCGAGGACGAGCGGCGCGCGCCCGGTCCCGGCAAGCGGGTCGGCAAGGACGAGGAGAGCGAGGATTCCGCCCGCAAGGGTGGCGTCGGCGCCAAGAAGCCGCCGGTGCGTTCGACCGCCAAGGGCCGCGAGGAGCGGCGCGGCAAGCTGACCGTCCAGACCGTCTTCAACGACGAGCAGCGCGAGCGCTCGCTCGCCTCCCTGCGCCGCCGCCGTGAGCGCGAGCGCATGAAGGAGATGGGTCCCCAGCCTCGCGAGAAGATCCAGCGCGAGGTCATCATTCCCGAGGTGATCACCATCCAGGAGCTGTCGAACCGCATGGCCGAGCGCGGCGTCGACATCATCAAGTTCCTGATGAAGCAGGGCGAGATGCACAAGATCACCGATGTGATCGACGCCGATACCGCCCAGCTGCTCGTCGAGGAGTTCGGCCACACGCCGCGGCGCGTCTCCGAGGCCGACGTCGAGGAAGGCTTCATCGGCCACGACGACATCGACGAGGACATGCATCCGCGCGCCCCGATCGTCACGATCATGGGCCATGTCGACCACGGCAAGACCTCGCTGCTCGACGCCATCCGCAAGACCAACGTCGTCGCCGGCGAGGCCGGCGGCATCACCCAGCATATCGGCGCCTATCAGGTCGAAACGAAGAACGGCGAGAAGATCACCTTCATCGACACGCCCGGCCACGAGGCGTTCACCGCCATGCGTGCCCGCGGTGCCAAGGTGACCGATATCGTCGTGCTGGTCGTCGCCGCCGACGATGGCGTCATGCCCCAGACCGTCGAGGCCATCAATCACGCCAAGGCGGCCGGCGTGCCGATGATCGTCGCCATCAACAAGATGGACAAGCCCTCGGCCGATCCGAGCCGCGTACGCAACGAGTTGCTGCGCTACGAGGTGGTGGTCGAGAGCATGTCGGGCGAGGTGCTCGACGTCGAGGTGTCGGCCCTCAAGGGCACCAATCTCGACAAGCTGCTCGAGACCATCGTCCTGC
>JAWKWA010000065.1:0-1782 GCA_041397765.1 Hyphomicrobiaceae bacterium | reverse complement strand
GACCGCCTCGACGAACAGGTCGGCCCCCTCGGAGCCGGCCGGATAGCGCGCCACCAGCTCGAGCGCGGGACCGCCCTCGGCCTCGACCCGCCGGGACGACACCAGTTCCGGTAGTCCGTCGCCCTTTCCGCCCCGTGCCGGCACCGCCGCATAGGCCTCCTCGAGCACCCGGCGGATCTCGGGCGAGGCCGTCTCGCCCGGCTTCAGCGCCACGGCGAGCTCGGCTTCCTTCGGCACACAGATATCCTTGCAGACGCCATAGACGACGCCGAGATGAAACGTCACCTCCCGGTCGGTCGAGGCCGGATCGAGCACGAAGGGCAGGACGACGGCGTGCTTGTAGCCGATCGCATAGCCCATGATGCCCTTGAAACGGCCGGGTGCGGGATAGAGCGCCTCGACCGAGCTGAGATTGCGCGACAAGTCCCAGTCGAGCTCGGGCGGCATGCCGCCGTCGTCGCCGGGGGTCCGCCAGTAGGTCTTCCAGCCCTCGTCGAGCTCGATCTGAAGGCCGGCCAGCAGGAGCGGCCGGCCGTCGGGACCGATGACGCTCGAGGCGATCAGCCGTGCCCTCGCCCCTTCGCCGTCGGTCCAGGGCGTCTCGAGCGTGCCGGCGCCGGCCGGGACGGCTGTCAGCATGGCAAGGATCGTGCAGCCAAGTCCGAGCGTGAAGCCCCTTGCGGCCCCTCGCCCGTCTCCTCTGCCAACGATGAAACGGCTCCATGCGGCCATCGCCTCTGCCTCCGAAATGCCATGTTGCCCGCCGGCCCCGCACCCGCATCTGCCGGACGAGGTCCCAGAGCGCATGAGCGAGCATGGTGTCGCCACCAAGGCAAATCACGGGCCGGTGACATCCTCGCTCGGGTCCCGCACGCCACGGCAAGCCGGATCGTCCGCCGACGAAACTCTCACTTCACACCGAAGCACCCGAGCCTGTAGTCTGTCGCAATGCCGATCAACCGGAAATCCGCCTCCAGAGACAAGGGCTATCTCGAAGGCCAGCTCCTTGTCGCCATGCCGACGATGACCGACAGGCGTTTCGCCCGCACGGTGATCTACATGTGCGCCCACTCCTCCGAAGGGGCCATGGGCCTCATCATCAACAAGGAGGCCAAGCACATATCCTTCGAGCAACTGCTCGAGCAGCTCAGCATCGAGACGCCGCTCGGCGATGACGACGAGCCGGGCGACAGCATGCCCGTCCATGTCGGCGGTCCCGTCGAGCAGGGACGCGGCTTCGTGCTGCACAGCTCCGACTACAATGCCCCCGACAGCACGCTCGTCATCGACGACGAGGTCTCGCTGACCGCGACGCTCGACATCCTGAAGGCGATCGCCGGCGGCAACGGACCCCGTCACGCCATTCTGGCGCTCGGCTATTCCGGCTGGGGCGCGGGCCAGCTCGAAAGCGAGATCCAGGCCAATGGCTGGCTGCATTGCCCGGCCGATCCCGATCTCGTTTTCGGCGTCGATCTCGACGAGAAATACGACGAGGCACTGTCGCGCATCGGCATCGATCCGAGCTTCCTGGCGAGCGAGGCCGGTCACGCTTGAACCGCCAAGGCGGCGCTCCCCGCCTGCCCGCCACGACGCCTGAAGGCCGACGGTTCCGCATGCCCCCCGACACCGAATGCCCCCGCATCTCCGGCGCGTCCGCCGAGCGTGCCACGCTTCGATCGGACCGGTGGTGGGGCGGTGCCCTGGATTCCGCCCGCCATCATACCGGCGATGCGCGCCCTTCTCCCTGTCCGACCGCTAGCGGGAACGGTCCGACACGGCCGG
>JAWKWA010000064.1:0-1854 GCA_041397765.1 Hyphomicrobiaceae bacterium | reverse complement strand
ACACTGATGATCTTTCGCGCGGCAGCACTTAGGTCCCCTCGCCGCACCCCCGTCACCCCAGCCCCTTCAACCGGCCGAGGGCGGCGTCGAGTTGCCGGCGCCGCGCGGTGAATGTCGCGAGGCGGTCGCGGTTTTCTTCGACGATGTGCTCGGGGGCCTTGGCCATGAAATCGGCATTGCCGAGCTTCGCCTCGACCTTGCGGATCTCGGCGTCCGTCGTCTCGACCTCGCGGGCGAGGCGCTTGGCCTCCTTGTCGAGATCGATGACGCCGGCGAGCGGCAGGGTCGCCAGCGCTTCGCCGATCACGATCTGCACCGAGCCCTTGGGCGCCGCATCGGCAAAGCCGATCGCCTCGAGGCGCGCCATCCGCTTCACCACCTCGCCATGGCGGAGCGCGCGGGCCTTCGTCTCCTCGCCGGCGCCGACGAGATCGAGCCGGAGCTGGGCCGCCGCCGGCACGCCCATCTCCGAGCGCACCGAGCGGATCTCGTTGACGAGTTGCAGGACGAAGGCCATCTCGGCATCGGCCTCGGCATCCGCCAGCCCCTTCAGCTTCGGCCAGTCGGCGACGACCAGCATGGTCTCGCGCCCGCCCCCGGTCGCGGCGGCGGCTTCGCCGGTCACGCGCCAGAGCTCCTCGGTGATATAGGGCATGAAGGGGTGGAGCAGCTTCAGGATCTGGTCGCGCGCCCAGGCGAGCATGCTCTGTGTCTCGGTCTTCTGCGCGCCGTCCGGCCCCGACAGCACCGGCTTCACGATCTCCAGGTACCAGTCGCAATAGGTGCCCCAGACGAAGGCGTAGACGGCGGCGGCGGCCTCGTTGAAGCGATAGCCCTCGATGGCAGCCGTCACGGCGGCGGCGGTGCGCTCGGCCTCGCCGGCGATCCAGCGATTGGCCGGCTCCTTCGCCTTCCTCGGATCGAAGCCCTTCTTGAGCGCGCAGCCATTCATCTCGGCAAAGCGCGCCGCGTTCCAGAGCTTGGTCGCGAAATTGCGGTAGCCCTCGATGCGAGATTTGGAAAATTTGACGTCGGCGCCCTGGCTCGCCATGGCGGCCATGGAGAAGCGCAGGGCGTCGGCGCCGAACTCGTCGATCATGACGAGCGGATCGACGACATTGCCCTTCGACTTCGACATCTTCTGCCCGCGCTCGTCGCGGACGAGCCCGTGGATATAGACGTCCTTGAAGGGGACGCGCCCCATGAACTCGAGGCCCATCATCATCATGCGGGCGACCCAGAAGAAGATGATGTCGAAGCCGGTGACGAGGGCGGTCGTCGGATAGAAGCGGGCGAGCTCGGGCGTCTCGTCCGGCCAGCCGAGCGTCGAGAACGGCCAGAGGGCGGAGGAGAACCAGGTGTCGAGCACGTCGGGGTCGCGCGTCAGTTCGGTCGGGCGGCCGAAATGGGCCTTCGCCTGCGCCGCCGCCTCGGCCTCGCTCTCGGCGACGAAGACCTCGCCGCCCGCCGCGTACCAGGCCGGGATCTGATGGCCCCACCAGAGCTGGCGGGAGATGCACCATGGCTCGATCTCCTCCAGCCAGCGGAAATAGTCGCCGGCGAAGCGCTCGGGCACGAAGCGGGTCTTGCCCGAACGGACAGCCTTCATCGCCGTCTTCGCCAGCACGTCGGCCTTCACGTACCACTGGTCGGTCAGCCAGGGCTCGATCGGCACGCCCGAGCGGTCGCCATGCGGCACCATATGGGCGGTCGGCTCGATCCTCGCGAGCAGCCCCGCCGCCGCCATGTCGGCGACGATCCGCTGGCGGGCCTCGAAGCGGTCGAGCCCCCGATAGGCCTCGGGCACGGTCTCGTTCACCCGGCCATAGGCGTCGAGCACGTTGATGAGCGGAA
>JAWKWA010000063.1:0-1861 GCA_041397765.1 Hyphomicrobiaceae bacterium | reverse complement strand
GGAATCATGAGAGCCACTAGCAAGCTTATGAGTCTCGTAGAGCTTTTGAATTTGACACTTGAGAACGCACCTCGCGGCAACCGGGACACGAAGTGTCAAATTCGCTCCACTGGAGCGTGGCGTTTCCTTGCCCTGCCGAGCTGACGCCTCGCTTACACCTGCCGATGTCGCGGGCTTCGACCGGGCACCGGTCGCGGCTGTCGATCCTCGCCGTTGATCGTGGTCAAGGCCTCGGCCGGCTGACCGTGGAACTGACGTCGGAGCATTCCGGTTGCGCGCCGGGTGCGACATGGCGACAGGGGGCGGCCGTGGCCGCCCGCGCCACCTGGCAGGACCGGTCGGAATATCGGATCGGGTCGATCCGACAGGCGAGGAAGTGAAGGGCGACCGGCAGCGTCCCGACCCGTGCGTCGAAGTGCCTGATCCACCTGCCAAATCGCGCGTGTCAGCGCGCTGAAAGCTGGACGTGGTTGTGCTGCTCGGCATGTGGAGCGAATCGGTGATGCGGCCCTCGTTGACGGGGCCTGGAACGCTCGCGAATTACCTTAGAAGCGTTCTAACCAATTGAACTAAAGGCGTTTTTTACATTGCAGGGCGTGGCGCAAAGGGTCTATGGCTCGATCTGAAGCAGGAGAAAGACATCCGTGACCCGCCTCAGCTCTCTCGCCGATCTGTCGATGCCCGTTTCCCTCGGAGAGGCCCGAAAGGGCTTCATCGGCGCGATCGAGAGCATCGCCGCACCGATCGCCTCCGCCGGGATCGCGGCCGAGGAGCTCGAGCGCCGGCTGATCGAGCTCGGCTTCGTCGAGGGAGCCGTGGTCGAAGTTCTGCACGAGGGCGCCATCGGCCGCGATCCGATCGCCGTGCGCGTGCACGGTCTGACGGTGGCGCTGCGCCGCCGCGAGGCCATGGCCGTCACCCTGAGGTGCCAGGCAAGCGATACATGAACGCACCGACCTCGGCGGGCGCCATCACCATCGCGCTCGTTGGAACGCCGAACTGCGGCAAGACCGCTCTCTTCAACCGCCTGACGGGTAGCCGCCAGAAGGTGGCGAATTATCCCGGGGTCACGGTCGAGCGCAAATCGGGCGCATTGCGCACGCCGGCCGGCCGCACTGCCCGCGTCATCGACCTACCCGGCACCTACTCGCTGCGCGGCCGCAGCCCCGACGAGGTGGTGACGCGCGACTTCGTGCTCGGCCGCGTCGCCGGCGAGGTCCGGCCCGATCTCGTGCTGTGCGTCGTCGATGCGACCAGCATGCGCCTCGCCATCCGCCTCGTGCTCGAGCTGAAGCGGACCGGCTCCCCGCTTCTCCTCGTTCTCAATATGGTCGACATCGCCAAGCGGCGGGGGGTGGAGATCGACATCGCCCGGCTGTCGTCCGAGCTCGGCGTCCCGGTCACCACCTCGGTCGCCGTGCGCCGCGGCGGCACCGACGAGCTTGTCGCCCGCATCGACGAGGCCCTCGCCGCCGGGCTCGCTCCCCGTGCCGCCGACGACTGGCAGGTGCCGACCGCCGCCGACCTGCGCGCCGCCCAGCGCGAGGCCGATCGCATCATCCGCCTCGCCGTCCGCACGCCCGCCCGTCCCGACACGCTGACCGGCCGCCTCGACGCCGTGCTGCTGCACCCCGTCGCCGGCCTCGCGATCCTGTTCGCCGTGCTGTTCGTCATGTTCCAGGCGGTGTTCAGCGGCGCTGCTCCGGCCATGGACCTGATCTCGGCGGGCTTCGACCGGCTTGCCGTCGAGACCCGCAGCCTGCTGCCGCCGGGCCTCCTGCGCAGCTTCATCGAGAATGGCGTCATTTCCGGTGTCGGCAGCGTGCTCGTCTTCCTGCCGCAGATCCTCATCCTCTTCCTC
>JAWKWA010000062.1:0-1893 GCA_041397765.1 Hyphomicrobiaceae bacterium | reverse complement strand
GAAGCGCAACGCGTAGGAGCCGGTCAGATAGCTCTTGGCCGCGGCCAGTTCCTCCGCCGACGGCCCCTCATCGGCGAGCCGCTTCAACTCACCGCGGATGACGTCGAGTGAGCGACCAATCTCCTCATTCTTGGTGGCGACGCCGCCCGCGAACAACGCGGAGTGCTGGAAAGTCTGCAGATAGCTGTAAACCGAGTAGGCGAGACCACGCTTCTCGCGTACCTCCGTCATCAGCCGAGACGCGAAGCCGCCACCGCCGAGGATGTGGTTCAGCACGAAGGCGGTCATGAAGTCGGGATGCTTGCGCGGGAGGCCGGGCAGCCCGAACATGGCGACCGATTGGGGAACCGGGAGCTGGCGCACGTCGATCGCGCCGTCGCTCCTCGGCTCGATGCGCGGCACGGGCACCAGATCGGCGTTGGCCGGCAGCGCCCCAAAGACCTCGTCGAGAAGCTTTCCGAGCGACGTCGCGTCGATGTCGCCGACCACGGCGACCTTCAGTGTATCACGGGCGAAGACCTTGCGCTTGTAGCCGAGAAGATCGTCACGCGTGATCGTGGCGACGCTTTCAGGCGTACCGGACGACGGCCGTCCATAGGGGTGCCCCGGGAACAGCGCATGCGTGAACGCCTTGCCGGCGACCTGGTTGGGATCCTTCGCCGCAAAGGCGAGCGAGGCGAGGAGCTGACGCTGCAGTCGCTCGACCGCGTCGGCATCGAAACGCGGGCTGGCTAGCGCCAGCTTCAACAGAGCGACCGCCTCGGCGCGGTTGGCGGTCAGAGTCTGAAACGTGCCATACAGATGATCGGGATCGTCCTCGAAGCTCATCTTCATGGCGATCTCTTCCATACGTTCCTGGAAGGATCGCGCATCCAGATCGCCAGCGCCCTCGTCCATCATGACGGTGAGGAAATTGGCAAGGCCTTCCTTGCCCGCAGGATCCTGTGCGCTGCCGCCATCGAAGGCGAAGCGCATGGTGATGAGCGGCACCGAATGCTGCTCCACGAGCCAAGCCTTGATGCCGCCGGGGCTCGTCACTTCCTGGATTTTCATAGCGTGCGCCGCTCTCGAGTAGGTTGCGATGGCGCCGATCAACAGAACGGCGATGACGGCGAGCCGCTCGAAGCGTGCCCAGGCGTGAAGCCCACGACGAAGGGCAGTGGCGAAGTGCATGCTGCTACTCCCGAATTGCACACGAGCCCGAAACACTTCTAGCTGCGGCCGGCCGGTGCCGCGGAAGGCGCGGCGGCCTGAGACGCTTCGGGTAGAAGACGGCCGGTCACCGATCGCTTCAGGTCGAGCCAGCGCGCGGCGGCAGCCTTGATGTCCGCGGCGGTGATCTTCGCGAGTTCGGCCGGCCAGGTGTCGATGTCGGCGACCGTCTGGCCGACGACGAGCCCCCAGCCATAACGGCGGGCGAGCGCCGTTTGACTGTCGCTCTCGTAAATGTACTCCGCGATGTAGCTCTTGCGCGCACGGACGACCTCGGCATCGGTCACACCGTTCGCCTTGATGTCCTCGATCACGGCATCCATGGCGCGCTCGAGCGTGTCGAGCGAAACGCCGTCGGCCGGCACCGCGTAGAGCGCGATCTTGCCGCTGTCGAGCCCGCTGCCGTGATAGTACCCGCCGGCATTGGAGGCGAGCTTCTGCTCGACGACGAGTTTACGATAGAGCCGGCTCGTCGAGCCTGATGAAGCGATCTTCATCAGCAGGTCGAGCGCCTCGGCCTCTCCCTTGCCAGCAGTGACGTAGCTGGGCGTCACATAGTAGCGCCGGAGCACCGGCTTGCCGGCACGCGCATCGACATAGTCGACACGGCGCGGCGCCAGAGGCGGTGGGTCGGAGGCTCGCGCGCGGGCGGCGATCTGAGCACCTGCCGGCACCTTGCCG
>JAWKWA010000061.1:0-1960 GCA_041397765.1 Hyphomicrobiaceae bacterium | reverse complement strand
GCCAGGAAGCTGCCCACCGGGTGCAGACGAGATCGGCCGATGTCACCACGACGCAAGTGGTTCGATTCCGACATTTGCATCCCGTTTCAGATCCCGTGAGAGCAAATGTCGGAATCATGAGAACCACCAGCAAGCTTATGATTCTAGTTGAGCTCTTGAATTTGACACTTGAGAACGCGCTTCGCAGCAACCGGGACTGAAGTGTCAAATTCGCTCCACTAGCCAGATTGCCGGAGATGCGGGCGTCCGCACGCATCGGGTGCATGAATCAGCCTCGCCCGCAAAGAGTCTGATCGCCCGATGCGGCCTGACTGGGCGCCCGCCTGCGCGGGCGTGACGGGAGTTGGTGGGATGCCGAGTGCCGCCATCGCGGACGGATCGAAGCAGCGGCGGCCCGGCAACATGACCCGGCCCGCGACCGGCACCACGCCGATCCCACTTGCAGCGCCACGCTTCCCCAGAAGGAACGTCACGCCCGCGCAGGCGGGCGCCCAGCCACGTCAGGGATCTTGCAGCTTACGCAGGCTCGGCTGCATCGCCTGTCCGCGCCGCAAGATACCGGCTCTGCGCAGGCCGACGCCCGCTTCGGACGGGATGCCGGGTGGGCGATGGATGGAACGGCTCGCAGTCTGATCGCCCGAGATAGCCGGCTGGCCGGGTGCGTCCACGCGCGATTCCACGATTGCCCTTAGGGCGGTGTTAGGGACGGCGGTGCGAGGATGGTCGTCCGGCCGTCAGGGCCGCGGTCTCGTTGCGCGTGGCGGTACGGATGGCGGATCAACGATTGCTCGAGGGGAAGGCCGACCGCCTTCACCATCTCGACGGCCTACGCGGCGTCGCGGCGCTCGTGGTCGCGTTCAGCCATTTCCTCACCTGCTTCTACCCGGCCTGCTATTTCGGCCCGGTCGACCGCGCGAGCCCGGCCTGGGCGCATTTCGCCACACTGCCGCAGGGCTCGGCCCGCGACCTGGCGACGCTCGTTTCGTCGACGCCGCTCTTCGTCGCCGTCAACGGCTCCTTCGCCGTCTACATCTTCTTCGTGCTGAGCGGCTATGTCCTTGCCGCCGCCAACCGGCGCATCGGCTCGCTCGCCTTCACGGCTGCTGCCCGCTATCTGCGCCTGACGCTGCCTTGCGGCGCGGCCATCCTGTTGACCGGCCTCCTGATCGGGACCGGGGCCATGGCCCTTCCCGACATCGCTGGCACGGTCGGGCACGGCTGGGTGGCGAAGTGGTATCAGGCGCCGCTCGGCTGGCCGCGCATCGGCTATGAGGCGGTCGCCGGCCTCTATGTCGGCGGCGCGACCAACGTCAATCCGGTGCTCTGGACCATGCAGCGCGAGCTGATCGGCTCGCTGATGATCTTCTCGGTCGCCTGGAGCGTGAGCGGCGGGCGCCGCCGCCTCCTCGCCTATGCCGCGCTGGCCGCGCTCATCCTCGCCTGCGGGCTCGAGCCCTCGCGCTATCTCGCCTTCGTCGCCGGCGCGGTGCTGTTCGAGCTGAAGGCCGGCGAGCAGCGCATCGGCGCTCTTGCGGCGGCACTCATGCTCGGCACCGGGCTCCTGCTCGGCGGCGCGCCCTTCTTTGCACCCGAGCCCGGCGACCTCTATGGGCCGCTTGCCGCTCCGCTCGCCCACTTCGGCGAGGACGCGCGTCTCTTCCTCTGGCTCGCCGGCTCCATTCTCGTCGTCGGCACCGCGCTCGTCTCGGCGCCGGTCCGATCCTTCTTCTCGCTCGCTCCCTGCCGCTATCTCGGGCGCATCAGCTTTTCGCTCTATCTCCTGCACTTCCCGCTGATGGCATCGCTGCTCGCCTCGGCCTATGTCCGCACCGGCCTCGACGATCCCGTCGTCGTCGGCGCGGTGCTGACAGCCTATCTCGCGGTGCTGCTCCTCGTCTCCGACCTCTTCGAGCGGCTCGTCGACCGGCCGGCCTTGCGGCTGTCGCGCAAGATGCGGCGG
>JAWKWA010000060.1:0-1977 GCA_041397765.1 Hyphomicrobiaceae bacterium | reverse complement strand
GGCGGCCCGGGCCTCGGAACGTGCCCGCTCGAAGCAGCGCGCCACCATCGCATTGACGGCGTGATCCACGCGCTCGGTGCGGGAGATGCAACTCTCCGTCAGTTCGACGGGCGACAGTTTCCGCGCGCCGATCAGGCGGCGGGCCGAGACGGCTGACAGATCACACGGCTCGCTCATCTCGACCATCCGGCGCGGTGTCGGGGAAGACGTCCAGCTCTCGCACATCCCGTGCGTGCTGCCCAGGGCTCATACGCCGGTCGAGGGGACCGCATTGCGACGCGCAAGCCACCGCCAGATGCTGCCGCCGAGCGATGCCTCACCGAGCAGCACGTAAGCCGCGACGTTCGAGTTCAGCCTGATGTCGCGCTGCTCTTCCCGGGCGCGTCGCGTGCCGGCGAAAAGCAACCGGTCGCCGGACAGCACCGGCAGGTCATCCTCCGGCAAGTCGTCGAAGCTCGCGTCGCGGATCAGAAGAAGCGGCAGGCACTCTGTCCGCGCCGTGCGGTCAGCGGCGCTCCGCTTGAGATCGGCGATGGTGACGGGGCGCGTGGACCTGTCGATGACCTGGGCCAGCCCCGGCGTCTCGTCGGCCGATACGGTGAAGCCCCAGAACTCGGGCGTCGTCTCGCCGACAAGGGCAACCAGCTGCCTCACCAGATCCTCGGCCCATGCGTCGTCGCGCGAACGCACGATCTTCAGGAAGTCGGCGAGCAACGGCGTCCGCAGCATCGCGATGCATTCGTTGGCGATGATCTCGCTCGGCACCATCGTCATGTTGGCGCCGAGCGCGGCATAGAGCCGGCGGTTGGCAACGAGATTCTGGCGGGCGATGACGAAGACGCGCGGGCTGAGCCGGCGCGCCGCCAAAGTGAAGGCGATGTTTGCGGTGTCGTCGTCTGTACCGGCGACGATACCGGCGGCGGTCGCGATGCCGGCGCGCCCCAGCACCGCGGCGTCAGTGCCGGCACCCTTGACGAACGTGCCGAGCCCCTCGGGCACCGCGCCGAGCCCGGCAGGCTCGATCTCGTCGATGACGTTGACGGCGAAGCCGCCACTGCGGATGGCGCTTACCACCTGCACTCCGAAACGGCCGTAGCCACAGACGATCCAGGCGCCGGGCGGCGCTGGAATGCGCGGCTTCAAATAGGTGCCCGGCGGACCCGTCAACCAGGTGAGGAGGCGATGGCTATCGGGCGCACGCATGGCGAGAAGCAGGTCGTCCCCGAACTCCTTGAAGGGATCGATCACCTCGATGCCGCCGAGTGCGCTGAGTGCCTCGTCGGTCTCCAGCGACTGCGAGCGGGCGATCGCGTGCAGCCCCGGATGCAGCAGATGCACCGCATTTGCGATCGCATGATTGATGTCGTCGCTGCTGGTCAGCGCCAGCACGCCGCGGCATTCGCTCTTGACGAGACCGGCCATCACCAGTGTCTCGGGCGAACTTGCGTCGGCGGCAAGGGCCAGCGGGTCGCTGGTCAGTTCGAGCAGCTCGAGTTCCTGCACGCGTGCGGCATCGGTGTCGAGCACGACGACGCGGAAACCGAGCCGGTCGAGCGCGCCGACGACGCTCATGCCGGTCTCGCCGAGGCCGCACACCACGTAGAACGGTTCCCTGAGGCGGCTGACGGCGCGCCGGAAGCGTGCGCTGACGATAGAGTCCTGCACGGCCCGATCCTGAGCGATCGCGAGCAGCGAGCCGAGCATGTACGCCCAGCCGACGACCGACATGTAGATGACGATGGTCAGCCAGAGGCGCTGGGTGTCGTTGAACGCGAACGGGATCTCGCCGAACCCGATCGTCGTCGCGGTGTAGGTGACGACGTAGAAGGCCTGGAACACGGTCGGATGCCAGGACTGGCCGGTCGGGTCGGTGCCGGGAT
This sequence comes from Hyphomicrobiaceae bacterium, assembly GCA_041397765.1. GTDB lineage: Bacteria > Pseudomonadota > Alphaproteobacteria > Rhizobiales > Hyphomicrobiaceae > JAWKWA01. Next base: position 97 of record JAWKWA010000060.1, on the reverse strand, counting down.
CAGCGTCAGGCCCGCTGTCGAGACGGCGAAGATGACGATGATCAGGATCAGCGGCGCCCTGAGCCGGCGCAGTGCGATGAAGAAGACGCTGCCCACC
>JAWKWA010000059.1:0-2085 GCA_041397765.1 Hyphomicrobiaceae bacterium | reverse complement strand
CCGAGCCCGAGGGGATTGCCGGCGATCGCCCAGCCGGTCTCGGTCTGCCACCAGTGGTCGATCACCGGCACGTTGAGCTGCGTCTGTGCCCAGACGATGGTGTCGGGATCGGCGCGCTCGCCGGCGAGGAAGAGCGCGCGGAAGCGCGACAGGTCGTAGGACTTGATCAGCGCCCCGGCGGGATCCTCCTTCTTGATGGCGCGGAAGGCGGTCGGCGCGGTGAACAGTGCCGAGACCTTGTGCTCCGAGATCACCCGCCAGAAGGCGCCGGCATCGGGTGTGCCGACGGGCTTGCCCTCGTAGAGCACGGTGGTCGAGCCGTTGAGCAGCGGCGCATAGACGATGTAGGAGTGGCCGACCACCCAGCCGACATCCGAGGCGGCCCAGAACACCTCGCCGGGTTTCACGCCATAGAGACCCTGCATCGACCAGGCGAGTGCCACCATATGGCCGCCGGTGTCGCGGACGACGCCCTTGGGCTGCCCCGTGGTTCCCGAGGTGTAGAGGATGTAGAGCGGATCGGTGGCGGCGACCGGCACGGGGGCGGCTTTACGGCCCGCCGCCTTCGCCCGTGCGACCGCCTCCGCCCAGTCGTGATCGCGGCCGGCGACCGGCTCGGCCCGCTCCATCGGCCGCTGCAGCATGATGACGGCGTCCGGCTTGTGGGCCGAGAGCTCGATCGCCTTGTCGAGCAGCGGCTTGTACTTGACGACGCGGCCCGGCTCGATGCCGCAGGAGGCCGAGACGATGACGCGGGGCTTGGCATCGTCGATGCGGGTCGCGAGCTCGTTGGCGGCAAAGCCGCCGAACACCACCGAATGGATCGCCCCGATCCGCGCGCAGGCCAGCATGGCGATGGCCGCCTCGGCCACCATCGGCATGTAGATGATGACGCGGTCGCCCCGTCCGACGCCCCTGTCGGCGAGCACGGCGGCGAAGGTCGCGACCTCCTCGGTCAGCTCGCGATAGGTGTAGGTGCGCTTCTGCCCGGTGACGGGGCTGTCGTAGATGAGCGCCGCCTGCTCGCCGCGCCCCGCCGCCACATGCCGGTCGAGGCAGTTGTAGGCGGTGTTGGCCTCGCCGCCGACGAACCAGCGGCCATATTGCCCGGCATAGGGGTCGAACACCTTCTCGAACGCCTTCGACCAGGTGACGAGCGAGGCGGCCTCGGCCCAGAAGGCTTCCGGATCGGTCTGCCAGCTCTTGTAGACCTCGTGATAGCGGCTCAATGGCGTCACTCCCTCATCGGACCGTTTGCCCGGTCCGTCCTCGCCTCGGTCGTTCCCCCTCAAAGCAAAGCATCCGCGTCCGCCCGGAGGCAATTGGCAAGGAGGATAATGCGCCGATGGGCCGCCCCGGCCGCGCGGGAGGCGGGGGCCGAGCGCTCAGCCGCGCGTTCCCTTGGCGATCGGCTCCTGATAGGCGAGGCCCATGTCCCAGGGGACGTAGATCCAGGTGTCCTGCGAAACCTCGGTGATGAAGGTGTCGATCACCGGTACGCCCTGCGGCTTGGCGTAGACCGCGGCGAAATGGGCGTTCGGCAGCATCTCGCGCACCACGCTCGCGGTCTTGCCGGTGTCGGTGAGGTCGTCGACCACGAGGACGCCGCGGCCCCGGCCGTCGCCGATCGCCAGCACCCTCTCGCCGACGCCCTTCAGCACCTGAAGACCGCCTTGCGTGTCGTAGTCGTGGTAGCTGGCGATGCAGACGCTCTCGATGAGGCGGATGCCGAGCTCGCGGGCGACGATCGCCGCCGGCACCAGTCCGCCGCGGGTGATGCAGACGATCGCCTCGAAGCCGCCGCCGCCCGGCCCCTTCTCGGCGAGCCGCCAGGCGAGCGCGCGGGCATCGCGATGGAACTGGTCCCACGAGACGGGATAGGCCTTCCTTCCGACCTCGACCATGACGATACCTCCCTGGCATGTGGCGCCGCGCCCCGGCGCGTGCCGGCTTATAGCGCAGCCACGCCCGCCCGCCCAAGGGGAGAGGCCCGGGCGCGGACTTCCCGGCGCCGGGAGGTCGGTCCCGTCCTCTCCATTCCGTTGGACTGACGCCCGCCGCCCGCTATCATCAGCCGCCGTCGGC
>JAWKWA010000058.1:0-2124 GCA_041397765.1 Hyphomicrobiaceae bacterium | reverse complement strand
CACCTTGCGCCAGGCCTTGAAGCCCTTGTCGGCGGCGGCAAGGGCGCGGTCGAGATCTTCCTTCGAGGCATGCGGCACGTCGGCGAGCACGGCGCCGGTCGCCGGATTGGGGACCGGCTGGGTGCGGCCGGTGCTGCCCTGGCAGAACTGGCCATCGATATAGAGCTCGAGCTTCTCGTAGTTCGGCTGACGATTCATGAGGGGGCGGGTCTCCGTGAGGTTCGGGTCGAAGGGCCGAGGGGCGCCGGGCCGGGACGGGGCTCCCGGAGCGGGGCAGTCGGGAGATCGGGCGGGGCGTGACGACACCGCCCGGGGGAGGCTCGCCGCCTCCTATAGGCGAGCTACGGCGAGGGCTCAACAGCCCCGCCATTGCGGCGCCGGCGGGTCGGCCCGGCGATCGACGAAGGCCATGCCTGCCCAGATTTCGCCAGAAGCGGGTGCGCATAGGGCGCCGGCCTCGATGTCGAGCGGCGGATCAAATGCCGTGCCGCCGGCGTTGTGGTCCTGCTCCGTCGTGTCGAGCCCAATCGTCACGACGAGAGCGTTAGCATCGAAATGGAGAAAACCAAGAAATGATCAGAGCAATATGGATTCTTGCTGTCGCGATCGTGGGGCTGGCGGGAATATCAGCGGGCCCCGATGGTGCCGCGGCCGCCAGCCAGTCGGGCGTTGCCTCGTTCTACTGGCAAGGTCAGATGACGGCGAGTGGCGAGCGCTTCAATCCGGCGGCCATGACGGCGGCCCACAAATCGCTGCCTTTCGGCACGCGGGTCCGTGTCACGCATCTGGCGAGCGGCCGCAGCGTCGTCGTGCGCATCAATGACCGGGGTCCGTTCGTCAAGGGCCGCATTATCGACCTGTCGCGGGCGGCGGCGGGCCAGCTCGGCATGCAGAAGTCGGGCGTCGCGCGGGTCCGTGTCGAGGTGCTCGGCCGGAGCGGGGGTGCCAAATCGGCGTCCGCCTCGTCGGGCAAGCGCAAGGCGAGGCCGGCGAAGGTCGCGGTGCGCGCCCGCAAGCCAGCCACCGCGGCGCGAGACAAGAGCCGGGCGGGGGCATCGGCCTTCGTTGCGTCATCGACGGCCAGGGCCGCCGGGCGCGCGACGACGCCGGCTCGTCTTGCATCGATCGCGATCGGCTCGCGCCGGGACTGACGCCGCCGCTTCCGGGGCGGGTCATGGAGCCGAAGTCAGACATCGGCGATCCGCCCCGGTTCAGCGGATGAGAGCGAGGGCGATGGCCGGAAAGGCGATGATGAGCGCCACGCGCACGAACTCGGCGAGGAGGAACGGCACGACCCCGCGCATCGTCTCGGCCATCGTCACGTCCCGGGCAAAGCCCTGGATGACATAGATGTTCAGCCCGACCGGGGGATGGATGAGGCCGAGTTCGACCACGATCAGCACCAGGATGCCGAACCAGATCGCGGTCTCCTCGCGGCCGAGCCCGAAGTCGAGCCCCATCACCACCGGAAAGAACACCGGCACGGTCAGCAGGATCATGCTGAGGCTGTCCATCAGGCAGCCGAGCAGGATGTAGAGCGCGACGATGGCGACGACGACGAGCACGGGGGCGATTCCCGCTCCGACGATCACCGCCGCGATCTCGTCGGGTAGCCGGGTGCGGGCGAGAAAGGCGTTGTAGATCTCCGCACCGATCAGGATGAGGAAGATCATCGCCGACTGGAGCGCCGTCTGCTCGAGGGCGAAGATGAGTCCCTTCAGCCGCATGCGCCCGGCCGTGGCGGCGGCGATGCCGGTCGAGAGCGCGCCGATCGCGGCCCCCTCGGTCGGCGAGAACAGGCTGCGGCCGAAGAAGAAATCGCCGTTCATGCCTACGAAGACGACGAGGAAGATCGCGACCACCGGCCAGATGTCGGCGACAGCCGCGAGGCGGGAGCGGGCCGTCCCGCGTGGGGCGCGCGGCGCCGAGGCCGGATCGAGCGCGACCGTCACGCGGATCGCCACGAAGAAGCCGAGGATTGCCAGCGCCGCCGGCAGGAATGCCGCGAGAAAGAGCTTGGCGACATTCTGCTCGGTCAAGAGCGCATAGACGACGAGGGGAACGGACGGCGGCACGAGGATGCCGAGCGCGCCGCCGGCGGCCAGCGATCCCGTCGACAATGCG
>JAWKWA010000057.1:0-2156 GCA_041397765.1 Hyphomicrobiaceae bacterium | reverse complement strand
TCGAGCGCCGCCGCGCCGACCAGCTCTCGGGCGGTCAACGCCAGCGCATCGCGCTCGCCCGCGCGCTCGTTTGCGAGCCGAAGGTGCTGCTGCTCGACGAGCCGCTCGGCGCCCTCGACAAGAAGCTGCGCGAGGAGATGCAGATCGAGCTTCGCCAGCTCCAGGAGCGGCTCGGCATCACCTTCATCTTCGTCACCCACGATCAGGAGGAGGCGCTCGCCCTCTCCGACCGCATCGCCGTCATGGCGCGCGGCCAGATCCTCCAGGTCGCCGATCCCCACAAGCTCTACGAGCGGCCCGCCTCCGCCGAGGTCGCGGCCTTCATCGGCAGCATGAATTTCGCACCGGGCGAGGTGAAGGGCGCCGAGAACGGTGCCGTCGTCGTCGATGCCAGGGGTCTTGGCCGCGTGACGGCGCGCCTGCCGTCGGGAACCGCCCGCCGCTCCGGCGAGAAGGTCCTGCTCGCGATCCGGCCCGAGAAACTGATGCTCGCCACGGGCCGCGACAAGGGCGGCGCGCCCATCGCCGCGAGCGAGGGCAACGGCGTCGCCGGCCAGGTCGCCGCCACCGCCTATCTCGGCGACCGCAGCCACTATTTCGTGACCATCCCCGGTCTCGACCGGCCCTTCGCGATCGCGACGCAGAACGTCGATTCCTCGATCGAGGGCTGGCTGTCGGCCGGCGAGCCCGTGCGCATCTCCTGGCGGCAGGACGGCGTCGTCGTCCTCGACGGCCCGCGCGAATGAGGGGCCGGAGGGTCCCTTCGGCCTACCCTGACCGCACCTGGCCGATGGTGCCGCGTGCGGCGAGTAACGCGACGGCCGAAAGCACGGCGAAGCCCGCGCCGGCGATGAAGGTCGAGGCCGGTCCCGCTTCCGCCCAGAGCGCGCCGGCGATCACGCTCGCCGCCAGCAGCGCCACGCCCGTCACGAGGTTGAGGACGCCGAACGCCGTGCCGCGCAACGCGGCCGGGGCGACATCCGCGACGAGCGCCGAGATCAGCCCCTGCGTCATCCCCATATGCAGGCCCCACAAGGCGACGCCGACCGCCCCGGCAGCGACGCCGTCCGCGACGGCGAGCACTAGATCGGCCGCGACGAGGAGCGCGAGACCGGCGCCGAGCAGACCGAGGCGGCCGATGCGATCCGACAGCGCACCTGCCGGATAGGCGCTGAGCGCATAGACCACGTTCATCGCCACCATGACGAGCGGCGCCAGCGCGACCGGCAATCCGACGGCCTGCGACTTCAGGATCAGGAAGGCCTCCGAGAAGCGTGCGAGCGTGAACAGCGCGGCGATGCCGGTGACGACCCAATAGGGGCGGCCGAGACGCGACAGCTCCGCCCGGCTGATCGGCGACCCGCCCCTCCGCGACCTTGCCGCCTGCTCCGGTTCCTTCACGGCGAGGACGATCAGGAGGAAGGCGAGCGACCCCGGCACCACCGCGACCCAGAAGACGGTGACATAGTTGTCGCCGGTCGCCAGCATCAGCAGGATCGCGAGCAGCGGCCCGAGAAAGGCGCCCGTCGTGTCGAGCGCCTGGCGCAGCCCGAAGCTCGCCCCGCGCAAATCCGGCGGCGAAAGATCGGCGACGAGCGCGTCGCGCGGTGCCCCGCGGATGCCCTTGCCGACCCGGTCGAGAAAGCGCGCCCCGACGAGCCAGCCGAGCCCCGTCGCCAGCGCGAAGACCGGCTTCGTCGCGGCCGAAAGGCCATAGCCGAGCGCGGCGATCTCCTTGCGCCGCCCGATCCGGTCAGAGAGCGCGCCCGAGAACACCTTGGTGATGGCCGCCGTCGCTTCCGCGATCCCCTCGATGAGACCGACCGCCAGCGCCGACGTGCCGAGCACGCCCACCATGTAGAGCGGCAGGAGCGCGTGGATCATCTCCGAGGAGATGTCCATCAGCATGGAGACGAGACCAAGCGCCCAGATACCGGCCGGGATGTCGCTGAGGCGCTTTGCCATCACCGGCCCCTCGAGTGAAGGCGTCCCCGTGCCCGGAGCGGACCCGACCCGCTACTTCGCCGCGATCACCATGATCTCGACGAGGCAGCGCGGATCATAGAGCCCCGCCACCGTCGTCGCCCGCGCCGGTAGATTGTCCGGATCGATCCAGGCCTTCCAGACCTTGTTGTATCCGGCCATGTTGGCGGTAT
>JAWKWA010000056.1:0-2172 GCA_041397765.1 Hyphomicrobiaceae bacterium | reverse complement strand
CGGGTGGTCCGGCGGGTGTCCCGCCGGCGGAGCGCGAGGCGGGCCTCGCTCGCGAAGCGAGTTTCCGGGAGTGGATCGCGAGTCTCGCCACATTGTAGTCGCAGCCGCAATCATACACGCCTTTCCACACAGATACATGTGGAGAAGAGCCCTGTGGCTAGGCCCGCGCGACTCGCTCAAACACGCGGCCATGACCACACGCACCGCACCCGCCACCATCCCCACCCTGATGGCCGACCAGCTCAAGGCGCAGGCTGCCGCCGACGAGCCGCTCGCCTGGCGTAATCCGCCGCACAATATCGAGGCCGAGCAGGCGCTGCTCGGTGCCATCCTCGTCAACAACGAATCGCTCGACCGCGTCTCCGGTTTCCTCGATGCGACGCACTTCTACGATCCCTTGCACGGGCAGATATTCGAGGTGGCGCAGAAGCTGATCGGCGCCGGCAAGCAGGCGACGCCGATCACCCTGCGCACCTTCTTCGAGACGGCCGAGCCGATCGACAAAGACCTGACCGTTCCGCAGTACCTCGGGCGGCTCGCGTCGCACGCGACGACGATCATCAACGCCCGCGACTACGGGCGCACGATCTACGACCTCGCTGTGCGCCGCTCGCTGATCACCATCGGCGAGGAACTGGTCAATACCGCCTACGACAGTCCCGTCGACCTGCCGCCGGAGACCCAGATCCAGGAGGCGGAAAGCCAGCTCTATGCGCTGGCCGAGAGCGGCAAGTACGGCCAGGGCTTCCAGACCTTCGGTCAGGCGCTGACGACAGCGATCGAGATGGCCAACGCCGCCTATCAGCGCGACGGCCATCTGTCGGGCCTTTCGTGCGGGTTATCCGATCTCGATGGTCGCATGGGCGGACTGCAGAAATCGGACCTGATCGTGCTCGCCGGGCGTCCCTCGATGGGCAAGACGGCGCTGGCCACCAATATAGCCTTCAACGTGGCGAAGAACTTCAGGACCGAGCGCCAGACCGACGGTACCGACAAGCCGGTCGACGGCGGTGTCGTCGGCTTCTTCTCGCTCGAAATGTCGGCCGAGCAGCTCGCCGCCCGTATCCTGTCCGAGCAGGCCGAGATCCCCTCCGAGAAGATCCGTCGCGGCATGATCTCGGAAGAGGAGTTCCGTCGTCTGGTCGCCGTCTCCCAGCAGATGAGCCGCATTCCACTCTACATCGACCAGACCGGCGGCATCTCGATCGCGCAGCTCGCTGCGCGCGCCCGCAAGCTGAAGCGTCAGCACGGTCTCGGGCTGCTGGTGGTCGATTACCTGCAGCTGCTGTCGGGGTCCTCGAAGTCGGCGTCGGCCGGCCGCGTGCAGGAGATCACCGAGATCACCACCGGCCTCAAGGCGCTGGCCAAGGAGCTGGAGGTGCCGATCATCGCGCTGTCGCAGCTGTCGCGTCAGGTCGAGACTCGCGAGGACAAGCGCCCGCAACTCTCGGACCTGCGCGAATCGGGCTCGATCGAGCAGGACGCCGACGTGGTGATGTTCGTGTTCCGCGAGGAATACTACGTCGAGCGCACGAAACCGAGCGAAGGCACGGCCGAGTTCGCCGAGTGGCAGCAGAAGATGATGATGGTGTCGGGCAAGGCCGAGGTGATCATCGGCAAGCAGCGCCACGGCCCGGTCGGCTCGGTGCAGCTCTCCTTCGAAAACCAGTTCACCCGCTTCGGGAATCTGGCGCGCGAGGATAGGATGCCGGAGCGGCTGGAGTAGACAGGCGGGAGTATCGCATGACGTTGGCGACCGACGGGCAGGCCGGCACGCTACCGGACCGCGCGGCCATCGCGCAGGCGGCGATCGCTGCGCCGCCGGAGGCGCGCGCCGTGCTGCAGATCGACCTTGGCGCGCTCAAGGCCAACTGGGCGACGCTCAACGCCGCGTCCGGCACGGCCGAGTGCGCGGCGGTGGTGAAGGCCAACGCTTACGGCCTCGGCATCGAGGAGGTGGTGGCGGCGCTGTCCCGCGAAGGCGCCAAAACGTTCTTCGTCGCCACCTTGCAGGAGGCGCTGCGCGTGCGCACGGTGGTGCCTGGCGCCATCATCTACGTGCTCGACGGCTTCCTCGCCGGCGCCGGCGATTATTACGGTGGCTTCAACCTACGCCCTGTGCTTTCGAGCCTTGCCGAGGTCGAGGACTGGTCGGCGCTCGCCGGCAAGCGC
>JAWKWA010000055.1:0-2210 GCA_041397765.1 Hyphomicrobiaceae bacterium | reverse complement strand
CGCCCATGGCCGGATCATCGGTAATGACGCCGCCATAGCTGCGGGCCCCCGCCAGACGGAAGCCGAGCGCGCCCGCCATGGCCGCCTCCGGCCAGCCGGCGTTGGGCGAGCGGTGGCGGCGGGCGTCGCGGCGGATGGCGCGGATGGCACCGGCCGGGTCGGCATGGCGGTGGAACAGGCCGGCGAGGACGAGGAGGAGGGCGGCGAGGCGCGAGGCCGGCAGGTTGACGAGGTCGTCGAGGCGGGCGGACGCCCAGCCGAAATCGCGATGGCGCTCGTTCAGGTGGCCGATCATGGAATCGGCGGTGTTGACCGCCTTGTAGGCCGCCGCGCCGCCGAGACCGCCGACGACACCCCAGAAGGCCGGTGCGACGACACCGTCCGCGTAGTTCTCCGCGAGGCTCTCGATGGCGGCCCGGGAGATGCCGGCCTCGTCGAGCCCGGCCGTGTCGCGGCCGACGATCCGTGCGACGGCCTTGCGTCCCGCTTCGGTCCCGCCGCTTTCCAGGGCGGTCGCGACTGCCGCCACATGGTCGTCGAGGCTGCGGCCGGCGATGAGGCTCGACATCAGCACGGCGACGAGCAGCCAGCCGGCGGTGTCGCCGAGCTGGCCGATCGACAGCTTCTCGATGCCATGGCCGGCGAGCGCGGCCGTGCCGGCGAGAACGAGCGCGACGAGCACGCCGCGGAAGCGGCGGCGCGCCGGGGAGACATCCGTACGGTTGAGCCCGTCGTCGAGCCAGCCGATCGCCGCGCCGATCCATGTCACCGGATGGCCGATGGCGGCAAAGAGGCGCGACGGATAGCCGATCGCGCTCTCGACGAGGAGCGCGGCGAGGACGAGGATCGGATAGATGGTCTGCAGCATGGCCCGCGAGCGGTTAGCACGCGGCGCAGCGCCGGCAAACCACCGCGGTGCCGCAAGGATCAGGCCGGGCGCATCAGCGCGTCGATGAAGGGGGCGATGTCGGGCATGGCCGGCAGCTCCTCGCAGAGCGCCAGCAGGTCACGGGCGCGCCGCTCGTCGAGGGTGGTGGCGGCATTGGCGAGGAACTTGTCGCGCAGTCCCTTGTCGCCGAGCGGTCGGTCGGGATCGCCGAGGGCCGGCAGAATGCCGGTCCGATGCTCGGTGCCGTCCTTCATGCGGATCCGTGCCCTCGCGAGGCGCTCGGCGGGATAGCGCGGGCTGATCTCAGGGTCGTCGATCAGGCGGACGCGGGCTGCGAGGGCGAGAACGGCCGGGTCCCTGAGGCCGTTCTCGAGGATGTCGGCGGGAACGAGCCGACCCCGCAGGAGGGCGGCCGCGACCGGGAAGGGCAGGCTGTACTGCGCCTCCTCGGTCGAGGCGGGGGCGGCCGAGTTGATCCGCGTCGCCTCGTGGAAGGTGCGAATCTCGATCGCCTCGACCCGGGCCGGATCGATGTCGTGGGCGGCGCGCAATTCGAGCACGCAGCGGATCGCCGGCTGGGCCCAGCGGCAGACCGGATAGGGCTTGAAGTACTGCTCGGTGATGCGCCAGCGGCTGCCGAGATCCTCCCAGACGCCGGCGGCGCGGGCGTCGCTCCCGACCTCGACCGTGATGGCGGGCGCGCCGGTGAAGCTGCCACGGGCGAGCCAGGCGGCCGAGATGCCGGTCATGGCGCCCCAGCCCGAGCCGTCCTTCAGCATGGTCGGATAGTCGATGCAACGCATCATCTGGCTGCGCGGCCCATGGTACTCGGCGATGCCGAGGCCGTGGCGCAGGGTCTCGCGGTCGAGGCCGAGCAGGCGGGCGGCGATGGCGACGACGCCGAGGGCGTTCCAGGCGCCGGAGGTGTGATAGTCGGCGACGGTCCGGTGCAGCGCCATGCCGGCGCGGATGGCGACCTCGTAGCCGATGGCGAGGGCGGCCAGCGCCTCGCGCCCCGAGACGGGAGCGGCGGCGTTCTCGGCGGCGGCGAGGAGGCCGGGCAGGAGGGCGGCGCCGGCGTGGCCCTTGGTCAGGACGTGGCCGTCGTGGGAATCGAAGGCGTCGATGGTCATGCCGTTGGCGAGCGCGGCCCCCGCCGCCGAAACCTCGCGGCCGTCGAGCATCAGGCGGGCACGGGTGCGGCCGGGGCCGAAACAATCGAGTGCGTGCTCGCGGATGATCCGCGAAAGCGGCGTGCCGGTCCCCGCCGCCGCCGTGCCGACGAGATCGATCAGGCAATCGAGCGCCATCTTGCGGGTCG
>JAWKWA010000054.1:0-2232 GCA_041397765.1 Hyphomicrobiaceae bacterium | reverse complement strand
TAGTGGCTCACATGATTCCGACATTTGCTCTCACGGGTTCTGAAACGGGATGCAAATGTCGGAATCGAACCACTAGGGAAGCGAATTTGACACTTGAGTCCCGATCGCCGCGGCGTGCGTTCGCAAGTGATGCGCGCGTCAGTGCTCGCATCTCAACCGATCAGGCTCCAAGCCGATGAAATCCATCAAGCCCAGCGGATCGATCTGATGCCAACTCCCATCCTGATGCCTGCGCTCTCACCCACCATGGAGGAGGGCAAGCTTGCCAAATGGCTCGTCAAGGAAGGCGACAAGGTCACGGCCGGCAAGGTGATCGCCGAGATCGAGACCGACAAGGCGACCATGGAGGTCGAGGCGGTCGACGAGGGCACGGTCGGTCGCATCCTCGTGCCGGCCGGCACCGAGGGCGTGAAGGTGAACACACCGGTCGCGCTGCTGCTCGAGGAGGGAGAGAGCGCCGATCGGCTCGCTGAGGCGCGGCCGGCTGCCAGCCGGTCGGGCGGGAGCGCGGGCGCACCGGAGCCGGCGGCCGCGTCGTCGGCGAGCACGGATCGGGCCGTCGCGGGCGGGGCCTTGGCCGGGGCCACCGCGGGCGGTGCGTCAGCCGCCGTCAATGGTCGGGGGAGCAGCGACGGCGCGCGGATCTTCTCGAGCCCGCTGGCGCGACGCCTCGCGCGCGAGGCGGGGATCGACCTCTCGGCGCTCAAGGGATCGGGGCCGCACGGCCGGATCGTGAAGAGTGATGTCGAGGCCGCAGCCAGATCGGGCGGGGGCGCCCGGGCGGCGGGGCCCGCTCTGGCGGCGCCCTCGGGGGCGGCCGCGCTCGCCACGGCGCCCGCAGCGGCGGCGGCCGGAGGGGTCTCGGTCCAGCCGATGCCCGACAACCGCATCATGGCGTACTACGAGCCCGGTACCTACGAGGTCCTGCCGCACGACGGCATGAGGAAGACGATCGCCCGCCGCCTCGTCGAATCCAAGGTCACCATCCCGCATTTCTATCTGTCGATCGAATGCCGGCTGGACGAGCTCATGAAGGCCCGCGAGCGCCTCAACGCCAAGGCGCCGAAGGAGGGCATCGCCTCCTACAAGCTGTCGGTCAACGACTTCATCATCAAGGCACTGGCGCTGGCGCTGCGCGACGTGCCGGCTGCCAATGCAACCTGGACCGAGGCGGGCATGCTGCGCCACAAGCGCATCGATGTCGGCGTGGCAGTCGCGGTCGAGGGCGGGCTCTATACGCCGGTCATCCGCCATGCCGACCTGAAGACGCTCTCGGAGATCTCCAACGAGATGCGCCACCTCGCCCAGCGCGCCCGCGACCGCAAGCTGCAGCCGCATGAATATCAGGGCGGCACCACCTCGATCTCCAATCTCGGCATGTACGGCATCAAGCGGTTCGACGCCGTCATCAACCCGCCGCACGCGACGATCCTCGCGGTTGGCGCGGCCGAGGAGCGGGCGGTCGTCAAGGACGGTGCCGTCGAGGTCGCCAATATGATGAGCTGCACGCTGTCCTGCGACCACCGGGTGGTCGACGGCGCGCTCGGCGCCAATCTGCTGGCGGCCTTCAAGGCCTATATCGAGGATCCGGTCCGGATGCTGGTGTGAGGCGGCCACCAGATGGGGGCGACGGGTGCGCAGGGCCGTCGCGCGCTCGGTATGGACAGGCAACCGTCAGATATGCGTCGGCCAGACCATGGCAGTCGGGCCACACTCCGGGAAATCCCTTAAGTCGGGGCGGGCGGCCGCATTGAGTCCGGCCGGGGTCTGTGCTCGGAGTGGGCTCTGTCCCAGGCGGCCTACTCAGGCGGGCCGTGGCACATGGAGGGCGCCGGAGTGCGAGCGAAGTCGATGTTCTGCGTGGCGGCGGCCACGTCTGTGGTGATGTTCCTCGGCGGTTGCGCCGGGCCGGGCATGGGGCCATCGGGGTTCATGGCGTCCGGCGGGGGTAGTTGCGCGTCGCTTCGGGCGGACATGAACCGCCTCATCAATCGCGGTGTCGCCAGCAAGGTGGATGCCCAGGCGGCCGGGCGGAAACTGTCACCGCAGGCGGCGGCCGAGGTCGAGCAATACAACTCCGCGCTCGAATCCTATCTCGGCCAGGGCTGCCAGAACCAGTAGACCGCTGCTCGGCCTTGATCACGCTGGGGGAGCGAATTTGACACTTCGTGTCCCGTTTGCTGCCAAGTGCGATCTCAAGTGTCAAATTCGAAAGCTCCACTAGAATCATAG
>JAWKWA010000053.1:0-2253 GCA_041397765.1 Hyphomicrobiaceae bacterium | reverse complement strand
GGGTCGTCTCGTCCGGGCCGCAGCCTCAGTTCGCTCCTTCGAGCAGGCGGCGGGCGATCACCTGCGCCTGGATCTCGGCCGCGCCCTCGAAGATGTTGAGGATGCGGGCGTCGCACAGCACCCGCGAGACCGGATATTCCTGCGCAAAGCCGTTGCCGCCATGGATCTGCACGGCATTGTCGGCCGCCGCCCAGGCGATGCGCGCGGCGATCAGCTTCGCCATGCCGGCCTCCAGGTCGCAGCGCCGCCCGGCATCCTTCTCGCGCGCGGCGAAATAGGTGATCTGCCGGGCGATCATCACCTCGACCGCCATCATCGCGAGCTTGTTGGCGACGCGCGGGAATTTCAGGATCGGCTTGCCGAACTGGATGCGATCGCTCGCATAGCGCAGGGCGAGATCGAGCGCCGACTGGGCGACGCCGACGGCGCGGGCCGCGGTCTGGATGCGGGCCGATTCGAAGGTCTGCATGAGCTGCTTGAAGCCCTGTCCCTCGACGCCGCCGAGCAGGTTCGCCGCCGGCACCTCGAAGCCGTCGAAGGAGATCTCGAACTCCTTCATGCCGCGATAGCCGAGCACCTCGATTTCGCTGCCCGACATGCCCTTGGCCGGAAACGGCTCGGCATCGCTGCCGCGCGGCTTGGGCGCCAGGAACATCGAGAGGCCCTTGTAGCCCTTCTCGTCGGGATTGGTGCGCGCGAGCAGCGTCATCAGGTCGGCGCGCACCGGATGGGTGATCCAGGTCTTCTGGCCGGTGATGCGGTAGACGTCGCCCTCGCGCACGGCGCGGGTCTTCAGCGAGGCGAGATCGGAGCCGGTATTGGGCTCGGTGAAGACCGCGGTCGGCAGGATCTCGCCCGACGCGATTCGTGGCAGCCACTCGGCCTTCTGCGCCTCGGTGCCGCCGGCGAGGATCAGCTCGGCGGCGATCTCCGAGCGCGTGCCGAGCGAGCCGACGCCGATATAGCCGCGCGACAGCTCCTCCGAGACGACGCACATCGATTCCTTGCCGAGCCCGAGGCCGCCATGCGCCTCGGGGATCGTGAGGCCGAACACGCCGAGCTCGGCGAGCGCGCCGATCACCTCGAGGGGAATGTAGGAATTGGTGAGATGCCACTGATGGGCATTGGGCAGGACCTCGGCGGCCGAGAAGCGGCGCATGCCGGCGCGAAACTCCTCGAGCGTCTCGGATTGCCCGGTCTCACCGAAGGTCGCCACCTCGGCATCGGCGTCGAGGAAGCCGGCGATCGTCGCCTTCAAGGGCTCGCTCGTGCCCTCGGCGACGAGGCGGCCGGCCGCCCCCTCGTGCAAGGCGAGGATTTCTGCGGCCGGCACGCCGAGCTGGCCCGGCCGCACCATCTCGCCCTGGCTCATCGGGATGCCGCCGGCGATCTGCGCCAGATACTCGCCATAGGCGGCCGTCAGGATCGCCCGCTCGAGCGCGCCGAGCCGTCCTGCCTCATCGAGCCGGACCGCCCAGCCGCGGATCTGCCGCAGCGCCTCCACATAGGTCGCGAGCCAGGAGAGGCCGTGGGCGGCGTGCTGCGCCGGGTCCATGCCGCCTGCCTCCTCGATCCGCCGGGCGACACCGAGGCGGGCATGACCGAGCACGCGCTCCGCCGCCTCGAGAGCTTCGGCAGTGTCGGCGATCAGGTCGATCTGGCTCGTCGTCGGCTTCATGGCAGTCACCCTTCCTCAAAGCATCCTGCGACCGCCGGCGTTTCCGCCAGCCGCGTGGTCGAATCTTTCTGCTGCACGGCCATCCGTGAAGCCGTCTACTGAGCACGGCCGGCCGCTGCAAGGCGGCCGTTCCTGACCGGCTGGCACTCTCGGCTCGACGGATCAGTCGCGGCCGCCGGTCAGCGCCTTCACCACCCGCCGGAACAGGCCCTGCCGCTCTTCTCGCGCGGCCTCGCTGGCGGCCGGTCGGGCGGCCGGCCCGGACTTCGCCGGGCTGGCGACTTCGGCCGGACGCGCCGGATCGGCAACCCGCGCCGCCGAGGAGCTGGGCCGGATCTCGATCGTCGCCTCCGGGCTGCGGCTCGAATCGTGGATGCCATAGGCCGACCGCTCGGCCTCCTCCTTGTGGCCCAGCCCTGACCGCTCCGGTGCCGTCATGCGGCGCGCGGCTTCCTCGATCCTGCCCGAGGTCTCGGCGAGAGCTGCGCGTTCCTGGGCGAGACTGCCGCGCAGCTCGTCGATCACGATCCTCGCCCGCGCCGGCTCACCGGTCGCCGCGCTCTCGGAACCCTCCC
>JAWKWA010000052.1:0-2335 GCA_041397765.1 Hyphomicrobiaceae bacterium | reverse complement strand
CGGGGAGGCGGCGCGGGTGCTGAACCGGGCGGGCTTTGCGGCGGCGCGGGAAGAGATCTCCTCTTGGCCCGGCTATCGGCCGACGCCGCTCGTGCCTCTGCCCGGGCTCGCCGACGCGCTCGGTGTCGGCGCCATCCACTACAAGGACGAGGACAAGCGCTTCGGGCTGAAGAGTTTCAAGGCGCTCGGCGGGGCCTATGCGGTGCTCGGTGCCATCCAGGATCTGATCGAGAAGAGCGGTCATGGCCGGGTATCCGCCATGGAGCTGTCGGCCGGCCGGCATTCGCAGCTCGCCTCGACGCTGACGGTGTGCTGCGCCACCGACGGCAATCACGGCCGCTCGGTCGCCTGGGGGGCGGAGACTTTCGGCTGCCGGGCTGTCATCTATCTGCACGGCCATGTCAGCGCGCGGCGCGAGCGCGAGATCGCCCGGTTCGGAGCGAGGATCGTGCGCGTTTCCGGCAGCTACGACGATTCGGTGCGCCAGTGCGCCGAGGATGCCGAGCGCAACGGCTGGACGCTGGTCGCCGACACCAATGCCGGCGGCGGCGACATCGCCATCCCGGCGCGCATCATGCAGGGCTATACGGTGATGGTGGCGGAGATGCTCGAGCAGATGCGCGGGCGGGTGCCGAGCCATGTGTTCGTGCAGGGCGGCGTCGGCGGGCTCGCCGGGGCGGTGGCCGGCCATCTGTGGGACCGGCTCGGCGAGCGCCGGCCGCGCGTCGTGGTGGTCGAGCCGGAGAAGGCCGACTGCATCTATCGTTCGATCGAGGCGGGCCGGCCGACGGCGGTGCCGGGCGACGTCGATACCTTCATGGCATGTCTGGCGGCGGGCGAAATATCGCCGATGGCCTGGCCGTTCCTCGAAGTGGCGGTGGACGACGTGCTGACGCTGCCCGACGAGGCGGCGCCGGCAGCGATGCGGCTGCTCGCCAAGGGCCTGGCGGGCGATCCCTCGCTGGTCTCGGGCGAGTCGGGCTCGGCGGCGACGGCGGGGCTGGTGGCGGCGGCGCTCGACCCGGCCGTGAAGGCGGCGCTCGGGCTCGATGCCGGCTCGGATGTCGTCGCGATCGGCAGCGAGGGAGCGACCGATGCCGACACCTATCTGCGCGTCGTCGGGGCTTGATCAAGAGTGGTGGTTGCCGGCGTCGGGCCCGATCCTGACCGAAGGGGCCGTCATGACGAGAGCCGATAGCCCGCACCTTGCTCGCGGCCGAGCCGGTCCGACAGAAACGGCAGCAGGAGCGCGAGCTTGCCCTCCAGCGTCCAGGGCGGATTGACGATGACGAGGCCGGCGCCGTTCAGCCGGTCGGGTGTGTCGTCGGGGCGGATCAGCAACTCGGCGATCATCAGCTTGGGCAGGGCGAGACCGGCGACGGCGGCGTGAAAGCGCTCGACCGGCGCGCGATCCTTGATGGGGTACCACAGCAGGAAGGTGCCGGTGGCGAAACGCTCGACGGCCGCCGCCAGCGCCCGGGCGAGGCGGACGAGATCGTCACGCTGCTCGTAAGGCGGATCGATCAGCACGACGCCGCGCCGCTCGGGTGGCGGCAGCAGCGATTTGACGGCGATCCAGCCATCGATCCGCATGACCTTGGCGCGCCGGTCGCCGGCGAGGCTGGCGGCGAGCGCTTCGGCGTCCTCGGGGTGGAGTTCGTTGGCGATCAGGCGGTCGGCGGGGCGCATCAGGCGCAGCGCCAGCAGCGGAGAGCCGGGATAGTGGCGAAGCCGTTGGTCGGGGTTCAGGGCGGCGACGATCTCGAGATAGGGCGCAAGAAGCGCGGCGATCGCCCCGGGGAGGGGAGCGGCGTCGGCGCCGGCGATCCGTCCGATGCCGGCCTCCCACTCGTTCGTCTTGGCGGCCTCGGGCCCCATCAGATCGTAACGGCCGATGCCGGCATGGGTATCGATGACGCGGAAGGGCTGAGGCTTCAGCTTCAGATGCTCGAGGACGAGCGCCAGCACGGCATGCTTCATGACGTCGGCGAAATTGCCCGCGTGATAGGCGTGGCGGTAGTTCATGCGCTGGCCGGTCCGGATCGATTGACGTCCCGGCGGCTGGGTGCTGCCGGTCGAGCCCGACCGATAGCCGTTCGCGGGCCGCCTCTCCACAGGTTTTCGACAGGGCTCCCTTCTGGTGCGGCCGGGAATCGCGCGATCTGGCGATCCTCGAGGATCGTGCCCGCGTGCCGCCCAGGCGGCTGGTCGGGCGCGATCGAGATCATCGCGCGGGCAGCCGACAGGAGAGCCAGATGGCGAATTTCACCACCCATATCGCCTCGGGCATCATCGCCGGTGGCGTGCTCTCGACGCTCGCCATGGCAAGCGCGGC
>JAWKWA010000051.1:0-3555 GCA_041397765.1 Hyphomicrobiaceae bacterium | reverse complement strand
CGCGTCCATAGATCCAGGCCTCGCCGGTGATGCGCGGCACGATCGCCGCGTAGCAGCCGACGCGCGCTTCGCCGATCGCCTCGGCCTTGAACATGCCGCCGATGATCGAGCGTGAGATGCGGGCGTCGCCGAGTTTCACCAGTCCCCTGCGATGGAGCACGGCGAGATTCGCCGAGGAGCCGGTGCCGCAAGGCGAGCGGTCGACACGGCCGGGCAAGAGCGTCGTGCAGGTGCGCACGGCGCCGTCGGGATCGGTCTCGCGGAACATCACATAGGCAAGGCCGCTCAAGGCCGGCAGCGTCGGATGCTCGATCCGTTGCTGCGCGGCAATCAGCGCCTTGAGCTCGATCCCTGCCTCGGCGAGTGCCCGGGCATTCTCCGGTGCGATCGAAAGCCCGATCTCGGCGGCGTCGACGAGACCATAGAAAACGCCACCGAAGGCGATGTCGGCCTTGATCGTGCCCCAACGCGGCGTTTTCACCGGCACGTCGAGCCCGAGCGCGAAGGCGGGCACATTGTCGAGGCTGACCGAGAGGCAGCGGCCGGCGCGGCATTGCGCGCGCGCGGCGACGAGACCTGCGGCGGTGTCGAGCCTGGCGATGGTCTCCGGCTCGACCATCGCCACCCGCCCGCTCTCGAGCAGAGCCGTCACGACGCATATCGCGTTCGATCCGCTCATCGGATGGGCGCGATCGGCCTGCAGCACGATGAAGGCGGCGTCGGCATCGGGCCGGGTCGGCGGCAGCAGCAGGTTCGCCGTCATCGCCACATGGGCGCGCGGCTCCGAGGTGACGAATCTTCGGAAGCTGTCGTCGGACGTGTTGATGTGCTGCATCTTTTCCAGGATGGTCGCGCCCGGAATGTCCGGCGCGCCGCCGACGATGACCTTGCCGATCTCACCCTGGCAATGGACGAGCAGCAGATCGAGAGATCTTTCGAAGTGCATGTCTGGCATTTCCCCGATCGCGGGCCGACGCTCCCGACGCCTCAGCCGCGCCAGGCGATGATCGGCTCCATGGCCTTTGCGAAGGCGGCCTTCTCCTCGGCCGTCAGCGGTCCGAGCGGCATGCGGCATTCGCCGACGGGCGTGCCCTGCAACTCGCAGCCATATTTCACCTTCTGCACGAACTTGCCCGATTCGAGGATGTTCATCGCCGTGTAGATGGTCGCCATCTGCGCGCGCGCCTTGGTCAGATCGCCCGAGCGGAAGGTGCGGTCGAGATCGCAGACCGCCTTCGCCATGCAGTTGGCCGGCCCGCAGATCCAGCAGTCGGCCCCCCAGAACATGAGGTCGAGCGCGATGTCGTCGGAACCCGAGACGAGCTGGAGGCGGTCCTTGTAGCGGGTGGCGATGCCGATCGCGCGTTGCAGGGAACCCGAGCTCTCCTTGATGCCGATCACGCGGGGATGATCGGCGAGCGCATCGAGCACGTCGAAGTCGAGCTCGATGCCGTCCTTGGCCGGATAGCTGTAGAGCACGATATTGACGTCGACCGCGTCGAGCACCGCATTGAAGTGGCGAATGAGCTCGGGCGCCGACGGCTTGGTGTAGAAGGGTGTGGCGAGCAGCACCGTGTCGTAGCCGATCTCCTTGGCGCGCCTCGTATTGGCGATCACACCCTTGGTGTGCGGGGCATTGGTGCCTGCGATCAGCGTCTCGCCCGGCCTCGCGAAGTCCTTGACGAAGCGCAGCACGGCGTCGCGCTCGTCGTCCGACATCAGATTGTACTCGCCCGTCGAGCCGCAAGGGACATAGCCCGTCACGCCTGCCGCCCTCATGCTGGCGAGGTGCCTGCCGAAGGCGGCGAAATCGATCTCGCCGGCTGCGTCGAAGGGGGTGACGAGAGCTGGCATGACGCCTTGGAGCTTCATGACGATCTTCCTTGGTTCGCGCGGGCTCGAGTTTGCGACGGCTTGGGGCTGTGGCGGCTCGGGGCTGTGGCGGCTCGGGGCGGTGGCTCGGCGGAGGCAACGGCGTCCATCATTGTCGACACCATGTCGCCAGAGGATATTGCCGACTCCGTGTCGACATGGCAAGAGGGAGATGCGCGCCGTCCTCGCACGCGAGGCGGGCGACACGTGTCGCCGCACAGGATGGAAATGGCAGCCGAGGGGCGCCGCACGGGACCGGGTAGTGTCCAGTATTATTCGCACATTCGATTGCGGCTGAGCGGCGTCCGGCCCGGGCTCAGGCGGTGGCGTTGGTGGATTGATGATCCTTCAGCAGGTCCATCGACAGATACCTCTTGGTCGACCATTCGGTGCCGGCAACGTGGCGTAGCCGGGCGGCGGCCAGGTTCAGTGCGGACCGCCCGTCAGGGAATGCGCCGACGACGCGCGTACGCCGGCGGATCTCGCGCAGGATGCGTTCCAGGGGATTGTTAGTGCGGATGCGCCGCCAATGCTCCTCGGGGAAAGCATAGTAGCCGAACGTCTCGGCGATCGACGCCTCCACGAGCTCGGCGGCGCTGGTGAGCCGCTGGTCGCGCAGCTTGGCGACGACTTGCTGAGCCTTTTCCTGGGCGGCGCCCAAGTCCTCAGCGGCATGGATGGCTTTCAGCATCGCCGCCACCTCGCGCATCTTCGGCCGCGGCACGTGGGAGAATACGTTGCGATAGAAATGGACCGTACATCTCTGCCAGCCCGCCTCGGGGTAGAACTCGGCGGCACTCTCGGCGAGCCCGATGCAGGCGTCGGAAACGATCAGGCGTACGCCCTTGAGGCCCCGCTCCTTCAGGTGCTTCAGGAACCCGGACCAGCCCGCCTTGTCCTCCTTGGCGCCCTCCACGATGCCGAGGATCTCGCGATAACCCTCGGTGTTGACGGCAATCGCCACCAGCAGCGACACGTTGCGAACCTCGCCGGCCCACGTGCGCTTCATCACGATGCCGTCGAGATAGACATAAGGATGCTCGCCTTCGATCGGTCTGTTTCGCCACACGTCGATCGTCGCGTAGATCTTCTTGTTGAGGTCAGAGACGGTCGAGGGCGACACGCGCGTGCCCCACAAGGCCTCCGTGATGTCCTCGACGCGACGCACGGACACGCCCGCCAGATACATCTCGATCAGCGCCTCCTCGACCGAGGCCTCGCGCCGCCGGTAGCGCTCGATGATCGCCGTCTCGAACGTCTGGCGCCGAAGCTTCGGCACCTTCAGCGTCACCTCGCCAGCCTTGGTCTCCAGCTGCCGCTCGTAGTGCCCGGCTCTGGTATCGCGACGGGCCTCGGTCCGCTCATAGCGCTGAGCATTGCACAGCCGATCCGCCTCGGCGTCCAACAGGGCGTTCAACGTCTCCTCGACCGTGCCGCGAACGACCCGGTCCAGATGTCCCTTGATCCGCTCGTCATCGATCCGGATCACATTGTTGAGCGGTCCCGGAATCGGCGTATCCTCTGCAGTCATGGTGGTCTCCTTCTCTGGCTCTGGTAGTGGCGTCGCAATCACCACTTGAGCCTGAGTCGGGACCGCCAGCCTTCAATCACTTGTGCGAAAGATTCTGTACGTCATCGTACTGTCCCGCCGAACGTGTCGTTGAGATCATTGAGGTCGCGGAT
>JAWKWA010000050.1:0-3601 GCA_041397765.1 Hyphomicrobiaceae bacterium | reverse complement strand
TCACTTGCTCCGATCGCGGTTGCGTGGCGCTTTCACGGCCGTCTTGCCCGGTCGTCTCGCCTCGCCGAGTGCGTTGGCCGGCAGCCAGAACACCTCCCCCTCGCTCTCCTCGGTGTCGAGCCAGACGAATGGCAGCCCGGGATAGTGGGCGATCAGCGTCTCCTGGCCCGAGCCGATCTCGACGAGGAGACTTCCCTCGGGGGCGAGGTGACCAGCGGCACCGTCGATGATGCGCCGGACGATGTCGAGACCATCCGCGCCGCCGGCATGGGCGATGGCGGGCTCGGCGCGGTATTCGGGCGGGAAAGCCGCGAGCGCGTCGGCGCGCACATAGGGCGGGTTGGCGATCACGAGGTCGTAGCGCGCGCCGCCGAGGGGCGCGAACAGGTCGCCCTGAAACAGACTCACGCGGCCCTCGAGGCCATAGCTCGCGACATTACCGGCCGCGACGGCGAGCGCATCGGCGGAGATGTCGACGGCATCGACGCTCGCGTGGGGAAGTTCGAGCGCGGCGATGATCGCAAGGCAGCCCGAGCCGGTGCAAAGGTCGAGCACACGACCGATACGCCGCGGCTCGCCGATCCAGGCGGCCAGGCCGTCGCCGACCAAGAGCTCGCCGATGAACGATCGCGGCACGATGACCCGCTCGTCGACCTCGAAGCGATAGGGGCCGATATAGGCCTCGCCGGTCAGATAGGCGGCGGGCTTGCGGGTGGCGATGCGGGCGGCGATGACCTCGGCGAGGGCGCGGCGCTCGGCTTCGAGGAGACGGGCGTCGAGGAACGGATCGAGACGGTCGATCGGCAGCTTCAGGGTCGCGAGGATCAGATAGGCCGCCTCGTCGACCGCGTTGGTGGTGCCGTGGCCGAAGGCGACGCCGGCCTCGCCCAGGCGCGTGACGGCGTAGCGGAACCAGTCGCGCACGGTGTGCAAGGTTTCGATGGCCTCACCAGGCATGGCCGCTTCCTTGCGCTCAGCCATGGGCGGCCTCCGTTCGGCGCGGACGTGGTCCCGTGTCGAAGCGGAGCTGGTAGTCCTCGGCAAGGTGGATCATGGCGCGCTCGGTGAGGGCGGTGATGGTGAAGAGCGGATTGACGCCGAGCGAACGCGGCAGCACCGATCCGTCACTGACATAGAGGCCGGGATGAACCACCGCGCCGGTCTCGCCGGCGAAGATGCGGCCCTTGTGATCGACGACGCCGGCCTCGGCAGCGGTGGCCATGCGGGCGCCGCCCAATGGATGGGCAGTCGCCGGGCGGCGGCCCATCAGGGTTTCCGACAAGGGGCTCTTCACATAGGCCGCCCCGGTCGCCCGGCAGAGCCGCTCGAGCGCGGCGTCGACCCGGGCGAAGACCGGCTCGTCATTGACGTCCGGCCATTCGACGGCGGCCCTGTCGCCCTTCAGCACGATGCGGCCGCGCGCGCGGTCGTGGCTGACGACGAAGAAGGTATGCGTGCGGGCGAGCGGGCCGTCATAGACGCCCTTGATGAGGGCATGGGCGGCGCCAAGCAGACGGCCGCCCGGCACGAAGAAAACCGGCAGAAGCGGCCCGAGCGCGGAGGGCAGCACGCCTTCCTGGACGCACATGCCGAGATCGAGATCGGCCGGATCGGCGACCTCGATCTGGCCGGTGACGCTGGCGCCGACCGGATCGAGACCGTCCCTCGGGGGATGGCCGATGCCGACGGCATTGACCCGCTCGCGGCCGTTGTAGCCGAAGGCGATGATGTCACCGTTCGCCGAGAAGCCTTCGCCGAGGCGGGCCGACAGGGGAAGGCCAGCGGCGCGCGACCGGAGCAGGATCTCGGTGGAGCCGAGCGTGCCCGCTGCGAGCACGACGATGTCGGCGGCGACGGCCATGGGGCCCGAGGAACTGCCGGCGGCCTTCGGATCGGCGGGGAATGGCTCGACATGCACGTGCCAGCGGCTGCCGATGCGCTCGAGGCGGGTGACACGGGCCTCCGTCGCGATGACGGCGCCGTGGGCGACCGCGTCGGGCAGGTAGCTGAGAGCGACGGTGTTCTTGGCGCCGACATTGCAGCCGCCGCAGCAGTCGCCGCAGCGGGTGCAGGCCGGCTGGCCGATGCCGGCCGGATTGACGGTATCGGCGAAGCTGACGGCAACGGGAGCGGGATCGGGCCGGCCGATGGTCGCCTCGCCGGCCTTGGCGAAGGCGGCGAGCTTGGTCGTGGTGCCGGCCTCGGGATCGCGGGCCGGGCGGATCCAGGCGGCGGCGCGGGCAAACCCCTCCTCGATGAGGCCGTCGCCGGCGATCTCGGCGGGAAAGGCAGAAGGATCGGCGAAGACGCGGGCGTCCGGGCGGAGCGCGACGCCGGCATTGACGAGCGAGCCGCCGCCGAGGCCGCAGCCCGTCAGCACGTGGATGTGCTCGCCGAAGCGGAAGTCGTAGAGGCCCGGCCGCGAGCCCGCCCCGAAGCGGCCGCCGGTCACCATCAGCTCGGCGCGCAGCTCGGTCAGCCT
Organism: Hyphomicrobiaceae bacterium; assembly: GCA_041397765.1. GTDB lineage: Bacteria > Pseudomonadota > Alphaproteobacteria > Rhizobiales > Hyphomicrobiaceae > JAWKWA01. The sequence goes on along the minus strand of JAWKWA010000050.1, from coordinate 1,119 downwards.
CGAGGGAAAGCTGCCGGTCGGGTATTCCCGCCCGCGCTCGAGAACGAGGACGCGCTTGCCGGCACGGGCGAGGCGCGAAGCCGTGACGCCGCCGCCATAGCCCGAGCCGACGACGACGACGTCGTAGTCGGAGGCGATCCGGTCGAGCGGGGTTGCGAGAGGGGTCATTGGCCACCCGAGCTGGCGCGGCAGAGCTCGCGCGGAAATCTCCCGGAGGTTCTTAGAGCATGTCCGACCGCGTTGGAATCGGTTCGACCGTGCCGGGCATGCTCCGATTCCTTGCCCAGGAGACGCCCGCCACTCAAAAGAGAAAGCGCACGGGTGTGCGAGGCACCCGTGCGCTTCACGTTCGGCGGTGTCCTCGGCGGCGGGGCCGTGTCTGCGGTCCACGTCCCCGTCGTCGCAAGTCACCGCCGATCCGGGGCCCGGTGGCGCCGAGCGGGCGTCACGGGCAAATTCCATCGCGGCCGCAAGGGGCCGCCTTCGACGACCTCACAGGTCCCATTCGACGAGCTGGGAGATCCAATCCTCGTACTCGGCCCTGAGGCAGCCCTTGCTGGCGCCGCAGGAATTGCGCGTGGCGAGCCAGCCGCGCTGCGCGGCCTTGAGGCTCGAGCGGCCCTCTGAGGTTCGGAACGAGCCCATGCGGTGGGCGTATTCGCGCGCCATCTGCCGATCGAGGCTGGACAGCACCGGGCTGTCGCAGATCGCCCGCTCGGTGGCGGTGAGGCGGCCCTTGCAGGAGAAGCTCGGGCTGGCGGCGGCAGCCTCGGGGGTGCCGGCGAGACCGGCGGCGAGCAGGGCAAGGGCGGCGAAGGCTGTGGTCGTCATGGTGCGGGTCATTCACGTGTCTCCCTCTGGCGAGATCGTCTCAGCTCGTCCTCGCCGGCCGGCGCTGTACGTCTCGCTCATCGCCTGCCGACATCCATGATCTGGGAATTGCAGGGGTTTTGGCCATGGTCAGGAGCCGGCCAAGTTCGGCCAGAATCCGTGGGGGATTGACGGGTCTGGCGGAAACTGGAGAAAATCGACGGGTCCCGACGGTCCCGGGGGCGAGAGCGGGCGGGCGGGCCGATCCCAACGAACAGCCGATCCGAACCAGAAGAAGCGGAGCCATGG
>JAWKWA010000049.1:0-3705 GCA_041397765.1 Hyphomicrobiaceae bacterium | reverse complement strand
CTCTGCGAGGGCCTCAGCCGATCTCACCGATCGCCGACCTGACCTCGGCGATGCGGGCGAGTACGAGACGCGTCGCGCGCCGGCGGATCTCGCCCCCCTCCGCGGCAGCCCGCTCGGCGGCCTCGGCGGCAAGGCCGAGGCGCCGGGCGCCGACGCCGCGGGCGGCCCCTTTCAGCGAATGGGCGGCGATGCGGTAGCGCTCGACTGCGCCAGAACCGGTATCGTCGCCCTCGGCCTCGAGCGCCCCCGACAGGCTGGCGGCATTGCCGACAAAGAGATCGAGCAGCTCGCGCCGGAAGGCACGATCGCCGAAGGTCTGGCGATTGAGGAACTCGACATCGAGCACCGGCTCCGGCGGATCGGCCATTTCGCCTCCCGACAATCCGTCCTCCCGCATGGCCGGTCTCCTCCACATCGATCTGCCTCGCCTGACCGCAGAATTCCCCCGCGGAGATAACTTCCGGTTAAGGGAGGGAAAGCCAAGGTGCGGCGAACACGATTCCGCCCTATTGACCGGGGTAATGTCCAAGCCGAGATCCGGCAGGCTCGCCGCCGGGGGGAATTCGACTTCGCCAGACCGCCAGAACGCATGGCCCGGCCATTCGCGTGCCCACAGGTTGTCAGACCCTGGGGACCGCGGCACAGAGGGACTCTGCGACATCATGCGGATGTGAGATAAGTGAGTGGTCCCGGTCGCGACCGGGGAGGGGCAGGCGAGACAGTCATGGTGCAGGACCGCAGCAGGGGTGAGCGACGGGGCGAGGAGGCCGTGCGACGGCAGCTTCCGCCGACCGGCGAGGCCAAGGCCACCGCCCTGCCCGGCTCCGAGCCGAAATCCCCGCGCGCCCGTCCCGCCGAGCCGCCGCGCCGCGGCCGGCCCCGCCGCGCTGCCGGACCGGCCCGCGACAGCATCGCCGCCAACGATGATTCGCCCTCGATCGGCGGCCTCATATACGCGCTCAATCAGAAACCCTCCAACGAGCCCTTCCGCACCGCGACCATCGCCTCGGCCGTCTGGTGCGCCGTCAGCATCGTGCTCGGCTGGGCGCTGCTCGCCCCAGAGATCGCCGCTGCCCCGAGCTGGGGGGCGTTGTTCGCCAAGCCCTACATCATGGCGACACTGGCGACCATCATCGTGCCGGTCGCCATATTCTGGTTCCTCGGCTATCTCGCTTGGCGCGCCGAGGCGATGCGGCTGATGTCCTCGGCCATGGCGGAGGTCGCCGTGCGGCTCGCCGAGCCCGACCGGCTCGCCGAGCAGCAGATCGCCTCTCTCGGCCAGTCGGTCCGCCGCCAGGTCTCGGCGATGAACGACGCCATCTCGCGGGCGATCGGCCGGGCCGGCGAGCTGGAGGCGCTGGTCCACAACGAGGTCGCCGCGCTCGAGCGTTCCTATGGCGAGAACGAGAGCCGTATCCGCAGCCTGATCGACGAGCTGGCGAGCGAGCGCGATGCCCTGGAGAACAACAGCGGCCGCGTGTCGGAGACCTTGCGGGGCATCGGCACGCAGGTCACCCGCGACATCGCCGTGGCGAGCGATCAGGCCGCCCGCCAGCTCCTGCAGGCGACGAGCGGCATCGCCAACCAGATCGGCCGCTCGAGCGAGGAGGCCGCCGACCTGCTCACCGAGAAGGGCAACTCGCTGTTCTCCTCGCTGAGCGTGATGAACCAGCGGATCGCCATCGAGGTGCCCTCGCTGATCGAGAAGCTGGGCTCCGAGCAGACGCGACTGACCCGCATCGTCGAGGGCGCGGCGAAGAACCTCGCCGCCCTCGAGAGCGTGCTGTCGGAGCGGACGGGCGAGCTCGAGACCCAGCTCGGCGAGCGCACCGGCCATCTCCAGGTCGTGCTCGAGGACTATACGCGCGCCGTCGACTCGACCATGGCCGAGCATACCGAGGCGCTCGAATCGAGCATCGCCATGCGCACGCGCTCGCTCAGCGAGCGGCTGAAATCCTTCGAGCAGAGCTTCGTCGAGACCGCCGGCCATGTCGACCGGTCGGTCAGCGAGAATGCCCGCCTGCTCGACGAGGCCTTCACCGACAAGGCAAGGGCCCTGGAGCAGGCGCTGGCCGACCAGCTCTCCAATGTCGACCGCACGCTGACCGCCCATATGGGCGCCCTCGACCAGGCGCTGATCGAGCGCACGACGGCGATCGACCAGGCCTTCTCGGAGCGTCTGCAGCGGCTTGAGGATGGGCTTGGTCGCGGCACTGCCATGCTCGACCACGCCGTCGCCGACCGCACCAATGCCCTGCGCCACGCCATGGAGATCCATTCCCGCAATCTGACGGACGCGCTCGGCAAGCAGGCCTCCCATCTCGACGATACGGTGGTGCGTGGCATCGAGGCCGTGCGGCGCACCTCCGAGACGATCACCGACCAGTCGATGAAGACCATCGGCGGGCTGTCGATGCAGACCAAACTCTTGAAAGAGGTGTCCGAGCAGCTTCTCGACCAGATCCAGAGCCTGACCGACCGCTTCGAGACGCAGGGCCGCAACATCATGCAGGTGGCCGGCACGCTGGAGAAGTCGCAGACCCGGATCGGCTCGCATCTGGAGACCCGTCATGCCGAGCTCGAGCGGCTGCGGGCCGAGACCGAGAGTCAGGCCGAGCGGGCCTTCTCCGATCTGAAACAGCGCTATCAGTCGGTGACCCGCGACGTCAGCGAGCAGCTCGCGACGCTGTCCAAGGACGTGTCGCTGACCACCGCCGATGTCGAGGAGCGGGCCCGGCAGGCAGCGCGCGAGTTCGAGCGCACCCGCTCGCAGCTCGAGGCGCAGTCGCGCCAGCTTCCCGGCGCCGCCCGCGAGAGCGCGGAGGCGGTGCGCCGGACCCTGCAGGACCAGTTGAAGGCCCTCGAGCAGCTTTCGACGCTCGCTCGCGACCAGAAATCCATGCGCGATGTAACGCCGCCCGATCGCGGTCTTCCCGGCGGCGTAGCCGGTGCGCCCGCGACCGATCGCTCCATCCCGCCGACCGGGCGGCCGCAATCGGGCATGGGCGCGGCGCCGTTCCGCGCCGGCCAGCCGACCTCCGGGCCCATGCAGGAGCCAGTGAGAACGGCCGGACCGATGCGCACCGAGACGCCGACCGGGCGGCCGATGCAGGGCTTCGCCGGCCCCTCGACCGGCAACGGCCATGGCACGGGCGCCGTCGCGGGACGTGGCCGGCCGGGCGAGACCGGTCCCTTCGGCGGTGCCGGCAGCACGGCCTCGCCCGATCCCTTCGGCACCCTGCGCGAGAGCTGGTCGCTCGGCGATCTCCTCGCCCGGGCCTCGCGCGAGGACGATGACGATATCGACGCCGCCCGCGAGGAGGCCGGCCATCAGCCGCCGCCGGTGGCGGCAGGCCGCGCCACGCCGCAGGAAGCACCGACGAGCGCCGCGCATCAGGAGCCGATCAGCCTCGACACGATGGCCCAGGCGATCGACAGCGACACGGCCGCGGTGGTGTGGAGCCGCTATCGCAACGGCGAGCGCGGTCTGTTCAGCCGCGACATCTACACCCGTCAGGGCCAGACGACCTTCGACGAGATCAGCCGCCGGATCAGGACCGATGCCGGTTTCCGCGAGATGTCGGAGCGCTACCTCGCCGACTTCGAGCGCCTCCTACGGGATTCCGAGCAGAAGGACCCCTCGGGCATGCTGGTCCAGAACCACCTCGTCGCCGCCACCGGCCGCGTCTACCTCCTGCTCGCCCA
>JAWKWA010000048.1:0-3942 GCA_041397765.1 Hyphomicrobiaceae bacterium | reverse complement strand
CGCGATCGAACAGGTCGATGATGTCCTGGTTGAAGAGCCGGATGCACCCCGACGACACCCGCCGTCCGACCGACCACGGCTCGGCCGTGCCATGCAGCCGGTAGAGCGTATCGGCGCCGTCCTGGAAGAGGTAGAGCGCACGCGCCCCGAGCGGATTGTCGGGTCCGCCGGGCATGCCATTGCGGAACGGCCGGACCCGCGGATCGCGCGCCACCATCTCGGCGGGCGGCGTCCATTTCGGCCAGACCTCCTTGCGTCCGACCACCGCCCGGCCACTCCAGCCGAAGCCTTCCCGTCCGACCCCGATGGCATAGCGGATCGCCGAGCCGCCGGGCTCGATCAGGAACAGCGCCCGCGCTCCCGGATCGACGACGATGGTGCCCGGGCGATAGCCCGGCGGCGCGTTCACGCGATGGCGCACCTTGTCGCCGGTGAGATAGCGCGACTTGACCCCCGGCACCACGAAGCCGCCGTCGCGGAAGGCGAGATAGCGCTCGTCGCCACCACCGGTCCGCCCATAGGTGGAGCCGCCGTCGCGCCCATACGACCCGCCGCCTCGCCCGTAATACGAGCCGCCCTCGTCGTCATAGGCCCCGTCCCCCCGCGTGAAGGGGACGCGATAGGCGTCGTCGGGATAGAGCAGCACCTCGCCATTGGCCGCATAGGGCCCGCGCGGCGCTGCACACCCCGCGAGCAGGAGGCACGCCACGGCCAGCACGGCCGCAAGGCCCATCGATTTCGGGCCCGATAGGCTAAGTCTGCTCGAAGAGACGAGCCACATCACAGCTATCCATGGTCTCCCCCGGTCCCCTGATCAGGTCGTGCCACGGATCGGTAACGCGCCAGCACCAGGAATGTTGCGGGCACATCATTCTAAACCCTGCCGGTCCCTCGAAAAAGCATCTTCGCAGGTGTCGCCCTTGCGGTCTCCCTCACGGACTGACCGGCACCCCGATCAGCCATTCGTGCAGCCTTGCAACGAAGAGCCCGTAGACGACGAGACCGGCGACGATGGCGATCACGTCTCCCCGCGCTGTCCCTTGCCTGTCGCCGAGCGGTCCCCTGTCGCCCCGCCGCTTGACCGAGATCCGGTCGAAAACGCCATAGCCGAGGAACGAGCCGAACAGGACCATCGAGGCGAGATCGCCATTGGTGAGGAGATGCGCGAGAGCCCAGGTCTTGATCGCCGCCAGCATCGGGTGGCGCACGCGGTCGCGGATCCGCGAGGGCACATAGGCTGCCGCCAGCAGGATCATGGCGATCACCATCAGCCCCATGGTCAGGTGCCGCGTCCATGCCGGCGGATACCAGATGTCGGGCGAAACCGGCCGCGCCGCGCCATAGCCGACGACGACGGCCGCAAGTCCCGCAACCGAGATCAGCGAGAAGACGAGCTTGTAGCCGCCTTCGCCCATCATGGCTTGCATGCGCGCCCGTAGCGCCGGCGCCGTCGGCACCAGATGGATCGCAAAGAACACGGCAAGACCTGCAACGAGCAGCGACATCGGCGCCCCCCCATTTCGTCAGCCTACGACCAAGCGTCCACAGGGATAGCACCGAAGCGACCGAAAGTCGCCCACTTGCCGCCGCGACGCCGGGCAGCCTCATGCCTCGCCTCTCGAAATTGTTTGCGGTTCGGACCCTCCAAGGCCGGCTCTCGATGGAACCACGAGCGGCGGCGCGGCTTTCCGACCAAAGGGCGGATTTTCCGCTGAGAGCCTGATCGGTTGAGATGCGAGCGCTCGCGCGAGCATCGAGAGCGTGAATCAGACTCTGAGACGAAGAGTCGGAGCATGTCCGACACCGTGAACCCGATTCCATCCCGGTCGGACATGCTCTAGACAGGGCGCCGCGGGCAAGAGCCGCATGACTTCCCGGAGCCCCCCATGAACGGCCCCTCGACCAGCACCGGCACACGCCCGGACGCCGAGGCCGAGCACGCCTCGGCCGCCTCCCCCGCCCCCCTCGCCGGCCCCGAGCCGCCCGATCCAAAGCTCCTCCGGCGGTTTCCGTCCATCCAGTCGTTCCGCGCGGCGGCCAGGCGCCGCCTGCCGCGTTTCGCCTTCGACTATCTCGACGGCGCGGTCGGCGAGGAGCTGGCGGCGCGCCGCAATATCACCGCCCTGGAGGAGATGCGGCTGATGCCGCGCTTCGGCGTCGACGTCTCCGCCGTCTCGACCGAGGTCGAGGTGCTCGGCCGGCGCTGGGCGAGCCCGATCGGCGTCTCGCCGGTCGGCTATGCGAGCATGTTCTGGCCGGGCGCCGAGGAGGCGACGGCAAGGGCCGCCCGCGCCGCCAACGTGCCCTTCGCGCTCTCGACCGTCTCGATCCGCTCGCTGGAGGATATCGCCGCCATCGCCGGTCCCTCGCTGTGGTTCCAGCTCTACCATCTCTCGCAGATGGAGCTGACCGAGGACCTGACGCGCCGGGCACGGGCGGCCGGCGTCGACGTCCTCGTCTTCACCATCGACCTGCCGACCACCTCGAAGCGCAATCGCGACATCCTCAACCGCTTCACGCTGCCTTTCGAGCCGGGACCCGGCTTCTATCTCCAGGTCGCCCGGGCGCCGCGCTGGGCGCTCGCGACGCTGCGCGCCGGCATGCCCTATCCCGCGACCCTCGTGCCCTACGGCCCGCCCGGTCTCAGCCCCTCAGAGGCGGCCGCCCGGATCGACCCCATGCTCTCGACCGTCACCACCTGGGAACACGTCGCCCGCATCCGCGAGATCTGGCCGGGGAAGTTCGTCATCAAGGGAGTGATACGGCCCGACGATGCCGAGAAGTCGGTCGCGATCGGCGCCGACGGCGTCATCGTCTCCAACCACGGCGCCCGGCAGTTCGACGCCGTGCCGGCTGCCATCGACGCGCTGCCGGGCGTCGTGGCGGCGGTCGGATCGAAGGTGCCGGTCATGTTCGACAGCGGCATCCGCGGCGGTGTCGACGTGCTGAAGGCGCTGGTGCGTGGCGCCCGTTTGGTCTTCTCCGGCCGCAGCTTCTACATGGGGGCGGCCGCCATCGGCCCTGAAGGCGGGCCGCATGCGCTCTCGATCCTCCATCTGGAGCTGCAGAGCAACATGCGCCAGATGGGCGTCGCTTCGCTCGCCGAGATCGCCTCGGACGGTCCTTGGGAGCCTTGAGGAGCCGGCCTGTTCGAGGCCGCCAAGGCCTGACGAGAGACCGGACGCGCTTCAGCCGGTTGCGCCCTTCACCACCCGGTCGATCGCCATCAGGCTGGCGAGCAGGCCCTCGAGCTCTTTCAGGGGCACCATGTTGGGGCCATCGGATGGCGCCTTGTCGGGATCCTGATGGGTCTCGATGAAGAGGCCGGCGACGCCGACCGCGACGGCGGCGCGCGCCAGGACCGGCACCATCCGCCGGTCGCCACCCGAGGACGCGCCCTGGCCACCCGGCTGCTGCACCGAATGGGTGGCATCGAAGATCACCGGACAGCCGGTCTCGGCCATGATCGGCAAGCTGCGCATGTCGGCGACGAGCGTGTTGTAGCCGAACGAGACCCCGCGCTCGGTGAGCAGCACGTTCGGATTGCCCGAGCCGACCACCTTGGCGACGACATTCTTCATGTCCCAGGGCGCGAGGAACTGCCCCTTCTTAACCTTGACCACCCGGCCGGTGCGGGCCGCGGCGACGAGCAGATCGGTCTGGCGGCAAAGGAAGGCCGGAATCTGCAGCACGTCCACCACCTCGCCGACCGGCGCGCACTGGCCGATCTCGTGCACATCGGTGACGACGGGCAGGCGAAGCCTCTCGCGGATCTCGGCAAAGACGGGTAGCGCCGCCTCGAAGCCGATGCCGCGCTTGCCGCCGAGCGATGTGCGGTTCGCCTTGTCGAACGACGACTTGTAGACGAGACCGATGCCGAGCCGGCCGCAGATCTCCTTCAGCGCCGCAGCCATCTCCAGCGCATGCGCCCGGCTTTCCATC
>JAWKWA010000047.1:0-4284 GCA_041397765.1 Hyphomicrobiaceae bacterium | reverse complement strand
TCGTCTCGCCGAAGCCGAAGAGCACCATGATGACCGGGACGAGCGCCGTCAGCGGGGCCGAGAGGAAGAGATTGACCCAGGGCAGCAGGATCCGGTCGGCGAGCACCGAGCGGCCCATCAGCACGCCGAGCGGCACGCCGACGGCGATGGCGATGAGATTGCCCAGGATGAAGGCCTTGCCGGTGATCCAGAGCGCCTTGCCGAAGGTGGCGGTCGGCACGATCTCGACCATGCGCGCGAGGATGCCGGAGAGCGGCGGCATGACCAGGCTCGCGTGCAACTGGCCGACGACCTCCCATAGCACCGCCCAGAGGATGAGCGAGGTGAACAGTGGCAGGCGGTAGCCGGCGATCCGCATGGCTCAGTCGACATACTGCTTGAGGCCGCGCCAGATCTCCTCGACCGTGTCGAGATAGACCGGGTGGCGGCGGATGGCATCGGGGTCGAGATTGCGCTCGATCGCCGGCTCGACGATGGCCGAGACCCGGCTCGGCCGACGGGAGAGAAGCACGATCCGGTCGGAGACATAGACCGCCTCCTCGATCGAATGGGTGACGAAGAGGAAGGTCTTCCTCTCCTGTGCCACCAGCGTCAGCAGGTCCTCCTGGAAGCGGCGCCGGGTCTGCTCGTCGACGGCGGAGAAAGGCTCGTCCATGAGGAGCACCTTGGCATCCACGGCGAGCGCCCGGGCGAGGCCGACGCGCTGGCGCATGCCGCCCGATAGCGCATGCGGATAGGCGTGCTCGAAGCCCTTGAGCCCGACCGCCTCGATCCTCGTCATGGCGGCGGCCTCGCGCTCCGCCCTGGCCACGCCGCGCAGCTCCAGGCCGAAGGCGACATTGCGCAGCACCGTGGCCCAGGGCATCAGCGCGAAATCCTGAAAGACGAAGGCGCGCTCGGGGCCGGGGCCGGTGACCGTGCGGCCGTCGACGACAACCTCGCCCGAGGTGGCCGGGATGAGCCCGGCGATGATCTTCAACAACGTGGTCTTGCCGCAACCCGAGGGGCCGAGCAGCGTGGTGAGCTGGCCTTCGGGAAAGTCGAGATCGATGCCGGAGAGCGCCTCGACGCCCCCGCCGTAGATCTTGGTGACGCCCCTGACCGAGACGACGGGTGGGTGCGTCGTCATGCGGCACGCTTCTCGGGGCGGAAGAACACCTGCTCGACCTTCTCCAGGCTCTCGATGAAGAGCACGGCGACGAGGATGATGGCGAAGATCGCGGCATACATGGAAGGATAGTCGGCGATCGACTGGCTGTAGGTGATGATGTCACCGATACCGGTCGGCGTGATCAGGAGCTCCGCCAGGATGACCCCGATGAAGCCGGCGGCGCAGCCGAGCCGCAGCCCGGCAAAGATGACCGGTGCCGCCGAGGGGAGGATGATCCGTGTCACGATCTGGCGGCGCGAGCCCAGGAACGAGCGGCCCATCTCGAGAAGGTTGGCCGGTGTGTGGCGCACGGCTTCGAGCGCGTTCAGGACGATCACGGGCATGGCCATGATGCAGACGGTGAGAACCTTCGCGGTCAGGCCGATGCCATAGGCGAAGGTCAGAATCGGAATGAGGGCGGCTAGCGGCGCCGACTGGGCGATGATGAAGAGCGGTGCGCCGAGCCATTCGAGGAGCTCGTCGAGGCCCATGGCGACGCCGATGCCGACACCCACGACGACCGAAACGACCAGGCCGATGACCAGTGGTTGCAGGGTCACGGCGAAAGCCCGGATGAGCGAGCCGTCGGCAGTGACATACGAGCGCCTGAATGGTCTCGAGGAAGGTGGGAAACGCCGAGCTGATCGGCTTTGCGTCCTCCATACTCCCAAAGGCCGATGAGGACGGCGAACGACAGGATCCGGAGAACCAGCGGGTGCCTGAGCGTCGGTCAGAGCGGCGTTTCCGACACTGGGGGCTGGGGGAGAGGAACGGGCAGGGTTTCCCCGCCCGAATGCTCGGCCGCGCGCGGTGTGTTTAGAGGTTGTTTGCCGCGCGCTGCAGCGGCGAGGTCCAGAAGTCCTCGACCCGTAAGTCAGCTGCTGGGCCTTCCAGTTGCCCGGCTCGGTATAAAACTCGAAATCGGCGAGAGCTGCCGCCTCGCCGCCGCCCTCCGGATCGAAGGCGGCCTCAGTGCCTTCGGTGTAGAAGCCGACGACCTCGTCCAGAATTTCCTGGCTGGTCGGCGAGGAGACCGCAGGCCGCACGCTCCTCCTCGACGATTGCCGGTTCTCGTTCATCTCGCGCCAGAGTCGAAGCAGCTCCTCGACGATGATGTCCGCCGTCTCCTGGTTGGCGGCGAGCCAGTCGGCGCTGGCGAACACGGGAAACTCGTCGCTCGCCGGGTTGTCGAGCCGGGCAGGACATGGGATCGATCGCCGGCCTTTTCCATCAGTACGTTCTTGTTGGCGAGATCGACGATGGTCGCCTTGATCCTGGCCATTCATCATGGCGATGATGCGATTTTCGGAGCCCGGCGCGTATGACCGCTCGCCGAACTCGATGCCTCGCGCTTGGCGATGATGTTGCCGATCGCCTCCGTGCCGGTGCCACGGGCGTGGAAGGTGAACGGCTCACCGTCGAGCGATGCCCAGTCCGGATACTCGTTGGCGGCCACCGGAAAGACGAGCCGTGACATCTGGAAGATGACCTTGAGCGGCAGCTTACTCTTCTGGATCACCGAATAGGGCGTGCCGATGGCGATATCCATCTGGCCGTTGATCAGCGCCTGGATGGCGAAGTTCCTCCTTGGCGAAGGAGGTGAGTTCGTAGTCGACGCCGCGGTCGCGCGCACGCTCGAGGGCGACCGCGACCGCCAGTGTCTCGACCGACAGCACGTCGCCGAGCGCCACCCGCACCGTCTCGGCGAGCGCTGCACCCGATGCCGCAACACTGACGGCGAGCGCACTAGCCAATGCCAGCCCACGCCTGGTCCACTTCACCGACGCCATCTCCCAGCCCCCCATTTCTAGATGATTGGGCATACCCTAACCAATTTCGAATTGGTGGGGCAATAGCCTTCTGACCAATTTTCATCCCGCTTGACGGGATCGACCTGCCCCAGAAGAATGCCGACCAAGTGGAACGCGGCAGGCGGAAAGAATGGACGAGGGACAGGGCGCACTTACCCAGCTCAAAGCCTACCTGGCCCAGAACCGGCTGCCCGAAAGGGCGCGGCTACCGTCCGAGCGGGTGCTCTGCGAGGCGCTCGGTGTGTCGCGTGGCGAGTTGCGCAAGTCGCTCGCCATTCTCGAAGCCGAAGGTGCGATCTGGCGGCATGTGGGCAAGGGAACCTTTCTCGGCGCGCGACCGGTGCAGGAGCTTTCGACGGTCGGCGGGATCGCCGATCTGACCAATCCGCGCGAGGTGATGCGCGCCCGCCTCCTGCTCGAGCCGCTCCTGGCCGGCGAGGCCGCGCTCAACGCGTCCAGCGCCAATCTGGAAGAGATGGACCGGTGCCTCGTTGGCGCCCGGCGGGTCGAGAGCTGGCGGCACTACGAGAACTGGGACAACCGGCTGCACCGGGCGGTCGCCGAGGCGGCCGGCAATACCGTGCTTCTCGCCCTCTTCGATCTGCTGAACGCGGTACGCCGTGCCGTCGTCTGGGGACGCCTGCGGCCGAAACCCGAGCGGCCTCCGGACGATCATCACAGCTTCGCCGATCACGAGGCGGTGGTGGCGGCAATTCGCGAGCGGGACGTCGTCGGGGCTGCGGAAGCCATGCGGGCGCACCTCGACAACGTCGAGCGCAATCTCACCGCCGTCCGTCCTGCGGCCTGACGATGCCGGAGGCCAGCGCACCATTCGACGCTCGACATGATCTTTCGGGCATCGTCGCCAGCCTGCACACGCCCTTCACCGTCGATGACCGGATCGACGAGGCAGCGCTCGTTCGGCTCGTCGATCACGTCGCCAGTGCTGGCTGCACAGGCGTGCTCGCCAGTGCTGTGGCAGGCGAGGTGGGATCGCTCCGCTCGGACGAACGGGAAGGGCTGCTGGAGGCGGTGGGCAACGCCTGCCGCGGGCGGCTCCGGGTGGTGGCCGGGGTCAGCGCCGCCGAGCCCGGCGTCAGCCTGGCACTCGCCCGCACGGCGACGGTTCTCGGTGCGGACATGGTGCTCTGGCAGCCGCCGGCCGGGCTTGCCGGGTCGGCCTTGCAGGAAGCGCTCGCGCGGCTGGGCGAGGTGGCACCAGTGATGCTGCAGGATCTCGACTGGCACGGCGATGGTCTGGGGCTCGGGACCATCGTCTCACTCGCCGAGGCAGTGCCCGGGTTCCAGGCACTCAAGATCGAG
>JAWKWA010000046.1:0-5408 GCA_041397765.1 Hyphomicrobiaceae bacterium | reverse complement strand
CAAGATCGGCCTCGAGCTGGCACTCGGCGGCGGGCTGGAGCTGGCGCGCGACCTTGCCGCAACCGGCCAGCCGGTCTTTCTCGACATGAAGCTGCTCGACATTCCCAACACGGTCGAGAAGGCGGTCGCCAATGCGGCGCGTACCGGCGTCGGCTTCCTGACGGTGCACGGCCTCGACAGGAAGACCCTCGCCGCGGCGGTGCGGGGACGGGGAGAGAGCGGGCTGAAGCTGCTGGCCGTGACGGTGATGACCTCGATCGAGCCGGGCGACCTCGCCGAGCAGGGCATCGCCCGCTCGCCGGCAGAGCTCGCCGTCCACAGGGCGCGACTCGCCGAGGAGGCGGGGCTCGACGGCGTGATCGCCTCGGCCGAGGAGGCGAGTGCGATCCGCACCGGGGCCCGGCCGGATTTCCTCATCGTCACCCCCGGTATCCGGCCGGCCGGCAGTGCCCGCCAGGACCAGTCCCGCGTCATGACGCCGGCAGAGGCCATCCGGGCGGGCGCCGACTATCTGGTGGTCGGCCGGCCGATCAGCGAAGCCGGGGACCCGGCGGCGGCGGCCGATGCGATCGCAGCGGACATCGCAGCGGGACTTAAGGCGCGGCAACGTCGATAGGTGCTACAGGTTCGACAGAGCTCGGCGAGGAAGATGGGAACATCCCAGGCCATATCCGCGTTGAGCAGCCGTCTCCCCATCGCCGACACCTCACAAGTACCTCACAAGCGATCAACTCTTCCAAGCGGGGATGAAAAAGTGTCCATTTCCTAACGCTCTTTCACGCTTTGTTGACCCTTCGGGGGCTGTCTTACTCGGGAAGCTTCGCCCAATTAGAGGTCGACCGACCGGCGGTGGTGGCACCGACGGCGGTACCAGCCCGGCGGGGGGACGCCCCGCCTGCGATGTCCGCTCGCAGCGTCATTGAGGGAGCTCCTTGCGAGGGGGCACTTCGGCAAGTCATTGTCTGGTCCGAAGGGCTGATAAAGGGCAATGTCGCGTGAGGGCCTCGCGGCCCGCCTACGGGGAGGTGCATCGTGTACGAGCGATTCGAGCGCAATGCGCGCGTGCTGATCTACAGCCACGATTCCTTCGGCCTCGGGCATCTGTCCCGATGCCGGGCGATCGCGCATTCGCTCGTCGATCACCGCCCGGACATCTCGGTGCTGATCCTGTCGGGCCTGCCGATCATCGGCAGCTATCCGTTCCGGCCGCGGGTCGACTTCGTGCGCTTCCCCGGTGTCGTCAAGCTGAAGAACGGCAGCTACACGGCGCGCGGCCTCGACGTCTCGATCGAGGATGCGATCGAGCTTCGGCAGAGCATCATCCGCTGCGCGGCCGAGACATTCCGGCCGGACGTATTCCTCGTCGACAAGGAGCCGCTCGGGCTCAGGGGCGAGGTGGAATCGACGCTCGTGATGCTGAAATCCCGGGGCACCCGGCTGGTGCTCGGTCTCAGGGACATCATGGACGGTCCCGACATCCTGAAGAGCGAATGGGACCGCAAGGACGCGGTGCCGGCACTCGTCGACCTCTATGACGACATCCTCGTCTATGGCTGCGAGGCGATCTACGATCCGCTGCTGGGCATCGAGATGCCGCGCAGCGTCACCAACAAGATGACCTATACCGGCTATCTGCGACGCAGCGGCGCCGACGACGTCGAGGCCGGCCCGAGCGCGGCCAAGGCCGAGCCGTCGCCCTATGTGCTCGTCACGACGGGGGGAGGCGGGGACGGCGCCGAGCTCATCGAATGGGTGATGAGGGCCTATGAGGCCGACGCCGGCATCCCCTACCGCGCCGAGATCGTGCTCGGGCCGTTCATGGCGAACGACGACCAGCAACGCTTCCGCAGCCGCGCGGCGGCGCTCGGCGAGGGCCGCGTCACCATCACCACCTTCGTCAACGATCTGGCGCAACTGATGCGCGGCTCGGTCGGGGTGGTGGGCATGGGCGGCTACAATACCTTCTGCGAGATCCTGACCCACGACAAGCCGTCGCTGATCGTGCCGAGGACCGTGCCGCGGCTCGAGCAGTTCATCCGCGCCTCGCGAATGGAGGAGCTCGGTCTCGTCAGAATGCTGGTGGACGATGGCCGCTCGGATCCCCAGGTGATGGCCGGGGCCATTCGCGGTCTCGCGGGGGCGCCGCCGCCCTCCAAGGCCCGGATCGCCGGACTGCTCGACGGCTTCGACGTCATCAACGGTCTGGTCGACGGCTGGCTCGACCGGGCGCTCGGTGGCCGCACGTTGCGCATCGTCGGCGGCAATGACTGAGCCGGCGGACGCACGCCGCGTGGCGATCCTGCTGAAGGGCTATCCGCGGCTGTCGGAGACATTCATCGCCCAGGAGATCCTCGGTCTGGAGCGGCTCGGCCTGCCGGTCCTCCTCTATTCGATGCGCCGCCCGCACGACGGCAAAGTGCACCCTGTGCACCGCGAGATCCGCGCGCCGGTGAGCTATCTGCCGGAATATCTCCACGAGGAACCGCTCCGCGTCCTTGCCGGGCTCGGGCGGGCGCTGGCGATGCCCGGCTTCTGGCGGGCGCTCTGGCTCTTTCTCGCCGACCTGCGGCGCGATCCGACGCGCAACCGCATCCGCCGGCTCGGTCAGGCGGCGGTGCTGGCCGCGGAGATGCCGGGCGACATCGGACGCATCCACGTCCACTTCCTGCATACGCCGGCGTCCGTCGGGCGCTACGCGGCGGCGATGCGGCGGCTGCCGTGGAGCTGTTCGGCGCATGCCAAGGACATCTACACGACGCCGGACTGGGAGAAGGCGGAGAAGCTCGCCGATCTCGACTGGCTGGTGACCTGCACGGCCGCCAATGCAGAGGTGCTGCGGCGGGTCGGAGGCGCGCAGGGTGGCAAGGTCTCGCTGGTCTATCACGGTCTCGATCTGGCGCGATTTCCCCCGCCCCCGAAAGGTCCGGCGGCTAGCGAGCGGAGGGACGGCGCGGTGCGCATCCTCTCGGTCGGCCGGGCGGTGGCGAAGAAGGGCTATCCGGTGCTGATCGAGGCGCTGGCCCGGCTGCCGGCCGAGCCGTCATGGACCTTCACCCATGTCGGAGCGGGCGCGGAAGCGGAAGCCCTGAAGGCGCTCGCGACCTCGCGCGGGATCGCCGACAGGGTGCGCTTTCTCGGGGCCATGGCGCAGGACGAGGTGCTCGCTCAGTATCGCCAGGCGGACATCTTCGCGCTCGCCAGCCGCATCGCCGCCGACGGCGACCGGGACGGGCTGCCGAACGTGCTGATGGAGGCGCAGAGCCAGGGGCTCGCCGCGGTCTCGACACGCGTTTCGGCGATCCCCGAGCTGATCGAGGACGATGTGACGGGCCTCATCGTGCCGCCGGACGATCCAGACGCGCTCGCTTCCGCGCTCGCCCGGCTGATCGGCGATCGCGCGCTGAGGGCGAGGCTCGGCGCGGCGGGCGCCGCCCGTGTCAGGGAGCGGTTCACCTTCGAGGCCGGCCTCGCGCTGCTGGCGAAGCGGTTCGGGCTTGCAGCACCGGGCGAGGATGGCGGCGCGAGCGCTGGCGAGGGCGTAGAGACTTCGAGGAGCGGTGCGGCGGCAGCGACGGGTGAAACGAATGCGGATTGCGTTTCATGCGCCGCTGAACGCGCCTGAGCGCGGCAAGCCCTCGGGCGACCGGCTGATCGGACGCATGCTGATGCGGGCGCTCATCGCCGGTGGCCACGAGGTGGCGCTCGCAACGCCGTTCCGCAGCTACGACAAGGCGGGCGACGACGGGCGCCAACAGCGCATCGCCACGCTCGGCCAGCGCCTCGCCGATCGTCTGACCCGACGCCTCGCTGCAGGGCCGAAGGCCGAGCGACCGCATCTCTGGCTCACCTACCATCTCTATCACAAGGCGCCCGACCACATCGGCCCGCGGGTGGCGGCAGCGCTCGGCATTCCCTATGTGGTCGCCGAGGCCTCGGTCTCGGAACGGCAGGCGACGGGGCCGTGGCGGGCCGGCCATCTGGCGAGCATCGAGGCACTCGGGGCGGCCGACATGGTGCTCGGGCTCAACGGCAAGGACCGGGCGGGGGTGCTGCCCCATCTGCGCGGCGCCGATCGCTACCGGCAGATCCGCCCGTTCATCGACACCGGCCCCTACCGGGCGGCAGCCAAGGGGCGAAGGGAGGCGCGGCGCAGGCTCGGCGCGCGCACCGGCCTCGGCGAGAACCCGATCCTCGTCGCGGTCGGCATGATGCGGGCAGGCGCCAAGCTCGCCTCCTACCGGCTGCTGGCGGACGCGCTGTCGCGGCTCGCCCGCGGCGACTGGGGGCTCGTCATCGTCGGCGGCGGGCCGGAGGAGGGCGCGGTCCGGGCGGCCTTCGCCGGCCTCGGCGATCGGATCGCCTTTCTCGGCGAGATGACGGGCGAGGCGCTCGCGCAGATCTACGCGGGCGCCGACCTCCTGGTGTGGCCGGCCATCGACGAGGCGATCGGCATGGTGTTCATCGAGGCGGCGGCGGCGGGGCTCGCCGTGGTCGGCGCGCGGGGCCAGGGTGTGCCGGACGTCGTCGAACACGGGGCGGGCGGGCTGCTCGCCGACTATGGCGATGCGGCCGACTTCGCGAGGTCGATCGAGGCATTGCTGGAGGATCCGGATCGGCGCCAAACCATGGGAGCGACCGGCGCACGGCTCGCGCTGGAGCGCCATGACCTCGGGAGCGAGGGAGCCCGCTTCTGCCGGCTCATCGAGGCTGTGGTGGCCGAGCACGGCACGGCCGATGCCGGGCGGGGCCAATGCGGAGGGCCACCATGAGCCCATGCGTCCTCATCCATGTGCAGCACCTGCTCGGCGTCGGTCACTTGAGCCGGGCGGCCGCCATCGCGCGCGGGCTCGCTCGCAGCGGCTTTACGGTGACGGTCGCCTCGGGGGCATGCCGGTCGCGGGCATCCGGCTCGGCGGGGCGGAGCTCGTGCAGCTCGAGCCGATCCGGGCGGCCGACTCCTCGTTCAAGCTGCTTCTCGACGCCGAGGGCCAGCCGGTCAACGAACTCCTCTTCGCCCGGCGGCGGCAGGCGCTCATCACGCTCCACGACCGCATCGCGCCCGACCTCGTGATCATCGAGCACTATCCGTTCGGGCGGCGGAACCTGAGGGGCGAGATCGACGCGCTCATCGAGCGGGCGAGGCCGCGGGCCGCGATCGCGGCGTCGGTGCGCGACGTGCTGGTGGAGAAGGGCGATCCCTCGCGAACGGAATGGACGATCGCCACGCTGAGGCAGGGCTTCGATCAAGTGCTGGTGCACGGCGATGCCGCGGTCGTCCCATTTGCGGCGACCTTTCCGGCGGCCGGGCGCATCGCCGATCTCATCGTGCATACGGGCTACATCGCGGAGGAGCCGGCGGAGGCGAAGGCCGACGGGCCGGACGCGCAGGCCAGCACTGCCGACGGCTC
>JAWKWA010000045.1:0-5753 GCA_041397765.1 Hyphomicrobiaceae bacterium | reverse complement strand
GCGCGACAGCCACCGGGATTGCGCGCGGGAGAGCGCCCGCCGCCCCGGCCGTCCCATCCGCCGGGCGACCTCAGGCGACAACCCTTCTATCGCCGGTCCTGGGCGCGGCGGATCGATTTCAGGATGCCCCGGCCGCTCTTTGCGCGCGACGGCTTGGCGGTGGCACCCGAAGCGCCCGGCCTGGCGATCGAGGCTCCGCCCAGATTGCTCCGCCGTTTGGAGCTGAAGGCCGAAGGATCGACGCCGCCTCCCGAGCTTGCGTCCTTGCGCGGCCGAGCCTTGCCGGTCGAGCCGATCACCGTGGTGTCGCGGCGCTTCTTGGTGCGCGGCGCCTCGCCGATGTCCGGCGAAGCGAGGCTCGACTGGTCCGGCCCCGTTTCTTCCGTCTCGACCGGATCGGCTGGCGGCTCGCCCGTCAGCACGGCATCCTCGAGCGGCCAGACCCCTTCGAGCTGCTCCGCCCCGCCGATGATCTTGCGCGCCGTCAGCTCGCGCTCGAGCGCATCGGCGATGATGCCGCCCTCGAGCCGCGGCAGCCGCGCGAGGCGGCCCGAATAGACGAAGGTGATGCCCGGCAGCACCGGCTTGCCGGCGATGGCGGGCTTGGGCGCCAGCTTCCACTCGCTGTCGACCGTCAGGCTTTCCAGGTCGAGCGCGCCGGTGAGCTTCAGCGTCGCGGGCTCAGCTTCGGCCACCACCTCGCCGATCCGCAGCTGCCCGTCGGCGATGGTGAGCGGCACGCTTGCCGGCGCCAGCGCGAAGCTGCCCATGCGACGCCGCTCGGAGATCTGGCGTTTCATCTCCTCGGTGTCGAGCTCGCCCGGCTCGGCGAGCTCCAGCCGCGCCACCGCGTCGATGGTCGCCGGCAGCAGCCGGTCGATGGCTCCTTCCCCGAGCGTCGCCGTGCCAGAGCCGGTGAGCACGGTGGCAAGGCCGCGCGGGCTGAGCCCGACGCCTTCCGCGCTCAGCGTCACATCGAGGGCGGCGCGCATGCGGCTTCCCGATGCCGAGGCGGTGACGCGGGCGAGGCTGCCATCGACGAGATGGCCGCTCGCCGCCAGCCTCGCCCCGGCCGCGCCCTTCTCCAGCCGGGCCTCGGCATGGAGCTTGCCGCCCAGCGCCTCGGCGTCGAGCGATTTGACGACGAGATTGCCGTCGGCGACCTCCGCCACGATGGCCGCGTCCGTCACCTGCATGCCGTCGACCATCTCCAGACGCTTGGCGCCGAGCTGGATCCGCCCCTCGAGCCCGGCGAGCGGCGTCAGATCGAACGGCCGGTCCGACAGGATCGCCGCGCGCGATGCCCCCCCTGCCAGGGCCTCGGCCTCCGACTTTGCCGCCTCGGCCTCCGCCAGCGCCGCCGGCTCGGCCGCCGCCGGCCCGAGCACGATCTCGAGCAGCCGCGGCAACGACAGCCGGTCCGCCTCCGCGGCGATGTCGAACGTCCTGTTGCCGTCACGACGGTCGAGCGTGACGGCGCCCTTGAGGCGCATGTCGCCGAGATCGAATGCGGCCTGCTCGAGACGGATCTGACTGCCCGCCGCCCGCAGATTGGCGTCGAGGTCGATCGGCAGCCGGTTGTCGCCCGCAAGACGCTGCAGACCGGCGAGCGCGAGCACCGGCGCTCCCTCGTTGGCGGCGAGCGTCACCGTGCCGTCGAGCTCCACGTCTCGTGCAGCGTCCCCGCTGCCGGGCACCAGCTTCGCCGTGCCGCGGAACCGCCCGGCCATGCCGCCGGTCTCCAGCGCGACCACCGAGGTCAGCCCCTTGTCCGGCACGCCACTCAGATGCAGCGCCAGCCGCCCGCCCGTCACTTCCTCCTCGCCCTCCTCGGCGGCGACGCTGCCGGCGGCCTCGCCGAGCAGCAGCGCCTGAAGCGTGCGCCCGTCCGCATTGCCGAGTTCGCCGGTGACGTCGATCTGGCTTTCCGCAAGGCGCTCCAGCGTGCCATCCACGCGCACCGTGAAGCGCAGCCGGCTGTCCCCCGCCATGCCGTCGGCGGCGAGATCGATCGTGCGGGGGCCACGACGCCCGAGATTGAGCAGCCCGGCGAGCCGCAGCCGGCCGGTGCGTGCGACCAGCCCCGAGCCGACCGTCGCCCCCGGCGGCACTTCGAGGAAGGCGAGGAAACTCTCGAGCGCGGCCGGGCTCCCGGCCTCGACCGTCAGGCTGATCTCGCCGCTCGAGCCTGCACCGGCCTTCGCCACATCGCCGCTCGCCTTGAGCGCCAGACCATCGTCGGTCTGCAGCTCGATGGTGCCGATCCGCGCCCGCCCGCCGCTGCGCTGCACGTCGGCCCTGAGGTCGCTGATCGCGCCTTTCGCCGTCAATAGCCGTCCGACACGGACGTCGATCCGGCTCGAGCCGGCCGCGAGGATCCGTCCCGCAAGCCCGGTCACGGCGCCATCGGCCGGCGCGTTTCCTGTCCCCGCCGCCGGCGCCGCGCCGTCATCCCCGGCGACACCGAGCGCCGCGATCAGGTCGCCGAGCCGGGGAGCTCCGCCGATGAGGCCGCGCAGGTCGAGCCGATCGCTCGTCAAGGTGATGTCGATCGCCCCGGCATCCCGGCTGTCGTAGCGCACACGCCCGCGTGCCTCCGTCCGCGCGATCTCGGCCCGGAGATGGTCGGCCTCGAGCACGCCGTCGCCCGCCACCACATCGCCCTCGACGAGATAGGCGGTATCGGCGAGCCCGGCCGTCCCGGCTCCCGGCAGCGCCCAGCCGAGGAAGCGCACGACGCTCGCTCCGGAGGCCCTGACCGGCCCCGAGAAGCGCTCGCCGGCGACACCCCGCTCGAGCCGTCCCGATATGTCGAGGGTCGTCGCGCCGGGCAGTGCCGCCCGCGCCTCCTCGATCTTGATGCCGTCGACCTCGCGGCGGGCCGTCAGGCTGATGTCGGAGAAGACGTCGCCGCCGAGATTGGCCTGATCGATCCTGACGGCCACCCGCGCCCGCGTCCGCCCGCTGAAGCTGTCGCCGAGCCGGTCGGCGATCAGCCGCACGGCCTTCATCGGCCCGTCGCCCGCACCGGCTCCGGCGATCCGGTCGAGATCGAGCCAGCGCGCCTCGAGCTTGGCGTCGACCTCCAGATCCTGCGGCCATCGCGCCGCCACCGCTCCGGTCACCAGCTGCGGCCGCCCGTCGGACTCGACCGAGACGTTCATCTCGCTGAGCGCGAAGCCGGAAAGATCGGCCTCCATGCCGGCCTTGACGTCGAAGCTCGCCGGCGCGCCCGCGGCCGCCTCCCCTGCCCCCGAGCCCGTCTCTCCCGGCCGCTCATAGGCGATCGCCCCCTCGAAGGCGCCCTTGAATTTCGGGCTCGCCTCGAGATCACCGAGCACGCCGTCGAAACTGTAGCGCGAGCCGCCCCGCCCGCCCGTCTCGATGACACTCTTCACTCTGAGGGCGCCGGCATCCAGCACGCCGGTCGACACCCGGATCTCGCGCGCCTCGCCCACCTGCTCGTAGCTGCCCTTGAAGCGATAGGGCCCCGTCAGGCTCGTCGCCGCGAGGTCGCCCGTCACCGCCCGCAGGACCGCCAGGTCGCGCCCGCCCGGCGCCACCAGCGTCAGCGTGCCGTTCTCGATGTCGACCTCGCTGAGCGAAACCTCGGTCGGCACCACGGGCAGCGCCGCCGAGCCGGTGCCGAGCCCGACCCAGTTACCGCGCCCGTCTTCGTCGACCGCAAGGCGCAGCTCCGGCTCGCTGAGGACGATCTGCCGCGCCTCGACGATGCCCTTGAGCAGGGGCGCAACGGCGAGCCAGACCGTGAAGCCCTTGGCTCTCAGCAGCGGCGTGTCGAACCGTCCGCTCCTGTCGGCGATGCGGACATTGTCGAAATGAAGATAGGGCGCGGGCAGGAGACGCAGCTTCGCATTGCCGCCGATCCGCACCTCGCGACCGAGCAGGCGCGTCGCCTCGCGCTCGAAGGTACTCCGGTAGGAATTCCAGTCGACGACCGCCGGCACGGCGAACAGGCTCGCCAGCAGGACGACGAGCAGGGCGCCAAGGGAAAGCAGGAACGCGCGCAAACCAGCAACCTCCGGCGTGACCCTTGAGGCCTCCCCGCGGCAGCGCTCGACCGGCCGGCTGCGGGGCACCCTTCGGAATCGCGAGCAATCAGGCGGTCGGACATCGACGCCTCGGCCGCGAGGCACCATGCGCGCGATGATGGCCGGCGCGCCGGGTCGCCGCCCGCTTCCCGACCATCGGCATCGCACGGCAGCCGGGCGCGCATGCACGCGCCCGTTCGCAGCCGTTTACCTTTATGGCACACCCCGCCCGGCCGCGGCACCCCCCTGCCGCCGCACGTCCCCCGCGACTTTCGGGGAGTGGACGACGCCGTGCCCTCCCGTTCGGCCTGCACAGGCTCGCCTCTCGAGGCAACCGCCACGCACCAAGCATGTGGACGAGCCGTGATCCTTGCGAGGTTCACGTTTTGGCCCATCTCTATGGTACGTTAGATTGCAGTGCCCGATCGGATTCGCCCGGCGGTTGCCATCGCGATCCTGGTGCTCGTGGCCGCTCGCGCCCGGCGATCGCCCGAGATGGACCGGGTGGCGACCTGCCCCCTCGAGGGGTGTGCCGGACCACTCCGGGCGAACAAAGCGGCCCCGTATCGTCCGCGGATGGATGTCCACGGCGAGCGCGAGCCCGAAAGAGACGTCGAGGAGGACGATCCCCATGGCGGTGCCAGCCCGCTCCGCAGAAGGTTCGATCTCGGCCCGCGCGCTCGCGTCGGCCGCCCCGCCCTATATCGACAAGCTGAACCCCGCCCAGCGCGAGGCGGTGGAAGCGCTCGATGGTCCGGTCCTCGTGCTCGCCGGAGCCGGCACCGGCAAGACCCGCGTGCTCACCACCCGCATCGCCCACATTCTGGCGACCGGCCGCGCTCGCGGCCACGAGGTTCTCGCCGTCACCTTCACCAACAAGGCCGCCCGCGAGATGAAGGAGCGCATCGGCGCCCTGGTCGGCGGAGCGGTCGAGGGCATGCCCTGGCTCGGCACCTTCCACTCGATCGGCGTCAAGATCCTGCGCCGCCACGCCGAGCTGGTCGATCTGAAGTCCGGCTTCACCATTCTCGACACCGACGATCAGATCCGCCTGCTGAAGCAGCTCCTCGAGGCCGAGAAGCTCGATCCGAAGCGCTGGCCGGCGCGCATCCTCGCCCAGGCGATCGACGGCTGGAAGAACCGCGGCCTGACGCCCGACAAGCTGCCCAAGGGCGAAGGCCAGGGCTATGCCGATGGCCGCGGCGCCGAGCTCTATGCCGCCTACCAGAAGCGGCTGAAGGAGCTGAACGCCGTCGATTTCGGCGATCTGCTGCTCGAATGCCTGCGGCTCTTCCAGAGCCACCCCGACGTGCTCGACATCTACCACCGCCGCTTCCGCTACATCCTCGTCGACGAGTATCAGGACACCAACGTCGCGCAGTATCTCTGGCTTCGGCTGCTCGCCCAGGGCAGCCGCAACATCTGCTGCGTCGGCGACGACGACCAGTCGATCTATGGCTGGCGCGGCGCCGAGGTCGACAACATCCTGCGCTTCGAGACCGATTTCCCCGGCGCCAAGGTCATCCGCCTCGAGCACAACTACCGTTCGACGGCGCACATCCTGAATGCCGCCTCCGGCCTCATCGCCCACAACAAGGGCCGGCTCGGCAAGACGCTGTTCACCGAGGACGGCGAGGGCATGAAGGTCGAGGTCTCGGGCGTCTGGGACGACGCGGAGGAGGCGCGCACCATCGGCGAGGA
>JAWKWA010000044.1:0-5763 GCA_041397765.1 Hyphomicrobiaceae bacterium | reverse complement strand
GATCGTGCTGGGCGCCGGACGGGTGCCGGACGCGGCCTGAACCGCCGCCCGAAGCGTTTCGCCAA
Source organism: Hyphomicrobiaceae bacterium (assembly GCA_041397765.1). Taxonomy (GTDB): domain Bacteria; phylum Pseudomonadota; class Alphaproteobacteria; order Rhizobiales; family Hyphomicrobiaceae; genus JAWKWA01. Next base: position 5,698 of record JAWKWA010000044.1, on the reverse strand, counting down.
GCCGTTCGCCGTGACGGCGAGCCCCAACTGCGAGAACTTGAAATAGCCCGCCCGATTGCCGGCGACGAGACCGCGGCCCTTGGCCTCGAGCTGCAGACCGTAGGGCTCGAGCGCCGCCTCGATGTCGTCCCAGGATGCTGCCCGGTCGAGGTTCTCGGAGATCTCCGCGCCGATCCGGCGGGCATCGGCCCGGCTCCCCTGGATGCGCAGCGTGTCGGCCCCCTTCTCGGCGGCACGGCGGGCCTCGCGGCCAGGCAGCTTCGGCCGTGCGTCGGTGATCTCGGGCTCGTAGCGGTGGCAGGGCACGAAGAGGAAGCCGTGCGCCTCGGCGAGCGCCTTCATGATGCGATCGAAGCGGCGGAAGTCCTGGAACGCCGACCATGCCTTGCCGGTGCCGGGATGGACGCGGTTGATCATCATGTGCAGATGCCGGTGGGGCTTGTCGCCATGGCCCATGACGAGGGCCTGGTGCTCGCCGAGCCCGGCGAGCTCGAGCGTGCGGCGGGCGATCTCCTGCATCGCCTCGGGCGCGGGCCGCTCGTCCTCCCGCCAGTTGATGGAGAGGTGGTAGGCGGGGGTGGTGCAGCGCGCCGACTGCCGGGCGGTGGCGGTCATGATGGCGGCGGCGAGCATGGGGTCGGCCGTCGGGATGTTGTGGCCGATCACCCAGGCGACGCGATCGGGGGACGTCGGTCTCGTCCGGCCGTGCCGGAGATAGCTGGCGAGCGCCGGGAAGTCGCCATGCGGGGGCTCGATCCGAGCCAGCATCAGCGCGTGAACGCCTTGGCCTGGGCTTCGAGCGCGGCAAGGCAGGCGAGCGTCTCGCTGACGATCAGGTGCAGCCGCATGCGGTTGGCCTGGCGGACGAGCTGGTTGAGATTGTTGCCGAGCCGGGCGTAGTCGCGGAGGAACGCGTCGGTCGTTCGACCCATATGAGGGAGCTCGGCGCGATGGCCGGCGATATGGGCTGCCAGGACCTTGCGCACCAGGCGGGAGAGGGTGATGCCGCGCGCTTTCGCCTCCGCCTTCAGCTGCTCGTATTCCCCCTGGCTGATATGGGTCCTGACGGAGGCGGGCACCGGCACCTTCCGGTCGGAGATTCCCTTGCGATAGCCCCTCGACGGCATGGCGGCTCTTTCATTGGTGGTGAGGCACACACAAGAGTGGTGCAGCGGCACAACGCTGCTCCGCGAGGCGCGGTCGGCCCGTTTCCGGGTCGATCGCCTACCTCGCTGCCTCCCTTTTTCTGGATGCCCAGTTTCGAGCGATACCGGACGGATACAAGGCCGCTGCCCAATAACGCGGCAATATTCGTGCAGGATGGACACAGCCGATGGCCCGGCCGCCGCTGCGGCCGCCCGGGGAGCCCGCCCCCCGAACCCCCGGGAGTTTCAGGGAACGTGAGGCGGATATGTATACAGGCCCCTGTCGATGGTCGGCTGAGTGAGCCGGAGGTCGATCAGCGCTGGCGCTGATGGCGGGGACGCTCGCCGGCATGGAAATCGGCGCGGGGCCGGGTGATGCCGGGGGCGGTCGCAAGGAACGCATTCTCGGGGAGCTTCCGGCGTCCGACCGGCACGCGCCGGCCGGCATAGGGATCGGCTGCATGAAGCGCCGCGATCGCCTCGAAGGGAACGGAGACGAGATCTTCGGGCGCCACGGCGAGCGCCTCGGCCAATTGCAGGAGCCGGTGCACGGCCCAGTCGTGCTTGTCGGCGGGGGTCAACCGGTTGCCGGCAAAGGCCTCCTCGAGGTGGAAGGTCCAGCGGCGCCCGTCGGCCTCGGGCTCGAGCCAGCAGTCGAGGCTGCCCTTGCCGCCGATATAGAGGCGCCGGTTGCCATGAGCGTCGGCAGTGTGAGTGATGATCATCGGGTGAGCCTAGGCCGCCGCCGGCGGCCGGCAAGAGACCTGCCGACATCATAGGCAGGCTGCGTCGCCGGATCGTGCGATCCTCGGACGGGGTGTTGCGGCAAGACAGCAGGAGGGCCCTTGAGCTGTTTCCTGCGGAGCCGGGCATCGCGGAGGGCGTGGCTCCGCCCCCCTCTGGGGCCCTCCGCGATGCGCGGCGCAGCGGGGCGGCTCTTTCCCGTGCTGTTTCCTGTGGTGGGGGCCTGAGCGGCTGGGCCGGCGACGGTTCCGGTGATGAGGATGACGGCAGGCATGTTGGCGGCGGTGCCGATGGACCGCTACACTGCCGCCACGGTGCAGCCTGGAGAGGCTAGACCCGTGAACGTGAGGGCGCCCCATTGAGCCACGAGGCGGGGGCGCTTCTCTTTGGCGGGAGCAGCCACCATCCCCGGCGCGTCAGCGCCCATCCAGATCATTTTCCACTGACTTGCACCCCCTCTCCCCCGGCGGAGCGCAAAATCGAACGTAGGGCCTTCCGGATGGCTCCTGACCGGTGCCATGTCGTCAGGGTCGAGGATGCCTTCACTTTCGACCCTCTTTCAGCCAAATGTCTGAGGGGCCTGAGGTGCCTGATCTGCGACTATGAATTCTCCGGATTTCATCAAATCCCCTTTTCTGAAATTTCTGTAAGATGTTCTGAGAGAGTGTTCTGCAATGTTCTGTTCTATATATAGGGCGCGACCAAGTCAGCGGGGAGGCGCGACCAACTCAGCGGGGAACCGGGCAGCAAGCGCGACCAACTCAGCGGAGGTGTGCGACCAACTCAGCGGAGCCGTCACGTAACCCGTTGATTTGACGAGGGCGACTTATCCCCAGGCGCGACCAACTCAGCGGAGCAATCGGGATCATCTCCTGCGGCCCGGACGCGGTACCGGCAGCGCCAGCACGCCGGGGTCGGCGGGAAGCATCTCCAGACCGGCCTCGGAGAGCGTCACGGGCAGTTTCGGGAAGACCTCGAGCAGTGACCGCACGTCGTCGGCAAAACCCTTCCTGAAGTCGCGCTGGCGCGTGTAGTCGTTTCCGAACTGGGCGGCGAGCGCTTCCCAGGGAATGAGCGTGTGCCCCTTCAGCCGCGTGAGCCGGTAGCTCAGCCAGTAATAGGCATCGAGCGTGCGGGCAGAGCCGGCAAAGGCCCGGACGGCGCGCATGTTCACCGGCAGCGCATGGGATTTCAGGCTCTCGTAGAAGTCGGTGCTGAAGGTGAGCTGGCTCGGCCACAGCGCCCGCTGGTGCATGTTGTCGGAGAGCCAGAGCTCGAAGCTCCTGATCGGCGTGATCTTCTCGGTCCTGACCCGCACGCCCGGCTGCCAGACCGAGAGGCTCATGGTGCAGGCGGCAAGTGCGTTGATCTGATGCTTGAAGGCGGTGAGCGCACCGCGCGGACCGCCGGAATCGTTGAACCCCAATTCGCGCACGAAGGCAGTGAAGGTCTCGTTGAGGTCGATGGTCGCCGAGCGCGTGTAGATCGCCTGGCTGCAGAGATGCATGAGGATGAGGCGGGCCTTGGGGCCATAGGGGAGCGGCTGCTCGATCAGCCGGCCCTGGTCGTCGCGCAGCGATCCCGCGATCACGTCGAGCGCCATGTTGCCCTGTTTGCGCTCGAAGGTGCGGGTGGCGATCGGCACGGCCTTGTAGGGCAGGCCGCAGACGGCGAGCACCGAATGGATATGCCGCAGATCCTCGATGTCGGCCGGTGCCTCCTCGAACCCCCGGCGGGTCACCGCACGCCGTCGCTCGGATGGGCGCAGTCTCGAAAGCCGATCCCGCTCCGCCTGGCGCGAGGCCAGCCTGATGCTCACGAACGCGAAGCCGGCGCTGCCGCGTGCCGCCTCGAGCTCATCGAGAAGATCGGCGTCGCGGATGTCGGGCACGGCCGTATCCGTCATGGGCGGGGCGTCAGGTCGGTTGCGTCAGGGCCAGCCGGCTTTGGAAATTTCTCGATGAGAAGCTCGCGCACGAGGTCGGAGATCTGGAGGCCGCGGCCGGCACAGTCGATCTTGATCCGCCGATGGAGATCCCCGTCGATATCGACGGTCAGCCGCTTGGTCGGCCCCGCTGGCGTGATCGCCTTCCCTTCCCGGCTCTCGACCCATTGGTTGGCAGCCTTGACGGGGCTCTTGAAGGCGATGGTCTTGGCGGTCATGCGGCACGACTTTCCTTGGTTGCTGAAATCAGGAAATCCGCAAGGTCGTAAATCTCATGGGCGGCACGCGAGCCCGGCGCGGTCTCGACCACGGTCAGACCCTGGGCGGCGGCTTCGGCAAACGACACCCGCTGGGTGATGCTGGCCTCCAGCGTCGGAATGGCGAATTTCTCGAGCGCCTTCCTCGCATCGCGTGCGATGGCGGTGTTCGGGATCACGCGGCTCATCACGAGCGCGGCCTCGATGCCGGGCTTCCACTGCCTCGCTTCGGCAATCAGATCGACAATCTCTGAAGAGGCCCAATCATCGAAGGGCGAGGGCTGCACCGGCACGAGGATGAGGTCGGATGCGAGGATCGCCGAGCGCGCCAGCTCGTTCACACGCGGAGCCCCGTCGATGACGACGACATCGTAGTCGCTGGCGATGGCCGGCAGCTCCTTGTGCAGAGTGGGCTTGGGCATGCCGATCACCGGAAACAGGGGCGCCGCTTCGCGCACGCTCGACCAGGCGAGTGCGCTCCCTTGCGGATCGGCGTCGACGAGAAGCACCCGGTGACCATCCTTGGCGAGGCTCGCGGCGAGATTGAGCGCGATGGTGGTCTTCCCCGCTCCTCCCTTCTGCTGCAGCACGCCGATGATCATGATCGCCTGTCCTCGTCTCCGTCGTTGCGGCGCTCCGGATCGGCGGAATTGCTGATCTGCGGAAATACGCCCTTGATGAATTGTCACATTACGGACAATCGGCTTTGCGGAGAAGCGGATCTGCTGATTTGCTGGTCAGCGGTGTTGCAGAATTGCTGACCGCCGCAGGTGCGGCGCTCCGGATTTGCGGCGTTCCGGATTTACGCGCATCCGACGATACGGAACCGCGATGCCTCGCTCCGCCGGAGATCCGGCCCGGCCTGCCGCTTGTGCTTGACGCAGATCGCTGTCGCGCGCAGATCAACCGACAAGAGCGCATCGAGGGAGCGGACGCCATGTGGGACCGCCGCAAGCTGCAGGACCTGGCTCAGAGCGAAGCCGATGTCTTCGGGGATCGCCGGATCAGCCGGCTGTATGCCGCGGTTGCGCGCTATGACGGGCACGTTCTCGAGCGATCCGCCGCCGAGGCCGAGATCATGTCGGAGCTGTCCGCGGCTCTCTCGGCTGTCACGGCCAGCGAGTTGCGGCTTCTGTTCACGGTAGCCCCGACGAGCAAAGTGCTCGAGCGGTTGCTCGCCGAATGCGAAAAGCGCGGCCCCGATCTCGACCGTGCGCACAAGCCGGCAGACGATCAGGACGAGGATAGCGAGCCGGAGCAGCGGTAAGGCCACTCCGGCTCTCCTCGTTCACTCCATCATCTCAGGCTCGGGATCGGGCCGGGCGTCGGCCATCTGCACCTGCCTGAGCTCGGGCGGCGTGATGCTGCCCGTCAGATAGGCCCGGCCGTTGGCGTCGGTTTTCGCCCAGACGGCGACGTCGAGCAGCCCCAGACCGGGCTCGCCCGGATGGTGCCAGCCGTAGAAGTCGGGGCGGGCGGCTGCGCCCTTCTCGAGCACCTTGGGAGCCTCGCCCTCCTTGGGCTTGTTCTCGAAGAGCACGATCTCGCCGGCCTTGAGCTTCATGTCGCTCATGCCGACGACGAGCTCGGGAGCGGCGCTTCCCTTG
>JAWKWA010000043.1:0-6291 GCA_041397765.1 Hyphomicrobiaceae bacterium | reverse complement strand
GGCTATGGTCCGGCGCGCCGCGCGAGACGAGGCCCTGGAGCGCGGTCCGACCGGCCACGCCCGGCCTCCCACAATCGCAAGGCCTGGATCGCAAGGAGCGAGCGTAGATGCGCGAGCAGAGCACCGTCGACTTCGGCTTCCGCACCGTTCGCGAGGACGAGCGCCAGGGCCTCGTCAACGACGTCTTCGCCCGCGTCGCCGATCGCTACGACCTGATGAACGACCTGATGTCGGGCGGGTTGCACCGGCTCTGGAAGGACGCCTTCGTCACCATGCTCGATCCGCCGCGCTCGGCGATGCGCTTCCACCATCTCGACGTCGCCGGCGGCACCGGCGACATCGCCATGCGGGTGGTCAAGGCGGGGGGCGCGGGCACCTCGAGCCTCATCTGCGACATCTCCGGCGAGATGCTGGAGGCGGGCCGGGCCCGGCTGACGCGCATGGGCCTCGACGCACATATCGGCTTCCTCCAGGGCAATGCCGAGTGCCTGCCGCTGCCCGAGCGCTCGTTCGACGCCTACACGATCGCCTTCGGCATCCGCAATGTCACCCATATCGACCGCGCCCTCGTCGAGGCCCATCGGGTGCTGCGGCCGGGCGGGCGCTTCCTGTGCCTGGAGTTTTCCGAGGTCCAGGTGCCGATGCTCGACAAGCTCTACGATCTCTGGTCCTTCGAGGCGATCCCGCGACTGGGCCGGCTGACGGCGGGCGATGCCGCGCCCTATCAGTATCTGGTCGAGAGCATTCGCCGCTTCCCCAAGCAGGAGCGCTTCGCCGCCATGATCCGCGAGGCCGGCTTTGCCCGGGTCTCCTATCGCAACCTGACCGGCGGCGTCGCGGCGATCCATTCCGGCTGGCGGCTCTGACGGGCTGACGGGCGGGGACGATGGCGGGGGCGATCATCAATTCACTGCGGCTCATGCGCTCCGGGCTCGTGCTCGCCGAGCATGGCGTGCGCTTCGTGCCGAACGGCCAGAAAGTGCCGCTGCCGCTCCGTCTCGCGCGCGGCGCGGCGCTCGTCGTCGCCACCCTGACATGGCCGTTCCGGGCCGGGCGTCGCCGGCCGAAACACCAGTCGCCGATCGCCGCCGCCTTCGCCGATCTCGGCCCCAGCTACATCAAGGCCGGCCAGTTCCTCGCCGCCCGGCCCGATCTCGTCGGCCAGGCGCTCGCATCCGACTTCCAGAGCCTTCAGGACCGCATGACGCCCTTCTCCAGGGCCGAGGCGGAAAGTGCGGTCGCCGAGGCCCTCGGCAAGCCGGTCGCCGAGCTGTTCGCCTCCTTCGGCCCGCCGATCGCTGCCGCCTCCATCGCCCAGGTGCACAAGGCGATGGCCGTCGATGCGGGCGGCCATGAGCGTGCCGTCGCCGTCAAGGTGCTGCGCCCCGATATCGAGGCGCGCTTTGCCCGCGACCTCGAGAGCTTCTATTTCGCCGCCCGCCTGATCGAGCGCATGCACGAGCCGTCGCGCCGGCTGAAGCCCGTCGCCGTGATCGACACGCTCGCCCGCTCGGTGACGCTGGAGATGGACCTGCGCCTCGAGGCCGCCGCGATCTCCGAGATGGCGGAGAACACCAAGGACGATCGCGGCTTCCGCGTGCCGGCGATCGACTGGACGCGAACCGGCAAGCGCGTGCTGACGCTCGAATGGATCGACGCGACGCCGATCGGCGACGTCGAGGCGCTGAATGAAGCCGGCCACGATCTGGCGGGCCTCGGCGAGGAGGTCATCCGCCATTTCCTGCGCCATGCCATGCGCGACGGCTTCTTCCATGCCGACATGCATCAGGGCAATCTGTTCGTCGAGGCCGACGGCACCATCGTGGCGGTCGATTTCGGCATCATGGGCCGGCTCTCGCCGAAGGAGCGGCGCTTCCTCGCCGAGATCCTCTTTGGTTTCATCAGTCGCGACTATCGTCGCGCCGCGCTCGCCCATTTCGCGGCCGGCTACGTGCCGGCGCACCATTCGGTCGAGGTCTTCGCACAGGCGCTGCGCGCGATCGGCGAGCCGCTGATGGGCCGACCCGCCGAGGAAATCTCGATGGGTCATCTGCTCGGCCAGCTCTTCGCCTATACCGAGGTCTTCGACATGGAGACGCGGCCCGAGCTGATCCTCCTGCAGAAGACCATGGTCGTCGTCGAGGGCGTGGCGCGCACGCTCGATGCCCGCCTCAACATCTGGACGGCGGCCGAGCCCATCGTCCGCGACTGGCTGGAGCGCGAGCTCGGCCTCGAGGGCCGGCTGCGCGAGGCGGGAGCGGGCGCGCAGACGCTCGGCAGTTTCATGGGTGACCTGCCGATGGTGCTCCTCAATGCCGGCCGCGCCGCCGACGCCTTCGCCGGCATGGCGCGGGAGGGATTGAGGCTGGACGAGGAAACCGTGGCACGGGTCGCCACGGCCGGGCACCGTGCGCGTCGCAGCGAGCGGATCGCCCTGTGGATCGGCGCCCTTGCCCTTGCCGCACTCGCGGCCGGGATTTTGCTGTAGAGCAGGTTGAAACGAAGCCGGCCGCCGCCTTGGCGGCAACCTCGCAAACGGCCGGAAGGCACCCGCCGCCGAAAGGCCGGTTTGCGGGTTCAATCGGCTCATCGAGCCGGCAACACGCGGGTGCTCAGCGCATCAGCTCCCTGATCGCCCGGTCGAGGCCGTCGAGTGTCAGCGGATACATTCGCCCGCCCATCAGCCGGCGCACGAGACCGATCGAGGCCGTCCAGTCCCAATGCTGCTCGGGCACCGGGTTCAGCCAGACGGCGTGCTGGTAGATCTCCGTCACGCGATTGAGCCAGACCGCGCCCGCCTCCTCGTTCATATGCTCGACCGAGCCGCCGGCATGGGTGATCTCGTAGGGGCTCATCGAGGCGTCTCCGACGAACACCACCTTGTAGTCGGAGGGATAGGTGTGCAGCATCTGCATGGTCGGCGTGCGCTCCGCCCAGCGCCGCACATTCTCCTTCCACACGAACTCGTAGAGACAGTTGTGGAAGTAGTAGTGCTCGAGGTGTTTGAACTCCGAGCGCGCCGCCGAGAACAGCTCCTCCGCCGCCTTGACGTGCCAGTCCATCGAGCCGCCGATGTCGAGCAGCATCAGCACCTTCACGGCATTGCGCCGCTCCGGCACCATGCGGATGTCGAGATAGCCCTTCTCGGCCGTGCCGCGGATGGTGCCCGAGAGGTCGAGCTCCTCGGCCGCCCCCTCGCGCGCGAAACGGCGCAGCTTGCGCAAAGCCACTTTGATGTTGCGCGTGCCAATCTCGACATCGTCGTCGAGGTCGCGGAACTCGCGCTTGTCCCAGACCTTGATGGCGCGGAAATTGCGGTTGCCGTCCTGTCCGATGCGGATGCCCGCCGGGTTGTAGCCATAGGCGCCATAGGGCGAGGTGCCGCCGGTGCCGATCCATTTCGAGCCGCCCTGATGGCGGCCCTTCTGCTCGGCGAGGCGCCTGCGGAGCTCCTCCATGATCTTCTCGAAGCCGCCGAGCTCGGCGATCTTTCTCTTCTCCTCCTCGGACAGATGCAGCTCGGAGACCGCGCGCAGCCATTCCTCGGGGATCTGCGCCCGCCCTTCCGCGGCCTCCGACATCAGGTCGAGCCCCTTGAAGACATGGCCGAAGACCTGGTCGAACCGGTCGAGGTGACGCTCGTCCTTCACCAGCGCGGACCGCGCCAGATAGTAGAAGTCCTCGACCCGGCCGCCGGCGACCCCCGCCTCGACCGCCTCGAGCAACGTCAGATATTCCTTGAGCGTGACCGGCAATCGCGCGGCCTTCAGCTCGTAGAAGAAGCTCGTGAACATGGCCGGAAAGCTATCCCAGTCGGGGAGCGGGCGAAATGGCGAAGGTGGCCGGCGCGCGCATCGGTGTCGTCCCGCCATGACGGACCGTCATGCGGCGGGCGGGCTTGACCGCGGCTGGCCGCACCTCCATGGATCGGGCTCGCTGCACGATGGCCGCACGATCGAAGGCGCGCCGGATGCGCCGCCAAGGGAGGTTTCCACATGACCTACAAGCTCTACGGCAACAAGGGATCGGGCTCGTTCCCGGTCGAGGCGGCGCTCGCCAAGGTCGGCGCCAAGGTCGAGCTCGTCGACTTCGATCTGGCGAAGGGCGACCAGAACGATCCGGCCTTCGTCGCCATCAATCCGATGAAGCAGGTTCCCGCGCTGATCCTGCCCGATGGCACGCTGATGACCGAGTCGGCGGCGATGTGCATCCATCTCGCCGACGCCCATCCCGGCAAGGGCCTCGCGCCGGCATCCGGCACCCCGGCCCACGCCCGCTTCCTCAGATGGATGGTCTTCATGGCGACCAATCTCTACGAGGCGGACCTGCGCTATTTCTACGCCGACCGCTATACGACCGATCCGGCCGGCGTCGAGGGCGTGAAGGCATCGGGCGCGCAGCACATGGCGAAGGCTTGCGCCATCGTCGAGGCGGCGCTGAAGGACGGGCCGTTCCTCGCCGGCCGCGACATGTCGCTGGCCGACGTCTATCTCGCCATGCTCGTCAAATGGTCGCCCGAGCCAGTCACCGCGCCGCACATCGCCGCGATCGTCGGCAAGGTCGCCGCCGATCCGGTCTATGGGCCGGTCGCGAAGCGCCACGGTTTCGCCGGCTGACGAAGCGCCGGGCGGCGAGCAGAACAGCACGACGCGCGGTCGCAAAGGCGATCCCGCGTCCTCTTCACCCATCGCCGCACTCACATGCAGTCGCGGGCGATCTTCTCGCGCCAGCGCCGCTCGGCCACCTTACGGTCGCCCTCGAAAGCCTCGAGCGAGGCCTCGATCAGGAAATGCGTAGCGTCGGCCGTCAGCCGCTGGCGCGTGACCGTGCGGACAGACCAGTCGCCACGGCTGCGCTCGATGACCCAATGGGTCTCGCTGACGGCCGAGAGCGGATCGTCCGGCCGGATCGTGAAGGTCTCCTCCTTCATCTCACGGGCAACAAGCCCGCCGGTCTCGGGGATCTCGTGCGCGCCGCCGTCGTCATGGACGCGATAGCGCGTGACGCCGGCGGTCAGATCGTGCTCGACGGTCCGCGCGACCCGGCCAGGCGAGATCTCCCGGTAGTGGGGCAAGGGATCGGGATCGGCCGGCTCGGGCATGTCGATCACATCGCCGCCCCGGCGCACCGGCAGCGTCAGATGGCTGTCGCCGCCGAGCGAGATCTCCGCCGTCACATGCCCGGGCGGCGGCAGCACCATCGGCCAATAGGCCGTCGAGATCGCAATGCGGATGCGATGGCCGGCGAGGAAGCGGTAGCCGCTCTCGTCGAGCGCGATCTCGACGGTCTCCGCCTCGCCCGGCCGCATCGGCCGGGGCTCGGCATTGCCCATCCGATGCGCGAGATTGAGCACGCCGAACGAGACGCGGAATCCGGTGCCGTCGGGATGCAGGTCGATCAGACGCGCGCACAGATTGCCGAGCGGCCTGTCGATTGCGACCTTCAGCGTGAGACGCGGCCGCCCGAGGATCTCGACCGCGTCCTCGAGCGGCGCCGTCTCGAAGACAAGGCTGCCGGCATCGTCGAGCCGCTGGTCGGCGGCGAGATCGGCATCGGGCCGGATCGTGAAATACTCGCCCGCCATAACGCCGACATTCTCTGGCGAGGAAAGGCGCATGGCACCTGCTGCCGTCCGCGCCCGCGCCTCGAGCGCTCCGCCCGGATTGAGCACGAGCCGCCGCTCCCGGATCGCCTTGGAGGGCCAGGACTTTTCAGCGACCCAGCGCCCCTCGTCGCGGTCGCGCCAGGGCCGCGGGCGGACGTTCTCCATGACATAGGCGCGATAGGCGGGCAGCTTCTCGGCACCGTTGCGCTTGCCCTTCAGCCAGCGGTCCCACCATCGGAGCGCTTCGGCATGGAAGTCGGCGCGCGGATGCGGCCAGGCGAAGTGCGGGTATTTGTGGATCCACGGACCGTTGATCGCCTTGACCGGCGCGTCGAGATTTGCGGCAGCGGTCGGCGGGGCGTTGCGATAGCCGTCCGCCCAGCCCGCGATCATCAGCACAGCCGCCTCGATGGCCGAATAGTCCTCGCAGATCGAGCCGTGCCGCCAGAAGGCGTCGCGGCGCTGGTGCTGCAGCCAGCCCATGATCGGCAGCGGCTCGTTCTCCAGGCGCTTCAGCCACATCTCCCGCCAGCGCTCGCCGACGATGGCGGGATCCGGCGGGCGCGACAGATAGGCGAGCATGGTGCCCGACCAGGTGAGGTTCGCCGACAGCAGCGTTCCGCCCTTGTGGTGGATGTCGTCGTTGAAGCGGTCGACGGTGGAGGAGAGCGAGATGACGGCCTTCA
>JAWKWA010000042.1:0-9763 GCA_041397765.1 Hyphomicrobiaceae bacterium | reverse complement strand
GCCCTTCTCGAGCACCTTGGGAGCCTCGCCCTCCTTGGGCTTGTTCTCGAAGAGCACGATCTCGCCAGCCTTCAGCTTCATCTCGCTCATGCCGACGACGAGCTCGGGAGCGGCGCTTCCCCTGGCCCCGAGCAGGCCGACGATCTGATCCATGGCGGAACCCTTGGGCTGACCGGCGCGGCCGGTGAGCATGACGCCGCCCTGTTTCGTCTGGCGCACCCAGAGCGCGAACGGCCGCTCGTGCTCCTCGTTCGGCAACGCAAGGCTGCCCTCGAAGGAGGGCTTGGCATCGCCCTTGGTCTTCTCGCTGTTGAGGAAGGCGCGGAGCCGCCCCTTGCTGATCGATGTATCCGTCATGACTTATCTCCTTTGTGAGTTGCTGGATACGCGTCAGAACTTCTGCCGCCGCAGGACGGGCGGAGGCAGGATGCGGTCGGCCATGGTTTCCCAGGCGAAGCGCTTGGCGAGCTTCAGGGGCCCGCCGGCGAGGGTCAGGATGGTGTCGGCGAAGGCCTGGCCCAGAAGCTCGTGTGTCTCGGCGAGCGGCGTCGTCTCACCGGAGAAGAGGTTCCGGCGCGTGCCGAGATAGGGCTTCAGGTATTCGGCGGCCTCCGCATCGGGCGAGAGGAACGATTTGATCCTGCACGCGCCGATGAGGCCGTCCGCCTGCTTGTCGTAGGCCTGGCGCACCTGGCCCAGATACTGGGCGAAGAACCAGAGCCTCAGGCCCGCACCGCGTCCCGTGTCGACCATGCGCATCAGCGATTCCATGCGCTTCAGCTGCGGGAACTCGTCGAGGAAGAAGGTGACCGGCGGCTCGCCCGGCTTGTGCTTGAAGTCACGCAGGAGCGCGTTGGCATGCTGCTGCAGGATCAACCGCACGACCGGCGCGAACGTGTCGAGGTCATCGCCCGACAGGCAGAGATAGACGGTGGTGCCGGGACGCTCGCGCAACATCCTCGGATGCCAGTCGGAGGCCGACATGGCGGCCCGCAGCGACGCCGAGCGCGAGAAGATGTTGAGGAAACGCCGTGCATTGTCGGCAACGCTCTCCAGCCGCTGACTGCCGAGGCCGCCGCGGATCGCGTTGGCATGCTCGGCAAGTGCACGCACGTTCGTTGCCGCCGCCAGCTGGTGGAGGCCGTTGACGAGCTTCTCCGTGTCCGAGCCTGGATAGGCAGGATCGCTTGCCTTCATGTCGAGCGGCACGGACAGAAGCCGCATCAGTGTCGCCATGGCGCGCGACGGCCCCTTCGAGCGCAGCGCCACGATCATCGCCATCGCCCAGAGGAAGTCGCGGCCCCGGTTCTCCCAGTAGGGATCGTGATGGTTCGGCGTCGGCACGATGACCTGGGCCGAGAACACCTCGCAATCGGTCGCTGCCGTCTCCGGCTCCGTGCCGATGAAATCGAAGGGGTTGTAGCGATGCGTGCGGCCATGCGGATCGGTCGGAGCGAACCGGAAGACCGGACCCGCATTCCTCTGGCGCCAGCCGGCCGTCTTTTCCCAAAGCTCGCCCTTCACGTCGAGCACGATGGCCGAGCCCTTGTAGGAGAGGAGGTTCGGCAGCACCTGGCACTCGGTCTTGCCGGTGCCGGGACCGCCGATGGTGAAAAGGCTCTCGGGCCGCGCATAGTAGAGAGGCTGACCCGTCGCCGGATCGTGCCCGACGATGAGCGCAGCCGGAGATGGCGCCGGCGACAGCAGCTTGGCCGACACGCAATCGGCCGTGGTCATCCAGCGGGCGCCCGGCCTGACGAGGTCGCGGATGGCCTGGGGGAGCGAGGCTTCCTCGCGTGCAATGATCGCAGCGGCCGCAGCGAGTGCAGCCCGGTGGGGCTCCATGGTGGCCTTGAGAAGATCGGACAGGACCTGCCGCGCCTCGGGGAGGTGAGGATCGCCGGCGAGCTCCGGAGCGGGCTCGAGTGCTGCCTGCCCGTCGGCCCAGGTGAGCTCGGCGGCAAAGCGGCTCCATGCCTCGCTCGTCATCAGCCCGCGTGCAAAGAGTGCCGCCATGGCGCGGGCAATGGCCTTCTCCTTGTCGTCGAGCCCGATGCTGGCGCGGGTCAGCCGGAAGGAGCCGAGGAGCCCGGTCAGGGCCCGACGGCGCTTCTCGAAACCGTACCGGTTGGCGCCATGGGTGAGCGTTGCGCCGATGAGGCCGAGCGTCCAATTGGAAGGGAGCACCGTGAACCAGGCCCCCGGCCCCGTCTCCCGTCCGCCCATGGGAAGGGCTGCGACCGTGGCCATATGCTTGACGAGGCTCGGCCTATCGCCGAGCCGCCGGACGATGAACTCATCGACCTGCCGGGGCTCGAGCGCCGCGATCAGATGCGCAACGGGCGCAACAGAGCCGGCCCGCCGGATCATCGACAAGGGCGGCGATCCTCGCCTCGAAGACGTCGGGCGTGAGCCCGTTGAAGGCAATCATGCGGGCCTCCGGGCCGGACGGGTCGTGGCGATCACCAGGGTCCGGTCGTCAAAGGGGTCCTTCTGAGATCGAGGAACAGGAGCTGCGCAAGTAGCCGATCAGGTCCTGCGCACCGCGCTTGGTGAGCGCAGTGCCAAGATTGTCGTGGACATAGAGGGTCGAGAGGACCGTGCGCTCACCTGTCGCCGTCGGCGTCTTGCTCGCGGCCATGAGGTAGCCAGCGGCGCCATCGGTTGCGAAGGCGAACGTCGCGATGCCGGCGGCCTCGAGGTCCGGGATGTGACGGCTTCTGAGATGCTTGCGCCAATCCCTGTGGGTCAGATCGACGACACCCTCGCCGACATGGGGCGCATCGACGAGCGGCACGAGACGCGCACCCGCGCGATCAGCCTCGACCGCCATCACCGAGCCGTCGCCGATCTTGGCGACCGTCGCGGCCTTTAGGGGTCAGGAGAGCGATCAGGAGCGTCGTCGCCAGGTCGCCAATCGGACGGCGAAGCCGACCGGCCTCCTCGTCCAGCTTGTTGCGAACATAGGTCATACTGCTCTCCAGCGACTTCGGCCCCTGGGGCGTCCCCATAAGCACCTGCAAGCGCAGGCGATCGATGGCGGTCGCGACCGCGAGATGGGCCCGAACGTGCTCATGGGGGCGCTGCTGACGCCGTCGGCGACGGCAATCAGCACATGGTCGTCCGCACGGCCGATGGCATAGGCGTCCCCGTTGGGCAGCCCCTTGCGGATGTGGCCGGCGCCGTGCTGGGAGAAGGCACCCACGAGCCAGGGCTCGTGAGCGACAACCTCCGTCCGGGCGAGCGGCACGACGAGCGTGTCGGTCTCAGGCACCATCGCCGAGCCTCCGCACCTGCATGGTCGCCATCAGCTCCTGGTGGCCGGCGGCCTGCTGGCTGACCGCGGTGATCGTCTTGACGATCAGATCGGCCATGGTCTCGAAGCCGTCGGCACCCTGCTCGAGCGGGACGATGCTGTCCTGGCCGAACCACTGGCTGAGGAGCGCGGCTCCCGAGATCGGCCTGCCCTGGGCGTCGACCGCACCGCTGCCCGTCGGGGCAAAGCCGCCCGGCGCGACGAAATGCCAGAGCATGCCCCGGCGATCCTGGGCCTTCGGAGCGAGCTCCTTCAGTCGGGCCTCGATCAGGTGCCAGGCACGGCTGCCGATCTTCACGTCGTTCGCCCCGCCATCGGTCAGATGGAAGATGTGGGGCAGACCGCATCGCGGAAGGCCGTCCTTCTTGTAGCGGACCTGGCGAGCAAGACAGATGTCGAGTGCCGACAGGAGCGCCGCGCCCGTCGCCGTGCCGCCCTCGGGCGTCAACAGAGGAGGCGAGATCGGCAGATCGGGTGCCGCCGTCCAGGCCTGCACCAGGCGCGGCTCGAAGCTGTAGGCGATCAAGGCCAGATCGACCTGGTGATGGGTGAGCTCCAGTGGATCGCCAGGCTGCGGGCTGCGCAGCTTCTGATAGATCGTCGCCACCGCTGAATTGATATTGTCGATGTCGGGAACGCCATCGGGACCCGGCGTCGAGGTCGAGGCCGATGTGTCGATGACGAGCACGAAGGGAAAGCGCGGCTCGGCCGCGTCATGCTCGGCGATGGGATCGCCGCCGAAGGCGTTGGCGAGATCGTCGAGCTCGGTGGTATCGGACATCTGAGGTCTCCGGAATCCTGGTTGCAGTTCGGGGAGGACTGGAACGCACGCCGCCTACGAGACGGGTCGACGAGGAGCCTTCGCAGGCTGCGGTGTCGCGCTTGCCGCCCGCTTCGTAGATGGGGCAATCGTGGCGACGACCTTGCGCACGAGGGCGTGGACGTCGTCGGCGATATGAGTTGCGGCAGGTGCAGCTGAAGCCGGCGGCGGCGTCGGACGCGGTGACGAGGGTTTCGGCGCAGGCCTTGTCGGCTGGACCGAGCCCGCCTCGAGACGCGCCTTCGCCAAGAGCTCGGCCCAGGCGCGCGGAGGCACGACCACCCCCTTGACGAAGACTTGCTCGAAGGCGGCTTTCACCCGCTCGGGCAGCTTCTGCCAAGTCTGCAACCGGATCTTCGGCGGCCCCATGCGCGCCGCGTCCACGTAAGGGAAGCGACGGGCCAGCATATTGTCCTCCTCGTCGGGCTCGACGCCGTTGACCTCGAAGGCGGCTCCGGCCCGAACGGGTGGGCGCCGTCGACGAGCACGTGGAAGAGGACGATTGCGAGCGCATAGGCATCGTCGTCGGTCTCGAATACCGGCAGCACCTGAGCGCTGCGAACGGCGGCGGCGATACGCGGCGCCCGGAAGCCCGGCGTCGACTTCGAGGCTGCGATGAATGCCCGTCGCGAGACGGTACTGAAAGCTGTCCGCGTCGATGAAGCGGACGCCGAGCTCCGGCGAGACGAGAATGTTCCGCGGCGTCAGGTCGGTGATCAGAATGCCGCTCGCCTTCTCGCGCCCGTGCAGATCGGCGACGCATTCCGCGATCCGGCCGGCCAGCCAGTAAGCGGCATCGGCCGAGGCATGGCGGAAGAAGCGCGCCCGGTGCCGGGGCGTGATGAAAGTCGTCAGTGGCTGTGCCCCTTCGACGACGGGCATGGTGAAACCAGCGAGGACCTCGGCCTTCATCGTTTTCTCGGCATAGAGCAGCCGGTCGGGCCAGACCACATAAGGCGTGCCGGTGCCTGCCCCTGATGTCCGGCCGTCAGCGCCTGGCGGAACCGGGCGAGGAACAGCAGCTTCTCGTGCGACGCCGTCGAGCGCCGGATTGGCAGTGCATGCGCGAAGAACACCTTGGCGACCCGGCTCTCGAAGCCCGGCGTTGCGATCCTCAGAATGCGTGCCGTGCCGCCTTCCAGTGCCGCTCAACGGAGCGCTGACCTCGACCGGGGTCCAGCTCTCGCTGCCAGGCACTTTCGGTAGAGCCGGACGATAGGCCCACAGAGTATTGGGCAGGATATCAGCCATGACGGATCCTCCTGAGAACCTCAGGGACGACGCGGAACATCGCGGAATGGGAGTGGAACCTGCGGAACCTCAGGCCTGAGGCTCCGGCTCGGTCTGCTGCGCAGGTGCCGGCACGGGTGCTGCCGCCAACCGCCGCTTGCGGGAGAGATGGACCGCCCCCTTGGTCGGCGCCCGCCGTCGGCTTTCTTGTCTCGGCCCGGCGTCGGGTCCGTTGTGCCGCCCGGGCACGGCCCGGAATCCCAGAGCCTTCGCCTGCCGGAAGACCGAGCGCTCGATCCGCCGGTAGTCGTGGGAGGCCGTCCAGGCGACGCCCGTCTCGGGATGCACGCGATTGATCACGAGGTGCATGTGCGGGTTCGTCCTGTCCTTGTGGGCGACGATGAGGACCTGGTGGCCGGCGAGCCCAAGATCGCCGAGCGTCGCGGTCGCGACCGTCTCCATCTGCGCGCGCAGAGGCCGCTCGTCGACATGCCAACTGACGATCAGATGGTAGACCGGGCGCTCGCAGCGCTTGGAGAGGCGGGCGGTGGCGGTCATGATCTTCGCAGCCATCACGGCATCATCCGTCATCAGGTTGAAAGCCTTCGTCCAGGCGACCCGGCCCTTGGAGGCCGGCCGGCCGGCGCGCCCCTCGACGAGGTAGCGGGCAAGGCCCGCAAACGCCCGTCCGGCACGGGGAACGTTCGCGATCATCAGAGCCTCTCCAGGGCAGCGATCAGCTTCTTGGCGAGATCGTCGAAGGCGATCCGGTCGATCGAATGCGTGGCATTCGCCACGTGGGCGAGCTGGTTGAGATTGACCCCGATCCGGTTGAGCTCCCGGGCGACGGCCTCGGCCGGTCCACCGAGCCGTGTCCTCGGCATAGGCGTGCCCCGGTAGCGGTCGGCGAGGATCGCCCGAATGAGCCTGGACACCGTCATCCTGCGGAGATCGGCCTCGAACAGGAGCACGCCATGGAGATCCTCCGGCAGCCGCGTGCGGGCGTAGCGATTGAGCGCCATTGCAGTTCTCCGATCCCTCCTGCCCGAGCCTCCGGCGTCTGAGGACCAGCACGGAGCCCCTTGGGGCTCCGGTGATTGACCGTGGTCAATCACATTGCTGGCTCCGAGCGTCTTATCGGAAGCATTGGTTTTGTCGTGCGTGAGAAAAGACATGGAGAAATCGACACCAGAAAGCAACAGTCACGAGCAAAAACAAGACAAATACCGCAAATCCGCCGCAATGTTACTTTGGACGGCGCTGGACATGGCTGAACATACGCACGCCTTGCGAAACGGCGAAGGGCAGGGAGCAGCCGCGTCGCACGGCCGGGAAACGGGGACGTCTCGCCGGGATATGCGTCGGCGCGGCGCGCCATGTTCCGCGGTGCATCGGGTCGCAGGCATCGGGCCGCCGCCGAATCACCTGCCCATTCTGGCGCCGAGGTGCAAAGCGTGGTTCAGTGACGTGCCGCAGCAGATGATGAGGTCCGGGCCATGACGCCACCGCCCGTCGGTCGCACGCTCGCCTACATGGCCGCCCGGCTGCTGCCGCGCGCGGGCACGGTGCTGACCGCCGACGAAGCCCACCAGGATTACGTGGCATGGTGTGGCAAGGAGAAGACGACCCCGCTGAAGGCAGGGGCCTTCCGCGAGGAGCTCGTGCATCTCGCCATGGCGGCGGGGATCGCTCTCTCGCGCGACACAGGCGACACGGTGTTGCTCGACACGGCGCTGGTCAAGCCGCGACCCTAGAGCTTGCGGCACGCTCGCGGGGCCTCATTGCCGGCCCCACACCCCGCTAGGATATTTGGCAGGGATGATGAGAATGGAGCCGGGCCAAGACTTGAGGTAGAATTGAAATGCGGTGCAGCCGGGGACGGCGATGACCGCAGGGATGACGGAAGGGTCGCCCCGCAAGGGGTGGCCCTTCTGTTTGATATGATCTCGCCATGTGCTGCGCGCAGAGCGGTGGCGAAGCCCGTGTTCAGTGTCGTTCCGCAAGGATGATCGGCATTGAGCTTCATTTCGGTCGCGACGGCATGCGTCCGGGCTGTAGCTCTTTCGGCGGGATTGGGACAGACTGCGGTCTCGCGTGATTTGAGCCGAGAGACCTCACATGGATACGCCGTCCGACATCCTCGCGCGTGTCAAGAAAGCCGCCGGCGACGCCTGGCGGGATCACATCCAATGGGCACGGGACCGCGACGGCTATCTGCGCCGTCTGGCCGCCGAGACCATCGCGCTGAAGGCCGGGGAGGCGAGCGCACGTCGGGACTACCAGGAGGCCGTAACCTACTATCAGGGCGCCGCCTGGAAGGCGGACGGCGTGCCGGTCGAGGTCGTCACGCGGCTCCTCGACACGCTGAAGGCTGTGCTGGACAAGGCCATCAACGCGCGTGTCGAGCGGCAGTGGGACCTCGAGGAGGCGGTCAAGCAGGCCTTCCCGCCCGACGACTATGACACGCAAAGCCTGCTCGAACGCGAGAAGCTGCTCGACGAGGCCGTCCAGCATGCGCGGTCCATACCGCGACCAGATCGGCCATCATCGCCACTCGCAAAGATGGTTGCCGAGCAGCGGGACCAGCGGCATCACAATCCGCCAGCGCCACGTCCCGACGTCGAGCCGGTCATGGAATGAGGAGGGCGAGGACGGCTTGGCGGAGTTTGCAGACATCGGCGCGAAGCGATAGTCCGTCCGAAGGCTGGCATCGAGACGCAGACGCGATACATCAGCTAACGGACATTGCCAGTGCGAGACCGGGTGCCACTGTGCATGCCTGTCGCCGGACCGGCCTACCAGGTCGTGGCGAGATGGCGATCGTGGCAATGGAGTACACGCCCAGCAACGCTGGTCTGGTCCCGGCGAGTGTTACGGCCATTGTCGACCCAAGGCTGTGCGTGTCCTGGCCAGCCGCCACAGAAAAGTCGTTGCACTAACAGGTCGCTGAAAAACCCTCCAGGCACCTACTGACACGGCATCGCGAACATGATTCCATCTCCCTTACAGGGAGGCAGGCGCATGCGCGGATCGGACAAGCAGACGGGCTCGCTGTTTTCGTACGTGAACCTGGAGGAGCGCATCCCGGCGCGCCATCCGCTGCGTAAGATCAAGGGCGTCGTCGACGCGGCGCTCGCCGCGCTCAATGCCGATTTCTCGGCGCTCTACGCGGACGAGGGACGGCCCTCGATCGCGCCGGAACGGCTGCTGCGCGCGAGCCTTGTGCAGATCCTGTTCTCGATCCGCTCGGAGACGCAGCTGATGGAGCAACTGCAGTACAATCTGCTGTTCCGCTGGTTCGTCGGGCTGTCGATTGACGAGCCGGTGTGGGTGGCGACCGTGTTCACGAAGAACCGCGACCGGCTGCTCAACACCGAGATGTCGCAGAAGCTGCTGGCGGCGATCCTGGCACACGAAAGGATAGCGCCGCTGCTGTCGGACGATCATTTCTCCGTCGACGGTACGCTGGTCGAGGCATGGGCGTCGTTCAAGAGCTTCAAGCCGAAAGCCGCCGCACCTGACGCGCCACCCCCCGATGGGTCACCGCCACCGCCACCGGCAGCCCTGGATGGGGGACAGGCGGCGGACGAGGCGACGAGGACGGGAGCAGGCGATATGGCGACAGGCAGCGACAGCGACGGCAGCACAGGCGAGGGCAGCATCGGCCGGAACGTCGAGCGCAACTGGCGCGGCGAGACCTGGTCGAATGCGACGCACGCCTCCGTCACCGATCCGCAGGCGCGGCTCTACCGCAAGGCCAAGGGCCGCCCGGCGCAGCTCTGTTACATGGGCCATGCGCTGACCGAGAACCGCAATGGGTTCGTCGTCGCGACGGAGCTCACGCATGCCGACGGCACGGCCGAGCGACGCGCCGCACTCGCCATGATCGAGCGCGCGTCCCCCGGTTCGACGCGGAGGATCACGCTCGGCGCCGACAAGGGCTACGATGATCGCGGCTTCGTCGCGAAGCTGAGGCAGATGTGCGTCACGCCGCATGTGGCGGCGAAGGCGAGGCACTCGGCCATCGACGCGCGCACCACGCGGCATGCGGGCTACGCGACGAGCCAGAGGAAGCGCAAACTGGTCGAGGAGCCGTTCGGCTGGGGCAAGACGATCGGGCCGATCGCCAAGACCATGCTGCGCGGCCTGAACCGCGTCGGCGCCCAGTTCACGCTGACCATGGCCGCCTACAATCTCGCCCGGCTGCCAAGGCTGCTCGCGGCCTGAAGCAAAGAGGACGATGCGGGGCAGTGCCGAGCCAGAAGTGCCCTTCCAGATGCCTCGGCCGGCAGTGTCGCCACTCCAATCGACGGTTTTTCAGCGACCTGCTAGACTTGGCGCGGGTGAGGGCCGGTCGCCGGCCTGAGCAGGGCGCGATGCGGGGCGCGCGTCTCGAC
>JAWKWA010000041.1:0-10031 GCA_041397765.1 Hyphomicrobiaceae bacterium | reverse complement strand
TCCGAGAGCTGCTCGGTCGAGCGCGGCATCTGGTTGGCGATGTCGTAGAGCGCCTCGTCCTTGATGACGCGGCCGCGCGGCACGTTGAGGCTCTGGGCGGTCCGCTCGCGCCACTCGGCCGCCTCCATCAGCACGCCGACCGCCTTGCGCCCCTTGACGCGCAGCTTGAGGCGGCGCCACGCCTCCTTGGGGTCGAGGGCGTAGGTCTCGGGCGAGGTGAGGCCGGCGAGCTCCTCCTCCAGCCAGTGCGAGCGGCCGGAACGCTCCAGCTCGTCGGCGAGATGGCGGTAGACCGGGCGCAGATGCGTGACGTCGCCGAGCGCGTAGGTGAGCTGCTTCTCGGTCAGCGGCCGGCGCTTCCAGTCGGTGAACTGGGACGATTTGTCGATGTCGTCGCCGGTGACGCGTTTGACGAGATTGGAGAAGCTGATCGCCTCGCCGAAGCCGCAGACCATGGCCGCGACCTGGGTGTCGAAGAGGGGCGCGGGGATGAGGCCCGACTTCTGGTAGACGATCTCGATGTCCTGGCGGGCGGCGTGGAAGACCTTGGTCAGCGTGCCGATCGCCATCAGCTCGTAGAACGGCGCGAGGTCGAGGCCGTCCGCCATCGGATCGATCAGCGCCTCGGTGCCCTCGCCCGCGATCTGGATGAGGCAGAGCTCGGGCCAATAGGTCGATTCCCGCATGAACTCGGTGTCGACCGTCACATAGGCGTGGTCGGCGAGGGAGCGGCAGAGGCGGGCGAGTTGGTCGGTGCTTGTGATCAAATTCATGATGATGGCGGTATAGCGCGAATCGATTGGCGATGTCGCCCCGGAGTGGGACGATCCCCCGGGGAAATCTCCCGGTCGGGCGAGCCGATCCGGGGGCGTCGGGGCTGCTGCCTCAGCCGCCCGCGGCGGGCTGCGCGGTGTCGCTGAGGGGGGCCGGCTCGAGAATGTCGTCGCCCTGCGGCAGCGTCGGCGTCGAGCGGATGACCGGCACGTGCTTGACGCGCTCGCTCATCGGCACGGTCGGGCGGATGGCGGTGCGGATCAGAGCCCAGACGATCAGGCAGGCATGGATGGCGGCGGTGTAGGTGAAGAGCCCCTGGGGTCCGAGCCGCTCCATGACGAGGGAGGCGGCGAGCGGGCCGATCATCGAGCCGACGGCGAAGGTGAAGAGCAGGCCGGCCGACAGGGCGGCATACTGGCCGGGCTTGGCAAAGTCGTTGGCATGGGCGGCGGCCAGCGAATAGAGCGGCATGGCGAAGGCGCCGAACAGGAAGGCGCCGCCATAGACGAGGCGATGATCGTTGCCGGCGCCGAGCGAGAGCGCGAGCGCCGAGAGCGAGGCGCCGAGCGTCGCCACCATCAGCACGGAGCGGCGGTCGATCCGGTCGGAGAGCCAGCCGAAGGGGATCTGCAGGAAGGCGCCGCCGAGAATGCCGACGCCCATGAAGATGGCGATGCCGGTGAGGTCGAGGCCGATCTGACGGGCATAGAGCGGGCCGATGGTGCGGAAGGCGCTGTTGGTGAGACCGATCGTCAGGCAGGCGGCGAAGGCGAGCGGCGAGATCCGCCAGGTGTCCCACAGATGCATGCGGACGGTGTCGTCATGGGCGGGCTGAGCGGTCGGCGAGAGCGCGATCGGCACCAGGGCGAGGGCGAGCAGCATGGACATGACCGAGAAGGGCACGAAGGTCTCGGCGCCGAGCGAGGGCAGCAGGAACTGCGAGGCGGTGACGGCGGTGATGTCGACGAGCGAGTAGGCGCTGAACACCCGTCCGCGTGCCTGGTTGGAGACGACGCCGTTCAGCCAGCTCTCGATGACGATGAAGAGGGCGGCCGAGCAGAAGCCGGTGACGAAGCGCACCGCGATCCAGGTACGCGGCTCGACGCTCAGCGTGAAGACGAGCACGGCCGAGGCGGCGATGGCCGCGAGCGCGGCGAAGACGCGGATGTGGCCGACGAAGCTGATGAGGCGGGTCGCCATCAGCGCGCCGCCGACATAGCCGGCGAAATAGGCGGTGCCCATGGCGCCGATCATGGCCGGCGACATGCCTTCCAGATTGGCGCGAATGGCGATCAGCGTCGACTGGATGCCGTTCGAGCCGAGCAGCATGGCGGCGGCGACGAGGAGGGGAATGAGAGAGTACATGGATGAGGTCTCGTCGCGTCAGGGAGCGTCCGGTCGAGCGTCCGGTCTGGTGCATCGGCTCAGGGCAATGGCTCAGGGGCGGCCCTTGCGGGGGTATTGGCAAGCCGCAAGGCCAGGCTGCTGGAATCGCCGGACGCCGCGGCCCTCAACGGTCGGGCGGGCGTTGGCCAGCCGGTCCGGAAGCGGCATCGGAGGGCTCGTGCAGGCGGCCTCGGCCACCGCCTTCAATCGGCCGGCTTTGCAGGGCATTGGGCCGAAGGTCGGGGTGCGTTCGGCGGCAGGGCAGTCTTCAGAGGCAGGTGCATGACTGCGGCATCCTCCTTTCCATCGCCATCCTGACGCTGGCTCGATCGGGTTTGCCGGCGCCGTGCTGTCGACCGCGCCGGCGGCCGAGGAACAGGCAGGTCATCGCCTCCGTGCCGGTCGAGAGTTCCGAGCCGGTCGATCCACGGATGCCGGAGATGCGCTTCACCTTCTCCCGGTCGATGGATGTCTCGCGGATCGGGCTCGGGGCGGAGAACGGCGCAGTCTTTCCCCGAGATCGGCGCGAGGCGCCGCATTTCCTCGACGATGGCCGTACCTTCGTCGTCTCGGTGTTCCTGCAACCCCAGACGCGCTACGTCATGGTGCTGAAGGGGGCGGAGAGGCGGCTTCAGCGATCTCGCCGGCCAGCCGGCAGAGACCTTCCGGCTCGCCTTCGAGACCGGCCCCGAGCCGGCCGATGCGGGTCCGCTGCCCGGAGGGGGGCGGCGGGTGCGGCCGTCGATCTCGATCCGGGCAACGACGCGGGCGACGAAGGCGAGGCGACGTCGCAGTAGAACGAAGCTCGCTCAGCGCTCGGTGGCGCCCTTGCCGGCGATGATCCGGTCGCGGAAGCGGGCGATCCGCGCCCGGCGTGTCCGGCCGTCTTGGCGGCCGCCAGATTGACGCATAGCTGCGCCGTCGCCCCGGCGTCAGGGCGTGAAAGGCCTCGGCGAGGACGGGATCGCAATCAAGCGCCTCGATCAGCTCGTCGGGCAGGGCGATCTCCCTTTCCTCCTTCGGTGACTTGCGTCCCGCCGCCGCATGTCCCATCGCCTCCGTGAGGCAGGCGAGAATGGCGACCTCCTTGGCGGCCACATCGGCCTCCGGGCGGCAAAGCGGATCGTATCGGGATGGCGCGAGGCCGCTCCCCTGGCGCTCGAGGGTGCCGGCCGGGTCGCTCAGCAGGGCGGCGTTGAAGAAGGTGAGGCGGAAGTCGTCGTGGAAGGCGCCGATGATGGCGATGTTCCGTCCGCCATGCATGTAGCATGGGTGCCCATTTGGCGGTCTCCTCGAGGCCGGCGCCAAGGCAGATGCGGCGCAGGCGGACGAGGCCGCGGGACCAGATTGCCGTCGCACAGTCGCTCGTTGCAGCGCGGGCAGCGGCCGCAGCCTCTGGCGAAGAAGTCCTCGACATCGGTGATCATGCGACGGCCTCCCAGCGAGTCCCGGCTCGTTCGTTGCCAACGGGTGGACGGCGGCCCGGTTCCCCCCTCCCCGCGATGCGGCGGAGCGCTGACGCGGGCCCTCGCCTTGACAAACCGGCCCCCCATGTGCTTGTCGCGGCCGAGCGAAAGCGGTTCTTCCTCGATCGATCTGAGCCGTCCTGGCCGGGTCGCCAGCCGCCCGGGGGCCCCAGGTCTTGCGGGGCGAGCCTCAAGCTCGGGGAGGCATGGGACATGGCCGAGAGGTCAAGGGCAGGAAGAAGACGTCGAAGGTGGGCGATGCGCCTGCGGGGACGGCTGGCAACGGCGCGCCCACCGCCATCGCCTGCACAGCTGCGGGGCGTGCTGCAGCGAGGGCGATGTCGGTGCCGGCGTGCGACTGTCGGGCTGGTGCATCTGCGCGCGATCATGGCGGCCTCCCCTTCTCATCGATCTGCGCGATCATTACGGCATCACCCAGGTGATCGCCGATCCCGACAGCCCGGCCTTTGCGCTCGCCGAGAAGGTGCGGGCCGAATGGGTGGCGCATCGACGGCGAGGTCAAGCGCCGCACGCCCGAGACGATCAATCCCAACCTGCCGACCGGCGCGGTCGAGGTGTTCGTGCGCGAGCTCGAGGTGCTGTCGGAGGCGCGGGACCTGCCGCTGCCGGTGTTCGGCGAGCCGGACTATCCGGAGGATACCCGCCTCAAGTTCCGCTTTCTCGACCTGCGGCGCGAGACGCTCCACCGCAATATCATGCGGCGCCAGGAGATCGTCCGCTCGATCCGGCGGCGCATGACGGAGGCGGGCTTCTTCGAATTCGCGACGCCGATCCTGACGGCGTCGAGCCCCGAGGGCGCGCGCGACTTCCTGGTGCCCTCGCGCATCCATCCCGGCAAGTTCTATGCGCTGCCGCAGGCGCCGCAGCAGTACAAGCAACTCCTGATGGTCTCGGGGTTCGACCGCTATTTCCAGATCGCGCCCTGCTTCCGCGACGAGGATCCGCGCGCCGACCGGCTGCCGGGCGAGTTCTACCAGCTCGACATCGAGATGAGCTTCGTCACCCAGGACGATGTGCTCGGCACCATGGAGGGCGTGCTGAAGGGCGTGTTCGACGAGTTCGCCGAGGGCAAGCCCGTCACCGCGGCGTTCCCGCGCATTCCCTATGACGAGGCGATCGCCAAATACGGCTCCGACAAGCCGGACCTCAGGAACCCGATCGAGATGGCGGACGTGACCGAGCATTTCCGCGGCTCGGGCTTCAAAGTGTTCGCCGGCATGATCGAGAAGGACCCCAAGATCCGCATCTGGGCGATTCCGGCGCCGGGCGGCGGCAGCCGCGGCTTCTGCGACCGCATGAACGGCTGGGCGCAAGGGGAGGGGCAACCGGGCCTCGCCTATATCTTCTGGCGCCATGCCGATCCCAAGGAGAAGGCCGAGGAGGGACCGGCCGGGCCGATCGCCAAGAATATCGGTCCGGAGCGCACCGAGGCGATCCGCGCCCAGCTCGGTCTCAAGACCGGCGACGCCGTGTTCTTCGCGGCGGGCGATCCGGCGCGCTTCTACAAATTCGCCGGCGAGGCGCGGACACGCATCGGCACCGAGTTGAAGCTTGTCGACGAGAACCGCTATGCCCTCGCCTGGATCGTCGATTTCCCGTTCTACGAGTGGAACGAAGACGACAAGAAGGTCGATTTCTCGCACAACCCGTTCTCGATGCCGCAAGGGGGGGCCGAGACCCTCGACGCCGCGACCACGGCCGAGGCGCAGCTGCGCATCAAGGCCTTCCAGTACGATCTCGTCTGCAACGGCTTCGAGATCGCGTCGGGCGGCATCCGCAATCATGTGCCGGAAACCATGGTGAAGGCGTTCGGCATCGCCGGGCTCGGGCCGGAGGTGGTCGAGGAGAAGTTCGGCGGCCTCTACCGCGCCTTCCAGTACGGCGCCCCGCCTCACGGCGGCATGGCGGCGGACATCGACCGCATGGTCATGCTGCTGGTCGGGGCGAAGAACCTGCGCGACATCTCGCTCTTCCCGATGAACCAGCAGGCGGCCGACCTCCTGATGGGCGCCCCTTCGGAGGCAACCGCAAAGCAGCTGCGCGAGCTCTCCATCCGCGTCCTGGAGCCGGCGAAGAAGGCGTGAGCGACCGTCTTCGGGCGATCAGGCACCGCTCGCACGAAGATCTCGGGTGGGATGCGACGATGGCAAAGGGCAGCGGACTTCACCCGGTCTACCTCACACCCTCGGGCTGGAACGCCTTGCTGCCGCCGCGCGTGGTCAGGGACGCGTTGCCGGCGGCCCGGGCTTTCCGCTCGATCGTGATCGGTGCGGGGTTCACGGGGCTCGCGGCGGCGCGGCGCCTTGCCGAGCATGAGCCCGGGCACGAGCACCTGCTGATCGATGCCGACGTCATCGGCGAGAACGCCTCGGGTCGCAATTCCGGCTTCCTGTCGATCCATCCCAACGAGCCGGTCGCCAACCGGCACGGCTCGGTCGACGACGCAGCCGCCCGGCAGATGCGCCTCTACCGGGCCGGCCGCGATCACTTGAAGATGCTGGTCGATCGACATGGCATCGATTGCGGCTGGGACGAGACGGCGCCGAGGCTGCTCGGGGCTGCGACAGAGGGCGGCGTCAGCCGTGCGCGCGCGGCGCTCGAACGCTATCGCCGCTCGGGCCTCGGTGCCGAGGAGATCGACGCGGCCGGCCTCAAGGAGCGCACCGGCTCCGACTATTACCGCTATGCGGTGCGGGCCGACGGCCATGTGCTGGTGCAGCCGGCGGCGCTGGTGCGTGGCGTGGCGGATGTGCTGCCGGATGCCGTAAGGCTCGTCGAGCGGCTGCCGGTGAGCGCGATCGAGGGCGGTGGGCCGTTCAAGGTGCGGACCGGACGCGGCGATTTCCGCGCCGATCGGCTACTGGTGACGGCCAATCTCCATGCGCGCGCCCTCGGCCTTCTCGGCGACCGCATGATCGGCGTCTATACCTATGGCGGCCTGACGCCCGAGCTCGATGACGCAGCGCTCGCCGCTCATGGCTCCCTGCCGCAATGGGGGCTCATTCCCGCCCATCCGATGGGCACGACGATCCGCAAATTCTCCGGTCGCCGGTTCCTGGTCCGCAGCGGCGACGCCTATGAGCGCGAGGACGATCCGGTCGAGGTGCGGGGCCTGCTGACCGAGCTCTACCGCAACCGCTATCCGGGACTTTCCTCGCACGATCTGGAGCATGTCTGGGGCGGGGTCACCGCGATCACGCGGAACGGTGGCCTCTATTTCGGGTCGCCGCGGCATGGGCTTTTCTGCGCCGCCGGCTGCAATGGCTCGGGCGTCGTCCGCGGCACGATCAATGGCCTGATGCTCGCCGATCTCGCGGTCGGGGCGACCTCGAGCCTGCTCGACGACCGGTTGAAGCTCGAGGGGCCGAACTGGATCCCGCCCGATCCCCTGCGCTCGCTCGTCGTCAGATCGAAGATAGCACTCGGCCGGCGCGAGGCGGGTGCGGAGATCTGAGCCCGTCCGAGGGAAGCGCAGCCTCACCAGATGCCGATGAGGTCGCCGAGAATGCCGCGGCCGATGCCATGGCCACGCGGCTCGCCACGGTCGAAATAGTACATGCGCACCGTGTAGGCGCAGTCGCGATAGACGCAGCGCGTCCAGCCGCGATTGGGCACATAGACCTCGTCGTCGCCGCGGCTGTCGGTGCGCAAGGGCAGCGTGATCTCTTCGGTGCCGCCGATGGCGGCGACGGTGATCGAGCGGCCCGTCGCCGCGGCCGGCGTGAGGGAGGCGCCAAAGGCTGCGAGCAGCATGAGAAGGGCGCCAAGGCCCATGAGCGATGCCGCTGGCGTCGGCATGGCGGGTGTCGGCGCGCTCCGCGTCGGACGAGGTGTCGCGGCAGGTCCAGGATCGGTGCTCAACATCATGGTGGAAGTCCTTGTCCTATCGTTCGCCGACGGTGCCCGCCCGCAGCGGCGCTCTCGTGTGGCTAGCGGAGCGAATTTGACACTTGATTCCGACATTTGCTCTCACGGGTTCTGAAACGGGATGCAAATGTCGGAAGCGAACCCCTAGAGCCTGATCGGTCCCCGGTCGAGATGCGAGCGTCCGCGCGAGCATCGAGAGCGTGAACCGGACTCTCGAACAACGAGATGGAGCATAGTCGACACGGTCAATCCGGTTCCATCTCAATCGGACATGCGCGAGTTGCGAAGCCGGCGACACGCGAACCCGGCCGAGGATGGCGACACGGATGTCGTGCAGCCAGCCGCTCCCGATGGCGGCGGTTCTCGGCGATTGCGGGGCGCTCGGGCCTGACATGTCGCCATTCCGGCGCACTGTTGCAGAATTGCCAGCCCTGTCGATTTTGATTGATCTGGCGCACATGGTCATTGCCGGGCGGGAGTATATTGCGCCTTCTGAATCGAGGAAATCTTGGGGGGTCTCAATGCGGAAAGTCCTGGCAGTTCCCGGTGGCGTGCTTGCCGGCCTCGTCGGTGTCGCGGCTCTGGCGACGCCCGGCTCGGCGGCGCTGTGGTCGGAGGTCATGGTCTCGAAGAACGTCTCGTGCTTCGCCGACCACTATCATTATGGCTCGAGCAGCGGCATGCCGAGCAAGAAGGCGGCGACCGCCGAGGCGATCGCCTCGTGGGCCGGCTTCGTCGCCTGGGAGTATGGCGATGAGTACGGCAACTGGCGGATCGCCGCCTCCAAGCAGGTGGACTGCAGTGGCAGCGGCAGCTCGTGGAGCTGCCAGGTGTCGGCGCGGCCCTGCCACAAGGTGCGCTGAGCCCGGCAGGCGCTGAGCCGGCCGCTCGCTTCGCCGGTGGCCGACGCCGGCGGCGGGGGCGGTCGGCGACGGTCCCTCAGGGCCGGCAGGCGAGCGATCAGGCGAGATCTGTACCGAGGCCCCGGCCGCTCCCGCTGCCGGGGTTCCTTTGGCGGGCGCAAGGTGGCGGGGCCGCCGCCTGGGTGCCAGAATGCGTGGCTCGACCTGCGTGCAGGATCGCGCAAGGGCCATGGGCGCCGCCGCCCTGGCCGACCTGCAGAGGATCAGGGAGCGGGAGAGCATGGCGACATAGCCGCCGTCCGCTGCGAGCCTTGGGGAGACGCGATTGTCCTGGACCGACAAGATCTTCAACTATTGCGAGCGGGGCGGGGATGCCGGTTTCTGGGCCGAGCCCGTCAACGCGCTGACGAATGGCGCATTTCTCGTCGCCGCGGCTCTGGCGCTCGTGCATCTGGCGCGCTCCGACCAGCCCCGGACGAGCGACCGCGTCGTCGCCATGCTGCTCGCCGTCCTGGTCGGGATCATCGGTATCGGCAGCTTCCTGTTCCACACCTATGCCGAGCGCTGGAGCGCACTCGCCGATACCGCGCCGATCGGACTTTTCATGTTCGTCTATCTGGCGGTGGCGCTACGGACGTTTCTGAGGCTGCCCTATGTGCTGGTGGCGCTCGGTCTCGGCCTCTTCTATCTCGCCAGCGCCTATGCGCTGAGGTTGCGGTGCGAGGGAGGTCCGTGCCTCAACGGCTCGGTCGGCTATCTGCCCGCCTTCGGGGCCATGCTGCTCGTCGGTGTCCTCGCCCTGCCCTTGCGTGTCAGAGGTGCCGGGCTATTGCCGGTGGCGGCGCTGGTATTCGCCCTTTCGCTTGCGGCCCGCACGCTCGACCTCGCTCATTGCCCGCAGCTCGTCGTCGGCGGTTACCGGCTCGGCAGCCATTTCCTCTGGCATCTCATGAACGCGCTCACGCTCTACCTGCTGCTGCTGGCGCGGATCCGGGCGAGCGAGCGGGTGGCCGGGCGGGCGGACGACCCCATTGCATCGCCGGGCGGTTCCAGCCGATAAGCCTCACCGCCCTCCCCGGCACGCGGACGTGGTGGAACCGGTAGACACACGGGACTTAAAATCCCGAGATGGAAACATCGTGCGGGTTCGACTCCCGCCGTCCGCACCAGGGCCGTGATGGTGGAAAATCGAAAGCGATCGGGGCGGGTTCAGGGCAGGAGCGCTGCCAACATCGCGGCGAAGGCTTCGAGCCCTGCGGCGTTGAAATGCGTGTCGTCGCGGCGCATGTCGGCACCGAGGCTGTCGGTGTCGGGGCCCGGTCGGCACCCCGCCATCGTGGCGACGAGCTCAGCCTGGGCCGCACGCACCTCCTGGCTGGTTACACCCATGCGATAGGATGCCGTGCAGAGGAGGATCGGGGCAGCAGGCCACTCGTGGGCAAGACGTGCCGCAAGGGAGCGAAAGCTCGCGACATAGGCGGCCCGTGCCGTCTTCAGGAAGGTATCACGCTCGCCTTGGTGATAGACAATGTGGGTGACGGGCGGCGCTTTCCTGATGGCGGGAATGGCGGCTTCGAGAAGTCGATGGCATTTGCCGCCGAGGGACCAGTCCGCAGCCGAAGTGCCACCCTGAGCCAACACGGTCACTGCGAAA
>JAWKWA010000040.1:0-11191 GCA_041397765.1 Hyphomicrobiaceae bacterium | reverse complement strand
CATTCCGCCCCGGCGAGCCGGGAGATCGTCTGCAGGGCGGTCCCGAGCGGCCCCGGTGCCGAGCCGGCCCCGTCCTTCCCGCTTGCAGCCGCCAGCACGTCGAGCACCGAGCGCCGGATGAGCGCATGCTGGCTCTCAGAGTCGAGGATGGTGAAATTGGGCGGAATGCCTGCCTCGAGCGGGAAGCGCTGCAGTACCCGCTCGCAGAAGGAATGAATGGTCTGCACCTTGAGGCCGCCCGGCGTCTCGAGCGCCCGGGCGAACAGCGGCCGCGCCGCCTCTGCCTCTTCGTCGCTGGCCGGCCGGCCGAGCACTTTCTCCAGCTCGCTCTTGAGCGTCGGCTCGTCGGCGGTCGCCCAGCTCGCCAGCCGCTGGAACAGCCGTCCCGACATCTCCGCCGCCGCCGCCTTGGTGTAGGTGAGGCAGAGGATGCGGTCGGGCGCCGTGCCCGCCAGCAAGAGCCGCAGCACGCGCAGAACCAGCACATAGGTCTTGCCCGTACCCGCGTTGGCGCTGACCCAGGCCGACGCCTCGGGGTCGGCGGCGAGCGCCTGGGCCTTGCGCGTGTCGGCGATGTCCGTTTCCGGCGCGATGGACCGGGCCTCAGTCATCCTCCCCCTCCGCGTCGGTCCATTCCTTGAAGCGGGCGAGATGGGCATAGGCGTCGAAGGCATGGCGCCGGGCATAGTCGGGCCGCCGCAGCGCCCGGTAGGGCGTGTTCGGGTCGTCGAACCGCCCGATCAGCCGCTCGACGCCCGCGAGCGTCTCGGCGGCGAGCCGGGCCGGATCGTCGATCTTCACCATCCGCTCCTCGCCCGGCGGATCGCCACCACCCGCCCGGATGTAGCGAAGCCCGGCGACCGGCGCGGCCGCCAGCCCCTCGAACCCGCCGGCGATCGCGATCGCCGCCTCGAGCGCGAGCTGCGGCGAGACACCCGCGAGCACCTGCCGGTCGCTCGGCACCGTCTGCGACTTGTAGTCGGTGACGATGAGTGCGCCCGATTCGAGCCGGTCGATGCGATCTGCCCGCGCGGTCAGCTTGAAGGGGCCGGCCGGTGCGACGAAACCGAGGCTGCCGGCGATCTCGGGCAGCACCGCGACGACGTCCTTGCGGCGGGCCGCCTCGCTCGCGGCGAACCATTCCGCGAACCGTCGGAATCGCGGGCGCCAGAAGGCGGCGATGCGCGGATGCGCCGCGAACGCCGCCAGCACACCGAGGCGCGTACGCCTCGATGAGATCGGCCGCGTCGGCAGGCAGGTCAGCCGGATGATCCTCGGTGAACCGGCCGAGCGCGGCGTGCAGCTGGTGCCGCGCAAGGCGAGAAGC
Organism: Hyphomicrobiaceae bacterium; assembly: GCA_041397765.1. Taxonomy (GTDB): domain Bacteria; phylum Pseudomonadota; class Alphaproteobacteria; order Rhizobiales; family Hyphomicrobiaceae; genus JAWKWA01. The sequence goes on along the minus strand of JAWKWA010000040.1, from coordinate 9,864 downwards.
TCGGCTCCTCGCCGAGGCCGGGAAGCGGCTTCGAGCTTCCAGGATGTCGCGCGAAGATCGCGGTTGGCGGCGAAACTCTCGATGCGGGTGACGCTGGCTTGCGCGGCCGCGCCGCGGCGGCGGTCGCGGCTCGAAGGTGGCGGATCGGTGGGATCCGCTGCGCTCTCGCGGTTGCGCGCCCAGCCGAGCCAGGGCTCCTGCGCCGTGGCGAGACGAGATCCTGAGCCCGAGCCCCGACAGCAACGCCTCGATCCTCGGCAACCAGCGCGAGGCCACCTTCGGCACGCCGTCGATCTTGGCCGCGCGCGTCGCTGTAGACCCGCGGCGCGGCGGCGAGCTGGGCGAAGTCGTGGGCCGAATCGCCGATGCGTGCCTCCGAGCTCGGCAGGCCGAGACTGTACCGCAGCATCGGCCGGTTGAGCCAGGGATCCGGCTCGGCGATCTCGGCCAGACCCCGTCATTGAGGCCGCCGAGCACGACGATGTCCGGCCGTTGCAGTCGCGCCTCGAACTGGCCCCCAGATCGACAGCCGCGGATGCACTGGCACGCGCGCCCGGATCGCTTCGCCCATGACGAGCGCCCGATAGAGCTCGGGATAGTCGGAGAGGGTGATCGCCGGTGCAGCAGGCTCTCGTCCATGAAGCCGGCAAGGAGCGGCGGGCGCCTCGCTGCGCCTCCTCCGCGCCAGAGCGCCTGTCGTCGCTCGCCAGCGCTTCGGCGGTGAGCGCATGGGCGAGCGGCGGCCTCCGCGAGCGTGATCAGGTCGCGGCCTGCCAGCCGCATCGAGCGGCTGGAAGGCCTCGGTCAGCCGCCGATGGAGGTCGCCTGCCGCCGTGATCCTGGTCGTCGTGCAGCCGCCGGATTGCCAACGGCTGGTGGCCCTCCTCGCTCTCGCGTGCGAGGACACCGCGCCCGACCGCCTCGCCGACGCTGACCAGCCCCTCGCCGAGATAGGGCTGGCGGAAGGCGATGGCTCGGCCCGCGCGCCCCGCCTCACCTCGGCGACCGGCGGGCAGGCCGTCATCAGGTGCTTGAGCGCGCCATCAAGCTCGGCCGGCTGGAAGCGGCTCGCAGCCGTCACAGGCGTGGGGTCGAGGAATGTGCCGGGGACGGTCTTGGCGAACTGGTCGGCCGGCTATCGTCGACGCGGATGTTCCAGCTCTCCAGCCGTGTGGCGACGCGCCGGGCGAATGCGGTCGGGCGCGACGAGCGCCGCGGTTCGGCCCGGCTCTCGGCCGCCCGGCGCAGCAGCAGCGCCACCGTCTCGGCCTCTTCCTCCGCGAGGCGGCCTCGATCACGCTGATGCCAGTGAGCGCGCGGCCGACCCAGTGACCGGCTTCTGCGCGGCGATGTCGCGCCATCGGCCGGCCGGGCAGCCGCATCGCCTCGCCGATCAGCCAAGGACCTGTCGGCTGCCGTCTCGCTCGCGGGCTTCGACCCCGGCAGCACCCGGACATCCTCGCGCCGGCAGCCAGGCGCCGTCAGGAGCGAGGCGAGCCGGAACTGGGGATGCGAAGGATTGTCCAGCGCGACGGCGGACCAGGCATCCTCGGCGAGCTCGAGATCGAGCCCCGGCGCTTTCCGGCCGCGCGGATGCGCGGCCACCACCCGCATCAGCCGGGTATCGCCAGCACAGAGCCGGTCACGCCGGCGATGATGATGGCGGCCGGATCTGCCCCTGCGCCTCCTCGGCGATCCGCTCGGCCTCGGCATCGAGCGCAGCAGCCGCCGGCGCACGGCCGGCGAAGGCAGTACCGCCGAGGCGGGATGGCCCGGCCATGCCTCGGTGATGATCTTCAGGAAGTCGAGCGTGCGCTGCCAGTGGCGGCAGCGCTGAACTCCAGCCGCTGAGGTCAGTCGGCCTCCTCGATCTCGACGAGATCCATGAGGCGGGCGAGCTCGTTGGCGAGCCTGGCGGCGCGCGTGGCGAGCTCGGCTGGGCGGCGGCAGCCGTCGCCTCGGCCGTCGCCTCGCGCTCGGCCTCCTTCAGCCTGTCCCACTGGCGGATGAAGGCGGTCAGCACCAGCCGCCCTGCTGGGCAGGGCGATCTCCGCCGCGCCCGCATCAGCCGGTGGCGGCGCTTTCTCGAGCAGGCGAGGATGAGGTGGCCTCCTCGTCGCCCTCGCCGATCAAGGCCGGATCTGCGGTAGCGGCGTAGCGCCCGGCCGCCCGAGGAACCTGAGGAGGCGTCCTGCGCCGCGCGCGCACGGCGCGCCGCGTCGGCAACAGCAGGCGATGGCGCGGAAGCCGGTGTCCGGCGGCGTGCCGCCGGCGGCGAAGGAGATCACTGCTGAGATCGCCTCGGCCAGCCAGTCGAGGAATGAGGATCCGGGCAGCACCGTGAACAGGCGTCCGGCGCCCGCCGGCAGGCGGATCCGCCATTCGCATCCCTCTCAGGCGTGGAGCGCCCCAACTGATCGTCCTTTCCGCCTCCGCCAGCGATTGCGGATCGCCGACATGCATCAGATGCCTTCCTGCTGCATCCCGTGCAGCCGGCCCTCGGCCATGGCACGATCCCATAGCACGTTGAGCGAGAAAGCACCCTCCAGGGCTGTGGAGAACCGGAGGAAGCGGGCGTGGCGGTCGAGACGCCGGAGAAGATGAAGGGTGCCACCTGGCGCTCCTTGCGGCGCCTGAGGATGCCGTCAGGCGTCATCTCGAAATCGCCCATGCCGGAATAGCCGACCGGGTGGTGGCGGTCGCCAGCAGCATCAGGCTGTCCATCCGCTCTGGGATTCCAGATCTCGGCCATGCGGCGCAGATTGGCACCGAGCCCGCCGATCGAGACGGCGTCCGAATTGTGGATGTAGAAGGGCCCCTTGCCGATCAGCGGCAGCGCCCGCTTCACCCCGCCGCCGGTATCGAGCAGCCCCTCGCGCTCGTCGGAGATGATGATCCGCGGCGACTTGCGCGCCTTGAGATGCTCGATGAGCTGGTCGGCCCGATAGTGCACGTTGACGACGGCGAGCTCGACACCGGCCCCGGCCAGCCGGTCGAGCATGATCGATCGGCAGCTTGCCGAGCAGCACAGCGGCTTCGGCAATTGGTTGGTGAGGGGCCGCATACGGGTGCCGAGTCCGGCCCCGAGGATCATCGCCGTCTTGACGGGAAATGACATGATTAAGCGGCTCCTTGTGCCTGGGGCAGCCGGGACGGCCCATTGCCCATGCGCCGTGGGTCAGGATCTATCGTGGATCGGTTCGGCAAGTCCTGAGCCGCTCTTTTTCCACCACTGTCAATCGGTTGTCACCGACCTATGCATCACGCAGGGCACGGCGGCGGTGGCGCCGTATGCCTCCTCGCTCGCGCTGCCTATGGGGCCAACGGCCACATGCGCAACTCCTGGGGGGCGCGCTGTCATTACCACGCGGCGAGCGCGGCGAGTGCGGGGTGTGCGAGGTTGCGTTCGAGGTACACGTCCACAGCCGCGGGATGTGTCTCAGATAGCCGCGCTTGCCGTCGCGCCGGGCGAGCCGCGCGAAGATGCCGATGATCTTGGTGCTGCGCTGGGCGCCGAGAATGGCATGAGCGGCTCTCAGCTCCGCCTCATCGGAAGGCCGGATCGGCTGCCCGCGCGCCCGCGTAGTGGTTCATGAGCTCGGCCTCGATCTCCGCTGGCACGTCGAGCCGCGCATCCTGCGTCAGTGAGACGAGATCACAGGCCGGGTGCCCGCGCGCTGGCGTCCTGGAAGTCGATGATGCCGACGCGGCCGAGCCGCGTCCAGGCGGTCGATGAGGGGTTCGGCGAGTGGAAATCGCGCAGCACCCAGTGCCGGTCGGACCGCGCCGTGGCGCGAGCAGCGGTTGCCGGGCGAGGAAGTCCGCCCTCGCCCTCTCGCATCGAGCGGCCGGCCGGTCGCCGCCGGCACGTACCCGGTCGGTGGGCGCTCGATCGATCTGCGGCGCCCCGGCATCGTAGGCCGGAACGTGAGTGGACGTCGCCGCCCGGCAGCGGCAGCCGTTCGGCGACGGATGCCGGCGCAATGCGACGAGCACGTCGCCGCCCGCCACAGCGGCAGCATCGGCTCGCCGGCCGCGACGAGGGCGCCATACACGCGGTCGCCGAGATCCTCGACCATGAGGAAACCGCGCTCCAGGTCGGTCGCCCGGATCTCAGGCGCCGAAAGTCCGAGCCGTCCGAGCTCCTGCCCGACCGCGACGAACGGCCGTACATCCTCGGCGAGATGGGCGATGCGGCTGTAGGGAAGTCCATCGCGGATCGGTGGTCCGTCCGGCTGGCGCGGCGAATCCATCAGCACCGAGGCGGCGCTGCCCGAGCCGATGCGCGCATAGGCCCGCCGCGACGCATCGCCGAAGAGGAAGCGCGGGCTCGCCCCGTCATGCCCCGAAGCACCGGCGAATTGCGCCATGGCAATGAGACGCTCGACGCGCCCGGCCGTCCCCTCGCCCCGCCCCGAAAGCGTGACCGCTCGTGTGTCCGGTGTCGGCCCTTCGCCGATCGCGACCTCGAAATGATCCGCCGGCATGAGCCCTTCGGCCCGCTCCGGCCATTCGACGATCGCCAGCCCTTCGCTCATCGCCTCGTCGATGCCGCTGAGGCGTGCTTCCTCCTCGCCGCCGAGCCTGTAGAGGTCGATATGGTGGACGATCATGCGGGCCGTCTCGTAGCGCAGCATGATCGGGAAGGTCGGGCTCGTCACCTCGAGGTCGGCGCCTGCGATCGCACGGATCAGCGCTCTGGCGAAAGTGGTCTTGCCGGCACCGAGGTCGCCACGGAGCGCGACGGTATCGCCCGGCGCGACGATCAGTGCCAGCCAGGCGGCGACCTGCCCGAGCCTCGCCTCGTCGCCGTCCTCGATCGTCCAGCCTCCGGTCATGGCCGGCACGCCAGCATGGCGCGCGGGGTTGTCGGATGACACGGCAGCGCCGTCAGGCCGCCCGCGGCGAACGGCGCGGTGCGCGGGGTCGACGGGCCGGCTGCGGCTCCGGCTCGGCCGCGCGCGCCACTTCCGGCAGGCGCACCGTCACCGTCGTCCCCTTGCCGGGCGAGGAGCTGAGCGACACATCGCCACCATGCAGCTCGACGAGATTCTTGACGAGTGCGAGACCAAGTCCCGCGCCCCGGTGCTTGGAGCCCTGCGTGCGGCTCTCGAAGCGCTCGAACACGCGCCACTGATGCTCCTCCGGGATGCCGACGCCCTGATCGGCGACGCTGAATATCATCATGCCGTCGGCGCGTCTGCAACCGAGCGTGATGTGCCCGCCAGGCTCGGAGAAGCCGATGGCGTTCGAGAGCAGATTATAGAGAACCTGCCGCACGCGGTTCTCGTCGGCGACGAAGCTGACCGCATCGGCCGAGAGCTCGATGTCCAGATGCAGCTTCGCCCGCGCCAACCGGTCGCGCACCACATGGGCGGCATGTTCGACGAGGCCCCGGACCTCGACCGTGGCGAGCTTCAGCTCGAAGGCACCCGCATCGATGGTCGCGAGATCGAGAATGTCGTTGATGATCGACAGCAGCGTCTTCGAGGAGGCGCCGATATCGCCGAGATACTCCCGCTGCTTGTCGGTGAGCGGCCCGGTGCGCGGGCTGTTGAGCAGCTCCGAGAAGCCGATGATGTTGGTGAGCGGCGTCCGCAGCTCGTAGGAGACATGCGACAGGAACTGGCTCTTCAGCCGGCTCGCCGCCTCCAGCGCCTCGTTCTTCTCGACCAGCGCCCGTTCGACCCGCTTGGAATCGGTGATGTCGATGAAGGTCATCAGCATGGCGCCGTCCGGTAGCGGCAGTCCCGCATAGGCGATCACGCTGTCGTCCGGCCGCACCATCTGGCCCTCGATGCGCTGGCGCTGGTCGGAAATCGTCGTCACCGCGCGGTTGAGACCGGTCCAGGTCTCCTCGTCGTCGTGCAGCACGCGGCAGCGGCGGATCACCTCGTCGACATGGGGCTCGCGTGCGAGGTCTTGCGGATTGAGCTTCCAGATCCGCGCGAAGGCCGGGTTGAACAGTCTCAGGCGCCCGTCGGTCGCGAACACCGCGACGCCTTCCTTGAGATGGTCGAGCGTCTCGCTCTGCACCGTGATCAGCTCGTTGTAGCGGCTTTCGAGCGCGAGCCGTTCCGTCACGTCGTCGTAGAGATAGGTCACGCCGCCGTCCGGCCGCTGCTCGGCGATGACGCGGACAGCGCGTCCCCCCGGCAGGTGCCACCAGTCCTCGTGCTCGGCCTGCAGGCCGTAGCAGGCGAGCTGCTTGGTCTTCCAGGCCCGGTAGTCCGCTTCTTCCGGCAGCCGCCGCGATTCGCGCAGCCGATCGAGGATCTCGCCGTCGCGCGGATGCGAGGCGAGCCATTCCGGATCGATCTGCCAGAGCCGGCGATAGGCCTCGTTGGAGAAGACGAGACGCTGATCGGGCCCGAAAATGGCGACCGCGGTCGCCACGCGGTCGAGCGTCCTGTCATGCGCGGCGATGAGCCGGCTGATCTCGCCCTTCGCTTCGTCGATCGCGGCGACGTCGGTCGCGATCATGGCGCTCGATTGCTCGAGCGGCACGCCGACCACATCGAAGGCGCGCCGTTCGCTGCCGACGATGAGATGGACCCGGTCGCGATAGATCCGCCCGCCCCTCAGCACCTTGTCGAAGGCGGTGCGCTGCCGGCTCTCGAGCAGCTCGATCTGCCGGTTCCTCACCTCCTCGCGGTTGGCCGCCGAGACCGCCCGCACATAGGCGAGGTTGACCCACTCGATGCGGCTGTCGGCACCGCGAATGGCGATCGGTGTCGGCAGGGCCTCGAACAATGTGCGCGTGAGCTGCAATTCGCGGGCCTGCCGGCGGACACGATCCTTCAGCTCCGACAATTCGAGTAGCTGGCCCGCCGCCTCGCGGATTTTGACGAGCGCCCGCGATCCCGCGACCCGGCCCTCGATCTCGACATGGCCGCCGCTCAGCGTGCGCGCCGCCAGGGTGAACGGCTGTCCCTGTTTGACGAGCGCCTCGATCTGCTGGCTCGCCTCGCGCGCGCCCTCCGCCTCGAGCCAGCCGGAAAGCCGCATGATGTCGCCTGCGACCCTCGGCACGCCGAGCCCGGCATCGAGCCCGTGCATCTGCAGGCGCGGCGGCTGGCCGTGCTCGAAGAGCATCAATCCCTGCGGCTCGACCTTCAGCATCTGCTCGCTGGCGGCGAGCCGCGCGCGCAGCGCCAGGATCTCGTTCGATTGCCCGCGGATGCGCAGCCCCGAGCGGTCGCTGAGCCGCACCAGCGTCCAGGCCGCTCCGACCACCAGTGTGACGAGCGCGGTGACGATGCTGGCGGCCATCAACCCCGACAGGCTGGTGAGTCGCTCGCCGGGATCGCCCCCGCGTGCCACCGCGAGCGACAGGATCAGGGCCGCGGAGACGCTGGCGATGAGCAGAGCGACGAGGCTGCGAGGAACGCCGCTGAGGCGCTCGAGACTCCGCTCTCCTTTCATCAGACGGGCTCCGGCAGGTCGGCAACAGGCGGCAACGCCGCCCGCAAGGCAGCGCCGCACCACGCGATGGACATGGAATGGGTGACGAATCGTGCAGGAAGTATGCGGGCGTTCGCCCGCGATGACCAGAACGAGATGGTTAACGCTGACACACCGGGGCGCCTCGCCGCATCGGTGCGCTCACATGCGGTGCCGATCGGCAACGCATCTGTCGCGACGATGACGGCACGCTTCACCAGTGCATGTCCGACTGAGACGGAACGAAGGTGTCGGTGTCGCACAGGCAGCGGCTCTGAGGTCTACGGTCTCATTCACGGCTCGATGCTCGCGCGGTCGCTCGCATCTCGCCCGGTCGGGCTCCGGGGCCGGGCGCCGCGCGCCACGTTTCACGTGAATCGCAACCGTCGGGACGCGCGGCTCGCATCGCGGTGAACCCTGAAAAGAAAGCAGCCCCGGCACGGGTCCGAGGCTGCATGTCTTCTTGCATCCGAACGCGGCTTCACCGGCTCAGTAGCGGTAGTGGTCCGGCTTGAACGGGCCGCTCTCGGGCACGCCGATATAGGCGGCCTGCGCCTTCGACAGCTTGGAGAGGTTGGCGCCGATCTTCTTCAGATGCAGCATCGCCACCTTCTCGTCGAGGTGCTTGGGCAGCGTGTAGACCTTGCGCTCGTAGAACTCCGGATGCGTCCACAGCTCGATCTGCGCCAGCGTCTGGTTGGTGAAGGACGACGACATCACGAACGAGGGATGGCCCATCGCGTTGCCGAGATTGACGAGCCGCCCCTCCGACAGGAGGATGATGCGCTTGCCGTCGGGGAACTCGATCTCGTCGACCTGCGGCTTGATGTTGTTCCACTTCAGGTTCTTGAGGCCGGCCACCTGGATCTCGTTGTCGAAGTGGCCGATGTTGCACACGATGGCGCGGTCCTTCATGGCGCGCATGTGCTCGACGGTGATGACGTCCTTGTTGCCGGTCGCCGTCACGAAGATGTCGGCCTGCGCCGCCGCATCCTCCATGGTCACGACCTGGTAGCCCTCCATCGCCGCCTGCAGCGCGCAGATCGGATCGATCTCCGACACCATCACCCGGCAGCCGGCATTGCGCAGCGAGGCAGCCGAGCCCTTGCCGACATCGCCGAAGCCGGCGACCATCGCCACCTTGCCGGCCATCATCACGTCGGTGCCGCGGCGGATGCCGTCGACGAGGCTCTCGCGGCAACCATAGAGATTGTCGAACTTGGACTTCGTCACCGAGTCGTTGACGTTGATCGCCGGGAACAACAGCTTGCCGGCGCGCTGCATCTCATAGAGCCGGTGCACGCCCGTCATCGTCTCCTCCGACACGCCGCGGATATTGCGCGCGATCTCGGCGAACCAGCCCTTCGGCTTCTCCTCGAGCGTGCGCTTGAGCAGCGCGAAGAACACCTCCTCCTCCTCCGAGCCCGGCTTGTCGAGGAAGGCCGTGTCGCCCTCCTCGGCCCTGAGGCCGAGATGGACGAACATGGTGGCATCGCCGCCGTCGTCGAGGATCATGTTCGGCGTGCCGCCGTCGCCCCACTCGAACAGCTTGCGCGTGTAGTCCCAATAATCCTTCAGCGTCTCGCCCTTCCAGGCGAACACCGGGATGCCGGCCTCGGCGATCGCGGCGGCGGCGTGATCCTGGGTCGAGTAGATGTTGCACGACACCCAGCGGATCTCGGCGCCGAGCGCGGCGAGCGTCTCGATCAGCACGGCGGTCTGGATGGTCATGTGCAGCGAGCCGGCGATGCGCGCGCCCTTCAGCGGCTGCTTGGCGCCGTACTCCTCGCGCGTCGCCATGAGACCGGGCATCTCGGTCTCGGCGATGGCGATCTCCTTGCGGCCCCACTCGGCGAGCGCGATGTCTTTGACGATATAGTCCTTGGCGGTCATCTCGGGTCCTCGTCTCGGGCCTGTCCCTGGCCGCACCTTCAGGAGGCCGGCGGGAGCGAGCATGTCTCTCGAAAGCGCCGCGCGGGGCCTGCCCGGCCGAGGCTCGTGCGCACCCCGGGATCGGCAGTCTCGCCATCGGAGGCGGTCCGGCGCTCACGAAATCGTGAGCCGGACGCATCGCGGCTGGCGCTGTATAGCCGCTCGCCCCCGAGGCCGCAACCATCATATAAGGAAATCTTTATATGGCGGGTGAGATCACTGTGAGTCGCCACGCGATCAGGACGCGCGTGCCGATCTGAAACATTCGTCCGCGACGCCTTCACCTTGAGCCTGCGGTCTCGCGGCATAGAAGGCAAAATTGCCTAAAATTGGAAGCAACTAGACTAACGCGATATTACAAAAACGCAGCGATTTTCTCAGAATAGATCGTCAGGCACGAAAGATAATCTTCCGGATTCACGGTCTGGTAAGAGTTGGTGCTGTAGGTTCGCCTTCATAACGCGAGGAGGCGTTCCATGTTCAAGATCA
>JAWKWA010000039.1:0-12826 GCA_041397765.1 Hyphomicrobiaceae bacterium | reverse complement strand
GCGAGTTCCGCACCGGCGAGCGACTGCCCGCCGAGCGCGACCTTGCCAGCGACCTCGGCGTCAGCCGCGCGGCAGTTCGCGAGGCGCTCGACATCCTGGCACGGAGCGGCGTCGTCGCCCGCCGGCCGGGCTCCGGCAGCTTCGTCATCTGGTCGAAGGATACGGGCGGCTCGCACGAGCCCGGATCTCCCGTGGCAGCGACCGGCCTGCCGCCCGTCGGCGCGGCGTCCCCCCTCGAACCGGCCGCGGCTTATGACATCCTCGCCGTTTCCGAGGCGACGAGCCTCCTCGAGCTCCAGGTCGTGCGCGGCATCGTCGAGCCCGAGCTCGTCCGCCTCGCCGTCATCCACATGGCGCCGCGCGACATCACCCGCCTCAGCCAGCGCCTCGCCGATGCCGAGGCGGTGCTGACCGATGCGGAGGCCTTCGCCCGGGTCGAGGAGGAGTTCTTCCTCGATCTCGCCCGCGCCACCGGCAATCCGCTGCTGATCGCCATCTACCAGATGATCACCGACGTGCGCCGCCAGGGCCATTGGCTCGCCCACAAGCGCAAGAGCCTGTCGCCCTCGCGCATCCGGGAGTACCAGAAGCGCCTGCGCTCGCTGTTCGAGGCGATCGAGCGGCGCGATCCCGAGACCGCCGTCGAATATGCCAAGCTCCAGCTCTTCGACGAGCAGCGGATGCTGATGCGCGAGGCCTGACGGGCTGGGAGCGGAATGGCGAGCGCGCCCCCCTCGAGCCCTGGACGAAAGCTGCGACAACCGCCACGAAAGCTGTGCGTTACGCAAGAACTGCCACTTGCCACGTAATGGATGACCTATATCCTCCTTCTGTCATCAAGTGACCGGGAGACGAAACCCATGAAATCGACCATTGCGACGGTTGTGGCGTGCGCTTTCCTCGCCGGCTTCGGCGCCGGCATTGCGCTTGCCGACGACCAGACGGCCGCCAGCGATCCGATGACCGAGATCGTGTCGACGGTCGACCAGATCCTGCAGGCGCCGTTCAAGCTCGTCGAAGAGCTGACGAAGTAGCTGCTGCGCCGACCGCGCGAGCATCACCCACACGACCGACGACGGCACGGGGCGGCCAAGGCTTTCCCCGTGCCTTTGCGACTCGCATACACGTCGAATGCGCGCCTCCATTGCCCTTGTGCGCCGGGTCCTCAGCCCTATCGGCCCGTGCCCGACTGTCGCCGCACATAGGGTCCGGGCACCGGCTCCTCGAGTGGCGATCGCGGTGCCACGCGCTGCTCCCAGAGCTGGCCGAGAGCGCGCATATGGCGCTTCAGCAATTCGCCGTGCCGTGCCAGCCAATCGGGAATCGAGCGGAACTCGGCGATGCGGGCGCGTCCCTCGCGGATCACCACCACCGGCCAGTCGCCGACGAGGGCATTGTCGATGCCGAAAAGTTCGCGCCCCCACCAGCGGGCTTCCCCGAAGGCATGCCGACCGCGCCCGCCCGCTTTCATCGCCGCCATGACCGAGATCGCCTCGGTCGATCCGGCCGCCTCGACCGCCTGGCTCCAAAGGTCGAGCACCGAGGCATATTCCCACGACACCGCCGTCCACGCACCGGGATGGCGCGCGACGAAGGCGTCGTAGAAGCCGTTGGGGTCGTGGAAATTGATGCGCTGGCCATTCAGCATCGGATCGTCGAAATCGGGGAACTGAAAGACGAACCCCTCCATGAAGCGGATCGAGGTCCGCTCCACCAGCCGGCGGTAGTTGTCGGCCGTGCAGGAGATGAGCTGGCCGGCGAAACCCTGCCGGTAGGCCTCCTCGGTGAGGGCGTGCACGAAGGGCTCGTAAGACGTGCTCCAGCACAGGATGTCGGCGCCGGCCGCGATCATCGACTGCACGATGGCCGCCGGATCGGCCATGTCCGCCTGGTAGAAGATCTCCTTGACGACCTCGACACCGGCCGCCTCGAAGGCCGCCCGGTATGTGGCGATCGAGGGCAGCCCGAGCGCGTCGCGCTGTCCGCAGATGGCGGCCCGCCCAAGGTCCGGCCGCTCGCGCCGCAGCCATTCGACGCCGGTGACGTTGTAGATCGGATGCACCTCGGAGGGGGCGATCAGCAGCTCGGTATCGGGCGATAGGTCGCTCGGCAGAAGCGTCGTCGTCAAAACCCGGGCGCGGGTCACGAGGTCCTGCACGGGCGGGAAGGTGTCGCCGCCGAGCATCATCAGCAGGCTGACGCCCTCCTCCTCGAGGAGCTGGCGCGCGCCGATGAGCGCGCGTCCGGGGTCGTACTGGCAGTCGAACGGCACGAGCTCGATCATCGCCCGCTCGGGGCCGACCCTCAGCCCGCCCTGCTGATTGATCCGCCCGGCACGGATCTCCAGCCCCTTGAGACCCGGCGCCCCCCAGGCGCTGACGTCGCCGGTGAGCGGTGCGAGGAACCCGACCTTGACCTTGCGGCCGCTGTGGATCCTCAGACCGGGCAGCGAGGCGGCAACCGAGAGGCGCGAGGCGATCGAGGGCGGGGCCATGGGCGAGCTTGTTCCAAGCGTCGGACGGTTCGGGGCGCCCGGCCGGCGACAGCCGAGCGGACTTCAGATCGCAAACATAGCAGCCCGAAGGGGTTAGCGTCACATCCCGTGCGCGGACCAAGCCTCGACCGCCTCCGCCAGCGTGATCTCGCGCCAGGGCCGGCGCCCCTCCGGCGGCCGCCCGTCGATCCAGGCCGGCAGCAGCACATCGACCAGCGGCTCGGCGTCGGCGGACTTGCGTATCAGCCGTCGCGCCAGCGCCTGAGGATGGTCGAGGAGCTCGGGCAGATCGAGAACGACATGGAAACAGGTGTCGAGGGGATCGAGCAGATCCTGCCAGGCATCGCGCGTGCGCGAGCGGAACAGCGCCGCCAGCTCGCCGATCAGTGCATGCTGGGGCAGCGGCTCCCACTGCCTCGCCAGCCAGTCGGGCCGCGCCACCGCCTCGCAGAAGGTCCGCCAGAACTTCTCCTCGACGATGCCGAGCGCGATGAAGCGGTCGTCGCTCGTCCGGTAGACCTGATAGCAGGCGAGGCCGCCATTATAGGCGTTGGCGGCGCGGCGCGGCTCGAAACCCGCGCGAAACAGCGCCGTGAGCTCGGGGCCGAGCCAGCCGAGCACGGCGTCGGCGAGACCGACATCGATATGGGCACCATGTCCGTCGCGATCGCGCGCATTGAGCGCGGAGACGATGGTGAGGCCGGCGACGAGGCTGCCGGCGAAATCGGCGACCGTCGGGCCGGTGACGACCGGCGTTTCCTCGGTGCCCGACTGGATGAGCCCGCCGCCGAAGGCCATGTAGGTGATGTCGTGGCCGGGCCTCAGGCGATAGGGACCGGTGCGTCCGAAACCCGAAAGCGCGCAATGGACGAGACGCGGATTGATCTCGTCGAGCCGCGCGTCGGGAAATCCGAGGCGTTCCAGAACCCCGGGGCGGTAGGATTCCAGCAGCACGTCCGCCGCCGCGACGAGCCCGGCGAATGCCGCCCGTCCGGCATCGCTCTTCAGATCGATGCGCAGCACACGTTTGTTGCGATTCATCACCTTGTACCAGGCCGCGATACCGTCGGCGTCGATCGGCCCGTCGACACGCATCGGATCGCCGGCCGGCGGCTCGATCTTCAGGACATCGGCGCCGAGGTCCGACAAAAGCAGCGTGCAGTAGGGCCCCGGCGTGAACTGCGTCAGGTCGAGCACTCTGAGGCCGCGAAGCAGGCGCGCCGATCCGATCTCTTCCATGTCTCACCTCGCCCGGTCCCGGCATGCTCGCATCATCCGGCGCATCCAATTCTGCCAGACCGCGCCCTGCCTGCGGCGATGGGGAGCCATGCGAAATGCAGGCATTTCCATGCGCGTGGCGATCTTGCGAGGCCGATGCGCCTTGCTATCCTTGCGGCAATCAAGGAGCGGTGCCCGTCAGCGTGATTTGCCGGAGCGCGCCGCCATCAAGGGACGAGGACGCCAGTAGCGAGCGAAATGCGCATGTCTCGGCCCGGTGCGGCAGTACCGGGAAATGCGCCATATCGCGTCATCGGCGGAGGATGCTCATGGAGCGGCGCATTCACGACAGCGGGATGGAAAGCCTGTCGCGCGAGGAGGTCGTCGCGCTGCAATGGCAGAAGCTGAGCGGGCTTCTCGCCAAGACCTGGGCCGAGAATCCGTTCTATCGCGAGCGTTGGCGAAAGGCGGGCATCACACCCGACGCGATCGGCTCCATCGACGATTTCCGCCGCAAGGTGCCGACTGTCGAGAAGCGCGATTTCGTCGAGGATCAGGAGCGCTCGCCACCCTTCGGCCTGCGCCACAAGCATGTCATCGACACCCACATGCCGCTCGTCGTCGCCAACACCAGCGGCACGACCGGGCAGGGCATCGAGATCCATGCCCAGACCGAGGAGGAGTTCCGCGCGACCGGCCACATCTACGGCTTCCTGCTCAAATGGTCGGGGCTCGCGCGCGGCGACTTCGTCTTCCTCACCGTTCCCGTCACCATGATGGCGGGCGGGCGCTGCGAGTTCCAGGGCGCCGTCACCTATGGGCTGACGACCTTTCCGGTCGGCAATTACGACGTGAAGAAGAAGCTCGAGCTGATCGGCCGCTACCGTCCGCGGGCGCTCTATGGAACCACCTCCTATTTCGGCCATCTCGCCGCCGTCGCCCCGGTCGATCCGAAATCCTTCGGCGTCGAGATGCTGCTGACGGGCGGCGAGGGCTCGGGCCACGCCTGGCTCGAGCGGCTCGAGAACGCATTCGGCGCCCGGGTCTTCGACCGCTATGGCTCGACGCAATCGGGCAACGACCACGCCTTCACCTGCGAGCACGGCATCGGCACGAGCACCCGCCCGGGCATGCTGCACAACATCGATCCCATGTATCTGACCGAGGTGATCGATCCGGCGACCGGCGAGCACGTGAAGGACGGCGAGCCCGGCGAGATCGTGATCACCAGCCTCTATCATGTCGACACGCCGCTCATCCGCTGCCGCACGCGCGACCGCGGCGTCTATCGCGATCACCGCTATTGCAGTTGCGGCCGTCCGTTCTCGGGCCTCGAGGTCGCCTCGGTCAGCCGGCTCGACGACATGAAGAAGGTGAAGGGCGTCAACATCTGGCCGCAGGCGGTCGACGATGCCATGTTCGCCGACGGCAATGTCGACGAGTACCAGGTGAAGCTGACGTCGGATGGTGCGCAGTCGGACGTGGCGACATTGAAGGTGATGCCGAAATCCGTGTCGGGCGAGAGCGAGATGGAGGCTTGGCGCGAGCGCCTGTCGGAAGCTGTCCAGCGCAAAGTCGGCATTCGCTTCGTCGTCGAGATCCTGAAGCCCGGCGATCTCGCGCATAGCGAGTACAAGGCCCGTCGCTGGGTCGACGAGCGCGTGCACGCGCGCGGACAGTGAGTGACGTTGCGAAGGCCGCGAGCGGCGCGGGAGAAGAGGAGTTGAGCCCATGACGGACGCACGGCCGGTCGCCATCGTCACGGCAGCGAGCCAGGGCATCGGCGAGGCACTCGCGCGCGGTCTCGCCGCCCGCGGATTTCGCCTTGCTCTGATGGCACGCTCGTCCTCGATCCTCGATCTCGCAAACGAGCTTGGCGGCATCGGCCTGCAGGGCTCGGTCACCGAAGCGGCGGACATCGACCGCCTCGTCGCGCTCGCCGAGAAGAGCTTCGGCCGCATCGACGGCGTCGTGAACAACACCGGACGCGACAAGGAATCGCTGCATGTCTCGGGCGCCGGCTACGATCCGGATCTCGAGCGCGAGCTGACCGACATCCCCGACGAGAGCTGGCTCTACGGCACCGAGCTCTATCTCCTCAATGTCGTGCGCATGGCCCGTGCCGTTACGCCCGTCATGCGCCGGCAGGGCGGCGGCTCGATCGTCAATGTCTCGACCTTCGGTGCGCCGGAGCCGCGGCTGATCTTCCCGGTGTCGGGCACGCTGCGCTCGGCGCTCGCCGCCTACCAGAAGCTCTATGCCGACCGCTACGCGCGCGACAATATCCGCATGAACAGCATCCTGCCCGGCTTCGTCGAGAACTGGCCGCTGTCGGAGCCCGTGCGGCGAACCATACCGATGGCGCGCTCGGTGAAGATGACCGAGCTCGTCGGCACCACGGCGTTCCTGCTCTCGGCGGATTCGGGTTCGATCACCGGCCAGAGCCTTCTGGTCGACGGCGGCGTCAATCGGGGACTGTGACAACGAGCACGGCGGCGCCCGAAGGCGTGGCGCCCGCAAGAAGGACGAAACGAGGAGACCGACCCGAGATGGCGGCCATTGACATTCTTTGCTCGGACTTCACGCCCTACGGCATCACCAAGAATTTCCTCGAGAACGAGGAGGAGCACAGCCGCTTCGCACAGGTCGGCCGCGCGCGGAATTTCGTCGGCTACGAGGTGCCGGATTTCCTGAAGCGCATGGACGATCTCGCCATCGAGAAGGTCATGGTCTGCGCCATCGCCACCTGGTCGGTGCAGCAGCAGCGTCCGCTCGAGCACTCGACCGTCGAGGAAGTGGTGAAGGTCGTCACGCAGGCGCCGAAGCGCCTCTTCGGCCTCTATGGCGTCAACATTCACGAGCGCATGAAGGGCGTGCGCGCCTTCGAGGCGGCCGTGAAGGAGCACGGCTTCAAGGGCCTGCACATCCACCCGCACGGCTATGGCGTGCCGCCGAGCCATGCGCATTATTTCCCCTACTACGCCAAGGCCGAGGAGCTCGGCGTTCCCGCCATCATCTCGATGGGCAACACGCTCGACCTGATGCCGCTCGAGCCCGGCCGGCCGATCCATCTCGATCCCGTCGCGCTCTACTTCCCCGATCTCGCCATCGTGTGCACGCACACCGGCTGGCCCTGGACCGAGGAGGCGATCGCGCTCGCCTGGAAGCATCCGAACGTCTTCCTCGGCACATCGGCCCACGCGCCGCGATACTGGAAGCCCGAGCTCGTCAAGTTCATCAACTCGCACGGCCAGGACAAGGTGCTCTGGGGCACCGATTACCCGCTCATCGACCACAAGGAATCGCTCGAGCAGATCGAGGCGCTCGGCCTGAAGGAGAGGTCGAAGGCGAAGTTCCTCTACGAGAACGCCGCGCGCCTGTTCGGCTTCTGAACGACAGTTCCACGAAGGCCGGCGACGTGCCGGCTCGATTTCAACCTTTGGCCGTCACGGCCGCTCGAGGAGGAGAAGATGGCAGGAAAGCAGGTTGCGCTCGTGACGGGCGGCGGCGGCGGCATCGGCCAGGCGGTGGTGTTGCGCCTCATCGCAGACGGCTTCCACGTCGCTGCCATGGACCTCAACCAGAAGGGGCTCGACGAAGTCAAGGCGAAGGCCGGCAAGGATGCCGCGCTCACCATCCATCATTGCGACCAGACCGACGAAAAGGCGGTGCGCGCGCTCGTCGCCAAGGTCGAGAAGGAGCTTGGCCCCATCGAGGCGCTGGTCAATACCATCGGCTGGGTCGGCACGTCGCGCTTTGCCGACGAGGATTCCGACTACTGGCGCAAAGTCATCGCCATCAATCTGGAGGCCGTGCTCTATGTCACCCATCCGGTGCTGAAGGCGATGATCGAGAGGAAGCGCGGCAAGATCGTGCATTTCGCCTCCGACGCCGGCCGGGTCGGCACCAGCGGCGAAGCGGTCTATTCCGCCACCAAGGGCGGCCTCATCGCCCTCGCCAAGAGCCTCGCGCGGGAGAACGCCCGCCACAACATCAACGTCAATTGCGTGGCGCCCGGACCGACCGACACACCGCTGCTGCAGGCCGAGATCGCCGAGGACCCCGAGCTGATCAAGCGGATGGTGAAGCTCATTCCGTTCCGTCGCGTGGCCAAGCCCGAGGATCAGGCCGCCGCCGTCAGCTTCCTCGTCTCCAAGGACGCCGACTACATCACCGGCCAGACCATCAGTGTCAGCGGTGGCCTGACCATGGTGTGATCCCCGCTCGGGGCTGTCGCGCCTGTGGCAGCCCCGAACGCCACTTCGGCTCATGGAAAAGGACGGCATGGACAAGGACGAGCAGCGCGCAATTCTCGAGACGGTCGGCCGTTTCGCCCGCGAGATCGTGCGCCCCCGCGCCGCCGAGATCGACCGGACGGCACAGTTCCCGCGCGACATCTACGAGGCCGCCGGCCGGCTCGGACTGTTCGGCCTGTGGATACCGCCGGACTATGGCGGCAGCGGCCCGGACATGGAGACACCGCTCAGGATCTCCGAGCGTCTTGCCCGCGAGAGCGCCGCCGTCTCGCTGATCTACTCCAACTGCGGCGACGCTACGACACCGATCGTCCAGGGCGGCAGCGAGGCGGTGAAGCGCAAATATCTGCCGGGCATCGCCGCCGGCAGGCTGATCCCCTGCTTCTGCCTGTCGGAGCCGCAATCGGGCTCTGATGCCGCCAGCATCGTGACACGCGCCGTGCGCGACGGCGACCACTATGTCATCTCCGGCCGCAAGGCCTGGTGCACCAATGGCCAGGTCGGCGACGTCTACACCGTCTTCGCCAAGACCGACCCGGATGCCGGTCACAAAGGCGTCTCCGCCTTCGTCGTGCCGCGCGATGCGGCCGGCTTCACGCGCGGCCGCGACGAGGAACTGCTCGGCCTCAAGGGCAGCCCGACGACGCCGCTCTATTTCGACAATGTGCGTGTGCCCGTCGAGAACCGCCTCGGCGCCGAGGGCGAGGGCTTCAAGCTCGCCATGGCCTCGCTCGACGAGGCCCGGCTCAACTGCTCCGCCATGGCACTCGGCGTCGCCACCGCCGCGCTCGACGTCGCCGTCGTCTACGCCAAGGAACGCATTCAGTTCGCCAAACCGATCATCCAGCATCAGGGCCTGCAATTCCTGCTCGCCTCGATGACCGCCGAACTCGCGGCCGCCCGCGCCATCTGGGACCAGGCGATCGCCATGCTCGCCGCCGAGCACTCCAAGCGCGCCAGCACCTATGCCGCCATGGCCAAGCTCGTCACCACCGATGCCGCCATGCGCATCACGACCGATGCCGTGCAGGCGATGGGCGGCAATGGCCTCTCCAAGGCCTATCCGGTCGAGCGGATGATGCGCGACGTCAAGGCCTTCCAGATCTTCGACGGCTCGAACGAGATCCAGAAAATGCTGATCGGCCGCTATCTGGACAAGTCCGGCCTGCCCTTCGAGCTCGACTGAGGAGGCGCCGATGCCCCGCCCGGCGGAAAGTGGCAGTTGATGGCCGAGACGACGCCGATCACGGACCTCACCCTGCTCGAGCCCTGTGGCGCCGTTCGCTCGCGCCCGGAGATGATGGACTACAACGGCCATCTCAATGTCGGCTGGTACGGCATCCTGTTCGAGGATGCGGCGCGCGCCTTCTTCGGCCGCATGGATCTCTCGCGCGACTATTGCGCCCGCACCGCCCGCGCCCTCTTCGTCACCGAGCAGCACCAGACTTTTCTTGCCGAGATCCGCGAGGGCGAGGGGCTCGAGGTGTTCGTCAAGATCGCCGGCGTGACGGCCAAGGCCGTGCACGTCCTCTATCTGATGGCGAAATCGGCGAGCGGCGAGATCGCCGCCGCGCAAGAGACGCTCTATCTGCATGTCGACCATGCGAGCCGCCGGGTCGTCGCGATCGACGATACGCGTCTGGCAAGGCTCTCGTCGATCGCCGCGCGTCATCAAAACATCGGCCTTCCCGTCGCAGCCGGTCGGGCCATCGTCCTGCGCGGGGTCTCGCCATGACACCGAGCCATGCCACCACACCATGACAGAAGGGAGTTTCCGCCGATGACCGCCACGCGCAAGTTCGATCACATCGAGAAGGGCAATTATCGCGACATCCTCTACGACGTGAAGGATCACATCGCGACCATCACCATCAACCGGCCCGAGAAGCTGAACGCCTTCACCCAGAACACGATCTACGAGTGGGAGCACGCGCTGAAGCGCGCCGAGGCGGACAAGGACGTCGGCGTCATCGTCTTCACCGGCGCCGGCGAGCGCGCCTTCTCGGCCGGCGGCGACGTCAACTGGGAGAAGGAGGGCGGCACCAGGGAAGAGGATTATCACACCGCCGAATTGATCATCAAATGCCCGAAAGCCGTGATCGCCCGCGTCAACGGCTGGTGCATCGGCGGCGGCAACCATCTCGCATATTTCTGCGACATCACCATCGCGGCCGAGCATGCCCGCTTCGGGCAGAACGGCCCGCGTGTCGGCTCGCCCGCCGGCGGCTACATGGTCGCGCACGCCGCCAACATCATCGGCCACAAGCGCGCACGAGAGATGTGGATGCTCTGCCGGCGCTACTCGGCGCAACAGATGCTCGCCTGGGGTCTCGTCAACGCCGTCGTGCCGATGGCCGAGCTCGACGCCGAGGTGAAGAAATGGGCCGACGAGATCATGGCGCTCTCGCCAACCTGCATCGCCACCGTCAAGCACTCCTTCCAGTACATTCTCGACGAGCGCCTCACCATGCAGAAGGACCTGTTCGAGGTGCTGAACCATGTTCGCCCCGACTATTTCGAGACGGGCGAGCAGAACGAGGGCGCGAGCGCCTTCCTCGAGAAGCGCAAGCCCGACTTCAGTCAGTGGCGGTTCGGCAAATAGTGACCGCGGGGAGGATGGTGTCATGGCCTTCGACGCAGCGACACGCGCGCGGGTGCTCGCGACAGTCGACCGGCTCATTGCCGAGCGCATCGCGCCGCGCGCCCGCGCTGTCGATGCCGACGATGTCTTCCCGCGCGATCTCTGGCAGGCCATGTCCGAGGCCGGTCTGTTCGGCCTCGGTATCGCCGAGGAATATGGCGGGCTCGGCCGCGACCTGCTGACGCCTCTGCTGATCTCCGAGCGTATCGCGCGCGCGAGCGGCGCCGTCGCGCTCACCTTCAACAACTCGACCGATTCGGTCGTGCCGATCGCCGAGGCCGCCCAGCCTGCCCTGAAGGCGCGCCTGTTGCCGCGGCTCGCCGGCGGCGAGCTGATCCCGTGCATCTCGATCTCCGAGCCCGGCGGCGGCTCGGACGTCGGCGCGATCCGCACCACCGCGCGGCGCGACGGCGACGTCTACCGGCTCGACGGCCGCAAGATGTGGTGCACCAATGGCAATGTCGGCGACGTGTTCACCGTCTTCGCCAAGACCGACCTCGAGGCCGGATCGCGCGGCCTCACCGCCTTCGTCGTCGAGGCCGGCATGGCGGGCTTCGCGCGCGGACCCGCCGAGCCGCTGATCGGCCTGCGTGGCAGCCCGGTCGCCGAGCTCACCTTCGAGAATGTCGCCGTGCCGATCGGCAATCGCCTCGGCGAGGAAGGCGAGGGCTTCCGCATCGCCATGCTGACGCTGAACGAGTCGCGTCTCCATTGCGCCGCCACCGCGCTCGGCGTCGCGCGCGCCGCGCTCGACCTGGCGATGAGCCATGCCCGCGACCGCAAGCAGTTCGGCAAGCCGCTGTTCGAGCATCAGGGCATGATGTTCCATCTCGCCGATCTTGCGACCGCGCTCGCCGCCGCCCGCGCCCTCTGGAAGACGACGGCGCGGCGCCTGGAGAGCGAGAACACGCGCGCCGTCGGCACCGAGGCGGCGATGACCAAGCTGCATTGCGCCAATGTCGCGATGCGCATCGTCACGGAAGCCGTCGAGGTGATGGGCGCGAGCGGCCTCACCCGCGCGCTCGATGCCGAGCGGCTGATGCGCGATGCCAAGGCCTTCCAGATCTATGACGGCGCCAGCCTCGTGCAGAAGAGCAATATCGGTCGCGATCTCTATCGCAACGGACTGCCGTTCGACTTCCTCGATCCCTGACGCCCGGCCGGCGGGACGGCAGCCGGCCGGAGGCGCGAGACGTTTCGCTTACGGAGAATGGTGCGATGGAGCCGAGACTTCACGACCCGAAGTTCGAGCGGGCGGCGCGCGAGGAGATCGAGCGCTATCAGACGACACGCGTGTCGGCGCTCGTCGCCGAGACCTGGCGGCGCAACGCCTTCTACCGCGACCACTGGACGGCGATGGGCGCGCAGGCGCGCGACATCCGCACGCTCGCAGACTTCGCCTCGTCGGTTCCGATCGTGCGCAAGGCCGATTTCGTCGCCGATCAGGCGGGCGCGCCTCCCTACGGCAAGCGTCTTGCCGCCGTCACAGCGGGCGCCGAGCCCTTTCTCGTCTTCAACACCAGCGGCACCAGCGGTCAGGGAGTCGAGCTGCATGCCGCGACCTATGCCGAGCGGCGGCGCGCCTTCTCGGTCAGCGCCTATTTCTACCGCTGGGCCGGCCTCGTGCCGGGCGACCGCGTGTTCCTCTGCTACCCGGTGTCGATGCTGGGCGGCGGCCGCATCGAAATCTACGGCCTGGAAGATTACGGCCTCACCGTCTTTCCGGTCGCAACCTACGACGTCGGCCGCAAGCTCGAATTGATGGAGAAATTCAAGCCGCACGCCATCATGGCGACCACTTCCTATATCGGCCACATGGCCGCGGTCGGGCTCGAGCGCGGCAGCCTGCAGGCGGTGAAGGCGCTGATGGGCGGGGGCGAGGGCGCCGGCTATTCCTGGTTCGAGCAGCAGGAGAGGCTCTGGCAGGCGCCCTTCTTCAACCACTACGGCGCGACGCAGACCCGCGTCGACCACATGTATCCGTGCGAGCATGGCATCGGCACGCGCGAGCGTCCCGGCCTCATGCACAATATCGAGCCGGGCTTCCTGATCGAGGTGATCGATCCGGCAACCGGGCGGCATGTCGGCGACGGCGAGCATGGCGAGATCGTGGTGACGAGCCTCATCCACGACACCTTTCCGCTGATCCGCTACGCCATGGGCGATGCCGGCATCTACCACGATGCGCGCTATTGTCCGTGCGGCCGTCCCTTCGCC
>JAWKWA010000038.1:0-12932 GCA_041397765.1 Hyphomicrobiaceae bacterium | reverse complement strand
GGGCGCGGCCGGCGGTGGTGCCGCGGTCACGCCGCTGCGGCCGGTCGTGCCGAAGGCGCTCGCCAAGGGCCAGGGCGCCGGGGCGGGCGGGGCCGCGATCGCCGAGACGGCGGCGAGCCCGAAGCAAGTGGCCGCCGCCGGGCCGGCCGGGAAGCGCCGCCGCAGCCTGATGTCGCTGCTGGCGGAGACCCGCGAGCGGGTCGGCGGGGGAACGGCGCGCCGCGGGGCGGCTGCGGCCGGAATCGCGGACGGTGAGGCGGCACAGCCGAAGGCGAAGGGCGAGCCGGCGGCGAGAGCCGCTGCAAAGCCGGCAAAGCCAGCGAAGGCCGCCCTCCCGGCGGTCGCCCCCGGTGCCACACCCGATGTCGTCACCGAGCGGGTCGATCTGAAGAAGAAGGCGGAGAAGGCCGCCTCCGCCGCCGAGCGTCGGCTGGCGCGCGGGCTGATGAAGGCCGAAGCGCGGCGCCTGAAGGACGAGCGGCGGGCCGAGCGCCGCCGCAACGGCGAAGGCACGCGGCTGCGGCCGGCCCTCATCCAGCTCGCGCTCATCGTCGGCATCGTCTCGCTGATGGTCTATGTGCAGGACTTCGCGACGAGCCTCGGCGTGAAGCCCGCGCAACGTCCGCCGAGCGTGTCGACCGATGTCAGTCTCATCCGCTCGATCCGCGGCCCGCAGACGCCGGTGACCGCGCTCGCGGTCGACGACGGCGGCCGGCTGATCGCGACAAGCGGCGGCAACGGCTTCGTCAACATCTGGGATGCCGGGACGGGCGACCTGGTCCGCACCGTAAGCGATGCCGGCGCCGAGGTCACGGCGATCGACATCGCCGGCGACGAGATCGCGGTCGGTCGGGCGGACGGCCAGATCGGGCTCTATTCGCTTGCGACCGGCGAGCGGCGGCGCGTCCTCAAGGAGCATGACGGCCCGGTCGGCTCGCTCGCCCTGTCGCCGGACGGACGCATCCTCGTCTCGGGCGGGCACGACAAGAAGGCCTTCGTCTGGGATTTGCGGCGCGGCCGGCGCAACAGCCTCGGCGGGGCGACCAATGCGATCCGCGCCACCGCCTATGCGCCCGCCCGGGGCCTGATCGCGACCGGCGGGGCGGACAAGAGCGTGCGCATCTACGATCAGCGCTACCGGCTGGTGCGCACCCTCACCGGCCATACCGACGACATCGGCGCGCTCGCCTTCTCGCCCGACGGATCGATCATCGCCTCGGCGAGCTTCGACAGGACCGTGGTGCTGTGGTCGAGCGAGACCGGCGAGAAGCTGCGCACGCTGACCGGCCACGGCAACCGCGTCGTCTCGGTCGCCTTCTCGCCCGACGGCCGGCTGATCGCGACGGCGAGCGAGGACCAGAAGGTCAAGCTCTGGGCGGTCGAGAGCGGACAGTCGGTCGCGACCTTCGTCGGGCATTCCGAACCGGTGCGGTCCGTGCGCTTCATGGGCGGCGGCGACCGGATCGCGACGGCGGGCGACGACGAGACCATCCGCATCTGGAACGCGAGCATCGCCGGTTATTGAGGTCGCCGCCGTCCCGCGCCGGGATGGCGTGCCATTGCGGCACGCGCGTTAACATTCCGGTAATCTTTGCTGCGCATGCTCGCCTGGGGAATCAGAGCCCGCTCCGGCTCTGCGGCTCACCGAACCCCCGGGAAGGAGCTCGGCGTGATCGACGGCATCGACATCCCGACGGCAAGCATCACCTCCTCGCTCGCCGGCCTCGCCGGGGCGGTGATCGGTTGCCGGCACGCCTATCTCAGCGCGGTCAACGATGCACAGCGCCGCCACTACCGGCGGGTGTTCAGGGTGGCTGGGCCGCTCGCCCTCGTCTTCATCGGCGTCTTCGTCGGCGCGATGACGGGGGTCCTTCCGCAATGGCTGGTATGGGTGGATCTGGCGGTATGGACGGCCGGCATCGTGCCGGCGATCTCGTGGTCGAGCCGGCGGCTGCGCGAGCTCGCCATGCCCGACCCCTATGTGGCCATCATCGACGGGCCGGCCATGCCGATGTCGCTGCCGGTCGAAACCTGAGGGCGCATCCGGGCGCGCGCCCGGCCTCGAGCATGTCCGATACCGGCGCGCATAGAATTCGACGCGTGATCCAGTTGGATGCGCGCCAGTATTGCCTTTGTCTGCGGGCGGCCGCCCCATCGCCCCCGCGCGTGTACAACTTCGCGAATGTCAGAACTTTCGCGAAGCGGTATGAGTTGGAAGGGACCCGCCCGGCCTCGTCGGGCATGCTCCTCGTGGTCGTTTCAGCAAGTCTGATTCACGCACTCGATACTCGCACGGACTCCCGCATCTCGAGCGATCAGGCTCTAGTCGACATCGTCGACCGCGACCGCCTCGCCGCCCTTGACGCGATGGGCGAGGGCCGCCTCGATGAAGGCATCGATGTCGCCGCCGAGAACGGCATCGGGATCGCTGGTCTGCACGCCGGTGCGCAGGTCCTTCACGAGCTGATAGGGCTGGAGCACATAGGAGCGGATCTGGTGGCCCCAGCCGATCGCGGTCTTGGATGAGGCCTGGGCGGCGGCGGCTTCCTCGCGCTTCTGCAACTCGAGTTCGTAGAGGCGAGCGCGCAGCATGCTCCAGGCCGTGGCGCGATTGCGGTGCTGGGAGCGGTCGGTCTGGCAGGCGACGACGATGCCGGTCGGGATATGGGTGATGCGGATCGCGCTCTCGGTGCGGTTGACGTGCTGGCCGCCGGCGCCCGACGCGCGGAAGGTGTCGATACGGCAGTCGCTCTCGTTGACCTCGACCTCGATATTGTCGTCGACGACGGGGTAGACCCAGACCGAGGCGAAGCTCGTGTGGCGGCGCTGGTTGGCGTCGAAGGGCGAGATGCGCACGAGGCGGTGGACGCCCGATTCGGTCTTCAGCCAGCCATAGGCGTGGGCGCCCGCGACCTGGATGGTCGCCGACTTGATACCGGCGCCCTCACCCTCGCTCTCCTCGAGCAGGTCGACCTTGTAGCCCTTGTCCTCGGCCCAGCGGATGTACATGCGCAGCAGCATCTGCGCCCAGTCCTGGCTCTCGGTGCCGCCGGCGCCGGAATGGACCTCGAGGAAGGCGTCGTTGGGATCAGCCTCGCCGGAGAGAAGGGTTGCGACCTCCTCCTTCTTGGCCTCCTGGCGGAGCCGCTTCAGCGTCGCCTCGGCTTCGGCGACGAGCGCATCCTCGCCTTCGGCCTCGGCGAGCTCGATCATGCCGACCGCATCGGCGAGGTCGCGCTCCAGACGCTCGAAGCCGGCGATGGCCTCGTCGAGCTGCTGGCGCTCGCGCATCAGCTTCTGCGCCCGCTCGGGCTTGTCCCAGAGGGTCGGATCCTCGGCGCGGGCATTCAGCTCCGCGAGACGTGCCTTGGCAGCCTCCGGGTCAAAGATGCCTCCTCAGGAGTGCAAGCGACTCCTCGATCTCGGAGATGGTCTGCTCGGTCTCGGCACGCATCGGAGCTGGTCTTTCCTGGAGATGGGGCGCCTCGGGCGGGCGCGGTCCGGCCGAGGTGGCGGATGGGCCCGCCCGCGCGACCCCGGCAGATCGGCGCGCACCTTATGTCATGGCGAGGGGCGGTGTAAACAAAGGCGGATGCGATGGGGGAGCGCCTGCCGGCAGGGATCGGCGAGGAGCCCGGCCCGGAGGCGGGGCAGCCGGGCGATGGCCGGCCGGCGGGGGAGGAAGGATTTGACCGCTGAGGTGACGCTGAGGCCCGCCGGCCTCGAGGATGCGAGGCTGCTGCTCGAATGGCGCAACGATCCGGTGACGCGGAGCGCCAGCCATAATGGCGCGCCCGTCGGCCGCGCCGAGCACGAGGCCTGGCTCGCGCGCAGCCTCGCCGATCCGGGCCGTCGGCTCTATGTGGCGGAGACGGCGGGGGAGCCGGTCGGCACGGTCAGGGCCGATCGGGACGGCGAGGCCTGGGAGCTGTCCTGGACGGTGGCGCCGGGGGCGCGGGGACGAGGGCTCGGCACGGCGATGGTGGTCGCGCTGGCGCGGCTGCTCGATGGGCCGGTCAGGGCCGAGGTCAAGGCCGGCAACCGGTCGTCGGCACGGATCGCGGAAGCGGCCGGCATGGTGCTGGTCCGGACCGTGGACGGCGTCGAGCACTATGCGGGCATGGCGGGGCGGGGATAGACGCGAGGGGAGCGCTCGCTGGGCGGCCGCAGTGTCCGTCGGCTGCCGGTCCGGTCGGGCTACCCGGAGCGCCGCTCGGGGCCCGGCGCCCGGACCCCATGGACCCGGATCCAGTCGACCCCACCCGATCGCGCCGGCCTGATCGATCGAGATGCGAGCGTCGAAGGCGTGAAACAGGCTCTAAATCAGAGTTGAAGCATGTCCGGCACGGTTGACCGGAGTCCAGCCAATCCGGCCATGCTTTGATCATGTGGACCCGATCATCGGCCGCACCCGTCAGAACAGGCCGCCCGAGCTGCCGCCACTCTGCGTGGTGCCCCAGCTGCCGGTGCCGGTGGTCTCGGGGCCGACGAGGGCAAAGGGCTCGGGCGGATCGGTATCGGGCTTGAAGGCCTCGAGGATCGAATCGGGATCGCCCGAGGAGGCGCGCGCGCCGGTGCGGCGATTGATGCGCACGAGCTTCAGGCCGGGCGGGATGCGGAACGGCACCGCAGCCTTGCCGGCGAGGGCACGCTCGAGGAAGCTGCGCACGATCGGCGCCGCCAGATGGCCGCCGGTCGCGCCCTTGCCCATGGGCTTTGGCGTGTCGAAGCCGACATAGGCGCCAACCACGAGATCGGGTGTGAAGCCGACGAACCAGGCATCCTTCTCGTCGTTGGTGGTGCCGGTCTTGCCGGCGATGGGCACGTCGAGATCCTTCAGCACCGTCGCCGTGCCGCGCTGGACCACGCCCTCCATCATCGAGGTGATCTGGTAGGCGGTGTGCGGATCGATGATCTGGCGGCGGTCGTCGGGCAGTTCGGGCTCGGGCTGTCCGGCCCAATCGGCGGCCTCGCAGCCGGTGCATTCGCGGTCGTCGTGGCGCCAGACGGTGCGGCCGTTGCGGTCCTGGATGCGGTCGATCAGCGTCGCTGTCACTTGGCGACCGCCATTGGCGAAGGAGCAGTAGCCGGTGGCGAGGCGGAGCAGCGTCGTCTCGCCGGCGCCGAGCGCCATGGACAGCACCGGCAGCATGTCGTCATAGACGCCGAAGCGGCGGGCATATTCGGCAACGAGCGGCATGCCGATGTCCTGGGCGAGGCGCACGGTCATCAGGTTGCGCGAGAACTCGATGCCGGTGCGCAGGGTCGAGGGCCCGTAATATTTGCCGCTGTAGTTCTCGGGCTTCCAGACCTCCTGCGAGCCGGTCTGCTTCAGCTCGAAGGGGGCGTCGAGGATGACGCTGGAGGGCGTATAGCCGTTGTCGAGTGCGGCGGCGTAGACGAAGGGTTTGAAGGAGGAGCCGGGCTGGCGGCGCGCCTGGCTCGCCCGGTCGAACTGGCTGGCGGCGAAGCTGAAGCCGCCGACGAGCGCGAGCACACGACCGGTATGGGGATCCATCACGGTCAGGGCGCCCTCGACCTCGGGCACCTGCATCAGCTCGTACTGGCCTTCCTTGTCCTTGATCGGCTTCAGATAGACGACGTCGCCGGGCTCGACGATCTTGCCGAGCCCCTTCTTCTTGGCGCCGGCCCAGGAGGCGCCCGATGCCGGCAAAATGCCCGTGACGCGGTCGGTCTCGATGGCGCCGCTGGCGAGCTTGTAGGGCTGCAGGCCGACACTCGCCTTGTCCTTGGCGACGTCGAGCACGACGCCGAGCCGCCAGGGATCGATGTCGCTCCAAGCCTCCATGCGGCCGAGCTGGGCGCCCCATTCCTCGGCCGCGAGGTCGATCTTGCGGACCGGGCCGCGCCAGCCGCGCTCGCGGTCGAAGGCGACGAGGCCCTCGGTCAGCGCCTCCTTGGCATAGGCCTGGAAGACCGGGTCGAGGGTGGTGCGCACGGAGAGGCCGCCGGCATAGAGGCCCTCCTCGCCATACATCGAGATCAGCAGGCGGCGGACGTCCTCGGCGAAGAACTCGGCGGCGAAGATGTGGGCGCCGAAGGGACGAAGATTGACGCCGAGCGGCGCGGCGATCGCCTCGTCGTGCTGCTCCTGAGTGATGTAGCCGTTGGCGAGCATCTGGCCGATCACCCAGTTGCGGCGGATGAGGGCGGCCTGCTCGTGCTTGAAGGGGTGGTAGTTGTTGGGCGCCTTGGGCAGCGAGGCGAGATAGGCCGCCTCGGCGACCGTCAGGTCCTTCAGCTCCTTGCCGAAATAGTTGAGCGAGGCGGCGGCGACGCCGTAGGAGCCGAGGCCGAGGAAGATCTCGTTCAGGTAGAGCTCGAGGATGCGCTCCTTGGAGAAGGTGTGTTCGATGCGGACGGCGAGGATCGCCTCCTTGATCTTGCGCTCGAAGGAGCGCTCGTTGGTCAGGAGGAAGTTCTTGGCGACCTGCTGGGTGATGGTCGAGGCGCCGGTCAGGCGGCCGCCCTTGGCCGCCGCCAGCACCGCGCGGGCGATGCCGGTGAAATCGACGCCGCCATGGGTCCAGAAATTCTTGTCCTCGGCCGAGAGGAAGGCGCCGATCACCAGCTTCGGCACCGTGTTCAGCGGCACGAAGATGCGCCGCTCGCGGGCATATTCGGCGATCAGACTGCCGTCGCTGGCGTGGATGCGGGTCATGACCGGCGGCTCGTAGCGGGCGAGGCGGTCGTAGTCGGGCAGATCCTTGGCGTAGTACCACAGGACGACGCCGGCAATGGCCGCGCCGCCGACGAACATCACCATCCCCGCGGCGAAGGCGAAGCCGAGCAGGCTGAGCAGCAGGCTGCGCGACCTGCGCTTGTACAATCGGGGCGGCGGCGGCACGTACGTCATGAGGGAAGAATCCAGCTCTCAGTACCGGGAGGATCGCACGGGCGAGCCAGCCGAACCATATCAGACAATGTGGCAACAACACGCAAATGCCGGCCGGCACCCAGGGTCTGGCGACGAGGAGTGTTGCCCCGACGCCACGAGCGGGGCCGGCCGCCCGTCGAGCCCGGTGTCGCCGCCGGGCTCAGTAGGGAACGCTCGCCAGCGCGCGCTCCTCGAAGAAGCGGTCGATCGACCCGGCGATGGCGGTCGCCATCTTCTCCCGCCATTCCTTGGTCTGCATGAGACTCTCCTCCTCGCGATTGCTGAGAAAGCCGATCTCGATCAGCGCGGAGGGGACGTCGGGCGATTTCAGCACGTAGAAGGCGGCCTGGCGGTGGGGCTCGGAGGTCATCGAGGTCGAGCGCTTGAAGCTGCCGACGACGGCCTCGGCGAGGGTGCGGGAGTGGATGCGGGTCTCGCGCTGGACGAGGTCCATCAGGATGTTGGTGACGGCGTCGCCCTTCTCGGGCAACTCGGCGCCGGCGAGGATGTCCGACATGTTCTCCTTCAGCGCGGTGCGCCGGGCGGCCTCGTCCGAGGCCTTCTCGGAACGGGTATAGACGGTCGCGCCCTTGACCGAAAAGTAGCGGCCGTCGTCGGCAGTGTCGGCGTGGATCGACACGAAGAGGCTGGCCTCGTGCTCGCGAGCGAACTCGACGCGGCCGCCGAGCGTGACGAAATAGTCGGCGTCCCGCGTCATCAGCACCTTGTAGCGGCCGCTCGCCTCCAGCCGGTCGCGGACGAGCAGGGCGACGGCGAGGACGAGGTCCTTCTCCTTGTAGCCCTTGGGGCTGATGGCGCCGGAATCGAGGCCGCCATGGCCGGCGTCGACGACGACGACGGGCTTGGTCTTGCGAGGATCGGCGGCGCGCGGCTTGGGGATGGTCGTGATCGGGATCTGGTCGAGGCCGGCGGCGCTGACCTTCTTGCGCTGCTCGGCGGAGAGCTTGGCAAACGTTGCCGCGTCGGTGCGGGCGAGCACGATCTCGAGGGCCGGGCGGCCGGATGCGGTCTTGGCGATGGCGGCGCGCTCGATCAGCACCGGCCCCGTCATGTCGAGCACCATGCGCGACTTGCCGGGTGCGAACAGGCCGTAGCGGAAGGCCGAGACCAGCCCCGAGCCCTTGCTGCCGGCGCTGTCGGGCAGATCGAACTCGACCTCGGGCAGATCGACGATGACGCGGTAGGGCTCGCCGAGCGCGAAGACCGTGAAGGGGACCGGCGACTTCAGGGCCAGAAGCAGTCGTGTCCGCGTCTCGCCGCCGTCGATGGCGACACCCGTGACGCGCGCGGTGGCGGCGGCGCGGACCGGATCGCCATGGGCAATGAGGAGGGCGAGCGCGGCGATCGCCCAGGTGACGAGGCGCAGTGGCGGGGGGCGGCGACAACTCGTTGGAGCCTCGAGCGGGGGCGCGGATGCATGGGGCCGCTGCGCGCCGGTCGTCTCGGCCGCTGCGATCCCGGCCAGGCGCCCGTCTCTCCGCCGCCAGACATCAAAGACGGATCCCATCTCTCGGGCCTTCCCCTCGTCGTTTGCGGGTCCGATCGCCGGCCTAGCCGGAGGCCCGAAAGGGCAAGCCCGCCGTGATCCCTCGGAGCGTTACGATCGGTCTTTGCCGAATACAAGGCGACCCGACCGGAAAAAAGGCGGAGCGGCAGGTGCTCCGGCCGGGGTCGACTCGACGACGCGCGACTGCCTGAACATCACCGAGGCGCGTTAATCGAACGTTAGCCTCGCTCGGCGATCACCTGCCTCCAAGGTGGCCGCGAGTGGGGCGTCGGGAGCGCAAGTCCCGGTCAATTCTCTTGCCAGCCGCCGCGAATGATCGTTATATCTTCGAGGAACGGCTTTCGATTGCGCGCCGGCCCGTCCGGTAGCGGCCGATGAGCCGTTATTCGGCAAGGGCTACCCTTCCAGCTCAGTTGGCGCGAGCCCGCTCCGGACCCATGGCGGCACGGCGGACCTGCGCAGACCGGCTGGGGAGCGGCCCGGGCCAACAGGATTGGCGTGGCGAGGCTCGCCTCGACCGCCGGCCCCCGCAATGGGTGCAGGGCATACGGGAGCGCGAAGGACCGCCCCGGCCCGACGGCAACCACGCATTTGCGTTCGAGGGTTTCCGCAAGGGGCTCTCCGCGGGCCGTTCGGCCCCAAGGGCCTCTCGTCGGCATTTGTTGATGCGCCGTCGTTCCGGCATCCGCCCGGCGGCATGGAGGCCTCGATCAGCGGGGCAACCCGAAAGTCGGCAGACCGGCTTCAGGCCGGCGAGCCATATCCATTTCGCGGCAGCCGGCTCGCCGTCCTGCCGCAGCGTTGAGCCAATGACCACCATCAGCCCGACGACAGTCCAGCACGTGCGGACGGTTTCCCCGAGAGGACGGGACCGGCGGCACGCGTGCCGCCATGCCGGAGACACCGGCTGGCCGCTCTCCTGGACTGGGCCCGGGCCATCCAACACAAGAAGCGCGATGCGTGCAGCGCCCGCCGGGATGCGAGGAGCTTCCTCGTGGCCGGCGCCGGCCCATCCGGTCGCGCCAGGGACCTATTCTTATGGACAGCAAGATGCTCATCGATGCCACCCACCCGGAGGAGACCCGGGTGGTGGTGGTGCGCGGCGATCGTGTTGAGGAGTTCGACTACAGATCCGCCGCCAAGAAGCTTCTGCGCGGCAATATCTATCTGGCGAAGGTGACGCGGGTCGAGCCCTCGCTCCAGGCCGCCTTCGTCGACTATGGCGGCAACCGCCATGGTTTCCTCGCCTTCAACGACATCCATCCCGACTACTCCCAGATCCCGATCGCCGACCGGCAGGCGCTGATCGAGGCCGAGGCGCGCCGCGTCGCGGAGGAAGAGGAGCGTGCCGAGGCGCAGAGCGCGCGTGCGGCACGGCACAGGGCCGAGCGCCGCCGTGGCGGCGGGGTGGCCGAGGAGCTCGCCGACGAGGGCGGCGAGGCCGAGGTCGGCGAGATCGAGGAGATCGAGGAGGCCGAGGTCATCGAGACGCTCGGCGGCGAGGGATCGGGCGAGGACGACGACAACGGCGGTGGCCGGCGCTCGGGCCGTCGCCGGGGCGCGGCCGAGCTGCGCAGCGAGCGCGGCGAGGCGATCGCCGAGGATCCGGCCGAGGAACCCGCAGCCGCGCCCGAAGCGCTGGCCGACGAGGGCGCCGGGCGGGACGAGGCCGTGGCCGAGGCCATGGACGAAGCGAGCGACGCCGATACGCTCGATGAGGCCGCACCCCCGGAGGTGGTCGAGGAGATCGGCGCCGAGGACGCCATCGAGGAGGTGCAGCAGCGGCGCCGCCGGCCGATCCGCTCCTACAAGATCCAGGAGGTGATCCGCCGCCGGCAGATCATCCTCATCCAGGTGGTCAAGGAGGAGCGCGGCAACAAGGGCGCGGCGCTCACCACCTATCTTTCGCTCGCCGGCCGCTACACCGTGCTGATGCCCAATACGGCGCGCGGCGGCGGCATCAGCCGCAAGATCACCAACTCGACCGACCGCAAGCGATTGAAGGAGATCGCCGGCGAGCTCGAGGTGCCGGAGGGGATGGGGCTCATCATCCGCACCGCCGGCGCCTCCCGCACCAAGGCCGAGATCAAGCGCGACTTCGAATATCTGATGCGGCTGTGGGAGAGCGTGCGCGACCTGACGCTGCGCTCGACGGCGCCCGCCCTCGTCTACGAGGAAGGCAATCTCATCAAGCGCTCGATCCGCGACCTCTATACCAAGGAGATCGAGGACATCGTCGTCGCCGGTGACGTGGCCTATGCCGAGGCGCGCGACTTCATGGCGATGCTGATGCCGAGCCATGTCCGGCAGGTGCGGCACTTCCAGGATTCGGAGCCCCTCTTCACGCGCTACCAGATCGAGCGCCAGCTCAACGCCATGTACAGCCCGTATGTGACGCTGAAGTCGGGCGGCTATGTCGTCATCAACCAGACCGAGGCCCTCGTCTCGATCGACGTCAACTCGGGCAAGTCGACGCGCGAGCATTCGATCGAGGAGACCGCCTATTCGACGAACCTGGAGGCGGCGTCCGAGATCGCCCGGCAGCTGCGGCTGCGCGACCTCGCCGGCCTCATCGTCATCGATTTCATCGACATGGAGGAGCGGCGCAACAACCGCAATGTCGAGCGGCGACTGAAGGATGCGCTGAAGAACGACCGGGCACGGATCCAGGTCGGGCGGATCAGTCATTTCGGTCTCCTCGAGATGTCGCGCCAGCGGCTGCGCACCGGCGTGCTCGAGGGTTCGACCTCGCAGTGTCCGCATTGCCAGGGCACGGGCGTGATCCGCTCGACCGAGTCGGTGGCGCTGTCGGTGCTGCGCTCGCTCGAGGACAAGCTGATCTCGGGCGGCCGGCACAGCCTCGTCGCCACGACCTCGGTCGAGGCAGCGCTCTACATCCTCAACGAGAAGCGCGACTATCTGCTCGACATCGAGCAGCGCTACGGGGTCAGGATCACCATCGTCGCCAGCGAGCGGCTGCACGGTGCCAATTTCACCATCGAGCGGGCGGCGCGCGATGTCGCCGAGGAGCGGCGGCCGCGGGCCGCGGTGCAGATGGAATGGGCGCTCGCCGACGATAAGCGCGACGATGCGGCCGGGGAGGACGAGCCGGAGGAGGTCGCGGCGGGCGATACCGAGGAGGCCGCGCAGTCCGAGGAGGACGGCGATCGCCGGCGGTCGCGGCGCCGGCGCCGGCGGCGGCGTGGCGAGCGCGGCGATGCGGGCGAAGCGCGTGACGCCGGACCGCGGGGCGGCGAGCGCTCCGAAGGTGCCCTGGCGGCGCTCGATGATCAGGAAGCCGGCGAGGACGTCGCCGATCCCTCCGATGCCGGCACCGATGACGACGAGGACGAGGACGAGCGCGGCCGGGGCGCGGAGGCGCGCGGTGGCGAGGACGAGGGTGGTCAACGGCGGCGCTCGCGCCGGCGGGGGCGGCGCGGCGGTCGGCGCAACCGGCGGGACGAGCCGCGTGGTACCGACGTCGGAGGTCTCGGCAGCGCCGGCGAGATGGTGTTCGCCGTCGCCATCGACGAGGACGGCGGGGCCGAGCCGGTCAGGGGCCGGCGCTCGGCGCTCAGCATCACGGCGCTGGCGGCGCGGGCGGCGGTCGAGCGGCTGGCCGGTGCGATCCGCAGCGCCTATGACGATACTCCGGCCGCGGCCGGCAGGATGGATGCGCGGGTCGCTGAGGAGGCGGCTCCGTCCGGTGCCCGCGAGCACCCTCGCCATCCGGCTCCGGCCGGGACGGACGGAAGGCGGACTTCATCGGGCGGATCATCCGCTTCTTCCGGCGTGGCTGAGACGAGGCCGGCGCGCGGTGAACGCGGCGGCGATGGTGGCGGCCGGAACGCGGAGCGCCGGCAGGCGGCAGCGCACCGGACCGTGACCGCAGACCCGTCTTCGGGCGGGGAGCGTGCGCAAGTCGAGGATCAGGTGGCGGGGGAGGGGGCAACGGCACCCGGGCCGGCCGGTCGCGACCGCATCGCGTCCGAGGCCGTCGTGTCGGAGACGCCCGAGGCCGTCGTGTCGGAGACGCCCGAGGCCGTCGTGTCGGAGACGCCCGAGGCTTTCGCGGCGGAGACGCCCGAGGCTTTCGCGGCGGAGCCGCGGCCGGTCAAGGCCGAGCCTGCGGGAGCGCTGCCCGAGACGATCATGGCGCCCGCCGAGGCTCGCGCGGGCGAGGCGGCGGAGACGCCGGCCGAGACCCCGGCCCCGCGGCGGCGGCGGCTCGGGCTCTTCAGCGCCGAGGCGGAGAAGCCGGTCGCAGAGAAGGCTGAGGCCGTGGCGCATCCGGTCGGCGGCGAGGCCGGAGCGGAGAAATCCGCCGGCAATGGTCACGATGGCCCAAGAGGCAATGGCTCGGCCGCCGGCGAGGTCGCGGCACTGAGTGCGGGATCGGCGGGCAAGTCTCCGTCCGACGCGGAGTCGAGCGCCGTTGCCGCGCATGGGAAGGAGAGCGTCCCGGAGGTCGAGCAGGTCGCCGAGGCCCGGCCGACCGAACCCCGG
>JAWKWA010000037.1:0-16944 GCA_041397765.1 Hyphomicrobiaceae bacterium | reverse complement strand
AGATGCGAGCGCACGCACGCATCGAGAGCGTGAATCAGACTCTGAAACCAAGGGTCCTTCGCCTGATCAGTCGAGATGCGCGCGCAAGCACGCAGCGAGAGCTGGACCGATCTCCGGGACAGCGAGCGCCGCATCGCCGGCCGCCCGCTCCCTCGCTACCCGGCCGTCGTTGCCGGAGCTCCCGCCGGCGCCGCCGCCACGGTCGGCGTCTCGCCGATGGGGCGCGGCATCGGCTGGCGCCGCTTCTCCGGTGCCCCCTTGCCGCGCGCCGCCGCCTGCCGTGCGAGACGGATCGTCTCGAGCCCCGGCACCTCGAAGCCGAGGAAGCCTTGCGCCTCGCCCGCACCGCGCCCTGCCATATCGGCATCGACCAGCAGACCCGCGTCGAAATGGCCGCCGAGCGCCTCGAAGAAGCGGACTGCATTGGCGTTGTCGGCCACCACCACGACATACTGGTAGATCTCGTCGAGCGCATCGAGCACCAGCATCGCGCCGCGCCGCTCCTCCTCCGGCACGGGACCGCCCGCGCGACCGGCCGAGATCAGATGGATGCCGCCGACCGGATCGGAGCGCACGACGTCCTCGAAGGTCGCCTCGCCGCGGATCAGCTCGGCAAAGCCTGCCTGGTCGCTGAGACCGAACAACGAGCCGAGTGTCGAGCGGTTGAAGCAGCGGTCGATGAGAACCACCTTTGCACCGCCCGCTGCGAGCGCCCGCGACAGGGCGACGGATTCTTCCGAAGGATCGAGCGCGCCATCCTCGCTCGTCACCAGGATGCGGTAGCCGGGCAGGCCCTGCGCATGGAGCGTCACATAGCGGGCCGCCTCGTCGGCGGTGCCGAAGCGCACCGGCATGCGCTCGGGAGCGACCGGGGCAGGCTTGGGAGAGATACCGGGCCCGCTCGCCGCCTGCGGCACCCTGATCGGCCCCGGCTTGCCGGCGACGCCTGCAACGCGGGACGTCGCGGGCGCCGGACGCACCATCGGCTGCATGGCGGCCCGCGCACCACCGCTGCGCGCTCCCGTCAGCAGCTCGCGCGTCACGATGAAGGCGAGCCCGGCGAGCAGCGTGCCCGCCATCACCAGCAGCGTGATCGGCAGCGTCTTGGGAAACTCCGGGACGTTGGAGGGCATCGCGCTCGACAGCAGCTTGGCGTTCGCCGGCACCGCACGCGTGTCGCTGCGCGTCGTCGCATCGTTGTAGCGGCCGAGATAGGTCTCGTAGAGCTCTCGCTTCGAGTTGGCCTCGCGCTGCAGCACGTCGAGTTTCGCCTGCGCATCGCTCGAGCGCGCCACCTCGGCGTTGAGCGCGGCGATGCGCTTCTCGAAATCCGCCTCGCCGACCACCGCGACGTCCACCTCGTTCTCCAGGCTGCGCGCCATCTTGCCGCCCTCCTGGCGGATCTGGCGCTTGACCGAGTTGAGCTCGGCGGCGAGCTGGCGCATGCGCGGATGGGCCGGCAGCAGGGTCGCCGACAATTCGCCGATCTGCCGCTCGATCCGCACGCGCTGCTCGATCAGCCGTTGCATCGTCGTCGAGCGCAGGAGATCGGGAGCGGCATCGACGGCCCCCTCGGCGAGCATCTGGCGGACGATCTTGAGCCGCGACTCCGCCTCCGTGCGCCGGTTGCGCATGGCGACGAGCTGCGTGTTGAGATCCGAGAGCTGCTGCGAGGTGATCGAGGTGTTGTTGGCGCCTGACAGGAGACCCGACTGGGCGCGGAACTTCTCGAGCTCGGCGGCAGCCGCCTCGGCGTCGCGCTTCAGCTCGTCGATCCGCCCGCCGATCCATGTGCTCGCGTCGCTGTCGACGCGGAGCTGGCCGAGCCGGTTGGATTCGATATAGGCCGCCGCCAGCGCATTGGCGATCGCCGCGGCGAGCTTGGGATCGGCCGAGGTCACCTCGATCACGATCGCCCGCGTCTTGGCGACCGGATAGACGGTCAGCCTCTCCTCGAACGACGTCAGCAGGCGCTCGTCCTCGCTCATGCGCTGCAGCTCGGCGCCCGATCCCACGAGGCTCGACAGCATTCCGAGCAGACCGCGGCTGGCGATCACCGGATTGAACTCGGGATTGCGCTCCAGATGCAGGTCGTGGGCGACCTTGAGGAGCAGATCGCGCGAGCGCACCACCTCGACCTGGCTCGCCACCTCGTCGGCGTCGATCTTGACGCTCTCGCCGCCCCTCTGCTCCTCGCCGCGCCGCCTCGTATAGGCGGTCTCGTCGTTGGAGATCAGGATGCGCGCCGAGCTCATGTAGCGCGGCGTCATCATCGACAGCACGAGGAAGGTGATCGCGCCGGCCGCCAGCACGGCCATCAGCAGCCGCATGCGGTTGCGCACGATCGCGCTCCAGAGCTGCGCGATGTCGATATCGTCGGGAGATGCGTACTGGACGGCGCGCTGCATGGCGGACGATGGCCCCTTGGGGTTCTTCGGTCGTCTACCGGTGTACGGCCGACACGGTAACCAAAGCATTAACCCGCGTTCCGTCGCGACCCGAGTGGGTCAGCCGCTAATCAAGCCTTAACCATGAGCGTCTAGCTTCGGGACAAGTTCGAGTAGTAACCCGAGGTCTGTTGATCATGTCCCTGCGTTTCGTTGCGCTTGCAATGGCCGCCGCGCTGCTGTTGACCGGCTGCGCCCGGCATCGAGCCGTCACCGTCTCCGCGACCGACGCCTATGGCGTCCAGGTTCCCGCCGACGCGCCGATCGTCTCGCACTCCACCGACGAGCCCCCGCTCGCCGACGATCCCGTTACCGAATCCGCTCCCATGCCGACTGCCGGCACCGCATCCCTCGACTGGACGAACGCGGTCGCGACCGTCGATGCCGCACCGGAATCCGAGGAGGCCTACCTCCTCGACTCCGGCGACCGCGTGCGCGTCTTCGTCTACGGCCAGCCCAACCTCTCGCGTGTCTATCCGATCGACGGCCAGGGCTTCATCGCCATGCCGCTGATCGGCAATGTCCGTGCCCGCGCCACGACGACCTACGATCTGTCGCGCCGCATCGCCGGCGAGCTGAGCGTGTCCTATGTGCGCGATCCCGAGGTCTCCGTCGAGGTCGCGTCCTACCGGCCGTTCTACATTCTCGGCGAGGTGCGCAGCCCCGGCCAGTTCTCCTATGTCTCCGGCATGACCGTTCGCACCGCCATCGCCATCGCCGGGGGCTACACGCCGCGGGCCAACGAGCGCAGCGTCGTCGTCACCCGCACCTTCGAGGGTGAGGAGCAGCGCATCGACGTGCCTCCGTCCTATCGCCTGCGTCCCGGCGACACCGTCACCGTCAAGGAGCGCTGGTTCTAGGGGCTGATCGGTCGAGGTGCGAGCATCCACGCGCGCATCGAGGCCGTGAACGGGACCCCAATAGGACCCTGAGGCAAAGAATTGGAGAGGAGCATGTCCGACATCGCCAATCCGATCTCCTCTCGGTCGGACTGGCTCTCGGTGAAGGGTGCCGCCCCGGTATCGGACTTGCACAGGCATGCCTCGTTTCGACCCGCACTGTAACCACGCAGCACCGGGTATCGACAGCGGTCCGGCGCCGGCCGAGGAGCAGCAAGAGATGGCGAAGTTGAAGATCATCCATTGCCTGAGGGCGCCTGTCGGCGGCTTGTTCCGCCATGTCGTCGATCTTGCCCGCGAGCAGGCCGCGCGCGGCCACGCCATCGGCATCGTCTGCGACAGCACCACCGGCGGCACGACCGCCGAGAAAGTGCTTGAGGGCCTTCGTCCTTCGCTCGCGCTCGGCC
Organism: Hyphomicrobiaceae bacterium; assembly: GCA_041397765.1. Classification (GTDB taxonomy): domain Bacteria; phylum Pseudomonadota; class Alphaproteobacteria; order Rhizobiales; family Hyphomicrobiaceae; genus JAWKWA01. The sequence continues at coordinate 13,191 of JAWKWA010000037.1, read as the reverse complement.
TCGTCCGCGTGCCCATGGCGCGCGACATCGGAGCGAGCGATCTCTCCGCATATCAGGCGACGCGTCTCTTCGCCGCGCGTGTCGATGCCGACATCATTCATGGACACGGTGCCAAGGGCGGCGCCTATGGCCGTCTTGCCGCTGCCGCGCTGCGCCGCGCCGGCCGCACCGTGCGTTGCTTCTACACGCCTCACGGCGGCAGCCTGCACTTCGAGCGCAACAGCGTGAAGGGCTTCGTCTTCCTGTCGCTGGAAAGAAGTCTCGAGCCGATCACCGACGGCCTCATCTTCGAGAGCCGCTACGCCGCCGACACCTATGCCGTGAAGGTCGGCGCACCGTCCTGCCCCGTGCGCCTCGTGCCGAATGGTCTCCTCGAGGCCGAGTTCGTGCCGAGCGCGGCGGCCGGCGATGCGGCGGATTTCCTGTTTATCGGCGAGCTGCGCTTGCTGAAGGGCGTCGATCTGCTCATCGATGCGCTCGCACGGCTTTCGCCGGCCCATTCCTTCAGCGCCGTCATCGTCGGCGACGGACCGGACCGTGATGCGTTCATCGCCCGGGCGAACGCGCACGGGCTCGGGCCGCGCATCTCCTTTCCCGGCGTCATGCCCGCACGCCGCGCCTTCGCCATGGGGCGCTGCCTCGTCGTTCCCTCGCGCGCCGAATCCTTCCCCTACATCGTGCTCGAGGCCGCGGCGGCCGCCATGCCCATGATCGCCACGCGCGTCGGCGGCATACCCGAGATCCTCTCCTCGGCCGTCGGCGATCTCGTTGCACCCGATGATGTCGACGCACTCGCCTCGGCGATGGAGCACATGGCCGACGACCCCGATCGCGCGTGCGCGCAGGCTCTCGCCGTCCGCGCCGACATCGCCGGCCGCTTCACCGTCGCGCGCATGACGGATGCGGTTCTCGATTTCTACGCGAGCGCCACCCCCTCGCATGGCGCGCGCGCTCTCGCCGAGAGCGCCTGATCCCGGATCGCGATTCCAACCGCATTGCGTTCGCGCATTTGCCACGCCCGCGGAACATCGGCCGCCATCGTCCCTTGCATCATCCTTAACGCGCTCCCGATCTGGCACGGAAGCTGCTTGCCATGGGTCGCCATCCGAGGGTCGCGGCTGCGGCCAGCCCGATGGCGACGGCCTGCATCCTGCATTCGAGAGCCCCATGACCGATACTGCCGCATCCGACTCCGTGCTTGGCACCAAGCCCCGTCTCGTCGATCTCGCGACCGGACGCACCTCGAGCTTCATCTCGCCCGAGATTCTGACCGACCTCGTCAGGGCCGGCGAGTTCGCGCTGACCGCCGTGGCCGGTTTCGCGGTGTTCGAGACCTATGTGAACAGCACCGGTTTCGAGGAGCGCGCGCCCTATCTGGTCGTCGCCTCGCTCGCCGGCCTCGCTGTCATCGTAGCCTTCGCCGCACTGCGGCTCTACGGCGTCTCGGCCTTCACCCAGCCGATCCGCCTGCTCCCCCGTCTCTGGCTCGGCTGGACCATCGTCTTCGCCTTCCTGACGGCGGCCGCCTTCTTCCTGAAGGTCGGCCCCGAGTTCTCGCGCGTCTGGTTGCTGACCTGGTATGCCGCAGGCGGCATCGCGCTCTTGGCCGGACGCATCGTGCTGGCACAGGCCGTCTCGGGCTGGCTCGATGCTGGACGCCTGCAGCGTCGCGCCGTCATCATCGGCGGCGGTGAGCCTGCCTCTGCCCTCATCCGCGCCCTCGAGAGCGACCGCAGCAACGAGATCCGCATCTGCGGCATCTTCGATGACCGCACGCCCGAGCGCCTCGGCACCGCCGCGGCCGGCTATCCCCATCTCGGCACGATCGACGATCTCGTCGAGTTCGGTCGCAAGTCGCGCGTCGACATGCTGATCGTCAGCCTGCCGATGCACGCCGAGAACCGCCTCCTGCAGGTGTTCCGCAAGCTCTGGGTGCTGCCCGTCGACATCCGCCTGTCGGCGCACATGTCGAAGCTGAACTTCCGCCCCCGCGCCTATTCCTATATCGGCTCGGTGCCTTTCATCGACATCGCCGACCGGCCGATCGCCAACTGGTCGTTCATCCTGAAATGGCTGTTCGACAAGACGATTGCGCTCCTTGCGCTCATCGCACTGGCGCCGGTCATGCTGGCGGTCGCCGCCGCCGTTCGTTTCGACAGCCGCGGCCCGGTGCTGTTCCGCCAGAAGCGCTTCGGCTTCAACAACGAGCTGATCGAGGTCTTCAAGTTCCGCTCGATGTATGTGGACCAGTCGGACGCCGATGCCGCCCGTCTCGTCACCAGGGGCGATCCGCGCGTCACCCGCGTCGGCCGCTTCATCCGCAAGACCAGCCTCGACGAGCTGCCGCAGCTCTTCAACGTGCTGACCGGCCAGCTCTCCCTCGTCGGCCCGCGTCCGCACGCCCTCCAGGCCAAGGCCGCCGACCGGCTCTACCAGGACGTGGTCGACGGCTACTACGCCCGCCACAAGGTCAAGCCCGGCCTCACCGGCTGGGCCCAGATCAACGGCTGGCGCGGCGAGACCGACACCGCCGAGAAGATCCAGCGCCGCGTCGAGCACGACCTCTACTATATCGAGAACTGGTCGGTGTTCCTCGATCTTTACATTCTGTTCATGACGCCGTTTGCACTTCTGAAAGCAGAGAACGCGTATTGATGTCAGGCTGTCTCGTCCGAGTAAGGCGTAGGGAAGTGTCTGGTTTCGCGTCATCCCAGGGGCCGATGTCAGCCGAGCCGAGGAAGAGCCTGGTCCATCGGACCGCGCTCTTCCTCGTATGGCTCGGCGTGGCACTCGCTGCCGTCGTATTTTCCGAGCCGGCGCCGTTCGACCTCATCATGATGGGGCTGATCGTGCTGCTGCCGGTGATCGGCCTTGCGCCGCTCTCGCCAGCGCTCGTCCTGTTCCTCGCGCTCTGGCTGCTGGTCAGCGCCGGCGGCGTCGCCTCGACCATTACCGCGGGCGATCTGCACAAGGCCGGCACGCATACCTTCATCACGCTCTATCTGTCGATCGCCGCCCTCGTCATCGCCGCATTCGTGCGCCGCTCTCCGGTGCGCCACACGCGCATCGTCATGGGCGCCATGATCGCCGCCTCGCTGGTCGCGGCCGTGTCGGGGCTCGTCGGCTATTTCGGCGTCGTGCCCTCGCTGCAGGACCTCTTCACCGAGTTCGGTCGCGCCCGCGGCACCTTCAAGGACCCCAACGTCTTCGGTGCTTTCCTCGTCCTGCCGGCGACCTATGCGGTCCATCTCTTCGTCAGCCGGCGCGGCCTCTCCTCCTTCGTCGCGCTCGTCATGCTCGGCCTTCTGTCGCTGGCGACACTGCTCTCCTTCTCGCGCGGCGCCTGGTTCAGCCTCGCCCTCGCCTTCCTGGCCTTCGGCTATCTGAGCTTCGTCACTGCCGAGACGGCGAAACAGCGGCTGCGCATCTTCCTGCTCGCCTTCTTCGGCGTCATCGGCATGTCGGCGGTCATTCTCGGCGCGACGCAGGTCGACAGCGTGCGCACGCTGCTCGCCGAGCGCGCCACGCTGACCCAGAGCTATGACGAAGGCCCCGAGGGCCGCTTCGGCGGTCAGGAGAAGGCCCGCAGCCTCATCACCGAGCACCCATTCGGCATCGGCGCGCTCGAGTTCAGCCGCGTCTACCACCACGAGGACGTGCACAACGTCTATCTGAGCATGTTCCTCAACGCCGGCTGGCTCGGCGGCGGCATGTATCTCGTGCTCGTCGTCATGACGATCCTGGTCGGTCTCAAAGGCGTCTTCCGCCGCACCGCATTCCAGAGCCTCGCCATCGTCGCATTCGCAGCCTTCTTCAGCACCGCCGCCGAAGGCCTGATCATCGACACCGACCACTGGCGGCATTTCTTCGTGCTGATGGGACTGGTCTGGGGCACGGCGCTCGCCGCCGGCCGGGCCTCGCAGCTCGATGGCCCCTCGGAAGGTCTCGCCGAGCCCGCGCAAACGCGCAGCCGCCCCGTCGTCGTCGGTCAGGTCGAGGGCAAGATCCGCCGCAAGCGCGCGGTGATCGCCAAGCGCATCACCCGCGAGCGCCCCGCGATCGTGCCGGCGAGCTCGCCGCTCGAGCGGCCGCAATCGCCGCTGCCGCGCGACCGGCGCCCGCTGCCGCTGCCGGGCCGCCACCGCGCCACCTTCGGCGAGGGCGAGAGCCTCGTCCTTGTCCGCCGCAGCGCTTTCGGCAGAGGTCCCGGCAGCGGGCCGAGCCGCAAGCCGCAGCGCATGATGCGCCGCTTCGCCGCTCGGCCGGGCAAGCTCCGCGCCGCCTGAGGCCCATTCGCTGCCAGCCCGCCATGCCTCGTCTCCAGTGAGAACCGGCCGATCGCGACTTCTGGCCGGCCGCGCTCATTGCGAGGTCGGCTTCTTCACCCGCTGCAGGCGCTGCTGGATCTGCTGCTTCGTCAGGCACTTGCCCTGGAAGGGGAACTTGCCGGCCGGGCAGCCGCCCGCCTGGCTGCCGCCCTTCTTCTTGGCCTGATCGGCCGCTTTCTTCCTCGCCTGGTCGGCCGCCTTCTTCTTCTCCCGCTGATCGGCCGCCTTCTTCTTGACCTGCCCGGCGCTGCCGCCCGTCTGCGCGGCCACGCAGCGATAGCGGTTGGTGCCGATCGGAACCGCCCGCTTGCCGGAGCCGCACACGCAGCTATTGCCGGAGACCTTCCCCCCGGCGCAGACCACCCGCGCCGGTGCCGTCTTCTTGCCGCTGCCGCCGGTCTGGTCGGCACCACCGTCGGCCCGCCTCACGCAGCGGTACTTGTTGTTGCCGATCGGCACGGCACGGAAGTTGGAACCGCAAACGCAAGACCCGCCCTGCACCTTGCCGCCCGAGCAGGTGATCTTCGGCTTGGTGCTGCCGCCGCCCGTCTGTCCTCCCGAGGAGCCGCCCGACTGCTTGACGCAACGGTATTTGTTGCGACCCGTCGGCACCATGCGCAGGCCCGAGCCGCAGACGCAGCTGTTGCCGACCACCTTGCCACCCGAGCACACCACTTTCGGCGTGCTGCCGCCGCCCGTCTGGTCGCTGCCGCTGTCGGCACCCTTGACGCAGCGATACTTGTTGCGGCCGATCGGCACGGCGCGGAAGTTCGAGCCGCAGACGCAGCGCGTACCGACCACCTTGCCGCCCGAGCAGGTCACCTTCGCGGTATCGCCACCGCCGGTCGATCCCCCGCCCGTCGATCCCCCACCCGTTTTCACGCAGCGATACTTGTCGCGGCCGAAGGCGACGCGCTTCTCGTTCGAGCCGCAGACGCAATTGCGCCCATCGACCTTGCCGCCGACGCACACCACCTTGCGGCCGCCGCCCGTCGTATCGCCACCCGTCGTACCGCCACCGCCATCGGCGCGACGGATGCAGTTGTACCGGTTGTTGCCGATGCGGACCGCCCGGAAGTTCGCCCCGCACACGCAGGTCCGCCCCTGCACCTTGCCGCCCGAGCAGACGATGCCGGCGCTGCCGCCGCCCGTCTCGTCGCCGCCAGGATCGCTGCCCCGCACGCAGCGATAGGCATTGCGGCCGATGCCGACGACCTTCAGGCCCTTGGCGCACACGCAGCGATTGCCCGCGACCGAACCGCCCTGGCAGGTGATCTGCCGATCGCTGTCCTTGACGCAGCGATACTGCCGAACACCGACCTGATAGGGCCGCCCGTTCGGGCACACGCAGCGATCACCCTTCACCGAGCCGCCGCTGCAGACGATCTTGTCCGGCTTCGGGCAACGCCACTTGCCGTTGCTCGCCTTCACCGGCCGTGCGCCGTTCGGGCAGGTGTAGTGGCCGCCGTCGCCGCCACCACCGACGCATTTGTAGACGCCCTCGCGCACCCGCTCGGCCCGTTGGCCGCGGCCGCACAGGCACTCGCCGCCGCGCGACTTGCCGTCGAGACAGATCACGCCATGGCCACCGCCGCCACGACCACCGCGGCACTGATAGGTGTTGTAGCCGATCCGGACCGGCCGCTCGTCGTAGTCCGAGCACTGGCAGCGGCCGTGCTGGAAATAGCCGCCGAGGCAGCGGATCGGATCGTTGCCGACACACTGGAAGATGTTCGCGCCGATCCGGCGGGGATCCTTGTCGTTGGGACAGTAGCAGCGGCCGTTGTTGGACACGCCGCCGATGCAGATCGGCCCGCCGCCCTGCCGCCTGACGCACTCGTAGCGATTGCGGTCGATCTGCACGAGATAGCGATTGAGCGGGCACACGCAGCTATTGCCGCGCCAGGTACCGAAGATGCACTCCTTCTCGACGATCCGCGTGCACAGCCACGAGCGCCGCCCCATCGAGACAGGCACATAGCCCGGCCGGCAGGTGCAATCGCCGCCCTCCATGTATCCGCCGTAGCAGATCTTGCGTTCGGGCACGACACAGCGCGTCCTGACGCCGGTGAACTGCTCGCGCGTGCCGGGCGGACAGATGCACTCGCCATCGGGCGTCGGAATGCGCCCACCCCGGCAGACGATCTCCTCCGGCTCGTCGTAATAGCACCGGCCGCGCTCGAAATAGGTGCCGGGCGGACAGATGCGCACGCAGGAATCGCCGCGCCGCGCAAAGCCGGGCTCGCAGCGGATCGGCTTTGGATAGAAGACCGGCGGAATATAGGGCGCCGCATCGGGCTTGGGCTCGTAGATCACGTAGTCGGCCGCCGCCGCATAAGGCTCCTCGACCGTATGCTCGGCGCAGCCCTCGTCATTGCCGGGATCGGCGTCGCCGGGCCGGTAGGCGCCCTTGCCGAACAGCGAGATGATGAGCTCGCGGTCGACCTCGCCGCTCGGATCGAGACCGGCATCCTGCTGATAGTTGAGCACCGCATCGGCCGATTGCGGCCCGAAGATGCCGTCGGCGGTACCGGCATAATAGCCGCGCCGCGCCAGTTCGTTCTGGACGGCGCGGATGGTGTCCTTCTCGTTGTCGCTCGCCAGCCAGCCGATCGCCGCGCAATTGCCGAGCGTCGGCTTCGACCAGCTCGACGACAGGCGGAAGCTGAGCGACAGCGTCAGCGAGCGGCCGGGCTTCAGATAGACCGGCGGCCGGTGGCAGCTCACATAGGAGCCGCTCTGCGAGCAGCCCCACGGCGCCGGTCCGGTGCTGACGAGCGTGAGCGCACCGCCCGACAGCGTGTCGCCGATCAGCAGCGGCCCGTAATAGACTTCATCGCCGCGGTTCTCGACCGTCACCTCGAAACGGCAGATGCCGCCCGCCCGGCAGCTTCCCGGCGCCGTCTTGGTGACGGCGAGGTCGAGCGCCGAATCCTCGGGCGCCTCGCCGTCATAGTTCGCGTCCCACCAGTTGACCTGATATTCCGGCTCCCAGACCGGCTCGTCGCCACCCGCGCACGTATAGGGAATCTCGATGTCGCCGAGATGCCCGCGCTGGCCGTAATCGACGAAATCGCCGTCATAGTCGACGAACCGCGCCTTCTCGGGCGGCACGTTGTCGGGTCGGATGAGGTCGATGTCGGTGCCCTGGATGCCGTCGATGGCGCTCGCGGCGAAACCCGGCACGCGCTCGACCTTGATCTGCTTGCCGGACTCGACGAGCAGGCCCTCGCCCGTGGTCCACAGCATGGCCTCGCAGCGCCCGTAGTCGAGGCCGCCATCCTCCTTGTAGCCATAGCCGAGCGCGACGCCGCCCGAGGTATTGCGGTAATCGGCCCTCAGTCCGACCGCATATTCCTCCGGCACCGGCTCCCATGCGCCGCTGCCGTCGCTCGCCGGCTGATAGCGCAGCACCCGCGCCGGTCCCGAGGCGACGGCCGTCACATAATCATAGCCGCCCGTCACCGGTGGGCGCTGCGCCAGGATCATGATGCCGTCATGGGTGAAGGAGATGTCGGCCACTTCGTAGGGCTCGGCATCGGTCGGCAGCGCGATCTCGCGCCGCGCGCTCTGGGGATCGAACTCGCCATCGGTGGTGAACCCGACCGACCAGATCTCCGGCCCCTCGGCGACGGCGTAGTAGAGCCGGCCGTCATGCACCTTGAGACCCCAGACGCGCCGCGGCGGCAGCGTGTAGCCCCAGGTCGTCGGGTCGCTCGACTTGAACTGCGGCGACTTGATGTCGGCACGGTCCTCCGCATCGTCCTCGACCGCGGGCAGGTCCGCCGCGGCCCGCCCGTCGACCCCGTGGTCGTAGACCCCGAGCGGATTACCGTCGAGATCGAGACTGACGATCATGCCGGTGTCGAGATCGGAGGCGTAGATGAGCTGGCGCTCGCGATCGAAGGTGAGATTGCCGAGACCCGGTCCGCTGTTCGCCTCGCCGCGATCGGTGATGTCGGCAAAGAGCGAGACCTCGCCCGTCACGCCGTCGATCTTCCAGATGCTGCCGGGCCCGCCGCCCGCCGCCGTGCCGAACAGGCCCTCCATCCATTCGGCCTCGGGATCGCCCGTCTCGACACGCTTTGGCCAGCCGTCGCCGTCGCGGTCCGGCACCACGATGTGCAGGCCGTAGGCCGAGCTCGCGCCCAGATAGATGTTCGGTGCCGGCCGTTCGGTTTCGCTGTTGACCGCCTCGTCGATCGCGATGCCGAACACCTGCCCGATCTGCCGCGCCGTCGTCGAATAGGCCTCGGCCGGCTCGGCCCCGGGCGTCGAGGTTCCGGCGGGCACGCCCGACACGTCGACGATGCGGGCGACCGCGCCATCGGGATTGATGAACGTCTCGTCGACCTTCTCGGCGTCCGCCACGTCCTTCTGGCTGTCGGCGACGAGCGTGCCCGAGAAGCCGGTGATGACCACTTGGCCCGGATCGAGCAGCGATCCGCTCTGGGCGCCTTCGGTGTCCTCGGCCCGCGCCCCCAGGGCTGCGGCGAGGAGGAAGAGGAGTGCCACGACCGCAGAGGCGGCCGACCATGACCGGAATGTCGGATTGGCGAGCCCTGGCGACATGTGAACGATCTCCCTCCTGCCAGCGATTGGCCCGCGTCGGCCCGTGACAGTCCCTCGGGCCATGCCGACGCGCGTCGCGTCGTCGGACCGGCGGCATCGCACCAGAATGCCCGGTTGGCGGAACGTCGGCAATGGAGAGATCGGCATAGACCCCGCGGGATGAACCTGTCATGACCGAAATGCTGCCGAGGGCTGTCACGATGTTTCAGCCGCGGTCGCGATGACCGGGCCGCACGGTCACGTCCATGGTTGGGCCGGACGAACTCGCATGGGCCCTTGCGCGTTGACCCCGGCGAGGCCTTTGCCGATACCCCTTGTGAGACGATCATGAGGCGGGTCGGGCTGCGCGCTGCCGCGGGCCTCCCCAACAGCCAAGGAGCGGGACCGATGACGATCGAGCTGACCGGCCTTCATCATCTGACGGCGGTGACGGCGAAGGCCTCCGACAATCACCGCTTCTATACGGCCACCCTCGGCATGCGGCTGGTGAAGCGCACCGTCAATCAGGACGATACCAGCGCCTATCATCTGTTCTACGGCGATGGTGCCGGTTCGGCTGGCTCCGACATCACCTTCTTCGACTGGCCCGTCGCGCCCGAGCAGCGCGGCACCCGCTCGATCGTGCGCACCGGGCTGCGGGTCGACGGCGCCGACACCGTCGCCTGGTGGCACGACCGCCTGCGCGCCATGGGCGTCACGACCGGCGAGCCCGCCATGGTCGACGGCCGCATGAGCCTCGATTTCGAGGATCCCGAGGGTCAGCGCCTTCGTCTCGTCGACGATGGCGGCAAGGGGCGCATGGTGCCCTGGGCGGAGGGCCCCGTGCCCGCCGACCGCCAGATCAGGGGCCTCGGTCCGGTGACGCTCAGCGTCGCCCGCATCGAGCGCACCGACCGCATGCTGACGGACGTCATGGCGATGCGGCACGAGCGCAGCTACGAGGACCCGGCCCGGCCGAACCACAAGGTCGAGGTCTATGCGATGGGACCGGGTGGCCCCGCGGCCGAGTTGCATGTCGTCGAGGAGCGCGACCTGCCGGCGGCCGTGCAAGGGGCCGGATCGGTGCATCACGTCGCCTTCCGAACGCCCGACCGCACCGGCCTCACCGCCTGGGCCGAGCGCACGGCGGAGATGGAGGTGCGCACGAGCGGGGAGGTCGAGCGCTACTACTTCCGCTCGCTCTATTTCCGCGAGCCGAACGGCATTCTCTTCGAGATCGCGACCGACGGTCCGGGCTTCGATGCCGACGAGCCGATCGAGCGTCTCGGCGAGCGTCTGTCGCTACCGCCATTCCTGGAGGTGCGCCGCGCCGACATCGAGAAGCGCCTGAAGCCGCTCTGATGTCCCGCTTGGGTGGCGGCCGAGCCATCTGAACCGGCATCGGCAGATCGGCGAGGCCGGGTCATCCCCCGGCCCTACCGGCTGTCGTCGGATCGGATCGCTGATCCGGGCCGGCCCGTCGCCGATGGCATCGGCGTCAGCGACGGCGGACCGGCGCCGGACGTTCTGTCGCGATCAGCGCCCGGTGTGCTTCTTGACCTTACGCTTGCGCCAGTGCTTGCCGTCATGCCGATCCTTGCGCGGCGCGACATAGGCATAGGGATGGGTCCGCTTCAGGAACAGAAGGCGGCGGGCGGGATGGGTCGGCACCTTCACCAGCCGGCAGCCGCCGAGCGAGCACACGACCCTGTAACCCTTGCCGATCGTATGCGCCTCGGCGCTGGTGGTACCGGCCGTCATGACGCCGGTACCGACGAGGGCGGCGAAACCGGCAGCGGCGGCGAGCGAAAGCGTGCGACGGGAAGTCATGATCTTCTCTCCTGCGTTTGTCTCCGGCGTTGAGAGAAGGGTGCGCCGGACCTGTCGCAGAAGATTGCCGGGAAATCGGGGAATCTGTCGCAAGGCCCGTCCGGGCCCTCGCCGCGAGACACTCTGTTACAGGGTTGCTGGTTTGGTTTCGATCACGGATCGTGCGCCACCCTTGGGCGGCCTCAAGGCCGGCCGCAAAGGCCGGCCGACGGTGCCCGCGCGGGAATTTCTTGAGCTTAGATGAAATGAGGAGAGGCAACCCAGGCGCCCGGTCGCGCCCGCCGGCCTACTCCACCCGGTCGTCCCGGTAGATGCGCTCGCGGCGCTCGTGGCGTTCCTGGGCCTCGACCGACAGCGTGGCGATCGGCCTCGCATCGAGACGCCTCAGCCCGATCGGCTCGCCTGTCTCCTCGCAATAGCCATAGCTGCCGTCGGCGATCCGCTCGAGCGCCGCGTCGATCTTGGCGATCAGCTTGCGCTGCCGGTCGCGGGCCCGCAGCTCGATCGCCTTGTCAGTCTCCGAGGAGGCCCGGTCCGTCAGGTCCGAATGCTGTGACGTGTCCTCGTGCAGGTATTGCAGTGTCTCTCGCCCTTCCTTGAGGATCTCCTCCTTCCAGGCGAGCAGCTTGGCGCGAAAATAGGCCTTCTGCCGCTCGTTCATGAACGGTTCGCGCTCCGACGGCCGATAGCCGGCGGGAAGATCCTCGACCGCGATGATCTCCGGCGCCTTGGCTCCAGAGTTGCCGCGAGATGTAACGTTCGTCCGTCGGCTCATACGAAGACTTCCATTGACAAGGAGCTTCGAGGAAATGTCCGGGAGACCCGAACCTGCGACAACCTGCCCCTGCAAGAGGCGTGCCCTGTATCTATTCGGGCAATGTGGCAAGTCAAGCGCTTCCACGGAGAGGAAGTGGATCGAGGCTTTGGCCCGGCCTGATCGCCCGCCGGTAGAATGGCTGCGCCGCGCGACAGCACGATGAATCGTCGCCGGGCCGATGTTACAACCAAAACGGGTGGCGAAACGAAAATTTACAACTTAACGTTGTATTCATATCTCCGAACGAGAATGACCTTCAAGACCTCGGAGAAACAGAGGTCGCGAAAGACCACGACCCGCGAAGGACGACGACACATGCCAGCCAAGACTCGCAGTCCATGGGACCGGTCCTGTCACAGGTCCCTCCCCACGATGCTCCACCTGCGAACCTTCCACGACATGCCGTACCGCGTATCTCGATCGCCGTCCAAGCAGTCCGGCCTCAAATCCGCTGACCCGTGTCGCGCTTTCAGCGGGCTCTAGGCCGGCCCGACCGCATGCCCCGCTTGAGGGCCTCCATCGAGCTTGACCCCGCATCAACAGAGGAAAGGAGGAGCACGACTGATTGCCATGCGGACGGCTGAGCCACAATCCGTCCGGAACTTCAGGAGCAGAACGTCCGCTCGGGCTCCTCTTGCCACATCGCCGAACTCCCACGACGAGCGCTCCCCAACATGGCGCTCGGCGCCTCCTCCCGGCGAGTGAGGATCACGACTGGCCGTCCCGCCTCGCGCTTGCTCCCTTTGAGCGCCAGCACGCCGCCCCGACGCCTCCCCGGGGCGGCGTGTCCGTTTCCCGGGTCCGCATCAGCGCCGGCGATACGACGTTCCATCCCCTCGGACCGATCGGCTATGGTTCCCCGCCATGGATGCGGCAAACCTGACCATACGGGAGCTCTCATGCCGACATATCTGATCACGGGTGCCAATCGCGGCATCGGGCTCGAACTCGTCCGCCAGCTCGCCGGCCGCGGCGACGTCGTCGTCGCGACGGTCCGCGACCGTGCCCGCGCGGCCGATCTCGACGACCTTGCCGCCCGTACCGGCCGCGTCACCGTCGCTGAGCTCGACGCCGCCTCGGAGGCTTCTGCCAATGCGCTGTCCGCCACCCTCGCCGGCCGACCACTCGACGTTCTCGTCAACAATGCCGGCGTCCTCAACTCCTATGGCGGCTTCACCGATCCCTCGCACGACGAGAAGGCCTGGCACGATGTGCTGATGACCAATGTCGCCGGTCCCTTCTTCGTATCCCGCGCGCTTCACGCCAATCTGAAGGCCGGCAGCCTGAAGAAGCTCGTCTTCATCTCGTCCGTGATGGGCTCGTCGACCCGCGCCAGGGGCGGCTCCTACCCCTACCGCGCCTCCAAGGCGGCGATCACCAACATCGCGCTCGGCCTCTCCCATGAGCTGAAGCCGGACGGCATCGCCGTCGCGGCCTTTCATCCCGGCTGGGTCAAGACCTCGATGGGCGGCAGCGGCGCCGACATCACGGTCGAGCAGAGCGCCGCGGGCCTCATCGCCCGGATCGACCACCTCACGCTTGCAACGACCGGCGTCTTCGAGGACTACAAGGGCGAGCCGATCCCGATCTGAGGGATCGCAGGGAGCTTGTGCAGGCGATCAGGACCGCCCGGGGGAGAGTGCCGATGCGTTTCGAGGGTACCAA
>JAWKWA010000036.1:0-17521 GCA_041397765.1 Hyphomicrobiaceae bacterium | reverse complement strand
AATGTGCCCGCCCGGCTGAATGCCCCCTGAACCTGCCGTTCATCCATCATTCATTTCTGTACCCGCGGGAACAGCCCCGGCGGGGCAACCGCCCGTCCGGCCCACCCCGGGGTGCCGACCGACCCGTTTCAAGAGGGGGCGTGAAGTTTTTTGCGCCGTTGAACCGCGACGCCTCCCCCCCAGATATCAGTCACGACGAACGACTGGGCTCAAACGAGATAGTGGAGACTGGCCATGACGACGCTGAAGACGATCCTCTCTGCATCCGCTCGCGGCATCACCGGCACCCTCCTCCTCGGAGCGAGCCTCGCGGTCATCGCCGCCGTCGGCCCCGCTGCCGCGGCCGACGCCCCCGCCGCCGCCAAGCGCGTGGTGCTGATCTCCGCTGCCGGCACGGCCGGCGCCGCCGTGAAGAAGGTCGACGAGGTGACCACCCGTCAGATCGTCGTCGAGGCGAGCGCCGTCGAGGAGGCCGAGGCGACCCCCGCCATCATCCAGGTGAAGGCCGAGCCCCAGGTGGTCGCCATTGCCGCGACGCCCACCGTGGTGACGAGCGAGCCGACCGAGCCCGAGGTGGTGCTGGTCGACGAGCCCGGTATCAACGACGAGCCCGGCGTCATCGACGAGCCGGTCGAGCCCGAGGTGGTGGTGCCCAAGAAGAAGAAGCGGGTCGTGATCATCCGCAAGGTCGTGCCCGAGACCTATGCCTACAGCGACGACCATGCCGAGGCGCCGGTCTACAAGCCCCGCCGCAAGAAGCACTACGCCGCCTCGAGCTACGAGGCCGACTACGGCTACTCCTCGGGCAGCTACGCGGGCTACGGCTCGTCGGGCTACGGCTACTCGAGCGGCACGGACTACTCCTGCCACTGAGCAGGACCGCTTGAGCGATCATGAGCCAGTCGAACGGGAGACCGTCTGCCAAGACAAGGCAGGCGGTCTTTTCGTGCCGGCGGGCGCGACCACCCGCCGATCCCACTTGCCGCTCCGCCGCCGGCCGCCTCTCAGGGCAGCGGGACGCCGGCCGTCTCGAAGGCTTCGTGCTGGCGCCCGGCGACCCGCTCGAGGCTGAAATCCTCGATCGTGCGGTTGAACAGCGTATGCCAGTTGCGCCGCGCGCCCAGATGCCGGAACACGCCGCCGAGCCCGATCGCCGCCCGGTCCATGAACACGAACTCGCGCGGCACCCGCACCGGCCCTTTCTCGCGCAGGCCCTTGTGCACCGTGAAGGCCTCCCGTCGGCCATACTCGCCCGGCGCCACGTCCTCCGCGATCGCCCGCTCGCGGTCGTCGAGCAGCGGCCCGTAGATGAACCGCGCCCAGATGTTGAGGATGTCGATCAGCTCGTTCGACAGCCCGGTGAACCCCCAGGTCTCGTAGGCATGGACGACGAGATCGCGGTCGCCGCGCTCGAGGCCGCGATAGAGGTCGATGACGCCGCCGGCGAATTTCGGCTGGAAGGTGCGGATGCAGCCATAGTCGAGCAGGTTGATACCCGCCGCCTCGCGCGCACCGTTCTCGAACACGGTGTAGTTGCCAAGATGCGGATCGCCGTGGATGACGCCGTAATGCGAGAACGGATACCACCAGGCGCGGAACATCGCCTCCGCGATCCGGTTGCGATCCTCGATCGGCCGCGTCTTGTACTCGGTGATGCGCCGGCCCTCGAGCCAGGTCATGGTGAGGAGGCGCCGCGTCGACAGCTCCGCCAGCACCTCGGGTACGCGGATCAGCGGATCGTCCTTGAATATGAGCCCGTAGAGGCGGGTGTGACGCGCCTCGAGATTGTAGTCGAGCTCCTCGCGAAGCCGCGCCGCAATCTCGGCGACCACCTCGGCCGTATCGATCGCCGGCTCCATCCGCTTGTGGATCTGCAGGATGATGCGGAGCTGATTGAGGTCGGCCTCGACCGCCGAGGGCATGTCGGGATATTGCAGCTTGACCGCCAGCGCCCGTCCGTCATGGGCGACCGCGCGATGCACCTGGCCGAGCGAGGCCGATGCCGCCGCTTCCTTCTCGAAGCTGGTGAAGCGGCCCTGCCAGTCGTCGCCGAGCTCGGCCGCCATCCGCCGCCGGACGAAGGCCGCCCCCATCGCCGGTGCCTGGCTCTGGAGCTGCGAGAGCTCGGCGGCATATTCCGCCGGCAGCGCCTCGGGGATCGTCGAGAGGAGCTGCGCGACCTTCATGATCGGCCCCTTGAGGCCGCCGAGCGCCCGCGCCAGCTCGGCCGCGTTCTGCCCCTTGTCGAGTTCGAGCCCGAGCAGCCGCGCCCCGGCGATGCGCGCCGCCAACGCGCCGACATTCGTGCCGACCTTCACATAGCGTGCAGCCCGCGCCGAGAGCCTGTTCTGCTCCTCGTCCGGCCGGTCACCATCCTCGCCCGTCACGTCTCGTCCTCGCTTTGCCTGCGTGCTGCTTGCAGCAGCCGTCTTGCCACTTGTCCGCTCGTCGGGGAACGCCGCGATCGGTCAGAACGATCATGATCTTGCACAGGTTCCAGCCTTTGGTCTTGCGCGCCGCCGCCGCTCCATCTTCAATCCGATCGGCATGGCGGGTTTGCGTCGGGCGACGACGATCCTCGCCGGCATCGCCATCTGAGGCCTTGTCGATGCCGGCGACGCCGGTCACGAGGGGGTGCCGCCATGAAAGCCTTGCCCGTCATCGCCGGCCCCCTCCTCTTCGCGCTCTGGGGCTCGGCCTTCGCCCTGCCGGCCCTCGCCGGCGAGATCGTCGGCCCCTGCACGGGACGCGAGGCCGAGGGCTCGACCCCGGTCTGCGGCTCGGGGGCGGCCGCGCTTCGTGTCATCGCCGGAACCGTCTCGCCGGACGGGCGCCATGCCTTCGCCTGGCGTCGCGCGGGCGGCGATCCTGCCGCCACCGGCGACGATGCCCTCGACTATCTCGTCCGGCTCGACGACGGGGCCGTGCTCGCCCTCATCGAGGGCAGCTACTGGTCCTTCGACGGCATGGTCGCCAATCATGCCGGCGAGCATGCCGTATGGTCGCCGGATGGCCGCGCCGTCATCGAGGTGGTCGATGCCAAGTGGGAAACCCGCTCGCTCAACCTCTTCCGCATCGGCGCGGCGGGCGAGGTCGCGGGGCGCGGCGACCTGCTCGCCCTGGTGGACGCGGAGGTGCGCCGCGAGATGTTGCGCGAGCATCCCGGCATCGACCCGTCGCGCTATGTGCTCTCCGTCACCGGCGATCCCGACATCACCCTCGCTGACGACGGCACGATCCGCCTCGCCGTCGTGCTCGAGGTGCCGAAATCGAGCGACGATCCGCTGCTGGGCTTCGATCTCGTCCTCAGCGCCCCGCCCGACGGCAGGCCGGCGCGCCTCGTCTCGATCCAGCCCTCCTCGACCGTCGAATAGGCAGGCCGTGGGCGGCGCCCGCGCTCACTCGGCCTCGGCCGGCGCCGGCTCGGACGCCGCACCATAGCGTTTCGCCACATAGTCCTCGACGATGGCCTTGAACTCGGCGGCGATGCCGGCGCCGCGCAGCGTCAGCCGCTTCTCGCCGTCGATGAACACCGGTGCGGCCGGCGCCTCGCCCGTGCCCGGCAGCGAGATGCCGATATCGGCATGCTTGGATTCGCCCGGTCCGTTGACGATGCAGCCCATCACCGCGACCTTCAGCGTCTCCACGCCCCGATAGCTCCGCCGCCATTCCGGCATGCGCGTGCGGATATGGTCCTGGATGTCGCGGGCGAGCTCCTGGAAGACCGTCGAGGTGGTGCGCCCGCATCCCGGACACGCCGCGACGATCGGCACGAAGGCGCGCAGGCCCATCACCTGCAGGAGCTCCTGGGCGACCCGCACCTCCTGCGTGCGGTCGCCGCCCGGCTCCGGCGTCAGCGACACGCGGATCGTATCGCCGATGCCCTCATGCAGAAGAATGCCCATGGCGGCCGAGGAGGCGACGATGCCCTTCGAGCCCATGCCCGCCTCGGTGAGGCCGAGATGGAGCGCGTGCTGCGATCGCGCCGCCAGCAGGCGATAGACGGCGATCAGGTCCTGCACCGCCGAGACCTTGGCCGAGATGATGATGCGGTCGGGCTGAAGGCCGATCTCCTCGGCCCGCGCCGCCGACAGGAGGCCCGACTGCACGATCGCCTCGTGCATGACGGCGGTGGCGTCGAGCGGCGCGGCCGACCGGGCGTTCTCGTCCATCAGCCGCGTCAGCAGCTCCTGGTCGAGGCTGCCCCAGTTGACGCCGATCCGCACCGGCTTGCCGTGACGGATCGCCATTTCGACGATCGAGGAGAACTGACGGTCGCGCTTGTCCTTGAAGCCGACATTGCCCGGATTGATCCGGTACTTCGCCAGCGCCTCGGCTGCGGCCGGATGCTCGGCGAGCAGCTTGTGGCCGATATAGTGGAAGTCGCCGACGAGCGGCACTTCGATGCCGATCCGCGCGAGGCCGTCGCGGATATGCGGCACGGCGGCGGCCGCCTCGGGCCGGTCGACGGTGATCCTGACGAGTTCGGAGCCGGCGCGCGCCAGCGCCGCGACCTGGGCGACCGTCGCCTTGATGTCGGCCGTGTCGGTATTGGTCATCGACTGCACGACGATCGGATGCGTGCCGCCGACCTTGACGCCGCCGACATCGACCGTGAGGGCGGTACGCCGCGGCGCGGGCTGACCTGTCGTCACGATGCTTCGTCCTCTTTGCAGTGGCTGCAAGCGCCGATGACCTCGCAGACGGCGCTGCGGGCCGAGAAGCCGGCATCGGCCACCGCCCGTCCGATCGCCGCCGACGACGTCTCGTCGGCGATCTCGGCGACCGCCCCGCACCGCTCGCAGACGAGCACCAGAGCGGACGTGCCGGGCCGGTGGCGGATATGGCAGGCGAAATAGGCGTTGCGCGATTCGAGGCGATGAACCACACCCGCATCGACCAGCGCCTCGATGGCCCGGTAGACCGAGATCGGTGCCATGCGCTCGCCCCCCTCGGCCATGCGGTCGAGCACGTCATAGGCACCGATCGCGTGATGCGAGGCGGCGATCTCGGTCAGCACCCGCTCGCGCAGGGGCGTGAAGCGCAGGCCCCGTGCGCTGAAGGCCCGGCGCGCATGGTCCAGCGTCTCGCCGAGGCAGCTCCCATGATCGTGGCCGGGATCGGGGAACGGCTGATCGCCGGCGGTCTGTTGGTCCGAGGACACATTCGGCTCCGGTTCGGCCAGGGGCCCGGACACAGCCGGGCGTCGGCGTCATCCTTTTGCAGGAACCCCTCGCCGAAGGCAACCACGGCCCGGTCGCGGCGGCGCTCCCTCGAGGCGCATGGGGCCGGTCGCCCCGGCACCGCCCCCAAGGCCGCAGCCGATCGCGGGTGTGTTCCTTTTTTCGAGCCAAAAGAGTGACTTGACGAGGATTTGATCGAGCCGATCGAGGCGGCGACAGGCCCGATGCCGTCGAATTGCCAACTTCATGACGATCATGAGGATATCGAACCGGCCGGGTCGCGCCTTCGCCGCCCGGCCCCAACGCATCGGGGAGCGGGGTGAGCGGGAGGCGGGCATATCTCGCACTCCGGCATCCGACCGAAACGGGAACCAAGCGCTCCATGACATCGAGCCAGCCGCCCGCCTATCTCGTCGCCGCCCGCCGTACGGCGATCGGACGGATCGGCGGCATACATCGCAATCGCCGGGTCGAGGATCTCGCGACCGCGCTCGTCGCGCCATTGCTCGCCGACGCCCGCCTCGGGCCGGGCGACATCGACGAGGTCGTGCTCGGCAATGCCGCCGCGGGCAGCAATCCCGCCCGTCTCGTCGCCCTCTCGGCGGGCCTCGCCGACACCGTGCCGGCGATCACCCTCGACCAGCAATGCGCCTCCGGCCTCGCCGCCATCCTCCAGGCCTTTCGCACCATTGCCGCCGGAGAGGCCTCGATCGTCCTTGCAGGCGGCGCCGAATCCCTGTCGACGGCCCCCTGGCGCGTCGCCCGGCCGCGCACGGCCGGCCAGCTTCCGCGCTTCCTCGGCTTCGGCGCCACGAACGCCGCCGAGGCCGACGCGCCGATCCTTGTCGAGGCGGCCGAGGCGCTTGCCCAGAAGTTCCAGATCACCCGTCCGCGCCAGGACGACTATGCGGCCGAGAGCCGCGAGCGCGCCGGACGCGAGGCGGCCGAGCGCTCCTTGCGCGACGAGATCGTCTCCTTGAAGGTCGCCGCCAGCGAGGTGCGCGACGAGGCGCTCACCGCCTCCCACGGCCTCGGCGATCTCGCCGACCTGCCGACATTCTTCGAGCCGGACGGCACGGTGACGCCCGGCAACTCCACCGCCATGCACGACGGCGCGGCACTTGCGCTCGTGGTCGACGCGGCGGTGTGGGAAGGGCTCGGGCGCCCGCCGGCCATCCGCCTTCTCGCCTCGGCCACGACCGGCACCCCGCCCGGCGCCGAGGCCGAGGCGCCGATCGCGGCCGTCGCGAGGCTGAAATCCCGGCTGAACGGCAGCGCCGCGCTCGTCGGTGGGCTCGTCGAGCTCGGCGAGACCTCGGCCGCCCAGGCGATCGCCTTCGCCGACAGCCTCGGGATCGACGCCGCCCATATCAATCCTCATGGCGGCGGCCTCACGCGCGGGCATCCCTATGGAGCCGCCGGTGCCGTGCTGGCGGTCAGGATGTTCTCCCACCTCGCCCGCCATCGCCGTCCCGACACGCCCTCGCACGGCACCGTCGTCCTCGGCGCCATCGGTGGCCTTGGAACGGCGGCGTTGTTCGAGGCGGTCTGAGGCCGCCGGGCGGCCTCGCCCGATCGGCGCCCGGCCCCGACATCGTCACAGCCCGCATCGTCACTGTGTCGCATTCGCCGACCACAGCAGCGTGAGCTGGCGCTCGACGATCTCGGCGAACTCGCCGCGCGCGCGCAGCGCCCGCAAACCGCGATCGATCTCCTCGACGATCGCCGCGGCGCGCGGATTGCTCTTGGCGACGATCGCCCTCAGATCCCGCGTCGCCACCGGTCTGACCAGCATGTCGACGCCTTCGCCGATACCCAGGCGCGCGATGGCGGCCCGGCCGGTCAGCTCGTCGGCGAGCACCGCATCGACCTCTCCGCTCTCGAGCAGCGCCAAGCAGCCCTCGAGGCTCGGCTGGCTGACGAGCGTGATGAGATCCTGGGCCAGCCAGCCCCGGCCGCTCGCATCGAGCACCGAGCGGTCCGTGCCCTCGACGGCGCAGATCGCGCGGCCGATGACGTCGGCATCGCTCGTGAACCGGAAGCCGCCGTCACGGCGGGCGAAGAACACGTCGAGCACGCTGAATGCCTCTTCGGTGAAGAGGAAGCCCTCGCACAGCGCGGCGGCGGCGGCCGCGCCCGTGCCCGCCCCGCTCTCCACGGCCGCACAATCGGGCCGGCTGAACGGAAAGGCCACGTCGGCCGCCCCATCCGCGAGCCGGGCGAGCGCCTCGGCCGGGGCCGCCACCCATTCCTGGCTCGCCGCCCCGCGCGCCCCGAGGCTCGCATTCAGGATCTCGATCGCAAGACCGCCGGCCGGCATGCGCTCGTCGGCCACCGGACCATAGGCCGAGAGCAGCAGTCGTGGTGCGGGTCCGGTCGGCTCGAACGCCGCGTCGGCGGTCTTCTCCGGCGAGAGCACGGCCACTTCTGCCGGCCTCGCCGCGCCGGCCGCCGTCCCGCCCGTGACATCCGCCCCCCCGGCCTCGACCGGTGACAGCGAGGCGACCTCGCGCGGCACCGGCGGCGTCTCTGCCGTTCCCGGCTCGCCGCCCGGTAGCCCCGGCAGGCGATCGAGATCGGCGAGCACGCCCGCTTCCCCGGCCGTCGTAGCGAGCGGGCTCGCGTCGGCGATCCCCGGCGCGTCCGCCGGCAGGCTCGCCAGTACCTCGGCCGCCGCCTGATAGCGCTCCCAGCCGGCGACCTCGCCATGCATGTCGACCGACTTCCAGATCGAGGGGCCGGGAGCCGCCTTGACTTCGGCGATGGTCGTGAGCAACGCCTTCACGAAGCGATCGACGCCGGCTTTGCGCGAATGACCGGCCCGCCAGGCGAACGAGGCGAGCACCGTCGGCACCCGCACGGTATCCAGCCCGCTGGCCTCCACGAGGCCCGGCGCCGCGTTCGCCGGCAGCCTCCATCGCCGGTAGACCCGGTCGATCTCGGGCGAGGCAGGCAGCCCTATCAGATGCACGCCTTCGACCTTCTGCAGCCGGTCCTGCAACTCGGTCGGATTGCGGCCGAGCGAGACGAACGCCGCCGCCTCGCCCGAGTCGAGCGCGGCGAGCGCCCCTTCCATGTCGCGGTCGATGATGGTCGCCTCGACGCCGGCGAGATGGAGCAGCACCCGCGCCGTCACATGGCTCTCGCTGTCGGCGCCGAGCGTGACGATGCGCTTGCCTTTGAGATCGGCGAAGGAGGCGATCTCGCCGCGCGCCGCGATGAAGGCGAGCTTGTCGGCGAGCCGGGTCACCAGCCTGACGCGCCGCTCGGCCTCCGGCATCTGCCCCTCGATCCGGAGATATTCGAGGATGTCGGCATTGAGGATCGCAAGGTCAATGCCGCGCAGATAGAGCAGGTCGCGCACGCTCGCGGCCGAGCCGTAGCCGAGCACCGGCAGCACGCGGATCTGGCCTTCCTCGTCGACGGCGCTGGCGAGCCGCGCCGCCATCTCGGTCATCAGGCCCGACGCCTCGGTGACGCCGTCAGTGAGAATGGTGACGCGGCCGCGGCTGATCCGCTCGGCGATGTTGTCGCCGTCGCCCGCGGCGAGCCCGGGGCTTGCCGCGGCGATGGCGAGCACGAACAGAATGGCGGCAGTCAGCATGCGCATGGGGGCCTCGCTGCACTCGCGTCACGGGTCGCACGCCCCGTCATTTGAGGGGGCGTTGCTCAGCGGTTCACCAGCCAGGCACGCCCGCTGGCCGGGCGCATCGTCCCGGCATCAGGCGCAGGTCGCAGGGATCGGGCGGATCGCACCATTGCCGCCCCGGGTACCGGAGCCTGGTCGTTCTCGTTTCCGCCGCGGCAGGGAGACCGGCCTCTGCCGCAATCTCGACACTTCCCCCGTCTATGTGGCCATTCCATGACCGGGACAAGGCGGCCCTCCGGCTGCAGAACCGCCACCCGGACGACGACGGACCTCCCAGCGGTAGAAGCGAGCGGCGCCAGCGGGAAACGGGCGCCCTGCGGAAGTCAGGATCGACGCGGTCGCCGGATCGCGGCTTCCGCCCGTGGCGGCTATCTGGGACGACCGACGTCGGCGACGAACGAATGGCGCAGCCCGTGCCGCGTTGTCTGTCCGCTCGGGAAAGAGCGGTCACGCGGCACCGATCGCAAGCTCGCGAGGGAGGGGAAATGTTCGACTGGCTCACTTCGGAACTCGGCGGGCGCGGCAGGCCGGCCTCGGCAGGATCGGCCTCGGCAGGATCGGCCGGGCGGCGCCTGCATGCCCTTGGGGCGGCATGGCTCGCCGTGGCGATGTTCCTCGCCGGCCCGTCCCTGCCCGCCGCCGCCCAGAGCTGCGGCACCGACTACACGATCAAGGAGGGCGATTCCCTCGCCAAGATCGCCACGGCCGCCTATGGCAAGGCGTCGCAATGGACGGTGATCTTCTACGCCAACCAGGATCGCCTCGGCGCCAACTCCTCGCTGCTCGTGCCGGGCCTGTCGATCCGCATCCCCTGTGTCGGCGGCACGACCCCCGCCCTGCCCGCCACCGCCACCCTCGAGGCGACGACCGAGGGCGAGAGCCCGGCCGCAAAGCCGGTGGTCACCGCCCCGCTCACCCGCCGCATCGAGTTCCTGACCGCCGACGACTACGCCCCCTTCACCGGCCGCCAGCTTCCCAATGGCGGTATGGCGACCGACGTCATCACCTCGGCCATGACCGCCCTGAAGGCGGCGACCGGCGATTCCTTCGACTTCAGCGTCTCCTGGGTCAACGACTGGTCGGCCCATCTCAATCCTCTGCTCGTCACCCGCGCCTTCGACATGGGCTATCCCTGGTACAAGCCCGATTGCGAGCATTTCGGCGATCTCGACAAAGATGCGAAATACCGTTGCCAGAAGTTCTTCTTCTCCGATCCGTTGTTCGAGGAGCCGGTGCTGTTCTTCGTCCGCGCCGGCTCGGACTTCACCTATGAGAGCGACGCGGAGATCCCCGGCAAGTCGCTCTGCCGCCCGGCCGGCAACTGGACCTTCGATCTCGACCAGAACGGCCGCAACTGGGTCAAGGACCACCGCGTCGTGCTGATGCAGCCCCAGACCTGGGACGACTGCTTCCGCCTGCTCGAGGAAGGCTCCGTGGAGATGGTCGCCGGCAACGAGCTGACCGGCCGCGCCTCGGTGATCCGCCTCGGTCTCACCGGCAAGGTGAAGATCATCGAGCGGCCGCTCGCCATCCTCACGCTGCACGTCATCGTGCCCAAGACCCATCCCAATGCGCGCACGCTGCTCTATTACGTGAACGATGCCCTGAAGCGGCTGAAGGAGGCGGGCGACTACGACAAGATCGTCGAGAAGCACCTGACCCTGTTCTGGGAATCGCAGGCCGAGGTCGAGCGGGCGCCGGAGCCGACCGGCGAGACCGCCGTCGAGGGCGAGACCAAGGCTGCCGCCGGCACCGACGCCGCCGCGGCGACCGAGGCGAGCGGATCGAACTGAGACGCATCGGGTGCGGCCGGGCGCGGGACCACCGCCCGGCCCGTTCCGGCGCGGTGCTACTTCGTGCGTTCGGCCGTGGCGGGTGACTGTGAAACCGCTGCCGGATCGTGTAAACCCTCGGCCGGCGAAAGCCCGCGCGGGGGCACTCCTGTCTCCTCTGGCGGCCCTTGTCGCCCCGCCCCGCCCGCCGGGCACGAGCCGGACATCGAGGACGATGAAGCTTTACCGCGCCTTCGCCACCGTGGGTGGCATGACCATGGCGAGCCGCGTGCTCGGCTTCGTCCGCGACATCCTGATCGCCGCCATGCTCGGCACCGGCCCGATCGCCGATGCCTTCTTCGTCGCTTTCCGTCTGCCCAACCTGTTCCGCCGCCTGTTCGGCGAGGGCGCCTTCAACGCCGCCTTCGTGCCGATCTTCGCCAAGCGGCTGGAGGGCGAGGGCGCGCGCTCGGCCGAGCGGTTCGCCAACGAGGCGCTGTCGGTGCTGTTCGCCGCCCTCGTCGTCTTCACCGTGGCGATCGAGATCGTCATGCCGCTCTTCATGATGGTGTTCGCCTACGGTTATCGCGACACGCCCGAGAAGTTCGATCTCGCCGTCATGCTGACGCGTATCATGTTCCCCTATCTGCTCTGCATGTCGCTCGTGGCGCTGCTCTCGGGCGTGCTCAACTCGCTGCGCAAATTCGCCCTCGCCTCGGCGGCGCCGATCCTGCTGAACGTCGTGCTGATCGCCGTGATGCTGGTCGCGACGCGGCTCGGCATCGGCAACTCGGTGACCGCCGGCGTCGTGCTCGCCGGCGGCGTCATGCTGTCGGGTGTCGTGCAGCTCGGCGTGCTGGCCATCGCCGCGCGCTCGCAGGGCATGCGGCTTATGCCGCGCTGGCCGCGCATGACGGGCGATGTCGGCCGGCTGTTCCGCCTCGCCGTTCCCGGCATCATCGCCTCGGGCATCATCCAGTTCAATCTGATGATCGGCACGATGATCGCCTCGATGCAGGATGGCGCGGTGTCGTTCCTCTACTACGCCGACCGCATCTATCAGCTCCCGCTCGGCGTCGTCGGCGTCGCCATCGGCGTCGTTCTCCTGCCCGACATCGCCCGCCATCTGCGTGCCGGCGACATGTCGGCCGTCTCAGACAGCCAGAACCGCGCCGCCGAGTTCGCGCTCCTCTTGACGCTGCCGGCCGCCGTCGCCATCGCCGTATCCGCCGGCCCGATCGTCAAGGTGCTGTTCGAGCGCGGCGCCTTCTCCCCCGACGACACGGTGGCGACGGCCGGTGCGCTCTCGCTGTTCGCGGTCGGCCTGCCGGCCTTCGTCCTCATCAAGGTGCTCTCGCCCGCCTTCTTCGCGCGCGAGGACACCAAGACGCCGATGTATGTCGCGCTCGGCGACATGCTGGTCAATGTCGTCGTGTCGGTGGCGCTGTTCTGGTATTTCAGCCGTATCGGCATCCGGCCCCATTACGGCATCGCCATCGCGACCTCGGCGGCCGGCTGGGTGAACGCCATTTTGCTCTTCGTCCTGCTCCGCCGGCGCGGCCATTTCGAGCTCGACGCCCGCCTGCGCACTGCCGTGCCGCTGATCGCGCTCGCCTCCGCCGTGATGGGTGCCGCGCTCTGGTTCCTCGGCGGTTTTCTCGCGCCCCATTTCGAGCAGGCGAGCGGCAATCTCGTCCAGGCGGCCGCCCTTGTCGGGCTCGTCGCGGTCGGTATGGTCGTGTTCGGCGTCGTCTGCGAGATGACGGGGGCGGCCCGTCTCGCCCAGATCGTCGGCGGCCTGAAGCGACGCTGAGCCATCGTCCGCGGGTCCGGCACGTCATTTTCCCTGCGACCTGCGCCTCCGCGCGATGCGCGTCCCGGCCCATTAAGGGATCATTTCCTCTTCATCGGTAAAGATCTGTTCCAGACTGGCTCACGCAATACCAGTCTCGCTTTCCCTCGCGTGGGCATGACGCTCCATCTTTGCCGCTCGAGGAAGCATCCATGTCCGTTCTCCCATCCGGGCGCCTCGCTCCCGGCCTCGCCCTCATTGCGTCCGTGCTGATCTGCGGCGCCTATCCGGCCGCTCCCGCCCGCGCTGGCGATCTCTCCATGAAGGATTCGATCGGCCTTCAGGAAGGCATCTTCATCGACAAGCGCTGGGGCATGCGCATCGACGGCGGCGTCGCCTTCGGCAGCCTGAATGGCGAGGCGCACGAATATGTCTACGAGCCGAACGGCCACAAGCTGTCCGAGCTGATCTGGACCATGGACGACCTCGCCATGATCGGCGGCACTTTCGAGGTCTCCATGTCGCCCTGGTTCAAGGCCGGCGTCGAGGGCTGGATCAACGGCTCCAAGGACGGCCATATGGACGACTACGACTGGCTGAACCCGGACGATCCCTTCGAGTGGACGCACTGGTCGAGCCACAAGGAAACCGAGATCCAGAACGCCCACCTGCTCGACCTCTATGCGAGCCTCGCGCTCTATCGCGCGCCCTGGTTCGACCTGCGCGCCGTCGCCGGCTACCGCCACGACCAGTTCGACTGGAATGTCCGCGGCGGCCACTTCATCTATTCCTCCGATCCCGAAGGCACCGACGGCGTCAAGGATCTGCGCGACGTGGTCGGCGATTTCGACCACCAGCAGACCGTCATCAGCTACACCCAGACCTATTCGACCCCCTATCTGGGCGCGAGCGCCGCGCTCTATATGGGGCCGCTCACCGTCGAGGGCCGTGTCGTCGGCTCGTCCTGGGCGAGCATCGAGGGCGACGACCAGCATTGGCTGCGCGGCCTGCGCTTCCGTGACAACTTCGACCAGGGCGAGATGGTCGAGGCCAATATCCGCCTGCGCTACCAGGTCACCGACCAGCTCGCCGTCACCGGCAGCTACAAATACACCGACTACACCCAGGAGATCGGCCAGACCCGCATCCAGGATCCGAACGACGTCTTCACCTATCTGGTCGAGGGACGGGCCTCGGCGGGCATCTCCAACGAGAGTCAGCTCTTCTCGGCGGGCCTCACCTACACCTTCAACTGAAGGCACGGAATCGCCGGCGCCACTTCGCGCCGCTGCGTATCGAGCGGCCCGCCCAATCGCCATGCCGAACGGCATCGGGCGGGCTTGCCCATCAATAACGAGCGACCGGTGTGCGGAACATTCCGCCTCCGGCCGCCTCGTCCGGGCCTGCCGGTCGTGACCGCCCCCGGAAGCTTGCGCCGTCCCGCCGATGGCGCCATAACCCCTCGCGATCAACAGGGGTTCGACATGAAGCTCACACCGCGCGTCTTCTCGGGCGTCCAGCCGACCGGCAATCTCCATCTCGGCAATTATCTCGGCGCCATCCAGCGCTTCGTCCAGCTCCAGGAGACCCACGACTGCATCTATTGCGTCGTCGATCTGCACGCGATCACCGTCTGGCAGGACCCGCTCGAGCTCGCCCGCAACACCCGCGAGGTGACGGCCGCCTTCATGGCGGCGGGGCTCGATCCCAGGCGAAGCATCATCTTCAACCAGAGCCAGGTTTCCGGCCACGCCGAGCTCGCCTGGATCTTCAACTGCGTCGCCCGCCTCGGCTGGCTGAACCGCATGACCCAGTTCAAGGAGAAGGCCGGCAAGGACCGCGAGGCCGCATCGGTCGGCCTTTATGCCTATCCGAACCTGATGGCGGCCGACATCCTGGTCTACCGCGCGACGCATGTGCCGGTCGGCGAGGATCAGAAGCAGCATCTGGAGCTCTCCCGCGACATCGCGCAGAAGTTCAACAACGACTTCGCCGATTCGATCCGCCGTGCCGGTTTCGCGGACGGCCTGTTCTTCCCGCTGCCCGAGCCCTTGATCCAGGGGCCGGCGACGCGCGTCATGAGCCTGCGCGACGGCGCCAGGAAGATGTCGAAGTCGGACCCCTCCGACCTCTCGCGCATCAACATGACCGACGATGCCGATCAGATCGCTAAGAAGTTCCAGAAGGCCAAGACCGATCCCGAGCCGCTCCCCTCCGCTGTCGAGGGGCTCGCCGCCCGGCCCGAGGCGGACAATCTGGTCGGCATCTACGCCGCGCTCGCCGGCACCGATCGTGCTGCCGTGCTCAGCCAGTATGGCGGCGCCACCTTCTCGACCTTCAAGAAGGCTCTGGTCGAGCTTTCCGTCGAGACCATCGGCCCGGTCGGTGCCGAGATGAAGCGGCTGGTCGCCGATCCCGCCGAGATCGACCGTATCCTGGCGGACGGCGCCGAGCGCGCCCGCGCCCTCGCCGGCCCGGTGATGGAGAAGGTGAAGGACATCGTCGGCTTCATCCGCAGTTGAGCACAGACGGCTGGCGAGGCGCGGATGGACACGAGGGCCAGGGCTGCGCGCCGCTCCTGGGCGCAGCGATGGCGGCGCGCTCGCCCGGGGGTCATGGCCAGGGGCAGCGTTCACGCCCACGACCGGCGACAACACCTCCTCAACGGGGGCGGCCGGAGCCCGCCTGCACGCCCATCGACGGCGTGAATCGGATTCCAGAACAAGGAGTTGGAGAAGGCTCGCGGCGATCCTTCCCTTTCCATCGGACTCCAACATGATCTAGAGTGCGGGTCCGAATCACATGGCAGGCCGCACGATGCCCGATCGCAGAAAACGCCAGGTATTTGCCGCCGGCCACCACCGGAAATTCCTCGTCGTCGTCGACGAGACACCCGAGGTGGAGAGTGCGCTCGTCTATGCCGCCAACCGCGCCCGGCGCACCGACGGCTCGGTCGCGCTCCTCTATGTCATCGAGACCGAGGAGGCGGCGCAGTGGATCGGCGTCCGTGACATCTTCCTCGAGGAGCAGACCAACAAGGCCAAGGCCGTTTTCCGCCTCGCCCGCCGCAAGCTGAAGAACTATGGCTGCGAGGAAGGCGCCGTCGAGGACGTGATCCGCGAGGGCGTGAAGGCAGAGCAGATCGTCAAGCTGATCGAGGAGGACCAGGACATTGCCGTCCTCGTGCTCGGCGCCTCGATCGATCCCAAGGGTCCCGGCCCGCTCGTCTCCTCGCTGGCGGTCGGCAAGCTCGCCGGCAACTTCCCGATCCCGATCACCATCGTGCCCGGGACGCTTTCCGCCGAGGAGATCGAGGGCCTCGCCTGACGAGACCGGGGCTGACGCCGCGCATGGCATGCGGCTCGATGAGCCTGCCGGCCGCGCCTCGTCCCCGCTGCACCACTGTTCCGGCTGACCGGCGAGCGCTGCCCGTGCTCCCTGCCCCGCTCAATCCCGACGGCCATGGTCAGGATTGTTTTTGACCGGCCTGAGCGATATCCTATAGAAGAGTTCCAAAGTTCGACGTCGGCCCTGGAGGCGGAGCGCTGCTCCCCTCCCTCGGCGTCACCCCGTCAGGAGAGCCCGATGTTCATCCAGACCGAAGCGACCCCCAACCCGGCCACCCTGAAGTTCATCCCCGGCCGCCCGGTCCTCGCCGAGGGCACCCGCGACTATCGCAGCCAGGCCGAGGCCACCGAGTCCCCGCTCGCTGCCCGCCTGTTCGACATCGCCGGTGTGACGGGCGTGTTCCTCGGCTCCGATTTCGTCTCGGTGTCCAAGTCCGAAGTCGCCTGGCAGCATCTGAAGCCGGCCATTCTCGGCGTCATCATGGAGCATTATCTGTCGGGCGCCCCGGTGCTCGACGGCGGCGCCGACGACAGCGAGGCCGATGGCGACTATGCCGCCGAGGACGCCGAGATCGTCGAGACCATCAAGGAGCTGCTCGCGACCCGCGTCCGCCCCGCCGTCGCCCAGGACGGCGGCGACATCACCTTCCACAGCTATCGGGACGGCGTCGTGATGCTGCATATGCGCGGCGCCTGCGCGGGCTGTCCGAGCTCGACCGCCACCCTCCGCCACGGCATCGAGAACCTCTTGCGCCACTTCATTCCCGAGGTCCAGGAGGTTCGCCCGGTCTGAGGGCGACCTCACCGCGGCTTGTCTCGCGGCGCTCATCGCCCCGACGCCCAATCCGCCGTCGGCGGCGGCGGGCGTCAAGCGACCGGCGTCCCGCCATGCCCCTCGTTGCCTGCCCATTCCAAGGAGCCGATCCCCCTTGTCCGAGCGACTTGACGACGCCGCCCTTGCGGCCCTCTTCACCGAGGCGCGCACCCACAATGCCTGGCAGCAGCGCGACGTCCCCGATGCGCTTCTCCGCCAGCTCATCGACATTTTGAAGATGGGTCCGACCAGCGCCAACTGCTCGCCGGCCCGCTTCGTCTTCGTCAAATCCTCCGAGGCCAAGCGGCGGCTCGAGCCGCATCTCTCGTCCGGCAACCGTGCCAAGACCATGGCCGCACCGGTCACCGCCATCATCGCCTACGATCTCGACTTCCATGAGCATCTGCCGCGGCTCTTTCCCCATACCGATGCCAGATCCTGGTTCAACACCTCCCCGGAGGTCGAGCGCACGACGGCCTTTCGCAACGGCACCCTCCAAGGTGGCTACCTGATCCTTGCCGCCCGTGCCCTCGGCCTCGATTGCGGCCCGATGTCCGGCTTCGACAATGACGGCGTCGATCGCGAGTTCTTCGCCGGCACCCGCATCCGCTCCAACTTCCTCTGCAACCTGGGCTATGGCGATCCCTCGGTGCTGTTTCCGCGCTCGCCGCGCTTCGATTTCGACGACATGGCCTCGATCCTTTGAGCGGACGCCTGGATAGGTCCCCATGAAGCTGCTCGCCTTCGATTGCTCCATGGGGCCGGCCTCGGTCGCCGTCCACCAGTGGCACGACGACGGGCGCCACCGCGCCGACGAGCTCGGGCTTGTCGGTCCCGGCGGCAAGGCGGACGATCTCGTCGCCATGATCGCCGACGCCCTCGCCCATGCCGGACTGGCGGTGACCGATCTCGACCGCATATGTGTGACGACGGGACCCGGCTCGTTCACCGGCGTGCGCGTCGG
>JAWKWA010000035.1:0-18221 GCA_041397765.1 Hyphomicrobiaceae bacterium | reverse complement strand
TTGCCGGCGAGCCGATGGGTCTGGACGTGCCGATTGGCGATGCGAGCCGGAGCGACCAGGAATACGTCTGGATCAGCAACGCCTCGAACCTGCCGCTGTTCGTCGAGCGTGTCTATCCCGGCCTTGAATCGGCGCGCAAGGCGCTCAACGTCAAGGTCCGCATCGCCGGCCCGACCTCGGTCGATCTTGCCGCCTTCATCACCACGGTCGACGCCGAGTGCACCCAGAACCCGGCCGGCGTCATCGTCGTCGGCGGATGGGACGACGCCCTCGCCTCCGAGGTCGACAAGTGCATCGACGCCAAGGTGCCGACCGTCGTCACCGACGGCGACCTCGCCACCTCCAAGCGCCTGACCTACCTCGGCACCGACTGGTACAACCTTGGCTACGAGCACGGTCTCTACCAGTGCCAGTACCATGCCGACGCCGGCCTCGAGAGCGGCCAGATCGGCACCATCTCCTTCCTCGCCGCCAGCAACTTCATCGCCGCCCGCCAGGGCCTCCGCGATGCGCTTGCCGCCAACTGCCCGTCGGTGACCGTCGTCGCCGACGAGGAGTCCGGCACCAATGTCGAGCAGGTCGCCGCCAACACCGCGGCGATCATCCAGGGCCATCCCGATCTCACCGGCATGGTCGGCTTCGACTCCGAGGCGGGCCCGGGCATCGTCCGCGCCGTCACTGAGGCGGGCAAGGCGGGCGAGATCATCGTCACCTCGAACGAGGCGGGTCGGGACTTCCTGAACTCGATCAAGGACGGCTCGGTGAAGATGATCAACATGGAGAAGTACGAGACGATGGACTTCTTCGCCGTCGCGTACCTCTACACCTTCCACAACGACATCATCCGCAACCTCGGCATGGACAAGTGGCTGCAGAACCCGCTGCCGGCCAAGGGCGACTCCGGCCTCATCTTCGTCACGGCGGATAACGTCGACACAATCCTCGAGGCGACCGCCGGCGCCGAGTAGGCACGACATCGACTGACGACGGGCCGGGGCACGTGCTCCGGCCCGGTTCGATTTGGGCCGTGGCTGAATGCAGTCCCGGCAGTGATGACGGAGGAGCCAGGATGACCAGGAAGCTGACGCCCGCCGCGCCGGTCAGCCTCGCCGAATTCGACGCCATGTTCGAGGCGGTCAAGAACTGGGGCCGCTGGGGACCCGACGACGAGCGGGGCACGATGAACTACCTCACGCCGGACAAGGTCGCCGCCGCGGCGCTGGTGAAGAGCGGCCGGACCGTCTCGATGGCAAATCCCGATCAACAAGGTCGCCGGGCCCGACAATCCCAATCCGGCAGTCCACCTCATGTCGCTGATGCACGACATCCCGATCACGACGTCGGGCCTGTCCTTCGGCATGTGCTACCTCGCCATGGCCAGCCACGGCGACTGCCACCCATGTCGATGCGCTGAACCACGTCGCCTACAGGGCCTGCTCTACAACGGCAAGCCCGCCGCCACGCTGACATCGCGCGGCTCGGACTGGGGCAGCATCACCGCCTATGCCAACGGCATCGTCGGCCGCGGCATCCTGCTCGACGCCGCGCGCCATCGCGGCGTCGATGGCTCGAGCCCGGCGAAGCGGTGACGCGCGCCGGCTTCGGGCGATCGAGAAGGCAGAGGCGTGCGGCTCGGCGAAGGCGATATCCTCGTCTTTCGTACCGGCCACCATGCCCGCCGACTTGCCCTCGGCGCGTGGAACAATGAGCCCGCCGGCGAGGGCAAGGCCGGGCTCCACATCGACACCGTGCCGTGGATGCATGAGCGCAAGATCGCGGCCTTCCTGCCCGACGGCGACGGCGAGACCGTGCCCAGCAATGTCGAGAATATGCCGTATCCGATCCACCCGCTCCAGCTTCGTGGCCATGGGGATGTGCATCTCCGACAGCCTCAATCTCGAAGACGTCGCCAAGGCGTGCGTCGAGGAGAAGCGCTGGGAATTCATGGTGGTCGGCCTGCCGCTCCGCCTGCCCGGGAGCCACCAGCACGCCCTGGAACCCGATCGCGATCTTCTGAGGGCCGAGCCCCTCCCCAACCATCGACAGGAGACATCCATGACACGCCGCTTCGAGGGCAAGGTCGCGCTGGTCACGGGCGCCACCACCGGCATCGGCCAGGCAACCGCCGTCCGCCTCGCCGCCGACGGGGCGCTGGTCGGCGTCAATCGCAAACCCGGCATCGATGCGACCGAGACGCTGGATATGATCAAGGCGGCCGGCGGCGAGGGCTTCGCCGTCGAGGCCGACATGCGCGACCCCGTCGCCGTCACGGCGATGGTCAAGGAGGTCGCGGCGCGCGGCGGGCAGCTCGACTACGTCGTCTCGAATGCCGCGATCAATCCGTTCATGCCATGGGATGCGACCTCGATCGACGACTTTGACGAGCTGTTCGAGACCAATGTCCGCGGCAGCTGGGTGATCTGCACCGAAGGGGCCAAGCAGATGATCGCCGAGGGCATGGCGGCGCGATCGTCATGATCGGCTCGATCTCGGCCCATGTTGGCTCCCCCAACCAGGTCGCCTACTGCGGCACCAGGGTGCGATCAGCATGCTCGGCAAGGCACTCGGCTCGGTGCTCGGCAACAACGGCATCCGGGTCAACGTCGTCGAGCCCGGTGCGGTGAAGACCAACATGAGCGCGCCGATGCTCGATATGCCCGACGTGATGAAATACTACCTCGACCGCATCGCGCTGCACCGGGTCGCCGATCCTTCGGAGCTTGCGTCGACCGTTGCCTTCCTGCTGTCGGACGACGCGAGCTACGTCACCTCGGCGACGCTCCTGGTCGACGCCGGCTTCATCGTCAACGCCGAGCTGTGAGCGCGTCCCGTAGCTACTCCGGCAGCTTCGCCAACGCCTCCTCGGCCAGCGCCGGATCGGGCGTCTGCACGAACAACAGCATGTCGCCGCGCACAATGACGTAAAGCGGCCCGCGGGTGAGCTGGCCGGGATCGCCGATCCGCGTCACGGGCCGGCCGGCGATGGTCTCCTCGGCGAAGGTCAGCGGCGTCGTGCTCGACGCCTGCATCACTGCCTTGAACCCTGGCAGGAGCGCCGCCGTCTCCGCGCCGTTCACCCGCCACGCGCCGACCTCGGCCTTGAGCCCGCCCCCCATGGCGTAGGCGCTCGCAAGCGTGAAGTCCGCCCGGGTCCGGCCGAGGCCAGAGAGAAACGTGTCGAATGGCCCGTTTCCGGTCGACAGGTCAGGGCCTGCCTGGCTCTCGATGGTGAGCGCGACGCCGCCGAGACTGGTCGGAAGGAGGGCCTCCAGTTCGGGATCGGCGTGACGAAGCGTCTCTGCGACTGTGATGATCGGCGCTGCTTCCGCCGCCGCCGCGGCGCTGACGCTCGCCGCCGCCGCGGACACCGTCGCGGCAAACGCGACGGCGACAATCGCCGGAATTGACCGGCGGCTCATTGGTGCGTGGCCAGGGTGAGGCCGGTCATGTCGATCGCCGGCTGCTTGCCGGACACGACGTCGGCGACGAGCTGCGACGAGCCGCAGGCGAGCGTCCAGCCGAGATGACCGTGGCCACAATTGAGGTAGAGGTTCTTCACCGGAGTCGCTCCGAGATAGGGATTGCCGGACGATGGCATCGGCCGGAGCCCCGCCCAGACCTTCGCCGTCGACCGGTCGTAGCACTTGGCAAATTCCGGGAAGACGCTGATCACGTTGTTAACGATGGCCTGGGCCCTCGACTCGCTCGGGGTCGTGTCCCAGCCGTTGAACTCGACCGATCCCGAGCACCGGTAGCGCTCGCCAAGGCGGATCAGGCCGAACAGGCGGGTGTCGTCGATGATCGGCACTTTCGGCCCGTCCGGCCACGCCGTGTCGGGCACCGTCACCGTGACGCCCTTGGCCGGATAGATGCTCACGCGCACGCCGAGCGGTCGCAGCAGCGCCGGTGCATAGCTCGCCAGGGCCGCGACATAGGCGTCGCCGCTCATGCTCCCCTTGCTCGTCTCAACGCCGGTGATCCTGTCGCCGGAACGCACGATTCTGCGGATCTCGGTGTTGAAGTGGAAGGTGACGCCAAGCTTCTCGGAGCAATGCTTGCGAAGCCCGACCGCAAACTTGTGACAGTCGCCATGCTCGTCTGGCGGGGCATAGATGCCACCGGCGAGCGTGTCCCGGATCGGCGCGAGCGCCGGCTCGATCTCGACGCAGCGCCCCGCGTCGACCGCCTCGAACACCAGCCCTTCGCTTCGCTGGCGCTCGGACTCGGCGACGTTGGTGTCGAACGCCTCCCGCCGGGTGTAGACCTTCAACGTGCCGTTCTGCATCAGGTCGTACGGAAACTGGGTCTCGGCGCGGACCGCAGGCATCAGCGACAGGGTGTGGTTGGCGAGACGCAGATTGACGGCCGCGGCCTTGCGGTACCGCTCGAGGCTGCAGTTGCGGATGAAGTCGAGGCCCCACTGCCACATCGACGGCAGTGCGCCGAGCCGGAGCAGCATCGGCGCATCCTCCTTGCCGATCCAGGACAACACCGCCCGCGGCATGCCCGGACGCGACCATGGCTCGACCTCGCTCGTATGCAGCACTCCGCCGTTGCCGAAGCTCGTCTCCATCGCGGCTTCGGGCTGCCGCTCGATGACATGCACCTCGTGTCCGGCCTTGGCGAGAAAGTAGGCCGTCGTGGTTCCGATGATCCCGCTTCCCAGAACGATGGTCTTCATGGCTGATCCTCAGTGGCCGCGGGCCTCGATGGGCCAGATATCGACAAGGCGCCCGCCCTGCATGACATGGAACTGGTCATGGAGATTGGCGGTGGGGTCGCAATGCGGGGCGATGAGTTCGACGATGCTGCCGAGCGATGGTCGCGCTGTGCCCTCGGGGACGCGGATCGCGCCATGTTCGTCGCCCATGAACTGATACGTGGAGCCTTCCGGGCGCCCTTCGCCACTAGGGCCGGCCCGTAGTCCGTGGACACCGCCTTCGACCCGGCATCGATGATCACGCGGTCGGCATGGACGTCGGAGACCACCCGCGCCGCGACGGTGAGCGAGGTCTGGAACGGCGAGCCACCCGGCACGATTTCGACCTCGCCGTACTGCTTGTCGAGGAAGATGTAGGAGCCCGGCTGGATCTCGGTGAAGGGTCCGTGCGCCATGTCGAGCTGGTGCGTCCCGGTACCGCCGCCCGAGATGATACCCGGCGCATATCCCGCCGCCTTCAGCGCCGCGAGCACCTTGTCGAGGCGCTCCCACTGCTCGGCGATCTTGGCATGCCGGTCGGGCACGGTCTTCACGTGCTGGAGATGGCCGTAATAGGCCTGCACCCCATCATAGCGGAGCTGCGGATATGCGGCGATGCGCGTGGCAAGCGCGACCGCCTCCGCCGGGGTCGCCACACCATCGCGGCTCATCCCCATGTCGACGCCGACCAGCACCCCGATTGGCCGTCCGGGCCGGGCGAGCGTCGCAAAAAGATCGACTCCGGCCATCGTGTCGGCGAGCACTATCAGGCCCTCCGCCTTCTCGCCGGCATGCACCAGCCGCGCGGCCATTGACGGTGTCACCACCGGCGTGGTGACGAGGAGGCCCGGCAGTCCGGCATCGGCGAGAACCTCCGCCTCCCGCACGGTGGCACAGCAGAGCCCGACGGCGCCGGCGTCGAGTTGTCGTTTGCCGACGATGGCCGACTTGTGTGCCTTGGCGTGGGGCCGGACCTTTCGCCCCGCTTCTTTCGCCAGGCTCGCCATCGTGGCGACGTTGGCCTCGAACAGGTCGAGATCGACCATCAACGCAGGCGTCGCGAGTTCGCGCGCCAGCGTGTCGGCGTCGCGGCCGATCAGGTGGCGGTTGGGCCCCAGCGAGGACGTCATCCCTTTACAGCTCCCAGAGTGATGCCGCGCACCAGATAGCGCTGGAACGCGGCGACGGCGAAGAAGATCGGCAGGGTGCCGAGCACGGACATAGCCGAGATCTTGGCCCAGAAGGTCGATTGCGCGCCGAAATACTGGCTCACCTGGACCGGAAAGGTGATGACCTCGGTGCGGGTCAGCACCAGGGCGAAGAGGAACTCGTTCCAAGAGAAGATGAAGGCGAAGACCGCCGTGGCGAAGATGCCGTTCCGGGTCACCGGCACGACCACCAGCCAGAGCACCTGCCAGCGCGAGGCGCCATCGACGAGGGCCGATTCCTCGAGCGCCAGCGGCACTTCCTGGATGTAGCCGCGCATCAGCCAGATCACGTAGGGCAGCGCGAACACGGTGTAGAGCAGGATCAGGCCGGGGTAAGTGTCGGTCAGCCCGAGGTCCGAATAGATCAGGAAGATCGGAAACACGATCGCGATCGGCGGCAGGAGGCGCTGGGAGATGACCCAGATCGCGAGGTTCTCGCCGCCCGTCCGGAATCGGACGATCGAGTAGGCGCACATGATCCCGAGCGCCATGGCGATGACGGTGCTGGACGACGCAAGGACGAAGCTATTCCAGATCGACCAGACATCGCCGTCGCGAAAGAGGACGAAGAAGTTGTTGAACTGCGGCGTCGCCGGATACCAGGCCGGCGGGAACTTGAAGATTTCGCGCGGCGTCTTCAGCGAGACCGAGAAGATCCAGTAGACCGGGAACAGGAAGACCACGATGATCGCCATCGAGGCCACGTACCAGCCGGCCCGGCGAAGCGGCCCCCCTCCCCTCACCGCGCTCATCGGTCGATCGCCATGCGCTTGAGGGAAAAGACCAGCCCGGCGTAGAAGAGGATGGCGAGGACCACGATCACCGCGGCGATGTAGCTGGTGTCGAACTCCTGAAAGCCGCGGATATAGGCGTAAATCGAAATCGTCTCGGTGGCGCTGCCGGGGCCGCCGCGGGTCAATTGCCAGACCGAGTCGAACAGCCGGATCAGGTCGAGCCCGCGGATCAGCAGCGCGATCATCATCACCGGACGGATCGCCGGCAGCGTCACCTCGCGGAAGGTCCGGAACCCGGACGAGCCGTCGATCGCCGCCGCATCAAGCTGCTCACGATCGACGTTGGAGAGCGCCGCCAGGAGGATGATGAACATGAAGGGCGTCCACTGCCAGACGTCCGTGATGATGATGGCCGGGTAGGCCCAGGCGATATCGATGGTCCACAGGATCGAGACGTGCTCGCCGGCCACCCACGAGATGATCCGGTTGATGGGGCCGTAGCGGTCGTCGAACATCAGCCGCCACATCGAGCCTGCGACCATCGGCGAGATTACCGAGGGATGATCAGGAGCGCCACGAACAGGCGCTTGAATCGACGCTCCTCGAGGAAATGGTAGGCAAGCAGCAAGCCGAGCACGAGTTCGATCGGCAGCGCGACGGCGGTGATGAAGAGGTATGGAGAACCGCGTTCCAGAGCCGGGCATCGGAGAAGATGCGCGCGTAGTTGACGAGGCCCTCGAAGCTCGTGATCTCGTCGCTGAGGCTGATCCTCTGGAAACTGACGACGATCAGGTAGGCCAGGGGCAGCACCGCCACCAGGATCATCAGAAAGACCGCGGGCGCGATCAGCCCGTACTTGAACAGACGGGTGTCGCCCACCTGGACAGACGCCGTCTCCGCTGTCGCCGCGCTCGCCACGCCAATCCCCCAACGGAATTTTCGAAGAGCTGCGGCGGGAGTTTATCCCCGCCGCAGCGAATGTGGAGGCGGGCGTCCTATTCGCGATAGGCGCTCGGCTTGGCGGCCCACGCGAGATAGGCCTCCTTCTGACGGTCCACGCCGATCTGCTCGGTGAGCCCGTCCCACTCGACGGCGAGATCGTCGAGCGCCTGCTTGGGATCCTTGCCGCCAATGGCGGCGACCACCGCCCGGCCCATCAGATCCCAGTACTTGTAGGTCTCGAGGATGGCGAGGTCGGAGTACCCCTGTTCGCCCGCCATCCGGAGCGTCGCAAGGTAGTCCGGCGCCGTCGGCCACAGGGCCTGGTACTCGGGGCTCTCGTAGTGCGAGATCCGGAACGCATCGCGCAGCCCGAGCGGGCGCATGACGTTCTTGAGGCTCTCCTGCTGCGAGTGAAGCCACTGGATGTAGAGGTAGGCCGCGTCCTTGTTCTTGCTGTCGGGCGAGACCGCCAGCATGATGCCCGATGCCAGCTCCGGGTGTCCGCCAGGCGGCAGGGCGTAGCCGATCTTGTCCACCACCACGCTCTCCGGCACCCAGGACAACGCCTGTTCGTCGGCGTTGATGCCCTGCGCCCAGCGGGCGACGGGCGGCCAGGTGATCGTCATGGCGATCTCGCCAGCATTGAGCGCGCTGAGGCTCTCGCCAAAGCCCCAGGTCTGGACGCCGGGTGGTTGGCAATCGAGCTGGCTGACCATGTCGGTCAGCGCGTCGATGCCCGCCTGGCTGTTGACCGTCGCCTTCATCGTCTCGGGATCGAAGAACTTCCCGCCGTAGGTACGGAAACGCTCGGCGAAGAAGAAGTGCATGTAGCCGGTGTTGATCAGGCCCGCGCCATAAAGCTCCGGCGCATACTTGTCGGTGATGAAGCGGCAGATATCGCCGAACTGCTGCCACGTCGCCGGGGGGGCAAGGTCGTAGCCGTACTTGGCCTTGAACGCCGACATGTTCTCGGGGTCTTCGAAGATGTCCTTGCGGTAGTAGAGCAGGTGGACATCGCCGTCGACGA
The DNA here is from genome assembly GCA_041397765.1 of Hyphomicrobiaceae bacterium. GTDB lineage: Bacteria > Pseudomonadota > Alphaproteobacteria > Rhizobiales > Hyphomicrobiaceae > JAWKWA01. The sequence goes on along the minus strand of JAWKWA010000035.1, from coordinate 9,611 downwards.
CCAGCGCATAGGTCTTGCCGTCGTAAGTCATCCAGTCCTTGAAGGCGGGGCGATATCGTCGAACTCGCTCGCCACGCCATATTTCTCGATATACGGGTCGAGCGGCTTCGAGCGCGCCGTTCCGCACCATGTCCGCCACCCAGGACGGCCCGATGGTCAGCACGTCATACGCGCCACTGCCGGCCTTGTGCTCGAGCATCTGCTTCGGGAACAGCTCCTCGAACGGGATCTCGGTCACGTTCAGCGAGATGCCGGTGAGCTTCTCCCATTCCGGTCCGGTGATGTTGATGCCGAGCATCGCCATCAGTCCGGCTTCCTCGGCCGAATTCAGGGTGATGCCGGAATATTGCTTGGCCGCCTCCACGGCCTTCTCGGCCGCGTTCTCGTCGGCGCGAGCCGTGTCGATCGCCATGTGAGCGAGAAAGGCCCCGCCGATCGCAGCGGTCAGTGTCAGTGCAGCACGCATGATCGCCCTCCGCTGGATTTCTTTTGTACTGACCTTCAGCACAAGACGCCATATCGCACCATGGACCTCCCATTGAGTCAACGACCACCACGCTGCTTTTCGCTTGAAGAAAGCAGATTCATTGCTTATGAGCTGCTGTCGATCTTATTGTCTTGATTATCAGTACAATGCCTTCCTTCAAACCTTCATCTGCGGTCGCCTCGTGATGCACAATTGGGTGCCGGAGATCGGCCCCGGGCGGGGCGACACCTATCTCCTGCTCGCAGACGCGATCGAGCAGGCCATCCGAGCCGGCCGGCTGAAGGCCGGCGCGCGGCTGCCGACGCATCGCGATTTCTCCCGCCGTCTGGGCATTGCGGTCAGCACCGTCACGCGGGCCTATGCTGAGGTCTCGGCCCGAGGCCTCATCGAGAGCACGGTCGGGCGCGGCACGTTTGTGAGCGCGACGAGCGATAGCGGCGGACGGGAGGAGCCGCGGCCCCTGGAACGGATGTATGTGTCATTCGTCCCGGATGCCGATGTGGTCGATCTCAGCCTCAACCATCCGCTGCGCCAGGGGGCGGGAGCGGCGTTCGGCCGAAGTCTGTCCGAGATGGTCGCGGAGGCCGATCTCGACGAACTGTCGCTCTATCACCCGCCGCATGGCAGCGCCGATCATCGAGCCGCCGGCGTCGATTGGCTCGCCTTTCTCGGCGTGGAGGTCGAGGCCGAAGATACGATGGTCGTGGCGGGTGGGCAGACCGCTCTTCTCTCCATCCTCCTCACCTTCGCGCGCCGGGGCGACGTCGTGCTCACCGAGCAGCTCACCTGGCCCGGAGCCCTTGCCATCGCCCAGACCGTCGGTATCCGCCTCGAGCCGGTTCGGCTCGACCAAGAGGGGCTCGACCCCGAGGCGTTCGAGGCGGCCTGTCGCAAATTCTCTCCGCGCATGCTCTACACGATGCCGACGCTGCACAATCCGACCGCTCGCACGTCCAGCACCGAGCATCGCCGCGAGATTGCCCGGATCGCCAGCGCCCACAACGTGCTCATCGTCGAGGACGACGCTTACGGCTTCCTCGTCCAGCCACGTGCCGTGGCGTACTGGAACATCGCCCCGGACATCTCCCTCTATCTGACCAGCATGTCGAAGCCGGTGGCACCGGCGATGCGGATCGGCTATCTCGCCGCCCGCGCCGCGCTTCGGCGGAAGCTCCGGGCGACGCTGCGTGCCACCACCGTCATGCCGTCCCCGCTCCTCTCCGAGCTGAGCGCCCGGATGATCCGGAGCGGCGAGGCCGAAGAGCGGGCCAACTTCCAGGCCGACGCGGCCGCGCGCCGCCAGCGCCTTGCCGACCGCATCCTCGGCAGCGCCCGGCCGGCACCGACATCGCTCCACCGTTGGCTGCCCCTACCGCCGGGCATGCGCACCGCCGACTTTGTCGGCATGGCGCTCAGCCGCAGCGTGGCGGTCACGCCCGGCGACGTCTTTTCGGTGTCGCCCGAATACGATCCGGGCGGCGTGCGGGTCTGCGTGAACGCCGAGCCGGACGAGAGCCGCTTCGCGCGGGCGCTTGGCGTCCTCGCCGATATCCTGACGACGGATCGCTCAGGCGGGCTGCCCGTAGTTTAGGTGCAGTAGATCGAGATCGTCCCGGTGAGGCTCTGGCCGGGCGGCAGGATCGCGACAGCATGCCCGGCGACGCCGTGCGCCGCGCGGTTGAACCCGTCATTGGTGTTGGTGACCGGCTCAATGCAGAGGTACGGGTAGTCCCAGGCGTCGTAAACCTGCAGCTTGCCGAACACCGGCTCGGCCTCGATGACGGTAGTCAGGCCGTCGGGCGCGGTAAGCGTGGCCCGCCCGTCCCAACCTTCATAACAACGGTCGAGCACAATCGGGTCGACGTCCTGGCCGGCGCGAAAATCGAGGCCCGGCTCGATGGGTCCTGCTCCACGCTGAACCGCCTCTGGTCCGTCCGGCGGCCACAGGCCGGTCGCATCGAAACGCAAAACGGTCCCCGGGGCCTTAGGGAAGTATGGGTGCAGTCCCATCCTGCCGGGCATTGGCCGGTGATCCCGGTTGGTCAGCGTCAGTCGCGCTCCGAACCGTCCGTTCCTGAGCGAGTAGACGATCTCGCCGCGCCAGGCAAAAGGGAACAGGCGGTCCTCGGGGACGTAGTCGAGACCGAGCCGGATCTCGGCCTCCGACTGGTCGAGGATCTGCCACGGGCGAATCCAGCCTTCGCCATGAGTCGCCGACGGTTCCGTCGGAACGTTGCGCGCCAGCGGATGGAAATCGCCTTCGTAGGCGAAACCGTCGCCGAAGATCGGCCCGGAATAGGGCAGCAAGGGAAAGCCCGCGAAACCGTAGATGAACGCGCTGGCCAGCGCCTCGTCGGACGCGGGCCTCAGCACGTCCCGGCCGCCGATCCGATACGAGCACAGTCTGGCACCGCACGCCGGGGCGACGACCAACTCTGCGTCGTCTTCACGGAGGGTGACGAGGGGTCCGGTTCCGGGGAGAGAGAACATGCGAGCGCCACTTAGATAGCAATAGGACAATAAGTCCCGACCTATTACACTACAAGCAGGAATGCAGTGTTGGCCTCGTCCCGCGGATTGGATAGGTGTGACGCCGACGAATTCCTTGAGGACCCGGAGAATGAACGTGGAATCGATGTTGCCGAAGACGCCGATGGTGCGGCGAAAGCGAGCGCACGATGTCGCCGACGAAATCGGCAAGCTGATCGACAGCGGAGAGTTTCCCGTCGGTGATCGCCTTCCGACCGAGAAGGAACTCATGCAACGCTTCGGGGTGGGTCGCCCCGCGGTGCGCGAGGCGCTGTTCTTCCTCGAGCAGCAGGGCATGATCGAGATCGTCAACGGCGCGCGGGCCCGGGTCATCCCGCCCTCTCCCGCTCATCTCATCCGCCAGTTCACGCAACTCTCCAAGCGCCTGTCTTCAGGGCCGGAGGGACAGCAACGGGGCGAGCAGGCGCGGCTTGTTCTGGAAGCTGGCCAGTGCTGGCTCGCGGCGACGGTGGCATCGGAGAGCGACATCCGGCGCCTCAAGGCCGCCCTCGACGCCAACGTCGCGGCCGTCGGCGACCGCGTCGAGTTCATCCGCACCGACGTCGCCTTCCACTACGAGATCGCGGCCATCACCGGCAATCCGATCTTCACCATGGTCTACGAGGCGGTCGTCGACTGGCTCGTAGACCAGCGCACGACCACCTATCACATGCCGGACGCGGACACGTTTTCGGTTCGCGACCACACGGCGATCTACGAAGCCATCGCCGCCCATGACCCCGCCCGCGCTTTCCACGAGATGGCGGGCCACATCCAGTTGATTGGCCAGCTCTATCGGGAATCCAAGCGACTCTCGTCCGAGATTCTGCGGGCGGTCACTCACGATGTCGCGCAACGCTTCGAGCAGGAGAAAGCGGCACGGTGGGCCACGTCATTTGGCCGTCAAACGGCCGGGCGAGACGGAGGCCAGTAACGATCTCGCTCGCCTCGGAGGCTTTAGCAGAGCCCCGGCCGGTCCCGGCTCGCGAGAGGTTGGAGCCTCGGGCCAGAGGCACCCGCGCCGCGGAAAACGTAGGCGCCCTCGCCGGCCGCCTTCCGCAGCTCGACTGGAAGCCGTCGCGCCGGTGCCGACATCGGCACGCGGTGCTCGGTCTTCTGTTTGGTCGTCGAGCCCAGCTTGGTCCAGACGTCGTTCTCGAGGTCGAGCTGATCCCACCGCATGCCGAGCCCCGGCGCGCTCACCAAAGAAACCGCAATCTGAACGACATCAATACGCCTCGTCGTCGATCGACGGCGTCGGGTTGGCGAAGGCCGTGAGTCGGACGGGATCAACGATGGTGACATCGCGGTTCCGGATCGTGACGCCATGCTCGGCGAGCTGCGCCAGGTTCCGGGACAGGTTCTCCGGCGTCATGCCGAGCCGCGCGGCCAGGGTGCGCTTGTCGTAGGGCAGCGTGAAACGGCCGCAGGCGCCGTTGCGGGCGTCGTTGGCAAGAATCCAGTTGGCCAATCGCTCGGCGCTGGTCCTTAGCTTGTGGCTCTTCAGCTCCTTCATCACGCCGCGGAACGATGTCGAGAGCTCGCGGACGATGGCGCGGGCGAACGCGCCGTCGGCGTCGAAGGCGGCGCGGACATCCTCCGCCGGCAGGAGCAGGATGCGCGAGGCTTCCACCGTCCGGCCGGAGGCGAGGTAAGGCAGGTCGCGAACCACCGCCGCGAGAATGAAGGTCGAGAACGGCCGGCACACGGAAATCGTCGTCTCCCGCTTCCCATGCCGCGAATAGAGCTCCACGCGCCCTTCGATGACGACATGCAGGAAGTCCGGCCTGTCGTGCTGGCGATCAGCGCGACCTGAGCCGGAAAGCGCTGAAGGTAGGCAGCCCTGACGAGGTCGGCAAAGCTCGCGTCCGCCATGTCATGGAACAGCGGGAGCGATCGGATCTGGCTGGCGTCGTCGGCGCGCATGGGTCCATGTCTCGGTCAGAAATCGGAATCGGACTTTGATAAAAATCAATTCAAGACATAATTGAAGTCAATGTCCAGTAATATAGCGATCAATTACATGATCACCAAAAGACAATGACGTTCTTTTACAGGCATACAACCGATCTCTATTGATTTGCATCAACCACGATCCTGATGATCCGCGGATAGTCTCCGTCTATCGAGCGATTCCAGAGGATGTGGGGGACCGAAAATGGCTGAAACGGTTGGCGGGCAACAGCGCGCGCTTGCACTTTCGACCATCGCTTTCACCGTGTGCTTCGCGGTGTGGACGATCTTCGCCATCATCGGGGTGAAGATCAAAGCCGACCTCGGGCTGACTGAGACCGAGTTCGGCATCCTGGTCGGGCTGCCAATCCTCACCGGCTCGCTCAGCCGCATCTTCCTCGGCATCTGGACCGACCAGTATGGCGGCCGGGTTGTCTACACCCTGACCATGCTCGCCGCAGCCCTCGCCACCTATCTCCTCTCCTTCGCCACCACCTACCCGATGATGCTGCTCGCCGCCCTCGGCGTCAGCCTCGCCGGCGGCTCGTTCGCGGTCGGCATCGCCTATGTCTCCAAGTGGTACCCGCCGGAGAAGCAAGGGACGGCGCTCGGCATCTTCGGCGTCGGCAATGTCGGCGCGGCGGTCACCAAGTTCGTCGCCCCGTTCGTGCTCGTCGCCTTCGGCTGGCAGATGGTGGCCGTGGTGTGGGCGTCCGCGCTGGCGATCATGGCGGTCATCTTCTTCCTCACCAGCCAGGACGATCCGGAGATCCGGGCACGTCGGGCCAGGGGCGAGAGGCCGCGCTCGACGCTGCTCCAGCTTCGAGCCGTTGAAGCACCAGCAGGTCTGGCGTTTCTCGCTCTACTACTTCTTCGTCTTCGGCGGCTTTGTCGCCCTGGCGCTATGGCTGCCGCACTATCTCATCGACGTTTACGGTCTCAACATCGAGACCGCCGGCATGCTCGCCGCCGCCTATTCGATCCCGGCGAGCCTGTTCCGCGCCTATGGCGGCCACCTCTCGGACCGCTACGGCGCACGGACGATCATGTACTGGACGTTCGGCGTCTCGCTGATCTGCCTGTTCATGCTCTCCTATCCGGAGACCGACTACGTCATCCACGGCATCCAGGGGCCGATCGCCTTCTCGACCCGGATGGACCTCATTCCTTTCGTCATCACCATCTTCGTCCTCGGCTTCTTCATGTCGCTGGGCAAGGCCGCGGTCTACAAGCACATCCCGGTCTACTATCCCAAGCACGTCGGCGCCGTCGGTGGCCTGGTCGGCATGATCGGCGGGCTCGGCGGCTTCATCCTGCCGATCGCCTTCGGCGTCATGGCGGACCTCACCGACATCTGGACGAGCTGCTTCATGCTGCTCTTCCTGATCGTCGCCGTGTCGCTGTCATGGATGCACTTCGCCATCCGCTCGATGGAGCAGCGGGCGGCCGGCGAGGCGCTCGCCAAGCTGCCGCCGCTGGCCGAGCTGGAGCATGTCCACAAACCAGCCGAGCATGGCGGTCGCAGCGCCCTCATCGACGACTGGCGTCCGGAGGATGAGACCTTCTGGCGGGACAAGGGACGGCGTCGCGCGCCGCAACCTGTGGCTCTCGATTCCCGCGTTGCTCCTCGCCTTCTCGGTGTGGATGGTGTGGAGCGTGGTGGTCGCCAAGCTGCCGGCGATCGGCTTCACCTACACCACCAACCAGCTCTTCTGGCTCGCGGCGCTGCCGGGCCTCTCGGGGGCAACGCTCCGCATCTTCTACTCCTTCATGGTGCCGATCTTCGGCGGCCGGCTATGGACGACGCTGACCACCGCCTCGCTCCTGGTCCCGGCCTTCGGCATCGGCTACGCGGTGCAGAACCCGGAGACGCCCTACCTCATCTTCCTGGTGCTGGCGCTCCTCTGCGGCCTCGGCGGCGGCAACTTCGCCTCGTCGATGGCCAATATCTCCTTCTTCTTCCCCAAGCGGGAGAAGGGCAACGCCCTCGCCCTCAATGCCGGCCTCGGCAATCTCGGCGTCAGTGTCGTTCAGTTCGTGGTGCCGATCGTCATCACCGCCGGGGTGTTCGGCGCGATCGGCGGCGAGCCGCAGACCCTCTCCGACGGCGCCATGCTGTGGATCCAGAACGCCGGCTTCATCTGGGTGCCGTTCCTGATCCTGTCGACCGTCGCGGCCTGGCTCGGCATGAACGACATCGCCTCCGCCAAGGCCTCGTTCTCCGAGCAGGCGGTGATCTTCCAGCGCAAGCACAACTGGATCATGTGCTGGCTCTACACCGGCACCTTCGGCTCCTTCATCGGGTATTCGGCCGGGTTCCCGCTCCTCGCCAAGACCCAGTTCCCCGATGTCGACTCGCTGAAGTTCGTCTTCCTCGGCCCGCTGGTCGGCGCCCTGTCGCGCGCGGCGACCGGCTGGGTGTCGGACCGCTGGGGCGGCGGCCGCGTCACCTTCTGGGTGTTCGTGCTGATGATCGCGGCGGTTGGCGGCGTCCTCTACTTCCTCGGCATCAAGGACCAGCCGGGGGCGTTCTGGGGCTTCTTCGCGATGTTCATGGTGCTGTTCTTCGCCACCGGCGTCGGCAACGCCTCCACCTTCCAGATGATCCCCGCGATCATGCGGAAGGAGACGGTGCGGCTGATGCCGGGCAAGCCGGCGGCCGAGCAGGTCCGCCAGGGCGACAAGGAGTCGGCGGCCATCATCGGCTTCACCTCGGCGATCGCCGCCTATGGCGCCTTCTTCATCCCCAAGGCCTACGGCTCGTCGATCGCGGCGACCGGGGGACCGGATCTGGCGCTGTGGGGCTTCATGGCCTTCTACGTCACCTGCGTCATCGCCACCTGGTGGTTCTACACCCGGCGCGGCGGCCTCCTCCACGATGTCGAGCACGGCGGCGGGACGTCGGCTCCGGCCAAAGCAGCAGCGTGAGTATAGACCGATGAGCGCATTTCTCGACCGCCTCACCTTCTTCCACAAGGTCACCGGCGAGTTCAGCGGCGGCCACGGCGTCGTCACTGACGAGGACCGGGGCTGGGAGGACGGCTACCGCAAGCGCTGGCAGCACGACAAGGTCGTGCGCTCCACCCACGGCGTCAATTGCACCGGCTCCTGCTCCTGGAAGATCTACGTCAAGGGCGGGATCGTGACGTGGGAGACGCAGCAGACCGACTACCCCCGGACCCGGCCGGAGCTCCCCAACCATGAGCCTCGCGGCTGCTCGCGCGGCGCCAGCTACTCCTGGTACCTCTACTCGGGCAACCGGGTGAAGTACCCGCTGGTCCGCTCGCGGCTGCTCCGGCTGTGGCGCGAGGAGCGCGCGCTCAAGACGCCGGTCGCCGCCTGGGCGTCGATCGTCGAGAACCCGGAGAAGCGCGCCGCTTATGTGAAGAAGCGCGGCCTCGGCGGCTTCGTCCGCGCCGACTGGGACGAGGTCAGCGAGATCATCGCCGCGGCCAATGCCTATACGGCGAGGACCTACGGCCCCGACCGCGTCATCGGCTTCTCGCCGATCCCGGCGATGTCGATGGTCAGCTACGCCGCCGGCTCGCGCTACCTGTCACTGCTCGGCGGCGTCTGCATGTCGTTCTACGACTGGTACTGCGACCTGCCGCCGGCCTCGCCGATGACCTGGGGCGAGCAGACCGACGTCCCGGAGTCGGCCGACTGGTACAACTCGAGCTTCCTCATCCTGTGGGGCTCGAACGTCCCGCAGACCCGTACCCCCGACGCCCACTTCTACACCGAGGCCCGCTACCGCGGCGCCAAGAGCGTCGTGATCTGTCCGGACTACTCGGAGGCCTCCAAGTTCGCCGATATGTGGCTGTCCGTGAAGCAGGGCACGGATGCCGCGCTCGCCATGGCGATGGGCCACGTGATCCTCAAGGAGTTCCACGTCGAGCGTCAGGTGCCGTACTTCACCGACTACGTGCGGCGCTATACCGACATGCCGATGCTGGTCCGGCTCGTGAAGCAGGACGGCCGGCTGGTGCCGGAGCGCCTCCTCCGCGCCAGCGATTTCGCCGGCGGCCTCGGCGAGACCAACAACCCCGAATGGAAGACCGTCGCCGTCGACGAGGCGACCGACAAGACCGTCGTGCCGCGCGGCTCGGTTGGCTTCCGCTGGGGCGAGAAGGGCCGGTGGAACCTCGAGGAAAGGGCCGCGGACGGAGCCGAGGTGAAGCTCCGGCTGACCCTCGCCACCGAGGGCGCAGAGCTCGCCGACGTGGCCTTCCCCTACTTCGGCAACATCGCCCACGAGCACTTCGCCGCGAGCGACCATGACAGCGTGCTCGAACGCAGGGTGCCGGTGCGGCGCGTTGCGCTCGCCGACGGCGAGGCCCTGGTCGCCACCGTCTACGACCTCTTCCTCGCCAACTACGGCGTCGACCGCGGCCTCGGCGGCGGCAACGTGGCGAAGAACTACGACGACGATGCGCCCTATTCGCCGGCGTGGGCGGAGGCGATCACCGGCGTTTCCCGCGACAAGATCATCGCAGTCGCCCGCGAGTTTGCGCTCAACGCCGAGAAGACCGGCGGCCGGTCGATGATCATCATCGGCGCGGCGATGAACCACTGGTACCACATGGACATGAACTACCGCGGCGTCATCAACATGCTGGTGATGTGCGGTTGCGTCGGCCAG
>JAWKWA010000034.1:0-19413 GCA_041397765.1 Hyphomicrobiaceae bacterium | reverse complement strand
TAGCCGTGACGCTGCAGGCGCCTGATGAGCTCGTCGGCGCGCTGATTGTTGGCATGCGCGTGGAATTTCTCGACATCGATGCCAATGGGAAACGTCGCCACCTTGAGCACGCGGCCGAAAGCGCGGACCTGTCCCCCGCCGAGATCCTGTCCGCCGGCTTGCTCGAGCACGTAGCGGATGAAGTTCGCCGTATCGATCGAGGTCTGGAAGCCGACCACGTCATAGGAGAACAGGCACTCCGCCAGCACCTGGTGCTCGGGAACGGCGAGGAAGATGTCCGGCGGTGGAAACGGGATGTGCAGGAAGAAGCCGATCCGCTCCGCCACACCCAGCATCCGCAGCTCGCGTCCAAGCGGAATGAGATGGTAGTCGTGCACCCAGACGAGATCGCCCCGCTCCACATGCGGCGCCAGCCGTTCCGCCATCTCCCGGTTGACCCGGAAATAGGCCTCGGCATAGCCCGCCCCTGCATCGATCAGGTCGAGACGGTAGTGGAAGGCCGGCCACAGCACCTTGTTGGAGAAACCGAGATAATAGTCGCGGAAATCGCAATTGCGGATCGGCATGGTCGCGAGCCGCACATTGCCGTGCTCGGCCACCTGGAGCTCCGGCTGCTGGTCGTCCTCGATGGTGGTGCCGTCCCAGCCGAACCAGGTGCCGCTCGACTGCACAAGTGCATCCCCGATGGCGACGGCGAGCCCGCCCGACTGGGCCTCGCTGGTCGGATCGGCGACGCGGTTGGATACCGCGATCAGGCGTCTCATGTTGCAGACTCCCATGGTTGCGAGAGACGGACGGCACCATTGATGATTCCAACCATGGAATAGGTCTGCGGGAAGTTGCCCCACAGGGTGCCGGAGCTGAAATCCGTATCCTCGGACATCAGTCCGAGCTCGTTGCGTGACTTCAAGAGCGTGTCGAACAGCTCGCGGGCCCTCTCGCGCTGGCCGATCTTTGCGAGCGCATCGACCCGCCAGAACGCACAGATGTTGAAGGCGGTTGTCGGCACGCCGAAATCGTCCGCCTCCTCGTAGCGCAGCATGTGGGCTCCGCGGCCGAGCACCTCATCGAGTGCCCTGACCGTGGCCGCGAACCGCTGGTCCCCTGGTTCGACGAAGCCGACCTCGCCCATCAGCAGCACGCTCGCATCGAGGGTTCGCCCGCCGAAACTCTCCACATAGGCGCCACGCTCGTCCGACCACGCCTCCGATTCGATGGTCGCGCGGATCTTCTCGGCCCGCTCCCGCCAGTGCGCCGCCCGATCGGCAAGGCCCATATGCCCCGCGATGCGCGAGAGGCGATCGCAGCCGGCCCAGCACATCACGCTGGACGAGGTGTGGACCCGCGCCCGCGAACGCAGCTCCCACAGCCCGGCATCGGGCTTGTCGTGCAGCCGGAATGCCTGCTCGCCGACCGCCTCGAGCCGCTCGAACTCGGCCTGCCCCACCTTGACGAAGAGCCGCCGGTCGAAGAAGGCCTGCGACGCCCCGAGGATCACATTGCCGTAGGTGTCGTGCTGGTCGTGCTCGTAGGCCTGGTTGCCGACCCGAACCGGCTTCATGCCGCGGAAGCCTTGCAGCGCCGCCGCCTCCCGCTCGACGAGCCGCTCCTCCAGCGCGATCCCGTAGACCGGCTGGATCCGCCCGCCCCTCGCGAGCGCGGTCACGTTCATCAGCCAGCGAACATAGTTCTCCATGGTCTTGACCGCCGCGAGGCTGTTGAGCGCGCGCACCACGAAGAAGGCGTCGCGAATCCAGCAATAGCGGTAGTCCCAGTTGCGCCCCGAATCGGGTGCCTCGGGAATGCTGGTCGTCATCGCCGCGACGACGGCGCCGGTCGGCTCGTAGCTGCACAGCTTCAGCGTGATCGCCGCCCGGATCACCGCATCCTGCCATTCGAACGGCAGGGCGAGCCGGTGGACCCAGGTGCACCAGTATTCGCGGGTTTTCTCCTCGAGCCGATCGGCCGTCATCGCCACGCCCTCGGAGAGCGTCTCGTCCGGGCCGAGCAGGAGATTGACCGGCCGGTCGAGGATGAACTGCGTCTCCTCGCTGATGTAGTCGATCGGCACATCCGTGGTCAGGCGCAGCGTCTGCTCGTCGCCGACATAGCGGATGTGGTTTGAGCCGAACGTGACGGTCGGCCGCATCCGCCCGTATCCGAAGCGCGGCCTCACCCGGATGCGCACGCGCGGTGTTCCCGAGATCGCCCGCATCCGCCTCACCAGCATCTGCGGCCGGAACGAGCGGTCGCGCCAGATGAAGCGCGGCGCAAGATCGGTGATCTCCACGCTGCCGCTCGCGCCCGTCAGCACCGTGCGCAGGATGGCGGTGTTGGCGACATAGTGCTGCTCGCTCCGCTCGAAGCCCTCCAGTTCGACCGTCATCGCCCCGTCGCGACTGTCCTCAGGTCCGCTGCCGAGGAGGGCATGGAACACCGGATCGCCGTCGAAGCGCGGCAGGCAGCACCACACCACCCGAGCCGTCCTGTCGATCAGCGCACCGATGCCGCAATTTCCGATCATGCCGAGCTGCAGGTTGTTCATGACGACTCCTTCAGGCACCAGGACCCGGCGAGCGCATCGAGCCAGTCGAGGAAATTCGCTGTTGCTGCGAAGCGATGGGCGGCCACCGAAGGCTCCTCACCGATCTTAATCGAGATACCGCCCAGCAGGTTCACTGCGGCGAATGCGTCCTCGTCGGTAACATCGTCGCCGGCAAAGACCGGGATGCGGCCGGCAAAGGGCGGCTCGGCCAGGAAAGCCCGGATGGCGGACCCCTTGTCGGCACCGGCGCATCTCGCCTCGACGACCATGCGGCCGCCGAGCACCTCGACACCCTCGAGGCCCTCGATCGCGCGCTCCATGGCCAGATGACAGGTTGCGGCAAGCTCCGGTCGCGCCCTGTAGTGCAGGGCGACGCTTACGGACTTACGCTCGAGGACGAGCCCCTCCGACGAGCCGACGAGGCAGGCGAGCCGCTCGGCGACGGTATCGACGAAGGGAACCGCCGGGAGTGTGCGACTGATCGTGCCGCTGACGCTGCGCCGGACCGATCCGTGGATGCCGGCGACAGGCAGTCTCAGCGGCGCCAGCAACCGGTCGATATCCTCGATCTCCCGGCCCGAGACGATCGCGATCGCGCCCTCAAGGACGGTGTCGAGCCTGCCAAGGGCAAGGCGCGTCGAGGACCGGAGCACCACGGCATCGGGATGCTCGGCGATCTCGACCAGGGTTCCATCGAAGTCGAGAAAAAACGCAATGTCCGGCGGCAGAAACTGCTCGCCGCGGCCCCGTATCAACGCGCCCCTGTCCTTCCTGGAAAAGCCGTTCGACGCGTGAGCGCCGTCTGGCCCGTCGCCCGAAGGCACTTCCGCTCAGCCGGGATCGGCCTCGGCTTGCAGCAGCCCTGTGTCTGCCCGATCCGACAGATTGACGGTCAATTGCGGCTTCCGCAACCCTTTGGGGCGGGTATCTGAACGTCCGGGCCGAGGCCCGGTTCGATCCGCTTCCTGACGATCACCGCTCTGACGACGCGCGCCACACCCTTGGCGCGAGCCCGGATCGAAGCCCGCATCAGCCGTTGCCGCCACCGCCAGCGACGAGCCGCTTCAGCTTGGCGAGCTTGGCAGCCTCCCCCTCGTCGGGCGCAAGCGTTCCCAGCAGCCGCCCCGCGCCGTCGATCAGGAACACGGTCGCGGTGTGGTTCATGGTGTAGCTGCCGTCGCTGGTCGGCACCTTCTCGTAGACGATGCCGAACGCCTTGGCGATCTCGGCGAGCTGCTGCTCGGTCGGCACGAGACCGATGATGCGCGGATCGAAGCCCTGAAGATAGGTCGCGAGGAAGTCGGGCGTATCGCGCTCGGGATCGACGGTGATGAACAGCACCTTCAGCCGCGCGCCGGCGGATCCCAGCGCCGCGAGCTCATTCGACAGCTCATAGAGCGTCGTCGGGCAGATCACCGGACAGTTGGTGAAGCCGAAATAGACGATGTAGGGCTCGCCGGCGAGATCATTGCTGTCGACGATGCCGCCAGCGCTCGACGCCAGCCGGAACGGCTGACCGGAGCGCGTCGTCGCAATTGTCTCGCCAGGAGCGGTCGGCCGGCCCTGCCAGACGAGGACGCCGGCAGCGGTCGCAAGGACCGCTGCCGCAACCACCTGCAAGAAGAGCGTCCCGCGCTTCACTGCGTCATCCCCGCGCCCATATCCATGACCTCGTAGTCGATCTCGACGGAACCGGCCTTCTCGAACACGAGCGTACCCTTGATCAGCGTGCCGACCTCGGGTGCCGACTTGATGCCGATGAACATGATGTGCAGCGATTTCGGCTTCAGCTCGACAGTGGCGCCGGCCGGGATCGGTATGCCGTCCTTCATCTCGAACATCGACATCACGCCGTCCTTCATCGCCATGTCGTGGAGCTGCACATTGTCGGAGATCTCCGCTGTCGCCGAGACCAGCCGATCGTCCTCGCTGCCGGTGTTGACGATGGTGAGGAAGCCGGCGGCCACCTTGCCACCCTTGGGCGGCTGACGCGACCAGGGATGCTTGATGACGAGCGAGCCGACCTTGATCTCGTGCGCGGCCGCCGCGGCGGTGAGCGAGAAGCCGAGCGCGGATGAGACGAGAACGGCGAGCGCGAATGACGCGAGCAGGAGGTTCCTGCCAATCTTGAGACTTTGTGCCATGTTTCGGGCTTTCGATGCTGAATTGCCTGATGGCCGGCCGCGATCTGATCGACACATCGCCCCTGGCTTCGTTGAGCCTGATACGGGTTCGAGCGGGCGATGGACGGGCGACCGGTCGCTCCGGGCGCTTCGGGAGCATGTCCGCAAAGCCGCGTCGGAGCCGAGAATGCAGGACCTCCGCAAGCCAAGCAGAGCGGCGGTCCGAACGGTCAAACCGTCTGGGCGGGTGGCCCGCGTGGCGCGGGATCGGACCGGAAGCGGGCAATCCGCAAGCGACGAGGCTCGCGCCCGTCGAAGGCCCGTGCGCCGAGACTGGCAGCCGGCTGGCCGATCGCGACTATCGGGACCGGCAGGGCCGTGAGGCCCGCAGCCATGCAGCCCGCCATGCAGCAGGGACATTGCGCTGGCGAATGCTCGCCGGGCCGGCCGGGCGGCTCGCCGGTCCCGCCGGACAGCGCACCCGCATCGGAAACGCACAAGGCGTCGATAGCGGGCCCGAGCGGTCCGCCCATCGAGATCGCCAGCGCCATCTGGAAGATCGGCGCGGCGGCAATGAGCACGACGAGCAGGAGCGCGAGCGGCGAGGCAGCCGCCCTCGTTGGCCTGAAACGCGACGTCGGGCCCTCTCCGGTCATGCGGCGAGGAAAGCACGTTGCGCGCGTCGGCCGGTAGCGGCCGCTTTGTCGCACATGCAGGATCGAGCGCGCGCCGTGAAGGAGGCAGCATTCGTCGCCTTCGGGGACGATCATTCGTCGGCGAGCCGCTTCAGCCGGGCCAGATGCCCGCGATCGGCCGCGAGCGCCGTGGCGATCAGCGCCTCGACCGCCGCATCGAGATCGTCGCCCGCCACCACCTTCTCGACGAGCCCGGCCCGCAAGGCCTCAGCCGCCGTCAGCCGCGCACCGCCGAGCAGGATCGCCTTTGCCGAGCCCCGTCCGGCGAGCGCGACGAGCCGGCCGATATCGCCCTTTGTCGGCATGACGCCGTTCCTCAGTACCGGATAGCCGAACACGGCATGATCGGCCGCGATCCTGAGATCGCAGGCGAGCGCGATCGTCAGCGCCCCGCCGAGACAGGCACCATTGATGCGGGCGACCGTCAGGCACGGCGCCGCCGCGATCGCCCGTGACATGCGCTGCCAGGCTCCGTCGCCGGCGGTTTCGAGCGTCAACTCGGAAAGATCGGCACCGCCCGAGAACACCCGTGGGCCGGCTCCCGTCACCACGATGGCGCGGACCTCCCCGTCCTCGGCCGCCGCCTCGTAGGCCTCCGCGATCGCGCCGAGCATCGCCCGCGACAGCGCATTCGCCTTGTCGGGGCGCTGAAGCGTGATGCGCCACAGCGCGCCTTGCTTCTCCACCGTGATCGTCATGCCAGGCCCCCTTCGTCGCGGTCGCATCTGAAGCGCTCTGGAGCACGTTCGCGGCGGAACCGCAATTCCACGCCCGTCGCAGCGGAGCGGCCCTTCGGACGGGCAGGCGCCGCCCGAAACCCCCGTCTGCCCGCCCCCTTGCGTGAACCACGACCGCTCGCCGCCCTTGACTTGCCACGATTGTGCAGGCATTCAATGCGCGCACATGATTTTCTCGCGATTGCGCTGAAAGCGTTGTTCGGCCTGGAGGAGCAGTCAGTCTCCGCGATCCGGCCTAAGAGCGAACTCGTCCCGAGACGATCTCCAAGCAATGGACGCCCACCCCCATTCAGCGGGGATGCCGGCGTCGATGTCCCGGTCATGAGCCGCGACCCTGAGGAAACGGGTTGCCGCGACTGGGCAGGAAAAGAAGAAAATCCACCACGTGACGACCATGAGCTTTACCGCGCTCGGCCTTGCCGAGCCGATCCTCCGTGCGCTTGCTGCGGACGGTTATGAGACCCCCACCCCCATTCAGGCCAAGGCCATTCCGGTGCTGCTCGAGGGCCGCGACCTGATCGGCATCGCCCAGACCGGCACCGGCAAGACGGCGGCCTTCGCGCTACCGCTCTTGCAGCGTCTCGCCGACAGCGGCGAGCGGGCCGAGCCCCGCCGCCCGCGCGCCCTGGTGCTTGCCCCGACCCGCGAGCTCGCCGCCCAGATCGGCGAGTGCGTCGCCCGCTACGGCCGCCACCTCGGCATTCGCCACAGCGTCATCTACGGCGGCGTCGGCCAGGGCCCGCAGGTCCAGCAGCTCGGCCGCGGTGTCGACGTGCTGATCGCAACGCCCGGCCGCCTGATCGACCTGTTCGGCCAGAACTATGTCCGTTTCGACCGGATCAAGCATCTCGTTCTCGACGAGGCGGATCGCATGCTCGACATGGGCTTCATCCACGACATCCGCCGCATCGTGCGCGAGGTGCCGAAGGCCCGCCAGACGGTGCTGACCTCGGCCACCATGCCCGCCGAGATCGCCCGCCTCGCCGGCGAGATCCTGTCGGCCCCCGAGCGCGTCGAGGTCGCCCCCCAGGGCCGCACGGTCGATCGCATCGCCCAGCATGTCCACCATGTCGACGCCAAGTCGAAGCGCGGCCTCCTGCGCACCCTGCTCGGCGACGCCACGCTGTCGCGTGTCATCGTCTTCACCCGGACGAAGCACGGTGCCAACCGCGTCGCCACCGACCTCGAGAAGGCCGGCATCGCCGCCGAGGCGATCCACGGCAACAAGTCGCAGAACGCGCGCCAGCGTGCTCTCGACGGCTTCCGCGAGGGTACGGTCCGCGTCCTCGTCGCCACCGACATCGCGGCCCGCGGCCTCGATATCGACGACGTCACCCATGTCGTCAATTTCGACATTCCCAACGAGCCCGAGACCTATGTCCACCGCATAGGCCGCACTGCGCGCGCCGGCTCCTCGGGCATCGCCATCTCCTTCTGCGCGCCCGACGAGCGCGGCTTCCTGAAGGACATCGAGAAGCTGACCCGCGTCGCCGTCACCGTCGCCGGCAAGGTCCGTATCGAGGAGCCCGCCGCCGAGCCGGTGTCGGCCCGCGACGAGACGGCGACCGAGGCCCCGCGCCGTGAGCGCGGCGGCCGCTCCGGCGTCACCCCCCGGCGCGACGAGCGCCGCGGCGGCGATCGCAGGGGCCGCGACGGCGGAGCTGGCGAGGGCGGCGGACGTCATGCCCGGGCCGACAGCCGCGGTGGCGAGGGCGCCCGCGCCCCGCGCGAGGGCCGTGCCGATCACCGGCGCGGTGAGCCGCGCGACGGCCGCGGCGAGGATCGTCGCCAGGGCGAGCGCAATCAGCGCGGCCACCACGCCCGCAACGACAAGGGCGGCCGCACCGGCGATCGCCCGCTCAACCGCCGCGATCGCCAGCCGGTGACCCCGGCGACCGGCTCGGCCGCTCCCTGGGTTTTCTGGTCCTCACAGCCCGACACCGCGACGCAGCCGCATGAGCGCCCGGCCGCCGATCGGGACCGCGACGCCGCGGGCCGGCGCAACGGCCGCCCCTCCTCCGGCGACGGCGACAGGGGTCCGAAGGGCAATGGTCAGGGACGCCGCCGTCGCCGCGGCAACGGCAATCGTCAGCCCGCCCGCGAGACTGCGTAAGAGCATGCTCCGCCGAAGTGTGCAGCGGTTCGGCGACAGGAGCATGCTGAGACTAAAGAGCATGCTCGCATGAATTGCGAGGCGGCAAGCGCGTCTCAGGACGATCGCTTGCCGCCGATCGACAGGCTCTGGCCCGTGGCGCCGATCTGCCCGCGCGCGCTCGAAATGGTGCCGGAATTGACACCGGCCCAACCGATCTCGCCCGAGAGCCGGCCATATTCGATCTTCGGACAGCGGTTCATCACCACTTTGAGGCCCGCCGCCTCGGCGAGCTCCGCGGCCTCGTCGTTGCGCACCGAGAGTTGCATCCACACGAATTTCGCACCGATCGCGATCGCCTCGCGCGTCACCTCGAGGGCCGCCTCGGAATTACGGAAGATGTCGACCATGTCGACAGGCTCGGGGATGTCGGCGAGCCGACCATAGACCTTTGCCCCGAGGATCTCCTGGCCGGCGAGCCCGGGATTGACCGGAAACACCCGATAGCCCTTGGCAATGAGATATTTCAGCACGAAATAGCTCGGGCGCACGGCATTGGCGCTCGCCCCGACGAGCGCGATCGTCCGCGTCTCGGCGAGAATCTGCCGGATATAGTCTTCCCCGTAGCTGTCGTGGTTCATCGGGCCTCCAACGGGATTGATGGCGTCGGTTCGTGCAAGGCCCCATGGGCCGGGGACCGCCTCAGGCCGGCAACCGCATGCGCCCGTCCTCGTCGAGCGGAAAGACGGGATTGTAGGCCACCTCCCAGAGATGACCATCGGGATCGCGGAAATAGCCCGAATAGCCGCCCCAGAACACCGTCTGCCCGGCCTTGACCAGATGCCCGCCACAGGCGACAGCGCGTGCGATCATCGCATCGACCTCGGCCGCGCTCGCCTTGTTGCCGGCGAGCGAGACGGCGGCAAATCCCGTCGGCCGGTCGTCGACGCCGGCATCGGCCGCGAGGGCCGCACGCCCGAACAGCGCCAGCACCACGCCGCCCGCCTCGTAGAAGGCGACCTGATCGTTGCTGGCCGAGGAGGCGGCAAAGCCCAGCGCCTCGTAGAAGCGCCGCGCCCGTCCGACATCATCGACACCGAGCGTGACCAGCGAGAGCCGCGGCTTCATCTTGCCCTCAGCAGCCCTTCCATTCGGGCTTGCGCTTGTTGAGGAAGGCGGCGATGCCCTCCTCGGCGTCCTGCGCCATCATGTTCTCGACCATGACCTCGGCGGCGTAGGAATAGGCTTCCTCCCGCGTCGTCTCGAGCTGGGCGTAGAACGCCTCCTTGCCGACCTGAACCGTGAACGGCGACTTGTCGGCGATGATCTTCGCCATGGCGAGCGCTTCGGCGAGCACTCGGTCGGCCGGTACGACGCGATTGACGAGGCCGAATTCGGCGGCCTGTAAGGCCGTCATCATCTCGCCGAGCAGCAGCATCTCCAACGCTCGCTTCGGCAGGATGTTCCGCGACAGCGCCACCATCGGCGTCGAGCAGAAGAGGCCGATATTGACGCCGGGCGTGCAGAATTTCGCGCTGTCGGCGGCGACCGCCAGATCGCAGGTGGCGACGAGCTGGCATCCGGCTGCCGTCGCCGTGCCCTGCACGGCCGCGATGACCGGCCGTGGATAGCGGTTGATCTGGCGCATCAGGTCGCTGCACTGGCGGAAGGTGCGCTCGAAATATTTGCGCCCCCGGTCGCCGTCCTCGCGATGCTGGCTGAGCTCGTTGAGATCGTGGCCAGCCGAGAACACCGGCCCCTTCGCCGTGATCACGATGGCGCGGATCTCGCGATGCGCGCTCATGGCGACCAGCGACTGCGACAGCGCCGTCATCATGCCTTCGGACAGCGGATTGCGCCGCTCCGGCCGGTTCAACGTCAGCACCGCCACCGGCCCGACCCGCTCGCGCGTGACGAGCGGCTCCGGATTGTTGTCCTCGACCTTCGCGATCGTCTCGCGCGCCTTGCGCAAACCTTCAGCCATGGCCCTTGCCCGATTCGCCGCCCGAAACGGCGCATCGTCGCAGACCGGCCCGAAACGTCAAGCAAGGTCGCCCGACATCGTGGATCGGAACTTGACGGACCGGCGCCCAAGGCCCGCCGGCGAGGGCTGCCCGACACGCCCGGCATTGGCGCGCGCTCCGCCCTGTCGCCTTGGCCGAACGCACGAGCGCCGCCCCCCTTTCAGGATGCGGCGCTCCCTTGCCTGCCGGCACATGGGGGACGAGGAACCTCGCCCCCCTCGACCTCCGGCCCTGCGACGCGGCCTGTCCGCCCTATTGGTCGTCGCCCGAGGACATCGACTGCTCGATCTCCTTCATGAAGGGCTTCACCGCCTCGACGTTCTCCTTGAACTTCGGCGCCGGCGGCGAAAGCTGGGCATTCAGCGAATCGAGGATCTCGCTGCGCTCGTCGTCGCCGAGCTGATCGTCCTTCTTCACGCGCTCGATCTCGGCCTTGATGGCGTCGACCTCCTCGTTCGACTGGCCGTTGATGGCGGTGGCGGCGATCATGATGCTGTTGGCGACCTGGTCGAACTCGTCGGCCGAGGCGAAGCCGTTGTCGGTCAGCACTTTGTCGAACTCGTCATCGCCCGCATTGTCGTCGAGACTGGCGAGATCGCGCGAGGCGGCGAGAAACCGCTTCACCATATCCCCGGTCAGCTTGACCTGCTGGTCGTCTGCCTGGGCCTGGGCGCTTCCGACGAAGCCGGGAACCGCCGGCACGGCGGCGACGGCGACGAGGCCGGCAAGTGCGGCGCCGGCCAGCCAGTTGAGTTGCTTGAGCATCGAGCTTCGATCCTTGTGCGTGAAGGCGAGTCCCTTGCCGTTTGGTCTGTCCCGCGCTTCCATGCGGGTGCCCGCCGGCCGCCAGGGATGGCCGATGGTCGTTGACGCGCTCGTCACCTACATCGACGAGGGAAGCTTTGCATTCGAGCGAGAACGGATAATGACGGCGCAACGATGACGGATATGTACCAGAATGTCGCAGCCAGGCCCGTGATGAACGAGGCCGAGCTCGCCGAGTATCTCGACGAGGTCTTCCCCGAGATCCATATCGCCGGCCGTTCCTTTTTCGTGTCGGCCGTCCGCCCGGGCGAGACGGTGCTGCGCTTCGAGCCCGCCGTCCACCATTTGCGGCCGGGCGGCACCGTCTCGGGCCCCTCGCTCTTCACGCTCGCCGACCTCGCCGCCTATGCGGTCATCCTCGCCCATGCCGGGCGCGTGCCGCTCGCCGTCACGACCAACCTCTCCATGAATTTCCTGAGGAAGCCGCCGCCCCGGCCGATGACGGGCACGGCACGCCTCTTGAAGCTCGGCCGCCGCCTCGCTGTCACCGAGGTACTGATCGCGCCCGGCGACGGTGGCGACCTGCTCGCCCACGCGACGGCCACCTACTCGCTGCCGCCGTCCTCAGGTAATATGATACCACACAAATAATACATTGAAAAACAAAGGCTAAATTCCAGGCCGACCGATTGACACGCACCATCGCTTCGGATTATCCAATGGTCCGAACGGAGCCCGCTGGCATTCCTCGCCCGCATGGCGCCGGCCATCCGACAGCCGATCCGAATGCGATGGGATCCACCCGGGGCTCGCTCCGGGCGAACAGCTCGGCCCGCCCGCCAGCCGGTCGCGACCGACAGGAACGAGAGTCATGAAAACCTATTCCGCCAAACCTTCCGATATCGAGAAGAAGTGGGTGCTGATCGATGCGGAGGGCCTCGTCGTCGGCCGTCTCGCCACGGTGATCGCCCGCATCCTGCGCGGCAAGCACAAGCCGACCTACACCCCTCACATGGACTGCGGCGACAATGTCGTCGTCATCAATGCCGAGAAGGTGGCGCTGACCGGCCGCAAGCTTTCCGACAAGGTCTACCACTGGCACACCGGCTTCATCGGCGGCATCAAGGAGCGCACCGCCGGCAAGATCCTCGAGGGCAAGCACCCCGAGCGCGTGATCATGAAGGCCGTCGAGCGCATGCTGGCCGAGGGCCCGCTCGCCCGCCGCCATCTCAGCAATCTGCGCGTCTATGCCGGTCCCGAGCATCCCCACGAGGCGCAGCAGCCCGTCAAGCTCGACGTGGCCGCGCTCAACGTCAAGAACAAGCGGAGCGATTGATCATCATGTCGACGACGAGCGAACCCCGTACCCTCGACGATCTGCGCACGCTGAAGGGCGATGAGGCGGGCCGCGCCGCCGAGGCGCCGGTGCACGAGAAGAAGATCGACGCCCATGGCCGCGCCTATGCCACCGGCAAACGCAAGGACGCCGTGGCCCGCGTGTGGATCAAGCGCGGACCCGGCCGCATCACCGTGAACAAGAAGGACGTCACCAAGTACTTCGCTCGTCCGGTGCTTCAGATGATCCTCAAGCAGCCGCTGACCCTGGTGAACCGCCTCGACCAGTACGACGTGATCGTGTCGGTCTCGGGTGGCGGGCTCTCCGGCCAGGCCGGCGCCGTGCGCCATGGCCTGTCGCGGGCGCTGACCTATTACGAGCCCGAGCTGCGCCCCGCGCTGAAGAAGGCCGGCTACCTGACGCGCGACAGCCGCACCGTGGAGCGCAAGAAGTACGGCAAGGCCAAGGCCCGCCGCAGCTTCCAGTTCTCCAAGCGCTGAGACGGGAGCGAGGGCTGGACCACTGCCTGCCGCCTCCAATTGCACTGGCCCGCACGGCCCGCCGGCACCCGGCGGGCCGTCGCCGTCTCGGGCGATGGAGTGCCTTGCCCAGCTAGTGGAGCGAATTAGACACTTCGTGTCCCGGTTGCTGCGACGTGCGTTCTCAAGTGTCGAATTCAAAATATCCACTAGAATCATAAGCTTGCTAGTGGTTCGCATGATTCCGGCATTGGCTCGCGCGGGCTCTGAATCGGGATGCAAATGTCGGAATCGAACCGCTAGTCTTCAACGCCTTGGGCCGACCCCTCATCCCCGCGTGCCCGCGATCCTTGCGCCGGCCAAGCCGCCAGAACGCCCGTGCGTGCCACCCCGCCTACCTGTAACCTTGACCTCGCCACGGCGCCGCGCGCGTCCTGGCCATCCCTCGCCCCCGGAAAGCCGACTGCTGAGGCCCCGCACCGACCATGCCGCTCCCTCTCGTCATCCTCGGCGCCGGCGGCCATGGCCGGGTAGTGGCGGAAGTCGCCGCCGCGACCGGGCGCGACCTGCTCGGCTTCATCGACGGCCGGTTTCCCCCGGGCGAGCGCGTGAACGGCCTGCCGGTCCTCGCCCGCGACCTCGACGGGCTCGCCACCAAGGCGCCGCCAGACCGTGCCGAGCTCTTCGTCGCGGTCGGTGACAACGCCACCCGCTTCCGCCTCGCGGCCGAGGCGATAGCCCGCGGCTACCGCCTCGCCAGCCTCGTCCACCCCTCGGCCATCCTCTCGCCGACCGTCACCCTCGGCGCCGGCTCGGTGCTGATGGCCGGCGTCGTCGTCAATGCCAACGCGGTGATCGGCGACTTCTGCATCGTCAATACCGCAGCCTCGCTCGACCACGACAACTGGCTCGCCGACGGCGTGCAGATCTGCCCGGGCGTGCGCAGCGCCGGCACCGTCCGCTATGGCCGCAGCGCCTTCGTCGGCACCGGCGCGGTGATCGTGCCCGGCATCTCGATCGGTGCCGAGGCGGTGGTCGGCGCCGGCGCGGTCGTCATCCGCGACGTGTTCGAGCGCGCGCGCGTCGCCGGCAATCCCGCCCGGCCGATCACCCCGCGCCCGTCGCGGGACGGCTGAGCCCGCCGAGACCGTTGTCGCCCACCGTGCCGCTCGGCTATATCCCGACACGCGGGCGGACACCCCGGTCCCCTTGCGAATGAGGACGACATGGCCACGAAATCCGCCAGCAGGGCCGCCACCGGCAACACCGCTTCCGGTAAGGGATCGGCCACGACCCGCCGCGTCTTCATCGACGGCGAGGCCGGCACCACCGGCCTTGGCATCCGCGAGCGCCTCGCCGGCGTCCAGGACGTGGAGATCGTCTCGATCCCCGCCGAGCGCCGCAAGGACCCCGCCGCCAAGCGCGACCTCCTCGCCGGGGTCGACCTCACCGTGCTCTGCCTGCCCGACGATGCGGCAAAGGAGGCCGTCGCCCTCGCCGACGCACTGCCCGGCGGCGGCCCGGCCATCGTCGATGCGAGCACCGCGCACCGTGTCGCGCCGGGCTGGGTCTACGGCTTTCCCGAGCTCGCCCCCGGCCACGCCGATCTCGTCGCGGGCGCCCGCCGCGTCGCCAATCCCGGCTGCTATCCGACCGGTGCCGTCGCGCTCCTTCGGCCGCTCGTCGATGCGGGGCTGCTGCCGCCCGACTACCCGGTCACCGTCAATGCGGTGTCGGGCTATTCCGGCGGCGGCCGGCAGATGATCGAGGCCTATGAGGCGGGCCGCGCGCCGGCCTTCGAACTCTACGCCCTCGGCCTCGAGCACAAGCACCTGCCCGAGCTCGAGCGCTATGCCGGCCTGACGCGCCGGCCGATCTTCGTGCCCTCGGTCGGCAATTTCCGCCAGGGCATGCTGGTCAGCATCCCGCTCCACCTCGCCGACCTCGGCGGCAGGCCGGCCCCCGCCGACCTGGAGGCCGCGCTCGCCCGCCATTATGCCGGATCGGCCCTCGTCTCGGTCGTGCCGGCGAGCGATCCCTCGGTCGCCGCCGGCCGTCTCGATGCCGAGGCGCTGAAAGACACGGATCGGCTGGAGCTGCGCGTCTATGGCAGTGCAAAGCGCGGCCAGGCGGTGCTGGTCGCCCGTCTCGACAATCTCGGCAAGGGCGCCTCGGGTGCGGCGGTGCAGAACATCCGCCTGATGCTCGGGCTCGACTGATCGGCCGGGCGCGGCGGCGCCGTCAGGCCGGCCGCATCACCCGCTTCAGATGCAGGACCGCAAGCCCGAGCACGCCGAGCGCACCGGCCTGATGCAGGAGACCGAGCCCGATCGGCACCTGCATGAGCAGCGTCCAGATGCCGATGCCGATCTGCCCGAGCACCGCGAGCGACAGCCACTGCGCGCTATGCGCGGCCGGCGTCCCCGGCATCCGACCTGCAAGCCGCAGCGCGTGGACGAGCACCGTCCCCGCCACCACATAGGCGAGACCGCGGTGCAGGAACTGCACGGTCAGCGCATTCTCGAACAGATTGGCTGACCACGGGCTCATCACCAGGAGACCGTCCGGAACGAGGGCGCCGTCCATCAGCGGCCAGGTGTTGTAGGCCATGCCCGCATCGAGCCCGGCGACGAAGGCGCCGAGCGCGATCTGGCACAGCACCAGCGCGGCGATGGCGAGGGCACCGAAGCGGCCCATTCGCTCCCCGCGCGCCGTGCCCCCCCGCTCGCCGACCGACAGCGCCAGCCAGATGGCAAGCGCATAGATCAGAGCCGCCACCGTCAGATGCAGCGCCAGCCGGTACTGGCTGACATCGACCCGGTCGACCAGCCCGCTCGCCACCATGTACCAGCCGATCGCCCCTTGCAGCCCGCCGAGCCCGAAGAGGCCGAGGCATTGCCAGGCGAGCCGCCCCCTGAGCCGCCCGAGAGCGAGCAGCGCCAGATAGGGCAGGAGGAAGACGACGCCGATCAGCCGGCCGAGCAGCCGGTGCGACCACTCCCACCAGTAGATCGCCTTGAACGCCTCGAGGCTCATGCCCTTGTTGACGATCTCGTACTCGGGAATGGTCTTGTACTTGGCGAAGGCCTCCTGCCAATCGGCCTCGCTGAGCGGCGGGATCGCCCCGAGGATCGGCTGCCATTCGGTGATCGAGAGGCCCGAATCGGTCAGACGTGTCGCCGCCCCGACCAGCGCCATCGCGAAGACGAGCGCCGCGACCAGCAGCAGCCAGCCTCGGACGAGCCGGTCGGGCCGATCGGTCGGGGTCTGCAGGGCGGCTTGGGTCATGACAAGGCGCTCGACGGTCGCAAGGCAGTGCTTCCAAATGGCGACGGAGGCGCGAGCCTCCCGTCACCGTCGCGCTGGAGATGCGCACGCACCCGCGCCGCGATCAATGCGCCGATAGGGCGCGGGGGCGTCGGCTTGCCGCGGCCGGACAGTTCCCTATTGTCGCGCCCATGGGAATCCGCACGCGCAAATTCGTCGGCAGCATGCTGCTGCTCACCTTCGTCATCCTCTATCTGCTGCTCGCCATGGTGGTGACGGCGCGGCTGCTGCCGGGCGCGCCGCTCGTCGTGCAGATTGCCGGCTATGCCTTCGCCGGCCTCGTCTGGGTGCTGCCGGCGGGTGCATTGATCAGCTGGATGTCACGCCAGCCTCGTCCGCCGGCCGATGCGCCGTAGGCCCGCGCCCCGGTCTCGCGCGCACCGCACCCGAGGGCGAGAGGCGGCCGCCGTCGTCAGGCCGCGTCGACCCGCTTCAGACCGTTCCACAGCAGGAACGGCGCCCCGGACAGGAACACGTCCAGATAGCGCCGGCTCTGATAGTCGCCGTTGAGCGACACCCGCGGCAGCGCGGTCAGATGGTCCGAATGCTCCGCATAGACAAGACCCTTGCGGGTCGTCACCGCCGTCTTGAAGCCCGCTTCCCTGGCGAGGCGGAACTCGCGCGCGCCAGCGCTCGACTCCGA
Source organism: Hyphomicrobiaceae bacterium (assembly GCA_041397765.1). Lineage (GTDB taxonomy): Bacteria > Pseudomonadota > Alphaproteobacteria > Rhizobiales > Hyphomicrobiaceae > JAWKWA01. The sequence continues at coordinate 2,647 of JAWKWA010000034.1, read as the reverse complement.
GCCATAGGGATAGCTCATGTGCCGCGGCCGCACGCCGAGCTCCTGCTCGATGCGCCGCGTGCCCTCCAGGATCTCGAAGCGCGCCTCGGCCTCCGAGAGCTTGGCGAGCGCATAATGCCCGCGCGTATGGGCACCGATCGTCACCAGCGGATCGCCGGCCAGCCGCCGCACCTCGTCCCAGGTCATCACCAGATCGCGCGACATCTGGCTCGTGTCGAGCCCGATGCTGCGGCAGAGCTCCTTCACGGTCGCGCGCGCCTCGTTCTCGTCGATGCTGCGCAGCCACCAGTAGATTTCATGGAAGGTGCGGCTCTTCTCCTGCGGGGTGGAGCTGTGCAGTTGGCGCAGCTCGCCGTCGATCTTGAGGCGGATATCGTCCACCTCGGCGATCAGGCGTTCCAGGCCGAGCCACCACAGATCGGCGGCGCCGTCGGCATAGGCGCTCGGCACATAGATCGTGAATGGCAGCGAGTGGCGACGGAAAACCGGATAGGCGTGCACCAGATTGTCCCGGTAGCCGTCGTCGAACGTGAAGCAGGCGAACGGCCGCTCGAAGGCCCCCTCGGTCAGCCGCCAATGCGCCTCGTCGAGCGAGACGATGTCGTGGCCCGCCTCCTTGACCGCGACGATGGTCTCCTCGAGGAACTCCGGCGTGATTCTGAGGATGCGGTTCGGCTCGAACTCGCGATGCGGCTCCGGTGTGACGTGATGCAGCGTGAAGATCGTGCCGACGCCGCGCGTGAACGGCTGCAGCAGCTTGTGCCCTCGCGTGTAGTAGAGGGTGTTCAGCCCCGCCTTGAGTAGCGCGGTCGATCGGCTGCTCATCGTCCCTGTCTACCTCTTGCCCGTCTCGCACTCTGGACCGTGATGGCCGGCTGGATTGGCCACCGGCCGTGCAAGGTCCGTGCCTGTCGCACCGCTCGGACCGAACCGATCACAGATCCGTCATCGCGATGTCCGGTCGGCCGTTCTGCACGCTTCTTGCTACGACCTTCGCGAGCGACACGGCCCTGTCCCGATCTGATACGGACGACCGGGCCAGACCGAGCACACGATCTGGAAAGGCCTCCGGCGATGTTGACCACCACCCCTGCCGACATGCCGACACCGGATCTCGACCCGGCGATGCGCCGGGACACCGCGGATCCGACCTACCGGCTCTCCTTCCATGAGAGCCCCGACATGGTCGCCGACTTATGGCGCGAGTTCGAGCGGTCGGCAACCGCAACCCTCTTCCAGTCCTACCGTTGGGTGGATGCCTGGTGCCGCACGGTCGCACCGGTGACCGGCGAGGAGCCGCTGATCGTCGTCGGACGCGACGGTTCGGGCGAAACCGCCTTCATCTGGCCGATGGCCGTCACCCGCCGCGCCGGCATCAGGGTGCTCACCTGGCTCGGTCAGGAGCACGCCAACTACAATATGGGTCTCTATGCGCCGGGCGTCGCTGCCCTCATCGGTGTCAACGATCTATGGCGGATGATCTCCGAGATCGCCGCGAGCCGCCCGGGCATCGCAGCCGTCAGCTTCTCGTCCCAGCCGCTCCATTGGCACGGCATCGCCAATCCGTTCGCCGAATTGCCGCGCCAGGCCAGCGCCAACAGCTCCTGGCTGCTCCCTCTCGAGGGCTCCTTTGCCAGTCTCTACGAGGCGCGTATCGGCCGCACGACGCGCCAGACGCTTCGTCGCAAGGAGCGCAAGCTCGCCGAGCTCGAGGGCTATGCCGTGGCCCGCGCCGTCTCGACCGCCGACCGCCTCGACCTGTTCGAGGCATTCCGCGAGCAGAAAGCCGTGCAGCTCGCCGCGCAGGGCACCCCCAACGTGTTCGAGCGCCCGGAGATCGCCGCCTTCTATGCCGATCTTGCCGAGACGGAGCGTGAGGGCGGCGCCCTCATCGACTGCACCGGCCTCACCGTCGGCTCGGACATCATCGCGGTCGCGAGCGGCGCCCGCTTCCAGGATCGCTTCTATCTCCTGACCACCTCCATCGCCATGGGCGAGCACCAGCGCTGGTCGCCGGGCCTCGTGGTGATGAAGGAGCAGATCGCCGACGCCTGTGCGGCGGGCGCCGGCCTCTACGATTTCGGCACCGGCGACGGCGCCCACAAGCTCACATGGGGTCCGGACAATTTCGCGCTGTTCGACACCTATGTGCCGCTGCGCACTGCGGGCTACGCCGTCACCTGGCTCGGCCGGAGTCGCGCCTTCGCCAAGCGCGTCGTCAAATCGAACGATCGCCTCTGGCAGCTCGCCCGCACGACGCGCCGCATGCTCGGCCGGCTCGGTGCTCGCCGGCAGCCCAACGCTGCCGTAGCTCCGAGCACGCCCGAGCACCGTCGCCATTTCGGCATCGCGCTCGCCATGCTGCTGTCGTGCTGAGCCCAGAGTCTGATCGGTCGAGATGCGAGCGCAAGCACGCAGCGAGAGCGTGAATCAGACTCTGAAGCGAAGAGTGCTTCGCCTGATCGGTCGAGATGCGAGCGAAAGCACGCAGCGAGAGCGGGACCGATCTCCGGGACAGCGAGCGCCGCATCGCCGGCCGCCCGCTCCCTCGCTACCCGGCCGTCGTTGCCGGAGTTCCCGCCGGCGCCGCCGCCACGGTCGGCGTCTCGCCGATGGGGCGCGGCATCGGCTGGCGCCGCTTCTCCGG
>JAWKWA010000033.1:0-20083 GCA_041397765.1 Hyphomicrobiaceae bacterium | reverse complement strand
GAGCCCGGCCGCCCGCTCGATCTGCCGGCGCAGCACCTGGCGCGGCATGATCTCCGCCTGCGGACCCCGGTAGTCGGCAACGACCGCGGCGGCCTTCGCCTCGAACGGGTAGGGCCTGACGGAAGCCGGATCGATGGCGATCTCCTCGCTGCGATAGGGGCCTGGCCAGCGGATTTCCTCGCCGACATCCCACTTCGCCAGCACATTGGCGAAGACCGCCGTCTCGGCGCTGGCGAGGAAATCGGCGGTCTTCAGCCGTCGCTCGCGGAACATGCCCGCATAGTCGAACACGCCGACATGCACCGTCTCCGCCTCGAGGGGGCCGAGCGCCTCGGCAAGGCGGCTCTTGAGCGGCTGGTCGGTCATCGGGGCTTCCTGTCTCGTGAATTGCCGCTTGCGGGCGGGGTTCGGTTCCGGGCAACGGGCAGCGCCCGTCTCCTCAGTGATCGGTCATCGTGCTTGCCGCGCGCGCCATCGCCTCGTGCCAGGCCTTCAGCGTGGCGCGGCGGTGGACGATCATCAGCTCCAGTGCCTCGCGCGCTTCGCCTGCCTGCAGCCGCGCCAGGATGCCGGCATGCTCGCGCCGCGCCCCCTCGATCCGCCGGGCGTCCATGGCGAAGATCGACACGTCGCGGGTCTGCCAGAGCCTGTCCCACAAGGCCTCGATCTCGGCCTTCAGCGTGGCATTGGGCCCCGGCAGATAGAGCGCGGTATGGAACTCGCGATTGAGCTTGGAGAAGCGCTCGGGATCCTCGCTCGCCGCCATCTCGTCGACCATGGCCTTCAGGGCGGCGAGGCTCTCGGGTGTGTGGCGGAGCATCGCCTCCTCGAGCGCCAGCACCTCCAGATGCGTGCGCACCGCGATGATCTCCACGGCGCGCTCCATGGTGAGACCGCTGACCACGGCGCCGCGATGGCTCTCGATGGTGACGAGCCGGTCGCGGTCGAGCATGCGCAACGCTTCGCGGACCGGCATCTCGCTCGTGCCGAACTCGCGCGCGATCTCCGTCAGGCGGAGCCGCTCGCCAGGCTTCAGCGTGCCGCCGGTGATGCGCTTCTTCAGCTCGTCGTAGAGCCATTCGGACTTGGTGGCGAATGGCTTGCGGATGCCGGCCGGTGCTCCGCTCATCTCTGGATACTCCTGGGGATGGCCGGTCTCGCCCGGCTCTGGCGGGCCGCCGACCTCTCATTTGATATTTGATCTGAATCTAGGTCCCGCCGGACCCGCTTGCAAGCATGGCCCCTGGCCAGTGCGCCGCCAGTCGGCCGGTCCGGGCGGCAGACAGCCGGTCGCCCGCGCCTCGTCTCAGCCTTCGGTTTGCCGGCGCTTCGCCCGCTCGCCCGAAGTCCGCATCAAGAGCTGTGCCGTCAGCATGAGGGCGAGCGAGCTGATGAGCACGACCGTGCCGACGGCGTTGATCTCGGGCGTGACGCCACGGCGGATCGAGGAGAAGACATAGATCGGCAGCGTCGTATCGGGACCGGCGACGAAGAAGGCGATGATGAAGTCCTCGAACGAGAACGTGAAGGAGATGAGAAATCCCGCGACGATGGCAGGCGCGAGCAGCGGCAGCACCACCTGGCGGAAAGTGCCCCAGGGCGTCGCATAGAGATCCTCCGACGCTTCCACGAGGCTGCGGTCGAGGCCGGAGAGACGGGCCCGGACGATGAGCACGACGACGGCGATATTGAACAGCACATGCGCCGCCACCACGGTCCAGGCGCCCATCTGCACCCGCACGCCCATCAATCCTTCGAGCGCCGGATTGACGATATCGAAGAGCTGTACGAAGGCGATGAGCGTGGCGATGCCGATGACCACGCCCGGCACCATGATCGCGATATAGATGAGAGCGTCGAACGCCTGGCGCACGAGGCCGCTCGTGCGCTCCAGACCAAGGGCCGCCATCGTGCCGATGATCGAGGCGAGCACCGCCGTCGTCAGCGCGATCGCGAGGCTCGTCGTCAGCGCCCGCACGATCAAGTCGTTGGAGAAGGCGACGCCGTACCAGGCGAGCGAGAAGCCCTGCCAGTCCATCGCATAGCGGCCCGAATTGAACGAGAAGCCGACGATCAGCGCGATCGGTGCATAGAGGAACAGGTAGACGAGGAGTGCGTAGATGCGCATCGCGACCTCACACGAGCTCGGTGCGCCGCTCGTCGCGGCCGAGGATGAAGCGCATGTAGAGCGCGATCGTCACGAACATGATGGCGACGAGTGCCACCGACACGGCCGCGCCATAGGGCCAGTTGCGCGATTGCAGGAAGAGGTCGACCAGTGCATTGCCGATGAAGAACACCTTACCCCCGCCGAGGAACTGCGGCAGGATGTAGTCGCCCATCAGCAGGATGAAGACGAGCATCGAGCCGGTCGCCACGCCCGGCAGTGACAGCGGCAGCGTGACCTGCAGGAACGTGCCGACAGGCGTCGCCCCCAGATCGGCCGACGCCTCGATGAGACGTTTGTCGAGCTTTTCCAGGCTCACATAGATCGGCGGGATCATCAGCGGCAGAAAGCCGTAGACCGCACCGATCATGACCGCGGCCGGCGTGTTGATGATCCTGAGGTCGACGATCCCGACGAGCTCCAGCCAGGAGGGGATGCCGCGCGAGCCGAGGATCATCATCCAGGCGTAGTAACGCAAGAGCTGGCTCGTCCAGAACGGTGCGATGGCGAGCACCAGCAGTAGGAGCCGCCAGCGCGGATCGGCCTTGACCGCGAGGAAGTAGGCCATCGGATAGGCGACGAGGACGGTCAGGAGCGTCGCGAGCGGGGCGAGTGTCAGCGTGTTGGTGAAGGCGGTCGCGCGGGCCGGCAGGTTCAGATAGTTGGCGAAGGTGAACGCGGCCTGATAGCCCCCGGCCGGCGCCCGCTCGCCGAACGAGTAGACGAGGACGACGACGAGCGGCGCGACGAGGAGGAAGAGGAAGAACAGACCGGCGGGCGCGATGAGCAGCACCGTCGTCAGTCGCGATCGTCCCTGACCCTTGCCTGTCTGCACCGTTGCGGTCCCTGCTCAGTCGATCGCCCGTCTGTCGCAAGCGTGGGACCGGGAGGGCCGGAACAGGCTCCTCCCGGTCGAACATGCGGCCGGATGCTGCCGGCCTCCGGCGTCATGCCGCCTTGAAGCGCGCCATGATCTCGGCCCGCAGCGGATTGGTCAGCGTCGCCGCCGCGCCGAACTCGAGCGGATCGAGCAGGTCCTTCGCCGGGTAGAGGATCGGGTTCTCGAGGATCTCCTTGGGCAGGAGCGCGTTGGTCCGGCTGTCGGTCGAGGGATAGCCGTGCGCCTGCACCTCGCGCGCATTGACCTCGGGCGTCAGCAGATGGTCGATGAGCGCATAGGCGGCCTCGCGGTTCGGCGCGCCCTTGGGCACGGCGAAGTAGTCCGTCCAGATCTCGCCGCCCTCCTTGCCGAGCACATACTGCATCTCCGGCATGTCGCGGTGGAGCTGCGTGCCGTCGCCCGTCCAGCACACCGACACCCAGGCATCGCCGTTGCGCATCGAGGGCTGGTAGTCGGAGTTGATGGCGAACAGGTGCGGCTTGGCGGCGATCATCAGCTTCTCGGCCTCGGCAAGCTCCCTCTCGTCGATCGAGTTGAACGAGTAGCCGAAATACTTGAGCGCGTTGCCGATGGTGGTGAGCTGGTAGTCGTGCACCATCACGCGGCCCGACAGCGGGCCCTGCGTCAGATCCCAGAACTCCTTCCATGTGGTCGGGTTCTGCGTCACCTTCTTCGAGTTGATGACATAGCCCGTGGTGCCCCAGTTCTTCGGCACCGCATAGACCGTGCCGCCGATCGTGCCCTCGCCGGTGAAGCGCTGATCCTGCGTGCCGGCGTCGTAGTTCGGCAGCTTGGCGAGCTCGAGCGGCTCGATGAGATCGAGATCCTTGTAGGTCGAGATCGTGTAATTGGTCGGCACCAGCACGTCCCAGCCCGTCGAGCCCGCCTGCAGCTTGGCGAGCATCTCCTCGTTGGAGCCGAACACGCTCATATTGACCTTCACGCCGGTCTTGGCGGTGAAGTCGTCGAGATTCTGCTGGTTGTGGTAGTTGGGCCAGGTGGTGAGGTTCACGGTGCCCGACAGCGCGCCATAGGCACGGCGCGGCTTGAGCAGAGGCACGGCCGAGCCGAGCACGGCAGCGGCGGCGCCAAGGCCGGTGACGCCGAGGAAGTGGCGGCGCGACACCGAGCCCTTCTGAAAGCGGCGCAGCTCGCTCATCAGCTCATCAGCCGAGATCGGCCGGTTCTCCCAATGCTTCTTCGTCATGGCTGTCGTTTCCTCCTCTAATTGTCGGGCAGGATGAGCGCGGCCCCGCCTGGCCAGGCGACATGTGCCAGGTCCCCGGGCAGGAAGCCGCCTGTTTCCGTCTCGAGCCGCTTTGGCGTCAAGACGAGAAGCTCGCCGAGGCCCTCGGCCTCGATCAGATACTCGGTGTGCTCGCCGAGAAAGATGCGATTGCGGATCACGGCGGCAATGGGCGTCATGGCGATGTCGCCGAAGCCGTCGGCGCTGCGGGCCATGGCGACGACCTCGGGGCGCACCGCGACCACCACGGGCTCGCCCGTTGCCGGTCTTGCCGCGCCGGGCGACAGCCGGGCCGGCATGCGCCCGCCGCCGTCGAGCACGACCTCGCCCGCGCCCGTCGCATCGAGGCTGCGCAGCCGCGCGGCAAGGAAGTTCGACTTGCCGACGAAATCCGCCACGTAGCGGTTCACCGGCTCGTCATAGAGCGTGCGCGGCGCCCCTGCCTGCACGATGCGGCCCTCCCGCATGATGCAGACGCGATCCGACATCGACAGCGCCTCCTCCTGGTCGTGGGTCACGAGCACGAAGGTGATGCCGACATTGCGCTGCAGGTTCTGCAGCTCGATCTGCATGTCGCGCCTGAGCTTGCGATCGAGTGCGGCGAGCGGCTCGTCGAGGAGGAGCACGCGCGGCTTGTTGATGAGCGCCCGGGCGAGCGCCACACGCTGCTGCTGCCCGCCCGACAGCTCCGACGTCCGGCGCGCCTCGAGCCCGCCGAGGCGCACGAGCTCGAGCGTCTCGGCGACACGGCGCCGGATCTCCGCCGTGTCCGGCCGCGGCGCCCGCTGGCGCAGCCCATAGGCGAGATTGTCGAAGACGTTGAGGTGCGGAAACAGCGCATAGTGCTGGAACACCATGTTGACCGGCCGGCGATAGGCGGGGACCCCGGTCACGTCGACGCCGTCGATCAGCACCGCCCCGGCGCTCGGCTGCTCGAAGCCGGCGATCATCCTGAGGCTCGTCGTCTTGCCGCAACCGGACGGTCCGAGGATCGAGACGAACGCCCCCTGCTCGATCGACAGATCGATGCCGGCGACGGCGGTGACGTTGCCGTATCGTTTGGTGACGCCGCGGAATGCGATCACCTCGGGTGCCGTCGTGCCTGCCTGCGCAATCGCCGCGCCGCGATCGCGCGTCAGCATCGGCCGGTCTCCTCAACCGCATGCCGCCGCGCCGGTCCGCTCCGGCCGGTCGAGCCCGTCGATATGTGCGCCGCAGTTTCGTTGTGAGGGCAGTCGTCGTCGTTCATGTCGCCGTTGGTCGCATTGCGGTTGTCGTCGTTGCCGGCGGCGTCAGGTCTCGGCGCGACGAGCGCCTCCTCGCGGCCGGGCGAGACTATGGACGACAAGTGACCCTTTGGGTAGGGGCGAGCCGGAAGCCGGCCGAGAGACCGCTGTCGCCCTGCTGGGGACAGTCTGCGGCATGAGCCTCAGCGCCCGCCCTTCGGTGGCGTCTCGCGCGTGATGAGGCTGCCGGCCACCTCCTTTGCCAGATCGCGGTAGCGCGGCGGCCTCGCCTCGATGAAGGGCAAGGGCCGGCTCACCTCGATCGCCGCGCAGCCGATGCGCGCCGTCAGCGATCCGTTGAAGAGGCCCTGGCCGAAGCGGAACGAGAGTCGCGCGGCGAGGCCCTGGCCGAGCGCCTGTGGCAGGAAGTCGTCGGTGAGTGCGAGCCCGCCCGTCAGGATCATATGGCCGAGCACGAGGCGCGACAGCCGATAGAGGCCGACGAGCCCGGGCCGCCCGCCATAGAGCGCCGCGATCCGCCGCATCATGCGCAGGTTCTCGAACAGCACATAGCCGACATCGACGAGCGCGGCCGGGCTGATCGTCGTCACCATCGAGACGTTCTTGGCCGAGCGTGCCACGAGACGCCGCGCCATCTGGTCGACCGGCACCATGAGCTCGCGGTCGAGGAGGGCGAGCCGCTCGCGCGCGTCCGTCACGTCGGCTTCGTGCCGGCGATAGCGTGCGAGCGCCCAGGCCACCTCCTCGCGTCCCCGCTGCAAGGCCGCGATCTGCCGGGCGGCCTCGCGTGCGGCCTTGGCGTCACCTTCTGCAAGCGCGTCCTCCGCATCGTTCCGCAGCCGCCTCAGGCGCCGCAGCCGGAAGATGCCGACGATCTCGCCACCGATCAGCATCGCCGCGGCGAGCCCCGCGAGCCCCGCGAGCGCGACGGCGGTCCAGCCGATCCAGTCCTGCCGGACGAGCAGCCCCGACACGAAGTTCCAGATCCAGATCCCCGCCGACATCGCCATCAGCCCGGCGATCGACGATACCAGCACCGCACCCCAGCCAAGACCCCGCTCGAGATCGGCAGCGGTCGGGATGCGTGCGGGCGCGGTGCCCTCCGGCAGCGCCTCTCCGTCGAGCGCGCTCTCACCGAGCGCATCGCGGTCGAGCGTCGCCTCGGGCGATGCCGTCTCGACGCCGGGATCGTCGGGATCGAACACGCGCGGACCGCGCCGGCTCTCGGGACTGGTCATGTCATGCGGTCTCCGATGAGGAAGTCGAGCACGCGGTCGAGGCGGATATGGGCAAAGGGCGGGCAGGGCTCGGATGCGAGCGGCGTCATCCGTGGCGGCCGGAACTTGAGGAAGCGATAGGCCGCCTCGCCCGGGTCGATGCCGGCGGCGATCGCCCGGTCGGGATCGGCCGGCAGGTCGCCGGGGAAGAACGCCACCTCCCGCTCGCCGTCGAACAGCGTGGTGCCGACCCGCTCCCCCTTCATCGGCACGCCGACGATGAGCGGCAGTCGCTCGCCCCGCTCGCGGCGCTCGGCCTCGCGCGTCGAGCGCACCGCGGCGATCGCCAGCACGCGCACCTGTGCGCCGGCGAATTGTGCCCGCTGGATGGCGCGCTGGGTGAGCCGGCCGAGGATCGCCTCCAGCCTGTCGTGGCTGGTGTGATGAAGATGGTCGGCCTTGGTGGCGCAGAAGGCGATCCGGTCGATGCGCCGGCCGAGCACCGAGGAGAGCCACGAATTGGCCCCCGGCCGGAAGGAGGCGAGCACCGCCTCGAGCGCGCGGCCGAGATCGGCGACGGCGGCGGGCCCGGCATTGAGCGCCGACAGCGCATCGACCAGCACCACCTGCCGGTCGAGCCTTGCGAAATGATCGCGGAAGAACGGCTTCACCACATGGGCGCGGTAGGAATCGTAGCGCCGCGCCATCATCGCGCCGAGCGAGCCCTTGCTGGCGGGCGCATCAGCCGCGACCGGCAGCGGCATGAAGGTCAGCGCCGGCGAACCCTCCAGGATCCCCCGGCATCAGGAAGCGCCCCGGCGACAGCCCGGAGAAGACCTGCGCGTCGTTCCGGCAGGCGGTCAGATAGGCGCGGAACAGCTCCGCACCGCGCATCGCCGCCTGCTCGTCGGCCGGCGCTCCTGGATCGAGCGTGGCGATGAAGGCGTTGAAGGCGGCACCGTGATGGGCCCGCACCGGCTCCCGGCTCGCCCGGATCGCCTCCCCCGACCAGTCGGCATAGTCCCGCCCGAGCAGCGGCAGGTCGAGCAGCCATTCGCCGGGATAGTCGACGATGTCGATATGGAGCTTGCGAACACCGACGAGTGCCGACCAGAAGCCGCCGGGCACGAATTCGAGCGTGACGCGGAGCTGGCTGATCCGCCGCGTGCTGTCCGGCCAGGCCGGCGGCGTGCCATAGAGCCGATCGAGATGGCGCTCGATATCGAATCGCGGCACCTCGTCGTCGGGTTGAGCTTCGAGCCAGGCCCGCCGCACCCGCCCCTCCGCCACCGCCCGGAAGAACGGCAGCCGCCCCCCCGCGATCAGATTGTGCACGAGCGCCGTCGTGAACACGGTCTTGCCGGAGCGCTGCAGGCCGGTGACGCCGAGTCGCACGGTCGGGGCGACGAGATCGCTCGCATAGGCGCCGGCGCTGCGCAGCGCATCGACCGTGCCCTCGGTCAGGTCGTTGATGCGCAAGGGCGGGAACCTCGTCTTGGAAGCGGTGGATCGATGGGGGCGTTGCCGGGCGGTTGGATCGACCGGTGCGGCCGCCGGCGCGGAACCATTATCATATGGCCCCTGGCCGCGAGGATGGCGAGGGGGTGCCACGACCGGGCGGAACATGCGATGACGGCGGCCGGCGAGAAGAGCGGCCGGAGCGGTCCGGGCGGGAGGGGGCATGAGCGCGCAGACGGAATTGCCACGGAGCTGGTATCGGGCGATGCTGCCGGAGGAGGCGCCGCGTGCCCCCCTGTCCGGCGACGTCGAGACGGAGGTCTGCGTCATCGGCGCCGGGCTCGCCGGCCTGACGACGGCCCACGAGCTCGTCCGCCGCGGCCGGAATGTCGTTTTGATCGAGGCCAATCGCATCGCCTGGGGTGCCTCGGGCCGCAATGGCGGTTTCGTCTCGGCGGGCTATGCCGAGGGGATCGAGGCTATCGTCGCGCGTGCCGGCCGCGATGCTGCCGTGGCGCTGCACGCCTTGAGCGCGGAGGGCGTCGAGCATGTCCGCGGCCTCGTTCGCCGCATCGCCCCCGCCTCGCTCGGCGGCCCCGGCTGGGTGTCGGTGATGCGCCATCCCGCCGCCGCCGAACTCGAGCGCCATCGCGACCGGATGGACCGCGACTTCGGCCGCGTACTCGAATACTGGCCGAGCGAACGCACGCGCGCCGTTCTGAAATCCCGTCGCTACTACGAGGCGCTGCTCGATCCGGCCGCCTTCCACATCCAACCCCTCGCCTATGCCCGGGCGCTCGCCCGCGACGGCGAGGCGATGGGGCTCGCCCTCCATGAGGGAACGCCTGCGACAAGGCTGGCCCGCAAGGGGGCGGCCCATGTCGTGTCGGCGCCAGAGGGCAGCATCACCGCCCGCCATGTCGTGCTTGCCGTCAGCGCCTATGGCCGCGGCCTCTCGCGGGCGCTCGATCGCACCGTCTTGCCCGTCGCGACCTATGTCGGGGTCACCGAACCGCTCGGCGAGCTTGCCGGCGCGGCGATCGCCACCCCGGCCGCCATCAGCGACGATCGCCGCGCCGGCGACTACTACCGCCTCGTCGACGGCTCCCGCATCCTCTGGGGCGGCCGCATCACCACGCGCGTCTCCGAGCCGCGCCGCCTCGCGCAGATGATGCGGCGCGACATGCTGTCGGTGTACCCGCAACTCGGTCTGCCGCGCATGGATTTCGCCTGGGCCGGCCTCATGGGCTATGCCCGCCACAAGATGCCGGTTATCGGCCGGGAGGCGGAGGGCCTCTGGCATGCCACCGCCTTCGGTGGTCATGGCCTCAACACCACGGCGATGGCGGGGCTCGTCATCGCCCGGGCGATCGACGAGGGCGACGACGCCTTTCGCCGCTTCGCCCCCTTCGGACCGACCTGGGGCGGGGGACCCTTCGGCCGCCTCGGCGTCCAGCTCAGCTATTGGGGCATGCAGATCCAGGACCGCATCGACGAGGCGCGCGCCATGCGACGCCAGCGCCGGCTCAGCCGTCCGTCTGCCGCGCGATGATCGCCACCATCTCGGTGAAGCCCCGCCGCTCGGCATGCGCGAGCGGTGTCACGCCGTCGGGATCGGCGATGCTGGCGTCGGCACCGGCCTCCATCAGCATCCGCGCGATCTCCTGATAGCCCTCGCTGCCGTCGCCGAGGATCACCGTCTCGAGGAGCGCGGTCCAGCCGAGGTCGTTGACATGGTCGATGTCGATGTCGGTCCGCAGCAGGATGCGCACGCAGTCGGGATGCTCGTGGTGGCAGGCCGGAATGAGCGCATTGCCGCCGTAGCGGTTGGTGCTCCGGAGGTCGGCCCCGGCCGCCAGCGTCATTTCCAGGATCTCCGGCCGGCCCTCGGCCGCCGCATAGAGGAACGGGCTGTCGCGCCTGTCGTCGCGGGCGTTGATGTCGGCGCCGAGCGCGATCAGGGTCTCCGCCGCCTCGATATTGTTCAGATAGGTGGCGACGAGCAGCGGCGTCCGTCCCCGCCCGTCACGGCTGTCGAGCGGCAAGCCCTCGCCCGCGAGGCGGCGGATCTCGTTTGCGTCGTTGCTGGCGGCGGCCGCGTGCAGCGGGTTCTTCACGGACTCTTTTCCTGTCGAGCGAGGCATGGCCTCAGGGATGCGGGCATCGGCGTGCCGGCGGCAGCTTGCACAAAGGCCGATCGCCCGGTCAATCGATCACGCCGGCATCCTCACTGACTCATGCTTCCGGTGACGCCCCAGTTGTCGTTGAGGAAGAAGCCTTCCGGGAACGGGTCGGTCTGGTCGTGCAGATAGCTCGAGAAGCCGGTGATCCAGGCCCGCCCGCGGATGGTCGGCAGGATGGCCCGCCGCCCGGCGATCTCGGTCTCGCCGGCGATGGCGCCATGGAACTCGGTGCCGATCAGCGAGGAATGGCTCATACGGTCGCCGACCTTCATCTGCCCGCGCGCATGAAGCACCGCCATGCGTGCCGATGTGCCGGTGCCGGTCGGCGAACGGTCGGAGCGGCCCGGCGCGACGATGCAGGTGTTGCGCGTCACCCGGCCGACCCCTTCGAACGGCCGGTTGAGCTGGACGATGGAGACGCCGCGGATGTCCGGGTTCTCAGGGTGGACGACCTCGAGCTGCTGGCGGGCCGCAAGGCGGATGCGCTCGCCGAGAATGGCGAGATCGCGCGCCTCCGACGCCTCGACCTGGAAACCGAGCCGCGTCGCATCGACGATCGCATAGAACATGCCGCCATAGGCGACATCGAGCGTCACGGTGCCGAGCCCCTCGACCTCCACCGCCGCGTCCAGCCGGTCGACGAAGCACGGCACATTGGCGATCTCGACCGACAGAACCTTGCCATCGCGGCATTCGGCCCGCGCCGTGACGGGACCGGCGGCGGTGTCGAGGCGCACGACGGTCTCCGGCTCCTTCATGGCGATGATGCCGGTCTCCAGCAGCACCGTCACCGTGCACATGCTGTTGGAGCCCGACATCGGCACATATTCGGTCGGCTCCATGATGATGACGCCGGCGTCGCAATCCTCCCGCGTCGAGGGCACGATGAGATTGAGGTGGCGGCACACGCTGCCGCGCGGCTCGCACATCAGGAAGCGGCGCACATGGTCGTGCTCGCGCTCCATGGTTCGCATCTTCTCGAACATGGTGCGCCCGGCCGGCGGCAGCACGCCGCCGACGATGACATCGCCGACCTCGCCCTCGGCGTGACAGCCGACCACCGAGATCATCCGGGCACTGCGCATGAGCTCATCTCCCTGTAGGCGAGGCGGCTTTCCCGCCACCGCCCGGCGCCGGCAGGGCGAGCGCCACGTCGCCGAGCCGCTCGTCGGCCGGCCGCGTCGCCGGCCTGACGAGGCCGTATGCGATCATGGTGAGGACGACCGAGGCGGTGAAGAAATAGATGCCGTCGAGCGCGGTCGCATCCGCGAAGGCCGACGCGTTCACATAGAAGATCAGCAGTGCCAGCACCAGCACGTCCATCATCGACCATTTGCCGAGCCATTCGAGCCGGTGGAGGGTGCGCTGGCGCATCTCCGGCCGGCTGGTGCCGATCGTGGTGACGACGACGAGGTAGAAGAGCTTCAACGCCGGGAAGGCGACCGAGAACAGGAAGATGAGCGCGGCGAGGAACCACTCCCCGCCGTCATAGAGTGCCCAGACCGCCGACAGCACCGAATGCTCGTCGTTGAAGACATAGACATGGGTCAGCTTGATGGTCGGCTGCGTGACGCCGAGCACCAGCGTCGCGACGGCCGCGAAAGTGAGCAGGAGCACGATGAGCCGCCGCACCGGCTTCAGCTCGGTCTCGCGCGGATCGCGCCTGAGCATGGTCGGCGGCTCGTGATGGAGCCCGGCGCTGCGGGCGGTGCGCTTCAGCGATCCATAGGCGAGCATGATCAGCATGACCGAGCCGGCGAAATACTGCGCACCCGGCATGCTGGCGGCCTTCGAGAGTCCGGACGACTTCAGGTAGACGATGGTGAGTGCGAGGATCAGCACGTCGTGCATCGACCATTTGCCGACGCCTTCGATCCAGCGCAGCGTGCGCTGGCGCCGGCGGATCGCCTCGATCGGCATCACCGAGAGGACCAGCAGATAGGCGAGCTTCACCGTCGGCAGCATGATCGAAAAGATGGTGATGATGCCGGCGAGGAAGTATTCGCCGTCGATGTAGAGCGCACGGACCGCCGAGGCGAGCGAGTGCTCGTCGGTCCACACATAGAGCTTGGTCAGCTTGATGATAGGCTGCGTGATGCCCTGGTAGAGGCAGAAGCCGGCCGCGGCGATGAGAAGCGTCAAGGCGAGCCGGCGGACGGGCAGCGCCGCGAGCAACGCCCGCCCCGTCGCCATCGTCTCGGGCGGCCCCGGTCCGCGAGCCCGTTCGGCCGGGGTCTCGTCCTGTCGTCCCGCCGGCGTCTCCTGGACGTGCGCGGCATCCGAGCGGCCGGCACGCGAAGTGGCTGCCGGCAGCTCCCCGCCACCGGCCCCGCTTCGATCCTCGTGCCGGGCCAACGCCGCCGCTCCGGCGGTCAGGCGACGTGACGGTGCCCGATGCCCTTCTCGTGGAACAGCTCCTCGAGCTCGCCCGACTGGAACATCTCCGTGACGATGTCGCAGCCGCCGACGAACTCGCCCTTCACATAGAGCTGCGGGATGGTCGGCCAGTTGGAGAACTGCTTGATGCCGTCGCGCACAGCCATGCTCTCGAGCACGTTCACGTCGCGGAAGTCGACGCCCATGTGATTGAGGATCTGCGTGACGCGGCCCGAGAAGCCGCATTGCGGCATCGCCTTGCTGCCCTTCATGAACAGCACGACGTCGTTCATCGCGATCTGCTTTCTGATCCAGTCGAAGGTTTCCTGGTCGCTCATCTGTCAAGTCCGTCCTGGTGTTCTCGGGCAAGAGCGCCCGCTTTGGCAAAAGATCAAGTCTCGCTCGCAAGGGACCGCCCGACCGACCGGCGCTCCAACCGGCGTTGCCGCGCGAGCGGCCGCCGCCTTGCCGGGCCACGGGGCGGCCTTGGCGCCGCCGGCGGAACGGCAGAATGCCCGGCTCACTCCTTGGGCGCGGAGGTCTGCAGCGCAAGGGCGTGCAGCACCCCGCCCATCTGCCCCTGCAACGCCTCGTAGACCATCTGGTGCTGCTGCACCCGGCTCTTGCCCTTGAATTGCGACGACACCACGGTCGCGGCGTAGTGATCGCCGTCCCCGGCGAGGTCCTCGATCGACACCTGCGCATCCGGCAGCCTCTCCTTGATGAGGCGCTCGATCTCGCTGGCGGACATGGGCATTGCGGCTCTCCGCGTTGAATTTGCGCGACTCTAGCTGCGGCGGAACGGATGCGCAACACGCCCTCTCGTCCGGCGCGGCCGCCTCGTCTGCGGACCAGGGTCGGCCCGGCCGGCGCCTTGCCGGTCCTTGCGAGGCGGCCGCCGGATCGCGCGCGGAGGAAGGAATGTGCCGGCTGTCTCGGTCGAGCAGAATCGAGACTTTCAGACCGGTTGCAATTTTATCTGGAAAGGCGATAATCAGTTGGCGATCTTGTCCGTTTCGTTGAAAATCGCCGATTTGGCAACATTCTGTTAACCTAGTCGAGGATAATTCTGACCATGAAGGGTGGCGATGCTGTTCGGCCAATTCATGTTGCGGGTGTGATCTTTGTCAGAAGACGCGCGCAGGCAGAAGTTCGAACGTAGTCGACGACGGAGCTTGTGGGGCGGGAGTTCGGCGTGTCTAGGCGTGAGATCGAGCGGTGGACGCTGGAATTCGTAGAAAATCTTGAAGCAATTGACGATATTGATTCGATTCAAAACTTGTTCCTGAAATTTATCGACAAATTTGGTTTCTTCAACGCGGCCTGCCTGAAAGTGCCCGAGGCGGGCGAGGATATTCTTGGCTGCCTGCTGATGTGCAGTGTGCCGCAGGGCTGGGTCGATCAATATGCCCGCGCCGAGCACCAGCGCTTCGATCCGGTGCTGCGCGGCCTCTTCCACACTTACCAAGCCTATTCCTGGCGCGAGGCGATCGAGCGTCGGCCGCTCGCGCCCCGCCAGCAGCAGGTCCTCGACGAGGCGGCGGAGTTCGGCCTGCGCGACGGCTTCGTCGTGCCGATCTACGAGGCGAGCGGCTACACCGGCCTCGTCAGTCTCGCCGGTCACCAGCGCACGGTTCGCGACGAGTTGCGCAATGCCCTGACGCTCGCCTGCATCTATCTGCACAACAAGCTGAGCAGCGTGCGCCGGCGCGAAGCCGATTCGGCGCTCGCTCTCACCGAGCGCGAGCTTGAATGTCTCTGTTGGGCAGCGGCCGGCAAATCCGACTGGGAGATTGGCCAGATCCTCACGATCAGCGCCAAGACCGTCAACTACCACATCGAGAACGCCAAGCGGAAATTCGGCGTCGCGACCCGGGTCCAGGCCATCGTCGCCGCCCTGCGCACGGGAAAGCTCGTTCACTGACGAGCCCATGAACGATCGGCCGGGCGCCACGCGGGCTTGGGGGGCGGCCGCGCGCGAGCAAAGCATACGCGCGGGGTTGGCGGGGCGGCCGCGCGCGAGCAAAGGAAACACCGGCGCGCATCCAACTGGACCACGAGTCGAAACTTCTGCGCGCCGGTCGCTGCTACGAGAGGTGAGGCGCGCTCGCCTCAGTGGTCGAACACCACCACCGAGCGCGCCACCTCGCCGCGCTTCATCTCGGCGAAGGCCTCGTTGATCTCCTCGAGGCGGATCCGACGCGAGATCATGAGGTCGAGCTTCAGCTTCCCCGCGAGGTAGAAGTCGACATAGTGCGGCATGTCCACCCGGAACCGGTTGGAGCCCATGTTCGAGCCCTGCAGCCGCCGGTCGTAGAGCAGGTCGGCGGCATGGATCTGCATCATCTCGCCCTTCGGCACCATGCCGATCACCGTGGCGACGCCCGACCGGCGCAGCATCTCGAAGGCCTGCTCCGCCGTGCGCCGCTTGCCGAGCGCCTCGAACGAATATTCGACACCCCCGCCCGTCATCTCCTTCACCGCGGCCACCGGATCGACCTGGCTCGCGTCGACCACATCGGTCGCGCCGAACTCGCGGGCGAGGTTGAGTTTGGAGCCGAGCACGTCGACCGCGATGATCCGCCCGGCACCCGCGATTGCCGCGCCGTTGATCGCCGATAGCCCGACGCCGCCGCAACCGATCACCGCCACCGTCGAGCCGACCGGAATGCTTGCCGTGTTGATGACCGCGCCGAACCCCGTCGTCACCGCGCAGCCGATCAGCGCCGCCCGGTCGAGCGGCATGTCCCGGCGGATCTTCACCAGCGCATGCTCGTGGATCAGCATCTGCTCGGCGAAGGACGACAGCGAATAGAACTGGTGCACACGGCTGCCGGTCATCGACAGGCGCGGCGCATCGGTTTCCTCGCGTCGCGTCTCGGGATTGTCGCAACTGAACGGCCGGCCCGTCGTGCAATACTCGCAATGGCCGCAGAACACCGACAGGCAGGTGATGACGTGGTCGCCGGGCCTCACATAGCTGACCTCCGAGCCGACCTTCTCGACGATGCCCGCCGATTCGTGGCCGAGGATGGAGGGCGCCCGTGTCGGATAGAGCCCGTCGATGTAGTGCAGGTCGGAATGGCAGACGCCGACGGCCGCCGTGCGCACCAGCACCTCGTGGGCGCGCGGATTGTCGACCTGGACCTCCCCGATCACGAGCGGCTGATGGGGACCGTTGAACAGTGCGGCTTTCATGGCGGGTCTCGCGGGGCGTCGGTGTCGGGATAGGGCGGTGGCGGCAGGCGGGCTGGCGTGCCGGGGCGGAGGCTTGAGAACCGGCCGAGGCATTGCGCCAGCCTAGAGTGCAGGCGTCGCCGCCACAACGACCGGGCGCGGCAATCGCGCCATGCATCGCCGGACGATCCCTGCCGACCCGCGCTTCGCCGCTCGAGCAGGGCCGGTCACCCGACAGACATGCCGGCGAGCGCCCAGACGCGAACGGATCTGGCGGATGGGGAGTCCGCAGATTGTATAAGATGCTCAAATATATAAGAAATTTCTTCTCTTCTTCCCCCACGAATATGCCGAGAAGACGATCATCTTTAGGCACGACTATCACGTCACGGATCAGTGCGCAACCGAGCGGAAGCGGGCCGAACTCCTGGGCGCATACCATACCGTTGTGGAGCCGGCTGGCACATGCGGTCCGAGCTTGATGGCGTGACCGGGGGGCCGGGTTCGATCGATGCTCTGCTGGGTTCAACGGCGTACCACTGGGGACAACGCCGTACCGCAAGAAGTGAGGATGTCAATCAACGTCCAGTGGCGGAGTAATATTCACGAATATGCTCCGTCATGTTCGAAAAAACATGCGGATGTCGGTGTATAGAGCGCCATATTTACTTTTTGGTCATAATGTTGCCCAAATCAATGCACAAAAGCTCTCCCATCAGCAATCAGACGGGAGGGACGGGATGAGCAGAGACGGTGTGCCGCGTTCGGAGCTGGCGATCGTCAGCTGGGATGTGGTGGAGAGGATGGTGCCCTACACGCGGCATCATATCCTGAGGATGGAGAAGGCGGGGCAGTTCCCTCAGCGCATTCAGCTTGGTCCCAACCGGGTCGGCTGGAACCTGGGTGAGGTCGAGGACTGGATCAGGAATCGCATGGCTGAACGGCGGCCGCCGGTCGCCACGGCCGAGACAGTCGACTCGGTAACGCGTGCATGAGCCCGGATCACAGTCTCGAGCTGACCCTGCGCGAAGGATAGAACCCGTCTCGGCAAAGCCGCGGCGGGTTCTTCATTTTCAGGCGGACGCCGACGATCGGATCAGGCGCCCGTCGCGCAAACCTTCCTTTCTGCAACGCGACCTGCCCGAGCATCGAGCTGGCGGAATCCTTCGAGCTGCGCCGTTGCACAATCCCGTTGCAAAATCTCGTCGCTCAAACGGCCCGCGATCGGCCATTGCGCAACATGCGTGACTCCGAAATAGGCGCGGCCTCTCGGCGAGGTGGCGGCCATGTGCTTCAGTGTCGCCATGCTCATCGGCTACATGCGCGTCTCGACGGCCGAGCAGGCGAGCGACCTGCAGCGGGACGCGTTGATCGGGGCGGGCGTCGCGGAGTGCGACATCTACAGCGACAAGGCTTCGGGCAAGCTGGATGCGCGGCCGGGACTGGAGGCCTGCCTCCGCGCGCTGCGCGCCGGCGACACGCTGATCGTCTGGAAGCTCGATCGGCTCGGCCGCAGCCTCAGGCATCTTGTCGCGACCGTGCAAGGATTGGGCGAGAGGGGCATCACCTTCAAGGTGCTGACCGGGCAGGGCGCCGACATCGACACGGGGACCGCCGCCGGCAAGCTCGTCTTCGGCATTTTCGCGGCGCTCGCCGAGTTCGAGCGGGAGCTGATCGCGGAGCGGACACGGGCGGGCCTCACGGCTGCGCGAGCCCGAGGCCGCAAGGGCGGCCGGAGACCGAAGCTCTCGCCGACCGAGATCGCCGGCATCCGGGCGCGGCTCGCGACCGATGCTACGCTCGACCGGCAGGCACTGGCACGCGAGCTCGGCGTGCATCGGGCAACCCTGTGGCGGGCGTTGGAGCGGACACCATGAGGCTCCATCTCGAGCGCGTCGCGCCGGAGAAGCACATGGCGCGGTTCTACACGGTGCTGATCGCACCGACCCTGCTCGGCGAGTGGAGCCTGATCCGCGAGTGGGGCCGGATCGGGCAGGGCGGGACGGTGCGGGAGATGGCGTACGTCGATGAAGCAGCCGCGACCGCAGCGGCTCTCCGGATCGTCGCAGTCAAGCAGCGTCGCGGCTATCGCCACCGGGGCTGATCCCATTCATGTCGGGCGATCCGTGCCGGCTTACTCCGCCTTCAGCGGAACGACGATCTCGGGCGGGTAGTCGTAGGCAGCGCCCGTGCTCATGTCGACGGCGCCGCCGATGATGCCGCCGGCCAGCACATTGCCCCAGGCGAGGCCCTTGGTGCGCGATTCCGCGACCGCCGTGCCCGTCTGCTTGTCGAGGCTGCAGGCGACCTTGATGGCGCTGGCCGAGCGCTTGACGCTGACGCTGCCGGGCGTGCGTCCGACATACCAGGTGCCCGCGTCGTTCACGAGGCGGCACTCGGCGCCGCTCCTGGGCGTCGTTGCGACCGAGAGGCTCTGGGTCGAGCCCTCGACGATGGAGGCGCAAGCCGGAAGGGTGAGGACGACAGCGAGGCAGGCGAGCCTATTCATGGTCGTCGCCGATGCCGTCGTTGTTGTCGTCGAGGTCGAACTGGTTGGCGATGCCGTCGCGGTCGCTGTCGCGGGACCAGGTGGAGGTGCCGTAGCCATAGCTGGCGTAGCCGGAGCCGCTGCGCGAGGGGCCGTAGTTGTTGGCGCGAGAGCCGTCGGGCGAAGACCGCACATGCGGCGCCACATAGGTGCCGTTGCTGCGATAGTAGCCGTTGACGTGCACGTCGCGGGCGTTCGCCACCCCTGCCGCAAGAGTGAGCAATGCGATCAATGCAAAATAATACATGATTAATACCTTTCTGATCCAGAATATTCGAAAGTAATTTGGCCGTCAATACGTTCAGCTGACGTCGCCAAACAACCAGGAAATCGAGACGTCGCAGACGGCCGCGAGTGCGATGATGCGGTCCGACCTGACCGGGCTGCCGGCGAAGTAGCGGTAGATCTGAGCTTCCGACATGCCAATCTGCCGCGCGACCCGTCGTGTCCCGCCGGCCGCCTTGATGGCGATGCGGAGCCGCGCGAGGAAGGCGGCGTGCAGGTCCTCAGGCGAAATCTTGGCCGGTCGGGCGGTGCCGGGAATGGCGGACGGAGAAGGCGTCAGGCGGCGAGGCATCGCGACAGGCTATGCCGACGCGATCGCTGCGGGAACACCTCGCGGCAAATCCGGGCGGTGGCCTGTGCTGTCCTCGGCACAGTCGGGTCGCGCCAGTTCGGCTAGTGATGGTCAAGCGGAAGCCGGCGAAACCAGCAAAATCGGCTCAACCGCCCCACCCGCCATCGCCCTCGGTGCGCGGCCATCAAGGGCAGCACACGGGCAAAGCGGACGAACGGTGGAGGTCAGGGGCGGCAGCCATAGGGTCCCATCTACTGGACTTGGCCCGGTTTCGTGGAGCGGTTTGATCTTGGGATCATGCGCCGCTGAGTGAGCCGCCCCCGACGATGATCCAGTCGGCTGTGATCTCGCCTTCGAGCTCGCGGGCGGCGCCTGGGGCTCCGAGGATCTCGTACCAACCCGATCCGGGCAGATCGGCGGGCAGACGACGGGCGATATGTTGCGACAAGGATGCTCCCGCCCGTCAATCCGCCGTCTGGCCGGCGGCCGGATCCTTAAGATCGATCCAGATCGTTTTCATCTCGGTGTACTGGTCGTGGGCATGGATGGATTTGTCGCGCCCGCCGAAGCCGGACGTCTTGTAGCCGCCGAACGGTGTCGTCGCATCGCCCTCGCCATAGCAGTTGACCGTCACCGTGCCGGCGCGGATGGCGCGTGCCATGCGGTGCGCCCGACGCGCATTCGCCGTGAAGACCGAGGCGGTAAGGCCATAGCTGGTGTCGTTCGCCACCTTGACCGCTTCCTCGGCGCTGCCGACCGTGATGATCGAGAGAACCGGGCCGAAGATCTCCTCGCGCGCGATGGTCATGTCGGGCGTGACGCCATCGAAGATGGTCGGAGGGATGAAGTATCCCTCGCCGGCGGCGACCGGCGTGTCGCCGAGCACGACGCGTGCTCCCTCGGCCTTGCCCTTGCGGATATAGCCGAGCACACGCTCGTGCTGCTCCTTCGACACGATCGCGCCGAGCCGGTTGACCGGATCGAGC
>JAWKWA010000032.1:0-21287 GCA_041397765.1 Hyphomicrobiaceae bacterium | reverse complement strand
GGGTCTCCCGCGATGCCGGCCCAGGTTCGGCGGGTCACGCCCCACACGGGCCGAATCTAGATCGGCAATGATGAAGATCTGGGCAGCAGGTGCGCTTGCCAAGTGGCGGGGGTGCGAATTCCTGGCGGCCGGCCGCCGAAGATCGACAGCCATCGCCTGTGGCCAGACGGCAACGAATCGTTAAGATCCCGAGGCGCCATATTCGCCTCTCTGCGGTCTGCCCCATTCCTGACAGAGGCGAGGCCTAGACGGGAGCCCGGCTGCACGGTGGTTCGAATCGACCAGGATACGGGAGCTGCAATGGGCATGCAGGCGAGATCAATCCGGCGTGACAGAGCACCTGCGGTGCTTGATTTCGGCAGATGGTGCGCCATCTTTGTGCTTACGGCGCTCATCACTGCCAGCGCCTCGGCCCGGCCGGGCGAGGCGGCGGCGTGGCAGGTCGCCGGCGCCACGGGAAATGCATCCGTGGCACGTACGATCGCCTTTCCGGCGCCGGGCGTCGATCAGTGGACGGCGGCGATGCGGGAGGAGGTTCAGTCGGGCAGGGCCAGCCGGCACCCTGCCGGCTCGGTCAAGCGGACGATCGCCTTTCGTCCGGGTATCGAGCAGCGCGAGCCGAGGCAGTCCGCCGCACGGCGGGCTAGCGAAGCGAGGAGGATCGACGTGTTGCCATTGCTCATGCTGGCCGTGTTGTTCTCGGGCATGCTCGCCATGACATTCCAGCTGTGGACGCGCTTCAAGAAGCAGCACGCGCTGGTCAGCGACCGACGCCGGCGGAAGAACACGAGGCGCTGAAAAGTGCTGGAAGAGGGGTCGAAATGATCGAGACCATCGGCCGGAGCGGCAACCGCGCGACCACTCGTGTGGATCTGCGGCGGAGCACCCGCATCGTCATCGCCGGATTGGCGCTCACGGCCGTATCCGGCATGGCCTCGGGGCTGCCGGGCGGCTTCGAGCGCAAGGTTCTCTCGGGGCTCGGCCAACTCGTCAGCGAGGAAGCGTGGGCGCGAGCGCGGACCAATGAGATCGTCGCGAGCGCCTCGCTCGGTGCGGACGGCATGCTGACGCGGGCCTCGTTCGGGTGGTCCGAGGGGCGGGGCGAGATCGTCCTTTGTGGCGCGGACAGCGGCGAGGCCGGCCTGTGCCGCGACCTCATTCGGCCGTCCGATCTGCCGGGCGAATGGACCCCCCAGCACCTTTAGAGCCCGTCGCGATCCGGCTCCGCCCGATCGGCGTCTGACATCTGAGCTCGGCTGACACAGTGCGCGGCCTCAAGTCTCGGGCCGCCGCAGCCATCAGGCGTCGTGACCGCCCGCGCCGGCCGCCACCTCGCCACCCTTGCCTTCCTCAGCCTCCCCGCCATCGCCGCTCGCCGCCTTGTTGGCGAGATGGTCGCTGTGGCGCTGCACCTCGATGAACAGCCGCCGGACCTCGGGAAATCGCTCCTTGATCGCCTTCTCGAAGCGGGCGACAGCATTCTCGACGACCGCCGCCGACACCGTGTTCTTGAAGTCGAGGCTCATGGTGACGAGTACGTCGTGCGGGCCGAAATGCAGCGTCTGGATCTCGTTGATGGTGCGGATGGCGCCGAGTTCCTTGGAGCGCTCGTCGTTCTCGACGATCTCGCGCACCCCGGCGACGAGTTCGGGCTTGGCCGCCTCGCCGATCAACAGGCCATGCGTCTCGCGCGAGAGGAAGGCGGCGACGCCGGCGAGCAGGAGGCCGATCACCACAGAGGTGGCGCCGTCGACCCAGGCGATGCCGCTCTGGTGGGCGATGAAGATGCCGAGGATGGCGATGACGAGGCCGGTGAGCGCGGCGGCGTCCTCGAACAGCACCGTGAACAGCACCGGATCCTTGGATGACCTGATCGACGTCATGAAGCCGGTGGCACCACGGCTGCGGTTGAATTCCTTCAGCGCGACGAGGAAGGAGCCGCCTTCGAACAGGATCGCCATGAAGAGCACGACGTAGTTCACCACCGGGCTCTCGATCGGATGGGGATGAAGAATCTTCTCGACCCCCTCGTAGATCGAGAAGCCGGCGCCCAGCGAGAAGAGCAGCATCGCGACGATGAAGCTCCAGAAGTAGAGCTCCTTGCCATAGCCGAAGGGGTGCCGGGTGTCGGCCGGCAGCGCCGCCCGCTTCATGCCGAACAGGAGCAGCGCCTGATTGGTGGTGTCGACGAGCGAATGGATCGCCTCGGCCAGCATGGCCGTGGAGCCCGTATAGACGGCGGCCGCAAACTTCGTGACGGCGATGGCGGTATTGCCGGCCATGGCGGCGAAGATGACTTTCGTGGACCCGTTTGCGGACATCTGGCTCTTCCGGTGAGACGTGATCAGATGTCGTGAGTTCTAGGTGGCTGGGCTGCCCAAGGAAACCCTCGATGTTGCGGCGATCAGCCGTGCGCAGCCATCACTCCCGGCCGATGCGCCTTGGTGGGTCCTTGGGGCGCCGGCGGAACGGCCAGTGGCGCTTCAGGAGATCGATGAGGACGAGCCCCCAGGTGGCGAGGAAGGCGCAGGCGATCCAGACGAGGTCGAAGGGTGCGCTGGTGAAGGTGCCGGCCCTGAGGCTGTGCACGGTCGTCAGATAGGTCCAGCCGGCGATGGCGATCAGCAGGGGATAGCCCAGGCCGACGGCCAGCAGGGTCTGCCAGAGCGGCCGGCGGTCGGGATCGGGCAGGCGATCGCGGCCGGTGTGGAGGGCCGGGAGCTGCATGGCGCGGCGGCGCCGGCGGGCGAGCAGCGGACCGATCGACATCCAGCCGGCGATGGCAAGGGCGACGAGGACGAACCAGGAGAGCACCAGCACGAACATCGCCGTGCCGGTCACCACGCCTTCGCGGAGCGCGTCGAGCAGGCCGTCGGCATGGCCGAAGGGCCAACCGATGAGCCCGTTCATGAGACCGACGACGAGACAGGCGGCGGCCGCGCCCAGTAGCATCCGCCAGTCGACCCTGATCCGCATCGGCCGATCCTCCCGCCCCGTGCCCACCGTAGCGTCCCATGCGCGGTCGCGCCCGTCGGGACGACTTGTCGTCGGCGTCATCTGGGGCGACCTCGCCGGGCTTTCAACCGCCGGGTTGGAAGCTGCCGGTGGCGGGCGGAAGCCCGGCAAGGTGCCGCAGCGCCGCAGACGCGAACAAGCAATTGAAACTCAATCATAATTTGTCTTGGAAAAGCGCATGCCGGCAAAGCCGCGAGGTTGCCCCGGCGATGCAGTGTCTCTATAATATGCGCTTCTGCGGCGCAGCTGTAACGTCCGCCGCCGACCAGTCCCCCGGAGAACGAGCCGATCACGTCCCGCGCGCGAGCCTCGCTGCGCCCCGCTCACCGAGCCCGCTTCTCCGGCCAACCCGACCACGGAACGACCAAGCTTGGCCAATTCCAACGACAAGGGCGGCGCCGAAGGCGACGGCCCCTCCGACATCCGCCCGGTCTCGATCATCGACGAGATGAAGGCGTCCTATCTCGATTACGCCATGAGCGTGATCGTCAGCCGGGCGCTGCCCGATGTGCGCGACGGCCTGAAGCCGGTGCACCGGCGCATCCTCTATGGCATGAACGAGCTCGGGCTCGACTGGAACAAGAAATACATGAAATGCGCCCGCGTGGTCGGCGAGGTGATGGGCAAATACCATCCCCACGGCAATCTCGCGATCTACGAGGCGCTGGTGCGCATGGCGCAGGACTTCTCGATGCGCGTGCCGCTGATCGACGGCCAGGGCAATTTCGGCTCGGTCGACGGCGATCCGCCGGCAGCCGACCGCTACACCGAATGCCGGCTCGCCAAGGTCTCGCGCCACCTGCTCGGCGATCTCGACAACGACACGGTCGAGTTCCGCGACAATTACGACGGCAACCTCCAGGAGCCGGTGGTCCTGCCGGCGGAGTATCCCAATCTCCTCGTCAACGGCGCCGGCGGCATCGCCGTCGGCATGGCGACCAACATCCCGCCGCACAATCTCGCCGAGGTGATCGACGCCTCGATCGCGCATCTCGACAATCCCGAGATCACCATCGAGGAGCTGATGGAGATCGTGCCGGGTCCGGATTTCCCGACCGGCGGCATCATCCTCGGCCGTGGCGGCATCCGCGCCGCCTATCTCAAGGGCCGCGGCTCGATCATGATGCGCGGGCGGGTCGAGATCGAGGAGATCCGCCGCGACCGCGAGGCGATCATCGTCACCGAGATCCCCTATCAGCTCAACAAGGAGACGATGATCGAGAAGATCGCCGAGCTCGTCCGCGAGAAGCGGATCGAGGGCATCTCGAACATCTGGGACGAGTCGAGCCGGGAGGGCATGCGCATCGTCATCGAGCTGAAGCGCGATGCGGTGGCCGATGTCGTGCTCAACCAGCTCTACCGCTACTCGCAGCTCCAGACGAGCTTCGGCGCCAACATGCTGGCGCTGTCGGGCGGACGCCCGGAAACGCTGACGCTGAAGGACTTCATCCAGGCCTTCACCGCCTTCCGCGAGGAGGTGGTGGCGCGGCGCATCAAGCACCAGCTCACCAAGGCGCGCGAACGGGCGCATGTGCTCGTCGGCCTCGGCATCGCGGTCGCCAATATCGACGAGGTGATCCGCCTCATCCGCTATGCGCCGAACCCGCAGGTGGCACGCGACGAGCTGATGGCGCGCGACTGGCCGGCCGCCGACATCGCGCCGCTCGTCGCCCTCATCGCCGACCCGCGCTATGCGGTCTCGACCACCGGCACCTATCGGCTCAGCCACGAACAGGCGCAGGCGATCCTCGACCTCAGGCTGCAGCGCCTGACGGGCCTTGGCCGCGACGAGATCGCCGACGAGTTGAAGACCATCGGCGGCCAGATCGCCGACTTCCTGGAGATCCTGCGCTCGCGCGCGCGGATCGTCGACATCATCAAGGGCGAGCTTTCCGCCATCAAGGCCGAGTTCGGCACGCCGCGGCGCACCGAGATCGTCGAGTTCGACGCCGATGTCGACGACGAGGACCTGATCCAGCGCGAGGACATGGTCGTCACCGTCAGCCACAAGGGCTACATCAAGCGCGTCGCCTTGTCGGAATACCGGACGCAGCGGCGCGGCGGCAAGGGCCGCTCGGGCATGTCGACGCGCGAGGAGGATTTCGTCACACGCCTGTTCGTCGCCTCGACGCACACGCCGGTGGTGTTCTTCTCCTCGCGCGGCATGGCCTACAAGATGAAGGTGTGGCGGCTGCCCTTGTCGACGCCGCAGGCGATCGGCAAGGCGCTCGTCAACCTGCTGCCACTCAACGAGGGCGAGCGCATCTCCACCATCCTGCCGCTTCCCGAGGACGAGGCGGAGTGGGCCCGCAGCGACGTCATGTTCGCGACGCGCTCGGGCTATGTCCGGCGCAACAAGCTGTCGGACTTCGCCGAGATCAATCGCAACGGCAAGATCGCGATGAAGCTCGAGGAGGGCGACGAGATCGTCGAGGTGGCGATCTGCCGGGAGAGCGACGACGTGCTGCTGACGACGGCGGAAGGCCAGGCGATCCGCTTCGAGGTCGGCGATGTGCGCGTGTTCAAGGGGCGCGATTCGACGGGTGTGCGCGGCATCGCGCTCGCCGCCGACGACCGCATCATCTCGATGAGCATCCTGCGCCATTTCGAGGCGGCTCCCGAGGAGCGCTCGACCTACCTGAAGATGCGCCGGGCGATGGCGGGCGAGACCGGCAACGGCGAGGGCGGTGAGCCCGACATCGATGCCGAGGGGCGCGAGGAGACGGGCGAGACGCTGATCTCCGAGGCGCGCTATGCCGAGATGTCGGCGGCCGAGCAGTTCGTGCTGACGGTCTCGGAGAAGGGCTATGGCAAGCGCAGCTCGTCCTTCGAGTACCGGGTGACCAATCGCGGCGGCAAGGGCATCGTCGGCATGGTCGTGAACAATCGCAACGGGCGGCTCATCGCCTCGTTCCCGGTCGAGCATGCCGACCAGATCATGCTGGTGACGGACGGCGGCCAGCTCATCCGCTGCCCGGTCGACGGCATTCGCGTCGCCGGCCGCAACACGCAGGGTGTCCGCATCTTCAACACCGCAGAGGACGAGAGCGTCGTCTCCGTCGAGCACATTCCCGACGAGGGCAATGGCGATGTCGATCTGGAGGATGGGCCGGGCGACGAGGGGCCGGGCGGGGATGGCGCGGCCGGCTGATCGGACGCGCTTTCGATGCGCGATGGACCACACGGACGGATGGATGCGTGGCTGATCGGCTGAACCTCATCACCGACGTGGCGGGCGTCCTCGTCGGCCATGCGGATGATGCGCGCATCCGCACCGGCGTCACGGCCGTGCTGTTCCCCGAGCGTGCGGTCGCCTCGGTCGCGATCCTCGGCGGGGCCGCGGCCGTCCGCGACACCTCGGCGCTCGCTGCCGATGGCGTCGTGCCGACGATCGACGGGCTGGTGCTGTCGGGCGGATCGGGCTTCGGACTCGATGCCGCATCGGGTGTGCAGGCCTTCCTCGCCGAGAACGGCCGGGGCTTTCCGGTCGGACCGGTGCGCGTGCCGATCGTGCCGCAGGCGATCCTCTTCGATCTCCTCAACGGGGGCGACAAGGATTGGGGTCGCTATCCACCCTATCGCGAGCTCGGATATGACGCGGCGGCGGCCGCATCCGCGGGTGCCTTCGGCCTCGGATCGGTCGGGGCGGGGCTCGGGGCAAGCACCGTCAATCTCAAGGGTGGCCTCGGATCGGCGAGCGCGGTCACACCGTCGGGCCACACGGTCGGTGCGCTCGTCGCGGTCAATGCGATCGGCTCGGCCGTCGTCGGCGATGGACCGCATTTCTGGGCGGCGCCCTACGAGGTCGGCATGGAGTTCGGCGGGCTCGGCCTGCCGGCGCCGATGCCGCCCGAGGCAACGCGGCTCGCCTGGAAGGGCGGACGCCAGATCGCGACGACGCTCGCGGTGGTGGCGACCGACGCGGCACTCAGCAAGGCGGAGGCGATGCGCCTCGCCATCGCCGCCCATGACGGTTTCGCCCGCGCCCTCAGGATCACCCATGCCCTGTTCGACGGCGATACGCTGTTCGCCGCCGCGACGGGTCGCCGGCCACTCGGCGATCCGGTCGGCGAGCAGATCGAGATCGGCGCGGTCGCGGCCGATGTCGTGGCACGGGCGATCGCGCGGGGCGTCTACGAGGCGACGAGCCTCGGGGAGGGCGAGCGGCCGGCCGGGCTCGTCTCCTGGACCGAACGCTTCGCGGCGCGCTGAGCGGTGCGCCGCGTCGTCGTCGGACGCGGGCGATCACTACTGCGGACCTACCAGATCTGCTTCGGATTCCTCGGCACCGGATCGGTGGAGATGCCGTGGAGCGCCCGGGTGCGGGCCTCGAAGGCGGCGGCGAGGGTTTCGGCGAGGCTCAGGGCCCGCTGCAGCTCGGTCGATGAGAAATAGGTCAGAAGTCCGGTGGCAAGCTCGCGCTCGCCCGCGCCGATCAGGAGACCGGCGGCGCGCTGCGCGGCGGCGGCCTGGGGCCAGAGCCGGCGCTCGGTCGCCTCCAGCACCTCGGTCAGCTCGGGCAGGAAGCGCTCCTCGTGCTGGAGGACGAGATAGAGGAGGCGCTTCGATACGGCCGTCGCCGAGCGGGTCGATTCGATCCCTTGCGCGGCGCGGGAGACCGATTGCGGCCGGTCGGCGGCGTGGCGATGGTCGAGGAAACGCGCGGCCTCGCCGTCGGTCAGATAGCGGTGCATGCGGTATTCCTCCGGCACCTCCTCGATGCCGACGACGAGCGGCACGAACTGCGCCGCGACGGCGCCGATATGGGCGTGCCAGAGCATGCGCAGCGCCGGATCCTCGGATTCCTTCAGCGGCACGATCTGGCCATAGCCAGCGGTGTCGCCGGTGAGGCGCGAGGTGCGCAGCGCCCATGCAAGATCGTGAAAGCCGATGCCGCCCGAACGCGCGGCCCGGTCGCGCAGCTCGCCTTCCATCCAGGCGACACCCTCCCAGCGGAGCTTGCCGTCGCCATAGATGCGGTTGACGTCGAAGGGCGCGCCTGAGGCCGGATCGTACCAGCCGCATTCGGTGGCGACGGCCATGAAGTGATCGGGAAAGAGGAAGCGTCCGCCGGAGCGCTCGCCGGGCGGGATCTCGCCGATATAGCCCGGTCGCGAGACGCGGACCTCGTCGGGCCCCAGGCGTTCGGCCACCCAAAGGCCGCGGCCGCCGGCGAACTCGATGACGACGAAGGCCTCGCGGGCATCGGCGATCAGATGCGAATTGCCGCCATAGGTGGAGTAGCCGTGGCGGGCGATGAGCTCGCCGATCAGATTGACGCCCTCCTCGGCGGTGCGGGCGCGCTCGATGACGATGCGGGCGAGGTCGGAGTAGTTGGGGCCGGTCTGGTCGGCAGGCGTCATGGCGACGAGCTCGGGCCGCGAAGGCGACCAGATGTCCCGGACGGCGACGCCGTGCTCGTTGAGGCCGCCATTGGTGAGCGGGGCCGGCACGCCGAGGTAGTGGCTGTAGCTGACGCGGATGTGCCGGAAGGTTTCGGGCGCCTCGGGAATCCGGGACAGGCGGCCGGGCAAGGCGGCCTCGGGCGTCACGCCGACGGTGAGGGTCGCGCCGGGGGCATGGGTTCGTGCCGGCACCACCTCCAGCCAGTGGCTGGAAGGCTCGTCGCCATAGCCGGCGAGCCAGGCATGGCCATCGGCACCGAGGTTGCGGCCGACATAGATCCCGTAGCTCATCGCCCGTCTCTCCTGCAGATGGCGCCATGCCCGTACGCAACCTGACGGAGCTGCCGGCCGAGAGCAATCGTGCTCTCGGGCGGTTCATGGGCAAGCGGTCGGTAAGGAAGCATAAACAACGTGTGCGTATCATCCCGGCCAGGGGCGTTCCGCGCTTGCGGCGGAGCCTCCGGAAACGGTTGAGGCCATGTCGGATTCGAACTACGACGGCGGCCCCTTCGAGCCCATGCGGCTCTACAGGCTGGCCTGTTGCGTGGACCTGCTGCTGGCGGCGCTGGTGGTCGCGGGCTGGCCGCTGGTCGGACCGCTCCTCGCCGATCCGATGGGAGAGGCCTTCGCTTCGTCGATGTCGGCCAGTTCCCAGCCCGGGCTCGACGAGTACCCTTATGTCTTCCTGTGGACGATGCCCGTGCTCGCGGTCTTCGCGGCCTGGGTGCTGAAGGAGGGCGGCCGGCGGAAGCTCGCCAGGCTCGTCAGCGTCTATCCGGTCGGGGTGCTGGCGCTCGTCCTCGTCTGGTACTACGGCTTCTCGACGGTCTACAGCTAGGCAAGGCGCGGGGCCCCGATCACAGCGAAAAGCTGGTGCCGCAGCCGCAGGAGGCGGTGGCGTTCGGATTGCGGATGGTGAAGGCCGCGCCGATCAGCTCGTCGACGAAATCGAGCTCGGAGCCCTTCATGTAGTCGAGCGACACCGGATCGACGAGCACGGTCGAGCCGGCCTTCTCGATGACGAGATCCTCCGCATCCTTCTCGGCCACGAGGTCGAAACGGTACTGGAAGCCGGAGCAGCCGCCGCCTTCCACGCTCACCCTGAGGAGGGGGCGGGTCGGGTCGGCTCCGACGATCTCGGCGATCCGGCGGGCCGCGCGTTCGGTCACGGTGATGGCTGTCTCGGGCATCGTCACGAACCTTCGATGGTCATGTCTCGATCGGCCGCTATGTTAGAAGCCGAATCGGGGCGGCTCAACTTCCCGCCGCCTCGGGCCGCGGCGAGGAGGCCGGCATGAAAGAGATAGGGACGGTCTTGGCGATGTCAAACCGACGCCGGGCCGCGCCATGACCGCCGCACGGAAGATCCCGAGCGAAGGGGGGGCGCTGCAGCCACGCGAGGATCGCGGCCAGCGGCACCTTGCGGGCCATGCCTCCTGGCCCTCCGACAGCCGCGGCCGGCTGGTGCCAGAGCCCGACTGCCCGATGCGCACGCCCTTCCAGCGCGATCGCGACCGCATCGTCCATTCGACCGCCTTCCGCCGCCTGACGCACAAGACACAGGTCTTCATCTATCACGAGGGCGACCACTATCGCAGCCGGCTCACCCATTCGATCGAGGTGGCGCAGATCGCGCGGGCGCTGGCGCGGCTGCTCAATCTCGACGACGACCTCGCCGAGGCGCTGGCGCTCGCCCACGATCTCGGCCATCCCCCGTTCGGCCATGCCGGCGAGCGGGCGCTCGAGCGGGTGACCGGCCTCTTCGATCACAACGCCCAGAGCCTCGCGGTGGTGACACGGCTCGAGCGGAAATATGCCGCCTTCGACGGGCTCAATCTCGCCTGGGAGACGCTCGAGGGGCTGGTCAAGCACAATGGGCCGCTGACAGGTCGCCAGGCAGGCGCCGGTGCCCGCAAGGTGCCGGAGGAGATCCTCGCCTATGACCGCCGGCACGATCTGAGGCTCGCCGAGCAGCCCTCCGCCGAGGCGCAGGTGGCGGCCATCGCCGACGACATCGCCTACAACAATCACGACATCGACGACGGCCTCAGGGCCGGCCTCATCACCATCGACATGCTGCGCGAGGTCGAGCTGACGCGCCGCTTCATCGCCGAGGTGGAGGAGGATCACGGCCCGCTCGAGGGGCCGCGCATGATCTACGAGGTCAACCGCCGCCTCATCACGCAGATGATCGAGGACGTCGCGGGCGAAACGCGGCGGCGGCTGGCGCTCTTGCAGCCGCAGTCGGTCGAGGACATCCGCGCCGCGGAGGCGCCAGTCGTCGCCTTCAGCCAGCGGTTCGGCACGCTCGTCGCGGAGCTGAAGTCGTTCCTGTTCTCCGGGCTCTATCGGCATGCGAAGGTCATGGAGCGCATGGGCGGCGCCGAGAGCATCGTCGCCGATCTGTTCGGGTACTATCTCGGGGACCCGGCGGCGCTGCCCGGACACTGGGCCGAGGCGGCCCGTGCGGCCGGTTCGGGCAGCCGGGAGCGGGTGATCGTCGATTTCGTCGCCGGCATGACCGACCGCTATGCGATCACCGAGCACAGGCGGCTGTTCGCATCGACACCGGATCTGGGGCCGGGCGAGCCGGGCTGAGAGGGGATGAGCCCGGCTGAGCGGAGGCACCGGTCCGCAAAGGCGAGCGGCAGAGGCGGCGGCCTACACTCCAGTTACGAATTTGGGCGCTGCGATCCCCACCGCACGGCGCTCAGGGCCTTGCGCGCTCCGGCCCGGCGTGCTGAGTGCTCGCTAACCCTGGTGAAGCTGATTTGACACTCGAGTGCCGGTTGCCGCGAGGTGCGATCTCAAGTGTCAGATTCAGAAAATCTGCTGGAATCATTAGCTTGCTGGTGGTTCTCGTCTTTCTCACATTTGCATTCTGTTGCAGAACCCGCACGAGCAAATGTCGGAATCGAACCACGAGCTGCCAGCCGAACCGCCACGCTTGCGTGCCCGCTGCAGTCCTCAAGTGAGCCCGCGGCCGGCGGTCCCGGCCGTGTCCGCCGCGGACCTCAGTGCGAGGTCGAATGGCTGGCGGGGCGGCTTCTGCGCCTGAAGGAGGCTCCATGAACGTCTTTGCCGAGTTCGAGACGCTGATCGGCGGTATCGTCGAGGCGCTGAAGGCCGATGGCACGCTGCCGGCGGATCTGGCCGTGTCGCGCATCGCCGTCGAGCCGGCGCGCGATCCGGCCCATGGCGATCTCCAGACCAATGTCGCCATGGTCATCGCCAAGCCGGCCGGTCGCAATCCGCGCGATCTCGCCGAGGCGATCGCCGCTCGACTGCGGGGCGCCGAAGGCCTCGTCTCGGCCGAGGTGGCGGGGGCCGGCTTCATCAACATGCGACTCGACCCGGCCTACTGGCCGAAGGTCGTTGCGGCGGTCGTCGCAGCGGGGGGCGATTTCGGTCGCTCGGGGCTCGGCGAGGGCCGGAAGGTCAATGTCGAGTTCGTCTCGGCGAACCCGACCGGCCCCTTGCATGTCGGCCATTGCCGGGGTGCCGTATTCGGCGATGCGCTCGCCAACCTGCTCGCCTTCTCGGGCCACGAAGTGACGCGCGAATATTACACCAACGACGCCGGCGCTCAGATCGAGGTGCTCGCCCGCTCGGTGCTGCTGCGTTACCGGGAGGCGCTCGGCGAGGAGATCGGCGCGATCCCGGAGGGGCTCTATCCGGGCGACTATCTGAAGCCGGTCGGCGAGATGCTGGCCCGCCAGCACGGGCGCGGGCTCCTCGACATGGACGAGGCGAAGGTGCTCGCCATCGTGCGCGAGGCAGCGATCTCGTCGATGATGGACCTGATCCGCGAGGACCTCGCGACCCTCAACATCCACCACGACCTGTTCTTCTCGGAACGCTCGCTGCACGGCAGCGAGATCGCCGCGACGGTGGCCGATCTGAAGACCCGCGGCCTCGTCTTCGAGGGCCGGCTGCCGCCGCCCAAGGGGCAGGTGCCCGAGGACTGGGAGGACCGCGAGCAGCTCCTCTTCAAGGCCACCGAGTTCGGCGACGACATCGACCGGCCGCTCGTCAAGTCGGACGGGACCTATACCTATTTCGCCGCCGACGTCGCCTATGCCCGCAACAAGATCGAGCGCGGCTTCGACCAGCTCATCTATGTGCTCGGCGCCGATCATGGCGGCTATGTGAAGCGCCTGAAGGCGGTCGCGCGGGCCCTGTCGGGCGGGCGGGTCGACCTCGACGTCAAGCTCTGCCAGCTCGTCAAGCTGTTCAAGGCGGGCGAGCCCTACAAGATGTCGAAGCGGGCCGGCACCTTCGTCACGCTGCGCGACGTGGTGGAGGAGGTCGGGCCCGATCCGGTGCGGTTCATGATGATCTACCGCAAGAACGACGCGCCCCTCGACTTCGACTTCGCCAAGGTGACCGAGAAGTCGCGCGACAATCCGGTGTTCTATGTCCAGTACGCACATGCGCGGACCCATTCGGTCGAGCGCAATGCGCGGGAGGTTTTCCCCGACCTGTCGCTCGCCGGGGAGGAGATCCGGTCGGCGCCGGTCGAAAGACTTGTGGATGAATCCGAGCAGCAACTGATCCGCCGGATCGCCCAATTTCCCCGCCTCGTCGAGCAGGCGTCGCTCGCCCACGAGCCCCACCGACTGGCGTTCTATCTCTATGATCTGGCGTCGGATTTCCATGCTCTCTGGAACCGCGGCAAAGACCTGCCACATTTGCGGTTCATACGGGACGACGATCGTCCGTTGACCACCGCGAGGCTTGCGCTCGTCTCGGCGTTGCGCACCGTCATCGCAACGGGACTGGGGATTCTGGGCGTGCATGCGCCGGAAGAGATGCGATAGGATTCGATTCGACCGACAACCCGGTCCGTTTTTCGAAGGGATGTTGCCAGATGTCGAGGTCAGAGGATCCGGCGATGGGTGCAGGGCGCGGACAGCGCGGGGCCTCGGCCCGCGACGCACGGACCTATGATCTGAGGGCGGACGATCCGCGCACCGGACGGCCGCAGCAGGCGCCGCGCCGGGAGGCGCGATATGCCGAGGAGCCCTATTACGCCGACGACCCGCGCGCCGGTGGTGCGGTGGGGGGCCATGAGGAGGCGCTCGATCTGGGCTGGCCGGAAGGTGGCGAGCGGGGAGGCCGCGCCGCGGACCCGCATCAGGGACACGGCTACGAGCCGCGCTTCGACAGCTATGCGAAGGCCTATCAGGGCCAGCGCGGCGAGGAGCGCTATCACACCGATCCGCATCTCGGCGATCCGCGCATGGCGGCTCCGGCGGAGCCGGCGACCTCGGGACGTGGCGCGTTCCGCCAGGACCCCTATCAGGGGCAGCAGGGTTATGAGGATCCGCGCACCGGCCGGCCCGTGCGGGCAGCCGTCGAGCGTGGCTACGAGGATCCCCGCGGCTATCAGGAGCCCGGTCTCGGCGAGCCGGCCGGGATGGGCCATCACGACCCCTACCAGGGCGATCCGCGCACGGCACAGCGCGGCTACGACCCGCGCGGCCATGCCGATCCGCATGGCCATCCCGGCGGTGCGCACGGCCATGAGGCCGGCTACCAGGCCGATCCCTATTATCGCGAGCCGATGCATGGCGGCGGCGCCGGGCATCACGATCCGCGCGGCTATGATCCGCGCTATCAGGCGGACGCCACCGGCTATGGTCAGGCCGGGGGCGGGGCCGATCCTTATGGCGAGCCGGCGCCGCACGGCTATGATCCGCACTACCGCGAAGGCGGCCAGGGTGGCCATGCCGATCCCTATGCCAACCCCCAGGACGGTTATGGCGATTACGGCCATGGCTACCAGCAGGGCGAGCAGTGGCAGGGCCAGGAGCATGGCGCCGACGGCTATGCGGCGGCCGGCTATGACGAGGAGCCGCATCCGGCGACCTATGAGGAGCCGGCACCGCGTGGCCGCCGGGCGCTCATCGTGGTCGGCGCGCTCGCCGGCGCGGTGCTGATCGGCGGTGGCCTCGGCTTCGTCTACAAGCTGACGAGCGGTGAGAAGACGGCCTCGGGCAAGCCGGCGGTCGTCGTCGCCGACAAGCGGCCGGTCAAGAAGCAGCCGGACGAGACGGGCGAGAAGGCCTTCGATTCGTCGGGCAAGTCGATCTACGAGCGCCTCGGCTCGGAGGAGCAGGGCGCGTCCGAGGGGGCGGGCACCACGGTGGTCGCCAGCGAGGAGGCCGCCGTCGATCGTGGCGGCGACGATGTCGAAGGCATTCCCGGCATCTCGCTGAGCTCGGGCGGCAGCCTGCTCGAGCCGGCGGCGACGACGCGGAAGAAGAAGGCCGCCGCCAGCGTGGCCTCGGCCGGCGACGATGTCGAGGCGGCAGCGGCCGGCAGCCCGCGCAAGGTGACGCCGGTGCTGGTGAAGCCGGGCGAGACCATCACGGACGACTCCGAGCCGATCCCGGCGGCGACCTCGCTGTCCTCGGGTGTCAGCGTCGAAAGCGTCGCGACGACGGCTCGGGCCGCCAAGAAGAAATCGGCCGATGCGGCCGAGCAGATCGAGGCCGATCTCGCCCAGACGCTGAAAGGCTCGGCCGACAGCGACGCCGAGCCGGTCGTGGCGCCGGCCAAGAAGAAGGTCGCGAGCGTCGAGCCGACGACGCCGGCCGTCTCGGCCAGCACGGGCGGCAGTGCCGGCGGCGTTTCGGGCTATGTCGTGCAGGTGCGTGCCAGCACCAGCCGGATCGACGCGCTCGGCGCCTTCGCCGACATGCAGCAGCGCTATGGTTCGGTGATGGCCGGCGGACAGCCGGACATCCAGGAGGTCGAGAAGAGCGGCACCATGTGGTACCGGCTGCGGATCGGGCCGCCGAGCTCGAAGTCGGCTGCGGCCAGCTTGTGCGCCAATCTGAAGAAGGCGGGCCTCAAGGACTGCATCGTCACCTCGTACTGAAGACGTCGGCGCGGCTGTGCCGGGCGGCGATGGTGCCGAGGCGCAGCTCCGCCAGCGTGACCTCTGGCGGAGCGGCTTCCGCGGAAGCCCGACGAGGTGATCATCGCGGTGCCGGTCGGCCTGCCTGGTCTCTTGTCGGCGCCGTCAGGGCCATGGCCGGACGGGGTTGATGGCCAGGGCGGGGCGGCTCCATGCGGCCACGGTTCCCTTGCGGGGCCACCCACTCACCGAAGTCCGCCGGGGCGTAACGATCCTCGCCGCACCCACCCGAGACGACCTGATGGCCCTGCTCTCCGCCTTCGTCACCGGATGCTCGGGCACCGCGCTCACGCGGGACGAGTGGCGCTTCATGCAGGATGCCCGGCCGGCCGGCTTCATTCTGTTCGACCGCAACTGCCAGTCGCCGGAGCAGGTTCGGGAGCTGATCGATTCCTTCAAGGATGCGGTCGGGCGCGACAATCTCCTGGTGATGGTCGATCAGGAGGGGGGGCGCGTGCAGCGGCTGAGGCCGCCGAACTGGCGGCGATTGCCGCCGGCCGCCGCCTATGGCGCGCTCTACGAGCAGGAGCCGGGGCAAGGCCTCAGGGCCGCGACGGCGGCGAGCCAGCTCGTCGGTGTCGAATTGCGGCGGCTCGGTTTCAACATGAACTGTGCGCCCGTGCTCGACATTCCGGTGCCCGGCGCCCATGGCGTCATCGGCGACCGGGCCTACGGCTTCGATGTCGAGCAGGTGACGGCGCTCGGCCGGGCGGTCGCCGAGGGGCTGCTGCGCGGCGGCGTGCTGCCGGTGATCAAGCACGTGCCCGGTCACGGCCGGGCGACACGCGACAGCCACGAGGCGCTGCCGGTGATCGACGCGCCGCTCGATGAGTTGGAGGCGGTCGATTTCGCTCCCTTCCGGGCACTCGCCGACCTGCCTGCCGCCATGACCGCCCATGTCGTCCTGGAGGCGGTCGATCCGCGGTCTCCGGTCTCGACCTCGGCGAGGGCGATCGAGGAGGTGGTGCGGGGCAGCATCGGCTTCCAGGGTCTCCTCATCAGCGACGATCTGTCGATGCGCGCGCTCGACGGCGGTATCGGCCAGCGGGCGGAGGGCGTGATCGCCGCCGGCTGCGACCTCGCTCTCCATTGCAATGGGCGGCTCGTCGAGATGATCGAGGTGGTGGAGCGCGTTCCCATGCTCGAGGGCGAGGCCGAGGCCCGCTTCGAGGCGGCATTCGACCGGCTGAAATCGGTCGAGGCCTTCGATGTCTCGGAGGCGCTGAAGGCGCTGAAGGCGGCGATCTCGGTGGCGGGATAGGCGGACGCGGCCGTCCCGCCAACCCCGCGCTCGTACTTTGCTTGCGCGCGGCCGCCCACCAGCCCCGCGCTCGTACTTTGCTTGCGCGCGGCCGCCCCACCAACCCCGCGCGCGTACTTTTAGCGCGCGCGGCCGCCCCGCCAACCCCGCGCTCGTGCCCGTCGCGGCGGTGGTCGTTTTCGCGGCTCCGCGATCGTGGCCGGGGAGCATTCGCGAGCTTCTTCCGGTGCTTCCGGGGCGCGGCGCGACGGTACGAAAAGCAGAAAATTCTTCCAGAATACCTGCGTGAATTCAAGGGGTTGCAGGGTCGTCGATTTGATGAAAATCGGCGGATCACGATAGTATTCCCCATTGTCCGAGCAAGCATCGACTTCGGTTGATATGATAAATTTCTCGAGCCCTGGCTTCGAGATGCCGAGGTTTTGCGCGCCATTCCTTGTCGACGATGGAGCCAACCGCATGACCGCGCAATATCCAGAACGCCTGATCATCGATGGCTGGCCGCATGCCATGCATGCGCAGCCGCTCTACAGGCTCTGCGAGCATTTCCGTCTGAATTTCAGAGATCCCGATTTCCGAATCACCTGCAACCACCGCGGCTATGTCGGCACCTGGGAAGTGCGTGACGGATCGCTGCATCTCCTGCATCTCTGCAACTTCGGTCCGAACGACGAGGAGCCGATGCCGAAGGAACGGCTCGAACGGCTGTTCCGCGCCGCGGCGGGAACGGGCTTTCCGCTGCGGGCGCACTGGTTCAATGGCCGCATCCGGATCCCGCTCGGCCGGCGCCTCGTCTACAGCCATCATGGCTGGTCGCACTGGCACGAGCGCGAGCGCGTCATGACGTTTAAGGGCGGTGTGCTGGTCAGGGATCGTGAGGTCGATACCAAGGCAATGCTGAACTGGTGGCTGAAGCGCTACCCGGACATGCGCCAGCGGCTCGAGCCGGATGACGAGCCGGCAGGGGCGATGAGCCTTGCACCGCTGGCCTGGTTCGAGACCGGCGAGGAGGATGCGCTCGATCCGGACTGAGTAGCCTCGCGATTTCCCGAGGCCGGCTACCGCAGTGCCGGTCCCGAGCGGACCGCCTGCCTCGCTCCGGGGGACGGTGTGCTCCGTCGCCCGGCCGGCATCCCCCAGACCTGGTTATGCACCTGGGGGCCGCCGCGGTGCGGCCCCCGCGATCCCCTGCTGCCGCGCCCCGATTTTCGGGGGCCGTCCGGGCGCGGCAGCGAACGGTCTCCGCGCGCAAGCGAGGCCGGTGGCCTCGCCGCGCCGGGGACCAGGGCCGGGGAACCCCCGGGGGAAGCGGGGCCGGCGTCTCCACCGGCCGGGATCGGGGATCGGGCGTAGGTGGGAACCCGACCCGGACCGGTGGCCCTTCGGCGGCTCTCGCCATGGACACGTTGATCACCCGGTTGCGAGTTCGCATCCTCATCGGCCCTGCGAGACCGAGATGAAATGATCCAAGAGCTCCTTGTGGCGGGCCGCGAGGTGTCGAGGGGGTGGCTCCCGTCTCTTGCTGTAGGCGTCGAGCTGTCGAGAGCTCGAGGAACTTCGCCCGGTCCTCGCTGATGCTGCACTGGCGCCTTGGGTTGGTGAGGCGGCTCGTATTCATGGGTCTCCTCGTTGTCCGGCGGGGCCTGTCAAAGGCACGCTGATGGGCTCGGATCGGCTGCGGCGGTCGGGCCGCAGCCGGAGATGCTCCCACTCTCTGTTGCAGAGTCTGATTCACGCTCTCGATGTTCGCGTGGACGCTCGCATCTCAACCGATCAGGCTCTAGCCGTCCGGCTGCCTCGGTGATCGCGGTGATCAGCTGCTCGGGCGCGCCAGCTCGGCCAGGAGCTTCGCCGCCGATCGGGTGACCCTGCAGCGCCTCTATGGTGGCGGATGCGATGATCTCGCCGAGATTGCCGAGCGGTGTCTCCGCCATGCCGCTGCCGATGAGCTCGCCGAGGCGGTCCGTGAGATCGGAGAGATTGAACATTCGGGTCCTCTCTGGTTGGGCGGGAGCACCGTTTGCTCCCCTTGTGATCTCGATATGGGGGCGATTTCGATCGAGACAAATCGACTTTCGAAAGCGTCTTAGTAGAAATTTTCTATCAAACTGGGGGCGCCCCGACGGCGCACGGCACAAAGGTGCGGCAATCTACGGATGCCGGTATCTGAGATCGACTCCGTTCGCGCTACCGGGACGGGAAGTGTCAAATTCGCTCCACTAGAGCACCATCAGGTCCGGCAGCTCGGTGCGGAGCGAATTGCGAATGTCGTCACCGAGGCGCTGGAAGGCCGGTGCCAGCGCACTCGACTGGCGCCAGACCAGCCCGATGGTGCGGTAAAGCGGGCGGCCCTTCAGCTCGATCCGGCGAATGGCAGTATCGGCCTGGAGCGTCCTGCGGACATAGAGATCGGGCAGAAAGGTGAGACCGAGCCCCATGCCGGCCATGTGCCGCAGCGTATCGAGGCTGGTGCCCTCGAAGCTGGTCT
The DNA here is from genome assembly GCA_041397765.1 of Hyphomicrobiaceae bacterium. GTDB lineage: Bacteria > Pseudomonadota > Alphaproteobacteria > Rhizobiales > Hyphomicrobiaceae > JAWKWA01. The sequence continues at coordinate 2,193 of JAWKWA010000032.1, read as the reverse complement.
GCAAGCTGGCGCCGAACTCCTCGCAAAGCGCGGTGACCTGGGTGCGGAGCTGATGGCCCGGGGCGAGGGCGAGGATGGGCTCGCCCCGCAGCGCGGATTTGTGCACGGTGCCTTGCGCAGCCAGCGGATGATCGGCCGGGCCGACCAGATGCAGCTCCTCGCGAAACAGCGGGATGCTCTCGAAATCGCCGTTCCTGATCGGAATGGGCAGGATGAGCAGATCGTGCAGGCCGCTTTCCAGTCCGTCGGGGAGCGCGGTGGGCATGTCCTCACGCACATAGAGGCGCAAGCCCGGATAGGCGCGGTGCAGTGGCGCGACGATGAGCGGCAGCAGATAGGGACCGATGGTGAAGGGCAGGCCGAGTCGGACGAGACCCGACAGCCCGCCCTGGTGACTGCGGGCGATCTCGCGGATGGATCGAACCTGGCGGGTGACGTCGATGGCGAGAGCGAGAATCTTCTCGCCGGCCGGCGTGATCAGCACGCCCGATCGGCTTCGCTCGACAAGTTGCAGGCCAAGGCGCCGCTCGAGCTCGGCGAGCTGGGCGCTGAGGGTCGGCTGGCTCACGCCCACCCGGTCGGCGGCGCGACGGAAATGGCGCGTTTCGCTGAGGGCGACGAGATATTCGAGCTGTCTGAGGCTCGGCATGGACATACACCTGCGCGCGGATGATCGGACATCTTGCTCACAGGCTCGTGCAATTGGGCGCGACGGGCAATGGGCCGAGGGGCGGTCGATACCCTCGCCCGGCTGCCATCCCGCCATCCTTTCTGTCTGCCACCCAGCCTGCAACGCCGAAGGGCTGTTCAGGCGCCGTATTGGGCGTCGGTGACCTTCTCCAGCCAGTCGACCGCCCGGCCGTTCTGCCGCTCCTGGATGGCGATGTGGGTCATGGCGGTGGTCGGGCCGGCGCCGTGCCAGTGCCGCTCGCCCGGCTCGAACCAGACGACGTCGCCCGGGTGGATCTCCTCGACCGGGCCGCCCTCGCGCTGCACACGACCGCAGCCGGCGGTGACGATCAGGGTCTGGCCGAGGGGATGCGTGTGCCAGGCGGTGCGCGCGCCGGGCTCGAAGGTGACGCTCGCCGCGGTGACCCGGGCCGGCTCGGGCGGGCTCGCGAGCGGATCGATACGGACCTCGCCGGTGAACCAGTCCTCAGGTCCCTTGCTCGACGGCTTGGAGCCGCTGCGCTCGATGATCATTCCCGACCTCCTTTTGCGTCACGATGGCGCGCGAGCACCATACCCGATCCATGCAACGAACGAGCGGCCGGCTCGGCTCCATCCGGCCGCCTTTCTTCAGGTCCGGAATCAGCTAGATTAGCTGGTCGGTCAGGAGCGTCGGTCCGCGGGGAGCCGGCATCGCTGCAAAAAGCATTCACGGCATCGAGGATCACCGAGCGCCATGGGCGACCTTCCCGCCACCCCGACCGGTCCTGTCGCAGCCGATCCCTTCCTTGCCGAAGAGGACCGGCCGGCGGGAGAGGCGCTGGTCGTCGACCTCGACGGCTTCGAGGGGCCGCTCGATCTCCTGCTGGCGCTTGCCCGCACGCACAAGCTCGATCTCTCCCGCATCTCGATCCTGGCGCTCGCCGAGCAGTATCTCGCCTTCATCGAGAATGCCGAGCAGATGCGGCTCGAGCTGGCGGCCGACTATCTGGTGATGGCGGCCTGGCTCGCCTTCCTGAAGTCGCGCCTGCTCATCCCCAAGGAGGAGGTGGAGAGCGAGGAGATCACCGGCGAGGAGCTGGCGGCGCGGCTCGCCTTCCGGCTGCGCCGGCTCGAGGCCATGCGGGACGCCGCGGGGCGCATCATGGCGCGGGCGCAGACCGGCCGCGACATGGCGCTGCGCGGCGATCCCGAGGGGGTGACGATCGCGCGCGACAGCCGCTACACCGCCAATGTCTACGATCTGCTCAAGGCCTATGCGGAGATCCGCCGTCGCACGGCGGTCGGCCATGTCACCATCAAGGCGCGCCACGTCTGGTCGATCAAGGAGGCGCGCAACAGGCTCGAGCGGCTGATCGGGCCGATGGCCGATTGGGCGCCGCTCGATCAATTCCTGAGGCATTACGGCATCGGCAAGGAACTGTCGGCCACCGCGCTGGCGAGCTCGTTCGGGGCCATCCTCGAGCTCACCCGTGAAGGTGCGCTCGAGATCCGGCAGAGCCAGCATTTCGGCCCGATCCTCGT
>JAWKWA010000031.1:0-27699 GCA_041397765.1 Hyphomicrobiaceae bacterium | reverse complement strand
TGGCATCACCCATTTCGTCAGCGAAGGGCGCCTTCGCTGCTGTCGGCGTGCGCCGGCGCGGCGATGGTCCGCGGTCCGGCCGCTTCGATGATGCCGCCGCCGAGCACCCGGGCCGGTATCTCGTCGGGCGAATAGAGCACGCAGGCCTGTCCCGGCGAGATGCCGTAGTCGCCGGCCAGAAGCTCGACCACCGGCTCGCCACCCTCGACCATCAGCCGGCCGGGCCGCGCCGGCTGACTCGAGCGGATCTTGGCGGCGACTTCCAGGCCATCCCGGAAGTCCGCGGGCCGTCCCTCGCCAATCCAGTTGAGGTCGCGCAGCCGGATGCGATGCGCCTTCAGCGCCTCGCGCGGGCCGACCACCACGCGGGCCGTCCTCGGCTCGAGACGGACGACGAACAGGGGCTCGTTCGCGGCGATGCCGATGCCGCGGCGCTGTCCGATCGTGTAATTGACGATGCCGCGGTGGCGGCCGAGCACGCGCCCGTCGAGATGGACGATGTCGCCTGGCGCCTCGGCCTCGGGGCGCAGCCGCCGGATGAGGTCCTGATAGCGGCCCTCCGGCACGAAGCAGATGTCCTGGCTGTCGTGCTTGTCGGCGATCGCGAGACCGAGCGCGCGCGCCATCTGGCGCACCTCGACCTTGGCGAGGCCGCCGAGCGGAAAGCGCAGGAAATCGAGCTGTTCGCGTGTCGTGCCGTAGAGGAAATAGCTCTGGTCGCGCTCGGGATCGGCCGCCTCGAAGAGGCCGCGTCCACCGCTTCCGAGACGCCGGCTGCGCACATAGTGGCCGGTCGCCAGCGCCGCCGCCCCGAGCTCGCGTGCGACCTGCATCAGATCCGAGAACTTCACCGCCTGGTTGCAGCTTGCGCATGGCAACGGCGTCTCGCCGGCGAGATAGCTGTCGGCGAAGCTGTCGATCACCGCGGTGCGGAAGCGCTCCTCGAAGTCGAGAACGTAGTGCTCGATGCCGAGCCGGTCGGCCACCCGCCTCGCGTCGTGGATGTCCTGGCCGGCGCAGCAGGCCCCCTTGCGTCCGCGCGCGGCGCCATGGTCGTAGAGCTGCAGGGTGATGCCGACGACGTCGTAGCCGGCCTCCCTGACGAGACCCGCGACGACGGATGAATCGACCCCGCCCGACATCGCGACCACGATCCGCGTGCCTGCGGCCGGGTCGGGCAGGTCGAGATCGGCGAGGATGGCAGGTCGGTCGGTCATCGGGTCTGCCGTGTCCTTGGACATGGGGTTCGTGGAGCGGATTCGACACTCAAGTCGCGGTCGGTGCGTCCTCGAGTGCCCAACTCACGAAAAAATTCACTGGATTCATAAGATTGCCAGTGGATCTCGTCATTCCGGCATGGGCTCGACCGGCTTGGGCATCGGCATGCCGATGCTGCAATCGGATCACGAGGCGCGGCCGCGCGACAACCTGTTTGCTGTCCATGCGGCCGGGCCACCCTGCCGATCGGTTGATTCTCTTATAGGCACCCGGCCCCTCAGGGCCAAGTCCAACTTGGCCGGTGGCCCGCCGCGTCCGTCCCCGGACGACCAGGAAAGAAACTTGAATTTGCAGCGATTTAACCCTGCCGGTTAGCGGGATGTTAAGCGAGGCCGCCTAGCCTGTCGGGCAATCTGGTCAACTAGTATTGAGTAAAATGGCCGAACAAGTGTACAGGGCACGCGTCCGCTATGTCATCGGACCCGATGGGGCACCGTTGACGATCGCCGATCTTCCCCCCGCCGACACCAAGCGCTGGGTCATCCGCCGCAAGGCGGAGGTCGTCGCTGCCGTGCGTGGCGGCCTGATCAGTATCGAGGAGGCCTGTGAGCGCTACAAGCTCACGGTCGACGAGTTCCTGAGCTGGCAGCGTTCGATCGACCAGCACGGGCTGGCTGGCCTGCGCGCCACCCGCGTCCAGGACTACCGGAACTGAGAGGGCGGCCGTCCGGGTGATCCGGCCGTGGCCCCTCCAAACGCCCCCGGCACTCGTCCGGGCATGGCGGCGGCCCCGGCATGGGCGAGGACAAAGGTTCGCGCCGGTGACATCGATGCGTGGCAGAGCCCCCTCTGCCGCGGCGAGCGAGGCTTGCCAGCCATGGTCCGTGAACGCACCGTCTATGCCACTGGCGATGTCCGCGTCACAACCTTTGCGGCATCCTTCGCCGGCAATCGGGTCCCGCTCGGGGAGATCCGCGGCGCCCGTCTCGTCGAGGATCGTCGCTCGGGCGTCGAGGGGCTCTGGCTGGCGGCCCATGTCTTCGTCGCCGCGGCCATTCTCTTCCTGCTGCCGGTGCTCGCCGACTACTGGGCGCCGAAATTCCTGCTCGCCGTCGTGCTGCTCGGCGGTGTCGGCCTCAGCGCCATCCAGGATGCCCGCACGCTGCCCAACAAGACCGTCTACAAGCTCGTTCTCGACACGGTCTCAGGCGAGCGCATGGTGCATATCGCGGTCAGCCGCGAGCGCGCCGAGCGGATCGCCGAAGCGATCCGTCTGGCGCATTTGACGGCCCGCTCGGAGGAGCGGCGTAGCCTCTCGGGTGTCGTCGACGAGTATGACGACTGGGAAAGCTGGCCAGTTCTGACCGAGCCGGCCCGCCGTTCCGCCCCCGCTCCGACGAGCGGGGAGCCGGCGCTCGTGCCCGCGGCCTGAGGCGGGCGCGCAGAGCGGCACTTGACGGGGCGGGCGGCGCGTCCGATGTCTCGGCCGCCGCCAAGACCCTCAGGACGCCCTGATGCCCGCCCCGTTGCCGACCGTCCGCTTCGCCCCCTCGCCGACCGGCCGCCTGCATGTCGGCAATATCCGCACGGCGGTGCTGAACTGGCTGTTCGTGCGCAAGGCGGGGGGCCGTTTCATGCTGCGGCTCGACGACACGGATCGGGAGCGCTCGACCGAGGCCTTCGCAGCCGGCATCGCCGAAGATCTCGCCTGGCTGGGGCTTGCCCACGATCTCTTCGCACGCCAGTCGGACCGCATGGATCGCTATGACGAGGCCATCGCCCGGCTGAAGTCCGCCGGCCGGCTCTATCCCTGCTACGAGACACCGCCCGAGCTCGAACGACGCCGCGCCCGTCAGCGTCAGGCCGGCCGCCCGCCGGTCTACGACCGGGCGGCGCTGCGGCTCGACGAAGGGGCGCGCGCCCGCTTCGAAGCCGAAGGACGCCGGCCGCATTGGCGCTTCCTCTTGCCCAATTTCGACGCCGACCCGCTGCGCCCCGATCATCGCGAGACGGTCTTTGAGGATCTGATCCGTGGCCGCCAAGCCATCGATCTCGGCTCGATGTCCGATCCGGTGCTGGTGCGCGAGGACGGGACGGTGCTCTACACGCTGTCGAGCGTGGTCGACGACATCGATTTCGCCGTCACCCATGTGATCCGCGGCGAGGACCACGTCACCAACACGGGCGTGCAGATCGCGCTGTTCGAGGCGCTGGGTGCCGCGGGTCCCCGGTTCGGCCATCACAGCCTCCTGACCGGCGCCGATGGCCGCGGCCTGTCGAAGCGCGACGGCTCCCTCTCGATCGAGGCGATGCGCGCCGAGGGGCTCGAGCCGCTGGCGATCGTCAGTCATGCGGCGACCATCGGCACGTCGGGACCGGTCCGGATCTTCGCGTCCCTCGAGGCGGCGGTCGCCGATTTCGATCTCGGGGCCCTGTCACGGGCGCCGGCGCGTTTCGAGATGGCCGAGCTGGAGGCCCTCCACGCCCGCCTCCTGCATGAGCGGCCCTTCGATCTCGTTGCCGAGCGTCTCGCCGCCATCGGCATCGGCGGCGGTGCCCCCTTCTGGGACGCGGTGCGTGGCAATCTCCGCAGGCTCGACGAGGCCCGCGCCTGGTGGCAGGTGGTCGAGGGCCCGGTGCAGCCCGTCATCGAGGATGCGGAGTTGCTGGAAAAGGCCGTCCGGCTCTTTCCCCAGGGCCCGGTCGACGAGGCGACCTGGGGGGCATGGACGAAGGCCATCGGCGCGGCGAGCGGGCGCAAGGGCCGCGCGCTCTATCACCCGCTTCGCCTTGCTCTGACCGGTCGCGAGGCTGGTCCCGAGCTGCGGCTTCTCCTGCCGCTCATCGGCCGCGAGCGCGCTTTGAAGCGGCTCTCCGGCGAAACTGCCTGACGCCTCAGGCACGACGATGCGGCACCGATGGCCGCCCTGGGGCTGCTCGGCCGCCCGTCCATCTCGTCTCATATCGAATGAGCCGGCGTCGGTTTCGCCGGTTTCGTTGGGCTCGTCGGCTTTGCCGGTCAGGCCGCCGTCACCCGGTCGACCGCGAGCGACCGCCTCATGAACACGACCTGCATGTCGACATCGTCCGGCAGCGTGCGCACCCCGTGCGAGGACACCTGATAGCCGAGCGCGCGGAAGAACGGCTCCGCATTCATCGGTGCACGGATCGCACATTCGGTGAAGCCGGCCCGCCGGGCCTCATCCTCGACGTGGCGCGCGAGCAAAGTGCCGATCCCCTGGCGGGCGAACATCGGCAGCACGAAGACATCGCTGACCCGCGCGGTCTTGCCCATGTCGTTCATCGGCGTCCAGGCGGCCGAACCGACCAGCTCACCCGCAAGTCGCGCCACCGTCACCGAGCGGGTCAGGAGGCGCGCCGCATAGGGGGGCGAATAGACCAGCGTGACGAAGGCTGAGATCTCCTCGGGCGTATGGCAATGATAGGCGAGGGCCCGAAATGCCGAGGCATGCAGATAGCGGAGATTCGACATGCCATCGATGTCGAGCGGTTTCAGCTCGAGCTCCTGGGCCAACTCTCTCGTGGACTCTTGCTCACTGCGCACGATTGCGTACCGGTTGCGGGTGCTTTCGTATTGCCGATCCTCGATGTCGGCCGGGACGATCGGAAAGCTTGTATTTGTCTTGTATAAACGGCGCATGAAGGTCCCTATGTCAAGCGGCGCCGGGCGTTTTTCCGGCCTCGGACTGGTTCTCGTTCGAGCCAGGATCGCCGCGCAGGGAGCGATTCATGCCGGCATCGAGGCTGATACAACGAAGTTTGCCGAGGTAAAGTCCCAGGGCTCGATCGCTCCGGCGGGCCGGCCGGACGCCGCCACCGGCCGACCACGATCGGCGTCACGGGCTGGCCCTGCCGAGCGCCGTGGCCTGAAAGGGTCCTTGCGTTGACAGCGCGCGGGAAGCGCTCCAATGCTGGCGCGTGGCGGCGATGGGGTTCCGCCCGAAGGGGGTGGCCGCAATGGGTGGCGCCCCTTTTTTCACGCGAGCGGCAATGGAGCCGGAGATGGAAACCGAGAGCTCAACCGGTCGGGCGCGCGGCGGTCGCGGCTTGCGTCGCGGCCAGCGCCAAGGCACCACGGCGATCCATCAATTGCCCTGGAAGATTCCGCTCAATCCCGACCGGCCGACCGAGCCCTTGAGCCAGGAGGGGGTCGAGGCGGTGCACGACGCCGCCATGCGGGTCCTCGAGGAAATCGGCATCGACTTCCTCCATGCCGACGCCCGCCGCGTCCTGAAGGAGGCCGGCTGCGAGGTCGTCGCCGATGTCGACCACGGCGGCGGACGCATCCGCATGGATCGCGCCTTCGTCATGGAGCATCTGCGCAAGGCGCCGTCGCAATTCGTCATCACGCCGCGCAATCCCGACCGTGCCGTCACCATCGGCGGCGGCCACATGGCCTTCGTCAACGTCTCCTCGCCGCCGAACTCGTCAAATCTCGAGCGCGGGCGCCGCATCGGCTGTCGGGCCGACTATCAGGACCTCATCAAGCTGACGCAGTATTTCAACTGCATCCATCTCGCCGGCGGCTATCCGGTCGAGCCGGTCGACGTGCACGCCTCGGTCCGTCACCTCGACTGCCTCTATGACAAGCTGACGCTTACCGACAAGGTCTGCCACGCCTATTCGCTCGGGGTCGAGCGGATCGAGGATGTGATGGAGATGGTGCGGATCGCCGGCGGTCTGACGCGCGAGGAGTTCGATGCCGCTCCGCGCATGTACACCAACATCAATTCGTCCTCGCCTCTGAAGCACGACTGGCCGATGCTCGACGGCGCCATGCGCCTCGCCCGGCGCGGCCAGCCGGTCATCGTCACGCCCTTCACGCTTGCGGGCGCCATGGCGCCGGTGACCATGGCGGGCGCCGTGGTGCAGCAGACGGCCGAGGCCTTGGCCGCGCTGGTGCTCCTCCAGGTGATCAACCCCGGAACGCCGGTCGTCTACGGCTCCTACACCTCGAATGTCGACATGCGATCGGGCGCGCCGGCCTTCGGCACGCCCGAATATATGCGCGCCACGCAGATGTCCGGACAGATGGCGCGCTTCTACAACCTGCCGTTCCGCGCCTCGAACACCTGCGCCGCCAACACCCATGACGCCCAGGCGATGTGGGAGAGCATGTTCTCCATGTGGGCCTGCGTATCCTCGCGCGTGAACATCGTCTACCACGCCGCCGGCTGGCTCGAGGGTGGCCTGTGCGCTGGCTACGAGAAATTCGTGATGGACTGCGAGACGCTGCAGAACATCATGCACTACATGGAGCCGCTGCCGGTTTCGGCCGACGATCTCGCCCTCGATGCCATTCGCGAGGTCGGCCCGACCGGCCATTTCTTCGGCGCCGCCCATACCCAGTCTCGCTACACGACGGCGTTCTACGCGCCCTTCCTCTCCGACTGGCGCAACTACAAAGCCTGGGAGGAGGCCGGCGCCGAGCAGACGCCCGAGCGCGCCATGCGCATCTGGAAGCAGATCCTCGCCGAGTTCGAGCCCCCGCCCATGGACCCCGCCATCAAGGAGGAGCTCACGGCCTTCGTCGAGCGGCGGAAACGCGAGGGCGGTGCCCCGACCGATTTCTGACGAGGGCGGGAGTGATGGAGTGGGGATCGGCGCGCGCGAGCGCGCCAGAATCGACGCATGGATCGGCGAGGAGAAGGAGATGAGCGGGGAGTTTTCGCTCGAGGGCTACGAGGCGACCATCGAGACGCGCGTCGACAGCCACTATGCCAATGACGTCGTCTCGCTCGGCACCATTCTCGAAATGTTCGGCATGGCCGGTGGCAAGCTCTCCATGATGCTCGACGGCGACGGCGGCTTCATGCGCGCCTTCGAGAGCGTCGAGTTCCTCGCCCCGGCCTATCAGGGCGACTATCTGCGCGTGACGGCAAGGCTACTGGCGGTCGGGCGGACGTCGCGGCGGCGCAGCTACGAGGCCTACGTCGTGGCGCGCTCTCACGGCGTCGGCACCGCCCCCTCGCACGGCGAGGTGCTGAAGGAGCCGATCCTCGTCGCCCGCGCAATCGGCACCACGGTCACGCCGCTCGAGCTGCAGCGCATCACGCCCGAGGCGGCGAAGCGGGCGGGGTCGCGTCCGACCGAGTGAAGCCGGCGTTCCGCCCCTCCCACTTCTGCGACAGGTGAGCCTCATGGCGAAGTCGAAGGTGCTCGGCGAGACCGTGCCGCCCTATTCCGTGCGCAAGGCCCTGATCGAGGCCGAGCCGCTGCCGGCAAACATCGGCGCGCTGCTCGATCAAGCGGCCGAGGAGGCCGGCGACCATCCGGCCATCGACTTCTTCGAGGCGGGCCGGGCTCTCACCTACCGGCAGCTCAAGGACAGCGTCGATCGTTGCGCAAACGGCATGCGCGCGATCGGCATCGGCCGGGGCAGCCATGTCGCGGTCATGCTGCCCAACATCATCGAGTTCCCGATCACCTGGCTTGCGATCGCGCGGCTCGGCGCGGTGATGGTGCCGGTCAACACCGCCTATACGCCACGCGAGCTCGACCATGTGGTGACGACGGGCGAGGCGACCTCGATCGTGATCGACGAGAGCTGCCTTGCGACATTCGCCGCGGCGGCCGCGGCCGGCGAGCGGATCGCGGCGGATCAGATGGTGGTGGTCGGCGCGGCCGGCGCGGCTAAGGCCGGCGCACGCGACTGGTCGTCGCTCCTGGAGGGAAAGTCCGGCGCGTTCCATGGCAGCGAGGCGGTCGGGCACGGCGACCTTCTCAACATCCAGTTCACCTCGGGCACGACCGGCTTTCCCAAGGGGGTCATGCTGACGCAGGAATACTGGCTCGTCAGCGGCAAGCAGAACGCCTTCCGCGACGGCCGCCGCTACGGCCGCATCCTCGCCTCGACGCCGTTCTTCTACATGGATCCGCAGTGGCAGCTTCTGATGGCGCTCTACCAGCGCGGTACGCTCTACGTCGCCAATCGGCAGAGCGGCTCGCGCTACATGGAATGGGCGAGGACGCTGCGCATCGAATTCGGCCTCCTGCCGGAGATCGTGGTGAAGCAGCCGCCCTCGCCGCGCGATCGCGACAACGACATCGTGCGCGTCAATGTCTACGGCATCGCCCGCGATCTGCACACCGCCATCGAGGAGCGCTTCGATCTCGTCGCGCGCGAGGCGTTCGGCATGACGGAGATCGGAACGGGCCTCTTCATGCCGATCGAGGAGACGGCCATGGTCGGCTCGGGCTCGTGCGGCGTGCCGGCCCCGTTCCGCGAGGCGCGCATCGTCGACAGCGAAGGCCGGCCCGTTGCCGATGGTGAGACCGGCGAGCTGCAGATCCGCGGCCGTGGCATCCTGAAGGGATATTACGGCAACCCGGACGCGACGCGGGCGGCCTTCGACGGCGACTGGTTCCGTACCGGCGACATCTTCCGCCGGGATGCGAGCGGCTTCTATTCGATCGTCGGACGCGTCAAGGACATGATCCGCCGGTCGGGCGAGAACATCGCCGCGCGCGAGGTCGAGGCGGTGATCCTCGCCTCGCCCGATGTCGCCGAAGCGGCTGCCGTTCCGGTCAAGGACGCGATGCGTGGCGAGGAGGTCAAGGCGGTGATCGTGCTCCAGCAGGGCGTCGTCGCGGACGAGCCGACGCTCCGGCGCATCGTCGCGCAATGCCTCGCCAATCTGGCCCCCTTCAAGGTGCCACGCTATTTCCAGTTCCGCGCCGATTTGCCGAAGACGGCGTCCGGCAAGATCGCAAAGCCGCAGATCCTCGCCGAGGCGGCCGATCCGCGCGCGGGATGCTTCGACCGCGCGACGGACGCGTGGATCTGAGGCGCGTTTCGCCCGGATCGGCGCCGTGCACACGTTCCGGTCGCTGCAGAGCGGCGGCGGGCTTCGACGACCTGCGGGGCTTCAGCAGGCCGGCCGGGCCTGATAGCGTCGCACCGAACGATCCCGCCAGGAAGGCCCTCCAAATGTCCGACGTCCCGTCCCTCTTCGCACTCAGTTGCACGCCGCCCGACATCCGGCCCGAAACGGCCGAGACCATCGCTTCGGAGCTGTTCGGCATCCGCGGCAAGGCGAAGTCGCTCGCCGGCGAGCGGGAGAGCAATTTCCGGGTGACCGGCAGCGGACGGGACATCGTCCTCAAGATCTCGGCGCGCACCGAGACGCCCGAGGCCGTCGAATTCCAGGCGGCTGCATTGCATCATTTGCACGCCATGGCGCCCGATCTGCCGGTGCCGCGGATCGTGCCGACCCTTGATGGGGCCGACCATGGTCGCCTCGACCAGATGATCGTGCGGGCATTCGACTTCCTGCCCGGCGACGTTCTCGAAGGCGAGATCCCGAGCCCGCCTCTCCTGCGCGAGGTCGGACGCACGCTCGGCCGCTTCGATCATGCCTTGCGCGGCTTCTTCCACCCCGGCGCCATGCAGAGGATCGCCTGGGACCTGAAGCGCGCGCCCGAGATCTCGCAATATGCGAGGCTCATAGCGAGCCCCGAGACGCGCAGGCTCGTCGAGGCGACCTATGAGCGCTTCATCGGCCGGGCCTTGCCCGCTCTCGCACGGCTGCCGGCTCAGGTCATCCACAACGACACCCATCCGGGCAATCTCCTCACCGATGCGGCAAGGACGAAAATCGTCGGCCTCATCGACTTCGGCGACATGGTTCATGGCGCCCGCATCATCGATGTCGCCTTCCCGGCGGCGGAGGTGACGATCCCGGGCGTCGATCCGATTGCCTCGGCGGCCGAAATCCTCGCTGGCTATCACTCGGTCAATGCCCTCGGCGAGGACGAGATCGCGCTCCTCTATGATGCCATCCTCGCCCGACACGCCCAGACGCTGGCGATCCTCGCCTATCGGCGCGTGCATGACGGGACGGCCGCGGCGATCCTCGCGCCGTTCGAGGCGAACAGTGTCGCGGGTCTGGAGGCGCTCGTCGCCAGCGGGCCGGACCAGGCGTTCGCGGCCTTCAGGGACGCCGCCGGCATCGGCCGGATGATCCAGGTGGTGCTGCCGCGCATCTGTCCGGAGACGGCCGAGGAGCGGGCGGCGCTGCTCGCCCGCCGCAAGCGTCTGCTCGGCCCAGATCTGGAGCTGAGCTACCTGGAGCCTCTGCATCTGGTCAGGGGCGAGGGGGTTTTTCTCCACGGCGCCGACGGCCGCCGCTATCTCGACTGCTACAACAACGTTCCCCAGGTCGGCCACGCCCATCCCGACGTGGTCGAGGCGATCGCCCGGCAGGCGGCGATCCTCAACACCAACACGCGCTATCTCCATCCGCTCGTTCTCGAATATGCCGAGCGGCTGACGGGGCTGATGCCTCCCGACAGCGGTCTTTCCGTCGCCGTCTTCGTCAATTGCGGCAGCGAGGCGAACGACATCGCCTGGCGCATGGCGACCACCTGGACCGGCAGGCGCGGCGGCATCGTCATGGAGAACGCCTATCACGGCGGCACCGAGGCGGTGGCGGCGCTCTCGCCCTATGACGAGCAGGCCCGCAGCATCGCCCCCCATATCAGGACGCTGATGGCGCCCGATGTCTATCGCGGACGCCACGGCGCCGACAGCGAGGCCTATGCCGCCGATGCAACCCGCGCGATCGGCGAGCTCGACGAGGCCGGATATGGCGTCGCCGCCTGGATGGTCGACACGGGCTTCACCTCGAACGGTCTCATCAATCCGCCCGCGGGCTATGTCCGCAGCGTGGCGCAGAAGGTGCGCCGGTCCGGTGGCCTCGTCATCGCCGACGAGGTGCAGTTCGGCTTCGCGCGCTCGGGCAGCCATTTCTGGGGGTTCGGGACGCATGATCTCGTGCCCGATCTCGTCACCATGGGAAAGCCGGTCGGCAACGGACATCCTATCGGCGTCGTCGTCACCCGGCCCGAGATCCTCGCGAAGTTCGCGCGGGAGACCAACTATTTCTCGACTTTCGGCGGCAACCCGGTTTCGGCGGCGGCCGGCCTTGCGGTGCTCGACGTCATTGCGCGCGAAAGACTGCAGGAGAACGCCCGCGAGACCGGCGCCCATTTGCTCGGGCAGCTTCGCGCGCTGATGGAATACTTCGAGATCCTCGGGGACGTCCGCGGTCATGGACTGAAATTCGGCGTCGAGATCGTCTCGGATCGAAAGTCGAAGGCCCCCGACCGACCCGCGACCAGGGCGATCGCCAACGGGCTGCGCGCCCGCGGCGTGCTCGTCGGCACCGAGGGTGTTCATGGCAATGTCCTAAAGATCCGGCCGCCCTTGCCTTTCCGGCCCGAGCATGCGGCAATCCTCGTCGCGGCGCTGAAGGAGACGCTCGGGGCGCTCGGCGGGGGGATGGCGGACTGATCGCCTCGTCGAATGCAACGCAGTGGCGGGCGTGCGCGGTTGTCGCGCCGGCAGAATTCTCGGAACTCAGGCGAACCCACACCGTTTGATCTTATGTGGGCGCGGAAGCATCGCGTACAGGAGGGTCATCTCGCATCCCATGGATCACGTTCTGGTTGTCGACGACGAGCCCGCCGTCCGCTCGGTCTTGCGGGACGGGTTGGAGCATGCGGGCTTCATCGTCTGCGAAGCGAGCGACCTGGAAGGCCTCGAGCAACAGCTCGAGAGGAACCGCGTCGATCTCGTCACGCTCGATCTCGGTCTCGCCAAGGAAGATGGCCTGGCGATTGCGCAAAGCCTGCGGACGAGGTGCAACGTGCCGATCATCATGATCTCCGGCAGGGACAGCACCGAGGACCGTATCGCCGGCCTCGAATGCGGCGCAGACGATTATATCAGCAAGCCGTTCAGCATGCGCGAAGTGGTGCTGCGCGTGCGCCGCGTCCTCGGTCGCAACGAGCCGGTCGGCAGTCTGCGCAACGAGGAGCGGGAGCCGGGCCGGCGCTTCCGCTGCGCTGCGGGCACACTCGACCTGTCGTCGCGGGAGTTCCTTGATGGCCACGACAGGCCGGTCGGCCTGACGGATGCCGAGTTCGAGCTGCTTGCCATCCTGCTCCGCAATCCGCAGCGTATCCTGTCACGCGACGAACTCATGCAAATGCTGCGAGGCCGCCACTGGTCGCCCAACGACCGCACGCTCGACAAGTATGTCGCGCAATTGCGCCGCAAGATCGAGCCGCAGGGTGCCGTGGCTCCGGTCCACATCAAGACCGTTCGAAACGTCGGCTACCTGTTCGCCGGCCGGGTCACCACCGAATAGACCGAGGCATCGACAGCTACCCCCGGCCGAGCCGCTTTGCGACGGCCGTGGCCAGCCGAGCCTGGTCGGTCGGCAGGATGAGGATGGGAAGGGCGCATCCGTCTGCGTCGGTTCGCGCCATGGCCGCGTCCGGTGCGCCCGAGAGCAGCAGAACCGGCAGGCCGGGTCTTTGCGCGACGATCCAGTCGGTGATGTCGCCGCCGTTCGTTCTTCCCCGTATGCTGAGGTTGTCGAGGACGAGCCCGATATCGCGCTCCCGCTGAAGCAGGTCGATCGCCTCGCGAGAATCGGTCGCCTCGAGCACCGCATAGCCGAGCGCTTCGAGGCGGGAGAGCAGCATCTCTCGGGCCTGCTCGTCGTTGCCGACGACGAGCAGCAGCTCGCCATCGCCGAGCGGCAGCGGCTCGGTGTCGACGCGCCTGAGACTCTCGTCGCTCGCGCCGCTCGCCCGGGGCAGCACGATTTCGACGGTCGTTCCACGACCCTCGGCGCTCGAGAGGCGGAGAAAGCCCCCCGCGAGCTCTGCGAAGGCCTGGACGCTGCTGAGGCCGAGGCCCGTGCCGGGCAGCTTGGTGGTGAAGAAGGGCTCCGCCGCCCGCTCGAGGATCTGCTGCGACATGCCAAGGCCGGTATCGGCGATCGTCAGGCGCACATAGTCGCCCGGGGCGACCATCGCCGCGCCTGCGGCCTCGCCATCGAGGTGGAGATTGGTGGTGGTGAAGGTGATCGTGCCGCCGGCCGGCATGGCGTCGCGCGCATTGGCGGCGACATTGAGCATGGCGCTGTCGATTTCGCCCGGATCGGCCATCAACGGCCACAGATCGTCCGACAGGCGGGTTTCGATCGCGATCTCCGCGCCGAGCGTGCGGCGGAGGAGATCGGTCGTCTCGCTGACGCGTGCATTGAGGTCGATCGACCGCGGATCGAGGCGGGTCTTTCGTGCAAGGACGTGCAGCCGCCGATTGAGGCGCGCGGCGAGCTCCGTCGCGTCGATGGCCCGGCGTAGCGCCCGATGAGCGCGCTCGTCGATGCATTTCGCCTCGGCGAGCTCGAGGCTGCCCGAAATGACCGCGAGGAGATTGTTGAAGTCGTGGGCGATCCCGCTGGCGAGCTGGCCGAGTGCCTCGAGCCGCTGCGACATGGAGAGCGCCTCCAGGGCCTGCCTGCCCTTCAGGAACGCGTCAAGATCCGACATCTGTTCAACCGTCACTGCCTGGATTGCATCATGGTGGCTACTGTCGTGCGCGCGCGCGGGAAAGTCGAGCCTCTCCCGCGGAAGGGAACAATTCGGAACAATTCACCTGTTGGAAACGCCAAAGTCGCGATGCACAAATAATTGCACAGGGCATCGGGAATTGCGGACTGGGCTGATTAAGGCATATCCGGAGGCTGTTGTGTCGAATAAAAATCTGACGGATATCTGCACGTCTCCAAGTGTTCAGTGGCTTTCGCGACTGGCGGGCGATATCGGCATATCCGCAGATCAGATGCGTCATTGGCAGAGGGTGGTCGAAGCGGTCGAGAACATGTCGAGCACTTTGGGCTCGAATGACCTGCATGGCTCGGACCGAGGGGATCTCCAGGCCCCGACACTCGAGGACCAGTTGCTCCGCCATCTCGTCAACATCGCCGCCGAGCGCCAGGGTGTGCACGACCTGCTTGTGGCGCTCGCCCCGCTCTATCGGTCGTTGTCGCCCCGACAGCGCGCGCGCGCCGACATACTGCTCCGTCCTCTCGTTGCCAGCGCATCATGGACGGGTGGGCTCGGCGCGCGTGTCGGCCAATCCATACACGAATCCGGCAGGTCTCCCTCCCCCCCCGAAAAGCCTGCCGGCTAGGACCCCGCTCCGTTCCCCTCCCCCTTCCCCGGAGCGGGGTCCAAATTCGCAATGGCGAACATAGATAGCTGACGTCGGCGCGGCCGGCCGAGAGGCATAGCCCGGCCCGCGCCGACGATCGCTGGATGTCGATTTCTGGAACCTTGGCGGCAGCCACGGGTTGTCGGTACGAGCCCCGGATCCGCCTCGCCATCGCAGCAGGTCCGGGGCGATCAGCCCCGGTGGCGATCCGCCTGCCGGCGCCGCCCCGTCGCCCGCTCGCGTTCGTCCTTTCACCCATCGATCCGATGTCAGGACCGCGAGCATCTGGTGGTTCGAATCCGACAATTGCTTCCCGTTTGGAACTCTCGAATTTGACACTTGAGAACGCACGTCGCGGCAACCGGGACTGAAGTGTCGAATTCGCTCCACGGGTGGAGCAAATTTCACTCATTTGCTGAAGATGTCCGATCCCATCGATCCCTTCCATTTGTGCGACGATCTCGGTCCAGCGAAGGTGGTCCACATCAGCGTACCGGCCGTCGGCCTCAGAGCCATCGTCGTCATCGACAATGTCGCGGCGGGACCGGCCATCGGCGGCACGCGCATGGCGCCGGATGCCGGCCTCGTCGAATGCGCGCGCCTCGCCCGGGCCATGACGCTGAAGAACGTCGCGGCCGGCCTTGCGCATGGCGGCGCCAAATCGGTGATCATCGCCGATCCGAAGATGGATGCGGCCAGAAAGGAGCGCCTTCTGCGCGCCTTCGCAACCGCGATCGAGCCCCTCGCCGACTATATTCCAGGACCCGACATGGGCACCGACGAGCAGGCGATGGCCTTCGTTCACGACGAGATCGGCCGGGCGGCCGGGCTGCCGCGCGTGCTCGGCGGCATTCCGCTCGACGAGATCGGCGCCACCGGACTTGGCGTTGCCGTCGCGGCCGCGGCGGCGCGCGAAGCGAGCGGCGTCGATCCGGCGGGCGCGCGCGTCGTCATCGAGGGCTTCGGTGCCGTCGGCCGGCATGCGGCACGCTTCCTCGCCGACGAGGGCGCGCATGTCGTCGCTGTGGCTGACAGTCGTGGCGCGGTGGCCGACGAGAACGGTCTCGATCTCGACCGTCTGGAGGCGATCAAATCGCATGGCGGCTCGGTGACGGAGTTGTCCGGAGCCAGAGTGATCGCCGGAGCGGACCTCGTCGCCGTGCCCTGCGACATCTGGATACCCGCAGCGCGCCCCGATGTCATCGACGCCGGCAATGTCGACCGCCTTCAGTGCCGTCTGGTGCTGCAGGGCGCCAACATCCCGGTCACGCGCGCGGCCGAGGCCCGCCTGCACGAGCGCGGCATCGTCAGCGTGCCCGACTTCATCGCCAATGCCGGCGGCGTCATCTGCGCGGCCGTGGAGCTTGCCCGTGGCTCGCAGGACGATGCCCGCGCGGCGATCCGCGAGAAGGTGGCGCACAACACGGCAGAGGTGCTCGCCCGGGCGGCGCGCGAGGGCGTGATGCCGCGCGAGGCGGGCGAGGCGATCGCGCACGAGCGGCTCGCCGAGGCGATGCGCGCGAGGAGGTGGCACTGAGCCTGCGGCCTTCCGGTCGCCGGCCCGAAAGGGAGAGGCCGATGCAGGGCGAGAAACGGATGGTTGAGGCGGAATGGCCGGTGGTGGCGAGCTTCGTCGTCCGACGGCGCGCCTATCTCGACGCCAGCGGCGAAGCGCTCGCACCCCTACCGCAATTCGCAGGCGATCCCCCCACGCTGATCGGCCTCTACCGCGCCATGGTCCTCACCCGGGTGTTCGATCGCAAGGCGGTCGCCCTGCAGCGAACCGGCCGGCTCGGGACATTCGCGGTGAGCCTCGGGCAGGAGGCGGTGCCGGTCGGCACGGCGAGCGCGATGCGGGACGATGACGTCCTCGTGCCGTCCTATCGCGAGCAGGGCGCCATGCTGTGGCGCGGCGCGACGGCAACCGAGATCCTCACCTATTGGGGCGGCGACGAGCGCGGCAGCGATTTCGCAAACTGTCGCGGCGATTTCCCCATCTGCGTTCCGGTCGGCTCGCACGCGCCTCATGCGGCCGGTCTTGCCTATGCCTTCAAGCTGCGCGGCGAGGACAGGGTCGCGGTCGCCATGATGGGCGACGGCGCGACATCGAAGGGCGATGTCTACGAGGCGATGAATTTCGCCGGCGTGCATGCGTTGCCGGTTGTCTTCGTCATCACCAACAATCGCTGGGCGATCTCCGTGCCGCTGCGGATGCAGAGCGCGACGGCGACGCTGGCCCAGAAGGCGATCGCCGCAGGACTGTCGTGCGAGCAGGTCGACGGCAACGACGTCGTCGCGGTGCGCGCGGCCCTCGAGGAGGCGCTCGCGCGGGCACGGGCCGGCGGCGGCGCAACGGCGATCGAGGCGGAGACCTATCGGCTCGGCGATCACACCACGGCCGACGATGCCGGGCGCTACCGCCCCGCCGAGGAGGTGCAGGCACGCTGGAAGCAGGAGCCGGTGGCGCGGCTGCGCAATCGTCTGGTCGCGATCGGTGCCTGGACCAAGGCCGAGGAGGAGGCATTGCTGACCGATTGCCAGCGCCAGGTGGACGAGGCGGCCGAGGCCTATCTCGCGACCGGCCGGCAGCCGGCCGTCTCGATGCTCGATCATCTGCACGAGACACTGCCGCATGCACTCGAAGGTCAGCGTCGCGAGCTCGAGGAGCGGGGCGATGGCTGAGCTGACGATGATCGAGGCGATCCGGCTGGCACTGGCGCGCGCCATGGCCGAGGACGGGCGCGTCGTCGTGCTCGGCGAGGATGTCGGCGTCAATGGCGGCGTGTTCCGGGCGACCGAGGGGCTTGCGGACCGCTTCGGCCGCGCGCGGGTGCTCGATACGCCACTCGCCGAAGCGCTGATCGCGGGGCTGTGCGTCGGCATGGGGGCGGCGGGTCTGCGTCCGGTCGGCGAGATCCAGTTCATGGGCTTCATGTATCCCTGCATCGATCAGCTCGTGAACCATGCGGCGCGGCTGCGCAATCGCACGCGCGGGCGCTTGAGCTGTCCGATGGTGATGCGCATGCCGTTCGGCGCCGGCATTCGTGCGCCGGAGCATCATTCCGAAAGCACCGAGGCGATGCTCGCGCATATTCCGGGCCTGCGCGTCGTCGTGCCGTCCTCCCCCGCGAAAGCCTATGGCCTTCTTCTGGCCGCCATCCGCGATCCCGATCCGGTGATCGTGCTCGAGCCGACACGCCTCTACCGCTCGCTGAAGGAGGAGGTGGACGATGACGGCGCGGCCCTTGCGCTCGACACTGCCTTCATTGCGCGGCAGGGCCGCGACATCACGCTAATCGCATGGGGCGCGATGGTGCGCGAGGCACTCGCGGCGGCGCGTGCCCTCGAGGCGCGCGGTGCGAGCGCCGAGGTCGTCGACCTCGCCTGCCTCAGATACTACGACGAGGAGACGCTGATCGGCTCGGTCGAGCGCACAGGTCGCGTCGTCATCGTCCATGAAGCGGTGCGCACGGGCGGCTTCGGCGGCGAGATCGCGGCCATGCTCGCCGAGCGCGCCGTGACCAGCCTGCTCGCACCGGTGCTCCGTGTCACGGCCTGTGACACGGTCGTGCCGCTGCCCCGGCTGGAAGGCGCGTTCCTGCCCTCGCAGGCGCGCATCGTCGCGGCGGCCGAGCGGCTGCTCGCTTATCATTGATCGAGGTGCGCCGTCATGACGACATTCAAGCTGCCCGATCTCGGCGAAGGTCTCGAGGAGGCCGAGATCGTCGCCTGGCACGTCGGTGAGGGCGACCATGTCATTGCCGACCAGCCGCTCGTCTCGGTTGAGACGGACAAGGCCGTGGTCGAGGTGCCGGCGCCGGCGAGCGGGCGGATCGTCAAGCTCGCAGGCGCGCCGGGTGACGTGATCAAGGTCGGTGCGCCGCTCGTCGAGCTGGCGAGCGCGGAGCGGACCGACGCCGGCACCGTGGTCGGCGAGCTTGCAGAGCCTGAGGCGGTGGAACCTGCTTACGAACCGCCGATGGAGCGGGTTTGCGCGCCGGCCGCCGCCGCGACGGCAAGGGCGACGCCGGCAGTCAGGGCGCTCGCGACCAAGCTGGGTGTCGATCTCGGCACGATCAGCCCGAGCGGGCCGGACGACAGCATCACCCGCGACGATGTCGAGCGGGCGGCGCGTGCACTCCCCGGCGACGGCGCCGGCGAGGCGATGCGCGGGATGCGCCGGGCGATGGCGCAGCGCATGGCGAAGGCCCATGCCGAGGTCGTTCCGGCCGCCGTCATGGACGAGGCCGATATCGGCGAGTGGCCGGCGGGCACGGACATCTCGATCCGTGTCATCCGCGCGATCGCCACCGCCTGCCGGGCCGAGCCGGCGCTCAATGCCCGCTTCGACGGCGGCTCGGGCGCCCGCCGCCTTCTCGAGCGGATCGACGTTGGCATCGCAGTCGACACCGAGGACGGTCTCATCGTGCCGGTGCTGCGCAATGTCGGCGCGCGCGAGCCGGCGGACCTGCGGGCGGGTATGGAGCGGCTGCGCGCCGATGCGCGGGCGCGCACCATTCCGCCGCACGAGCTGCGCGGCGCCACCATCTCGATGTCCAATTTCGGCATGATCGGCGGGCGCTATGCGCAGCTCGTCGTCGTGCCGCCCCAGGTCGCGATCATCGGGGTCGGTCGCGTCCGCGACGGCGTGGTGGCGCGAGACGGACAGCCGGTGGTGAGCAGACTGATGCCGCTCACCCTCGCCTTCGACCACCGGGTCGTCACCGGCGGTGAGGGCGCGCGCTTCCTCAAGGCGCTGAAGGCCGATCTGGAGAAGTTCTGCTAGCGGTTCGATCGTGACATTTGCCTACTGGCGAAGCGTGTCGCCCATGCGGCCGTGAGCGGCCGCCATGCAGGCGGGGGAGTTGTCGCGCCTGGGCGAGACGCCTAGCTTCCCCGCATGCGGCGGGAGATGAGGCCGTCGCTCGAGGGGGAGTGGCAATTGGAGAGCAATCCGTTCGACATCCTGTTCGAGCCGGTGAGGATCGGCCATCTCGTCGCGCGCAACCGCTTCTATCAGGCGCCGCACTGCAACGGCATGGGCAATGCCCGGCCACGGGCGCACGCGGCCATGCGCGGCGTCAAGGCCGAGGGCGGCTGGGCGGTCGTCAACACCGAGAACTGCTCGGTGCATCCGACCTCCGATCTCAGCCCCGAGGTGCTGCAGACCCTGTGGGACGACGACGACATCGCACCGCTCGCGCTGATGAGTGAGGCGGTGCACGCCCATGGCTCGCTTGCCGGCATCCAGCTCGCCTATTCCTGCACCTACAACGCCAACAAGCTGACGCGCGAGACGCCGCTCGGCCCGATGGACCGGCCGGTCGAGGATATCGCCCCCGGTCAGGTGCGGGCGATGGACCTGGAGGATATCCGCAACCTCAGGCGCTGGTGGCGGGCGGCGGCCGAACGCTCGATCAAGGCCGGCTTCGACATCGTCAATGTAGACGCCAATTTCTCGACCATCCTCTTCCAGTTTCTGTCGCCGCGGAACACGCGCTCGGACGAGTATGGCGGCTCGCTCGCCAATCGGGTGCGGCTGATGCGCGAGCTGATCGAGGAGACGCACGAGGGCGTGCGTGGCGCCGCCGCGATCAGCGTCCGGCTGATCATCGACGAGGTGATCGGCGAACAGGGTCTGCGCGCGGCCGATGAGGGGCTCGAGGCGATCTCGCTCCTGGCCGAGTTGCCGGATCTCTGGGACATCGTCATCGGCACCTGGGCGGACGACTCGCCGACAGCGCGCTTTGCCGAGGAGAACGCCCACGAGCCGTTCATGACCGGGATCAAGTCGGTCACCACCAAGCCGGTGGTCGGCGTCGGCCGTTTCACCTCCCCCGACCTGATGGCTGCGCTCGTCCGACGCGGCGTGCTCGACATGATCGGTGCGGCACGCCCGTCGATCGCCGATCCGTTCCTGCCGCAGAAGATCGCCGAGGGCCGGATCGAGGACATCCGCGAATGCATCGGCTGCAATATCTGCGTGTCGTCGCACTATGCGATGGTCAGCCTGCGCTGCACGCAGAACCCGACGATGGGCGAGGAATGGCGGCGCGGCTGGCATCCCGAGCGGATCCGTCCGGCCGATGAGCCGGCGCGGGTGCTCGTCGCCGGTGCCGGCCCGGCGGGGCTCGAATGCGCCCGCGCGCTCGGCCAGCGTGGCTATGAGGTGGTGCTCGCCGAGAAGAACGGCCGGCCCGGCGGTCGCGTGCTCGCCGAGAGCGGTCTGCCTGGGCTTTCGAGCTGGCGGCGGGTCGCGGACTGGCGCCTGACCCAGATCGGCCGCATGGCCAATGTCGCGCTCTATCTCGACAGCGAGGTGACGGCCGATCTCGCCGACGAGCTCGAGGTCGATGCCATCGCCGTCTCCACCGGTGCGCGCTGGCGGCGCGACGGTGTCGGCATGGCGACGCCCTTCGCACCTTCAGTCGACGAAGCCGCACGGATTCTGACACCCGACGATCTCCTCGGCGGCGCCGAAGTGGAAGGTCCGGTTCTCGTCTACGACGACGATCACTACACGATGGGTGGCGCGCTGGCGGAGCTGCTGGCACGTCGTGGCCTCGGGGTTACGATCGCAACGCCCGCCTCGGACGTCTCGGCCTTTTGCGAGCACACGCTCGACATGCACCGCATCGCCCGAAGGCTCGACGGGCTCGGTGTCGCCATGGTGACGCATCACGTGCTCGAGCACATCGGCGCCGGCGCGGTCCGCCTCACGCATCGCGATACCGGACGGCCGCTCGAGATCGTCGCCGCGACCGTGGTGCTCGTCACGGCCCGCCTGCCGCAGACGGCCCTCTTCGACGCGCTGCTTGCGGCACGGGAGGCCGGGCGGCTCCGCCGCACGCGGTCGATCCGCAGGATCGGCGATTGCGATGCCCCTGCCGCGATCGTGCAGGCGGTCTATGCCGGGCACCGCTTCGCGCAGGAGCTCGGCATGCCTGCGGATCGGCTGGTGGCGCGGCGCGAGCATGTCGATGTCGGGAGGGATGCCACGTGAGCGATGCGACCATCATCTGTTGCGCCCTCACCGGCGGCGGCGACACGGTTGGGAAGAGCCGGGCGGTTCCGGTGACGCCGGAGGAGATCGCCAGCTCCGCGATCGGAGCCGCCAGGGCAGGCGCGGCGATCGTGCACATCCATGTCCGCGATCCGGCGACCGGCAAGCCGAGCATGGCGCCCGAGCACTATCGCGAGACGGTCGAGCGCATCCGCGCGAGCGGCGTCGATGTCGTCATCAACCTGACGACGGGCGCCGGTGGCCGCTTCGTGCCCGATGCCGAGGATCCGATGCGCATGGGTAAGGGTTCGACACTTTCGACGCCGGCGCGGCGCGTCGAGCACGTTCTCGAGCTGAAGCCCGAGATCTGCAGCCTCGACATGGGCACGATCAACATGGGCGACTTCGTGTTCGTCAACACGCCCGGACAGATCGCGGAAATGGCATCGGCGATCGAGGCGGCCGGCGTCGTGCCGGAGCTCGAGGTGTTCGAGGCCGGCCATATCATGCTCGCGCGACACATGCTCGAGACAGGGGCGATCAGGCGCCATCCGCCGCTCTTCCAGATCTGTCTCGGCGTCAGGTGGGCGCAGCCGGCGACGGTGGAGGCGATGGCCTATATGCGCTCGCTGCTGCCGGCGGATGCGATCTGGTTCGCTTTCGGCGTCGGTCCGGGACAGTTCCCGATGGTGCGCGAGGCGGTGCGGCTCGGCGGCAATGTGCGCGTCGGGCTGGAGGACAATCTCTATCTCGACCGCGGCGTTCTCGCGCCCGACAATGCCTCGCTCGTCGCTCGGGCGGTCCGCGAGATCGCGGAACTCGGTGGACGTGTCGCCAGCGTCGCCGAGGCGCGAACCCGGCTCGGGCTCGCATAACGGGCCAGTGGTCCAAATCCGACATTTGCATCCCTTCGCAGCCCACTCCCGAGCAGATGTCGGATTCAGCAGGACCACTAGCGAGCGTGTGGTCTTAGTGGACCTTTGGAATTCAACATTTGACAACGAGCCTGGCAGCACCCGGGACGCAAATGTTGAAATCGCTCCACTAGCGCGGGGCGGTGACGGTTGGGCGCCTGGCGAGCATTACCCGATGGTAATGCGATGGCCACGTGGCCGTAACGCAGACCGGCTCAGGATCCAGGCCTTCCGGGTCGGCGGTCACCGCCGGTCCGGCGAGATCTGGCCCGACGGGTTGCATCGTGCCGCCCGCAGCGGTTTATCGCGCCATCTCGGCATCGGCGAGCACCGATCCGACCCCGGGCGCACGATGCACCGCGAGAACCGCGCCAGCTTCATCACCGAAAGGACGCGACACGATGAGCGTCTCGACAGTGAAGCCGATCCACGAGCACAGCGTGCCCTGGTTCTGGCCGATGGCGGCTGCCATCGAGATCGAGGAGGCCGGTCTCAAGGCCTTCGAGGACAATCTGCGCTACGCCTTTGAGGCGGCCGCGCTCGAGGTGCCGCCGCCACCGCGATGGGCGACGCCGAACCGCATTCTTCGCGACCTCGACACCATGCGGCTGCGCGACTTCTCGCCAGTCGGCAGCGATGACCGGACCTTGCCCGTGCTCGTCGATGCGCCCTATGCCGGTCATTCCTCGACGATCGCCGACTACGCCAAGGGCCAGAGCCTCGTCGAGACGCTGCTCGCGAATGGTCTGACGCGCGTCTTCGTCACCGACTGGAAGGGCGCGACGGCCGGCATGCGCGATTTCGACATCGACAAATATCTCGCCGAGCTCAACGTCGTCGTCGACGATCTCGGCGGACGGGCTCATCTCGTCGGCATTTGCCAGGGCGGCTGGATGTCGGCCATGCTCGCCTGCCGTTTTCCCGGCAAGGTCGCCTCGCTCGTCCTTGCCGGTGCGCCGATCGACACCGACGCCGGAGACGGGCCGATCAAGAGGCTGGCCCATTCCCTGCCGATGTCGGCCTTCGAGGAGATGGTCCTGGCGGGCGGCGGACGGATGCCCGGCCGCTTCATGCTCGCTGGCTGGAAGAACATGCATCCGGGCGAGCAATATGTCGGCAAGTTCATCGACCTTTACGAGCACATCGAGGATCGCAACTACATCCGCCGCACCGAGACGTTCGAACGCTGGTACGAGAGCCCGCTCGATCTGCCGGGACGCTACTACCTTCAGGCGATAGGGGAGCTGTTCAGGGAGAACCGCTTTGCCCGGGGCAAATTCGTCGCGCTCGGCGAGACGCTGACACTGCGGTCACTGACCTGTCCGCTCTTCCTGCTCGCCGGGGAGGCCGACGACATCACGCCGAAGGAGCAGGTGTTCGCCACCGAGAGACTGGCCGCGACACCGGCGGAACGGATCGAGAAACGGCTGGTGCCCGGCGGACATATCGGCCTCTTCATGGGAAGCCGGACGCTCGCGGCGGCGTGGCCGCAGACCGCACGATGGATCGCAGTGTCGGAGCGGCGCGAAGATCGCCCCTGACAGAGAAGGAGATCGGCATATGATCACGCTGATGGAAGGCTATCCGGATGATGTGCTCGCCATCTCGGGCACGGGCCATGTGACGGCCGAGGACTATCATCGGGTGCTGGTGCCGGAAGCGGAGGCGCGCATCGCGCGAAACGGCTCGATCAGCGTCCTGTTCCTGCTCGGCGACGGCTTCGCCGGCTACTCGCCCGGTGCGATCTGGGCGGACACCGAGTTCGGGCTCGGCCATCTGAGCGCCTTCGACCGTGTCGCGCTCGTCACCGACACCAAATGGATCGCCGAGGCGGCGCGCATCTTCTCGCCGCTGTTCCGCAAGCCGTTCCGCATCTTCCCCGCTGCCGATCTCGCCAAGGCACGCAACTGGATCCTCGCCAACAGGGGCAGCACATGACGCAGGGCGAGAGTGCCTCCACAGGCGCGTCGCCGGTGTCGGATGAGCAGCGGGAGGGGCCCGCCGGCCTTGCAGAGCTCACGGATATCGAAAGCGGGCTCACCAGTCGCGAGGCTGCCGAGCGGCTGGCCCGCTTCGGCGCCAACGCCCTCGAGGAGACGAGGACCGGCACGTTCGAGCGCCTCGCCCGCTATTTTTGGGGACCGATCCCCTGGATGATCGAGGCGGCCGCCATCCTGTCGGCGGCGCTTGGCGACTGGGCCGATTTCGCGATCATTTTCGCACTTCTGCTCATCAATGCCGGTGTCGACTACTGGCAGGAGCGCAAGGCCGGCAACGCCATCGAGGCCTTGAAGGCTCGCCTTGCCCCGGTCGCCCGCGTGCGTCGCGACGGCTCGTGGCGCACCTTGCCGGCACGCCGGCTGGTGCCGGGGGACGTCGTCTTGCTGAAGCTCGGCGACATCACGCCGGCCGACCTGCGCCTCGTCGGTGGCGACTATCTGAGCGCCGACGAATCGGCGCTGACCGGAGAATCCCTGCCGGTCGACAAGGCAGCCGGCGATACCGTCTATGCCGGCTCGGTGATCAAGCTCGGCGAGATGACGGGCATCGTCTCCTCGACCGGCATGCACACCTATTTCGGCCGGACGGCACAACTCGTCCAGGCCGCCGACGTCCGCTCGCATTTCCAGCGTGCCATTCTCGCCATCGGCAATTTCCTGATCATGACCACGATCGGCCTCGTGGCGCTCATCCTGCTCGTTGCGATCTTCCGGGATACGCCGTTCTGGGAGACCTTGCGATTCTGCCTGATCCTCACGGTCGCTGCGATCCCGGTCGCGCTGCCGACGGTCCTGTCGGTGACGATGGCGGTTGGCGCCGAGACGCTGGCGCGCGCCAAGGCGATCGTCATGCGGCTGGTCTCGATCGAGGAGCTGGCCGGGGTCGACGTGCTGTGCGCGGACAAGACCGGCACATTGACTACCAACACGCTGACCGTCGGCACGCTGCAGCCCGAGCGCGGCGTCGGCGAGGCCGATCTCCTGTCGGCGGCGCGGCTCGCCTGCAATCCCAACGAGCCCGATGCCATCGACAGGGCGATCATGGCTACGGGCGAAGCGGACACGAGCGCCGGCTTTGTCGTTGCCCGTTTCACGCCATTCGATCCGGTGTCCAAGCGCACGGTGGCAGTGGCACAGAAGGACGGCCGCAGCGTCGCGTTCAGCAAAGGGGCGCCGCAGGTGATCGTCGCGCTCACCGCGCCTTCGGCCGACGATCGCCGTCGCATCGAGGAGGCGGTCGACAGGCTCGGACGTGACGGCTACCGCGCGCTCGGCGTTGCCCGCCAGGACGCCGACGGTCCATGGCGCTTCCTCGGTCTCATCCCGATCTTCGATCCCCCGCGCGAGGATGCGGTCGAGACCATCGCCACGGCGGCGCGCATGGGGCTCTCGATCAAGATGATCACCGGCGACCACGAGGCCATCGCCCGCCAGATCGCCGGCAGGCTCGGGCTCGGCGCCAATATCGTCTCGGCGAGCGAGATATTCGGGTCCGGCGGCGACGGCGAGATCGCCACGCGCATCGAGGCGGCCGACGGCGTCGCGCGGGTGCTGCCCGAGCACAAGTTCCAGATCGTCAAGGCCATCCAGGCACGGGGCCACATCGTGGCGATGACCGGCGACGGCGTGAACGACGCGCCGGCGCTGAAGCAGGCCGACGCCGGCATAGCGGTCAGCGGCGCGACGGATGCGGCACGTGCCGCCGCCGACGTGGTGCTGACGGACAAGGGCCTGTCGGTGATCGCCTCGGCGATCGAGGAGGCGCGGCGCATCTTCGAGCGCATGACGAGCTACGCCACGTTCCGCATCGCCGAGACGATCCGGGTGCTCGCCTTCATGACGCTGTCGATCCTGATCTTCGACTTCTATCCCGTCACCGCCATCATGATCGTGCTGCTGGCCGTGCTCAACGACTTCCCGATCATGATGATCGCCTACGACAACGCCATGGTCGCCGCGCGGCCGGTCCGCTGGAACATGCCGCGTGTGCTGATCATCGCGACCGTGATCGGGCTCATCGGCGTCGCGGAGAGCTTCCTTCTCTTCTGGTATGTCGACCGGGTGCTGCATCTGCCGCGCGAGACGGTGCAGACGCTCATCTTTCTGAA
The DNA here is from genome assembly GCA_041397765.1 of Hyphomicrobiaceae bacterium. Classification (GTDB taxonomy): domain Bacteria; phylum Pseudomonadota; class Alphaproteobacteria; order Rhizobiales; family Hyphomicrobiaceae; genus JAWKWA01. The sequence continues at coordinate 1,423 of JAWKWA010000031.1, read as the reverse complement.
GCTGCTGGTCGCCGGTCATCTGACGATCTATGTGACGCGCAGCCAGGGCTGGTTCTGGAGCCGTCCCTGGCCGGCGGCGCGGCTGTTCTGGACCTGCGAGGCGACGCAGGTGCTCGGCACGCTGATCGCGGTCAACGGCGTTCTCGTCGCGCCGATCGGCTGGTCCCATGCACTCGGCGTGTGGGCCTATGCGCTCGCCTGGCTGCCGATCGAGAGTGCGGCGGCCGTCGGCGTCCGGCGTCTGCTGGCACTCGAAGCGGGGCATCATCGCGAGCGGCTCGTTGCTGCGGAGCGGCGCATCGCGACGCATTGAGCGGCGGCGAAAAGAGAGTGCCGACCCGGTTCGTGCTACAGAGGTGTCGTCCGCCGTGCTGGCGTATCGCATCCGCCGGAGTCCTTGCGGGCACGTCTGAGCCCGGCCGCCAGGCGGCGGACATCTCCGCCATCATTGCCGCTACCGATGGGACCGACATGCTCTATACACCGCCCGCCTTCAGGCTCGACGATCTCGCCGCGCTCCACGACCACATGGATCGGACGGGCCTGGCGATGATCGTGACGGTCGGCGCCGAGGGACCGCTGATCTCGCATGTACCGCTCCTGCTCGATCGCAACGAAGGCACGCATGGCACGCTGCGCGGCCACCTCGCAAAGGCCAATCCGCAGATCGCCCTCTCCGACACCGGGCGTGAGGCCGTTGCGGTGTTTCCCGGCCCCGACGCCTATGTCTCGCCCGGCTGGTACGCGACGAAGCGCGAGCACGGACGGGTGGTGCCGACCTGGAATTATGCGGTCGTGCATGCCAGAGGCCGGCTATCGTTCTTCGAGGACAGCGATCGGCTCCAGGATGTCGTCGACAGGCTGACGCAGCGCCACGAGGCGGGGCGCCCGGGGCCTTGGTCGATCTTCGATGCCCCGGCGCCATTCATCGCGGCCCAGCTCAAGGGCATCGTCGGGTTCGAGATCAGCATCGAGCGGATCGAAGGCAAGCAGAAGCTCAGTCAGAACCGCTCGCAGGATGATAGGGCGGGCGTGGTCCAAGGACTGGAGGCGAGCGAAGCCCGCTGCGCCCACGAGATCGCCCGGCTGATGCGGACGAAATCACAGGGCTGAGCGCGACACCGGTCACCTGCCGCCGCTGTCGCCACCCTCGCTCGATGCGTCGGCGCGCAGCCGCTCGGCGAAGCGCCGGCCTCCATCGTCGCCGACCCAGATTTGACGCCCGTCCAGGATGAGCGCTGGCGCCAGAGCCGGGCCACCAGGTCGGTGCCGAGTCCCCCATGCCCGGTAAGCAGCCATCCTCCGCGACGAGGTACAGAGATCCCATCCGCAAGTAGAGGCGCCCTCGGAGCGAACGACCCGGCGGCAGCCGATCCGTACACGGCTGACACGCCTAGCTTCGGCGATCGACAGGCGCATCGCG
>JAWKWA010000030.1:0-34311 GCA_041397765.1 Hyphomicrobiaceae bacterium | reverse complement strand
CCTGCGGCAGCGCGTAGAACTTGCCGGGATGGATGCGCGAGGGCACCAGGAAGTCGCGCGCGCCCTCGGGGCTCGACGCCGTCAGGATCGGCGTCGCGAATTCGAAGAAGCCCGCCTCCGTCATGCGCCGCCGGATCGAGCGGACGATCTCCTGGCGCCGCATGATATTGCGGTGGAGCGTCTCGCGCCGCAGGTCGAGGAAGCGGAACTTGAGGCGGGTATCCTCCGGATAGTCCGGCTCGCCGAACACCGGCAGCGGCAGGTCCCGCGCCTCCGACAGCACCTCGAGCTCGCGCACGAACACCTCGACCGCGCCGGTCGGCAGGTTCGGATTGATCGTCTCGGGCGTGCGGCGCTTGACCTCGCCGTCGATGCGCACCACCCATTCGGCCCGCACCTTCTCGGCGAGCGCAAAGGCCGGGCTGTCGGGATCGGCGATCACCTGGGTGATGCCGTAATGATCGCGCAGATCGATGAAGAGGAGGCCGCCATGATCGCGCACCCGATGCACCCAGCCCGACAGTCGCACGCCGGCACCGACATCGCCCTCGCGCAACGCCCCGCAGCTGTGCGAGCGGTAGCGGTGGAGCGCGCCGTTGCCAGCCGCCCCCGCGGGCGCATCGCCCGCCTTCGACGTCTTCTTCCTGCCCTTGACCTCGGCCATGTCCCCATGCCTCTGACTTGAGGCTCGCCCCGCAAGACCTGGGGCCCCCGGGGCCGGCTGGCGACCCGGCCGGGACGGCTCCGAATCGATCGAGGGGAAGAACCGCTTTCGCTCGGCCGCGACAAGCACATGGGGGGCCGGTTTTGTCAAGGCGAGGGCCCGCGTCGGCCGCTCCGCCGCATCGCGGGGAGGGGGAACCGGGCCGCCGTCCACCCGTTGGCAACGAACGAGCCGGGACTCGCTGGGAGCATGATCACCGATGTCGAGGACTTCTTCGCCAGAGGCTGCGGCCGCTGCCCGCGCTTTGCAACGAGCGACTGTGCGACGGCAATCTGGTCCAGCGGCCTCGTCCACCTGCGCCGCATCTGCCTTGGCGCCGGCCTCGAGGAGACCGCCAAATGGGGGCACCCCTGCTACATGCATGGCGGACGGAACATCGCCATCATCGGCGCCTTCCGCGACGACTTCCGCCTCACCTTCTTCAACGCCGCCCTGCTGAGCGACCCGGCCGGCATCCTCGAGCGCCAGGGAGCAGCCTCGCGCCATCCCGATACGATCCGCTTTGCCGCGGAGGCCGATGTGGCCGCCAAGGAGGTCGCCATTCTCGCCTGCCTGACGGAGGCGATGGGACATGCGGCGGCGGGACGCAAGTCACCGAAGGAGGAAAGGGAGATCGCCCTGCCCGACGAGCTGATCGAGGCGCTTGATTGCGATCCCGTCCTCGCCGAGGCCTTTCACGCCCTGACTCCGGGGCGACGGCGCAGCTATGCGATCAATCTGGCGGCCGCCAAGACGACCGGGACACGCCGGGCGCGGATCGCCCGCTTCCGCGACCGGATCATCGCCGGCAAGGGCGCCACCGAGCGCTGAGCGCGCTTCGTTCTACTGCGACGTCGCCTCGCCTTCGTCGCCCGCGTCGTTGCCCGGATCGAGATCGACGGCCGCACCCGCCGCCCCCTCGGGCAGCGGCCCCGCATCGGCCGGCTCGGGGCCGGTCTCGAAGGCGAGCCGGAAGGTCTCTGCCGGCTGGCCGGCGAGATCGCTGAAGCCCGCCTCGCCGCCCCCCTTCAGCACCATGACGTAGCGCGTCTGGGGTTGCAGGAACACCGAGACGACGAAGGTACGGCCATCGTCGAGGAAATGCGGCGCCTCGCCGATCTCGGGAAAGACTGCGCCGTTCTCCGCCCCGAGCCCGATCCGCGAGACATCCATCGACCGGGAGAAGGTGAAGCGCATCTCCGGCATCCGTGGATCGACCGGTTCGGAACCCTCGACCGGCACGGAGGCGATGACCTGCGCCTGTTCCTCGGCCGCCGGCGCGGTCGACAGCACGGCGCCGGCAAACCCGATCGAGCCGGCGATCAGGATGGCGATGGAAAGGAGGATGCCGCGATTCATGCCACCTGCCTCTGAAGGCTGCCCTGCCACCCGCCGAACGGACCCCGACCCTTCGGCCCAATGCCCTGCAAAGCCGGCCGATTGAAGGCGGTGGCCGAGGCCGCCTGCGAGCCCTCCGATGCCGCTTCCGGACCGGCTGGCCAACGCCCGCCCGATAGATTAGGGAGCCGCGGCGTCCGGCGATTCCGGCAGCCTGGCCTTGCGGCTTGCCAATACCCCCGCAAGGGCCGCCCCTGAGCCGATGCCCTGAGCCGATGCACCAGACCGGACGCCCCCGACCGGACGCTCCCCGACGCGACGAGACCTCATCAATGTACTCTCTCATTCCTCCTCGTCGCCGCCGCCATGCTGCTCGGCTCGAACGGCATCCAGTCGACGCTGATCGCCATTCGCGCCAATCTGGAAGGCATGTCGCCGGCCATGATCGGCGCCATGGGCACCGCCTATTTCGCCAGCTATGTCGGCGGCGCTGATGGCGACCCGCCTCATCAGCTTCGTCGGCCACATCCGTGTCTTCGCCGCGCTCTGTCATCGCCGCCTCGGCCGTGCTCGTCTTCACGCTGAGCGTCGAGCCGCGTACCTGGATCGCGTTGCGCTTCGTCACCGGCTTCTGCTCGGCCGCCCTCTTCATCGTCATCGAGCTGGCTGAACGGCGTCGTCTCCAGCCAGGCACGCGGACGGGTGTTCAGCGCCTACTCGCTTGTCGACATCACCGCTGTCACCGCCTCGCAGTTCCCTGCTGCCCTCACTCGGCGCCGAGACCTTCCGTGCCCTTCTCGGTCATGTCCATGCTGCTCGCCCTCGCCCTGGTGCCGATCGCGCTCTCGCCGACCGCTCCAGCCCCGCCCATGACGACACCGTCCGCATGCATCTGTGGGACACCTGGCGGATCTCGCCGCTCGCCTTCGCAGCCTGCCTGACGATCGGTCTCACCAACAGCGCCTTCCGCACCATCGGCCCGCTCTATGCCCGCCAGATCGGCCTCGACCTCACCGGCATCGCCATCTTCATGGGCGTCGGCATTCTCGGCGGCGCTGCAGATCCCCTTCGGCTGGCTCTCCGGCCGGATCGACCGCCGCTCCGTGCTGATGGTGGCGACGCTCGGCGCCTCGCTCTCGGCGCTCGCGCTCTCGCTCGGCGCCGGCAACGATCATCGCCTCGTCTATGGCGGCGCCTTCCTGTTCGGCGCCTTCGCCATGCCGCTCTATTCGCTGGCGGCCGCCCGTACCAATGACTTCGCCAAGCCCGGCCAGTATGCCGCTGTCAGCCGGCCTGCTCTTCACCTTCGCCGTCGGCTCGATGATCGGCCCGCTCGCCGCCTCCCTCGTCATGGAGCGGCTCAGACCCCAGGGGCTCTTCACCTACACCGCCGCCATCCATGCCTGCCTGATCGTCTGGGCTCTGATCCGCACCGCCATCCGCCCGACCGTGCCGATGAGCGAGCGCGTCAAGCACGTGCCGGTCATCCGCTCGACACCGACGCTGCCGCAGGGCGACGACATTCTCGGCCGGCCCCCTCAGCGACACCGCGCAGCCCGCCGCGGGCGGCGAGGCCAGCAGCCCCGACGCCCCCGGATCGGCTCGCCCGACCGGGAGATTTCCCCGGGGGATCACGTCCACGCTCGGGGCGACATCCTTGTCGATTCGCGCTATACCGCCATCATCATGAATTTGATCACAAGCACCGACCAACTCGCCCGCCTCTGCCGCTCCCTCGCCGACCACGCCTATGTGACGGTCGACACCGAGTTCATGCGAGATCGACCTATTGGCCCGAGCTCTGCCTCATCCAGATCGCGAGCGAGGCACCGAGGCGCTGATCGATCCGATGGCGGACGGCCTCGACCTCGCGCCGTTCTACGAGCTGATGGCGATCGGCACGCTGACCAAGGTCTTCCACGCCGCCGCCAGGACATCGAGATCGTCTACCAGAAGTCGGGCCTCATCCCGCGCCCCTCTTCGACACCCAGGTCGCGGCCATGGTCTGCGGCTTCGGCGAGGCGATCAGCTTCTCCAATCTCGTCAAGCGCGTCACCGGCGACGACATCGACAAATCGTCCCAGTTCACCGACGCAGGCGCCGGCCGCGCTGACCGAGAAGCGGCGCTCACCTACGCGCTCGGCGACGTCACGCATCTGCGCCCGGTCACCGCCATCTCGCCGACGAGCTGGAGCGTTCCGGCCGCTCGCACTGGCTGGAGGAGGAGCTCGCCGGCCTCACCTCGCCCGAGACCTACGCCCTCGACCCCAAGGAGGCGTGGCGCCGCCTCAAGCTGCGCGTCAAGGGGCGCAAGGCGGTCGGCGTGCTGATGGAGGCGGCCGAGTGGCGCGAGCAGACCGCCAGAGCCTCAACGTGCCGCGCGGCCGCGTCATCAAGGACGAGGCGCTCTACGACATCGCCAACCAGATGCCGCGCTCGACCGAGCAGCTCTCGGAGCTGCGCACCATCTCCGAGGGCTTCGCCCGCTCGGCCAAGGGTCGCGAGCTGATCGAGGTGGTGAAGCGCGGTCTCGAGCGCGATCCGCGCACCCTTCCCCCGGTCGATCGCGGCACCGCCGCCTCGCCCGAGGCGCTGGCCATCGGCGACCTGCTCAAGGTGCTGTTGAAGGCGGTCGCCGCGCGCCACGGCGTCGCCGCCAAGCTGATCGCGACGAGCGAGGATCTGGAGCTGATCGCCACCGAGGACGAGCCCGACGTGCCGGCCCTGACCGGCTGGCGGCGCGAATTGTTCGGCCAGGCGGCCATCGACCTGAAGCACGGCCGCATGGCCCTCGCCGTCCGCAAGGGCCGCGTCACCGCCCTCCCGGTCGCCACCCCCGAAGAAATCAAGTCGACGGCGCGGGTATGAGGGAGAGGTAGAGATCGGGGCGCGTCATCCAGCGCGTGGGGCCCGTTCGATGTCGCTTAGCTTGTGATGCCAGCGCCCCGGGGCGTGGCGCCAATGGAGAGGCGGCGGAGGCAGACCAGCTGCTCACCGCCGGCAGCGATGCGACTGCGGCGGATGGGCGCCGTTCCTTCCCTGACGGCCGGCGCCAAACCGAGCCCTCTGCTGCGTCAGGCAGCCCTCTGAGGCCCTGCCGACGCCGGGCGGCTACTTTTTCGCCACGCACCATTGCGGCGGAGTGGGCGGCAGGTAGTAGTACGCCCGCTCGGCCGGCGTCAGGCAGCGCTGCGCGCGCGTCTTGGCGGCATCGACGAGGTCCTGCAGCGTCTCGTAGACCGGCCAGAGCAAGGCCGTACCGTCCTTCGAGGCCGTCAGGATGCGCTTGCCGTCGGGCGTGAAGAAGCTCGCGCTTGTGAGGGCGCCAGTATGGCCGGCGAGCGTGGCGACATGTGTGAAGGCCTTGCCCGTGCTGTCGGCCTCCCAGATGCGTGCCGTCCCGTCGGCCGACGCCGAGACGATGCGCTTGCTGTCGGGGCTGAAGCTGGCGCTGACGACGTCGTCCGTGTGGCCAAGCAATGTGAGGCTTGGCGCTGTGCGCGTCCCTGTGCCCCAACTGATCGCTTGCTCTTGGTCGCCCAACATCCACACCCGCACGGCATCGTCGGCGGCACCGGTGACGATGCTTTTCCCGTCAGAGCTCACTCGGGCGCTCAAGACGCTGTCTGGGTGATTCAGTCGACCGGTTGCTTTGATCGTGCCGAAAACCCAAATGTCGGCGTATGAGTGCGGAATCGCGTTCGCGGTGAGGACGGCAACACCGACGAGGATGCTGGCATCGTTGATGGGCGAGTCATACGCTAACGGCGACGACGTGACCCACTGTCCATTGGCGTCGCCCACCAGCACCTGCACGGATTTGTCCCTCGACGCCGTCACGATGCGCGTTCCATCGCCGCTGAACGTGGCGCTGGTCACCACGTCCGAATGGGCCGCGATCGTCTGGGAAGGTGCGCTCGCGTCGACCCAGTTGCCCGTCGCATCAGCCTTCCAGACCCGCACTTGATTGTCGTCCGACCCGGTGACGATCAGCGTGCCTTCGTGGTTGAAGCTGGCTGTTCGGACGGCCTTCGTCTGGCCGGAGGACAGTGTGGCCTTCAGCGTGAAGCCTGGGCCCGTGGCATCTGCCTCCCACACGCGTGTCTTGCCGTCGGGAGACCCCGTGACCACGCGCTTGCTATCGTCACTGAGGCTCGCGACCGTGACCGTGACGTCGGGCGTGGCGAGCGGCACGACGCCGGGCGCGATTGTCCACACTCTGACCGTCTTGTCCTTGGAAGCCGTGACGATGCGCTTGCCGTCCGGACTGAAGCTGGCGCTGGTGACACCGGCTCCGTGCGTGTCGAGACTGACGACGAGGGCGAGCTTCTCGTCCTCCGCGGCCGAGGCATCGAACGCCCACAGCCGCGCGGTCCCGTCATCGGAAGCCGTGAGGATTTGCCGTCCGTTGGGGCTGAATCTGACACTCGTCACACGGCCAGTTTGCGCGACCTTCGTGGCGATCGGCGTCAGCGTCGTGCCAGTATCGGGAATCTCGAACACCTCGATCTTGCCCTTGTGCGATCCGACGGCGACGTGCTTGCCGTCGGCGCTGAAGCTGACGCTGATGTATGTTGTGTTGCTGTAGTTTGCGTTGTCTGTGTAATCGAAGAGTTTCTTGTAGCTGCGGGCGTTGGCACGGTCGGGTCCCCACACCGTCACACTGTGGTCCTTTACGGAAACGAAGCGCTCGCCGCCGCCCGGCTCAAGGCTGGCGTCCGCGACATCGTCAGACACTGTTGCGATCGAGGTGAAGTGTTGGCCCGTGTCGTCCCCCTCCCACACGCGCATCGATCGGTCGCCGCTCGACGTGAGGATGAGGCCGCCGTAGCCAAAGTTGGCGCTCCTGACTGGTGCAGTATGCCCTCGCATCGTATCGCTCGGCGTGGTCGTTGCACCCCACTCGCCGTGCTCATCGGACACCCAGATTTTCGCAGTGTTGTCGCCGAGCCCCGCAACAATGCGATCCACGTGACCACTTGCGCCACCATGAAAATCGACGCTCAGGACTTTCGCGCCCGCTGACAGCGTTGCGACCAAATGGCCGGTATCCGCCTTCCACACGCGAACCGTCTGGTCGTCCGAGCCGGAGAAGACGAGCTTGCCGTCATCGCTGAACGTGACGCTGTTGACCGTCTCCGTGTGGTCCCGGAGGACGAGCTCCTCGCGCGGCGCCCTCAACGCACGGTCGAGCAGGACCCGCGCCTCGGGAACCCACTTCGCCGCAGACTGATCCGGCACGGCCTCGAGCGTGAGCAGCATCCCCTTCTGAATGTTCGCTACCGAGCCGCTGTCGATCAGTTCGCGTGCAGCACGCGTCAGCAGGCCGGAAACAGTGAGTTCCAAGGCACCGACACGGTCGGCATCGGCTTGCCCCGTTGACGTTTGCGCGAAGGCTTGGCTCTGTCCACCGACGGCCGGTGCAATCGCAGCTGCGGCGAGGCTGGCGAGAATGAGAACAACTGCCCTCACGCCCCCGACGCGGGACCATATGTGCTTCGTCGGCGCGGCCATAATTCGATCGACCTGATGGGCAGTCACTCTCGAAACCATCAACTGAGTCCTCCCTGCCCACTCTCGTCTCGCTGTGGACTGAAGGAGTGTGTGGGCCTGGATTTCCGCAGTCAACGAAGAATTGGGGCAGGCCTTCAGCCCGCCGCCGACCGAAGCTCGGCGAAAAATCCTGGTGCAGCGGCGGCCGATGTTATTCGCTCTGCAAACAGATTGTCTTTGTCCGCAACAAGCTCGCAAGCTGCCGCCAACCGTATGAATACCTGTAAATGCGGCGCACTGCTGCGGTTCCAGCCACGACGACTTCCGCTTCGAGGCGTCCTGATGGCGCCAGCCCTCTGACGATCCACGCCTCCCCGCCTCGCTTGGGCCCGCCTCGCTTGGGCCCGCCTCAGCTCACGCCCCCCAAAGCTCCGGCCGGCGCCAGGGTTGGGGCACGGCGAGGCGGCCGCTCAACGCCGCGGCGGCGGCCGGGTCGAGCCGGCGCGACTGCCATGCCGGGTGCCAGGCCTCGGGAAGCTCATAGGGCGGCCTCACGGCGCTCTCGGCCGCAAAGCCGAGCCGGCCATAGAAGGCTGGATCGCCGAGCACGCAGACCAAGGCGATCCCCTCCGCCGCGAACCGCGTCAGCCCGGTCTCGACCAGCGCGCGAGCGATGCCCTGACGCCGACGGTCCGGCCGCACGGCGAGCGGCCCGAGCAGCGCCACGCCACCCCCGCCACCGTCGATCCGGCATCGCGTCAGAGCGACATGCCCGGCGATCTCCTCTCCCGCATGCCCGCTGAGCGACAGCACCTCGTCTGGCCGCGCCAGCAGATCGCCGATCAGCGCCAGCAGATCCTCCTCGGGGAACGAGAGCCGATAGAGCGCATCGAGCGTCCGGCGGTCGCCCGCGCCGCTCTCTTCAATCCTGAGCGCGAGGGACATGGACGCTCTCTCCCTTTGGCCCGGCCCGCCACCAGCACCACCCGCACCGCGGCGCCCGGGCGTCTGTCGAGCGCCCCCGCTATCCTCCGAGCAGCCCCTCGAGCCGCTCGCGCGTGCGGTCGTGCGTCATGTCGAGATGGAGCGGCGTCACCGAGATCGCGCCACCATAGATCGCCTCCAGATCCGTGCCCGCCGCCGCCTTCGAGCGCCGCCGCTCATAGGCGAGCCAGTAATAGGCCTCGCCCCAGGTGTCGCGCCGGCCCTCGATGTCGAGCAGCCCCGGATCGCGCCGCCCCTGCCGCGTCGCCCGGATGCCGGCGATCTTGTCGGGCTCGCGGTCGGGGAAATTGACGTTCATCAGCGTGCCCTCCTCCCATTCGAGCGCGAGCAGCCGCCGGACGAGGCCCGCCCCATGCGCGACCGCCGTGCCGAAGCGCGCCGATCCCCCGTCGCCGCCGAATGATTGCGACAGCGCGATCGAGCGGATGCCGAGCAGCGTGCCCTCGAAGGCGGCCGCGATGGTGCCCGAATAGGTCATGTCCTCGGCCATGTTGGCGCCGCGGTTGACACCCGAGAGCAGGAGGTCTGGCAGGCCATCCTTCATCACGTGCCGCACCGCCATGATCACGCAATCGGTCGGCGTGCCGCGGACCGCAAAGACCCGCTCGCCGACCTTGCGCATGCGCAACGGCTCGAGCAGCGACAGCGAATGGCCCTTACCCGACTGGTTGGTCTCGGGCGCGACGATCCACACATCGCTCGAGAGCTCGGCCGCGATCTCCCGCAGCGCGTGCAGCCCCGGCGCGTCGATGCCGTCGTCATTGGTCAGAAGTATGCGCATGTCCACTCCCGGCAGCGCTCCACATGGCGCCTTGCAGCTCGTCCTCGGCACCTCGGGCAGCAGAGCCGGGCAGGCCCGACTTTCGCCGCCCGCCATGGCACCCGGGTGACGCCGAGGCGAGCCATTTTCAGCCGATGCGCGCGACCCCGCCCATATAGGGCCGGAGCGCCTCCGGCACGGTGATCGAGCCGTCCGCCTCCTGGTAGTTCTCCATGACCGCGATCAGTGTCCGCCCCACCGCGAGCCCCGAGCCGTTCAGCGTATGCACGAAGCGCACGTCCTTCGAGCCGGCCGGCCGGTAGCGCGCATTCATGCGCCGCGCCTGGAAATCACCGCACACCGAGCAGGACGAGATCTCCCGATAGGCGTTCTGGCCGGGCAGCCAGACCTCGATGTCGTAGGTCTTGCGGCTGGCAAAGCCCATATCGCCCGTCGAGAGCATGACCGTGCGGTAGGGCAGGCCGAGCCGCTTCAGCACCTCCTCGGCCGAAGCGGTCATGCGCTCGTGCTCATCGAGGCTGGTCTCGGGCGTGGTGATCGAGACGAGCTCGACCTTGGAGAACTGGTGCTGACGGATCATGCCGCGCGTGTCGCGACCCGCCGCCCCCGCCTCCGAGCGGAAGCAGGGCGTCCAGGCAGTCAGCCGCATGGGGAGCTGGCTCTCCTCGATGATCTGCTCGCGCACGAAATTGGTGAGCGACACCTCCGCCGTCGGAATGAGCCAGAAGCGCTCCTGCTCGGCGATCTCATAGGCGATCTCGCCGAGCCGGCCCGCCTCCGCCCGCTCGTCGAGATCGGCCGAATGATGCGCCAGCCGCTCGTCGATCACGCCGACGAGGTCCTTGTGTGCGGAGAAGAGGTCGCCGGCGAATTTCGGCAGATTGCCCGTGCCATAGGCGGCATGGTCGCGGACGAGCAGCGGCACCTGGCACTCGGTATAGCCGCCGGTCCGACCGCTCGCCGGGGCGGTATGGATGTCGAGCATGAAGGCGGCGAGCGCCCGCTCGAGCCGCGACAGCGCCCCTTTCAGCACGACGAAGCGGGCGCCCGAGATCTTCTGCGCCGTCTCGAAATCCATGAGCCCCAGCGCCTCGCCGAGCTCGAAATGCTGCTTCGGCGAGAAATCCATGCCCCTCGGCTCGCCGACCCGGCGGACCTCCTTGTTGCAGTCTCGTCGGGGCCGACCGGCACATCGGCGAGCGGCAGATTGGGGATCACGGCGAGCGCCCCGGCCAGTTCCTCGTCGAGCCGCCGCTCCTCCGCCTCGCCCTCCTGGATGAGGCCCTTGAGATCGGCGACCTCCTTCATCAGCCGGTCGGCGAGGGCGTTGTCCTTGGCGGCCTTCGCCTTGCCGATTTCCTTGGAAGCGGCGTTGCGCCGGCTCTGCGCCTCCTGCAGCCGCGTCAGATGGGCGCGCCGCGCCTCGTCGAGCGCGATGAGAGGGCCCGCCATCGGCGACAGGCCGCGCACTTTCAGACGCTCGTCGAAGGCCTCGGGATTCTCACGGATCCACTTGATGTCGTGCATGGAAGACCTCGGATAGGTCGGGCGGCTGCCCTGAAGAAGGCATGTTCGCAGCGTCGGACCGGCGCCGGCCGGCCCTCGGGCTTGTCAGGCGAGACAGGCTGGGGACGGACGGGCGGCGCCAACCAAGGCGCATGTCTCGAGAGGCGGATGCGTCCCGGCGTCCGACCGTGCCGCCCGACTTCGGAAGCGACCCGCCCCGCCGGTCTCTCGACAAGAGCCTATAGGCCGAACGCCGGGGAGGGTCCAGCCGCCGCGCCGCGACGAAAAGGGAAAGCGGCGTTGCGGCCGGTTGCCGCCGCTCGCCGGAGGGCGCGTCCCCAGGACCTGTCAGGGCGTTGGCCAGTCGGGGCGATGTCCAGTCGGGGCCACGTCCAGTCGGGGCCAAGTCCAGTCGGGACGCAGGCCAGCCAGGGAGAATGCGAGCCAGAGAGAATGCGAGCAACGGTCGCGCCCGCAGAGCGGCGGGCACGCTCGCACTCAGGATCGATCGGCCGCCGCCTCCTCCTCCTCCTTGCGTCGCCGCTCGACCATGGCGACGGCGAGAATCGAGGCCTCGTAGAGCAGGATGGTCGGCAACGCCATGCCGATCTGGCTTATCGGGTCGGGCGGCGTCAGCACTGCCGCGACCGCGAAGATGCCGACGATCGCATATTTTCGCTTGGTCCTCAGCCCGTCGGCCGTCACGACACCGGTCCGCCCGAGCAGCGTCAGGATGACCGGGAGCTGGAAGATGACGCCGAAGCCAAGGATCAGCGTCATGATGAGGCCGAGATACTCGCTGACCTTGGCAGTGAGCTGGATCTGCACCTGGTCGGCGTTGCCCGCCTGCTCCATCGACAGGAAGAACTTCATCGCCAGCGGCATCACCACGAAATAGACCACCATCGCCCCGAGCAGGAACAGCAGCGGCGTCGCCACCAGATAGGGCAGGAAGGCCTTCTTCTCGTTCTTGTAGAGACCCGGCGCGACGAACATGTAGATCTGCGAGGCGATGACCGGGAAGGCCAGGAACACCGCCCCGAACAGCGCCAGCTTCAGTTCGGTGAAGAAGAATTCCTGCGGCGCCGTATAGATCATCTCGATCGGCTTGCCGGCCGCCGGTGGCGGCGACTGCCAGGTGATCAAGTTGTAGATCATGTCGAACAGCGTGCTCTTGCTCGCCGCCTGCTGGTAGGGCCACAACAGGATGTTGTAGATGTTGCGCGAGAAGGCGAAGCACAGGATGAAGCACAGGAAGATCGCGAGGCACGCCCAGACGAGGCGCTGCCGCAGCTCGATCAGGTGCTCGATGAGCGGCGCCCGGGAGGCCTCGATCTCGTCCTCGCCGTTCCCGGTGTGCTTCACGACGTCGTTCACGCTTCCCCCGCCCCGTTCTCGTCACCCGACGCCTTCTTCCAGGCCTCGGCCGCCCGCTGGGCAACCGAGCCCTTGCGCTCAGCGCCCGCCATCTCGCCTTTCGCCGGCGCTGCGCCCGCCTCTGCGCCATGGACCGCCGAGGGCTCGGATGCCGCGGCCGCCGATGCGCTCGCCGCCGCCGCCGCGCGCGCGACGAGGCTCACCGGCTGGCCCGCGCTGGCGGCGCCCGCCGTCTCACCTCCCCTCGCCGCGTCCCCCGTCGTGGAACCCGCTTCACCTGCTCCGGGCACCACCACCCGGTCCGACACCGTCTTTGGCGGGGACGAAACGGCAGGGCTCGCCACCTTGAAGCTGTCGTTGATCGCCTTCTCGGTCGAGCTCAGCGTCGAGCTTCCCGATTTCTCGATCTCCTTCAGCTCCTTCTTCACGCTGTCGCGGATATCCGCCAGTTCGGCCTCGCGCAGCGCCTGGTCGAACTGGCCGCGAAACTCGCGCGCCATGCGTTGCATCTGCCCGGCATAGCGTCCGATCGTTCTGAGGAGTGCGGGAAGCTCCTTGGGGCCGACGAAGATGATCGCCACCACGCCGATGATGAGCAGCTCGCTCCAGCCGATGTCGAACATTGCGGTTTCGCCTTGTAAGGAACTGGATCAGTCGCGACGGCTCTGGAACGCGGCCGCCGACGGAGGCGCTTTCAACGAGTGCCGGTACACGCAAGTCCCGGGCCGATCGAGCCGCCCGGCCCATGACACGCCCCTCGCGAGGTCGCCGCGCCGTCCGGCCCCTCGCGCCCCTCGGACCACCTGACAAGGACAAGGTCCCGATAGGCGAGCGGCGGGCCGAAGTCTGCGGCTCCCCGGGGGGCTGCGGGCGCTCGGCCCGCACCACCCTCACGCGGCAGCGCCGGACGCTTGGCCGCCCGGCGCTCCCAACGGTTCCGCGACCAACCGGCCGGCGGCCAGGGCTGGCCGCGCCGGGAGGCGTCTCAGGACTTCTCGCTGCGGGCCGCCTCGGCCGTGCCCGCCGTCCGCGAGGCCTCGTGCTCGAGCGTCTTGGCGGCCTGGGCGGTGTCGTCGTCGTCCGCCAGACCCTTCTTGAAGCTCTTCACACCCTTGGCGACATCGCCCATCACCTCGGAGATTTTGCCGCGCCCGAACAGCAGCACGACGATCACCAGAAGAATGAGCCAATGCCAGATGCTGGTCATACCCATCGAAAAACTCTCCTACACCTCGTCCGCACAGGACCCGGCCTCACCCGCAAGGGAGCACTCGTGCGCCCGGCCGGCCGCTCGGACGAGCCCTCCTCGGGAGCATCTTCACGAGGAAGCCGGCGAAAGCGCGACACCGCGCCGACTGGCCGGCGGGCCGTTCGTTCTCATCCCATGCAATCGGCTGGCACTATTGCAGAAAGGCACCACTGCCGCAAGGATCGCACGCATCCCCAAGCCCGGCCGCAGCGGCTGAGCCGGCGGCCGATTCGGGTTGCATCCACCCCTCATTCCGGCCGCGTCTCGGCGAACACCATCGCATCGGCCGGATCCATGAGAAGTCCGACATCCTCCCCCCGCGCCGGCGCCTCCGATCCACGGATGCGCGCCCGCAATGTCTCCTCGAACCCCTCCACCGCGAGGTCGAGGATCGCCGCATCGCCGAGGAAGCGCGTGGCGACCACCCGTCCGGCCCGCCCCGTCCCAACCGGGGCGACGGTGACATCCTGCTGGCGCAGCGCCACCACCACGGCCGCGCCCTCCTCCAGCCCCGGCGCGGCGATCCGGCCGAACGGCATCTCGACAGCGCCGCCGAGCACGCGCCCCGACAGCTCGTTGAGCTCCGAGAAGAGCCGCGCCACATAGAGGTGCCCCGGATCGCGATAGAGCTGCGGCCCCGCCCCCTCGCGGATCACCCGGCCCCGACGCATCACCGCGATGCGGTCGGCCATGCGCATCGCCTCGTCGGGATCGTGCGTGACGATGACGGCGGTCGCCCGCGTCTCGCGCAGGATCGCCAGCATCTCCTCCTGCATGGCATGACGCAGCGCCACGTCGAGGCCCGAGAACGGCTCGTCCATCAGGAGCACGCCCGGACGCGGTGCGATGGCCCGGGCGAGCGCCACCCGCTGCTGCTCGCCTCCCGACAGGATGTGCGGATAGTCGCGCGCATAGCGCTCGAGCCCGACCCGCGCGAGCAGCCCCATCGCCACGCGCTTGGCCTCGCTGCGCTCCAGCGACTTCAGCCCGAAGGCGACGTTCTGCAGGATGGTGAGGTGGGGAAAGAGCGCGAAATCCTGGAACATCAGCCCGACATTGCGCTTCTCGGGCAGGACGAAGCGCTCCGGCCCGGCGACCTCCAGCCCATCGAGCAGCACGCGGCCCCGCGACGGTTTCTCGATGCCGGCGGCGATCCTCAGCAACGTCGTCTTTCCGCAGCCCGATGGTCCGAGCAGACAGACCACCTCGGAGGGCGCGATGTCGAGCGAGACGCCCGACAGCGCATACTTGTCCTCGTACCAGCGCTCGACCGCCTCGAAAGTGAGACGCGACGCGATGGTCGCGGCCGCCTTTGCCCTGATGGCCGCCTTGGCGTAGCGATCGCCGCCGCCCGCGCTCATCGAAACCCTATCGTTCATCGCCCTGCCTGACTGCCGACCGGTGGCCGCGGACGCGCCCCTCGCCCCGCCCCCCGCATAGATAGGTGGAACGGCCGAAGGATGGAATGGCTCCCCCGCCGCGACGTTGCCGACGGCCGGGGATCGCGAATAAGCACGCTGGCGGCCGGCGGCGGAAACTGGTTGATAGCCAGACCCGACCAAGACGCCGGCGCATCCAATCCTCAAGGGCCCCCGCCATGCAGGTCGATTTCTACCTCTCGCTGCCGAGCCGCTATTCCTATCTCGCCTCGACCCAGCTCGACCGGATCGCCCGGCGGACCGGCTGCACATTCGTCTGGAAACCACTCAACAACCACGCCATTCTCGAGCGCAACGGCTCCAACCCGTTCCGCTCGGAGCGCCTGCCGTCGGGCCAGTATGCCTGGTCCTACCGCGAATATGACGCCAGGTGCTGGGCGGACTATTATGGCGTGCCGTTCGTCGAGCCCGTAAATTTCCGCAGGGACCCGCCCTATATCGTGCGCGCCTGCCATGCGGCCGCAGTCTGCGGCCGGCTCGTCCCCTATTGTGCCCGTATCTTCCAGGCGATCTTCATCGAGGGCCGCGCCATCGAGGAGCACGATCTGGCCGGGCTCGCGGCCGATGCCGGTATCGACCGCGAGGAGTTCACGAGCGCGCTCGCCGGCCAGGACGCCGCCCGGCGCGAGCGCGACGTGCTCGACGAGGCCGTGGCGAAGGGTGTGTTCGGCGTGCCGTCCTTCGTGCTCGGCGACCGTCTGTTCTGGGGTAATGACCGGCTGATACTGCTCGAGCACGCCCTGACGAGGGCGGCGGCGACTACCGCAGCCGGCTGAGCCGCACGAGCCCTTGCCGCCCGCTCAATCGAGCCGCTTCTCGCGCACGATCTGGACCGGCTCGAAGCCGAGGCGCTGGTAGAGCCCTGCCGGCCGGGTGTTCTTCGGATCGTGCCGGATCGTCAGCAGCTTGACCCCGGCCGCCCGGGTCCTCGCCTCGCATGCCGCGATGAGAGCCTGGCCGACGCCCGCCCCACGGCAGCCGTCCTTGACGCAAAGATCGCCGATCCTGGCATAGCGATGGTCGATCTCGTCGCGGTCGCCGGTGACGAAGAGGCCGACATAGACGACCGCATAGCCCACCACCTCGCCCTCGCGCTCGGCGATCAGGATCGAGCCCTCGTCCTTGGCGCACTGGGCGAGGAGATCGGCGACATACCACGGCCCCATATCGCCGGCCGGGCGGACGAGATCGCTCCACTGCCCCTCGATCGCCTGCAAGGCGAGCACGAGGCCGATGAGGGCCGCCTCGTCGCTCGGGGCATAGTCGCGGATCGAGATGTGGTGGGTCATTCGCAACCGCCTATCCCGCGCGAGCCGGAGAGTCCAGCCGGCCGGCTGGCGCCGCACGCCCCGCCTAACCCCTGACCAGCGCCCGCTGCAGGTCGAGCACCGCCATCAGATAGCTCTCGGCATCCTCCAGGCTCTCGGCCATCAGCGAGGCATAGCTCGGCCAGTCGGGCACGATGAGGCCGATCGCGTCGCCACGCTCGAAACGCAGCTCCGCCTCGAACTTGGCGGCGATGCGCTGCATCTTCCGGTTTTCGGTCAGGCAGCTCATATAGAGCTCGTGCACGCCGCGATTGCGCGCCGCGCGGATGATCCGCCCCATCAGCTCCGTGCCGATGCCCAGATCCTGATAGGCCTTCTCCACCGAGAAGGCGGCCTCCGCCTCGTGCCCCCAGGTCTGCCCGAGCTTGCGCAGTTCGGCCGCCGCCCGCATCTCGTCCCCCTCGAAATAACCGAAGACGACGCTCTCCACCATGTCGGTGAGGCCGGCATATTGCGCGATGAAGGCGTCGGCGACGGCATGGCCGAAACGCATGCGCCGGCTCTCGCGGTCGAGCCGCAGCAGATGGTCGGCAAGCAGGCCCGTTTCCCGGGCTCTGAGACGTCTGATCTTTCCTCCCGAGATGGTCGAATGGCTCATCGCCTGCCCCCTCTCCAACCCGGTCTGCCTATCGGTCGCCGGCCTCGGCCAGGGAATCGGCCGGTGCCGGCAAGTCCGTATGATGGCAGCGCACTTTGCGGTGCACAATCCGCATTGTGCATGGCAGCATGATGACGCGGCAAGGTTGCCCGAAGCTTGACCGCGGGGCTGCGACAGATTAGCGGAGCGACGCCCCTGTGGCCCGACCGCAGGGCGAAGGCGGCGGGCAACGAGTGCTCTCGATCGACCGCTTCGGCCCGGCGCGAAGACCGTCGGGCGTCTGGGGGCTGACACGGGCCGTCCGGCACAGGCGAGGGGCGAGGGCAGCGATGGTGCAGGCACTACAGGAGCGCTATCGCGCCATGCTGGCGGCCGGCGAGATCGCGCCCGATCCGGCCCAGGCGCTCGCTGTCGAGAAGCTTCAGCTTCTCGCCAACCGCCTCTCCGCCTACCGCCCGCCCTCGACGACCGACATCTTCTCCTTCTTCACGAGGAAGCGCGGCCGCGTGCCCGAGGGCCTCTACATGTTCGGCGCGGTCGGTCGCGGCAAGACCATGCTGATGGATCTCTTCTTCGCGACCGTCGACTTCCGCCCGAAGCGCCGCCTCCACTTCCACGAGTTCATGGCCGAGGCGCACGAATTGATCGGCGCCGCGCGTGCCCGCGAGGCCGGCGATCCGGTCGCCCCCGCCGCCCGCGAGATCGCAAGTCGCGCCCGCCTCATCTGCTTCGACGAGTTGCAGATCACCGACATCGCCGACGTGCACATCATCGGCCGGCTGTTCCAGGCGCTGTTCGAGGAAGGCGTCGTCGTGGTCGCGACCTCCAATGCCCGCCCCCGCGATCTCTACCGCGACGGCCTCAACCGCGACCGGCTGATACCCTTCATCGACCTCATCGAGGACCGCATGGAGGTGCTCCAGCTCGACAGCGGCCACGATTACCGGCTCGAGAAGCTCGCCGGCCAGAGGCTCTACTTCACGCCCGCCGATGCGGTCGCCCGCGCCCATTTGCGCGAGACCTTCGCGCTGATGACCGGCGTTGCCGAGGGCGAGCGCCAGGAGATCGACGTCCGCGGCCGGCTGCTCGAGGTGCGCGAGGCCCATCTCGGCACCGCCTGGTTCACTTTCGAGGAGCTGTGCGCCCGCCCGCTCGGCGCCAACGACTATCTCGCCATCGCCCGCACCTACCAGACGGTGATCCTGGAGGGCGTGCCGGTGCTCGGCCCCGAGCGCCGCAACGAGGCGCGCCGCTTCGTCACGCTGATCGACGCCCTCTACGACCACCATGTCCGGCTCATCCTCTCGGCCGATGCGGAGCCGGACGCGCTCTATCCGCGCGGCGACGGCGCCCATCTCTTCGAGCGTACCGCCTCGCGCCTGCACGAGATGCGCTCGATGGCCTATCTCGCCGGCTGACCATCCGTCATGCGCCCCGTTCGTTCAGCCTCCGCCACTCGCCCCTCCCCTCCCCCGGACGACTTTCGTTGAACCCGCGCCCCGCTCGCCTTGAAGCCCCGGTCGCTTGGCGCTATCCCTCGGCACGAACGCGGCATCCCGAGCCCCGGCTGCTGCCCCGGCTCCAGAAGCAAGGAAAGGCGGTCTCATGGCGCGCAATCGCATCGCGCTCATCGGCGCAGGCATGATCGGCGGCACGCTCGCCCATCTCGTGGGCCTGAAGGAGCTCGGCGACGTCATCCTCTTCGACATCGCCGAGGGCACGCCCCAGGGCAAATCGCTCGACATTTCCGAGGCGGCACCCGTCGAAGGGTTCGACTCGCGCCTCAAGGGCGCCAATTCCTACGCCGACATCGAGGGCGCGCAGGTCTGCATCGTCACCGCCGGCGTGCCGCGGAAGCCCGGCATGAGCCGCGACGACCTCCTCGGCATCAACCTCAAGGTCATGGAGCAGGTCGGCGCCGGCATCAAGAAATACGCCCCCGGCGCTTTCGTCATCGTCGTCACCAATCCGCTCGACGCCATGGTCTGGGCGCTGCAGAAGGCCTCGGGCCTGCCGCGCAACATGGTGGTCGGCATGGCCGGCGTGCTCGATTCGGCCCGCTTCCGTCACTTCATCGCCGAGGAGCTGAACGTCTCGGTCGAGGACGTGACGGCCTTCGTGCTCGGCGGTCACGGCGATACCATGGTGCCGCTCGCCCGCTACTCGACCGTCGCCGGCATTCCCCTGCCCGACCTCGTCAAGATGCGCTGGCTGACCGACCAGCGGCTCGAGCAGATCATCCAGCGCACCCGCGACGGCGGCGCCGAGATCGTCAACCTCCTGAAGACCGGCTCGGCCTTCTATGCGCCCGCCCATTCCGCCCTCGAGATGGCCGAGAGCTATCTGAAGGACAAGAAGCGCGTGCTGCCTTGCGCTGCCTATCTGAACGGCGAGTATGGGGTGAAGGGTCTCTATGTCGGCGTGCCGGTGGTGCTCGGCTCGGGCGGCGCCGAGCGCGTCGTCGAGATCGACCTCAACATGCGCGAGCGCTCGGCGTTCATGCAGTCGGTCGAGTCGGTGAAGGGCCTCGTCGAGGCCTGCCAGCGCCTCGCCCCGCATCTGGGCGCCTGAGAGAGGACGTGAGTGGTCAGGCGTGCATGGCCGGGCGTCGATCGAGGCTCCCACACATGGCCCTTCCGACTGACCACGACTGGCCACCAGGACTGGCCACACACGCCTGACGTCCCGAATAGAGATCAACGCGACGGAGTACGGACCCATGTCCCGCTACGGCATCAATTCCAAGAAGCTGCCCAAGGCCGGCCCCTACTCGCACGCGGTGGCGACGCGCGGCTTCGTCTTCTTCTCCGGCCAGGTCGGGCTCGACCCCAAATCCGGCAAGCTGGTCGAGGGCGGCATCGCCGCGGAGACCCGCCAGGCCTTCAAGAACGTCGCAGCCGTCCTGAAAGAGGCCGATTGCGACCTCGGTGACGTCGTGAAGGTCACCGTCTTCCTCACCGACATGACCGAGTTCGGCAAGATGAACGAGGTCTATGCCGAGACCTTCGAGGAGCCGCACCCCGCCCGCACCACCATCGGCGTCGCCGCGTTGCCCATGGGCGCCCGCGTCGAGATCGAGGTGATCGCCGAGGGCGGCCCGCTGACACCGTAGTTGAACGGCCGTCGGAAAAGGGCGATCGGCAATCGGGAGTGGCCAGTCGTTCGTCGGGAATGACGGGCTTGCGCGCCGCGAGTACCGACCGCCTTCTGCCCGACTGTCCACTGCCCGACTGGCCCATTGCCCACTCCCAGTTCCCGCCCTGCCACCCGGAGCCAAGCCCATGAAAATCCACGAATATCAGGCCAAGGCCGTCCTGAAGGAATATGGCGTGCCGGTGTCGCGGGGCGGCGTCGCCTTCTCGCCCGAGGAAGCGGCCGCGGTCGCCAAGGAGATCGGCGGCCAGGTCTTCGCCGTGAAGGCGCAGATCCATGCCGGCGGCCGCGGCAAGGGCCGTTTCAAGGAGGCCGAGGCCGGCGACAAGGGCGGCGTCAGGATCGCCAAGTCCGTCGATGAGGTCCGCCTCTTCGCCGAGCAGATGCTTGGCCGGACCCTCGTCACCATCCAGACCGGCGATGCGGGGCGCACCGTCAAGCGGCTGTTCGTCGAGGCCGGCACCGGCATCGCGCGCGAGCTCTATCTCTCCTGCCTCGTCGACCGCGCCACCTCGCGCCTGTCCTTCATCGCCTCGACCGAGGGCGGCATGGACATCGAGAAGGTCGCCCACGACACGCCCGACCGGATCCTCACGCTCTCGGTCGATCCGGCCACCGGCGTCATGCCCTTCCATGGCCGCAAGCTCGCCTATGCGCTCGGCCTCGAGGGAGACCAGGTGAAGCAGTTCGTCCGCCTCCTCGCCGACCTCGCGCGCGCCTTCGTCGAGAAGGACATGGCGCTGCTCGAAATCAACCCGCTGATCGTGACGAGCGAGGGCCGCCTGCTCTGCCTCGACGCCAAGGTCGCCTTCGACGACAACGCCCTCTATCGCCATCCTGACATCGTCAATCTGCGCGATCTGGACGAGGAGGAGCCGGCCGAGGTCGAGGCCTCGCGCTACGACCTCTCCTATGTGAAGCTCGATGGCGCCATCGGCTGCATGGTGAACGGCGCCGGCCTCGCCATGGCGACCATGGACATCATCAAGCTCTATGGCATGGAGCCCGCCAACTTCCTCGATGTCGGCGGCGGCGCGTCGAAAGAGAAGGTGACGGCGGCCTTCAAGATCATCCTCTCCGACCCGAACGTGAAGGGCATCCTCGTCAATATCTTCGGCGGCATCATGCGTTGCGACATCATCGCCGAAGGCGTGATCGCGGCGGCCCGCGAGATGGCGATCAAGGTGCCGCTGGTCGTCAGGCTCGAGGGCACCAATGTCGAGCTCGGCAAGCGCATCCTCAACGAATCGGGCCTTGCCATCATCGCCGCCAACGACCTCAACGACGCCGCCGAGAAGATCGTCGCCGCGGTGAAGAAGGCGGCGTGAGGACGGGCCGCCGTTAACTCCGGATCGGGCTTCGCCCATCCGAATGAACAGGGCGAGGGCGATCCCTGATTGAAGTCGATCCGTCTTCCCGGCCGAAGCCGGCGGATGCCGGCCGAGAGCCGGGACCCAGGGGCAACGAATAGCGACGACCGTCGAACCTGCTTCCTGGCTCCCGGATCGGGCTTCGCCCGTCCGGGGAAACGGGGACGGATTTCCCAGAGGAATTCCCGGTCGGTCGCAACGGATACGGCCCTCTCGTCTTCCCGGCCGAAGCCGGCCGATGCCGGCCGAGAGCCGGGACCCAGGGCAACGAATAGCGACGACCGTCGAACCTGCTCGGCCCCGATCGGGCTTCGCCCGTCCGGGGAAACGGGGACGGATTTCCCAGAGGAATTCCCGGTCGGTTGCAAAGGACACGGCCTTCTCCGTCTTCCCGGCCGAAGCCGGCCGATGCCGGCTGAGAGCCGGACCCAGGGGCAACGAATAGCGACGACCGTCGAACCTGCTCAAGCGCGGTCAGGCAGCATCGCTCAGCTCCGGTTCCCCGGCTCCAGCCAACCGCCCCTCCCCACCATCGTCCGACTTGATCCCCCCGCACCCCCGGCCTAAACCACTCGCAATTGCGAAAAGAGGTGCCCGCCACATGTCCATTCTCGTCGACAAATCCACCAGGGTGATCTGCCAGGGCTTCACGGGAGCCCAGGGAACCTTCCATTCCGAGCAGGCGATCGCCTACGGCACGCGGATGGTCGGCGGCGTCACCCCAGGCAAGGGCGGCTCGCAGCATCTGGGGCTTCCCGTCTTCGACACGGTCGCCGAGGCGCGCGCCGCGACCTCCTGCGATGCGACCGCCATCTACGTGCCGCCGCCCTTTGCCGCCGACGCCATCCTCGAGGCGGTCGACGCCGAGGTGCCGCTCATCGTCTGCATCACCGAGGGCATCCCGGTCGCCGACATGATCAAGGTGAAGCGCGCGCTCGAGGGCTCCCGCTCGCGCCTCGTCGGGCCGAACTGCCCGGGCGTCATCACCCCCGACGAGTGCAAGATCGGCATCATGCCCGGCCACATCCACAAGCGCGGCTCGGTCGGCATCGTCTCGCGCTCGGGCACTCTCACCTACGAGGCCGTCAAGCAGACCACCGATGTCGGGCTCGGCCAGTCGAGTTGCGTCGGCATCGGCGGTGATCCGGTGAAGGGCACCGAGCATATCGACGTATTGGAGATGTTCCTCGCCGACCCCGAGACCACCTCGATCATCATGATCGGCGAGATCGGCGGCACCGCCGAGGAGGATGCCGCCGCCTTTCTCGCTGCCGAGGCGAGGAAGGGCCGCAAGAAGCCGACCGTCGGCTTCATCGCCGGCGTCACCGCACCGCCCGGCCGCCGCATGGGCCATGCCGGCGCCATCATCTCGGGGGGTAAGGGCGATGCCGGTTCCAAGATCGAGGCGATGCGTCAGGCCGGCATCACGGTCGCGGATTCGCCCGCTTCCCTCGGTACGACGCTGGCGCGTGTTCTGAAGGGCTGAGGTTCGCCGGCTGCCTCGGCGGAAACGTGCCGATGGCTGACAAGGAGCGGGTACGACATGCGACGCGAAGCGATGAACGAGGCCTTCCTTCAGTCCTCATTCCTGCACGGCGCCAACAGCGCCTATGTCGAGGATCTCTACGTCCGCTTCAAGTCCGACCCCGCCTCCGTCGAGCCGGGCTGGCAGGCCTTCTTCCGCGCCATGGACGAGGAGGCGGCGAGTACGGCCAACGGCGCGGCCGGCCCCTCCTGGAGCCGGCCCGACCTGATGCCGGCGGCCAATGACGATCTCGAGTTCGACCTCCCCGCCGCGGCCGGCGCCTCGCTCGCCCGCCATGTCGGCGAGACGCGAGAGCGCGGCGAGGCGCTGTCGGCGGCCGCCGCCCATCTCGCCACCCGCGACACCATCGCGGCGCTGACCCTCATCCGCAGCTACCGCGTGCGCGGCCATCTCGCCGCCGATCTCGACCCGCTCGGCCTCGCCGAGCCCGGCGATCATCCCGAGCTGCGCCCGGCCACTTATGGCTTCAAGGAGGAGGATCTCGACCGGCAGATCTTCATCGACACCATGCTCGGCCCCGACAATCCGGTGCTCACCATGCGCCAGATCGTCGAGATCATGCGTCTCACCTATTGCGGCAAGGTCGGTGTCGAATACATGCACATCGCCGCCATCGAGGAGCGGCGCTGGATCCAGCGGCGCATCGAGAGCCGCGAGAAGTGGATCCGCTTCACCAAGGAAGGCAAGAAGGCCATCCTGCGCAAGCTCATCGAGGCGGAGAGCTTCGAGCGCTTCCTGCATGTCAAATACACCGGCACCAAGCGCTTTGGCCTCGAGGGCGCCGAGGCCATGGTTCCCGCCCTCGAGCAGATCATCAAGCGCGGCAGCCAGGAAGGCGTCCACGAGATCGTCATCGGCATGCCGCATCGCGGCCGCCTCAACGTGCTCGCCAATGTGATGGCGAAGCCCTTCCGCGCCATCTTCAACGAGTTTCGCGGCGGCTCCTCCAACCCCGACGACGTCGAGGGATCGGGCGATGTGAAATACCATCTCGGCGCCTCGTCCGATCGTGCCCTCGGCGGCGACAGCGTCCACCTCTCGCTGACCGCCAACCCCTCCCATCTGGAGATCGTCGACCCCGTCGTGCTCGGCAAGGTGCGCGCCAAGCAGGACCAGCGCGGCGGCCAGAAGTTCCGCACCGAGGTGCTGCCGCTGATCCTGCACGGCGATGCCGCCTTCGCCGGTCAGGGCGTGGTGGCGGAATGCTTCGGCCTCTCGGGCCTCAAGGGCCACCGCACCGGCGGCTCCATCCACTTCATTGTCAACAACCAGATCGGCTTCACCACCTCGCCGCGTTCGGCCCGCTCTTCGCCCTACCCCTCCGACGTCGCCCGCATGGTTCAGGCACCGATTTTCCACGTCAATGGCGACGACCCGGAGGCCGTGACCTATGTGGCGAAGGTCGCCGCCGAGTTTCGTCAGAAGTTCAGGAAGCCGGTCGTCATCGACATGTTCTGCTACCGCCGGCACGGCCACAACGAGAGCGACGAGCCGAGCTTCACCCAGCCGCTGATGTACCGCCGCATCCGCGACCACAAGACCGTCGTCGCCCTCTACACCGAGGAGCTGGTCGGCGAGGGCCTGATCTCCGCCGAGGACGCCAAGGCCATGGAGACCGGCTTCCTCGACCTGCTCGACAACGAGATGAAGGTCGCCGACACCTACAAGCCCAACCGCGCCGACTGGCTGGACGGCCGCTGGAAGGACATGTCCCTGCCCGAGGCCGGGGACCGGCGCGGCGACACCGCCGTCGGGCTCGACAACCTCCGCCAGGTCGGCAAGGCGCTGACCACCTTCCCCCGCGATTTCAACCTCCACCGCACGCTCGAGCGGCTCGTCAAGCGCCGCGCCGAGATGATCGAGACCGGCGAAGGCATCGACTGGGCGACCGCCGAGCAGCTCGCCCTCGGCACCCTGCTGCTCGAGGGCCGTGCCGTGCGCTTCTCCGGCCAGGACGTCGAGCGTGGCACCTTCTCCCAGCGCCACGCCGTCTTCATCGACCAGGAGAGCGAGAAGCGCTGGACGCCGCTGAAGCATGTCGGTCCCGAGCAGGGCCGCTTCGAGATCATCAACTCCATGCTGTCCGAGGAAGCGGTGCTCGGCTTCGAGTACGGCTATAGCCTCGCCGAGCCCAATGCCCTCGTGCTGTGGGAGGCCCAGTTCGGCGATTTCGCCAATGGCGCCCAGGTGGTCATCGACCAGTTCATCTGCTCGGGCGAGCGCAAATGGCTGCGCATGTCCGGCCTCGTCATGCTGCTGCCGCACGGCTACGAGGGCCAGGGCCCCGAGCACTCCTCCGCCCGCCTCGAGCGCTATCTGCAGCTCTCGGCCGAGGACAACTGGCAGATCGCCAACTGCACGACGCCCGCCAACTACTTCCACATTCTGCGCCGCCAGCTTCACAGGAAGTTCCGCAAGCCGCTCGTCCTGATGACGCCGAAATCGCTCCTGCGTCACAAGCGCGTCGTCTCGCGGATGGAGGATCTGGGGCCGGGCTCCACCTTCCACCGCGTGCTGTGGGACGATGCCGACACCGCCCGCCTCGGCGAGCGCGCGGTCGGAGCGCTGAAGTCCGACGCCGAGATCCGCCGCGTCGTGCTGTGCTCGGGCAAGGTCTACTATGATCTCGTCGAGACCCGCGATGCCGAGCGCATCGACGACGTCTATGTCATGCGCCTCGAGCAGCTCTATCCGGTGCCCGACGAGGCGCTGGTCGCCGAGCTGAAGCGCTTCCCCAAGGCCGATCTCGTCTGGTGCCAGGAGGAGCCGCGAAACATGGGGGCCTGGTCCTTCATCGAGCCCTATCTGGAGGCATTGCTCGGCCGCGTCGAGATGCGGGCGAAGCGGCCCGTCTATGCCGGGCGCGATGCCGCCGCCTCGACGGCGACCGGCCTCCTCAAGAAGCACAATGCCCAGCAGGCGGCCCTCGTCGCCGCCGCGCTCGGGATGGAGAAGGCCTAGTGGTTCGATTCCGACATTTGCATCCCGTCTCAGAACCCGTGAGAGCAAATGTCGGAATCATGAGAACCACTAGCAAGCTTATGTTTCTAGTGGAGCTTTTGAATTTGACACTTGAGAACGCACTTCGCAGCAACCGGAACTCAAGTGTCAAATTCGCTCCACTAGTGGTTCGATTCCGACATTTGCATCCCGTCTCAGAACCCGTGAGAGCAAATGTCGGAAGCATGAGAACCACTAGAACGCTTATGATGCTAGTGGAGCTTTTGAATTCGACACTTGAGAACGCACTTCGCAGCAACCACAACTCGAGTGTCAAATTCGCTCCACTAGTGGCTCGAACCCGCCGACGAGCGGATTGAGGAAGCATCTGGCCGCAACCGGAACCGACGTGTCGAATTCGCACTGCCCGCCATCCGCCCCCGCCATTCGCCTATCACTCCAGGGGGCGAGCCCCCAGCAGAGGACCCCCCTGACATGACCATCGAGATCAAGGTGCCGACGCTCGGCGAGTCCGTCACGGAGGCGACCGTCGGGCGCTGGTTCAAGAAGCCGGGCGAGGCGGTTGCCGTCGACGAGCCCCTCGTCGAGCTCGAGACCGACAAGGTGACGGTCGACGTGCCCGCACCCGCTGCCGGCGTCATGGGCAGCGATCTCGTCGCCGAGGGCACGACGGTCGCCATCGGCGCGGTGCTCGGTCTCATCCGCGAAGGCGAGGCGGGCGCCGCCGCGGCCTCGCCGGCAAAGGCCGAGGTCAAGCCGGCAAAGCCCGCAGCAGAACCCGCCAAGTCCGAGCCCGTCAAGGCCGCCAGCCCGGCGCGGAGCGAGGCCGCAAAGCCGTCCTCCGCCGGCCGGACCGAGGTCGCCGCCAGTGCCACGGCCGCTGGCGCCAGTGCCGCCGGCGCCAGCGCCGCCGCGACGGCCCGCCAGAGCGGCCCGGTCACCGTGCCGGCCCCCTCGCCCCGCAAGCTCGAGGATGTCATCAAGCAGTCGGCGACGGTCCAGCCGGTCCGCAACGTCGCCTCCACCCCGCTTCCGGCCGCGACCATGCGCGCCCCTCCGCGCCCGAGGACGCCGCCCGCGAGGAGCGCGTCCGCATGTCGAAGCTGCGCCAGACCATCGCGCGGCGCCTCAAGGACGCCCAGAACACCGCCGCCATGCTGACGACCTTCAACGACGTCGACATGGGCGCGGTGATGGACCTGCGGAGCCAGTTCAAGGAGCGCTTCGAGCAGAAGCACGGCGTCAAGCTCGGCTTCATGGGCTTCTTCGTGAAGGCCTGCATCGCCGCGCTGAAGGAGATCCCGGCCGTCAATGCCGAGATCGACGGCACCGATATCGTCTACAAGAACTACTACCATGTCGGCGTCGCCGTCGGCACCGAGCGCGGTCTCGTCGTGCCGGTGATCCGCGACGCAGATACCCTGTCGCTCGCCGGCATCGAGGCGGCGATCGCCGATTTCGGCGCCCGCGCCCGCGACGGCAAGCTCGGCATCGACGAGATGCAGGGCGGCACTTTCACCATCTCGAACGGCGGCGTCTACGGCTCCATGCTCTCGACGCCGATCCTCAACGCCCCCCAGTCGGGCATTCTCGGCATGCACCGCATCGAGCAGCGACCGGTCGTGCGCAACGGCAGCATCATCGCGCGCCCGATGATGTATCTGGCGCTCTCCTACGATCACCGCATCGTCGACGGCAAGGAGGCCGTCACCTTCCTCGTCCGCGTCAAGGAAGGCCTCGAGAATCCCTCCCGCCTCGTCCTCGATCTGTGACCCCTCGATTGACATTCGGGAGCAATGCGCCCCGGATCATCTTGTAGCCGAGTGCATACGTGACGACGCCGGAGGCGGGCCCATGACGGGCGTCAGCGACATATTCAGGAAGCTGTTCGGCGGCAGCGGCGACCCGCTGCCCGCCTCCACCGGCGCCGGCCGCCCTTCGGCCGAGACGCCGGCACCGGCGGGCGCTGCATCGCCCGAGACGACGGCGGCATCGACAGAACACCAACCGCGCCCGGAGGCGGCAGACGCCACCCCGGCGCGAAGCGATCAGCGGGGACCCATGACGGCCGAGACGCGCTACGACCTCATCGTGATCGGCACCGGCCCCGGCGGCTATGTCTCAGCCATCCGTGCCGCCCAGCTAGGCCTCAAGGTCGCCGTCGTCGAGAAGCGCTCCACGCACGGTGGCACCTGCCTCAATGTCGGCTGCATTCCCTCCAAGGCGCTCCTGCATGCCTCCGAACTCTACGAGGAGGCCGGCCACGGCTTTGCAGCCATGGGCATCGACGTCAAGCCGGCGCTCGACCTCGCCCGCATGCAGGCCTTCAAGGACGAGGGCGTGAAAGGCAATACCGAGGGCGTCGCCTTCCTCCTGAAGAAGAACAAGGTCGACGTCGTCCACGGCACCGGAAGGATCGTGAAAGCAGGTGAGGTGGCGGTGACCGCCGCCGACGGTTCCGCGCGCACTCTCGACGCGACCGCCATCGTCATTGCCACCGGCTCCGACGTCGCCCCCCTGAAGGGTGTCGAGATCGACGAGACGCGCATCCTCTCCTCGACCGGGGCGCTCGCGCTCAAATCGGTGCCGCGGCGCCTTCTGGTGATCGGCGCCGGTGTCATCGGCCTCGAACTCGGCTCGGTCTGGCGACGGCTCGGCTCCGAGGTGACGGTCGTCGAATATCTCGACCGCATCCTGCCGGGTATGGACGGTGACGTCGCGCGCAGCTTCCAGCGCATCCTGCAGAAGCAGGGCATGACCTTCCGCCTGTCCTCCAAGGTGACCGCGGCCTCGCCGGGCGCGGACGGCCTCGCCGTTCAGGTCGAGCCCTCGGCGGGCGGCTCCGCCGACAGCATCGCCGCCGACGCCGTGCTCGTCGCCATCGGCCGCACGCCCTTCACGAAAGGGCTCGGCCTCGCCGAGGCGGGCATCGAGACCGACGCCCGCGGCCGTGTCGTCGTCGACGAGAACTACCAGACCAATGTCCAGGGCGTGTTCGCCATCGGCGACGTGATCGCCGGGCCCATGCTCGCCCACAAGGCCGAGGACGAGGGCGTCGCCGTCGCCGAGATCCTCGCCGGCCGCCACGGCCATGTCGACTACGGGGTCATCCCGAGCGTCGTCTACACCTATCCCGAGGTGGCATCGGTCGGACGCGGCGAGGAGGATCTGAAGGCCGCCGGCATCGCCTTCAAGGTCGGCAAGTTCCCCTTCTCCGCCAATGGCCGCGCCAAGGTCAACCGCACCACCGACGGGTTCGTGAAGGTGCTGGCCGATGCCGGCACCGACCAGGTGCTCGGCGTCCACATCATTGGGCCCCATGCCGGCGAGATGATCGCCGAGGCGGCCGTGCTGATGGAGATGGGCGGCACGGCGGACCAGCTCGCCCGCACCTGCCACGCCCATCCGACATTGACGGAAGCCGTCAAGGAGGCCGCGCTCGCAGCCGGCAAGCGGGCCATCCATATGTGAGGTGAT
This sequence comes from Hyphomicrobiaceae bacterium, assembly GCA_041397765.1. GTDB lineage: Bacteria > Pseudomonadota > Alphaproteobacteria > Rhizobiales > Hyphomicrobiaceae > JAWKWA01. The sequence continues at coordinate 4,987 of JAWKWA010000030.1, read as the reverse complement.
GCCGTGGCGATCATCGTCCTTTTCCATTCCGCGCTTGGACTGCGGCCGGCCGTCCACGACTTTGCCGATGCCATCCGCGCGGCCGGTCACACCGTCCACGTTCCCGATTATTACGACGGCCGGATCTCGCGACGGCGGAGGAGGGTGTCGCCCACCGCGACCGGATGGGACGGCGCGAGATCGAGCGGCTGACGTCAGAGGCGCTGAGCGGCCTTCCCGCCGGCCTCGTCTATGCCGGCTTCCGCTGGGCGCCGGCGAGGCGCAGCGGCTCGCCCGCGAGCGTCCGGGCGCCAAGGGCGCCATCGCCATGCACGACGCCATTCCATCCGAATGGTTCGCCGGTCCCTGGCCGCGGAGCGTACCCTTGCAGATCCACACCGCCGAGCACGATCCCTGGGTCGATCTCGATGAGGCCCGCGCGCTCGCCTATGAAGCGGGCGGTACGCTCTTCCTCTATCCCGGATCGGGCCATCTCTTCGCCGATCCAGGGCTGCCCGACTATGATCGCGCCTCCGCCGAACTGATGCTCTCGCGTGTTCTCGCCTTCATCGCCGGCCTCTGATCCCAGCGAGCGAAAGCTCTGATTTTCGCGAAGTATTATGCGCGCGGGGTTGGCGGGGCGGCCGCGCGCAAGCAAGGGAGATACCCGCGAGCGAAAGTTCCGACTTTCGCGAAGCGGTATGCGCGCGGGGTTGGCGGGGCGGCCGCGCGCAAGCAAATGAAACACCGGCGCACATCCAACGGGATCACGAGTCGAAGCTCATGCGCGCCGGTATGCCGCCGGTCGGCCTCGTCACCGTCTCTCGCCTCGCCGCCATGGCGAGCACCACGCTCCCGACCGCCGACGTCATCTGTGACGGGCACGGTCCGCAACCGGTGCCGCCTCGGATCCGCCCGGCCGGAGCGCGCTCAGGCAGGCCCGTGGGCCGCCGGCTAATCGTGCATTCACCATCTGCTACTCAAGTTGAGCGAAACTGTCGCGGTTAGGTCTCGCTCAACCACTTGCCACTAGCTTCGCGTCATTCCAGTCGCGAAGTTCCAGTTCATTTCCAGCCAAGTCGGGATGCGTCGATGAAGTTCGGCAAGCGGGCCGCGAGCTCAGCGGCACAGTACTACCTTTCTGAACCGGCCGACGAGACGGTCACCGGCCGCGCCCGGCCCGACCGCCGGGTCGCCGATCTCGGCGAGGAGCTCGACCGCTTCTTCCGCAGCCTCGTGCGCTTCTCTCTCGCCATCCGCCTCAGCAAGTCCCTGGAGCGCGATGCCTCGGCCGCCGGCCTCGACCCCGAATCCTATCCGATCGACATCGGCGGCTTCGACAAGCTGTTCTGCTACTGGGAAGGCGGCCAGCCGCGCTATGCCTTCTATCTCTATCTCTATCCGGGCCGCGAGACCGGCGATCCCAACTGCCAGGTCCATCTCTACGAGACCATGAAGCTCCTCGCCGGGCTCAACCGGATGGTCATCGAGGCGGTCCGCGCCGGCCAGTCCGGGGCGCTGAAGAACGATCCCATTTTCCAGAGGCGGCTCGATCGGGCGCTCGTGCTCACGGCCTACTACGCCACGTTCTTCGAGAACATGAAGGCGACCGAGGGCCTCTTCCGTCCCGGCAGCGAGGGCGAGCGTCCTGTCGAGTTCCGCGCCCTGAAGGCGAGCTTCCAGCGCCGCTTCCTCGAGGCCGAGCAGGCGATGTTCGAGCCCGCCGACATCGAGCGCCACGTGCTGCAGCGCCGCTGGCCCTATCTCGGGATCGAGGCCACCTACCTCGATCATCCCGGTCAGGCGTTCATCCACAAGGTCTATTTCCCGCAGAGCTTCGCCGGCGTCGTCCGCTCGCACGCGACGCGCACCGCCGCGCAGGCCGTGTCGGGAACGGCGATCGCCGGCCGCTGACGGCCGGTTCGGCGCACCGCGCGCGAGGGGCTGAACGGGTTCGGATGCTCAGGAAGCGCCGGACCCGCGTCCGGCGGAATTGGTGCGGTCGAGAGGACTCGAACCTCCACGGGTCGCCCCGCTACCACCTCAAGGTAGTGCGTCTACCAGTTCCGCCACGACCGCACACTTGTCCGGCTGATCGGCCGGCCCGAATGCCCCGGCGGCGACTGGTTCATCCACCGGGCGCGTTCCCCTAACAGAGCCGACGGCCGATTGCAAGCACGTCCCGGCGCGATGGCCGACACCGATGGTCAAGGTGGCTTGCGCCCTCGGCCGGACGGCCGAACGGCGCGCCAATGACTGGCCGAATGCGCCGGCCCACGGCCCTTCGGCCTCGCCCTCTTGCCGAGATCACGGGCTGCGAGGGGCCCCGTGCGGACGATTGACGCGCCATGGCTCATCCTCGATGGGCGAGCCCGCTGCAAACTTCAGAATGCGAGCACCGATGCAGCTTCGGGCGACACCGAAACCGGCTCGTCGCGAGAAAATGCGCGCGCCCTCGATGCTCGCGCCGACGCTCGCATCACGACCGACGAGGCTCTAGACTGGCGGCGCCCGGAAGCTTCCAGCCGCAAGGCATCCGAGCCGTCCGGAACTTTCGGCGAGACAACGGATCACCACGGACATGAGCGCCAGCATAGGCCCGTCACCCGCCGATAAGGGAGCCGCCTCGCCGCCGGTGCGCCCTGTCGACTGGCGCGTCGACGGTGAGCCCTCCGGCTATGACGAGGCTGTCGCCTTCATGGAGACCCGCGCCGCCGCGATCGCCGACGGCACGGCCGGCGAACTCGTGTGGCTGACCGGCCACTTGCCGCTCTACACGGCCGGCACCAGTGCCCGCGATGCCGATCTGCTCGATCCCGCACGCTTCCCGGTCCACAGGAGCGGCCGCGGCGGCCAGTACACTTATCATGGGCCCGGCCAGCGCGTCGGCTATGTCATGCTCGACCTGAAGCGGCGCAGCCCGCCGGGACACGGCCCCGATATCCGCGCCTATGTTACGGGCCTCGAACGCTGGCTCATCGCCACCCTCGCCCGCCTCGGCGTCGCCGCCCTCTGCCGGCGCGAGCGGGTCGGGGTCTGGGTGCCGCGACCCGACAAGGGACCGGATGCCGAGGACAAGATCGCCGCCATCGGCGTGCGTGTCCGGCGCGGCGTGACGATGCACGGTTTCGCGCTCAACGTGGCACCGGATCTCGGCCATTTCGCCGGGATCGTGCCTTGCGGTCTCAGCGGCTTCGGCGTCACCTCGCTCGCCGATCTCGGCATCGACGCCACCATGGCCGATGTCGACCGTGCACTCGCCGCAACCTTTCCCGCCGTCTTCGGGCCGATCACCGGCCCGGCCTGAGCTCAGAGCCCCCGCGCCTCGGCGGAAGTTCACCCCACTCAGGCTGTTGGCAGGATTTTGAAGCCCGAGCCGCGGGCCGGCCCTTCGCCCGCCGCACATTCCACGACATCCACCCCCGCCACCGTCGCCGATTGCGGACCGTTGCGGCAGCGCGCGATCATCTCATCGACATCCACCCGGCGCCCGGCCACCAGCATCTCGACCCGGCCATCGGCCAGATTTCGCACCCAGCCGTCGAGCTCGAGCCGCCGCGCCGTCCGCCGCACCCAATCGCGAAAGCCGACGCGCTGGACCCTGCCCGAGACGACGAGGCGTGTCGTCCGTGTCGGGGAGTTGCCGAGCGCCATCATTGGTCCTTTCCCTGTCGCGAGGGGCCGCACGAGGCCATGCCGGCCGGTCGGGTCCCCGCCGCGGGGCCCGGGTCTCAGGCCGCCAACGTCTTCAGGAAGACCCCGAAGCGCAGCAGCCCCTCGGGCCAGGGACCGTGGCCCGAGGCGGCGTCGATATGGCCCGCCTCCCCCGCATCGGCGAAGTCGGAGCCCCAATCAAAGGCGAAGCCCTGCGCCGTCTCGAAGCCGATCAGCGGATCGTTGCGACTCGCGACGACCAGCGAGGGGAAGGGCAGCGGATCGCTCGATACGGGCGGGAATCCCGCCCGTGCAAGCACTTGCGAGATCGCCGGAAGGTTCCAATCGGTCGGCGCGACGAGCAAGGCCCCGGCGATCCGCGCGCCTGCCAGAGCCGGCGCCGCCTTGACGATGGCGAGGGCACCCAGACCATGCCCGACCAGCATGACCGGCCGCTCGGCCGCCGCCACGGCGCGTGCGAGCGCCGCCGTCCGGGCGGCATCGCCGCCCTGCGCCAGCTCCCAGACCTCGACGGTCCGCGCCGTCCTGAGCTGGCGCACCCAGCGGGCCTGCCAATGATCGGAATCGAGTCCGGCCCCATCGGGGACGATCAGCAGGTCGAGCTCGGCAACCTTGTAGCCCATCACCCGCGCCTCAATGCTCTGATCCGGCCGGGCCGCTCTGTTGCCGGTCCGCCACAATGGTCGCATCGCCCCGGGCGGCTCCGCCCGGCCCGCCCGTCTGGTCCGTCTCGCCCGTCTCGCCGAACACCCGCGCAAAGATCGCATCGACATGGCTGAGATGGAAGCCGAGATCGAACAGAGCGTCGATCGCCTCGGGCGACAGCGCGGCCGAAACCTCCGAGTCGGCCTTGAGGAGCCCGGCGAGATCGGGCACGCCGCCCGCCCCGCCCGACTGATAGGCGTCCCACACCTTCATGGCATTGCGCTGCACCAGCCGATAGGCATCCTCGCGCGACACGCCGGCCTGCGTCAGCGCCAGCAGCACGCGTTGCGAATGGACGAGACCGCCGAGACGGTCGAGATTGGCGCGCATCCGCTCCGGGTAGACGACGAGCTTCTCGACGAGCCCGGCAAGGCGATGGAGCGCGAAATCGAGCGTCACCGTCGCATCCGGCCCGATCATCCGCTCGACCGAGGAATGCGAGATGTCGCGCTCGTGCCAGAGCGCCACATTCTCGAGCGCCGGCATCGCATAGGCCCGCACCATGCGGGCAAGCCCGGTCAGGTTCTCCGACAGCACCGGATTGCGCTTGTGCGGCATGGCCGAGGAACCCTTCTGGCCGGGCGAGAAATACTCCTCCGCCTCCAGGACCTCGGTTCGTTGCAGATGG
>JAWKWA010000029.1:0-36900 GCA_041397765.1 Hyphomicrobiaceae bacterium | reverse complement strand
CAGGCTCTATGGGATGGCGTTCGAGCACCGCCCCTGGTCGGTGTTCGGCGATGCGGACAAGATCCGGGCGCTGAACCCGCTCGTGCGCGTGCCGACGCTCGTGCTCGGGGATGGCGAGGTGCTGATCGAGAGCGGGGCCATCCTCGACCATCTCGACGCCTCGGCGGGACCCGAGCGGACGCTGATGCCGCGCGAAGGTGTGGCGCGCCGGCGGGCGCTGAAGACCGTCTCGCTCGCCATGGGGCTGGCGGACAAGGCGGTCGCGCTGTTCTACGAGCGGCGCCTGCACGACAAGGTCTCGGATGTCTGGTCGACGCGCTGCCGCCAGCAGATCCTCGGCGTCGCCGCGGCACTGGATCAGGAGCGGGCGGCATCGCAGCACCCTTACTGGCATGGCGAGCAGCTCGGCCATGCCGACATCGCCGCCGCGGTCGCCTTGCGCTTTGCGAGCGAGGCGCATCCGGGGCTGATCGATCGGGCAAACTGCCCCGCGCTCACCACCCATGCGGCGCGCCTCGAGGCGATGCCGGTCTTTCAGGAGATCGCGCAGGCCTTCGTCCCGCCCGCCTGAGCCCTCATTCCCGTCGACGGGCGCGAGCCTCGTTCAGCCGCGTGCGGTACGGGCCGGCAGGACCTGCAAGAGCCGCATCGAGCGCGAACGCTGATCGGCCGGCAGCAGCTCGGGCTCGGCGACCGTCAGCTTCAGCGGCATCAGGATCATGCGGGCGAGCTGGCCGAAGCGCCAGTTCTCGATGGCGATGATGAGACCGGCATCGGCGCCGAGGCTGCTCAGATGATCGCTCGCCGCGCCATAGTCGACATCGCCGAGCGCGTTGATCGTGAACTCGCCCGAGGCGCGGCACTGGATGCCCATCAGCACCTCGGGCACGCCGAGCGGGCTCACGCGATAGCCGAGCATGGCCATGGTGCGGTGCAGCTCGTCGATCGGGCAGTGGAACAGCGGCTTCTGGGACATGGGCAGATACTCGCGGGCACTGGGGGTGGGTGCAGCCGCGAAGGACCATTCAGCGGGCATGTGGCGGAACTGCGGCACGGACGGCGAGGGGGCCGCGCCGTGACGGCCTCGAGGCGGGCGGCTCATCCGCCGCCTCGCTCCGCCATGGCGCGGCCCCGTCGATGGTCAGGCCGCGGAACAGAGCCGCCGCCGCTCAACCTTCCTGCTTGCGGCCGAACAGCCGCCTGACCAAGCCGCCGACCGCAGCGAGTGCGGCGATCACCAGGACGAAGCCCTTCTTCAGAAAGGCTAGGGCGAGGGCCAGCAATCCGGCCTTGGCCGCGAGCTTGCCGGCGATGAGGCCACCGATGCCATAGGCGGCCACCTTGTCGGCGCCCGGCACGTAGTCGGCATAGCGCGAGCCGTCCTTGAAGTCGGGCATGGCCAGAACGATGGGCAGCGCGCGCTTGATGTCGTCGAGCTGGCTCATCGAGGCGATGAAGTTGACGTTCAAGACGCCATGCCGGCCGAGCGCGCGCAGATAATAGTTGAGCGTGTGCTGCGGATCGCCGCCGAACTCGAGCTCTTTGGCCCAGTGCAGCAGATGCGCGCCACTGTCGTAGAAGGGCGGCGAGGCCCAGCCGATCAGTTTGATCGACTCGAAGCCTTCCTTGGCGCGCTCGGCGTTCTCCTGCTCGGTGCCTTCCTGCATCTCCTTCAACAGCGCGTCGTAGTCTATCGAGGCGGCATCGTCGTCGGAGACATAGCCGTCCTCGTCGAAGCTGAGGGCCGCGCCCCAGGTCTCGTCGAGCGGCGTGCGGTCGGCGGGGAAGATGATGCCGAGAACGCCGTCCGCCACGGTCGGCCGATTGCCCCAGGCATCGACCAGGACGCGGCGCGCATCGGCGGCGCCGAGAAAGTAGAATTGCGGCGAGATTTTCACGACGACGCCGCCGCTGCCCAGATCGACTTCGCCTTGCTTGTAGTCGAGGCCGGAGAGAAACTGCACCTCCTTGGCGTCGAGCCCAAGATCGGCGGGGAACATCTCCTTGAACGTCTTGGCCTCGGCGGCCTGAAGGCCAGAGAGTAGAAAAATGGTCAAGGCTGCAAGACGATTCCACATGGCAGTGCTCCCGCTCCCCGATCTGAAAAGGCCCGGATCGAAGTGAGTACATGGCGGCCACCTCACCCCCAAAAGTCGGTGAAGTGACAGGGGAAGCCGATTGCTTCACTCTGCCGTCAAAATACTCAGACCCCCGATCATCACCCGGCGCCTAGCACTTTCGCGGGGCCGTCGGCAATCCGGGATTCGCCCAAGGAGGCGCCGTTGGCGGGGACGCAGGGCGAGATATGCACAACAATGAGATCGCTCTACTGCACGAGAGTTGCCGATCCTCAAGTCCACAATCTGTTCGGGCGCCGGGGTCTCCGGCCTTGCCGGGGTATAGAAGCGCCATGCCCTTGCGATCCCGGACCGGGCGGCGCTACTCGGCGGCCTTGGCCGGCTCGTAGCCGAGGGCGGCGTTCAGCTTGGCGAGGAGATCGACGGCGGCCTCGGCGACATTGGTGCCGGGCCCGAACACTGCCTTGGCGCCGGCGGCGATGAGAGCTGGGTAGTCCTCCGGCGGGATGACGCCGCCGACGACGATCAGGATATCGGGCCGGCCGAGCGCGGCAAGCTCGGCCTTCAGCTCGGGCACCAGAGTCAGATGGCCGGCGGCGAGCGAGGAGACGCCGACGACATGGACGTCGTTCTCGATCGCCTGACGCGCGACCTCGCCGGGCGTCGAGAACAGGGCGCCGATGTCGACATCGAAGCCGAGATCGGCGAAGGCCGAGGCGATCACCTTCTGGCCGCGGTCGTGGCCGTCCTGGCCGACCTTGGCGATCAGGATGCGCGGCCGGCGGCCGTCATTGGCGGCGAAGGCCTCGATCATCGTTTGTGCGGCTTTCACCGTCCTGTCGCCCATGCCGATCTCCGCTCTGTAGACGCCCGAGATGGCGCGCGTCTCGGCCCGATGGCGGCCGTAGACCGCCTCCAGCGCATTCGAGATCTCGCCGACCGTCGCCTTGGCCCGCGCGGCATCGACGGCAAGGGCGAGCAGATTTCCCTCGCCCGATCGGGCGGCCGCCGTCAAGGAGGAGAGCGCGGCCTCGCAGGCAGCCTCGTCGCGGCTGGCGCGAAGTGCCGCCAGCTTCTCGATCTGGGCGGTGCGCACCGAGGCGTTGTCGACCTTCAGGATCTCGATCGCCTGATCGTCCTCGACCCGGTAGCGATTGACGCCGACGATGACCTGGCGACCCGAGTCGATGCGCGCCTGGGTGCGGGCGGCCGCCTCCTCGATGCGCATCTTGGGGATGCCGGCCTCGATCGCCTTGGCCATGCCGCCGAGGCCCTCGACCTCCTCGATATGACCGAGCGCCTTTCTGGCGAGCTCGGCCGTCAGGCGCTCGACATAGTAGCTGCCGCCCCAGGGATCGATGATGCGGCAGGTGCCCGATTCCTGCTGCAGGAGGAGCTGGGTGTTGCGGGCGATGCGGGCGGAGAAGTCGGTCGGCAGCGCCAGCGCCTCGTCGAGCGCGTTGGTGTGCAGCGACTGGGTGTGCCCCTCGGTCGCCGCCATCGCCTCGATCATGGTGCGGGTGACGTTGTTGAAGACGTCCTGGGCGGTGAGGCTCCAGCCTGAGGTCTGAGAATGCGTCCGCAGCGAGAGCGAGCGCTCGTCCTTGGGCTCGAACTCTCGCATCAGTCTCGCCCAGAGCAGGCGGGCGGCGCGCAGCTTGGCGATCTCCATGAAGAAATTCATGCCGATCGCCCAGAAGAAGGAGAGGCGGGGGGCGAAGCTGTCGACGGGAAGGCCGGCAGCGATGCCGGCGCGTACATATTCGATGCCGTCGGCGAGCGTGTAGGCGAGCTCGAGGTCGGCGGTCGCACCGGCCTCCTGCATGTGATAGCCCGAGATCGAGATGGAGTTGAACTTCGGCATGTGCGCCGATGTGTAGGCGAAGATGTCGGAGATGATCCGCATCGATGGTCCGGGCGGATAGATGTAGGTGTTGCGGACCATGAACTCCTTGAGGATGTCGTTCTGGATCGTACCCGACAGCTTGCTCGTCGGGACGCCCTGCTCCTCGCCGGCGACGATGAAGAGCGCCATGATCGGCAGCACGGCACCGTTCATGGTCATCGACACGGAGATGCGGTCGAGGGGAATACCCTCGAAAAGCGTGCGCATGTCGAGGATCGAGTCGATGGCGACGCCGGCCATGCCGACATCGCCGCGGACCCGCGGGTGATCGGAATCATAGCCGCGATGGGTCGCCAGATCGAAGGCGACCGAGACGCCCTGCTGGCCGGCGGCGAGATTGCGCCGGTAGAAGGCGTTCGAGGCCTCGGCCGTCGAGAAGCCCGCATATTGGCGGACCGTCCAGGGCTTGTTGACATACATGGTCGGGTAGGGACCGCGCAGGAAAGGCGCGATGCCCGGCCAGGTATCGAGGAAATCGAGGCCCTCGAGATCGGCGGCGCCATAGGCCGGCTTCAGCGCGATGCCTTCCGGCGTCATCCAAGGCTCGCCGCCATGGGCCGGGCGCGAGCCGCCGACCGCTGCCTGTGTGGTGAAGGGAACGGCTGTGAAATCCGGCAGCGTCATCGGCTTGTCTCCAGCGGAGGAGGGGTCCGCTCGTTATCAATCGTGGTCGGATGCCGGCAGCAACCGGGCCATCCGGTGCCGGCACCGCAATTCCTGTCCTTCAGGCGCCCTCTTGTCGCAGATGCGTGTCGGCATAGAGCTCAGCGAGGGGCACTGCAAAGCCGATGCTGTCGAGCCGCAGCACGTCGCCCGGCCCGATCACCTCGCCATCGAGCGGCCAGCCATCGGTCTCGGACTTGCGGAACACCTTGGCGGCAACGCGCTCGCTGTCGATGACGGCGACCTCCGCCAGCGTCGGGATCGTCGCGCAGGCACTGATGCTCTCATAGGTCTCGCGCTGGTTGCTCGGCGAGAGCACTTCGATGATCAGCACCGGATCGGGGAAGAACCGCTCGTTGGCAGTGGGCGGGAGGCAAGTGACGGCGATGTCGGGCGCACGCACATTGCTCTTCGTCAGGATGCGCGGCCTGACCGGCGCCTCGGTGCCGACGCGGCAAGGAAGGCGTCTTGCTTGCAGATGGGTGCGGATGAGATGGGCCACGGTCGCCTGGATGAGGGCATGCGTGCCGCTCGCCGGCGACATGGCCCGCACCTCGCCATGCACCAGCTCCAGCTTGCCTTGATGGCCGCCGCCGTCCCAGTCGATGAACTCGTCCGCCGTCATCCGCATTGCCGGCGCGGGTTGCGTGCTCATGGCCTCGCATTCCTTTCTGTCCACCTCAGACTATCACACTCCGTCATCGAGCCTGCGTCCCTGCAGGCTTCCAGTTCTCTCCGGTCTCCTCGTCAGGGTGCTGATGGCTGACGATGGCGGCGAGCACGTCGGGCGGGAAGTCCTGATCGGTGGTGCGATCGGGAATATGGGCGAGATCGGCGAGCCAGGCGAGGCGGCTCTCGACGCCGAGATTGAAGTCGGGCCTCACGGCGGAGGGATCATCGAGGCTGCCGGCCGAGACGTTCACGCGCCCCGAGAGACCGCGATAGGTGAGGGGTGTACCGCAATCGCGGCAGAAATCGCGGGCGGCAATGCTCGAGCTGTCAAATGTCCCAGGCGTGCCACGCGTCCAGGCGAAATCGGCGGCCGGCACGGGTGCGAGCGCGGCAAAGGGACCGCCGACGGCCTTCTGACACATGCGGCAGTGGCAGATGTGCACACCGGCCGGGACCGAATAGAGCGCATAGCGGAGGCGCCCACACTGGCAGCCGCCGGCGAGCACGACCTTGCGTCCGTCATTGCCTGGAGCCGCGCTCATGATCTTGCCTCCAGCGTGTCGAGGACGGCCGAGAGCAGCTCGATGCGGTCGGCGCCGAGATAGAGGAAACGGTCGACGCCCGCCGCCTTCAGCTCCTCGGCCAGATCGCCGCCCCGGCCGGCGAGCAGCACGGCGCGGGCACCCGCCGATTTCAGCGCCCGCGCGGCATCGGCCGCCAGGTCGCGATAGAGCGGATCGGATGAGCACAGCACGGCCATCACCGCGCCGCTGCCGCGGAAGGCCGCGGCCACCGCCGCGGCGTCCGCGAGCGGTGCGCTCGCCATCGCCTCGATGCCACCGGAGGCCAGCAGCGCGCGGGTGAAGTCGCGGCGGGCGGCATGCTCCTTCTGCGCGCCGAAGCCAGCGAGAAAGACCGCCGGCCGGACCCCTCTCGCGGCCGCGATCGCATCGGCCCGGTCGCGCAGCCGCTCGAAGGGTGTGGCGAGACGTAGGGGAACGAGCGGCGTGATGCGAAAGCCCGCCCGCTCGATCGGCGCGGGCGCCGGTGCCGGGGCGATCTGCGGCCGGGTCTCGCCGAGATCGGGGAAGGCCGAGACGCCGGTCAGCTCGAGACGGCCGCTTGCGATCATGGCGGCCCGCCTTGCTGCGGTCGCGCCGATGCGCTCGGTGAGCCAGCCGGTCTTCAGGGCTTCGGCCATGCCGCCCCGCCCCTAGATCTCCTGGAACAGCGTCCAGGCCCGGCCGGCGATCTCGCCGGTCAGGTGCTCGATGGCATGGGAGCCGCCGCCCGGATCGGCGACGCGGCCGAGCGAGGATTCCTCCTTCAAGATGACGAGCGTGTTGCGGGCGATGCGCCGGGCGAAACCGTCGGGCGTGCCGAGTGCGGCGGTATGCGGGCGGACCGCCACCTGGTCGGCGCCGCCAAGCACCGCCCCCGCGGCGGCCAATGTCGCCCGCAGCATGTTCACGTTGGGGTCGCGCCGCGTCGTCATGCGGGCCGAGGTGGTGACGGCGAGACGCATGGCATGGGGGGCCAGTCCGGCCCCGGATGCCTCGGCGATCCGTGCCAGGACACCGCGTGCCGCCCGCAGCTTGGCAATCGTCAGGAAGAGATCCTGATCGGCCGCGAGGGCGAAGGAGAAGCGGCGGAGCGCCCGGTCGGGTGTGACCCCTTCGAGATCGAGCGCCTTCAGATACTCGACCGCGGTCGCGGCGAGCGCTGCCACCTCCTCCACCTCGCTCGCTCCCGCCTCGTGATAGGGCCGGCCGTCGGCGAGCAGCAGCGTGAGCCCTGGGGGGCCGCCGACATTCTGCGCGGCGAAATGGCCGAGCACGTCGAGCGCTTCCCACAGATCGGCTTCGAGAGCGCCGGTGGCGGCGAGCGTGCCGAGCGGATCGGCGTTGAGATCGGCCCGACGCGCGGCGGCGGAAGTATCCTGCTCATCCCACAAGGTGTTCAGCGACTGAAGCGCCCCCAGATACTGGTCGCCCGCCGAGACGGAAATGCCGACCATGTCGAGATGGACACCCTTCAGCGCGGCGGCGATCGCCTCGTAGCGGAGCGGCAGGCCGCAGAGGCCGGGCGCGGCGAGATCGAGCGCGAGCACCGAGGCACCGCCCTCCAGATCCGCCAGATAGGCACGGTTGAGGGCGGCCGGATCGGCGAGACCGCCGGGCGAGACGATCTCGAAGCCGCCGGCGGCAGGCAGGCGGAAGCCTCGCGCGAAGGGCGCCTCGCCGGGCATGGCGGAGGCGCGGCGGGTCGGCGCACTCGCCTCGGCATAGAGCGGATCTATGCGGATGCCGTCGATGGTCGAGGAGACGAGGGTGCGCTCGAAATCGGCGCCCTTCAGAGCCTTGGCGACGGCGGCGAGCCAGTCCTCGCGGCTCGATGCCGGAAAGTCGCCGGCCAGGATCGGATCCATCATCGCTCGATGCTCTCGCTCTTTCCATGACATAACGGCCCGCGCCGACGCGAACGGCGCGACACGGATGCCGTCCCCTCGGCCGCCCCGTCGCGCGATCATATGTGCCGGCGGCTCATGCATAAATGAGCCGTTGGAATAGGGCTACGGGCAGTGAGTGCCACGTCGCCGGCGGGAGCCCCGGGCGGTGACGCCGCAGAGCGGCCGGATCAATACTGCATGAGCGGCGGCAGCGTCTTGGCGTGCTCGATCCAGCGCTCGACCTGCTTCTGGCCCGGAAGCTGGCGGACCAGCCGGCGCTTCTCGTTGGCGTCGGTCATCGCCTTCAGGAGATTGTCCGCCCGGCGGTTGCGCAGCTCCTTCACGGTGTCGACGCCCGCCACCTCGAGGAGCTCGGAATATTCCTCGGCGATGCCGCGGACCCGCATGAGGTCGCAGCAATTGGCCCATTTGAGAATCAGGCCCTCGTCGATGCCCGTCTGATCGGCGAGCTCCTTGCGGCCCTTGCGGGTCGATGCGCGCTCGAGCAGGCGGTCCGTGCGGGTGATGCCGTGGCGGCGCAGCGTGTCGCCATGGACCCGGCCGATGCCCTCGACCGCCTCGATCTTGTAGCCCATCTCAGGTCAAGCTCCCCAGCGCACCGGGCCGAAAGGCCAAGGGCTTCGCCTCCGAGCGCGGCTCCCGGGCCGCCGCGGCCGTTGCCATCGACCGGCTCAGCCCATTTCAAGGAACCCGATAGTGGAAGCGTGTGCGGAGCTTGGCAACCGCGTTTGCAAATGACACCCCCGATCCTTATGTTTTCAAGCGATTCCGGCCGGGCGGCACGCCCCGCGCGTCAGCACCCGCAGCCGATGAGGAGAGACCGATGAGCGAACCGAACGGCGTCTATATCGGCACGAGCTTCCTGAAGGACAGCTCGCGGCGGGAAGGTGCTCAACCTCAAGCTCGCCAACCGGCACGGCCTCATCACGGGCGCGACCGGCACCGGCAAGACCGTGTCGCTGCAGATCCTCGCCGAGGGCTTCTCCAACCAGGGCGTCCCGGTGTTCTGCGCCGACGTGAAGGGCGACCTGTCGGGGATCGCCATGGCCGGCACGTCGAAGGACTTCCTGGAGGCCCGCGCCAAGAAGATCGGCCTCGATCCCTATGCCTACGAGGCCTTCCCGACGGTTTTCTGGGACATTTTCGGCGAGCAGGGCCATCCGATCCGCGCCACCGTCGCAGAGATGGGTCCCCTGCTGCTCGCCCAGCTCATGGAGCTCAACGAGGTCCAGGAGGGCATCCTCAACATCGCCTTCCGCGTTGCGGCCGAGGAAAACATGCCGATCCTCGACCTCAAGGATCTGCGTGCGCTCGTCGCCAATATCGCCGAACGGGCGGCGGAACTCACGTCCCGATACGGCAATGTCTCCAAGGCCTCGGTCGGCACCATCCAGCGCCGGCTGCTGGTCCTCGAGGAGCAGGGCGCGCTCAACTTCTTTGGCGAGCCGGCCCTCGACATCCGCGACTTCATGCGCACGACGCGCGACGGCCGTGGCTACATCAGCGTACTTGCGGCCGACAGGCTGATGCAGAGCCCGCGTCTCTATGCGACCTTCCTGTTCTGGATGCTGTCGGAGCTGTTCGAGGAACTGCCCGAGGTCGGCGATCCGGAGAAGCCGCGGCTGGTCTTCTTCTTCGACGAGGCGCATCTGCTGTTCGATCAGGCGCCCAAGCCGCTTCTGGAGAAGATCGAGCAGGTGACCCGCCTCATCCGCTCCAAGGGCGTCGGCGTCTACTACATCACGCAGAACCCGCTCGATGTGCCCGACAGCGTGTCGAGCCAGCTCGGCAACCGCATCCAGCACGCGTTGCGCGCCTTCACGCCGCGCGAGCAGAAGGCGGTGAAGGCCGCGGCCACCACCTTTCGGCCCAATCCGGAGATCGACACCGAGCGGGCGATCATGGAGCTGGGCGTCGGCGAGGCGCTGGTCTCGGTGCTGGAGGGCAAAGGTGCGCCCTCGATCGTGCAGCGGACGCTCGTGCGGCCGCCCTCGTCGCGGCTCGGGCCGGTGACGCCGGAGGAACGGCGGGCGATCGTGCAGCAGAGCCCGCTCATCGGCCAGTACGACAAGGCGATCGACAGGGAGTCGGCCTATGAGATGCTGTCGCGGCGGGTGAAGGAGACCGAGGAGCGGCGCGGCGAGCACGGCGGCACGACGACCGGCCGGCGCGATACCGAGCTCGAGCAGCACGGCGAGTTCCGCGTGCCGCCGATGCAGGGCCGCGAGGATGCGCGCGACGATGATCCCGAGCCGCGCGCGCGCAGCCGCTCGTCGAGCCGCGAGCGGAGCGCGCCCCGGCCACGCACCTCCAACCGCCAGACCGCGACCGAGGCCTTCACCAAATCGGTGGTGCGCTCGTTCGGCTCCGCGCTCGGCCGGGCCATCAAGGACGCGATCTTCGGCCGGCGCTGAGAGCGCGAGCGACGCCGAGAGTGGCGGGCGTCCAGCCGCCAAGGCGACATTCGGGTTGCATGAGCGTTCCCGTCCGGCATCGGCCTTGCCGGTGTCTGGCCCTTCAGATCGGAGCCCACCATGGGACTGCTCGACCAGATCTTTCGTCCGAAGCGCCGCCGGCAGGTGAGGGCCAAGCCCAAGACCGTCGGCGAGACGTTCTTCATCAACCTCATCAGGTCGTTCGGCCGAGCGATGGGTGGCACGATCGGCCAGATCCTCGCCGGCGGCCGGCGACGCAAACGCCGCTACTGAGCGGCGTGGCCGAGGCCAGCCGGCCGAAGTCAGATCCGGCCGGGCGGTCGCCAGGGTCCGCCCGCCTCGGCAGACACGATCGCCGCCAGTCAAATTCCTCGCGGAATCCGCCGCTATCTTCCCTCGAGCCAAGCGCCGTCAGCCCGGCCAGCCGGCCGATCAGGCCGCAACGGAGGCAACTGAGATGCGACCTGTGAAGCCTGCCTTCGTGCTCATCGCCATGCTCGCCGCCAGTCCGCTCGCGGTCTCGCCGGCCATGGCGCTCGATGCCCCGGCCGATGTGCTGGCGGCCGGGCGCGCCATCCTCAGCAAGAACTGCGCGCGCTGCCATGCCATCGACAAGGAAGGCGAGAGCCCGCTCGCCAAGGCGCCGGCCTTCCGTACGCTCGGCCAGCGCTATGCGATCGACACACTCGGCGAGGGGCTCGCCGAAGGCCTCGTCACCGCACACGAGGACATGCCCGAGATCGTCTTCGAGCCGGACCAGATCGACCAGATCCTCGCCTATCTTCAGAGCATCCAGGTGGAGAAATAGCGCTCGGAGCTCCTTGCGACCGGTGCGGGCACGGCAGCATTCCGGGACGATTTCACCACGCGCGGATTTGGCCGGCACCTCCTCACCTGCATCTGATAGGATCGCTCCGGTCAGGCGGGACGGCCTTGGGCGTTCCGGAGCGATCGGTGAAGGCGAGAGGGGAGGACGAGATGACGGCACCGGGAACGATCGACGGAACGAGGTCTTCGGCGCGCCTGACGGTGGCGGGCCTTGCGGCTCTCTTTGCCGCGCTTGCCCCCTTCGCCACTCCGGCGACTGCCGCCAGCTTCAACTGCCGCACCGCCGACCGGCCGGCCGAGGTCGCGATCTGCAATACGCCGGACATCTCGCAACTCGACGAGGACATGGCGACGCGCTACTTCGAGGTCTACAACGCCATCGGCTATTCGGCGCGCAAGTCCCTGAAGGCCGAGCAGCGGCGCTGGCTGCAGCGGCGCAATGCCTGCGGCTACAATCCCTCCTGCATCCGCGCCCTCTACCAGGATCGTCTCGACGTCCTTTATTCCTACGGCGACTGAATTCCTACGGCGACTGACCGGCCCCACCGATCGGCGTGCGCGCAACGGCCAATCTCGTGCATGGCCGTCCTCCCCGTCCGCGGTGGCCGGGCGCTGCCTCAACGTGTAGCATCCGCCTCGACGTGACTGCACAGCAGGTCCCGGCACCGCCGGTGCCCTTCCAGCTCCATGGAGACGACAATGGCGAAGCCCCAGTTCACCCGCATGTACGAGAAGGGCCTGCCGGGCGCCGGCCTCGAGGATTGGGGCACGATCCCGGCCGAGAGCCTGACGGCGGGCAGCCCCCAGCAGCGCGGCATGATGGTGCTCGACGACAAGGAGCGCTCGGTGACGGCGGGCGTATGGGAGTGCACGGCCTTCACCGGCCGGATGGGGCCCTATTCGTGCGACGAGTTCATGCTGCTGCTCGAGGGATCGGTCACGATCGTCGACGAGAAGGGCGGCGAGACGGTGATCAACGCGGGCGAGAGCTTCGTGCTGCCCAAGGGCCTCGTCTGCCAGTGGAAGCAGACCGGCTATGTGCGCAAATTCTTCGTCATCTACGAGGACAACGCCATCCCCGGCCCCAAGGACGCCACCGGCCTTGCCGTCATCAAGCCCGACCCCAAGGCCACGCTTCAGCCCGCCGACGGTCCCGATCCGGCGCTCATCGTCTCGGGCAAGCCGGTCTGGCACGATCTGCTCGCCTATGAGGATCCGACCGGGCAGTTCACCGTCGGCCTGTGGAGCACGACGCCCTACGAGCGCCGCGTCATCCCTTTCCCCCGTCACGAGATGATGCACATCCTCGAGGGCGAGGTGACGATCAGCGATGGCGAGGGCCGCGCCGAGACCTTCAAGGCCGGCGATACGCTGTTCGTGCCGCAAGGCGCCATGCTCGGCTGGCGCAACGACAAGCCGGTGAAGAAGATCTACTGCATCTTCCTGCCGAGGGCGGCGGCGGCCAAGAGCGAGGCGGCGGAATGATACCGCCCGCCTCGGCGGCCTGCTGGTGCGGCCTGCGGCTGGCTTGAACGGCCGCGCCCGCAACCCCATATTCAGCGTTCAGTCAAGACGTACGGCGGACTGGTGATCGACACCGGCCCGCCGTCTTCATTTGCCGAGGCCGGCGTCCCGCCCCCCGAGGTGCGGGCGGAGGGCCAAGGCGGTCGGCACAATCCACAAGGAGCGAGGGCATCGTGATCGAGAAGGTGGTGATGGGGCTCCTTCCGCCGTCGCGCATCGTCAAGGCTCTCAAGCGCTTCATCGAGCTGGAATCCTTCGGCGGCATCGTCATGATGGCGACCGCGGCGCTCGCATTGGTGCTCGCCAACTCGGCTGCCGCCGACTGGTACAAGGAAATCGTCTCGGCCCCCATCACCCTCGGCGTCGGCGGCGACGTCGTCGTCAGCCCGCTCAAGTCCTTCACCAAGGACGTGCTGATGGTGCTGTTCTTCTTCGCCGTCGGCATGGAGTTGAAGCAGGAGCTGGTCGCGGGCGTACTCAGCCGGCGCGAGCAGGTGGTGCTGCCGCTCCTGGCGGCGGTCGGCGGCATGGCCGTGCCGGCGCTCGTCTATCTGGCGATCAATGCCGGCTCGCCTGACACGCTGTCGGGCTGGGCGATCCCGAGCGCCACCGACATCGCCTTCGCGCTCGCCATCCTGCTGATCTTCGCGCGCACGCTGCCGCCGGCGCTCAAGGTCTTCCTGCTCGCCGTCGCGATTTTCGACGACCTCGGCGCCATCCTGATGATCGGACTGTTCTATTCGTCGGGGATCGACTGGACGATGCTGGCCATGGCGGGCGGTGTCGTCGCGGCGATGGTCGCGCTCAACCGGCTCGGCGCCACCAGCCTCACAGTCTATATCGCGCTCGGCACCGTACTCGCCGTCCTGTTCACCAAGGCCGGTATCCATTCGACGGTCGCGGGCGTCGTCACGGGCCTGGTGATCCCGATCCGGACGCAGAGGGAGCCGGAGGATTCGCCGCTCGAAGAGGCGATGCACCTGATCCACCCCTGGGTCACCTATCTGGTGCTGCCGCTGTTCGCATTCGTCGGGGCGGGCGTCTCGCTGAAGGGCGTGTCGCTCGATGCGCTGCTGGCGCCGCTGCCGCTCGGCATCGCGGCCGGCCTCTTCGTCGGCAAGCAGATCGGCGTCATGGGCGCGACCTGGCTCGCGGTCCGCACGGGCCTCGCCGCCCTGCCGGATGGGATCACGATGCGGCAGATCTATCGGTCGCGGTCGTCACCGGTATCGGCTTCACGATGAGCCTGTTCATCGGCCTCCTCGAGTTCACCGACCCCGCGAGCGAGCAGAGCGTCAGGATCGGCGTGCTGGCCGGCTCGCTGCTCTCGGCGGTGTGGGGTGCGGTGCTGCTGCGGATGGTGGATTTCGGCCCGGCGACCGCCGACATGGCGCGGCGGGCGGCCCCGCACTGACGCCGGGCGGCTTGCCGCCTCGACACGGCGCTTGCGAGCCGAGGCGACCCCTCGCCGCCGGCGAACCGGTTCAGCCGGAGGCATTGTTTCAGGCCGGGGGCCCGTCGTCTCAGCCGGAGGGCCCTGACCCGGACGGGGCCAGCGGAAATCGTCGGCCCGGCCGGGCTAGCGAGCGAGCGGCTCGCCCTTCACCAGCAGGCGATAATAGGGCGACTGGGTGAATGGCACGCGCGTGCCACCGCCGCGCGCGGGGTCATCGTGAGAGAGCTCAAGGCGGTCAACCCGCCGCGCAGATCGGCGTCGATCGTATCGCCGACATCGGTCTGGCGGGCGGCCCGCGAGCGCAGCAGATGGGCGACGACCGCGCTCGGGATCTCCGGTCGCGGCAGCTCTATCGTGACCGTCACCGGCTGGTCGCCGCCGGTCGAGGTGGCGACGGCGATGGTCGATGTGTCGGCGGGAAAGCCCTGGATACCCTGGAGCGCGACCACGCTACCCGATCCGCTCGTCGCATCGCCACCGGCCATGGCCGCCCCCTCGGGGGCAGTGTCGCCACCGACCGCCAGGGCCTGATGGATCTCGATCTGCTCGTCCTCGTCGCCGGCGAGCGGGACGTCGCGCTCGGCGCGGGCGACACCGAGGTCGCGGCGGATGTCCTGCTCGACGAAATGGGCGAGCTTCTGATAGCCCCGCGCCGTGAAATGGATGCCGTCGTCGGCCCTCAGCTCGCGCACCTTGCCGGTCATGTCGGGGCCGTAGTCGCTATAGGCCCCCTGATGGTCGGCAAAGCCCGTCCAGGTGTCGATGTATTTGACGCCGGCGAGCAGCGCCCGCTCGCGGACGATACCGTTCGCCATCTCGGCGAAAGAGGACATGGCCGGGGAGCGCATGACCGGCAGGCCCAGCCAGTAGACCGCCACCTCCTGGCGCTTCAGCTCGCGCAGCAGGCGGTCGATACGCTCGGCATATTCCGCCTGCCATTGCCTGGTGTCGGGCTGGTAGCGGCGCTTGTCGATGCGGATCGAGGTGCGGTCGTCGGCACCGAACATGAGCACGGCGAGATGCATCGGCTGGCCGCGGCCGAGACCCGCGGCGATCTCGTCCCAGGCCTGATCATCGCCGCGGGCGAGCCCGGCGCCCGGCTGGCTGCTGTTGACGACCTCGACGCCGGTGTCGTCCTCGAGGGCGGCGGCGAGCGCCTGGGAGAGTTCGTCGGCCATCGAATCGCCGAACACGACGATGCGGTAGACGTCGTTGTCGGGGAAGGGCGTGACATAGGTGCGTGTCGCCCCGTCGATGGACTGGGCGAGGGCTGGGGTGGAGCCGGCAGGGCCCACCAGCGCCAGCACCAGCGCCACGACGAGACCGAGAGCACAGAAGACCAGCCCCCTGCAGACCTGCCTCGCCATGTGCCTGACCCGTCTCATTCGTCCAACCTTGCCAACGGCCGTTCCAGCTCGGCCACCTCGGCCGGGGCGCCCGATGGTGCGGAACGACTCTCAAGGCCCGCCTCGGCGGATGATCCGGCAATGCCGCCTCGGCCGGATGGTGTCAAGTTCTCGCCTCCGCCCTCAACCGCTCGAGGAGGCCGATGGTCGGAAAGCCATCGGGCGGCAAGCCGCGGGCCCGCTGATAGGCCCTCAGCGCCGCCTTGGTGGCGCTACCGATCAAGCCGTCGGGCTCGCCGAGCTCATAACCGCTGGCGCTGAGGAGCCGTTGCAGCTCCTCGCGCTCGTCGCGCGACAGGGGCCGCTCATCGCGCGGCCATTGCTGGACGATGGGGCCCCGCCCCGCCAGCCGGTCGGCGAGATGCCCGACGGCGAGGCCGTAGGCGACGGCATTGTTGTAGCGCAGGATGGCGCGGAAATTGGTCGAGACGAGGAAGGCGGGGCCCCGCGCGCCGGCAGGCAGGAGCAGCGTCGACGGACGGTCGGGATCGGGGAAGTCCTGCGCTGCCACACGGCGCACGCCGAGCTTCATGAAGCTGCGAATCGGCTTGGCCTCGCGCGTGCCTGCGAGCGCGTAGTCGAAGCCTGCCGGCAGCGTCACCTCATAGCCCCAGGTCTCGCCGGAGCGCCAGCCCGAGCGCGCGAGATAGGAGGCGGTCGAGGCCAGTGCATCGCCGACATTGCTCCAGATGTCGCGATGGCCGTCGCGGTCGAAATCGACGGCATAGGCTTCGAAGGTGGTCGGGATGAACTGGGTGTGGCCCATGGCGCCGGCCCAGGAGCCGAGCATGCGCTCGGGCGCGATGTCGCCTTTCTCCAGGATGCGCAGCGCCGCGAGCAGCTGGGTGCGGCCATAGTCCGTGCGCCGGCCGCCGGCATAGGCGAGGGTGGCGAGCGAGCGCACGACATTGCGGCTGCCGGCGTTGCCGCCATATTTCGATTCCATCCCCCAGATCGCCACGACGACATGACGGTCGACGCCGTAGAAGCCCTCGATGGCGTCGAGCAGGCCGCGATTGGCGATCAGCGCGGCCTGGCCGAGGGCGATGCGCTCCTCGGAGACCATGCGGTCGATATAGTCCCAGATGCCGCTGTCGTGCTCGGGCTGGCGGTCGAGGAGGGCGAGGATCTCGGGGTCGGGCTCGAGGCCGGCAAAGGCGCGATCGAAGATGCGGGCCGACACACCGGAGGCGAGCGCCGCCTCTCGCATCTGCGCAACGAAGCCGGCAAAGGCCGGGTCCATGGCGACCTTCGCGGTCCCGGTTGAGGTCTCGGTCGCCTCAGAGGCCTGGCCGGCTGCCGGTGGCGTCATGGCGAGCCCCACGCATGCAAGAACAAGGGGGAAGATCATGGCGAGCGACCGGCCCAACCTCGCCGTCAGCCCCGCCGCTCCCGCCGACGTCGGTCCGCCCGCTCTGTCGCACGCCCCGCGCAATGCCCGTCCTGCCCTCAAGCCTGCCCTCGCCACGCCTCGCCGCTCCCGTCGCAGGCAAGGACGGGACAACACTATCATCTCACGCCAAGTGGACCAAATCCGGGCCGTGACGCGTTCGACCTTCGGTGGCTTGTGAACCCCGGGCCGGGCGGGCACACTCATGCGAGCGCTCGAGGCCCCGCAGCGGAAACCCCATGACGATGACGGCCGAAAGGCAGAAACCGGTCAGCGACGAGGATCTCGTGCGCGGCGTCAGGGCCGGCGATCGGGCGCTGCTCGCCCGCGCCATCACGCTCATCGAAAGTACCCGCGCCGAGCACCGGGCACGGGCCGAGCGGCTGCTCGAGACCCTGCTGCCGGCGACGGGCGGCGCGCACCGGATCGGCATCACCGGGGTGCCCGGCGTCGGCAAATCGACCGCGATCGATCAGCTCGGCGTCAATCTGACGGCGCAGGGGCACAAGGTGGCAGTGCTCGCCGTCGATCCGACCTCCTCGCGCTCGGGCGGCTCGATCCTCGGCGACAAGACGCGCATGGCCCGGCTCGGCCAGGACCCGGCTGCCTTCATCCGGCCCTCACCGACCTCGGGCACGCTCGGCGGCGTCGCCCAGCGCACGCGCGAGACCATCGCGCTCGTCGAGGCGGCGGGCTTCGACATCGTGATCGTCGAGACGGTCGGCGTCGGCCAGTCCGAGACGACGGTCTCGGAGATGGTCGATGTGTTCGTCGTATTGATGCTGCCGGGTGCGGGCGACGAGTTGCAGGGGATCAAGAAAGGCGTGCTCGAGATCGCCGACATCATCGCCATCAACAAGGCCGACGGCGACAATCGCGACCGGGCGAGCCGGGCGGCGGCCGAGTACCGCAGCGCGCTGTCGATCCTGACGCCGGTGCATCCGGCCTGGAAGCCGCCGGTGACGCTCGTCTCCGGTCTCGCCAATCAGGGGCTCGACGAGCTCTGGCGGCTCATATGCGAGCATCGGCGGGTGATGAGCGAGGCCGATGCCTTCGCGGCGCGCCGACGCGAGCAGGCGGCAGGCTGGCTGCACGATCTCATCGACGACGGGCTGCGGGCGGCGGTGACGGGGCGTCCGGCCGTGCGCGCGCTCCTCGAGCGGCTGGAGGGCGCGGTGCGCGCCGGCCGCAGGACACCGCAATCGGCGGCGGCCGAGGTGCTGGCCTTTGCCGGCTTGGCCGTGAACATGCCGGCGACCGGAACGACGTCATGAGCAGCGGCGAGGGCCGATCCAGCCGCATCCTGGTGACCGGCTTCGGCCCGTTCCCCGGAGTGGCGGTCAACCGCAGCGGCGCGCTCAGCGAGCAGGTGGCCGAGGCGGCACATCGGGCCTTTCCCGGAGTCCGGGCGACGCCCATCGTGCTGCCGACGGAATGGCAGGCAGGCCCCGCCGTCCTCGCCGCCGCGCTCGCGCGCACCGAGCCCGACATCGCGCTTCATTTCGGCGTGTCGTCGCGAGCGCACGGCTTCGTCGTCGAGACCGTCGGACGCAATCGCTGCCGCCTCAAGGCCGATGCCGCCGGGGCCGGGCCCGCCTCCGCTGATCTGTCCCCAGAGGGACCGGCCAGCCTGTCGTGCGCGCCCGAGGCCCGGCGCATCGCCGCAGCGCTCCGTCGCCTCGACCTTCCCGTCAGCCTGTCGAGCGATGCCGGCGACTATCTGTGCAACGCCGTCTTCTTCCACTCGCTGGCTGCCGCCGCCGCAGGCGGCGGCCGGCGTGTCGCCTTCATCCACATACCGGTTGCAGCCGCGGCCGGGCGAGCAGCCGGAACGGCGGCAGGGCGCGGGCTTTGCGACAAGTCGCTCGTCGCCGGCGGATTGGCGGCACTCGCCGTCATGGCCGGCCGGCAACCGGCACCCCCGGATGGCCGGCGCCGGCATGATGACGGGCGGGGCTTCTGATAGCATCGGGGCGAATCGGCCGGCGCCGCATGGGGCCGCGATGGCCGGTCGTCGGGAGGGCCCATACCGATGGAAGTCGACAGGCGGCGCATCGTCGGCCAGATCGGCCTTGCAGCCCTTCTCGCCGGCGTGCCGGGCCCGACGCCTGCCGTCGCGGCCGCGGCGCGTGAGACGGCTCTCGTCCCCGCGCTCGATCCGCAGAGCACACGCGATCAGTCCGGGCCGATCCGCGAGGCCATCGCGGCGGCGGCCGGGCAGGGCAGGCCCGTACTCCTGCCGCCTGGACGTTTCGTCGTGCGGGGCGGGTTGCAGCTCGTCGCCGGCAGCACGCTCGTCGGCGCCCATGGCCGAACTTATCTGGTGCTGGAAGGCGACGGGCCGCTGATCGAGGCGGAGAATGCCGACGGGCTGGTCATCGAGGGCATTGCGCTCGAGGCCGGCGGCGGGCCGATGGGCCGGAACGGCGGCGAGGGTCTCCTCACCTTGCGCGGCGGCAGCGATGTCAGGCTCACGGGTCTCACCGTCTCGGGAAGCGGCAGGCACGGGCTGGCGCTCGAGCGCGTATCGGGTCGCGTCAGCGGCTGCCGCATCCTCGACAGCGCCGAGACCGGCCTTTTCAGCCTCGATGCCCGTGGTCTCGACATCTCGCACAACGAGATCGCCCGCAGCGGCAACAACGGCATCCAGGTGTGGCGCTCGGCCCAGGGCGAGGACGGCACGACGGTCACCCTCAACCGCATCCACTCGATCGGTGCCAGGAACGGCGGCACGGGCGAGAACGGCAACGGCATCAACGTCTTCCGCGCCGGCTCGGTGCTCGTCTCGGGCAATCGCATCACCGACTGCGCGTTCTCGGCGATCCGCGCCAACTCGGCCTCGGACTGCCAGATGCTGGGCAACTCCTGCGAGCGGCTCGGCGAGGTGGCGCTCTATGCCGAGTTCGCCTTCGAGGGCGTCGTCATCTCAGGCAATCTCGTCGACCGGGCGGCCCAGGGCATTTCGGTCACGAATTTCAACGAGGGCGGACGGCTCGCGGTGGTCTCGGGCAATCTGGTGCGCAACCTGTTCACCCATGCCTCGCAAGAGGACCCGCGCGGGATCGGCATCTCGGTCGAGGCGGATGCGATGGTGAGCGGCAATGTGGTCGAGAGCGCGCCTGCGGTCGGCATCATGGTCGGCTGGCACGAATGGAAGCGCGACTGCGCGCTGACCGGCAATCTCGTGCGCAAATGCGCGGTCGGCATCGGCCTGTCGGCGGCGCTCGAGGGCGGCCTCGTCTTCGTGTCGCAGAACATGATCGCGGGTGCCGTCAATGGCGCGATCCGCGCCATGGAGGGCAACGAGCCGGTCGGACCGGACCTTGCGCGGGCGAGCGCGGAATCCTTCCCCAACCTCGCCATTCTCGCCAATGTGGCGAGCTGACCTCGGGAAACTAGCGCGAGAGGCCCACCACCTGCCCGGCATCCCGGCCGAAGCGGGCGGCAGGGGGTCATTGCTCCTGAGGCTGATTCACGTTCTCGATGCGCGCGCGAGGAGGCCGATCAGCTCGGGCGAGGGCCTCAACAGGCCGGTTTCGATGCCGCGGACATTGCGGATCGCGTGCGAGACGAAGGGGACAAGGCGCGTCTCCTCCTCGGGCAGGAGTGCGCCGAGGACAGCGCCGAGGGCGATCTCGGCGGCACGGCCGGCCCCATCGTCGACCTTGAGCGCAATGCCGATCCCGCGGTCCGGCAGGGCGGCGCAGTAGAAGCCCTCGGCACCGGTCTTGGCGAAGACGCGGCCGGACAGCGCCGTCATGATGCGCGTGCAGTAGCGGCCGGTGCCGGCGAGCATATGCGGTTCGGCAATGGCCGCGGCGAACAGACGGCGTGCCGCGCTCGCCCGCGCCGCGGTCACGCCATGGCCCGAGGACAGGCGCGCAAAGACGCCGGCGAGGGCGGCGAGCGAGGCCGCCCAGTTCGGCACCGAGCAGCCGTCGATGCCGCAGCGGTCCGCGGTCATGGCCTCGCCGGTCAGCTCGGCGACGATGGCACGGATGCGCTCCTGGACGGGATGGGCCGGCTCGACATAGCCCTTCGGGTCCTCCCCGAGGAAACACGCCGTCGCGATCATGCCGGCGTGCTTTCCCGAGCAGTTGTTGTGCAGTGGGCTGGCGCTCGCATCCGCACGGTGGAGCGCGCGCGCTGCCGTCGCGTCGATCGGTTCGTGGGCGCCGCATTCGAGGGCGTGCCAGTCGCGCCCGGCGCTGGCGAGCATGCGCGATGCGACTTCGACATGCACCGCCTCGCCGCTGTGCGAGGCGCCGGCGAGGGCGAGCTCGCGATCGGTGAAGCCGAAGGCGTCCGCAGCCCCGCTCTCGACGAGCGGCAGCGCCTGGACGAGCTTCAGCGACGAGCGCGGAAAGACCGGGCGTGCGACATCGCCGAGGGCGAGCAGCAGGCCGCCGTCGGGCCCCGCGACGGCAATGGCGCCGCGATGGACGCTCTCGACGAGCCGGCCGCGCGTCGCGTCCACAAGAACCGGATTGGTCATCGGCAGTCCCTCGCGCTTGCCCGGCCGTGATCGACCGCGCCTCCGCCCTCATGCCTTGCCGCGAGACAGGCGGCCCGGCAGCGACGGCCTGTCAGGCCTCCGCATGGCCGCGACCTGATCGGACGGACAGGTCCGCCTGCCGGCGTCCGACTTCTGCCACTGCGGGCCGGGCCTGCGCAAGGCGGGGCTCGTCGGGGGTTGATCGCGGGCGGACTTGCCGCCCGGCGTTTCAGAAGCCCGACCGACGGCGAACGCGGGCCACTCAGGTGTTGCCGCCGATCGCCGGTGTCGCCGCGAGGGGTGCGGCCCGCTCCTTGCGCAAGCGGCTCTCGAGCAGCTCGCCCGCCGCCTCGAGGATCGGATAGGCGACCGAGGTCAGGTGGCTGTTGATCCGCTTCAGGTCGCGGACGATGTCGAGATGGATGGCGCTGGTCTCCACCGATTCCGGCCGGCCGGCACGCAGGCGCTCGAAATGGCTCTCGGCCGCCTCCTGCTCGATGTCGCGGATGAGCGGCTTCTCGGCGAGGAGACGGCGCGCCAGCGTCAGGTCGTTGGTCGTCAGCACGTTCAGCGACAGCTTCAGATTCTCCACCACCCGCCCGTGGAAGGCGCGCAACTCGTCGATCCCCTCGCGCGAGAAGGCGTAGCGGCGACGTATCTTCTTGGCCGCGAGCTCGAGCAGGTTCTTGTCGATGATGTCGCCGATGTGCTCGAGATTGGTGACGAAGGTCAGCACCTCGACATAGCGCCGGCTCTCGGCGGCGGTCATCTCCGATTGCGACACCTTCATCAGGTAGAGCTTGATCGCCTCGTAAAGATTGTCGACCTCGTCGTCGCGGCGCTCGATCTGCTTCAGCAGCCGGCCGTCGTCGTGCTCGATCACGGTCATCGAATCCCGCAGCATGCCGACGACGAGATCGCCGAGCGCCAGCGTCTCGCGGGTGGCGCAGGCGATCGCCTCGGCCGGGCTGTCGATCACGTCGCTGTCGAGATAGCGCGGGGTGCCCGGCGTGTCGGCACCGGCGACGTCGGGGACGAGGCGGCGAACGACCCGCTCGACGATACCGACGAGCGGCAGGAAGACCAGCGCCACCATCATGTTGAAAGCGAGATGGAAGATCAGCACGCCCTGTGGCGCCGAGGGCGCGAAACGCGCGACGAGATCGCTCGACAACGGCAGGAGCAGCGCCAGGAAGGCGAGCACCATGGTGCCGCGCATCAAGAGGTTGCCGAGGAGGACGCGCCGGGCCACGGGCGGGGCGCCGAGCTGGTCGACATAGGGCGCGACGCTGCCGCCGAGATTGGCGCCGAGCACGAGCGGCAATGCGACCGAGGGCGCGATCACCGAGGAGCCGACCAGCGACATCACCAGGATGACGATCGACAGGCTCGAATGGGCGAGCCAGGTCACCACCGCCCCGATCAGCACCAGCACGACCGGCTGGCCCGAAAGGACCGACAGCAGCTCCTCCAGCCCGCGCGCCTCGCGTAGCTCCACCGAGGTGCCCTTGATGAGCTGCAGCGAGAGCAGCGTCAGGCCGAGGCCGATGGCAATGCGCGAGAGGGAGCGGGCGCGCTCGGTGCTGTTGGAGAGGAAGAGCGCGACGCCGGCCGCGATCAGGGCGGGCGGCAGCCAGGAGACGTCGATCGAGAAGATGAAGGCGGCGACCGCCGTGCCCATGTCGGCGCCGAGCATGGCCGAGAGGGCGGCCGACAGGCCCATCAGCGCGCGGGCGACGAACGAGGAGAGGATGAGGCCGGTCGCCGTCGAGCTCTGCAGCACCACGGTCACCGCGAAGCCGACCATGAGCGCCATCACGCGATTGCCGGAAGCTGCGCCGAGCAGACCGCGCATCTGTGCCGTGAAGGAGCGCGTCACCCCCTTGCGGACCATGCGCACGCCCCAGACGAGGAGCGCGACGAAGCCGCACAGATTGACCAGCAGATGGAAGCTCGACATCAGATCGCAAATCCCCGGATCGACAAGGGGTCGCCCGGCTCGCGAGCGGGCCCCGTCGACCACGAATGTCCCGACTGAGTGAACGCCCCCGAGCTGCCGGGCGGGAAGTGAAAGGCCGGTCAGCCGGACCCGGGATCGCCCGGATGTCGTCCGCGCCATGCTGCCGGGCGCTGCCTCATCCGATTGGTCCGGCTCAATATGACAGTTTTGTGACAGATTCCCTGGATGTCAAGGCGCGCAGGCCCGGGCCAGCGGGGGCGGGTGGGCAGCGCGACCTCGAGCGCCAAGAGTCTGATATGAGGACCCACCGGGCCGGCGAAAGGTTCCCGCCCGCCGCGAGCGAAGCCGGGTGACGGGCCGCCGTCATCTGCGCGTGGCGATCACGGCGAGCGCCCCGCTCGACAGGATGATGGCGGCGCCGACGAAGACCTGCGTGCCCGGTAGCTCCCCCCAGATCAGCCAGCCGAACAGGAGCGCCCAGAGGAACGAGGTGTAGCTGACCGGCGCCACGACCGAGGCCGGTGCCCGCCGGTAGCTCTCCAGCATCACGAATTGGGCAAGGCCGCTCAGCAGCCCGAGCAGGACCATGAGGCCGAAGGCACCGAGGCTCGGCACGACGCCGAAGCCGAGAACGCCGGGCAGGCAGCCGAGCGCGAACAGCATGTTGGAGAAAAGGAGCTGCGTCGTCGAAGGCTCGTTGCGGATGATCTGGCGCACCAGGATGCCCGACCAGGCCCATAGCAGCGCCGCCACGAGCACGAGGAGGGCGGGGGCGAGATCGGCCCGGCCGGTCGGATTGGCGGCGATCAGCACGCCGACGAAGCCTATGCCGACGGCCGCCCAGCGCATCAGGCCCGGCCGCTCGTTGAGGATGAGGACCGAGAGCACGGTCACGAAGAACGGCGCGGCATAGTAGATCGTCACCATCTCGGCGAGATGGAGCTTGCGGGCGGCGGTGTAGTAGCAGAGCCAGGCGACGAGCACGGCAGTCGCCCGCATCATGTGCTGGCGCTTGGAAGGGCTGCGGCGGGCGGCGGCAAGACCGGCGGTGCCGGCGGCGAGGCTGGTGACGACGAGGACCACGACGCTCCTGACGAGCAGCACCTGGAAGATGGCGTAGTCCATGACCAGCCATTTGACGATGGCGTCCTGCACGGAGAACAGGCTCTGGGCGAGCAGGGCAAGCATCAGCCCGAGAATGGCGTCGCGCTCGGGCGTGCGGGCGCCCGCACTCTCGCCCGCCGCCGTCACCGCGCCGTCGCCTCGCGCGAGCGGGCCTCCAGATAGCCGACCAGCCTGACGAGCGGCCACATGATGACGAGATAGATGCCGGCCGCGACCATCAGCGGGGTCGGGTTGGCGAACAGCGCCTGGGCGTCGAAGGCCTGCTTCAAGAGATCGGGCATGGCGACGAAGGCCGACAGCGAGGTCGCCTTGATGCCCTCGATGCAGTTCGAGGTGAAGGGCGGGATCACGACTTTCAGTGCCTGCGGCAGCACGACCTTGCGCAGGACCATCCAGAAGGGGAGGCCGAGCGAGGCGGCGGCCTCGAACTGTCCTTTCGGCACCGCCTGGATGCCGGCGCGGAAGATCTCCGAGGCGAAGGCGGCAAAGACGATCGAGAGGGCGAGCGTGGCGGAGGTATAGCCCGAGAGGCGGATGCCGACGAAGGGCAGGGCGAAATAGACGAGCACCAGCACGATGAGGGCCGGCAGCGAGCGGAAGAGATCGGCGAACACCACGGCGAAAAGGCGGACCGGGAGCGGCGCATAGAGCCGCGCCAGCGCGATCAGCATGCCGAGCACGGAGCCGAAGACGATGCAGGAGGCGCCGAGCAGCAGCGTGGTGCCGATGCCGAGGCGGAGCATCGGCAGGGATTCCTCGATGACACGGGCGTTGAAGAAGGTGTCGACAAGGGTCATCGGCAGCTACTCCGGGACGGGATCGCCGGGCCGCGGCACTCCCCTATTCGTCATCGCCGCAGCAGGGCCATAGCGGCCTATGCGGGCAAGAGCCGGACGAACAGGGGTGACGAGGAGCCAGGTGAGCGGGGGCGGGCGAGGGACGGGCCTTCCGATCCGGTGTTGCCGGAACCGCGCCTTGCCGGGTTGTCGTTTCGCGTCTTCACCGACGAACCGGAGTCCACTTCGTCGGGGGCTCGCGCGGGCGGGCAGAACGGTGAAGGGCGGCGCCGCGACAGCGCCGCCCCTTGGAACTCGGGTCAGACGATAGTCCCGACGACGCATGACGGTCGGCCGCATGTGCCTCCGCCTGCCTTCCAGGACCGCCGGCTCACTCCGCCTTGGGCATCGGCAGTTCGGTGATGGTGGCCGCACCCTCGACGGCATCGACGCCCAGCCACTTCTTGTAGAGAGCGGCCATGGTGCCGTCCTTCTTCATGGCGGTGATGGTGTCGTTGATCTGGCCGAGCATCGGATGGTCCTTGCGGCACATCAGGGCATACTGATCGTCGGTCTTGATGCGCTCGCGGATGGCGATGCCTTCCATGCGCTGCATGGCGAATTCGAGGCCGATGGCATCGTTGACGCCGCCGTCGATGCGCCCGTTCTGGATCTCGAGGAGGAGATCCTGGAAGGCCTTGTAGCCCTTGTAGTCGCCGAAGCCGTATTTCTCGGTGTTGGCCTTGACCCAGGCCTCGGGCACCGAGGTCGCGAGCGCGCCGACGGTCTTGCCCTTCATGTCGGCGAGGCCGGTCACGGTCGAATCCGCGCGCGTGGCGAGCGCCATGTCGTTGTCGTAATAGGCCTGCGTGAAGGACTGCGCCTTCAGACGGTCAGGCGTGATCGAGATGGTCGAGATGGCGCAGTCGATGCGGCCCGACGAGGTGGCCGCGAACAGCGCCTGGAAGTCGTAATCGGAGATCTCGAGCTCGACGCCGAGACGCTTGGCAACCTCGGTGACGAGGTCGACCTCGAAGCCCTCGAAGGTGCCGTCGGTCTTCTTGTTCTCCCAGGGCGGGTTGGCCGGATAGGAGCCGATCACCAGCTTGTCGGCCATGGCCGAGCCGGCAGCCAGAACGAGACCCGCGGCGAGCGCAGCCGCGCGGGCGAGACTCAAACGAAGGGACGCCATGCAGTTCCTCCCAGAGACGGTTTGGTGCGCCTATGTTGCAGAAATCCGACAGGCTTTCCAGACGGATTCGGCCGGCGCCGTCTCGACGGCCCATCAGGCCCCGAGAAGCCGCTCGACCTCGCGATAGAGCGGCGAGCCGGGCAGCCGAAGCTCCTCGATGACATCGAAATGGTGGCGCCCCTCGATCGCCAGGGCATGGGCACGGCTGCGGCGCCACAGTGCGGCCTGGGTCAGGCTCTGGCGCGCGAACTCCGCCGATTCGCAGGCACCGTAGGCGAAGGTGAGAGGCGCATCGCCGAGGGCCGGGGCGTCGGCGAGACCGAAGGCGGCGGCACTCGCCGCGGTCAAGCCGATGCCGGCATTCATCGAGGTGGCGATGAGGGGCCTCAGGTCGAAGATGCCCGAGATCGAGAGACCGGCGGTGAAGGGCGGGCGAGATTGTCCGCAGGCCCGCCAATCGGTCGCATGAAGGGCCGCGACCAGATAGCCACCCGCCGAATGGCCCGCGACGACCAGCCCCTTCGACGCGGCAGCGCCGAGCCTCTCGCGCACGAGCGGCAACGCGCGCCGACAGCTCCCGGCGATGTCGCCAATCGTCACCTCGGGACAGAGCGGATAGCCAAGAAGCGCGACCGAGATGCCGGCGGGCACCAGGGCGTCGGCGATCCAGGAGAAATCCGATTTGGAGAAGGCGCGCCAATAGCCGCCATGAATGAAGACGAGGGCGCCGCGCGGCGCGGCGGCGGGAAAAAGGTCGAAGGTCTCGCGCGGGTGAGCACCATAGGCCAGATCGGCCTCGTGGGCGAGGCGGGCGCGCGTCGCCGCCGCCCATTGCGGCCATTGGCCATAAAGGCTCGTGGCCTCAGGGAGCGCGAGGCGGGGATTGTACTCGCGCTCGCACCAGTCGGGATCGGCATAGCTGCGGGCGAGATCGTCGGGCGGCGGCCGGTCGGGCATGGCGAGCGCCTCAGGTGACGGCGCCGGCCGCGGGACGGGCGAAGGCGCGCCAGGCGCCCGTCTCGAGGATGGTGGCGATGGCGGCGATGGCGTCGAAAACGTCGACGAAGCGGACATAGAGGGGTGCGAAGCCGAAGCGCATGACATCGGGGGCGCGGAAATCGCCGATGATGCCGCGGGCGATCAGCGCCTGGACGATCTCGTAGCCGTTCTCATGAGTGAAGGAGACGTGGTTGCCGCGGCGGACGGGGGCGCGCGCCGTCGCGAGCCCGACACCGAGACCGGCGAGCCGCTCGTCATGGAGGCGGATCATCAGATCGCCGAGGGCGCGGCCCTTGCCCTCGACATCGGCCATGGCAAGGCCGTCGAAGGCCTCGAGGGCCGTCTCGAGGGCGGCGAGCGAGAGCATCTGCGGCGTCGAGCAGAGCATGGCGCGGATGCCGTCGGCCCGCTGGAAGCCGGCCGCGAAGTCGAAGGGCGCGGCATGGCCGAACCAGCCGGTCAGCGGCTGGTCGATGAGGCCGAGATGGCGCTCGGCGACATAGACATGCGAGGGAGCGCCCGGCCCACCGTTCAGATATTTGTAGCCGCAGCCGACCGCGAAATCGGCGCCGTCGCGGTCGAGGTGGAGCTCGATGGCACCGGTCGAGTGGGCGAGGTCCCAGACGACGAGCGCACCCTTGTCATGCGCCCTCGCCGAGAGGGCGGCCATTTCGACCACATCGGCCGAGCGGTAATTGACGTGCGAGAGCTCGACGACGGCGGTGTCATCGTCGATGGCGCCGGCGATGTCGCCGGCCGGCAGGTAACGGGCCTCGAGGCCGAGCAGGCGGCAGACGCTGTCGACGATGTGATTGTCGGAAGGGAAGTTGCCGGCTTCGGCGAGGATCACCCGGCGGCCTGGCCGCAGGCGGGCGGCGGCGACGAGCAGCTTGAAAAGGTTGACCGAGATCGTGTCGGTCACCGTCACCTGATGCGGTGCCGCGCCGAGCAGGGGAGCGAGCCGCGCGCCCGTCCGGCCGGGTGCGGCGTACCAGCCAGCGGCGTTCCAGGAGCGGATCAGCCCCTCGCCCCATTCTCCCGCGACGACCGCGTGGATGCGCTCGCGCACGCCCCTCGGCAGGGCGCCGAGCGAGTTGCCGTCGAGATAGATGAGATCGTCGGAAAGAACGAAGCGCTCGCGGGCGCTGGCGATCGGATCGGCCCGGTCGAGCGCCTCGCACTCCTTGCGTGTCACCGGCATCACGGTCCTCCCGCCACTGCGCTCAGCCGAAGGCCTTCGCCATGCGCTCGAGCGCGGCGGAAAGATCCTGCGGCTCGCGGCAGACGCACATGCGGATGAAGGAGGCGGAGGAGGGGCCGAACAGGTGGCCGGGGGCGAGGCCGACGCGCGCCTTCTCGAGGATGCGCCGGCAGGCCTCGGCCGAGTCCGGCTCGTCCTTCAGGCGGAAGAAGGTGTACATGCCGCCCTTGGGCTTTTTCGGCAGCTCGATCGCCTCGATGGGCGCGAGGGCGCGATAGGCGAGATCGCGGCCCTGTTTGCAGCGCTTCTGGATGGCCTCGACGAGGTGCTCGCCCTCGGTCATCGCCTTGTGGGCACCGGCCTGGGCGAAGCCGGCCGTGCCCGAATTGATGAATTGCGTCATGGCGCCGAGCTTGCCGGCGACCGAGAGCGGATGGGTCAGCCAGCCGACCCGCCAGCCGGTCATCGCCCAGGCCTTGGAGAAGGTGTTGATGGTCATCACCAGATCCTCCGGCTCGGCGAACTGAAGGATCGAGGGAGCCACGCCGCCCTTCTCGAAATAGAGCCGGTTGTAACATTCGTCGGAGACGATCCAGATGCCGCGCTCGCGCGAGAAATCGATGAGCGCGCGGAACTCGTCCGGGCTCGCGCACCAGCCGAGCGGGTTGGAGGGCGTCGAGAAGCAGATGGCGCGCGTGCGCGCGTCGCAAGCGGCGAACAGCTTGTCGAGGTCGAGCCGCCAGTCGCTCTTTCGATAGTCGAGGGCGACCGCGCGCGGCTCGCCGCCGACGATGTGAATGGCGCGGCGGATATTGGGCCATTGCGGCTCGACATAGACGACATTGCTGCCCAGATCGACGATCAGCTCGAAGGCAAGCGCGAGCGCCTGCATGCCGCCCGGCGTCACGGTCGAGCGGTCGCGGGCGATGTCGCGGCCATGGATGCGGGTCTGGTAGGCGGCGAGCGCCTCGGTCAGGGGGCCATAGCCGCGCATGTCGGGTATGTAGAAGGTGAGGCCGTCGTCGAGCGCCTGCTTGGCCGCATCGCGAATGAACTGCGGCGTCACCATGTCGCCCTCGCCGTACCAGAGCGGCGTCACGCCGCCGAGGCGGCTCGCCAGATGGGCGAGATGGGCGATCGAGTCGGTCGCGAGGTCCTGGATCTGCGGCCGCACATGGGCGAGCGCATCGTCGGAGGGCCGGTTGTGATGGAGCATGGCACTCTCGGAGAGCAGGCGTCGGGGAGACCTCGCCGCCGTCAAGGCGACGGGCCGTTCAGGCGAGGTTTAGAGCAAGTCCGGGCGAGATGGAATTCGCTCGATGGTGTCGGCTTGCTCCAACCGACCATCTGGGAATCCGAATTGACGCCTTCGGCCCCGTCCCCACCTATCCGGCATCCCGAGCGGACGTGAGCCTGCGGAGAGCCGGGATCTGACGGGGCGGCCGCGCGCAAACCAAGCAGATACCGGCGGGCATCCAACTGAATCACGGTTCGAAACTCGTGCGCGCCGGTATGAATTGCTCGGGATCACGCATTTCATGCGGGCTCGGGGGCCTGCATCGAGCGCAGGTCATGGCCCCGCACGCGATCAGCCGCCGACATCGCCGACGCGGCGGATCTCCCTGATCGAGAAGCCCATGGCGTAGCGGGCAGCGCGGCCGACGCGCCGCGGCTTCAGGTCGGCGAGCTCCTGGTTGGGCGCGGGGAACATCGAGAGCTCGGCCGTACCCGTCCAGATGTCGGCGACATGGCGGTCGTAGCCGGCGAAGGCGACGATGTCGTGGACGAGGGGCGCGGTCGCGCCGATCGCCAGATCGGGGAAATGGCGGACGCCGAGCACCGGCGAGGCGGCAAGGCCGATCGGCTCCTTGGCGGGCTGTCGAAGCGTGACGCGCGCCTCGACGAGGCGGCGGTCGCGATAGGTCATGGTGGCGCCGAGCCGTGTGCCGGCCTCCAGGGCCGCGCCCGACTGGTTGGCGACCGGATAGGAGCGCGTCATGCGGATCGCGGCGTGCTGCTTGGGCAGGCCCTGGATGAGCCCGCGATAGAGGTTGATGTCGTTGTCGACATACATGAAGGGGCAGATATAGGTCTCGCGGTCCTCGTAGCGGCAGGCGATCAAGAGGAAGAACTCGTTGTACTGCGCGCGAATGGGGTCGAGCAGCTCCTCGGCCCCCTCGCTCGAGGATTGCCACTCGCAGAAATGGGCGATGGCATGCCCCGGATCGGACGCCGGCTGAAAGCCCTTGGGCAGAAAGCGCTTCACCGCCGCCGGATCGGTCCAGTACTCGATGGCGAGCACGATGCCGGCATTGGTCCAGGGCGGCGGCGGCACGATCCCCGACCGGCCCTTGGGTGTCAGCGGCGTGGCAAAACCCTTCAGCATGCGGATCCCCCTTCCGGCCTCCGACAAACCTCCGCGACGGCCATAGAGGCACTGGCCGTCACCTCCCCCGCGCTTCAGGCCGTCAGCCGGCTCACATGCAAGGGCGGCACGCGGTCCTTCCAGGGCATCGCCTGCTCGAGCGCGCCGGCCAGCATCAGGAGGTTGTGCTCGGTGGCGGGGGGACCTGCGATCTGCACGCCGATCGGCAGGCCGCTCGAATGCATGGCGAGCGGCAGCGACATGGCGGGCGTGCCCATGATGTTGTGCGGCACGGTGAACTGCACGGGCCGCGAGGTGACGAGGATGTATTCGAGCGCCGAGAGGCCGGAGAGGCCGAGATTGTAGCGGCCGTGCGGCTCGGCGACCTGGGCGAGCGTCGGCCCGAGCCAGACGTCGTGGCGGCCCCAATAGGCGCCGAGCGAGCGGCGCGCGCGATTGTTGGCGGCGTTGGCGGCGAAGAAATGGGCGGCCTTCAGACCGCGGGCATGCTCGTAGAGGGCGAGGGTCGCGGGCTCGAGCGTGTCGGGACCAGGCTTCCTGCCGACCCTCTCGCCATAGGCCTCGAGGCGGACATCGAAGCCGAAGAACCAGAAGTCGAGCAGGCTCGTGATCGAGGCGACGCCGTCATAGACCGGATCGTCCTCCTCGACATGGTGCCCCATGTCGGCGAGGACCTTCGCCGTCGCCTTCACCGCCGCGGCGACCTCCGGATCGACCGGGGCATCCATCAACGGCTTCACCGACCAGCCGATGCGCAGGGGCGAAGCCTCCTTCCGCGCGATCGCGGCATAGGGCTCGGCGGGCCTGGGGACGAGGAAGGGATCGCCGGCTTGAGGGACGGCGAGGCAGTCGAGCATGGCGGCGGCGTCGCGCACGGTCTGCACCTGGACGAAATTCATCGTCATGCCGAAGCCGCCCTCGTCGAGCGAGGGCCCCGCCGAGATGCGCCCGCGGGTCGGTTTCAGCCCGACGCCGCCACACCAGCCGGCGGGGATGCGGATCGAGCCGCCGATGTCCGAGCCGTGCGCCATCGGCACCATGCCCGCCGTC
This sequence comes from Hyphomicrobiaceae bacterium, assembly GCA_041397765.1. Classification (GTDB taxonomy): domain Bacteria; phylum Pseudomonadota; class Alphaproteobacteria; order Rhizobiales; family Hyphomicrobiaceae; genus JAWKWA01. Next base: position 4,888 of record JAWKWA010000029.1, on the reverse strand, counting down.
ACCGCCGCCTGGCCGCCGCCGGTCGAGCCCCCGGCCGAATAGCCCTTGCGCCAGGGGTTCGAGGTATTGCCGTAGAGCGCGTTCTCGGTGGTCGCCGACATGGAGAATTCGGGCGCATTGGAGCGGCCGAGGATGTTGACGCCCGACTTGCGGAAGAGCTCGCAGAGATGGCTGTCGACCTCGGTGACGAGGCCCTTGCAGAGCCTTGAACCCCATTCGCACAGCCGGCCCTTCTCGTGACCGAGCACGTCCTTCATGAGGAAGGGCACGCCGCGGAACGGGCCCTCACCGAGGGTCTTCTCGTCGAGCCCCTCGATGCGGTCGCGATAGGTCTCGACGACGGCGTTGACCGCGGGGTTCGCCACCTCGATGGCGCGTGCTGCCGTTTCGGCCAGCTCCTTGGCCGTCACCTCGCGCCGGGCGACGAGCTCCGCCAGGCCCAGCGCATCGAAGCCTGCATATTCCTCGAGCCGCATGGTTCCTTCTCCTTCTCGATCCTGACGGGCGCGCCGCGGTCGGGCGGACGCCGGCCTTCGCCCCCGCCGCCCACACATCGCTCGAGCCGCCTCTGCCGGCGATGACGCCGCGATTTGCACTCGGGCGCGACTGGCATTACCTCTGCCTCTGACATGCACCAAACGGGGAGTGAGCGAAATGGCGATCTTCGGCTCCGTGCCGCCGGTCTCGGGTGCGCGCCATGCACGCCAGAGCGGAATGGCCGACGACATCGATTTCGAGATCAAGGGCGCCGAGATGCAGTTCGTCGAGATCGAGCTCGACCCCGGCGAGAGCGCGGTCGCGGAGGCCGGCTCGATGATGTTCAAGGACGCCGACATCACCATGAACACGGTGTTCGGGGACGGCTCGCACGCCCAGGCGGCGAGCGGCTTCCTCGGCAAGCTGGTCGGCGCCGGCAAACGGCTGCTGACGGGCGAGAGCCTGTTCACCACGGTGTTCTCGCACGAGGGACAGGGCAAGGCGCGCGTCGCCTTCGCCGCGCCCTATGCCGGCCACATCCTGGCGATGAAGCTCGACCGGATGGGCAGCAAGCTGATCTGCCAGAAGGACGCCTTCCTCGCCGCCGCCAAGGGCGTCTCGATCGGCATTCATTTCCAGCGCAAGATCATGACGGGCCTGTTCGGCGGCGAAGGCTTCATCATGCAGAAGCTCGAGGGCGACGGCTGGGTGTTCGTGCATGCCGGCGGTACCGTCGTCGAGCGCGAGCTGAAGCCCGGCGAGGTGCTGCATGTCGATACCGGTTGCGTGGTCGCGATCATGCCCACCGTCGATTTCGACATCGAGCGGGCGGGCAACATCAAGTCGATGATCTTCGGCGGCGAGGGCATCTTCTTTGCCAAACTGACGGGCCCCGGCAAGGTGTGGATCCAGAGCCTGCCCTTCTCGCGGCTGGCCGGCCGGATGTGGGCGGCCGCCCCGCCGATGGGCCGGCGCGTCGGCGAGGGCTCGGTGCTCGGGCCGCTCGGCGACCTGCTCGACGGCGACAACAGCTGATGGACGGCCGCGCTCGCCGACTGCCGGGTCGAGCCGAACGACAAAGAGGCACATGACAAAGGCTGCAGCCCCCCTTCGCTCGGCACTCGTCACCGGCGGCGCCCGCCGGATCGGCAGGGCGATCTCGATCGGGCTCGCGCGCGAGGGCTTCCGGGTCGCCGTGCATCATCACAGCTCGGCCAAGGAGGCCCGCGCCGTCGTCGCCGAGATCGAGGAGATGGGTGGCACGGCCGTCGCGGTCGCGGGCGATCTCGCCCGGCCGGCGACGGCCGAGCGGCTGGTCACGGCGGCGAGCGACGGGATCGGGCCGATCAACTGCCTCGTCAACAATGCCTCGCTGTTCCTCTACGACGACATCGCCACGCTCTCGGAGGAGACCTGGCAGGCGCATATGGACGTCAACCTGAAGGCTCCGGTGTTCCTCGCCCGCGCCTTCGCGCGCCAGCTTCCGGAGGATCACATGGGCTCGATCGTCAATCTGATCGACGAGCGGGTGTGGCGGCCGACGCCGCTTTTCCTGTCCTATGCGATCGCCAAGTCAGCCCTGTGGGCGGCGACGCAGATGCTCGCCCAGGCGCTGGCGCCGCGCATCCGCGTCAATGCCATCGGCCCCGGCCCGACGCTGCCGAGCGTCTACCAGACGAAGGAGCAGTTCGAGGGCCAGGCGCATGCAACGCCGCTGCGCCAGGGCAGCAGCCCCGAGGAGATCGCGTCGGCCGTCATTTTCCTCACGCGGACGGCGTCGATGACGGGGCAGATGATCGCGCTCGACGGCGGGCAGCATCTCGCCTGGCAGACACCCGACGTCACCGGTCACGAGCCTTGAGGGCGAAGCGCCGGGCGCGGGCTGCCAGCAAGCTCCAAGGAGAGACACGACCATGAGCCCGAGCAGCCAGACAAGCGGCGGGCGCCGGCCCGTCGGGGCGGATGCCGCGAGCGGAACGCGCCACGTCTTCGTGCGCGAGCTCGAGGTGAGGACGATCATCGGCATCTACGAGCACGAGAAGGTCAATCCGCAGCGCGTCCTCGTCTCGGTCGACATGACGGTCAAGGAAGCGGGCCGCGCCTTCTCCGATCGGATCGGCGACGTGGTCGACTACGAGCGCATCGTCAAGCGCATCCGCACGTTGTGCGAGACCTGCCACGTCAGCCTCATCGAGACGCTCGCCGAGCACATGGCGGATGCCTGCCTGGAGGATGCGCGCGTGATCGCCGTCAAGATCCGGATCGAGAAGCCGGACGTGTTCGAGGACTGCCGCTCGGTCGGCATCGAGATCGAGCGGCTGGCGCCGGCGACGGCCACCGATACGGGACCCGCAAAGACGGGACCCGCGAAGACGGGACCTGCGGGCGGGCGCTGATTTTCCCGAAGCATCGTCCCGATTTCGCCCAAATCGACCGTATTCGGTGCCGCCGTTTGCACTCCATTAACCCTAATCGAGCGATATTGCCTCGAAATGGACGCATCTCGGCCCAACTGGCGCCCGAGGTAACCGTCTAGTTACCAACCTCGGCTGAATTATCGCTGCAGAGAGCGCGGGTCGTTACATCCCCTCGCCCTGCAAAAACCACGAGGCGCAGCAAACGCGCCGCAGCGATTTCGGGTTGGTCAACATGGTACGCGTCCCGCTTCTCGTCACCGCATTCGGCATCATGCTCGGCGCTTCGGCGGCTGGAGCCGCCGACACGCCGAAAATCCTGGTCGATGGCGGCAACAAGGTGCCGGCCTGCGTGAAGCCGGAACGGCTGATGGCGCTCGTCCACAAGCGCAATACCCATCTCGACGAGCGTTTCGAGGAGATCGCGGCCGATTATCGCCGTCATGGCGAGGCGCTCGGCATCCGCTGGGACTATGCCTTCTACCAGATGATCGTCGAGACCAACTGGCTGAAGTTCAAGACGGGCTCGGGCCGCTGGGGCGACGTCCGGCCGAAGCAGAACAATTTCGCCGGCATCGGCGCGACCGGCGGTGGCGAGCCGGGCGAGAGCTTCGCGGACGTGTCGACGGGTGTGCTCGCTCATCTCGGCCACATCCGCCTCTATTCCGGCCAGCCGCTCGACAATCCGGCCGCCAAGCGGACCCGCCTCGTCGCCGACCTCATCCTGCCCTGGGCGCAGGGCATGGGCCGGCCCGTGACCTTCACCGACCTGACGACCAAGTGGTCACCGACGGACCGGGGCTATTCCGACGATATCGAGACGATCGCCAAGGCCTATCGCAGCGTCTATTGCACGGGCGCCGAGGAGGAGACCGTGCCGCAGACGACGGAGGACGTCGCCTCGGCCGATACGACGGGTGAGACCTCCGAGAAGACGCAGTATGCGGCAAGCGCCGTCGACGAGACCGCCAGCACCACCGTGCCGTCTGCCGGCACCGGCACGGCGAGCGACGCGGCGGCCAGCGTTCCAGTGACGGCCGGCACGCAGGTCGCGGCGCTGACCATCCCGGTCAAGCCCTCCAAGCCGGGCGAGTGCAAGGTCTTCACGGCGAGCTATGGCGGGCAGAAGACGCTGCTCATCCTCGCCAGCGGCGAAGGCCGGGCCAACTACACCGCACTCGGCGTGCACGAGGGCAAGGAGCGCGCCCAGGTCGAGGCCTTCATTGCGACCTATGCCAAGGGCGGGCGGACGATCGGCGAGTTCACCTCGCCCGACCAGGCGCTGACCAAGGCGTTCGAGCTCTGCCCGGAGGGCTGAGCGTCTCGACCGGCCGACGAGCATTCCCGCCTCACTGCCGCAAACCGACGACCCGGATCTGGGACAGAACAACCGTCGGGCGGCTAGCGGGTCATAAGTTACGGGGCGTCAAAAAGAGAGCCGTCGACGGGCAACCGTCGGCGGCTCCGACGCATCGAGGCGGCCTCAGCCGTTCCAGCGGCGCCTTCGTTCGCGTTGTCGCGGCGCCGTCGTCCCCGCACGGCTCCACTCCTGCCGGCCGTCGCGGCCATCCGCGCGCCCTTCCCTCGAGCCCCAATCGTGCGATCCGCCGCGGACGCTGGCCCCGGATCGTCGAGAAAAGTGCCGCACTGGCAGGGGATGGCCGACCCAGCGGGCGTGCCGGAGCGCCAAGCACACCGTCCTTGCGAAACCTGTGTGCGGCGGCGCGGGGGGCATGGGGCGAATCGCGAACAGATGACACCTTGCCGATAACACGTGCCCCTGGTCAGGCCGGATCGCGTCTCCACAGCTTATGCGAGAATCCGGTTTTGTTCTGCAATTTTTAGTTGTATGCACCCTCATAGGTTGTATCGTCCGGCGTTTCACCTTTCGGACAACATCGCTCACCACCTCATGTTCCAGTCGCCCATGGCCGGCACGTCAGGCCCCGGCGGCAGCGTCAAGCGCACAGGCCGGCGCCTCGTGGAAGGGGCGTGCC
>JAWKWA010000028.1:0-47228 GCA_041397765.1 Hyphomicrobiaceae bacterium | reverse complement strand
CAGGTCTCTATGTGAGATCAGCCGACAGCCAAGCGTGGCGCTTCCCGGCGGGTCGGCGACCCAATGGGAGGAGGTGATAGCGGAGATGATTTAAAAAGTAAACCTTGCTTTTTTATCTTTCTTCCCGTATCAGTGAAGGGGGCGGGCAAGCGGTCGGGTTCCGGCATTCTTCTCGCCACGCTGCGGGCGATCGAGCAAAATGCCAGAATCAGCGGGGCCACTCGCATTCTTCTGGTTCTCGCGGATTTTGTGATTTCGACATTCGGGTGCGCGCCTGGCCGCTGGTGGGATACGAATGTCGGATACGCTCGGTCAGCTCACGCAGTCGACCTGCAGCAGGGCCCCGGTGCACGTGCAATGACAGCGCAAATCGTCGAGCTCCCGCTCGTCCAACCGAAACAGGAGCGTGCCAGACGCGCTCTGCAGCGCATTCTGGATGCGACAGCCGAGCTTCTCGTGCGCGTCACACCTCAGGCGATCACGACAGACCTGATCGCCGATCGAGCGGACGTCAACATCGCGACTCTCTATAAGTATTTTCCCAACAAGGAAGCATTGATCAACTATCTGGCTCTCCAGTTTGCTCAGCGCCAGCTCGATGACATTCGTACCTTCGTCGATCGACTGGGTGGAACCGAGTCCTGGCCTGAGGTGATGGACGGCATCATCGACACGATGGTCGAGACTTCACGTGTCGAGCCGGCCGCAGTACCGCTCCAGCGGGCACAGTTCCTCGTCCCGGAGCTTCACGAAGCCTACCGCCGCGACAACTTGGCCGTGGCGAGGCTCCTGCGGCCGTTCGCGAAGTCCTGGGGGTTCACCGGCAACGATGATCAGTGGGAGCTGGTCTTCATGTGCCTGGGTGAAACGGCGGCGGCGCTGCTCGATCTCGCTCTGGCAAATGGTCGGGGCTACGACCGGGCCGTCGTTGGAGAAATGAAGAAGCTCTTTCGCGGATACCTCGAGATCTACCTGTCAAAACCTGGACAGCCACAGGTATCCCCGCTGCCGCATGCGCCGTCATCGAGCAAGCGCGCCAAGGGCCATGCAGGCACCCAGAAGAGGAAGGACGTCAGATGACGCATGGGGCCGATCTCGAGGCAGAGATCGCGTTGCGATTGCGTGAGGCGGAAGCAAGCGGCAACGCCATCGCTCCGATCCGCGATGAGCTGGGTGAAGGCGATATCGAGGCTGCCTATCGGATCCAGCAGATCAATACGCGAGTAAAGCTCGCAGGTGGGGGACGTATAGTCGGACGCAAGATTGGGCTGACCTCGAAGGCTGTTCAGCAGCAACTTGGTGTAGATCGACCCGATTTCGGCGTCCTTCTCGACAACATGGCGATCAATGATGGCGAGGAGGTGCCGGTCTCGAGGATTCTGCAGCCGAAGGTCGAGGCGGAGGTGGCCTTTGTGATGGGCCGGCCACTCGAGATGCTGAATCCTTCTGCCGCCGATGTCCTGCGTGCGACCGAGTTCGTGGTCCCCGCCATCGAAATCGTCGGATCGCGCATCGATCGGTGGAACATCAAGATCGTCGATACGATCGCCGACAATGCCTCATCCGGGCTCTTCGTTCTCGGCAACATCAAGAGGAGGTTGGAGGATGCGGACGATCTACGCTCGATGAACATGGAGATGCGGCTCGGCAAAGAGTTCGGTCTCCCGTGGATCGGGAGCGGCCTGCCTTGGTCACCCCGTGAATGCGGTGATCTGGCTTGCGCGGGAATTGCAGCGTCGGGGCGATCCGCTTGCGGAGGGCGACCTGGTGCTGTCGGGTGCTCTGGGCCCGATGGTCCCGGTAACGCCCGGGAGCTGCTACGAGGCCGAATTGAGCGGTCTTGGCAGCGTCCGGGCCGCATTTTCGGGTTAGCGGCCATGAACCGCCTTGCCGGAGAGGTCGCGTTGGTCACGGGCGGCGGAAGCGGACTTGGACGAGCCATCGTCGAGCGGTTCGTCGCCGAGGGCGCACGTGTCGCCGTGCTGGAGGTCTCAAACGACAAATGCGCGACACTCACGCGGGATTTTGGCGACAGTGTCCTCGCGATCCGTGGCGATGCGACCAGGCTTGCTGACAACAGGCGGGCCGTCGCGCGCACATTGGGCGTGTGGAACAAACTCGATTGCTTCATTGCCAATGCCGGGCTGTGGGATTTCGACACGCCGCTTGAGCGCCTGTCAGAGGCAGCAATCGACCGGGCCTTTGTCGAGGTTTTCGCGATCAACGTTAAGGCAGGCCTGTTTGGAGCAAGAGCCGCGGTCGACGCATTGCGATCATCTCGCGGCTCGCTCATCTACACATTGTCGAACGCGGCCTTCTATCCAGGCGGTGGCGGGCCCATCTACACGGCATCAAAGCATGCCCTGGTCGGTTTGGTGCGGCAGCTCGCATATGAGCTCGCTCCTGAGGTTCGGGTCAACGGTGTCGCGCCCGCAGGAATGGCGACGGATCTGCGCGGACCTAAAGCGCTTGGTCTCGCCGACACGGCCTACAACGCGCCCGCCGACATGGAGGGCATGCGTTTGTGGTCGCCGCTGGAGATCGTACCCGAGCCGAAAGATTATGCGGGGCACTATGCGCTGCTCGCCTCGCGCACTGATGGTGCCGTCGTCACGGGCGCCATTCATGTATGCGATACCGGTGGCGCAACCGCGGCCGCAAGGAAATGGATATCCTGGCTAGCCGGTCCGCTCGATGAGCGGTCTCAAGACGGCTGCCTGATCTTCAAATGCCGCAGCGGGTCTTGCTTTGAAAGCGGACATCAATGGCGGCCCGCCATCGCGCGGACGATGATGATCCGGGAGCCGACATCGCCCGCCGCCGCCAGCAGGTTCGCCAACCGCCAGCACCATGGGCAAACCGGACATCATGGCGCTTGGCCAATCAGCTGTTGTGTCCGCCGGACCAGTCGATGGCGCGGCGATCTCCAGGTTCGGTCCAGCAGGCGAAGGCGAGCATGGGCTCGGCGGCCGTCCACATGGCGTGCGTCTGCCAGGGCTCGTGCAAGATCAGATCGCCCGGGGAAACGTCGAACCATGCGCCGCCGTCGAGACGCCAGCGCGCGCCCGGCGTCATGATCAGATAGGCCTCCCCTGGGGCGATGATTGTGGTCGGGGTAGTGGACGTCGGGCCCCATCAGAAGGAAGCCTCCGCGCGGCGCAGCGCAGACGACGGGACCGTCCGGCCCCGAAATGCCCGCATAGGCATAGCCATCGAGGGAATGCGCGCGGCGAGTTCGCCAGCGTGTAGCTCGGGTTCTGCGACCATGCCAGCCGATCGAGCACTGCCGCAAATCCACGGGCGAGATCGGCGAGCCCGGACATCGCGGACAGCTCGAGGGCCCGGTCGAGATGAGCGAGCACGAGGAAGTCCGAGGCATAGCGGGCCTCTGCGGGTTGCCAGTGCGCATGGCGTCGGCGCGGGAAGCCTGATCGTCCGCCCCGTCAGCTTGTCGGCGCGGGCCTCGATCGCACGCCAAGCCGTATCGAGAACCGCATCCAGCTCGCCATCGTGTCGCAAGATCGGGTACCTCGCATGTCGCGCCGTCAACACATCGCACGGGATCGATCGATCAAACGACGTCCCGTCGCACGAGATCATCGATCGCCTCGTCGGACAAGCCGATCTCCTGCAGGATCTGACGCGTCTGCTCGCCGATTCTGGGCGGCGGCGATCTGACGGCCGGGCCATCGACCGGGCTGGCGAAGGCGGCAACCGCCGGACGGAAAGCGGGCTCATTCGCCTCCTGCCGGGGCAATCTGCCGAGGATGCTGCGGCTCGCCACCTGATCGCTGGTGAGCGCCTCATCGAGCGTGCGGACACGCGCTGCGGGAACACCGGCCTCGTTGAGCAGGTCCTCCCACTCAGCCGCGGTCCGCGTCCTGATCAGCTCGACGAGGATCGGCTCCTCGCGACCGCGCCGGCCAGGCAGGTCCGCGATCTCGAGTGCCTCGACTTCGAGGGCGAGATCGTCGCGACCGAGCGCCCGCCACATCCGTGCATGCTGGCCGGGCGCGGAAAACCCCGATCATGAGCTGCGTGTCGGCAGCGTCGTAGCAGCCGTAGGCCGCCACATAATTGCGACCGATGCCGCTGCGATCGGGTGATGCTCCCGTCATGGCGTGATTGAGTACGTTGCAGGACATCAGCATCAGCGCGGCGTCGAGCATGGCGACGTCGAGCCGCTGTCCCTCGCCGGTGCGCTCGCGCCGAGCAGCGCCGATGCAATGGCGAATGCGGCCTGCGCGCCGGTACCGTAGTCGAGCACGGGCGGTCCGATCATCACAGCCGGGCCATCGGCGAGGCCCCGTCGCCATCATCATGCCGGAGAAGGCTTGGATGACGTTGTCGAAGGCACCGTGCCCGCGCTTGGGCCCGGTCTGGCCGAAGCCGGTGATCGAGCAGTAGATGATGTCCGGATTGATGGCGCGGATCTGGTCGTAGCCGAGGCCGAGCCGATCCATGACGCCCGTGCGGTAGTTCTCGACGATCACATCGGCGTCACGGGCAAGCGACATGAAGATGTTGCGACCCTCATCGGTCTTCAGGTTGAGCGTCATGGCACGCTTGTTGGCGCCCTGGGACTGGTAGTGCGATCCCATCCGCGCCGCGTTCAGCTCGAGGATCGGGCCGATCTCACGGTTCATGTCCGTGAGACCGGCCGATTCGATCTTGATGACATCGGCGCCCAGAACGGCGAGTTGATAGGTCGAGAATGGGCCCGCCAGCACGTGCGTCAGGTCAAGCACCTTGATGCCATCGAACGCCTGCATGGCGAGCTCCTAGTTGAACCACCACCGTTCGACTGCCTTGCCTCCGTCCATCGGGTAGGTCGAGATCAGCTTGTCCGGCATACCGACGTTCGTCCTTGCTGCCATTACGAAATTGGCGAATGTGGTGACCGCCGTTGCCGCCTCGTCGCGTACGATCGACTGAAGCTCACGATACATTCCGGCTCGCTTGGTCGAATCGAGCTCGGCTCGGGCCTCCGCTAGGAGCTTGTTGAAGCGTTCGTGCTGCCAGCCAGCGTCGTTGTAGGATGAATCGGCGGCATAGGCAGACGTCATCATCCAGTCGATGGTCGGTCGTCCGTACCAGAAGACCGCGCACCAGGGTGCCTTGCGCCAGACGTTGGACCAATACCCGTCCTTCGGCTCGCTGATCACGTTCACATTGATTCCCACCTTTGCCAATTGACTCTTGATGAGCAGCGCGGAGTCGACGGCACCCGAATATGCTCCGTCAGACGTATGCAGCGGGATCGTCACACCCTGACCGACGCCGGACTTCTCAAGGTGGTACCGTGCCTTGTCGATGTCTTGGACGCGCTGCGGCAAGTCGGCATAGAACTCGTAGGCTGGCGAGATCGGGGTGTCATTGCCGACGATGCCGAGACCGAGATGGACCTTCTTCAGGATCTCATTGCGGTCGAGCGCATGCTTCACGGCGAGCCGGAAGTCGACATTGTTGAACGGAGCCGCTTCGACCCTCATCGGCCAGGCATGATGAACACGGCCGGTGACCTCGATGATGCGTGCTTCGGCCACCCCCCGAAGCAATTGTGTGGTCTTGGCTTCAACCTGGTCGATGGCATCCACGCTGCCGCTGACGAGGGCATTGTTGCGGGCGGTCGCGTCGAGGATGGACAGCACCTCGATCTCATCGAAAAAGGCCGCGTCGGATCTCCAGTAGTTTGGATTCCTCCTGTAGAAGCCGCGCACCCCTGGATCAAAGGCATCCATGGCGTAGGGACCAGTGCCTATACCCGATTGCCAATCGAGCTTCCCGCCCTCCGATGGCAGGATCGGTAGGTGGTAGTCTGTCGTTACATAGGGGAAATCAGCGCTGCCGGTGGTGAGCTTGAAGATCACCGCGTCGCTTCCATCGACTTCGATGGACTCGACAATCTTGAGGCTCGACTTCATTGCTGACTTCGTGTCCTCGCCCATATGGTGGCGCACGGAGACGACAACATCCTCAGGAGTCAGCGATTTGCCGTTGTGAAACTCTATCCCTTTGCGCAACTTGAAGCGCCACGACTTGGCATCCACTGACGGCTCGATGGACTCGGCGAGTTCGCCCGCAAGGCGACCTTCCGCCGTCACCTCTGCGAGGCGGTTTGCTACGCAGAACGAATGCAGAGTCACCATCTGATTGGTGTGGGTTGTCGGATCGAGCGAATCCGTCGTCGCTCCGCCGGCCGAGCCGATTCTGAAACGACCACCGCGCTTCGGTGTTGCTGCCAACGCCTTGTCGGCAAGCGACATGGCCAGGGGCAGCGTCGCCCCTGTCGCAAGCGCGGAGATGATGAGTTGCCGACGGCTCATGGTCCCGTGCGCGACAAACGGTTGATCAGACCACGGGTTGGATCCCTTCGCATATCGCTCTCCCTGAGATGTTTCCGCCTGCGAAGTGCCACCGGACTGCCAGTCAGTCGAACCCCATGTGTGGCGGGCGTATGGGCGCCCGATCCGGCAAACCCGATCCGCCTACGCCTCAAGAGGGGCCCCTTCGCCCAGACTGCCGGCCCTGAGGACGGACTTGCCGGGTGGTCACATTTGCCTCCCGCACGCCGCTTGAGGCGCAGAAATTGACGCATGCCGATGACGTATGAGTCAATTATTGAATTGACCCTGTGTCATTATTTGCCCTAGAGCCGTTCCGTGACGACGCGCGCCGCCGACGAGCAGAGATAGGGGCGGCTGATTCATTGAGAAACGCGTGACAAGGCAGTGGCCCGAGGCTTCGATCCGCCTGCGTAGGATCGCGAAGCGCTCGAGCTGAGCTGAGGATCGATCGGGAGCACGGTTGATGATCGATTGGGCAGACATGTTCGTGGGACAAGGGCAACCGAAGTATCAGCGATTGTCCGAGCGCATTGCAGGTGCGATTTACGAAGGACGCTTGCCACCTGGCAGCAGGTTGCCGTCGCACCGCGACCTGGCCTATCGTCTCGGTATCTCAATCGGTTCTGTCGCGCGGGCCTATGGGAATTGGCCGAGCGTGGACTTGTTCGCGGCGAGGTCGGTCGCGGGACGATCGTCGAGAGGCCCGGTGGCTCAGCATCGATACCCTTGAGCGCGGCCCCGGCGTGGTCGATCTCGGCTTGGTCGTCCGACCGCCCATCGCCGACGAGGCACTGATCGACGAAGCCGGTCGCAAGACTTTGCGAGCTCTCGGCAACAGCTGGCAGCTCCTGTCGTTGGGCGAGCATGTGACAGAGCGCGGCGAGCTTCGTCATCGCAAGGCCGCCCAGACATGGCTCTCTCGCCGCGGGATATCAACGAGTGACGACACGGTGGCCTTCATGATTGGCGCCCAGGAGGCGCTGGCGACCTCTTTGATGGCCACAACTCAACACGGCGACACGATACTTGGCGAAAGCACCACGTTGGCAGCATTGCGAGACCTCGCAAAGCGTCTCGGCCTGAAATTGAGCGGCGTGGCGATGGATGAGCAAGGGATCGTTCCTGACGACCTGCGTCATCAATGCCGACGACGGCAGGCGAAGGTTCTCGTCGTCCAGCCGACATTGCACATACCGACTGCTGCCAGAATGGGGGCGGACCGGCGGCGGCAGATCGCCGATATCTTGCGCGGCGAAGGACTGACCGCCATCGAGTACGAGGCTTGGTCCTCAGTCGTGCCGGGGCTCGGCCAGCCCCTCGCCTCGTTGGCGCCTGAACGCGTGATTCACATAGAGGGCTTCTCCAACGCACTTATGCCGGGACTGCGAGCGAGTGTCGTCTGTGCGCCTGAGGAGCTCATGCCTCTCATGCAGGCCGCTCGGCTACCGATCGTGGTGTCGACTCCCCGCCTCGTATCGGAAGTTGCCAGCCACTGGATCATGAGCGGAATTGCCGCGAGATTGGCGGCGGCCGTTGCGCGAAAAAACGAGTCCCGGATGAGGATTGCTCGCAGGATACTCGGCTCGAAAGTCCGGAATGCTCCGGACAACTCACCGTTCGTGTGGCTGCCCGCTTCGCCGTTTGAGGATGGTCGGGATTACGTCCGTGTGGCCGAGCAACACGGAGTAAGGGTGTTGCCGGCAGAACGCTTCGCGACAACCTCGCCCGTCCCTGCATTTGTGCGCGTGGCAATTTCGTCCGCGGCCGACGACCAGGAGCTCGAGTTCGCCCTCGCAATCCTGGCGGAACGGGTTGGCAGCCATCCTGCGCGCCGACGGACGACGAGCAAGGGCGCCAAGTAGGACAGAGCCGCCGGCACTGCGCCGGGCGGCGGGCGCTCACATTTTATTGCGGCGATCTCTTCACAGAGCTTCGATCTCCAGGTCGCGCAGGGTGACGAGGTTCGTCAGCCGCGCGTTCTCGATCTCGAGCGCCTTCAGCCGGCGCACCTCGATGGCGTCGAAGGCGCCGAACCGCTTCTTCCAGATGTGGATCGTCTGCGCAGTCTTATGCCGCTTGGCAACGACCGCCACGTCTTCGCGATCCGCTTCCCGCACGATCGCCACCTGCTGCTCTTGGCTGAACCTGCTCTTGCGCATCAGCCTCTCCGATTCGGAGGGCATTCTCTCAAGCTATCGATGGACCGAAAAGCGGGAGGCAGGTCAGGCACGCTTCAACGCTGTCGACGCGTGCACGATGATGTCCAGGCAGCGCTCGCCAAGGCGGGTCGGGCCGGCCGTCAGCTATCCTTCATCAGGCGCAGCGAATCCAGAAGGGCAGCATGTACATCCCGCGATGCCACCGCATCGCCCACGCGGAAGAGTAGGAAGCTGTCGGGTGCCGCGTCCGTATCCGCGAGCCAGGGTTGCGGCTTGCCAGCCTTCTGTGCGTCGACGTCGGTTGCGCCGCTGTTGCGTGAGCGCGACTTCAATTCACGGAAGAGGGCGTCGCACGGCTCGGTGCCAAGCTCGGCAACGATGCAGTCGGCCTCGACCGTCTCCTCCACGTCGCCGTACTCGTGCACGAGCACGGCGCGGAAACGATTGCCGGATTTTTCGATCAGGGCAAGCCGGCGGTCGGCAATGAGCGTTGCCTTCGCTTTCGCGAGCGCGCCCAGATAGGCGGGATAGCTCGATCCTCCCAGGCTGCGCCCAACCACGCGGTCGCGGCTGACGAGGGTCACCGGTCGCCCCTGTCGGGCGAGATGTTCCCCGAGCGAGACCGCGGCGTGCCCGCCGTCCTCGTCGTAGACCAGAACGGACCCTTCTGCGCGGACCTGTTCGGAGAGGATGTCCCAGGTCGAGACCGCATGCTCGCCGCCCGGGATCTCGAGTGCTCTCGGCACACCGCCGGTGGCGACGATAATGATGTCAGGCTTCTCGGCGAGCACGTCGCGGTCTTCTGCGAGCGCGCCCGTGCGCACGTCGACACCAAGCGTTGCGATCTCGGCCGCCAGCCAGTCGACAACGCCGATCATGTCGCGACGAGGTGCGGCGCGCGCCGCCAGCAGAAGCTGCCCTCCGAGCTTCGGCGCCGCTTCGAACAGCACGACCTCGTGACCGCGCAATGCGGCGACGCGCGCCGCCTCCATGCCTGCCGGCCCGCCGCCGACGACGACGATCTTTCGCGATGGTCCGAGGCTTCGCTCGATGCTCTGGGGCAGCCAGGTCTCGCGGCCCGTTGCAACATTGTGCAGGCAAAGAGCCGCGCGGCCGGCGTAGATCCGGTCGATGCAATAGGCGGCCCCGACGCAAGGCCTGATCCGCTCGGCATGGCCGGCGACTAGCTTTCGCACGATGTGCGGGTCCGCCATGTGCGCGCGCGTCATGCCGACGAGATCGGCTGCGCCCGAGGTGACGGCGTGGGCGGCGGTTGGCAAGTCGACGATACGCGAGGCGTGGATAACGGGAGCGCCGATCGCCCGCCGGAACTCGGCGACGGACTTAAGGAATGGCGCCATCGGATTCGACATGTTGCCGATCAGCTGAGAGAGGCCTCGGGTCGTGATGGCAGCGACGCCGTTGAGGTTGAGCAGATCGAGCAGGCGGGCACGATAGAGCGTACTGGCGACCTCCAGGCACTCGGCGCCGTCGATGCCGCCTTCGCTCGACTCGTCGACGGCCATGCGCAACGAAATCAGGAAGCCGGCGGGAACATCGCGGCGGATCGCCTCGAGGATGCGCCGGAGAAGGCGCATCCGGTTCTCGAGCGAGCCACCATACTCGTCCTCTCTGCGATTGGCGCTCAGCGACAGGAATTGGCCGGGCAGGTGCGAGGATACCATCACCTCGATGCCGTCGAGCCCACCTTCGGCACAGCGGCGGCCAGCCGCGGCATAGGAGGAGACGATGCGCTCGATGTCCTCGATCTCCATGGCACGAGGCACTGCGTGATGCGCAGGATCGCGCACGCTCGAGGGCCCGATGGGGACGATCCACTCACCATCGTCCCACGACGTCCTGCGGCCCATGTGGGAGATCTGGCACATCAACTTCGTGCCGTGGCGGTGCATGCGTCTGGCGAAGCGGCGAAAATGCGGAACGATGGCGTCGGTGCTGACGTCGATCTGATTGTAGATGGGGCTTACCTCGGGCGACACGATGGAAGAGCCGCCGAACATTGTGAGCGCGATGCCGCCCTTCGCCTTTTCCTCGTGATAGGCCTGATAGCGCTCGCCCGGTATGCCGCCTTCGGCAAAGCCCGGCGCGTGGCTGGTCGAAACGATTCGGTTCTTGAAGACCACTTCGCCGACCGCGAACGGCGACATGAGTATGTCAGGTGTCAAGCGCCCCCCCTTCTTCCTTGCGCTTTGCCACGAAGGCGTCGAGCGCCTCGACGACTGCCGGGTCGATCTGCGGCGGCACATGCTCATCGATCAGCGTCGCGGCGATGGTCGACGCCCTTTGTAGCGCATCGCGGCTGCCATCGGCGACCCAGCTGCCGAAATTCCGCCAGTCGGAGAGAAGGGGGGTATAGAAGGCCGATTCGTACCGGGCAAGGGTGTGCGAGGTGCCGAAGAAATGACCACCGGGGCCGACGTCGCGAATGGCACCGAGTGCGAGCGTCTCTTCAGTCACCTCGATCCTCTGGAAGCACTCGGCGAGGCCTTGCAGGATCTCCGCGTCGATCACCGCCTTCTCGAAGGAGGAGCAGAGCCCGCCCTCGAGCCAACCCGCGGCATGCATGACGAGGTTCGCACCCGACAGATAAGCGCCCCAGAGCGAGAAACTGGTCTCATAGACACTCTGGGCATCGACCGAGGTCGAAGCATTGCCGCCCGAGGAGCGGAAGGGAAGGCGGTAGCGCCGTGCAAGCTGGCCGCTTGCGATCGTCGCGCGCACATACTCCGGCGTACCCATGGCCGGTGCACCGCTCTTCATATCGACATTCGAAGTGTACGAGCCGTAGAGCGCGGGCGTGCCGGGCTCGATCATCTGCAGCAGGGTGATGCCGGCCAGCGTCTCGGCATTCTGCTGAGCGAGGGCCCCCGCAAGTGTGACCGGTGCCATGGCGCCTGCCAAGGTGAATGGCGTGACGCATACGGGCTGGCGATGGCGGGCCATCTCGATCATGCCCTCGAGCATGGCACCTTCGATGCGCAGCGGCGAGCTCGTGTTGACGACCGTGTACATGCTCGGCCGACTGCGGAGCTCGTCGCGGGTGAGCCCTCTGGCGATGCAAATCAGCTCGATGGCATCCTCGATCCGCGTCCTGCCGAGGCAGTAGGGATGGAACACCTTGTCGGTGAGGGCGATGAGCTCGCGCAGGCAGTCGAGGTGACGCACCGAGGCATCGATGTCGAGGGGCTCGACCGGATAGCCGCCGAAGAAGTGTATCGCGTTGAGGGCATGGCCGAGCTTGATGAAGCGCCGGTAGTCCTCGAATGTCCCGCCTCGCCGCCCGCCACCGAGCCCTGAGCAGTTCGGCGCACTCGATACGCAGCCCATGACCGTGTTGTGCGCGCCGATCGGCAGGTCGCGTCCGGGCGCGCGCCCCTCGATCGTGAATGTGGCTGGTGCGAGGCCGATGTGATGATCGACGACTTCGCGTCCGAAGCGTACACGCTCGCTGCCCGGCTTCACATCGGCGCCGGCCTTGCGCGCGATTTCCCGCATGGCCGGCGAGAGGATGTCGATACCAATCTCCTCCAGCACGCCGAGCGATGCGAGATGGATGCGTTCGATATCCTCCCGTCCCAGTAGCTCGACGGGAGCAGTGCCGCGGCTGCCGATCCGCCAAGGTCCCTGTCGCGGCCCCTTCGCTGCGCTGCGGGCCTTGCGATCGATCGAGCCTCGTCCCTTGCGGCCGCTGCCTGGCGTGGCAGACGCCTCGTCGACGCCAGGCATGGGCTTGCTCATCACAGATCTCCTCGGCGGTCCATACCGGCGCGCATCGTCCGGTGCTGCGAGCAACGCGCAGCATCGAGCCTCAGGCCCGGCGGGGCGGACATCGGCCCGGCGATCACGGCCGTCGACCAGGGCTGCCAGTCCCGCTCGACGGTCGCGCGCGTGCGGCCGCAGGAAGGCGCTCCGGACGTGACGCCGATCCGGAACGCCTCCACTTGACTTCAATCAGCCTTGCGAGGTCCTCAGGCGTACCACCAGCGCTCCATCGCGCGATTGCCGTCGATCGGAGCGCTGGACGACACCGGTCCATGATCAATCTTGCGGGAGCGGGCGAACACGTGGTTCGCAAAGAAGGGCACGAGAGTGTTGCCCTCGTCGCTGAGGATCATCTGCATCTCGCGATACATGTTCGCACGCTTCGTCTCATCGAGCTCGCTGCGTGCGGCGACCAGAAGCTTGTCGAAGGTCGCATTCGAGAACTCCGACTCGTTCCAGGCAACGCCGCTCGCATAGGCCGTCGACAGGATCATGTCGGGTGTGGGACGCGCGGCCCACAAGGCAATGCAGAACGGCGCCTTGTTCCAGGTGTTCGACCAGTAGCCGTCGTCGGCGACCCTCTTCACCTTGATCTCGATGCCGGACGCCTTCGCCTGCTCCTGGAAGAGGAGCGAGGTGTCGGTGGCGCCGGCGAATGCGGCCTCCGCCGTCTGCAACTCGATGCTGAGAGAGGAAAGACCGGCCTTCTTCAGGTGATGCCGTGCCCTTTCGGGATCGTGCTCCCTCTGGGGCAAGTCGGCCCAGTACGGCATTCCCGGGCTGACGGGATGGTCGTTGCCGATCGTGCCCTGACCATAGAGGATCGTTTTGACGATGGCCTTGCGATCGATGGCGTATTTCAGCGCAAGACGCACGTCGTTGTTGCCGAACGGCTCCGATCCGCTGCGCATCGGCAGCGTGCAGTGAGCGCTGCCGGGGACGCTCTCCACGACGAGATCCCCGTTCTGTTGCACGAGGCTCGCCAGCTTCGGCGGCAGATCGTGCATGATGTCGATCTCGCCTGCCGCAAGTGCGTTGCTGCGGGCCGCGGGATCGCGGATCGCCAGCAATTCGCCCGAGTCGAACCATCCCCGGTCACTTCGGAAGAAGTTGGGGTGGCGCTTCAGCTTCGCCGAGATGCCGGGCACGAACTGCTCGAGCACGTAGGCGCCGCTGCCGACGCCGCTGGTGTCGAGATGACCGTCGGCGACAGGCACGATGACGAAGTGGTAGTCGGTCAGAATGTAGGGAAAATCGGCATTGCCGTCGTTGAGCTCGAAAACGACGAGGTCCTTGCCGTCGGCGTAGAGCTTCTGGATGCCGGCAAGCAGCGGGCGGCCGCCCGATTTGGAATCGGCCGAGCGATGAGCCTCGATCGACCCTACGACATCGTCGGCCGTGAGCGTCTTGCCATTGTGGAACTCCACGCCCTTGCGCAGGCGGAAGGCCCATTTGCGCGCGCCATTCGTCGCCTCCCAGGATTCGGCGAGCTCGGGGACGGCCTTGCCGTCGGGACCGATCTCCGCCAGGTAGCTGCGCACCGAGTGATTGAGAATATCCATGTAGGAATTCTCGGTCGTCGTCGGATCGAGCGAATCCGTCGTGTGACCGTCGCCGATACCGAGGCGCACATGACCGCCGCGCTTGGGGCCGGCAATGGCGGGGATGCTGTAGAATAGCGGCAGCGCACCTGCCGCGAACGCAAGTCCGCCACCGAGGAGCGTTCTCCGGTCCATCGTCGGATTCAGCCAGGCGGTCGGTTGCCGCGGGCCATTGCCACTGTTCTGCGCACTAGCCATTCGCCTCTCCTCCTGATCGCAGGCCATTGTCGTTGGCTCGTGCCATCTGGGACGCACCGTGGCCGCTTCAGCACATTTCCCAGGGAAAGTCGTCGAGACGGACTGGGCCCTTTTTCGTAATCAGGACCTGGGTCTCGAGCTTGATGCTTTCCGTGCCAGGCGCAGCCGTCAAGGCTCTCGACGCAGACAACCATGTTCTCGTGGAACCGCCCTTCGCGCGCGCCGAACGAGCCGTCCGTGTCGACATGCAGCGGCACGACTGGCCATTCGTCGACAAGCCCGACGCCATGGATCGCCAGGGAGTAGCGGAATGGCTGGTTGACCTCCGGGATCTTCCAGCTCTTTTCGTTGAACTCGGCGAAGCTCATACCGGCCCTGAGGATCCCGGTGTTCTGCTCGATCTGGTCGAGCGCGAGCCGGTAGAGCCCTTGCTGGGTGGCGTTCATCGGGACGTGGCCGCATGTCCAGGAGCGGCTCAAATCTGCGCAGTAGCCGTAGGGCCCGATCATGTCGGTGTCGAAGGAGATCATCTCGCCTTCACGGATCTCGCGGTCGGAGGCTTCCTGGTACCAGGGATTGGTCCTCGGTCCCGAGGAGAGCAGCCTCGCCTCGAACCATTCCCCGCCCGAGCGAATATTCTCGTGGTGGATCTCGGCCCAGATCTCGTTCTCGGTTGCGCCATGAACGGAGGCGGCGTGCATGCGCCACATGCCGCTCTCGGCGACCCGGATCGTCCACCGCATCAGCTCGATCTCGTCGGCCGACTTGATGCTGCGGGCTTTCTCGGCCAACTCCTGGCCGTCGACGACCTCGATGCCGAGGGCCTCGAGAGCGCGAAGGCCGAGCGGGTCGAGATTGTCGGCGGCGACGCGTCTGTTGCCTCCGCCATATTGCCTGACGAGGTCGGCGATCTCGGCGGCCCACCGCTTCGCCCGATCCGCCACCTCGCTGTCCGAGATCATGTAGAGCCATGTCGTGGCCGGCAGGACGATGTCCACGCCTGCGCCGTTCTTCACCATGTGCTCGGCCCCTTTGTACTCGTGCATGATGGCGGGGCCGTCGCCGAACAGCAGGGCGTGACGCGTACGCTCCCGGCTGCTCCAGATCTGCATGTTGGCGTAGTCGAAGGCGTAGCGGATGTTGATGGGCGAGAACATGATCATCGCCGCGCAGTCGTGCGCCACCACCTGGTCGCGCATGCGCCGCAGCCGGTAGGCGCGGGCGCGATCGACGACGGACTGCGAAATCGGCGACCTCAACGGCTTGCCGAGGCCGTCGATATTGAGGAAGGAGCGCTTTCGCTCGTCGCTGAAGACTTCCAGGACGTCGCCGGTACGGGGTTGCCTCGGAGTCATCTGAAGCAATTCCTTCGCTATACTGAGGCAACCGGGCCTATGATCTTCGCTCTGACCGGCCCGACACTTGGGGCGAGTAGCCTGACGTTGCCGTAAACCATGCTTGCCCTCAACCGCAGAAATCCTTAATGTCCATTAGATTTTCTATAGGCAAAATAGGCTCGACGGTGACCCGCCGACTACCGCCCTTGAATTCCATCAAGGCCTTCGAGGCGAGCGCTCGGCGTGGCGGGTTCGTGGCGGCGGCGCGCGAACTCGGCGTCTCGGCGGCCGCCGTCAGCCTGCAGGTCAAGAACCTGGAGTCCCATCTCGGTGTCGAGCTGTTCACGAGGAAGAGCAACGGCGTTGCGCTGACCGAGATCGGAGAGGCTGTCTTCCGGCAGTGCACGGACGCACTCGGCGCGCTCGCAGATATCCCCGAGCGTATCACCGAACGCAGAACACCAGCCCGCCTTGTGATCAGCGCCATGCCGTCGCCTGCCATCCGCTGGCTCAACCGCGCGGTATCGGCATTCCTTAGGAATTCACCCGATCTCCGTCTCGAGATCCGCGAGGAAGCCGATCCGGTCAACTTCCAGCGCGACGATATCGACGTCCGCATTGCCTATGGCGCACATATCTACAACGACTACTGGGTCAGGGATCTCCTGACGGACGAGGTCGGTCCCATGTGCACTCCCCAGATCGCCCGACTCCTCAACCTCACCGACGATTCGACTGACCCATTGCCCGAGAGCATGCTCATCCACCCGCACTGGGGACCGAGTTTCGCATTCTATCCGACCTGGAACGACTGGTTCGCACATGCAGGGCGGCCACAGCGGGCGAGGCTTGGAGCCGGCCACAGTATCGGTATGACTTGCAGTGCCGTCGATCTGGCGCTCGATGGCGTCGGGATTGCTCTGGGGCAGCGTTTCCTCGCAGCGCGCGAGCTTGCAGCCGGCCAACTCGTCATGCCGTGCGGGCATGCCCTCAAGCTTCCGCATGCCTACGCGCTAGTGGTGCCGCGACCAAGGATCGAGAAAGATTCCGTTCGCCGCTTCCTCGATTGGGTGAGTGAAGACGTGGGGACCCGCCTCTTCCCCCTCTCGATCCGAGCGTCGGAGACAGCCGATGACTCCTTCATGAGCTGATCGCCTCGGTGACTGCGGCCGTGAGTTCGCCCTGGCAAATCGCTTCTACGAACACCGGGATCTCGTTGTCGCCTGGACGATCGGTCTTCCTCCGGTGAGCACCGCCTTACGCGAACCGGGTGTTCAGTTGGCCTCGGCGGCATGGAGCGGTGGAGTTGCAGTCGGCATCGCCGTCTCCGGCATCGATGCCGGCGCTTGCGCCGATGACGATCGTCGCGGACGCGCAAGGCGTCACAGCCGCCCGGCCTGCGCCAGCCGTGCCGGAGTGCGCCGACACCATCGAGATTGAGGTCGGCGGCGATTGCCGCATCCGTGTCGGATCGAGCCTCGACGGCCGTGCTTTGAATTGCCGTTGCGGTCGGTGCGGGCCCAGGCCTGGGGCGCCTTCAACCCCGGTGACGGCTCGGCCGTGGTCCGCTTCGGCGAGTGCACCCTCGCATCATCTGTTACATCCCCGCAACGAGAAGCGTTCTCCGTTTCCTGGTTGTTTGGCTTGATCCGCCGCGAGCAAAGGGGCAGGCTATACTTGGCGGCGAAGGTTTGCGCGGGGAGGGCACGATGCGGATGGCCAGGTGGGGAGCACTGCTTACCGTACTGGCGCTGTTGGTCTCGGCATTGCCTGCCCTCGCCGCCAAGCGGGTCGCCCTCGTCATCGGCATCGACGTTTACGATAATCTGGATCAGCGCTTCCAATTGCAGAAGGCGGTCAACGACGCCCGGGCGATGGGGGCGGCGCTGCAGACCCTCGGCTTTGAGGTCACGATCTCGCAGAACGCCGGGCGTATCGAGCTCATCGAGACCTGGGCGCGCTTTCTCGGCTCCCTCGAGCCCGGCGACACGGCGGCTCTCTTCTTTGCCGGCCATGGTGTCGAGATCGGCGGGGTCAACTACCTCGTGCCCCGCGACGTGCCCAAGGTGTCGTCCGAGGTCGTGCTGAAGGCGGCGTCCATCCGGGTCGCGGAATTGCTCGACGGGCTTCGTGACCGGGGCCCGCAGGTCAGCCTGCTGATCCTCGATGCCTGCCGCGACAATCCGTTCGTCGACGGCCAGGGCCGCAGCATGGGGGCGAGCCGTGGCCTTGCCCGCGAGACGCCGGCGCGGGGCACCTTCGTCATGTTCTCGGCCGACGCTGGGCAGAAGGCGCTCGACCGGATGTCGAACGCCGATCCCGATCCGAACTCGGTCTACACCCGCAGTCTCCTGCCGCTGCTGACGACGCCGGGCCTCGGGCTCCGCGAAATCGCGGTCGAGGTGCGCACACGCGTCAACGCGCTCGCCCGCACCATCGGCGAGGACCAGTTTCCGGCCTATTACGACGCCATGCAGAGCGATTTGCGTCTGGCGGGGGAGAAGGCGGCCGATGAATCGGAGGCAGCCTCTGCCTCCAAGGTTGAGCCGAAGGCCGAGCCCGTGGCGCCCCTGTCGGAGGAGGCGAAGGTGTGGCCGACGATCGAGCATTCGACGAGCTGCGGGGTGCTGGAGAGCTTCGCCAAGCGCTTTCCCGGCAGCATCTACGCCCGACTTCGCGGCGGCCCGGCAGAAGGAGCTGCGGTGCGGCGAGGCCGAGGTGGCCGTTGCGGTGCCGACGCCGAAGGTCACCGAGCCGTCCGGCGGCTGCGACGGGTCGGGCGCGGTGCTGGTCAGCGTCGGCGCCGGGGGCAAGAAGCGCGACGACTGCCTGAAGCCGGGCGATGTGTTCCGCGACCTCGCGAGCGGCCCCGAAATGGTGGTGATCCCGGCCGGACGGTTCACCATGGGCTCGCCCGAGGGCGAGGCGGAGCAAGCCGGAAGGAACTTGCTGAAGCCATCGGCGACAGGGCCAAGGATTTGTTCAAGGACGAAGGCCCGCAGCACGAGGTGACGATCGCCGCGCCGTTCGCGGTCGGCAAGTTCGAGGTGACCTTCGCGGAATGGGACGCCTGCGTGAAGGCGGGCGGCTGCAAGCACAAGCCGGAGGATGAAGGCTGGGGCCGCGGCAAGCGCCCGGTGATCAACGTCTCCTGGCACGACGCCAAGGCCTATGTGGCTTGGCTCGCCAAGGAGACCGGCCAGCCCTACCGGCTGCTCAGCGAGGCGGAATGGGAGTATGCGGCGCGGGCCGGGACGACGACACGATACCATTTCGGTGACACGTTCGATGGAAGCAAAGCCAACGATGGCAGCAGGACCGTCGAGGTCGGCAAGTACCCAGCAAACGCCTTCGGCCTCCACGACATGCACGGCAATGTCTGGGAGTGGGTGGAGGATGCCTGGGTCGACAACTATCGCGGCGCTCCGACTGACGGCACGGCCCGCAAGGGTGCCGATACATCCGTTTCCCGCGTCCTTCGCGGCGGTTCCTGGATCTTCAATCCTCAGAGCCTCCGCGCGGCGAGCCGCAGCGGGGGCCGACCGGACGACCCTCTCTGGGTCTGGGTCGTCGGCTTCCGTTTGGCGAGGACGTTAAATCCTACCCCCTAGCCTCGTTACGTCCTGAGGCACTTCGGTTTCACCGGGCCGCAGCAGAAAGGTGTGGGTCCAGGGCGCGAAGCGCCCTGGTCGCTACGGAATCGGCGCATGATGGCGCCAGCCGGCGGATAGCGGTCATGTTCGCTGCCGGTTGCCTGGGCTCGCTGCCGTCGCGGCGCCCCGGGACCTGATCGATCTCGTTTCCCGCGTCCTTCGCGGCGGCTCGTCGTGCCGGAGGCGCGCGCTTTCAGCGCGAAGAACAACAATCCACAGAACCTCCGCATCACGCCGAAGGCGTGCTTCCAGCACGAAGAACCGCAACAGGAACCAACCGGACAACCGTAACAGGAACAACGGCTTCCGTTTGGCGAGCACGATTTCCGCCAGAGCCGGTGGGTTCATGGACCTGCCGGGTGAGCATATTTCGTCCAGGGTCGATCATGATGATCGCGGCCGGGGTCCGCGTCGAGTTGGGCGCCCGAAACCAGCGCGGCGCCTGTCCTGGGAGACACATGAGCTCCGACAGGCGCCGCGTGCTTCATCGACGAGGGGCAAGGCATGACCGACAACGCCCGCCGCACAGGGCCGGCTCTCGAAGCGCACCGGCAATTCCTGCTGTGGCTGGTGCCGGCCGTCGAGAAGTTCCCGCGATCGCAGAAGTTCCTGCTCGGCGACCGGATCCAGTCGACTGCGCTCGACGTTCTCGAATGCCTGATCGAGGCGACCTATACGCGCGAGCGGCGCGGCCATCTCGCGAAGGCCAATCTCGGCCTCGAGAGGTTGCGCTTCTTCTTCCGGATCGCCCACGAGCAGCGCCACCTTGACAGCCCGCGCGCGTCCCTTGCTGGCATGCCTCCGGCATGACGCACGCCGCCCGCATGGTCGACGAGGTCGGGCGGCTGATGGGCGGCTGGGCGAAAGCGCATGAACAGCGGAGCCGATCGGGGTTTCCTGATGGCCAAGCTGCCGGGAATGGTCCCTATGCGTCCCCTGTGGAGATCGCGATCTTGCGGCGGAGTATCTAAGGTACGGATTTTATTGGTCGGAGTGGCAAGATTCGAACTTGCGACCCCCTGCTCCCGAAGCAGGTGCGCTACCAGGCTGCGCTACACTCCGCCATGGCTTGGAAATGGGCCCGCGCGCGAACGGCGGGTGTGCGGCTCGGGCGGCCGCAGGCGGTCTTATAGCGAGGTCGGGGGAGGAGGGCAACGGCTGATCGCGGGCGGGCCACGCGCAATTTGCAGGGGCCAATCCTCCGTCCCGGGAGTTCGCCCCATCGGGCCACGGCGTCGCGAGTGCTCACTTGACAGGCGGGCTATGCTTCATCGTCCCCAGCCATCATCCGATCGTCGCCGCCATGCCCCGCTACAAGCTCACCATCGAATATGACGGTCGGCCCTTCGTCGGCTGGCAGTCGCAGTTGAACGGTCGTTCGGTGCAGGAGGCACTGGAGGCGGCCGTCACAGGCTTTTCCGGCGAGAGGGTGGTGGTGCATGGCGCCGGCCGCACCGATGCGGGCGTGCATGCGCGCGGCCAGGTGGGGCATATCGACCTGCAGCGGGACTGGCGGGCCGATGTGGTGCGCGATGCCATGAACGCCCATCTGAAGCTCGCCGGGGCGGCGGTGGCGGTGCTGGCGGCCGAGCCGGTGACGGTGGATTTCGAGGCCCGCTTCCAGGCCAAGGCGCGGCACTACCGCTATCTGGTCGTCAACCGGCGGGCGCCGCTGGCGCTGCTCGCGGGACGGGCATGGCATGTGGTGAGGCCGCTCGATGCCGAGGCGATGGACGCGGCGGCGAAGCGACTGCTCGGCCGGCATGATTTCACGACCTTCCGGTCGGCGGCCTGCCAGGCGAAATCGCCGGTCAAGACGCTCGACAGGCTCGACGTGACGCGGTCGGGCGAGGAGATCGCCATCGAGGTCAGCGCGCGCTCGTTCATGCACAATCAGGTGCGCTCGATGGTCGGCTCGCTGAAGCTGGTCGGCGAGGGCCGCTGGACGTCGGACGACCTCGAGGCGGCACTCGTTGCTCGCGATCGGGCGCGCTGTGGCCCGATCGCGCCGCCGGACGGGCTCTATCTGGTGCGGGTGGACTATTGAGGGGCGGCTCTGCCGAGGGGCGGCGATCGCTCGGGGGCGAAGGTCGAAAAATAGCTCTCGATGACGCGGCCATAGATGGCGGTCAGGCGCTTCAGGTCCTCGACGGGGACCTTCTCGTCGACGGCGTGGATGCCCTTGCTGACGAGGCCGAGCTCGACGACCTGGCAGTAGTCCTTGACGAAGCGGGCGTCCGATGTGCCGCCGGCGGTCGAGAGGATCGGCGGGTGTCCGGTTTCGGCCTCGAGAATGGCGGCGATCATGTCGACGAGCGGACCCGGCTCGGTGACGAAGGATTCGGCATTGCCGGCCGAGAATGTCCACTCGTGGGCGAGCCCGGTGCCCTCGAGGGCGCGTGCCGCCGTCTCCTCCAGCCAGCGGCGGATATCCGCGCCGGTGTGCAGGCTGTTGTAGCGGACGTTCATCTTGGCCTCGATGTGGGCCGGAACGACATTGTAGACCGGGTTGTCGACGTCGACGGAGACGATCTCGAGATTGGAGGGCACGAAATGGGGTGTGCCCTCGTCGATCGGCTGCTCCCACAGGGCCGAGGCGACCTTGACGAAGCCGCGGACCGGATTGTTGGCGAGGTGGGCGTAGCCGACATGGCCCTGGCGGCCATTGACGACGAGCCGCGCGCCGAGGCTGCCGCGCCGGCCGATGCGCAGCGTGTCGCCGAGCTTCTCCGAGCACGAGGGCTCGCCGACGATGCAATGGTCGGGCGTCTCGCCGTTCCGGGCCATCCAGTCGAGCACCTTGATGGTGCCGTTGACGGCATCGGCCTCCTCGTCGCCGGTGATCAGGAAGCTGATCGAGCCGCGGGCGGCATTGCCCGGTCGGCGCAGCCAGTCGAGGGCGGCGACGAGGAAAGCGGCGATGTTGCCCTTCATGTCGACCGTGCCGCGGCCCCAGACGAAACCCTCGGCGATGTCGCCGGAGAAGGGGCCATGCGTCCAGGCGGCGATGTCGCCGGCCGGAACGACATCGGTGTGGCCGGCAAAGCAGAGATGGGGATGGCCGCTGCCGATCCGCGCATAGAGATTGTCGACGTCGGGGAAGCCCGGCTCGGTCATGACGAGGCGGCGGCAGTCGAAGCCGGCCGGGGCGAGTAGCCCGGCGAGCAGCGTCAGGGCGCCGGCCTCGGCAGGCGTCACGCTCTCGCAGCGGACGAGGGCGGCGGTGAGGGCGACGGGGTCGCGGGAGAGATCGGTCATCGGGATGACGTCCTTCGTGACGGCGGCGGCAGGTCCGCAGACGTGCCGGGCGAGGAGAAGCGCCTTGGTACCGCTGATACGAGGAGCCGATCAGGGACGCCGAACGTGATCCCGCAGCTCCGTGCGAGCGGCAAGGACAAAGCCGCCTCCAGGAGTTGGGCGGCGCGCGGGCGAGCTATTCGGCCGAGGTCGAGGAGCCGAACGGATTGAGGCCGGATACGCTGGCGACGGCCGTGCTCCAGGCTTCAGCGATCGCCGAACCGGGCTTCGATTCGGGGCTGAGGCCGCCGCCCTTCAGGAGTGCGTAGGCGTCCTTGTACCAGTGCGAGTTCGGGAAGTTGTGACCGAGAATGGCGGCTGCCGACTGCGCCTCAGGCTCGATGCCGAGCGCCAGATAGGACTCGGTCAGGCGGAACAGCGCCTCCTCGACCTGGGCGGTGCGCTGATACTCGGTCACGACGGTCTTGAAGCGGTTGATGGCGGCGATGAAATTGCGCTTCTTCTGGTAGTAGCGGCCGATCGACATCTCCGAAGCAGCGATGCTGTCCTCGCAGATGCGCAGGCGGTTGGCGTCCTGCTGGGAGTAGGCGCTGGTCGGGTAGAGGCGGAGGAGGGTGCGGAACTCCTCCATGGCGCGGCGCGTGTTGGTCTGGTCGCGCGCGGGATCCTGCATCTGGTCGAAATAGGACATGGCGACGACGTGATGGGCGAGGGCGGCATCCTCGGTGCCGGCATGCATCGTGGTGTAGCGGCGCCCGGCGGCGATCGCGTTGTCGTAGTCCGTCGCTTTGTAATAGGCGTAGGCGGCAAGGGCGAGGGCCTTGCGGGCGTAGGGTTTGGAGGGATCGTTCGAGAAGGGATAGAAGCGCTCGACGTCCTCGAACTTCTTGGCCGCCTCCTCGTAGCTGCCGGCGTTCAGCAATGCGTCGGCATTGGCAAACATGACGTCGGGCGGGTCGGGATTGTCGATGGTCGCGGTCGATTCGCCGCCGCCGAACATCGAGGCGCAACCGGCGAGCGGCAGGACGGCGAGCAGAGCGACGAAGGCGAAAGCGAGTGGGCGCAATGCGGCCGCGCCTCGGCCCGAGAACGCGGAGCGGTGATGCGATTTACCCGGCACAGCGGATCTCTCGACGTTCATTGATCTGCCCCTCCCGCCAGCGCAACGGATTCCATCAGTGGGAGCCCGCAGTGCTCGATGGCGACGTCCCCAAGGCATGCGCTTCAGCCTGCCTACATAGAATGCCCCAGCGAAACTGAGCAACAAAATATGGTGATTCTATGCGGCATTGCGCCATTCGGGCGCGATCTTCGGTGGCATGACGCGGGAAAGCGCGAGAGGGGCGGTCGTGGGCGCGCTGGCGACGACGGCAGCACCGTGTGGGATCCGTAGAGCTGGGATCGGCTGGTTGGCCCGGGATCGGACCGGTCGCCCCGTTCGCGTTGGTTTTGGGGTTGCGAGGCGCGCGCGCTCGCCAAGACCGGCGGTAGCGCCATGCAAAGGGGCCGGTGCTGTGCACGGGGGCCGCGGTGGCGGCTTCAGGTGCGATCGGCGGCGAAGTTGGCGACGGCGCCGAATGCCACGTCGCCACGACCGATCTCGCGGATGCGCGGGGCATCGACGAGGGTCCAGGCGGTCCGATCGGCAAAGAGTGCCTGCAGGACCATGGCATTGAGGCGGTGACCGCCGCGCTTGGAGCGGTAGGCGGCAAGGAGCGGAGCGCCGGAGAGGGCGAGGTCGCCGACCGCATCGAGCGTCTTGTGGCGGACGAACTCGTTGGCGAAACGCAGGCCTTCGGGATTGATGACGCGGTCGTCGCCGAGGACGACGGTGTTGTCGAGAGAGGCGCCAAGGGCACGGCCGGCGGCCCAGAGCTTCTCGACGTCGGACATGAAGCCGAATGTGCGGGCGCGGGCAAGCTCGGCACGGAAAACGCCGGGCGACAGCTCGACACTCATGCGCTGGCGGCCGATCACCTCGATCTCGAAATCGATCTCGACATCGAGGAAGAAACCGGAATGGGGCAGCAGTTCGCCCCAGCAACCGCCGTCCTCGACCCGAATCGGCTTCAGCACCTTGACGAAGCGACGGGGAGCATCGAGTTCGACGATGCCACAATCGTCGATCGCGGCGACGAAGGGGGCGGCGCTGCCGTCCATGATCGGCACTTCGGCGCTGTCGATCTCGACATAGACATTGTCGACGCACAGGCCACGCAGGGCGGCCAGCAGGTGCTCGACGGTCGCCACATTGGCGCCATTGCCGTCGCCCAGAACCGTGCAGAGCGTGACATTGGTGACGGCGCGGAAATCTGCGGGAATGTCGGCGACGATCTCGTCGCCCTTGGCGATCAGGAAGCGGATGCCGGTATCGGCCTCGGCGGGGTGTAGCGTGATCGAAACCGGGGCGCCGCTGTGGACGCCGATGCCAGTCAGGACGATCTCATCCGCGATCGTGGTCTGACGCGCTCCGATGAAGCGTTTCGCCATCCTCAGAAGGTCCCCTCAATCCCCAAAAGCTCCAACCTGGAGACGCTGTCGGAGCACACTCCCCATCAGAGCCCTTCGGCGGTTCTTCAGCGGTTTTCAACACCGCCGCGCCACCTGACGGGCTCCACCCGTTTACCCTGAGCCTGACGATAAACCCCGGCTGCGACGCAGGACAAATCACGGTTTCTTACATTCTGTTACCGATCCCCGCGAGGCTGCCTCCAATCGGCCGGGCGGTCCTTTCGAGATCAGATTCGCTGCGGCGCAGCAAGCCCTCCCTGCGGATCACCGGCATGGTGTGCCGGATAGCCGAAGGCTGGCAAGGCCCGAAATAAAACTTAATTGTTTCAACGCGTTCTGGCGGTCGTTCCGTAGGGGAATGCCGGCCTGGAGGTGGCGTCCGTGGCCTCGCCGGGGCGCTCGGCGCGGTCGGCCGGAGCGGTGTGTTGTCCTGCGGCGCGTGCGGTGCGGTCGGGTTCGCCAGCGGTGTGCGGTCCGCCGGGGCCGGCAGATGATCCGCTAGCTGATGAAATATCCTGCGACTCGAGCGAATCACGCCCGCGGCCAGTCAGGCGGGCAAACAAGCCCTGGCGACGCTTTTCCACAGCGGCGGCCGCCGTGGGCTCGGGCACCGGCCCGCGCTTGGCAAGGTATTCGCGCTGGCCGACGGTCGGGAAATCCTGAACCTCCGGGATGCGGCGGACCGGTCGGTCGACGGGCATCGGCGGTCGCGGCGTGAAGCCGGGATCGGTGGCCGGGGTCTCGGCGGGGCTCGCTGCCGCCTCGGCCGGTTCGGCGCCGGGGCGGCGGCCGAGGCCGAGCTGGGGCGGGCCGAGCTCGATGACGACATCGCCGGGGCCCTGCCACACGCGCTCCTGGCGGCCGTCGTCCGCCGTTTCGCCGGCTCGGCGGGGCGAGGTCTCGGCGGGCTTGCCGGCGCGCTCGGACTTCTCGCTGTCGTCCTGCTGGGGCCGGCGGTCGTCGTCGCGGCCTTTGCCGCCGAGGGCGACGCCGCCGAGATCGAGCGCGGGCTCGTCACGGAGACGGCGCTGCGTCTCGGACGCCGCGGAGCCGGTGCCGCCGGGAGCAAGCGCTTCGCTCAGGCGGCGCGTGAGAGTGCCGTCGTCGGTGGCGGGCTCGCTGCGCGAGCCGGCCTGAACGGCGATGCCCGGACGCGCCAACGGCGCATGGCCAGTGGCGGCTCCATGGCCGGCGGAGAGGCCGCGCGCCGCTTCGCCGTCGCGGGCGGCGGGCATGGCGCCGCCATCGCGGCGGTGCGCGGCGTCGGCCAGGTGGGGCGCGGGGCGCTCCGCTTGCCCGGACCGCTCGTGCATGTGGCCTCTGTGCTCGTGACGAGCCGCGCCGCGCTCGGTGGAGGGGGCGGCGGAGGGCAGGTGGGCGCCGGCCGCTTCCGACAGGCCGGAGGCGACGATCGAGACCCGGACCTTCTCGCCGAGGGTCTCGTCGAAGGTGGCGCCGACGATGATGTTGGCGTCGGCATCGACCTCGGAGCGGATGCGGCTGGCGGCCTCGTCGACCTCGTACAAGGTCATCTCGCGACTGCCGGAGATCGAGATCAGGAGGCCCTTGGCGCCGCGCAGCGATACGTCGTCGAGCAGCGGATTGAGGATGGCGAGCTCGGCCGCCTCGATGGCGCGGCGCTCTCCTGCCGCCTCGCCGGTGCCCATCATGGCGCTGCCCATGCCCGCCATCACGGTGCGGACATCGGCGAAGTCGAGATTGATCAGCCCTTCGCGCACGATCAGATCGGTGATGCAGGCGATGCCGGAATGCAGAACCTGGTCGGCGAGACGGAAGGCATCGGCGAAGGAGGTCTTCTCGTTGGCGATGCGGAAGAGGTTCTGGTTCGGGATGACGATGAGCGTGTCGACGTTGCGTGCCAGCTCGGCGATGCCGGCCTCGGCGATGCGCATGCGCCGGTTGCCCTCGAAATGGAAGGGCTTGGTCACCACGGCGACGGTCAGGATGCCGAAATCGCGGGCCGCCCGGGCGATCACGCTCGCCGCGCCGGTGCCGGTGCCGCCACCCATGCCGGCGGCGACGAAGACCATGTGCGAGCCGGAGATCTGGGCGCGGATCTCGTCCATCGCCTCCTCGGCGGCGGCCTCGCCGATCTCGGGCTTGGAGCCGGCGC
The DNA here is from genome assembly GCA_041397765.1 of Hyphomicrobiaceae bacterium. Taxonomy (GTDB): domain Bacteria; phylum Pseudomonadota; class Alphaproteobacteria; order Rhizobiales; family Hyphomicrobiaceae; genus JAWKWA01. The sequence goes on along the minus strand of JAWKWA010000028.1, from coordinate 20,247 downwards.
CGAGGCCCTCGGTCAGGTTGACGCCGAGCTGGATGCGATGCTCGGCGCTCGAGCCGGCGAGGGCCTGGGCATCGGTGTTGGCGACGACGAAGTCGACCCCGGAGATGCCGGTGGCGATCATGTTGTTGATCGCGTTGCCGCCGGCGCCGCCGACGCCGATCACGGTGATCCGCGGCTTCAGCTCGGTCAGGTTCGGAAGCTGAAGATTGATGCCCATGCCGGCCTCGCCATCATGCCTGAATGTCGCCCGCGACGCGTCCGGTGCTGCCAATCGGCGCGCCGGCCTCAACTGGAGTTGCTCAACCGAACCTCGAATCGAAATCGCGTCCCCGGCCCTTGCGGCGGGAACGCGATCAACGCCTGTGGGACTCGCCTTGACGGTCGTCGTCCCAGAAACTCTCCATGAACCACCGCGTCACCTGGCCGAGGTAGCCCCGGCTCGGTGCGCCCGAAGCGCTCTCGGCGATCGCGCCGGCGACGATGCCGGGCGTGATCAGGGCGTGGCCGAGGCCATGCACCGTCGCGAAGGGCGGCGTCGTCGCGCTCTCCGGCAGATCGCCGAAGGGACGTGGCGCCGCCACGCGAACGGTGCGGCCGAGCACCTGCTGGGCGAACTCCGGAAGGCCCGCGAGCTGGGCGGCGCCGCCGGTCAGCACCACGCGGCCGCCCGAATAGTCGGCACAACCGCTCTTCAGGAGGCGCTCGGCGACGACCTCGAGCGTCTCCTCGATGCGGGGGCGGATGATCCGCCTGATGCGCGCCTTGCTCGTATGATACCGGAGCCCGTCGTCCTCGCCGACGATCGAATAGGGGATGAGCTCGTGCTCGTCCGATGCCGCGCCGACGAGATTGCCATAAAACGTCTTGATTCGCTCGGCCACGTGCAAGGGCGTCGAAAGCGCGCGGGCGATGTCGAAGCTGATGTGGCTGCCGCCGATCGCCACGGCATCGGCGTGGATGAACTGGCCCTCGGCGAACAGGGCGACCGTGGTCGCCCCTGCGCCCATGTCGATCACGGTGACGCCGAGCTGAGCCTCGTCGGCGGTCATGACCGAGAGCGCGCTCGCATAGGGCGTCGCGATCATGGCGGCGACCGACAGGAAGCAGCGCTCGACGAGCAGCACCAGATTGCGCAGGGGCGGGTCGTCGGCGGTCACGGCGTTCAGGTCGACCGAAAGACGCTCGCCGGTCATGCCGCGGGGATTGCGGATGCCGGTCTCGGCGTCGAGCCGGTAGCCGAGGCGGTGCATGTGCAGCAGGGTGCGGCCGTCGCGTTCGGCGAAGGCGCGGCCGGCAGCCAAGGCGCGGGCGATGTCGGCCTCGGCGACGGTGCGGCGGCCGACATCGGCGCTGGCCGAGAAGGTCGTCGAGCGCAGGCGGCCGGCCGTCACCGAGACGACGACCTGCTCGACATGAATGCCGGCGCGCTCCTCGGCACGGTCGACGGCCGAGCGGATGGCCTGCTCGGCCTCGGTCAGATCGACGACGAGACCGGCCTTGATGCCCTTCGAGGGGCCGTAGCCGAAACCGAGCACCCGGCCGGGCAAAGGCTGGCCGATGCGGTGAGGGCCGGCAAGACGCCGCGGCAGGGCGACGATCATGCAGCAGATCTTCGAGGTGCCGATGTCGAGAAAGGTGACGATCCGCTCGTTCGCCTCTCGATGCTCCGACCGGTTCAGCATCGCCCGCCTCCTCAGGCCCCGTCGCCGGCCGGGCGGCGCAGATCGCCGCGCGGACTGACGGTCAAGGCGGCAGAGGAGCGCCGGCGGGCGCGCAGGCGCTCGGCGAGCCCGGCGGGCAGGCGCAGCGTCACCCGGCCGGCGATGCGCAGGTCGATGGCGAGAATAGCCCGGTCGAGAATGCGCTCCTCGGCCTGAAGGCGCTCCAGGAGGGCGAGCGCGGCGTCGATCCCCTCGGCGGGGAGCAGGAGATCCGGCGCCTTCTCGAGATGGAGTGTCCAGCGGCGATCGCCTTCACGCACCATGGTGCGCGTGCGGGCGGCGATCTCGGGATGGCCCGAGAGCTCGACGAGGAGCGGACCGATGGCGGTGTTGGCGCCCTCGCCGACGACATAGGGCAGGTCGCGGCGCGTGTCGGGGTCGACGGGACCGAGGACGCGGCCATCGGCATCGACGAGGAAGGGCATCTGGCGATACTGCCAGACGGCGGCCGGCCGGCGCTCGGTGATGGTGACGGCAAGGCCGTTGGGCAGGACACGGGCGATGCGCGCCTCGCCGACCCAGGCGAGCGCCTCGATCCGCTCGCGCGCGGCGCGGCTGTCGAAGGTGACGATCGAGCCGGCGGTGGCGAGGTCGAGGGCGGTGAAGATCTCGTCGATGTCGGCATGCTCGTAGCCGGCGACCGAGACCTGATCGATGCCAAGGCCGAGCGAGACGAGCGCTCCATCGAGCGCCGAAGCGAGCGCGGTGGCATCGCGGCGGAGCAGATAGCCGGCGGCGGCGAGGCCAACGACGAGTGCGATCGCCAGGCTGCGGGCCAGCAGGCGGACGAGACGAGGGCGGCGCGGCCGGGGGCGCGCCAGGGGGGCGGCATGGGACGGCTCGAGGGCCGGCCGGCCCAAGGGGCGCGGCCGATCCCGAACATCCGACGATCCCCCTATCGACTGCAAGAAGCGTCCTCCACCATCCAGGAAACCAGCTCGGGGAACGACATGCCCCGGTATGCCGCCATCTCCGGCACCAGCGATGTCGCGGTCATGCCGGGCTGGGTATTCATCTCCAGGCAGACGAGGTCATGGGTGCCGTCGGTGCGCTCGTTGAGCCGGAAATCGGCCCGGGCGACGCCCCGGCATCCGAGCGCCTTGTAAGCTGCCAGGGTAAACTCTTGTACAGATTGGTAAATTTTTGATGAAATTTCAGCGGGCAGAACATGCACGGAGCCGCCCGAGGCATATTTGGCCTGGTAGTCGTAGAAGGGCAGGTTCTCGTGCGGGCGGATGTCGATGATGTCGGCGGGGCGGCCGTCGATGACGGCGCAGGTCAGCTCGCGGCCGGCGACATAGCGCTCGACCAGCACCTCGTCGGCATGTCTCCAGTCGGCGCCGGCGAGCTCCTGGGGCGGATGGCGGTGATCTGCGCGGACGATGAAGACGCCGACGCTCGAGCCCTCGGCGACCGGCTTCACCACATAGGGTGGGGGCAAGACGTGGGAACGGGCGGCCTCGAAGCGCGAGACGACGCGGCCGTCGGCGACCGGCACGCCGGCCGAGGCCATCACCGTCTTGGCGAGCTGCTTGTTCATGGCGAGGGCGGAGGCGAGCACGCCCGAATGGGTGTAGGGGATGGCGAGGGTCTCGAGGATGCCCTGGACGCAGCCGTCCTCGCCCCACTTGCCGTGCAGCGCGTTGAAGCAGGCATCGGGCGCGATCTCGCGCAGGCGCTCGACGATGTCGCGGGCGACATCGAGGCGGGTCACCCGATAGCCGGCCTCCTCGAGGGCGGCGGCGCAGGCGGCGCCTGAGCTCAGACTGACCTCGCGCTCGGCCGACCAGCCGCCCATCAGGACGGCCACGTGCTGGAATTTCCTCGGCATGGCTTTCGTCCTCCTTGCTGGACCCGGCTCGAGCTGCTCGCCCTCAGGACGGGCCGGCGAGCGCCTCGCCCGTCGCATGGCCATCGGCCGGCAGGCCGAGGCGGATGATCTCCCAGTCGAGCGAGACCCCCGAATGGGCGCGGACGCGAGCCCGCACGGTCTCGCCCAGGCGCTCGATGTCCTCGGCCGCGGCCTCGCCATCGTTGATCAGAAAATTGCAGTGCTTCTCGGAGACATGGGCGCCACCGATGCGCAAGCCACGGCAGCCGGCGGCGTCGACCAGCTTCCAGGCGCTGTGGCCGGGCGGGTTCTTGAAAGTCGAGCCGCCAGTGCGGGCCTTCACCGGCTGATGGGCCTCGCGGTAGTCGGCGACCTCGGCCATCTCGGCGAGGATGGCGGCGGGATCGCCGGGGCGGCCCTGATAGAGGGCCTCGGTGAAGACGAGATCCTCGGCGGCCCCCGAATGGCGATAGGTATAGGCCATGTCGGCGAGGGAGAGCGTCAGGCGGCGGCCGGCGCGATCGAGGGCACGGGCCGAGACGAGGATGTCGCGGGTCTCGCTGCCATGGGCGCCGGCGTTCATGCGCAGGGCGCCGCCGATCGAGCCGGGAATGCCGCGATAGAAAGAGAGCCCGGCGATCCCGGCATCGGCGGCGGCGCGGGCGAGGCGGACATCGGGAAGCGCGGTGCCGCAGCGCAGGCGATGGTCGGACTCGACGGTGACGTCCGAGAAGCCGCGCGCCAGTCTGACGACCACGCCCTTCACACCACCGTCGCGCACCAGGAGGTTCGAGCCGAGGCCAATGACGGTCACGGGCACGGTGCCGTCGAGGGCTTCGAGCAGGGCGGCGAGATCCGCCTCGTCGGCGGGCGTGAAGAGCACCTCGGCCGGGCCGCCGACGCGGAACCAGGTGATGTCGGCGAGGCGGGCCCCGGCGACGAGCCGGCCGCGCAGATCGGGGCAGGCGCGACGGATCTCGGCAATGAGGCCGTGCTCGGTCATGCCGCGCCCCCGGCCGTGCGGGCGCCGCCCGTGAGCCACTGCGGAAGGGCATAGGACCATTCGGTGATGGTGCCGGCGCCGAGGCCGATGACGAGGTCGCCAGGCCGCGCCAGTGAGGCGATGAGCGGAGCGAGCTCGGTCTCGCTCTCGACCACCTCGACGCCGGCATGACCGGTGCGGCGGATGCCGGCGGCGATCGAGTGATGGTCGATGCCGAGAATCGGCGATTCGCCGGCCGTGTAGACCGGCGTCACCACGACCATGTCGGCATCGGCGAAGGCGTTGCAGAAGTCGTCGAAGAGGTTGGAGAGACGGCTGTAGCGGTGCGGCTGGAAGATGCCGATGACGCGGCCACTGGTCGCCGCGCGGGCGGCCTTCAGCACCGCGGTCAGCTCGACCGGATGGTGGGCATAGTCGTCGAAGAAGGAGACGCCGTTCCAGCTCCCGGTCGGCGTGAAGCGGCGCTTGACGCCAGAGAAAGTGGCAAGGCGCGGCACGATCACCTCGTCGGCGAGACCGGCATGTGCCGCGACCGCGAAGGCCGCCGTGGCGTTGAGGGCATTGTGATGACCGGGCACCGGCATGTGCAGGCCGGCGATGTGGCGGGCGCCGCCCCTGACACGCGCTCCGACGTCGAGGTCGAAGGTCATGCCCCCCGCCTCGGCCCGGACGGCGGAGATCCTCAGGTCGACGTCCTCGGTGGTGCCGTAGGTGAGGATCGGCGCGCTCACCTCCTCCATCACCTCCTTCACCATGGAGCGCACCACGGGATGGTCGGTGCAGGTGACGGCGGCGCCGTAGAAGGGAATGGCGGTGTAGAAGCGGCGGAACTGCCGGTGCATGCGCTCGACGGTGCCGAAATAGTCGAGATGCTCGGGGTCGATGTTGGTGACGACGCCGATCTCGGTCGGCAGCTTGATGAAGGTGCCGTCGGATTCGTCGGCCTCGACCACCATCCACTCGCCCTGGCCGAGGCGGGCATTGGAGCCCCAGGAATTGACGATGCCGCCGGTGATGACGGTCGGATCGAGGCCGCCCTGCTCGAAGATGTGGGCGATGAGCGAGGTGGTCGTGGTCTTGCCGTGGGTGCCGGTGACGGAGACGGTCTTTCGCATGCGCATCAGCTCGGCCAGCATGTCGGCGCGGCGGATGACCGGGAGACCGCGGCGGCGGGCGCCGAGCAGCTCGGGATTGTCGCGCTTGATGGCGGTCGAGACGACGACATAGCGGGCACCGATCAGGTTCTGGGCGTCCTGGCCGATGAAGACGCGCAGGCCGCGATTACGCAGCCGGCGGACATTGGCGTTCTCCTTGGCGTCGCTGCCCTGCACCTGATAGCCGAGCTCGAGCAGGATCTCGGCGATGGCGCTCATGCCGATGCCACCGATGCCGATGATGTGGAACGGGCCGATATTGCGGGGCATTTCCATGTGACGGGCTCTCCTCGGCAGGGGCTCGGCGCGGCCTCGGCGACGATGCCCCGGGATGCCGGGGCGGTCATGGCAGCGCGGTCTTGCTCGCGACGATCCCTGAACGGATCGTCATTCATCATTCATTTACCGGCATCGGGCCGGCCAACGCACGAAGCATGCCAGTCGGCCGGCTTCAGCGAAGACCGGCCAGATCCTCGACGAGATCGGCGAGCGCCTCGACGGCGTCGGGGCGGCCGAGCGAACGGGCGCCGGCCGCCATGGCCGCGAGCCCGGTGCCGTCGTCCATGAGGCGGGCGATCTCGGCAGCAAGGCGCTCGCTCGAGAGGTCCTTCTGCTCGATGGCGATGGCGCCGCCGGCCTCGGCGAGACGCCGCGCATTCATGAGCTGATCATTGTCGATCGAATGGGGCAGCGGCACGAGCAGCGACGGGCGGCCGAGCACGGCGAGCTCCGAAACCGAGGAGGCGCCGGAGCGGGCGATCACGAGATGGGCGTTGGCCATGCGCTCGGGCAGGTCGCGGAAGAAGGCGGCGAGCTCGGCGGCGATGCCGGCCTCGCGGTAGAAGCCACGGACGCGCTCCAGATCCTCCTCGCGGCACTGCTGGACGACCCTGAGGCGCGAGCGGCGGGCCGGCGAGAGGCTCGCCAGCGCCACCGGCACGGTGTCCGAGAAGTAGCGGGCGCCCTGGCTGCCGCCGAAAACGACGAGACGGAAGGGGCCATCGGCCGCGGGAGGCTCGAAGCGCTTGCGGCTCCAATCGATGACGGCCTGGCGCACCGGATTGCCGGTGACGCGGACCTTGGCGAGCGCCGCGGGCGGCACATGGCCGGTGCCCTCCCAGGAAGCGGCGACCGCCGTGACGCGGCCGATCAGCATGCGGTTGGCCCGGCCCATCACGGCGTTCTGCTCGTGGATGAGGGTCGGGATGCCGCGGAGCCGCGCCGCCACGATCGGCGGGAAAGTCGGATAGCCGCCGAAGCCGACCACGACCTTCGGCCGCAACTCGCCGAGGATCGCATAGGCCCGCTTCACGCCACGGGCGAGCGCGGCGACGGTGCGGGCCGCACCGACCGGCGAGCGGTCCTTCAGCGTGGCCGCCGGCACCTGATGGATGGTGCGGGCGGGAAAGCCGGTGCCGTACCGGTCGCCGCGCTCGTCGGTGACGAGATCGACGACGAGGTCGCGGCGCCCGAGCGCCTCGGCAAGCGCAAAGGCCGGGAAGAGGTGTCCCCCCGTGCCGCCGGCCGCCAGAATCACGAGCCCCCTCGTCATCCCTTCCCCCGGTTGATGGTCGCGGCCGCGAGCCCGCCCTTGGCGCCCGCGGCGTCCTCGATCTCGTCGGACCCGAGGAAGGTGGCATTTCTCGGGCGCAGCGAGCGGGCATGTCGCCGCGTCAGGCCGATCAGCAGTCCCATGGTCAGGGCCATGCCGATGAGCGAGGAACCGCCGTAGGAGATGAAGGGAAGCGTCATGCCCTTGGCGGGCAGGAGCCCGACATTGACGCCCATGTTGATCAGCGCCTGGAAGGCGAACAGCATGACGAGGCCGTATACGGCATTGCGCGTGAAACCGGCGGGCTCGGCGGCAATGCGGAAGATCGCCCGGAAGACGATGAAGCCGAACAGCGCCACGAGAACGAGGCAGGTCAGTACGCCATATTCCTCGGCGACGACGGCGAGGATGTAGTCGGTATGGGCATCGGGCAGCAGCGTCTTGATGGTGCCCTCGCCGGGGCCGCGGCCGAACCAGCCACCCTCGATGAAGGACTGGCGCGCACGGTCCATCTGATAGGTGTCGCCGCTGTCGGGATTGACGAAACGGTCGAACCGCGAGCGGACATGGCCGAGGCCGAGATAGGCGGCGACGAGGGCGAGACCGGCCACGGCGACGAGACCGAAGACGCGCTTCAGCGGCTGGCCGGAGAGAAAGAACAGCCCGCCCCAGACGAGGGTCACGAGCAGGGTCTGGCCGATGTCGGGCTCGAGCACGAGCAGCGCCGCCATGAGCAGATAGAGCCCGACCGCCAGCGAGAGAACCGGCATGTCCGGGCGGCGCGGCTCTTCGGCGAACAGCCACGCCGAAACGACGACGAAGGCCGGCTTCATCAACTCGGAGGGCTGCAGCCGCTGGCCGAGCACGCCGATCCAGCGCCGCGCGCCGTTGACCTCGGGCCCGAAGGCGAGCACGAGCACCATCAACAGCGCCATGGCGACGAGCAGGACGAAGCTCACGCGGCGGATCTGGCCGGGCTGGAGCAGCGAGGTCAACAGCATCAGCAGCGCCGCCAGGGCGAGAAAGACGACGTGCCGCTCGACGAAATGATAGGTGCCAAGACCGAGCCGGAGCGCGATCGCCGGGCTCGCCGCCAGCGAGAGCACGAGCCCCGTCATCAGCAGCACATAGACCGCGGCGACGAGCTGGCGGTCGATGGTGAACCACCAGTCGGAGACGATGCTGCGGTCGGCCCTCGAGAGGCGCATCAGACGCCTCCTCCCGGGCCCGCGGTGCCGGCGGTGAGGCGGGCGACCAGCTCCTTGAAGTGGCGGCCGCGTTCCTCGAAATCGGCGAACTGGTCGAAGGAGGCCGAGGCCGGCGAGAGCAGGACCACGGGCTCGGGCTCGGCCGAGCGGGCGGCATCCTCGGCGGCGAGCGCGACGGCGCGCGCGATGGTGCCGCATTCGACATGGGGCACGCGCCCGCCGAGCGTCGCGGCAAACTCGGCCGCGGCCTCGCCGACCAGATAGGCCCGGGCGATGCGGTCGAAATAGGGGGCGAGCGGGGCGATGCCGCCTTCCTTGGGGCGCCCGCCGGCGATCCAGAAGATGCCACCGGGGAATGCGGCGAGCGCCTTCTCGGTCGAATCGGCGTTGGTCGCCTTGCTGTCGTTGACGAACAGCACGCGGCCGATGCGACCGACCTGCTGCATGCGGTGGTCGAGGCCGGGGAAGCTGCGGCAGCTTGCCAGGAGCCGCTCGAAGGCCATGTCGGGTGCGGCGGCATGGGCGAGCGCCAAGGCGGCGAGCGCGTTCTGCATATTGTGGCGGCCGCGCAGCGAGCCGATGCCGGCGAGGTCGCCGAGCAAGCGCGGCGGGCCGCCCGGCGATGCCGACCAGACCTCGGTGCCCGCGGCGAAGAGGGTCGATGCGAACCCCTCGGCCGGGCCGTTCGACGAGATGGCGACGAGCGGCGCGCCCGTTGCCGCCCGCCTTGCGGCGATCGCGCGGCACCAGTCGTCCTCGACGCCGATGACAGCGAGGCGGGCCGCGGCGACAAGGCGCTCCTTGACCTCTGCATAGTGCGCCATGGTGCCGTGGCGGTCGAGATGATCGGGGGTGAGGTTGAGAAGCGCGGCGGCGTCGGCGCGTCCCGACGGTGTCAGGTCGATCTGGTAGGAGGAGAGCTCGATCACATAGGCGTCGGTGGCCGCCAAGGGCGAGAGGCCGAGCACCGCCTCGCCGATATTGCCACCGAGCGCGGTCCTCAGGCCGAGATCGGCGAGGATATGGGCGGTCAAAGCGGTCGTCGTCGACTTGCCGTTGGTGCCGGTGATGCCGAGGATGCGCGAGGACGATCGGATGGCGGCGTGCTCGCGGAAGAAGAGCTCGGTATCGCCGATCACCTCGACGCCGGCGGCGTGCGCGCGCTCGACGGTCCAATGGGGTTTTGGATGGGTGAGCGGCACGCCCGGTGCGAGCACGAGGGCGGCAAAGGCCGTCCAGTCGGCCGTCGAGAGATCGATGAGGAATGCCCTCGGCGGCGGCGCGCGCCCGGCCCTTCTCGCCGTCGTCCCAGGCGGCCACCTCGGCGCCGCCCGAAAGCAACGCCCGGGCCGTTGCCACGCCGGAGCGTGCGAGCCCGAAGACCGCAACGCGACGGCCGCGAAATGTCGTGATCGAAATCATGATTCGCGAGTCTAGTCGGTCGCGTCCCTGCCGCCTATGGCGATTAAATCCGTGTGCCGAGGGGATCACCGGAGGCAAGCATTGCGGCCACATGGCGGCGCGGACGGCATGGCGGCGCGGACGGCCGGTCCGGCCGCCCCCTCTCGGGCTCGCGACGGCAGGCCGCCCGCCGGTCAGCTCAGCGCAGCTTCAAGGTCGACAGGCCGACGAGGGCGAGGATGACGGCGATGATCCAGAAGCGGATGACGACGGTCGATTCCTTCCAACCCTTCTGCTCGAAATGATGGTGGAGCGGAGCCATGCGGAAGACGCGCTTGCCGGTCAGCTTGAAGGAGGCGACCTGGATCATCACCGAGAGCGTCTCGAGCACGAACAGGCCGCCGACGATGGCGAGCACGATCTCGTGCTTGGTCGCGACGGCGATCGAGCCGAGCGCACCGCCGAGGGCGAGCGAGCCGGTGTCGCCCATGAAGATCATGGCGGGCGGGGCGTTGAACCAGAGAAAGCCGAGGCCGGCGCCGAGCAGGGCCCCGCAGATGACCGCGAGCTCGCCGGTGCCCGGGACATGGATGATCTGCAGGTACTCGGCGAACTTCACGTTGCCGGACAGATAGGCGATGAGGCCGAAGGTGCAGCCGGCGATCATGACCGGCACGATGGCGAGGCCGTCGAGGCCGTCGGTCAGGTTGACGGAGTTGCCGGCGCCCGCGATCACGACGACGCCGACGAGCAGGAAGAACCAGCCGAGCGGCCAGACGACATCCTTGAAGAAGGGCACGGTGAGGGAGGAGGCGAATTCGGGGCTGCCCTGGTGCATCACCGCCCAGGTGGCCGCGAGCGCCACGGCGATCTCGAGCGTGAGCTTGATGCGGCCGGAGAAGAAATGCGAGGTGCGCTGCTTGGTGACCTTCAGATAGTCGTCGAAGAAGCCGATCGCGCCATAGGCGAGCGTGACGCCGAGGACGATCCAGATATAGGGGTTCGACCAGCTCGCCCAGAGCAGCGTCGAGACGGTGACGCCGAGCAGGATCATGAGCCCGCCCATGGTCGGCGTGCCCTTCTTGGTGAGCAGATGGCTCTGGGGGCCGTCGTCGCGGATCGGCTGACCCTTGCCCTGCTTGACGCGCAGGAGCTCGATCAGCGGTTTGCCGAAGATCATGACGAAGAGCAGCGCCGTCATGATGGCGCCGCCGGTCCTGAAGGTGATGTATTTGAAGACGTTCAGCACCGTGAACTGGTCGCTGTAGTTGATCAGCTCGTAAAGCATGCGTCCCCTCGAAGGTCCCCTGAACCCGGTGCGCCGGAGCGGTCTGCCCGCGGCGCGTGTGAAACCATTCCTCTGTGGCGTCGCGGTGGCCGGCCGGTCAGCCCGCCCCGGCATCGGCGAAGTGCTTCCTGATCGCCTCGACCAGCGGCCCCATGCGGCTGCCGAGCGAGCCCTTGACCATGACGACATCGCCGGCCCGCAGCGCGGCCAGGAGCTCGGCCTCGAGGCCGGCCGCCTCGGGCGCATGAAGCGCACGCATTGTGGCGGGAACAGCGTCGAACAGCGTCCGCATATGCGGGCCGGAGGCAAAGAGCCGATCGATGCCCGCGGCCTCAAGCGCGGGCAGCAGGCCGACATGCAACGCGTCGGATCGGGCGCCGAGCTCACGCATGTCGCCGAGCACGGCGATGCGGCGCGGGAACTCGGTGCGCGATGCCGTCGCCATGGCCGCGAGGGCGGCGCCGACGGAGGCGGGGTTGGCGTTGTAGCTCTCGTCGATCAGCAGGATCGTGCCGCCCGGCGCGGCGAGGCGGGTCCGGGCGCCGCGGCCGACCGGGGCCGCGATGTCGGCGAGCGCCCGAGCGGCGGTTGCGATGTCGGCACCGGCGAGCTTCACGGCGGCGAGTACGGCGAGCGAGTTCATCACATAGTGCGTGCCCGGCGCGCCGATCCGGTAGGCGAGCGGCTCGCCGTCGATCACCGCCTCGACCCTCGTGCCGCCGGCCGAGGGCGTCGCCGCAACGACCCGCGCATCGGCCTGCGCGGCGCTGCCGAAAGCAAGGATGCGGGCCGCGCCGGCCTCCCTGGCGTGGGCAGCGAGGCGGTCGAAATGCGGGTTGTCGCGGTTGAGGATGGCGACACCGCCCGGCTCGAGCCCGGCGAAGATCTCGGCCTTGGCATCGGCGATCGCCGTCTCGGAGGCGAAGAACTCGATATGGACAGGGGCGACGGTGGTGACGATGGCGAGATGGGGGCGGGCCATGCGGCTGAGCGGGGTGATCTCGCCCGAATGGTTCATGCCGATCTCGAGGATGGCGAAGCGGGTGCCGGCGGGCATGCGGGCGAGCGTCAGGGGCACGCCCCACTGGTTGTTGTAGGACTTCTCGGAAGCGTGGGTCGGGCCGGCGAGGGCGAGGCAGGAGCGCAGCGCTTCCTTGGTGCCGGTCTTGCCGACGCTGCCGGTCACGGCGATGACGCGGGCACCGGGGTGAAGGCGGGTACGGGCAGCGCGGCCGATCGCCTCGAGGGCCGCGAGCGGGTCGGCGACGCGGATGAGCGGGCCGATGCCGGGCGGTGCCGCGAAGGTCTCGGCGACCAGGGCGGCTGCGGCGCCCCTCGCGAAGGCGGAGGCGACGAAGTCGTGGCCGTCGCGCTCGGCTTTCAGGGCGACGAAGAGGTCGCCCGGCTGCAGCGTGCGGGTGTCGATCGAGACGCCGGCGATGTCGCCGCCGGGTGGTCCTTCGAGCCGGCCACCGGCCGCCGCCAGAAGTGCGTCAAGCCGCCAGAGTGGCGGCGTATCCGTCTCAGCCATGGCTCTCGCGCTCCGCAATCGCGGCCCGGACGGCCTCGTGGTCGGAGAAGGGGATGATCCGGTCGCCGACATACTGGCCGGTCTCGTGGCCCTTGCCGGCGACCACCAGCACGTCGCCGGGGCCGATCATGCGAACGGCCGAGCGGATCGCCTCGGCGCGGTCGCCGATCTCGATGGCGCCGGGAGCGGCGGCCAGGATGGCGGCGCGGATGGCGGCCGGCTCTTCGGTGCGGGGATTGTCGTCCGTGACGATGGTGACATCGGCCTCTTCGATCGCGATGCGGCCCATCATCGGCCGCTTCAGGCGGTCGCGGTCGCCGCCGCAGCCGAAGACGCAGACGAGCCGGCCGGTGACGAAGGGGCGGAGCGCGGCGAGGGCGGCCGAGAGCGCCTCGGGCTTGTGGGCATAGTCGACCACGGCGATGCCGCCATTGACGCGGCCGACGACCTCGAGGCGACCGGCGACGCCCTCGAGCGCGGAGAGCCTTGCGAAGACGCCTTCGGGCGGGCTGCCGGTCGCGATGCACAGGCCCGCCGCGACCACGGCGTTCTCGGCCTGATAGGTGCCGATCAGCGGCAGGGCGACATCGTAGCGCTCGCCCTCGTGGCGCAGGGCGAGGCGCTGGCCGAAGCCGTCGCGCTCGATCGCCTCGATGGTGATGCCGCGGCCCTTGTGCCCGACCGTCATCACCTTCAGGCCGCGCTGGTAGGCCTCCTCGACGACCTCGCCGCTGCGCCCGGCGTCGGCGTTGATCACCGCGCCGGCGCCTTTTTCGAGCAGCACGCGGAACAGCCGCTTCTTCTGGTCGAAATAGTCCTCGACGTCCTTGTGGTAGTCGAGATGGTCGTGGCCGATATTGTTGAAGGCGCCGGCGGCGATGCGGACACCGTCGAGGCGGCGCTGCTCGAGGCCGTGGCTGGAAGCCTCCAGCGACAGGTGGGTCACGTCCGCGGCGGTCAGCTCGGCGAGGAGCGCGTGCAGGGTGACGGGCTCGGGGGTCGTCAGGCTCGGGGTGACGCGGCCATCGGGGCGCACGAGGCCGACCGTGCCAAGGCTCGCCGCCTTCAGGCCGAGCCCGGACCAGATCTGGCGGACGAATGTCGCGATCGAGGTCTTGCCGTTGGTGCCGGTGACGGCGACCACCGTTTCGGGCTGGGCGTGATAGAAGCGCGCGGCCATCAGCGCGAGCAGGCGGCGCGGGTCGGGGGCGCGCAGCACCGGGACGCCGAGATCGGCGGGCAGGATGGCGTGCTCGGGGACCAGCACCGCGGCGGCGCCCTGGCGCACGGCGTCGGTCACGAAGCGGGTACCGTCGAGCCGGCTGCCCGGGAGGGCGGCGAACAGCATGCCGGGCCGCACCGCGCGGCTGTCCGGCGTCAGGCCGGCGATCTCCGTCTCGCCCTCGGCAAGGGAGAGGTGAAGGTCGCGGGCAAGAAGGGTCTTCAGCCTCATGTGTGGCGTGATCCGGTTCGTGCCGGGACGGTGCCGGCCCGTCTCGATGGGGCGTCCAGCCGGCCGCCGCCGGACCTCCCCGGTCCCTGCGCGCGCAAGCTCCTGCCGCCATGTGGCGGCCGAGGGAGCCTCCCGTCCGTGACGCGCCGGGCGGGCGGCAAAGGTTAATAGGGGCAGCGGTGCCCAGGGTCAAACCGCATTCCGCCGCGGGTCGATCCGTGGCCTGATAAAATTGTGATCGCTGGCCTTTCCTCGGTCGGCGGTCACATGCCGGGATCGCGATAGTCGGGCTCGAGGCCAAGCAGTGGCGCGATACGGGTGATGATGCGGGCGGTGGTCGGGGCGGCATTGTGGCCGGCCGCTGTCTGATCGCCCGTTCCGTTGGTGCCCTTGGGTTTCCATAGCAGCACGAGGGACAGGTAGCGGGGCTCGTCGGTGGGGAAGACGGCGACGAAAGAGGTCAGCACGTCGGAGCCGACATAGCCGCCCTTGCCGGCGATGTCGGCCGTTCCGGTCTTGCCGCCGACACGGTAGCCCGGCACTGCGGCCCGCCCGCCCGTGCCGCCGGGCTTGGCGACATTGGCGCGCAGGAGATCGCGCATCAGCCGGGCGGTCGCCGGTGTGACCACCTGGTCGGGCGGCGCCTCGCCGTGCGCGCTGCCGGGGGCGACCTTCAGGAAAGTCGGGGTGATGCGCCGGCCACCGTTCACGATCGAGGCGACGGCGGCGGCGAAGGAGAGCGGGGTGACGGCGAGGCCGTGGCCGAAGCTGACGGTCAGCATGCTCGCTTCCGACCAGGTTTCGGGACGCTGGGGCGGGGCGCCCTCGCCAAGCTCGGTTGGAAGGGGAGCAAGGAGGCCGAGGCGGTCGAGAAACGCCTGCTGGCGCTCGGCGCCGATCTCGCTCGCCATGCGGGCGGTGCCGATATTGGAGGAGAAGATGAACACCTCCTCGGCGGTCAGCGGCCGGTGCCGGCCATGGAAATCGTCGATGGTGAAGCGCCCGACCTTCAGGGGCTCGGTGGCGTCGTAGATCTTGTCGGGTCGCGCGGTGCCGAGATCGAAGGCGTTGGCGAAGGTCAGCGTCTTGAACACGGAGCCGAGCTCGTAGGTGCCGATGAGCAGGCGATCGAGATGGCGCGGCTCGAGCGTGGCGGCGGCGTCGCCGGCGGGATAGGCGGGCAGCGAGACGGCGGCAATGATCTCGCCGGTGCGGACGTCCATGACGAGGCCGGCGGCCGATTCGGCGTCATAGCGCCTGACGGCGGCGGTGAGCTCGCTGTCGAGAATGTGCTGGGCGGCGAGGTCGATGGAGGCGACGACGGGCGGGCGCTCGGAGCGGGTCGGGCCGTCGACGAGATCGACGAGGTCCTGGCCATCGACATAGCGTTCGAGCCCGGCCCGGCCGCGATTGTCGATATCGACGTAGCCGAGAAGATTGCCGGTGCCGTCGCCGCCGGGATAGACGCGGCGCAGCTCCTCGCGGAAGGCGAGGCCGGGGATGCCGAGCTCGAGAACCTTCTGGGCCTCGTCGGGGTGCATGCCGCGCTCGAGCCAGACGAAGCGCCGCTCGCGGTCGGAGAGGTCGCGGCGGAGCCCGGCCGGATCGAGATCGGGCAGGGCCTCGGAGAGACGCTCGACGGCGTCGTCGAGGTCGATGATGCGCGAGGGATCGGCGAAGAGCGAAGGCAGAACGATGTCGGTGGCGAGCAGGCGCCCCGCCCGGTCGACGATGTCGGGCCGGGCGATGCCGCGGCCGATGGCGCGCACCTCGTTGTTGAGCGAGGCCATCTGGCCGATGGCGGCGAGGCGGACGAGCTGGCCGGAGACGGCGGCAAAGCCAAGGGCGAGCGTCAGCGACAGGGCGAGCGCGCGGCGGCGGCCGCCGGGACGGCCGGGGGCGCCGTGGCGCTCGGCCGGGTCTTTGCCGGTCTCGCGCATCGAGGGCGCCGGTGCGGCCGGGTCCGCCATCACCCTAGTGCTCCTTGCCGTCCGAGGGCGGCATCGCCTCTTCGCGCCAGGGAATGTCGCCGACCGCGCCGAGCTGGTCGGGAGTGACGGGGGCGAGCTTGAGATGGGCGGCGGCGAGACGCTCGATGCGGCCCGGCCGGGCGAGGTTGGCGAGCTCGGCGCGGTCGAGGGCGATGGCGCGCTCGAGATCGGCGATCTCGTGCTCCAGGCGGCGGCGCTCCTCGTCGATGCGGCGGGTGTCGTATTTCACGACGTAGAGCGCGAGCGCGGAGATCAGCGCGATGCCGATGGCGGGAAAGGTCAGCCGGCGCTTCATCGCTCCCCTCTCGGCAGGCGGTCGAGTCCGGCCGACAAACGGGGCACCAGCAAGGTGGCGGAGGCCCCGGACGGCGGCTCGTCTGTGCGGATGGCCGAGCGCAGGCGGGCCGAGCGGGCGCGCGGATTGCGATCGGTCTCTTCCTTACCGGGGTGTAAAGGCTGAGGGTTAACGAAACGGAAACCCGGCGGGGCGGCCGCGGGGCCGGCCGGCTGATGCCGCGAAGCACCGGGCGCGCGTCCCGCGCGTTCCTTGAGGAAGGTCTTGACGAGGCGATCCTCGAGCGAATGGAAGGTGACGATGGCGAGCCGACCGCCCGGCGCGAGCACATGCTCGGCGGCGTCGAGGGCGCGGGCGAGCTCGCCGAGCTCGTCGTTGACGAAGATCCTCAGCGCCTGGAAGCTGCGGGTGGCGGGATGGCGGGCCTCGCCCGGGGGGCGGCCGAGGAGGCGCTCGATGAGCCCGGCGAGGTCGCCGGTGCGGGTGAAGGGTTCCTCGGCGCGCCGCGCGACGATGGCGGCGGCAATGCGGCGCGAGCGGCGCTCCTCGCCATAGACCCAGAGTATCTCGGCCAGATCCTTCTCGGCGAGGCGGTTGACGACATCGGCGGCGGACGGGCCCGCGCCGCCCATGCGCATGTCCAAGGGGCCGTCCGACTGGAAGGAGAAGCCGCGGCCGGGCTCGTCGATCTGCATGGAGGAGACGCCGATGTCGAGGACGACGCCGTCGAGGCTTCGATGGCCGGCGCTGGTGGCGATGCGATCGAGATCGCCGAAGCGGCCCTCGACCAGCATCAGCCGTCCCTGATTGGCCGCGGCGAGCTCGGCGCCGGCGGCGATGGCAGAGGGGTCGCGGTCGATGGCGATGACGCGGCTCGCAGGGGCGGCCTCGAGGATGGCGCGGGTATAGCCGCCGGCGCCGAAAGTGCCGTCGAGGAAAGTCTCGCCGTCAGTGGGCGCGAGCGCGGCGAGGACCTCGCTCAGAAGCACGGGAATGTGACGGGGCTTGCCTGCGGCGGGGCCCGTGCCCTCCCGGGATCCGCCGCCCGTCATCATTCCCGTGCTCCTGCACCGCCGTCGTCCCCGTCGGGATCTCGGCGGGTCCCCGCGCCGAACAGCTTGCGGTGGTCGCGCACCTTGTCTCTCGCCCTTCTGCGGTAGTCCTCGAAGCGATCGGGCTCCCACATCTGGAATTTTTCGCCGAGGCCCACAAAAGTGACCTGGGCAGTGATGCCGGCGTGGGCGCGGAGCGCTTCCGGCAGAACGATGCGGCCGTCGCCGTCGATCTTGAGCACCTGGACGTCACCATAGAGCGCGACAGAGAGCTCGTCCCGCTCGTCCGAATAGGCATCGAGACCTTCGAGCAGGCCGTCGATCTTTTGTGCAAGTCTCTCGCCGCCGCAATCGAGGGCCGGATTGTCGAGCGAGGGGTAGCAGTAGATGCCGCCCTGGTAGCCGTCCTTCTCAAGAACCTCACGGAAGCCGGCAGGGATCGAGACCCGGCCCTTCTGGTCGAGCTTGTTGGTGTAGGTCGAGACAAACCGGTCCATCCCTCGCGTGTGTCCACCCTCGCGATCGCGACAAAGCACCAGCCAACCGGTCGCCTGCGGCATTGCCCTGATGGAAACCTTCAGGCTTGCGCCCGGTGTCGCGGCGTTCGCCACGGCCGGTGTCGCGGCATCTGCCGCGAGCTGCGCCCGGATCTGTCGTGTCCGTCGTTGGGCATTGATGGGATACTATGGGATGGTATGGGCGTCAACGGATTCTCAACCTTTGCGGATGGGGAGAAGCCGGCGCCGGTGGATAAGATTTCCGCCGCGTCGCCGGTCTTTCGTCTGCGATCACGGGACCTCTGGTCCCCGCGGGCCGGCATTGTCAGCGCCGGGCGGGCGGTCTAACGAGCAGGAAAGCGACAAAACGAAGGGATGGACGCCATGCTCGAAGAGGCGAAAACACGGACGGCCGAGTTCCAGCGGCGGCTGAAGGACGCCGGCATCGAGGTGGCGGTGCTGACCGACGAGAGTTCGATCGCCTATCTGGCGGGCTTCTGGGGTTATCTGTCCGTCGAGTTCGGGCGGCCGACCTTCCTCGTCGTCAGGGCGGACGAGGCGCCCATCGTCGTCACGCCGCTCATGGAGAGCGAGATGGTGGCGACCATGACCTGGGTGCCGAACGTCATGACCTGGACGGATGCCGGCGAGACGCGCTGGGAGAACGTGCTGCCGAAGGCGATCGGCCGGGTGCCGGCGGCGATCGGCGTCGAGCGGTCGGCGCTGCCGGCGATCGTGCGCAACTGGCTGGACGAGCGGATGGCCGGCGCGCGGCTCGTCGACGTCGGGCCGATCCTCGGCGAGATGCGCACGGTGAAATCGCCAGCCGAGATCGCCGTCATGAAGCAGGCCGGCAAGATCGCCGGCGCCATGATGGCGGCGGCCGAGGGCGCGCTCGCCGAAGGGGCGCCCGAATACGAGGCGGCGCTCGCCGTCATCAATGCGGGAACGCGGGCGGCGGCCGGGTTCCTGACGGCGAAGGGCTGGGAGGCCTTCGTCTCGCCGATGATCCACAATCTGCAGATCATGCAGTCGGGCCGAGACACCTCGATGGTGCATCGCCGCGCCAGCGTGAAGCCGTTCGCGAAGGGTGATCCGGTCTATTTCTGCTTCTGCAACATGGCCCAGTTCAAGCAGTACAAGCTCGGCTTCGACCGGATGTTCAACATCAAGGAAATCCCCGACGAGAACCGGCGGGTCCAGCAGGCGGCGATCGACGCCCAACAGGCGGCGATCAAGGCGATCCGGCCGGGCGTGACGGCCGAATCGATCGCGGAGGCGGCGAACGAGGTCTACCGGGCGCGCGGCTACGAGACCGGCTATCGCACCGGCCGCTCGATCGGCATGGCCTATCTGGAGGCGCCCGAGCTGAAGGCCGGCGACAAGACGATCCTCAAGCCCGGCATGACATTCGCTGTCGACGGCGGCATCTCGCTCGATGGACGGCTCGGCGGGCGGATCGGCGATTCGATCGTCGTCACCGAGACGGGATCGGAATATCTCACCGAATATCCGCGGAAGATCATCGTCGTCGACCGGTGAGCCTCATGCGGATCGCGATCTATCAGGGCGATGGCGCGGGGTTGACGGGCGAGGGGCGGCTCGAGCGGCTGAAGGGGGCGGCCGGCGAGGCGCGGGCCGATCTCCTCGTCACGCCCGAGCTCTTCATGTCCGGATATGCCGTCGGCGACGCGATCCCCCGGCTGGCCGAGCCGGCCGACGGGCCGATGGCGGCGGCGGTCGCCCGGATCGCGCGCGCGAGCGGCACGGCGATCGTCTACGGCTTTCCCGAGCGGGCCGGCGGCGTCATCTACAACACGGCGCAGGCGATCGGGGCGGATGGGCGCGTGCTCGCCCGTCACCGCAAGCTCGCCATCCCGCCCGGGCGCGAGCGCGCGCATTTCACATCGGGCGGCGGGCTCACACAGTTCGATCTCGCCGGGCTCAGGCTCGGGCTCGTGATCTGCTACGACATCGAGTTTCCCGAGACGGTCCGGGCGCATGCCAGGGCCGGCGCCCATGCCGTCATCGCCCCGACGGCGCTCGGCGCGGAATGGGACGTGGTTGCCGAGCGGCTGGTGCCGGCGCGCGCCTTCGAGAACGGCGTGTTCGTCGCCTATGCCAATCATGCCGGCCGCGAGGGGGACATGCACTATCTCGGCGGCAGCGTGATCGCCGGTCCGGACGGCCGGGACCGCGCGCGGGCGGGAGCGGGCGGCTGTGTGATCGCGGCCGTCATGGACCGGGAGAGCGTCGCACGGGCGCAGGCA
>JAWKWA010000027.1:0-49007 GCA_041397765.1 Hyphomicrobiaceae bacterium | reverse complement strand
ATCCGCTCGAGTCAGCCGGCGCGGCCCGGCCGGCTGATGGTCGAGGGTGGCGAGCCGGTGGTCGAGCTTCTGGCCGGCGACTACGGCATCTCGCCGGGACAGGCCTGCGTGCTCTATTCGCCTGACGAGATACCGGCCCGGGTGCTCGGCGGCGGCATCATCGAAGCGGCTGGACCGCGGACCATCGCCGCGCCGGCGCACGCCGACAGCAGCGAAGGCGCCATTCGCTGACGAAATGGGTGATGCCAGCGCCTGCCTTGCCCACGACGCCCTCCGCAGCCTTGACACCTGCGGCGGGCGCTCATTATATCCGGCGTCCCTGATGGCGGAGTAGCTCAGTTGGTTAGAGCACGGGAATCATAATCCTGGGGTCGGGGGTTCAAGTCCCTCCTCCGCTACCAAGGCCGGCCTGTCCGCCCAGGGCATCGTCGTGGGCCACTCCCGGGATCGGGAGGGGAGGGCCGGCGCAAAGACGGGGCGTGCTGGCAGACGTCCGTCTCCGCGCCAAGGCGGTCCCGCCCAACCTCACAATCTCAGTCCGCAGACGGGGGGATCAGCACGATCTTGCCGACATGACGCTTCTCGAGGAACAGGCGTTGCGCGTCGGCGATGGCTTCGAGCGGGAAGGTCTCGGCGAGCAGGGGACGGATCTCGCCGCGCTCGACATAGCCGACCAGCGCGCCGAACACCGGCTCGTCCCAGCCGGTGCAGCCGATCATGGTCAGGTCCTTCAGGTAGAGCGTGCGCATGTCGATGGTGGCGAAGGGGCCGCCGATCGCGCCTGACGTGACGTAGCGGCCGGCGCGCCTCAGCACGCTGAGATGCCCCGCGACCGCCGGGCCCGCCACATTGTCGACGACGACGTCCACCGCCTCCTCGCCGAGCACGGCGGGGATATCGTCGCTGCGATCGAGCACGCGCTCGGCGCCGAGGGCTGCGACATCGGCATGCTTGGCACGACCGGCGACCGCCACGACGCGAGCGCCCCGGCGCCGGGCGAGCTGGACGGCCGCGGAGCCGACACCGCCCGAGGCGCCGGTCACGAGGACGACGTCGCCCGCCCCGACCCTCGCGCGGTGCAGCATGTTCTCGGCGGTGCCATAGGCACAAGGCAGCGTGCCGAGCTCGGCGTCGCTCCAGGAGCAGTCGACCGGGAATACCTCGCTCGCCGGCACCACCACGAACTGCGCGAAGGCACCGTCGAAGTCCGACGCCATCCAGACATTCTCAGGGGAGGCAAAGCCCTGCGGCCGCATGCAGGGCCGCACCAGCACGCGCCGGCCGATGAGGCTGGCTTCGACGCCCGTGCCGAGCCCGACGACCCGCCCGCAGCAGTCGGTGCCCTGAATGAAGGGGAAGGGCGTCGGCGCGTTCCAGCCGCCATCGGCGCGGTTCAGCGCCGCTGCCTCCTGCGCCGCAGCAGCGGCAGCCGTATCGCCCGCCACACTCGCCGAGTACCAGCCGATGCGGGTGTTGATCTCGGTATTGTTGACGCCGGCCGCGAGGACCTGCAGCAGCACCTGGCCGGGCTCCGGCCGAGGCCGGCGCACCTGCCGGTAGTCGAGCGCCTCGTAGCCACCATTGCCGGTCGTCACGACGGCGAGCATGGTCGGCTCGCCGGCCACGGGCACCAGCCGCTCCGGCGCGCGGGAGGGCAGTCTCATCGGTCGCTCCCCGGCTTCCGCCTCAGATCGTCAGCGCGAGCTTCCTTGCCTCGTAGAGCGCCATGCCGGCGGTGCGGGCCTGGACGGTGTCGCCGATGGCGTGAATCTCGAGCTTCGAGCCGGCGAGAGCCTTGGAGAGGCCGTCGTCGCGCTCGTTGGTGCAGGCCATCACCAGGCTGTCGAACTCCCGCTCCTCCTCGTCACCGGTATAGAGATTGACGATGGTCGCCTTGCCGGCGTCCCAGGATTTGAGGGCGGAGGCGAGCACGACCTCGATGCCGAGCTTGGCCATGCGCTCGCGCGTCGTGTCGCCGGTCATCGACAGGTCGAGCTGGGCGGCCGCCTTCTCGGAGGCCGTCAGCACCGTCACCTGATGGCGCTGCTGGGCGAGATGGAGCGCGGTGCCGGTCGCCGGCCACCAGCCGTTGATGTCGTCGAGCAGCAGCACGCGCGAGCCGGGAACCACCCGGCCCTCCAGCACGTCGTGCACGGTCGAGACGGTCTCGCCGTCGGCGCCGGGCAGGCGGTCGCGATGGGGGAAGGAGCGCTGGTAGCCGGCGCGCGAGGGCTTCGAGCCGGTGGCGAGGATGACGACGTCGGCGCCCGATTGCTCGATTTCCTCGGCGGTGATCTCCTTCCTCAGCTCGATCTTGACCTGCATCTGCTCGAGCTGACGCCCGGCCCAGGCGAGGAAGAAGCCGATCTCGCCGCGCTCGGGCTGGCCGGCGGCGAGGCGGAACTGGCCGCCGAGTTCGCCCGAGCGCTCGACGAGGCGCACGCGATGGCCGCGCTCGGCCGCGACACGGGCCGCCTCGATACCGGCCGGGCCGCCGCCGACGACGAGCACGTCCTTCTTCCTCGCCGCAGGGGCCACGCGATCGCCGTCCCATTCGCTCTCGCGGGCGACCGACGGATTGACGAGACAGGAGATCCAGTAGTCGCGGAAGCGCCGGCCGATGCAGAGCTGGTTGCAGGAGATGCAGGGGCGGATGTCCTTGGCGCGGCCCTCCTTCGCCTTGTTGGCGAGATGGGGATCGGCGATCTGGCCGCGCACGATCGAGACGAGATCGCACTCGCCTGCCTTCAGCACCGTCTCGGCATTGTGCGGCGACTTGACCCGCGCCTCCATGGTGACGCGGGCGTGCTTCACCACCGACTTGAAGGCGGCGGCGTCCTCGCGGCCGAGGAAGAGCTTGTAGTGGAAGCTCGGCACGATCTTGGAGAACTGGTTCAGATAGCTGCCGGTGCCGACCGAGTAGTAGTCGACGAGGCCACGCTCATCGAGCCAGGAGACGATTTCCTGCTTCATCTCGATGGAGAGACCACCGGGATAGGGCTCGGCGCCCGAGATGGTCATGCCGATGATGAAGTCGTCGCCAGCCATCTTTCGGATACGGCTCGCGATCTCGACCGAGAAGCGCAGGCGGTTCTCGAGGCTGCCACCCCAGCGGTCGTCGCGGCGATTGGTGATCGGCGACCAGAACTGGTCGACGACGCAGTTGTAGCCGGCGAACAGATCGACGCCGTCGAAGCCACTGTCGCGGTCGATGCGGGCTTGCAGCACGAAGGCCTCGATCAGCTCCTCGATCTCGGCCTCGGTCATGGCGTGGCTGCCCCATGGATCGTGCATGGAGGGCAGGCCGGACGGCGACCAGTAGGGGGCCCAGGAGTTGTCCTGATCGCCGTGGCCCCCGACATGGTAGATCTGGTGCACCATGACGGTGCCGTGGCCCTTGCACTCCTCGGTGATCCGGCGGAAATGCGGGATGACCTCGTCGGTGCCCTGCTTGAAATTGCCGCGGATGAGGACGCCGGTGGCATGGGCCGGGGCCGGCTCGACGACGATCATGGCGGCGCCGCCACGGGCGCGCTCGCGGTAGTAGCCGAAATGGCGGTCGCCGGGCAGGCCCTCGTGGCTCATATTGGCGGTGTGGGCGCCGAAGACGATGCGGTTCTTCAGCGTCTTGTGGCGGAGCTGAAGCGGCGTGAAGAGCGTCGGAAACGGCGTGGACATGGCGGCGGGCCTCCCCCTCGATCGACCACCCGGCCGTTGGCGCTGGTCCGGGCTCCCACAGATCCCTCGTCGGGTGGTGGCAAGGGCCATCCTCCGACCTCGTCGCACAAAGACTAGGCGATCGCCCGGCGGCTGGCCATGCCGGCGGCGCAGCCCGGCTGCTCTGTCGCGGCACGGCCGGCCCGCCGATTGGAATTTCGCCGGAAATACCCATTTTCTCTAGGGTGAACGACGCCGGTGGAGGCAACGGTCCGGTCCATGGCGCCACGAGGCGTCGCGGATCGTCGAGGCGGAGCTGGCGGAGGGCCGTCGTGGCGCGCGCGAGGAACTGAGGGCGATCGGTCGGGCGCTCGATCATCTGGAAAAGCTGCTCGGCGTGCCGGGCCCGCGCCGCTCCGGCGATGGCGATGCGTAAGCGGGGCGGCCGGCTGGAAGCGAAAAACACATTGTGACAGAAAGGCATGGAGCGTACTCGACGACAACGCTCGAACGGCCGCCCGGTCGGGCACACGCCCGGCAGGCGACAAGGCAGCAATGGAAGTAAGGATGCGCCTCGAACAGGATAGCGAGATCTCGGGATGGCTGCGGCGCCTCGGCCTTGCCGAAGGCGCGAGCGCGGCCTCCGATGCCGCGGCGCGGGCCAAGGCCTTCGCCGGCCGGTCGTTGCTCGCCGTCGCGCTCGTGGTCGCGGCCGTCGGCATCTGGTGGATGAGCTTCGGCCGCGGGCCGAGCGTGACGCTGCTTTCGCCGACGCGCGGCTCGGCGGCCGAGGTGGTCTATGCGACCGGCGTCGTCGAGCCGGTCGAATGGGCGAAGGTCTCGGCGCCGGCGCGCCTGCGCATCGTCGAGATCTGCCATTGCGAAGGCGAGGAGGTGAAGAAGGGCCGGGTGCTCGCAAGGCTCGACAGCAAGGAGGAGCAGGCCAAGCTCAGCGAGCTCAACGCCTCCCTCCGGCGTGCCGAGGCCGACGCCGACCGGCTCGGGCTGCTCGCCAAGCGCAATGCCGTGTCGCGCGTCACCTACGAGCAGAAGCTGACCGAGGTGAAGGAGGCGGCAGCCCGGGTCGATGCCCAGAAGGACCGCCTCGCCGATCTCGACCTGAAGGCGCCGATGGACGGCGTGGTGCTGCGCCGCGACGGCGAAGTGGGTGAGATCGCCGGCACCGGTGCCAATGACGTTCTGTTCTGGGTCGGCAAGCCCAGGCCCATGCAGATCGTCGCCGATGTCAACGAGGAGGACATCGCCAAGGTCGAGGTCGGCCAGACGGTGCTGCTGCGCCACGAGGGCTTCGAGGGCGAAAAGCTGACGGCCCGCGTCGACAAGATCACCCCGAAGGGCGACCCGACCACCAAGACGTTCCGCGTCTATCTGCTGCTGCCCGACGACTCGCCCCTGAAGATCGGCATGAGCGTCGAGGCGAACATCGTCGTGCGCGAGGTGACGAACGCGCTCCTGGTGCCCGCCGAGGCGATCGGCAATGGCGAGGTGCTGACGGTCGCGGACGGCCGCGCCCATCATCGCGCGCTGAAGACCGGCATCCGCGGCACGCGCATGGTCGAGGTGCTCGAAGGCATCGGCCCGGACGCGCGGATCATCAGCCCATATCGCAGCGACCTCGCCGAGGGTGCGCGGGTACGGGCCAGCGAAAGCGCCGCCAAGGCGCCCTCGCCGTGAGCGATGCGCGACCACAGCGCCGCCTCGCGGCCGGACAGGCGACATGAACCTCGTCCTCGACATCGCGCGAACGCACATTCTCTCGCGCATGCGCCAGACGCTGGTCGGCATGCTCGGTGTCGCCATGGGGGTCGGCTTCTCGGTGATGATGGCGTCGCTGATGGAGGGCTCGCAGCGGGATTTCGTCGAGCAGCTCGTCGACTCGATGCCGCACATCACCATCAGCGACGAGCGCCGCGATCCGCCGCGCCAGCCCGCCGAGGAGGCCTTCGGAACGGTCGAGTTCTCAGGCCTGTCGACGCCGGTAACGCGGCCGGGCATCAAGAACCCCTATGCGATCATCGCCTCGCTCGAGACCTGGCTGAAGGGCTCGGTCGCGCCTTCGGTGCAATCGCGCGCGGTGATCCGCTATGCCGGCCGCGACACGGCGGCGAGCGTCACCGGCATCGATCCGAGGAGCGAGGTGCTCGTGTCGGACCTCGCCTCGCAGGTGCGTGAGGGCTCGCTCGACAGCCTCTACAAGGCCTCCAGCGCCATCATTCTTGGCGACAGGCTCGCCAGGCGTATCGGCGCGCGCGTCGGCAACCGCATCACGCTCGTCTCGGGCACCGGCCAGGTGCTGTCGTGCACGGTCGTCGCGCTGGTCCATACCGGCATCGCGCAGAACGACGAGACGGCGGCCTACACGCTCCTGAAGACGGCGCAGATCCTCGCCGGCCAGACCGGCCTCGTCAACGCGATCCGCGTGCGCGTGCGCGACATCATGTCGGCGCGCGAGGTCGCCCAGAGGATCGAGGCGCAGACCGGCTACAAATCGGTGTCGTGGCAGGAGGCGAACGAGGATCTCTTGTCGGCCTTCGAGATCCGCAACTTCATCATGTACACGGTGGTCGGCGCCATCCTGCTCGTCGCCTCGTTCGGAACCTACAACATCATCTCGACGATCACCCACGAGAAGACGCGCGACATCGCCATCCTGAAATCGCTCGGCTTCACCGAGCGCACGGTGCGGCGCATCTTCCTCATCGAGGCGCTGATCATCGGCATGCTCGGCACGCTGGCGGGATGGGTGCTCGGCTATCTGCTCTGCATCGCGCTCGGCTCGATCGAGTTCAAGAGCCCGTTCATGGATGCGACGCGCCTGCCGCTCTATTTCACGCCCGTCCACTATCTGATCGCCGCCGGCGTCGCACTCGCCGCCTCGGGGATCGCCGGCTACCTGCCGGCGCGCAAGGCCGCGCGGCTCCATCCCGTCGAGATCATCCGGGGGGCGTCCTGATGACGCCGCGCCACGACGACGTGCCGCTGATCGAGCTCAGCGGCGTCTCCAAGGTGATCGGCAGCGAGATCCGCACCACGCTCGTGCGTGAGATCGACCTCAGGATCATGCCGGGCGAGTTCGTTGCCGTCACCGGCCCCTCCGGCTCGGGCAAGAGCTCGCTGCTCTACCTGCTCGGCCTGCTCGATGTGCCGACGACGGGGGAGGTGATGGTCAACGGGCGCGCGACCAGCCGGCTGCGCGAGGAGGAGCGGGCGCGGCTCAGGCTCACGCATCTGGGCTTCGTGTTCCAGTTCCACTTCCTGCTGCCCGAGTTCAGCGCCATCGACAATGTGATGCTGCCGATGCGGGCGCTCGGCCGGCTCGGCGAGGCGGCGCGGCGCAAGCGCGCGGGCGATCTGCTCGGCGCACTCGGGCTCGCAGCCCATGTCCACAAGCGTCCGGGCCAGCTCTCGGGCGGCCAGCGTCAGCGCGTCGCCATCGCCCGGGCGCTCGCCAACGATCCGGCGGTGCTGCTCGCCGACGAGCCGACCGGCAACCTGGATACGGCCTCCAGCGAGCAGGTGCTCGAGATCTTCCGCCGCCTCGTCGACGAGACGCGCCGCGCCATCGTCTTCGTCACTCACGACATGGGGCTCGCGGCGCGCGCCGACCGGCAGATCCATATCGTCGACGGGCGGATCGCGACGCCGGCCGAGGAGGCGGCCTGAAGGGAGGGATCCGGCATCAGGAGGCTCCGCTTGCGCCCCGTCCGGGCCCCGATCGGCTCGGGACCGATCCACCCCGGAGGCCGCTGCGCATCCCGTGCACGGCCGACCGGCGATCGCATGCGTTGCCTTCGCCGCCGTCAGGGGGCAACCATGCCGCTCCTTCCTGCTGCCACGATCCGGAGCCGCCAATGACGACCCTGTCCGTGTCCGAGCCGAGTGCCAAGCCGACGAGGACCGACCCGCTGCTTCGGCCCTTCGCGCTCAAGCACCTGACGCTGCGCAACCGGATCATGAGCACCAGCCATGCCTGCGGGCTGGAGGATGGCGGCCTCGCGCTCGAGCGCTATCAGGCCTATCACCTCGCCAAGGCGAAGGGCGGGATCGGGCTGTCGATGTTCGGCGGCTCGTCCAACGTCTCGCCGGACAGTCCCTCAGTGTTCCAGCAGCTCTATGTCGGCGACGACCGCTGCATCGCGCCCTTCCAGCGGTTCTCGGAGCGGATGCATGCCGAGGGCGCGGCGCTGATGTGCCAGATCACCCATCTCGGCCGGCGCGGCGATGCCTATGCGGGTAATCTGCTGCCGACGATCAGCCCCTCGGCGACGCGCGAGACGCAGCATCGCAGCTTCGCCAAGGAGATGGACGAGCACGATATCGCCCGCGTGGTGAAGCACTATGCGGACGCGGCCTGGTGCTGCAAGGAGGGCGGGCTCGACGGCATCGAGACGCTCGGCGGCGGCCATATGATGGGCCAGTTCCTCTCGCCCGCCATGAACCAGCGCACCGACCGCTATGGCGGATCGCTGGAGAATCGCTGCCGCTTCCCGCTCGAGGTCTACGAGGCGATCAGAAAGCGCGTCGGCGACCGGTTACTGGTCGGCTTCCGCTTCGCCGTCGACGAGGGCGATCCGGACGGGCTCGGCTTCGAGGAAAGTTGCGAGATCGCCCGTGTGCTGGAACGCTCGGGCCTCATCGACTTCTGGAACGCCATCTACGGCCGCATGGACCGCGCCGTGAACCTGTCGCTCGACAACATGCCGGGGATGGAGAGCCCGCTGTCGCCGTGGCTGCAGAAGGCCGCCGCCTTCAAGCGCGAGATGACGCTGCCGGTGTTCCATGCCGCGCGCATCACGGATCTGGCGACCGCCCGCTATGCCATCGAAAACGGCCTCGTCGACATGGTGGGCATGACACGCGCCCATATCGCCGATCCGCAGACCGTGAACAAGCTGGCACGCGGCGAAGTCGAGCGCATCCGGCCGTGTGTCGGCGCGCAATACTGCCGGGGACCGACGCGGCCGTCCTGCCTGCACAATCCCGCCAGCGGGCGCGAGCTGACGCTGCCACAGGTGATCGAGCGCGCGGACAAGCCCGGGCGTCGGGCGGTGGTCGTCGGTGCGGGCCCCGCCGGTCTCGAGGCGGCGCGGGTGCTTTGCGCGCGGGGCCACCACGTCACCGTGCTCGAGGCGGCGAGCCGGCCGGGCGGGCAGGTGCGGCTGGCGGCGGAGGGTAGCTGGCGGCGCGACCTCGTCGGCATCATCGACTGGCGGGTCTCGGAGATCGAGACGCTCGGCGGCGAGCTGCGCCTCAACGTCTTCGCCGAGCCCGACGACATTCATGCCATGCAGCCCGACATCGTCATCGTCGCGACCGGCGGCATGCCCGATCTCGCCTGGCTGAAGGGCGGCGAGCACGCTTCGAGCGCCTGGGGCGTGATCGACGGCAGCGAGAAGATCGCCGACGAGGTGCTGATCTATGACGGCACCGGACGGCACACCGCGCTCATCGCCGCCGAGAAGGTCATGGCGGCGGGCAAGTCGGCGCGCATCTTCACGCTCGACGATCATCTCGGCATGGACCTGCACGGCGCCGAGCAGACCTTCTGGAAGCGCCGCACGCACCAGATCGGCCTGCCGCTGGTGTTCGACCAGCGTCTCGTCGGCGTCACACGGCGCGGCAACCGGCTGGTCGCACATTTCATCAACGAGCTGACCGACGAGACGCGCGAGGAGGAAGTGGACCAGATCCTGGTCGAGAACGGCACCATGCCGGTCGCCGAGCTGTGGCAGGGCTTGCGCGCGGGGGCCCGCAACGACGGCTCGACCGACCTCGACGCACTCGTCGCGGGCAAGCCGCAGCCGGCGATGGCGGGGCGCGAGGGCTTCGAGCTCCATCGCATCGGCGATGCGGTATCGAGCCGCAACGTCTTTGCCGCGATCCACGATGCGCTGAGGCTCTGCCATGTGATGTGAGGCGGGCAGTGGCAGGCGTCGCGGCGTTGGCGAACGACATCCATGGAGACTGACATGAGCAAGGACATCGGCGCCGCCTTCCGCGCGCTGCACGAGCGCGACGACCTCTTCGTCATCGCCAACCCCTGGGACATCGGCTCGGCGCGGCTCGCCGCCGCGGTCGGCTTCGAGGCGTTGGCGACGACCTCGGCCGGCATGGCCTTCGCGATCGGGAAGGGCGACGGCGAAGTGTCGCGCGCCGAGGCGCTCGCTCATGCCGCGGCGATCGTCGCGGCGACTGCGCTGCCGGTCTCGGCCGATTTCGAGAAGGGCTATGGCGACAGCCCGGAGGCGGTCGCGAGCCTCATCCGCGATGCGGGCGCGATCGGCCTTGCCGGCTGCTCGATCGAGGATGCGACGGGGCGGGCGGAGGCGCCGATCTATGAGGACGGGCTCGCTGTCGAGCGGATCAGCGCGGCGGTCGAAGCGGCGCGCGGGCTCGGCCGCGATTTCGTGCTGACGGCACGCTGCGAGAATTTCCTGTGGAACCGGCCCGATCTCGACGCCACCATCCGCCGCCTCGAGGCCTATGAGGCGGCCGGCGCCGACGTGCTGTTCGCGCCGGGCCTCAGGACCATCGAGGAGGTCAGGGCCGTGGTCGGGGCGCTCGAGCGGCCGGTCAACGTGCTGAACGGCATTCCCGGAATGGTGCTGCCGATCGATCAGCTCCGCGATGCGGGCGTCAAGCGCGTCAGCCTCGGGCCGGCGCTCGCCAAGGTCGCCTATGAGGGCATGGTGAAGGCGGCCGAGGCGGTGATGGCCGGCGACTACGCCTTCGTCGAGACTCTGAAGCCGTCGTCGGCGCTGGTCTCACGGTTCCGCAAGGGCGCGGCCTAGGACGGGCGGGATGTAGGACGGCCGGGATGTAGGACGGGGCGATGCAGGAGGGGCGGCGACGGCCCGTCGTCGTCCCGACCGGCTGCCCGCTCAGCCTTCCGCCTTCATGACCGAGATGTCCGGGGCCTCCTCGTTCTTCATGCCCTGGACGTGGTAGCCGGCGTCGACATGGTGGACCTCGCCGGTCACGCCGCGCGACAGGTCGGAGAGGAGATACATGGCCGCCCCGCCGACCTCCTCGATCGTCACCGTGCGGCGCAGCGGCGAGTTGTACTCGTTCCAGCGCAGGATGTAGCGGAAGTCCGAGATGCCGGAGGCGGCGAGCGTCTTGATCGGGCCGGCAGAGACGGCGTTGACGCGGATGCCGCCCTTGCCGAGATCGGCCGCGAGATAGCGCACGCTCGCCTCGAGCGCGGCCTTGGCGACACCCATGACATTATAGTGCGGCATCACCTTCTCGGCGCCGTAATAGGTCAGCGTCAGCAGCGAGCCGCCGGCCGACATCAGCTTCTCGGCCCGCTGGGCGAGCGCGGTGAAGGAGTAGCAGGAGATCAGCAGCGTCTTGGTGAAGTTGTCGGCCGTGGTCTCGACATAGCGGCCGTCGAGCTGGGCCTTGTCGGAATAGGCGATGGCGTGGACGAGGAAGTCGAGCCCGCCCCATTCGCGTTTCAGCGTCTCGAACACCGCATCGACGCTGTCGTCATCCGTCACGTCGCAGGGCAGGACGAGCCGGCTGCCGATCTCGTCGGCGAGCGGACGGACCCGCTTCTCCAGCGCCTCGCCCTGGAAGGTCAGCGCGATCTCCGCTCCCTGGCCATGACAGGCCTTGGCGATGCCCCAGGCGATCGATCGATTGTTGGCGACGCCCATGATGAGCCCGCGCTTGCCCGCCATCAGAGTGCCGGTCTCAGCCATGTGCCACCCGTTGTCCCATTGCCGGCGGACCCCTCGCGCATCGGCATGCGGGGGAACGCGCCTCCATGAACTTTCGCAAGGAGCGGCTCGCCGGACCAGGCGTCCCCGCACGGCCAAGCCCCCCGATGAAGTGCCCGCATCCTACACAAAAGGCCCGGTCGGTCCAGACGCCTGCCGGCCGGGTATCCTCAGGGGCTGGCGGTGAGCCTGCCGAGAAGCCGCGCGAGCTCGGCCCTCTCCTCGTCGTCGAAGCGGCTGCCGAGATGGGTTTCGATGGCGGCGGCATAGACCGGCCACATCCGGCGCCTCAGCTCGCGTCCCTTGCCGGTGATGACGAGAAGATTGGAGCGACCATCCTCCGGGCTCGGGCGGCGGTGGACCAGCTCTTCGCGCTCCAGGCGGTCGACAAGGCGGCAGAGATTGTACTGGGCGAGCAGGACGCGGGCCTGCACGGCCGCCTGGGGCAGCGTGCCTTCCGGCTCGGCGTCGAGCTCGCGCAGCACGTCGTACCATTCGAGCGAGGGAAAACCGGCGCGCTTCAGCTCCTCCTCGACCTCGGCGAGCAGGGCCTGTCCGGCCCGCACCAACGCCCGCCAGGCCTCGACCGTTCCTCTGGTCGGCACCCCGTCATCAACGCGGTTGTGATCGAAATTTGATTGCAATTGCATTTATCCGGGATTAGCCATTCGGCTCGGCGGCGAGACGCGGCCATGCCGGGCACGGCCAGTCTACGACAAGTGCCGGGCGGCTTGAACCCTCGCGTGTCGACCGCCGGCAGGGTCGGGGACCAGATGGCCGGACGTAGTTGTCGGCCGGCCTCGAGCCCCACCGCCGAGACAGGAATCCACCCCCAGAGAGGTCGCGTGACATGAAGCTCTACTACAGCCCCGGCGCGTGCTCGCTGTCGCCGCACATCGTCCTCAACGAGACCGGGCAGAAATTCGAGATCGAGCAGGTCGATCTTGGCACCAAGAAGACCAAGTCGGGCGCCGACTTCCTGAAGATCAATCCCAAGGGCTATGTCCCGGCGCTCGTGCTCGACAGCGGCGAGGTGCTGACAGAGGGACCGGCGATCGTGCAGTACCTCGCCGACCAGAAGCCGGGATCGGGCCTTGCACCCGAGAACGGCACGCTCGCACGCTACAAGCTGCAGGAATGGCTGAATTTCATCACCTCCGAGATGCACAAGAGCATGGGGGCGCTGTTCAGCAAGGAGCTCGACGACAAGGGCAAGGACGTGATGCGCGGCCTCGTCGCCCGGCGCCTCGCCTATCTCGACCAGCACTTGGCGAAGAACGACTATGTGATGGGCAAGGATTTCACGGTCGCCGACGCCTATCTCTTCACGGTGCTCGGTTGGGGTCAGTATGTCGGTGTAGACATCGGCAAATACGCCAATGTGTCCGCTTATGCGGCGCGGATCGGCGCACGGCCGAAGGTCGCGGCGACGCTGAAGGCCGAGGGCCTCGCCTGAGAGAGGGCCGCTCGCAGCGGGCGGCCGACCAGGACGCGCGCGTCCCGCGGGAGCCCATCGAGACGGAGCTCCTCGCGGGGCGCGCAATCGCCGCAGCATATGACGGGGATGACACGGGATCGGCCGGGAACCGGCGAGCACGACAGTCGGGCCGAATTGCCGGCACGGCATCGAACGAACATCGCCGGCGGACGAGGCGCAGCGGCCAGATAAGCAGCCGGAGCCGACGATCAGCAGCCGGAACAGGCGCCCGTCAGAAGATCAGCCAATAGAGCAAAGCGATCAGAGCCCAAGCAAGTCCCGCCAGCCCGAAGATCAGGACAGCCGCCCGCGCGCTCGATATCCTCTCGTCGTCCACGATCGCATCTACGCGCAGCATACGGCACCAGCCCTCGATCGACCGGTCGTGGCGCGCCCCCGCTACCCAAACAGATGAGGACGGAAAAAGTTCCTCGGCCCTACTCATACCAAACTCCGAAAACTGACGGGACACGTAGTGAGGCGAAGTCCTCAGCCGATGTGGAAATCATCGAGATGGGGGGGACGTGCGACACCCTCGAGATTGCGGGGATCGGCCTCGGCCGCCAGCACCTCGGTCCGCAACGGGATGACACCGGCCCAGACCGGCCAAGCATAGTCGGCCTCGTCGTCGGTCGGCATGCCCTCGGACACTTTGGCTGAGGCCTCGGCGATCGGCAGGGCGAGCACCGTCGTCGCCTTCATCTCCTTTTCCGTCATCGGCCGCAGCATGGCCCAGCGGCCCGGCGTCAGGCGGTCGACGAAGGTTTCCAGATGGCGGCGCTTGGCATCGAGGTCGGTGATGCGGCGGGCGCGGCCGAGCAGCATCACCGAGCGGTAGTTGACCGAATGGTTGAAGGCCGAGCGGGCGAGCACGATGCCGTCGAGGATCGTCACATTGAGGCAGACCTCGGCGTCCTCGGCGGTCTCGAGCATGCGGCTCGCCGCCGAGCCGTGCCAGTAGACGGTGTCCCCCTCGCGCCATTGCAGGGTCGGCGTCACGAACGGGCTGCCGTCGACCACATAGCCGACGGTGCAGACCGGCATGGCATCGAGGATGGCATCGATGGTCGGCCGGTCGTAGCGGCCGAGCTCGCCATAGCGCTTGACGCGCGTGCGGGCACTCGGGGGGCTGCCACGATCCATGGTTCACGTCTCCTCTCGCCTTGGCGAACCGGCCGGAGCGCCTGAGAGCCCGACCCGGCCGGCATTCAGCCCGACAGCGACCAGCGCCGCGAGGCATCACGGCAGGCGATGCCCTCGGTCTCGCGGCTCAAGGTGCCGAAGCTCATCGACAGCTCGATATGACGGCAGACGCGTCCATCGGGGTCGATAAAAGAAGAGGTCGGCTTGACGCTGCCGTGCAGCATGCCGACCTTGCGGTGCCAGAAATAGGTGGCGCCGTCGCCGACCTCGTCGAGGGCGTATTGGATCGCCTCGAGGGCGGCGACGTGATCGTCGCCCGTCAGCATCGCCTTCATGTCGGCGCTGCCGCGGCTCGCGGGAGACGGGGTCCCGCCGCGCCCGGTGGGCGGGTCCGGGGGGATTTCGACCGCCGTCGTCCAGCCGGTGGCTGCGACTTCGCCCGAGAGGGCGGGGCGGACAAGGATGGTGGCGCCGAGGACGAAAACCGTCGCAAGCGCTACCTCCGACCAGGGAAGGCCAAGGAACCGACGCATCACTCTTACCGTACCTACTCGACTCGCTACCAGACAGCGGAGGCATGAGCCTCCATACACGAGTCCCGATGGTGCTTGCGCTTGGTTAACATGCCATGAAAGGGTGTCGCCGCTTCTGACGAGGCCATGCCCTGAACGCGGTACGGAGGGGAAAGGTGATGACCGACACACCCGAGAGTGACTTCTACAAGACCTCCCCTGCGGGCGATTTTACGGCAGAGGGCGACCCTTTCTCGTTGTTCGAGAGCTGGCTGAAGGAGGCCGAGGCGAGCGAAGTCAACGATCCCAATGGGATGGCGGTCGCGAGCGTCGATCCCGACGGGCTGCCGAATGTGCGGATGGTGCTCCTGAAGGGCGCCGACGAGCACGGCTTCGTCTTCTACACCAACTACGAAAGCGCCAAGGGTCGCGAGATCCTCGCCAATCCGAAAGTGGCGCTGTTGTTCCACTGGAAGAGCCTCAGACGGCAGGTTCGGGTCCGGGGCCTCGTGCACGAGGTCTCGGACGCGGAGGCCGACGCCTATTTCGCCTCGCGCCCAAGGGCGAGCCGGATCGGCGCCTGGGCGTCGAAGCAGTCGCGCCCCCTCGAGAGCCGGTTCGCGCTCGAGAAGGCGGTCGCGACCCATACGGCCAAGCATGCCATCGGTGAGGTGCCGCGGCCGGACTACTGGTCGGGGTTCCGGGTGGTTCCCGTCGAGATCGAGTTCTGGCACGATCGGCCATTCCGTCTGCACGACCGCGTGGTCTTCCGCCGGGCGGCCGAGACCGGGCCGTGGACGCGCACCCGCCTCTATCCTTGAGCCCATCGGCCTGACGGCCGGCGCCGGCCCATCCTCCCGACGCCTCCCTTCCCGCTCCAGCTCGCCTGCTGCTTCTGCTTCCGCTTCCCCTACCCGACCAGGAGCGCGCCAAGATGCGTGACCCACGTTTCGATGTGCTGTTCGAGCCCGTTCGCATCGGTCCGGTGACGGCGCCGAACCGCTTCTACCAGGTGCCGCACTGCACTGGCATGGGCAATATCTGGCCGGCGACCCTTGCGGAGATGCGCGGCGTCAAGGCCGAGGGCGGCTGGGGCGTCGTCAATACCGAATATTGCTCGATCGACCCGTCCTCCGACGACACGCCGTACCCCTATGCCTCGCTGTGGGACGAGGGCGATGTCCGCAATCTCGCGCTGATGGTGGAGAAGGTGCATGCCCATGGCGCGCTCGCGGGCGTCGAGCTCTGGCATGGCGGGCTGCGCTCGGCCAACCGCCTGTCGCGGTCAAGCGCGCTCGGGCCGGTGAGCCTGCCCTCCGAGCCCGATCCCGAGCAGTGCAAGGCCATGGACCTCGCCGACATCAAGGCGCTCCGGGCCGCGCACAAGGCTGCCGTCCTGCGCGCCCGGGCGGCCGGCTTCGACATCGTCTATGTCTATGCCGCCC
Source organism: Hyphomicrobiaceae bacterium (assembly GCA_041397765.1). Lineage (GTDB taxonomy): Bacteria > Pseudomonadota > Alphaproteobacteria > Rhizobiales > Hyphomicrobiaceae > JAWKWA01. The sequence goes on along the minus strand of JAWKWA010000027.1, from coordinate 33,028 downwards.
ACACCTATCTCATCGCCCAGTTCCTCGATCCCGCCATCAACCAGCGGGGCGATGCCTATGGCGGATCGCTTCAGAACCGTACGCGGCTCTATCGCGAGCTGATCGCGGATGCCCGCGAGGTGGCCGCAGACCGCATGGCGGTCGCGACGCGGATCGAGGTCAACGACGAGGACGGCAGGGGACAGGAGGAACGGCGCGCCATCTTCGAGATGATCAAGGGCGAGATCGACCTGTTCGACGTGACCATCGCCGACTACAGCCAGGAGATGGGCGTATCGCGCTTCATCAAGGAGGCTTCGCTCGAGGCCGAGATCGCCCATGTGCGCGCGCTGACGGGAAAGCCCGTCGTCTCGGTCGGGCGCTTCACGAGCCCCGAAACCATGCTTTCGCAGGTGAAGCGCGGCATTCTCGATCTCGTCGGCGCGGCGCGGCCCTCGATCGCCGACCCGTTCCTGCCGGCGAAGATCCGCGAGGGCCGGCTCGACGACATCCGCGAATGCATCGGCTGCAACATCTGCTATGCCGGCGACGGGCGCGGCGTGCCGATCCGCTGCACGCAGAACCCGACCATGGGCGAGGAATGGCGGCGCGGCTGGCACCCCGAGCAGGTGGCGCTCGCCAGCCAGCGCGAGAAAGTGCTGGTGGTCGGGGCGGGGCCGGCGGGGCTCGAGGCGGCACTGACACTCGGCCGCCAGGGCCACGAGGTGATGCTGGCGGAGGCGACGGGCGATCTCGGCGGGCGGGTGACGCGCGAGAGCCGCTTGCCGGGCCTTGCCGAATGGGCACGAGTGCGCGACTGGCGGGTCCACCAGATCGGCAAGCTCGGCAATGTCGAGATCTTCCGCGGCAGCGCCATGACGGCGGAGGATGTCCGGGCGACCGGCGCGGCTCATGTGCTCGTCGCCACCGGCAGCCGCTGGCGCACCGATGGCCGCGGCCGCCACCACCCCGCCGCCGAGCCGAGCTTTGCCGATCCGCGCACGCTCGGCCCCGACGACATCATGGACGGGCGGCGGCCGGAGGGGCCGGTCGTGGTCTACGACAACGATCACTATCTGATGGGGGCGCTGATCGCCGAGCTCCTCGCCGGCGAAGGCCACGAGGTCACCTATGTGACGTCGGCGGGAACCGTGTCCTCATGGACGAGCTTTACCGCCGAGCAGACGCGCGGCCAGAAGCGCATGATCGAGCTCGGGGTCAGGATCGTCGTCAGCCACGCGGTCGCGCGGCTGATCCCGGGCGGGGCGGTGCTCGCCTGCGGCTACTCGGGCAGGGAAAGCGAGATCGCCTGCGCAGGCTTCGTGCCGGTGACATCGCGCGAGCCCGAGGACAGCCTCTGGCTGGCACTCGGGGATCGAGGGGAGGCGAATGCCGAAGCGGGCCTGCTCAGCATCGCCCGGATCGGCGACTGCAAGGCGCCGGGCTTCATCGCGTCGGCGGTCTATGATGGTCACAAGGCCGCCCGCGAGCTCGGGCTCGAGCCGGCGGCCGTCGCGCCGCGGCGGGAGCGGGTGATCGTCGACTGAACGTCGCCCGGGGCCGAGGCCGCAGGGCAAGCCGGGCTGGGGAGGAGCGGGCCGACGCATTTCCGGCCGGCGGCGGGGCGTGGTAAAGAGCGCGCGCCGCCCGACTGGAGGTTCGACTGCCATGGCCAGCATCCCCAATGCCGAGAAGAAGACGCTGATCCTGACCGGGGCCTCGCGCGGCATCGGGCATGCGACCGTCAAGCGGTTCGCCTCGGCCGGCTGGCGGGTGATCTCCTGCTCGCGCCATCCCTTTCCGGAGAACTGTCCCTGGGAGATGGGCCCGGAGGATCACATCCAGGTCGATCTGGCGAGCCCGGATGACACGCTGAGGGCGATCGCCGAGATGCGCGAGCGGCTGAAGGACCAGGGCAGCCGGCTGCACGCGCTCGTCAACAATGCTGCGATCAGCCCCAAGGCCGAGGGCGGGGAACGGCTCGGCGCCATCGAGACGAGCCATGCAGACTGGACGCATGTCTTCCAGGTCAATTTCTTCGCGCCGATCCTGCTGGCGCGCGGGCTCATCGAGGAGCTGAAGGCGGCGCACGGCACGGTCGTCAATGTCACTTCGATCGCCGGCAGCCGCGTCCATCCCTTCGCCGGCGCGGCCTACGCGACCTCGAAGGCGGCGCTCGCCGGCCTCACCCGCGAGATGGCCCATGATTTCGGGCCGCTCGGCATCCGCGTCAACGCCATCTCGCCCGGCGAGATCGACACCTCGATCCTGTCGCCCGGCACCGAGAAGATCGTCCGCGAGCAGATCCCGATGCGCCGGCTCGGCGAGCCCGCCGAGGTGGCGAAGGCGATCTACTTCCTGTGCACCGAGGCGTCGAGCTATGTGAACGGGGCCGAGTTGCACATCAATGGCGGGCAGCACGTCTGATGGCGCCGCGCCTCCGGCATCGCACGGGGGCGGCCATCGCTGCCGCGCTCGTCCTCGTCGCCCTCATCCTCCTCGCCTCGCCATCCTGGTGCCCCGGCGCATCGGCGGGCGCCGGCGAGACCTCGCCCGCCGCCGCCCTGAAGCCGATGGCGCTGCAGACGGTCGAGCTCGGCGGCGTGCCGCGGGAGCTGCGCATCGACCGGACGCGAATGATCCTCGGCCGGTTGCAGATCGAGCTCGCCGATGGCAGCTGGGTGAAGCTCACCGACTGCGAGGCCGGCTTCTGCGCGCTCGCCGTCAAGGGCACGCCGCGCAGCGAAAGCCGGCCGAAGGACGCCATCGAGGGCTCGCAGATCGCCACCTCGCGCGGCACCATACGCCGCGCCTATCTCGCGGGCGCGACCGAGCGGGCAGGAACGATGCCCTTCGGCGTGCCGCTCGCCGGCCGGCTCGTCGCGGTCGACGACACCAATCGCAGCCATGTGCTCGAGCTCGGCCTCGATCGGGTGTTCGAGGACCTGTCGCCCCAAATCGCCGATCTCGACGGCGACGGCTCGAGCGAGGTGGTAACGGCGATCCGGGACGAGGCGGGCGGGGGACGGCTCGCGGTCATCGGGCTCGTCGACAACGACCCGCGGATCATCGCCGAGAGCGCGCCTGAAGGACCGGGCCGGGCGGTGCTTGCCGCCGCGATCGGCGATCTCGACGGCGACGGCACGCTCGACATCGCCGCCGTCGCCGATCCGGCGGGCGAAGGCGTGCTGACGCTCTGGCACTATCGCGATCATCGCCTGGAGCCGGGCCGTTCCTTACCGGGGTTCTCCAATCTGGTGCCGGGCGCGCCGGTCACGGACCTGGCGGCGGCAGCCGACATGGATGGCGACGGCATCGACGATCTGGTGCTGCCCGACCGCGAGCGAACCAGGCTGCGCGTCGTCTCGCTCGCCCATGGCGAGGTGGCCGAACCCGGACGCATCGCGCTCCCGGCGCCGATCGTGACCCGCCTTCTCGTCATTCCGGTCAAGGGCCGCGCGCGTCCCCTCGTGGTGATGGGCCTTGCGGACGGCAAGCTCGCCATCGTTCACTGACCGATGCCGGCGCGACGGCGGCGCGAGATCCGACGTTCCCTCGATGCCGCGCTTGAAATTTCCCCTCGAGGCTCCTTTCATGGTCAGCCTTGCGACTCGCCACCAGAGCCTGGAGCGAAATGACCTATCAGGAGCCCATCGACCCGGCGGCAGCCGGCTTCCGCCGCGATCTTGCTGAGCGCATCGACAGGGCCGCCCTCGGCGAGGCGAGGGGGCTGCACGGCGTCGTCGCCTCACGCGGGGGACGGATCTTCCTCGAGCGCTATTATGTCGCCGAGGACCAGCGATGGGGCGTGCCGCTCGGCCGGGTCGCCTTCGGTCCCGCGGTCATCCACGACATGCGCTCGGTGTCGAAGAGCGTCGTGTCGCTGCTCTACGGCATCCTGCTCGAGGAGGGGCTGGTGCCGCCGGTCGGCGACAGCCTGCTCGCGCACTACACCGGCTATCCCGATCTCGCCGCCGATCCGCGCCGGAAGGCGCTCACCATCGAGCACGCGCTCACCATGACGCTCGGGCTCGAATGGAACGAGACGCTGCCCTATTCGGACCCTCGCAACGGCGAGATCGCCATGGAGCGCGCGCCCGACCGCTATCGCTACGTGCTCGAGCGGCCGATCGTGGCGGCGCCGGGGACGCGCTGGTGCTACTCGGGCGGGGCGACGACGCTCATCGCCCATCTCGTCACCCGCGGCTCGGGGCTCGGCCTTCTGGAGACGGCGCGGTCGCGGCTGCTCGGCCCCCTCGGCATCACCGCCGCCGACTGGGTGGCCGGCTCCAATGGCGAGGCGGCGGGTGCGTCGGGCCTGCGGCTGCTGCCGCGCGACCTCCTCAAGATCGGCGAGATGATCCTCGGCGAGGGGAGCTGGCAGGGCCGGCGCATCGTGCCGCCGGACTGGTTGAGGCAATCGCTGAAGCCGCGCGCCCAGACCGGCGACGGGCTCGAATACGGCTATCAGTGGTGGATGGGCCGGCTGCAGCGCGCGCGGCTGCCCTGGTATGCGGCCTTCGGCAATGGCGGCCAGCGGCTGACCGTGGTGCCGGGGCTCGACCTCGCCGTGGCAGTCACGGCCGGACGCTACAACGAGATGGACGCCTGGAAGGTGCCGGTGAGCGTGATGTCGGAGATCATCGGCGCGCTCGCGTGAGCCGCTGGACCGGCCGGGCGGGGCGCAACCGGGCGCGAGGCCCAAGAGGCCGGCCGCGCGTGAAACCACGGGCGGTCAAGCGATCAGCGCATGGCCCGGCAACGCGGCCGCCTTGACCATACCAGACCTTTCCCATAGGACACGATCGAACCAATTGTGCCCTATATTGACCAATTTGCACCAATCGTTCCGGGCGAGGATCAGACCATGAAGTCCCATGTGCAGGTAGCGGTGATCGGTGGCGGCGTGGTCGGCGCGAGCGTCCTCTACCACCTGACGAAAAAGGGTTGGCGCGACGTCGTGCTGCTCGAGCGACTGGAGCTGACTGCGGGCTCGACCTGGCACGCCGCCGGCGGCATGCACACGATCAACGGCGATCCCAACGTCGCCAAGCTGCAGCAGTATACGATCAATCTCTACAAGGAAATCGAGGAGATCTCGGGCCAGTCGATCGGGCTGCACATGACCGAGGGACTGATGCTGGCGGCGACGCCGGCGCGCTACGAGTGGCTGAAGTCGATCCACTCCAAGGGGCGGTATCTGGGCATGCAGGTCGAGCTCGTCTCGCTCGACGAGGCCGAGAAGCTGCTGCCGCTGATCGACAAGAAGCAGTTCACCGGCGCGCTCTACGACCCGATCCAGGGCCATCTCGATCCCAACGGCACGACCTATGCCTTCGCCGGGGCGGCGCGCAAGGGCGGGGCCGAGGTCTACACGCACACCCGCGTCATCGAGACCAACATCAGGGCCGACGGCCACTGGGACGTCGTCACCGACAAGGGCACCATCGTCGCCGAGCACATCGTCAATGCCGGCGGCCTGTGGGCGCGCGAGGTCGGGCGCATGGTCGGCATCGAGCTGCCGGTGCTCGCCATGGAGCATCAGTATCTCATCACCGAGGACATGCCCGAGGTCGAGGAGATCAACCGGACGACCGGCAAGATGGTGCTGCACGCCGTCGATTTCGACGGCGAGATCTACATGCGCCAGGAGCGCGGCGGCATGCTGCTCGGCACCTATGAGAAGCACGGCATTCCGTGGTCGCCGAAGGACACGCCGTGGGACTTCGGACCGACGCTGCTGCCCGACGACATGGACCGCATGGCCGACAATCTGGAGGTCGGCTTCCGTCACTTCCCGGCCTTCCAGAAGGCCGGCATCAAGAAGATCGTCAACGGCCCCTTCACCTTCGCGCCCGACGGCAATCCGCTGGTCGGTCCGGTGCGCGGCCTCAGGAACTACTGGGTGGCGTGCGGCGTCATGGCCGGCTTCAGCCAGGGCGGCGGCGTCGGCCTTGCGCTCTCCAACTGGATGGCGGACGGCGATCCGGGCTTCGATGTCTGGGCGATGGACGTCGCTCGGTTCGGCGACTGGGCGAGCCGCACCTACACCAACGTCAAGGTGCGCGAGAACTATGGCCGGCGGTTCCGCGTGCGCTTCCCCAACGAGGAGCTGCCGGCAGCGCGGCCGCTGCGCACGACGCCGCTCTATCACACCTGGCTCGGGCTCGGTGCCGTGATGGGCGACGCCTGGGGCCTCGAGGCGCCGCTGTGGTTCGCGCCCAAAGGCGTCAAGGACGAGTTCTCCTTCCATCGCTCGACCGACTTTCCGCACGTCAAGGCCGAGGTGAAGAACGTCCGTAACGGCGTCGGCATCTCGGAAACCTCGACCTTCGCGAAATACGAGATCACCGGCCCCAATGCCGAGACCTGGCTCTCGCACCTGCTCGCCAACAAGGTGCCGAAAGAGGGGCGCATGGTGCTGACGCCGATGCTGAACGCGGCGGGCAAGCTGATCGGCGATTTCACGCTCGCCAAGGCCGGCCCCGAGCGCTTCTTCATCTTCGGCTCGGGCGTCGCCGAGAAATATCACATGCGCTGGTTCGAGCAGCACCTGCCCAAGGACGGCACGGTTCGGATCGTCGCGCATGGCCAGGGGCTTTGCGGCCTGTCGATCGCCGGGCCCAAGGCGCGGGCGGTGCTCGAGAAGCTGACCGACCACGACGTATCGGCAAAGGCGTTCAAGTTCATGGACTTCCGCCCGCACATGGAAGTCGGCATGGTGCCGGCCATGGTCGGGCGCATCTCCTTCACCGGCGATCTCGGCTATGAGATGTGGGTGAAGCCGGAGTTCCAGATCGCGCTGTTCATGGCACTGTGGGAGGCGGGTCAGGAGTTCGGCATCCGTCCGTTCGGATCGCGGGCGCTGCTCTCGCTCGCCCGCGAGAAGAACTTCGGCACCTGGGCGCGCGAGTTCCGGCCGATCTACGGGCCGTTCGAGGCCGATCTCGGCCGCTTCGTCGATCTCTCCAAGAATGATTTCATCGGCCGGGCCGGCGCCGCCAAGGAGAAGGAGGAGGGGCCGAAGCGCACCCGCGTCTCCTTCGTCGTCGATGCGAGCGATGCCGATGCGATCGGCGACGAGGCGGTGTGGAAGGACGACAGCGTGGTCGGCTGGATCACGTCGGGCGGCTACTGCCATTTCGCCGACAAGTCGCTCGCGATCGGCTATGTGCCGAGCGAGACGCTGGCGAACGGCGCCGACGGCGCCAAATGGGAGATCGAGATCCTCGGCGAGCGCCGTCCGGCGAGACTGCAGCGCGATGCGCTGGTCGATCCGGAGGCCAAGCGCATGCGGGGTTGACGACGATGGGCGAGGCCATCGACATCGCGGCGGTCCGCGCCGACACGCCCGCGTGCGGGCGCCTCGCCCATTTCAACAATGCCGGCTCGTCGCTGCAGCCGCTGCCCGTCACGCGGGCCGTGCTCGATCACCTCGCCCTCGAGCAGGAGATCGGCGGCTACGAGGCGGCCGACCGTCGCGCCGATGCGCTGGAGGCGATGTATGGCTCGCTCGCGCGGCTCGTCGGTGCCCGGCCCGACGAGATCGCCTATGTCGAGAACGCGACGCGGGCCTGGGACATGGCGTTCTACTCGGTGCCGCTCGCGGCCGGCGACCGCGTCATCACCTGCCGCTCCGAATATGTCAGCAACTATCTCGCTCTCCTGCAGACCGAGAAGCGCAAGGGCATCGTCATCGACGTCGTGCCCGACGACGAGAGCGGCCAGATCGACGTCGCCGCGCTCGACAGGATGATCGGTCCGCGCACGCGTCTCATCGCCATCACGCATGTGCCGACGCAGGGCGGGCTCGTCAATCCGGCTGCCGCGGTCGGGCGCGTCGCGCGCGCGCATGGCGTGCTCTACCTGCTCGATGCCTGCCAGTCGGTCGGCCAGATGCCCGTCGATGTCGGCGCCATCGGTTGCGACATGCTGTCGGCGACCGGCCGCAAATTCCTGCGGGCACCGCGCGGCACCGGTTTTCTCTATGTGGCGCGTGAAGCGCTCGAGCGGCTCGATCCCGTCATGATCGACCTGGAGGCGGCGCGCTGGACCGGCCTTCAGACCTTCGAATTGCGCCCGGATGCCCGCCGCTTCGAGAACTGGGAGAGCTATGTGGCGGGCCGGCTCGGTCTCGGCGCGGCGGCCGACTACGCCCTCGCCATCGGCCTCGATGCGATCGCGGCGCGGAACCGGCGGCTCGCGGGCGATCTGCGCCAGCGCCTTGCGGCCATCCCGGGCGTCACGCTGCACGACCTCGGCGCCGAGACGTGCGCGATCGTCACATTTCGCAAGGCCGGCGTCGATTGCGAGGCGCTGCGCGACCGGCTGCGCGAGCGCGCGATCAACGTCTCGGTGTCGCGCGCCTCGTCGGCGCGGATCGACCTCGAGGGACGCGGCATCGCCGATCTCGTGCGCGCCTCGGTGCATTACTTCAACACCGAGGACGAGATCACGCGACTGTGCGAAGCGGTCGCGTCCTAGTGGAGCGAATTTGACACTTCGTGTCCCGGTTGCTGCGAAGTTCGTTCTCAAGTGTCAAATTCAAAAACTCAACTAGAATCATAAGCTTGCTAGTGGTTCTCATGATTTCGACATTTGCTCTCACGGGTTCTGAAACGGGATGCAGATGTCGGAATCGGACTGGCGTCAAGGCAGCCTGAAGAGGGCGGGAGCGGGGCGAGCGCCGCTCGGGCTCTGATTGGCATCGATCGCTGCGTCGGCGGGGGACCGCTCGTGTGAACCTGCTTTGGAAGGAGCCGACACCATGAAGCCGACCAGCCCATCGGAGCGCATCGTCGTCAATATCCGCGATGCCGCCGTGTTCAAGCCGTTCATCGTCGATGGCGCGCCGCTCGCCGGCCAGTCCTTCGTGCAGCTCGATCCGAGCTTTCCCGAGGGCGCGGGCTTCACCATCTACCGCATGGAGCCGGGCACGGCGTCGCAGCCGCATCGCCACACCTGCGACGAGCAGTTCCTGGTGCTCGAGGGCGAGCTCATCGAGAACGACGGCACGGTGTTCCGGCCGGGCGATTTCGTGCTGTTGAAAGAAGGCACCGAGCACAATTCGCGCACCGAGACCGGCTGCACGCTCGCCGTCTTCGTCAGGACGCTCGAGGACAATCTCTAGCCCAACCGCGTCAGAGCACGCGGCCGGCGACCGTCCGAAGTCGCGCCACCATCGCCGGGTCGCGCGCCTCGGGCGGGGTGATGATCGCCACCTCGAGGGCACGGTCGGAGCCCATCGGACAGGGCGGATGCTGCTTGGGGAAGTCGCGGGCGACGCGGGCGACGAGGCGCGCGGCATTGGCGGCATTCGCCTTCAGCACCCTGATGACCGCGGCGACGTCGACATCGGCGTGATCGTCGTGCCAGCAGTCGTAGTCGGTCACCATGGCGATGGTCGCGTAGCAGATCTCGGCCTCGCGGGCGAGCTTGGCCTCGGGCATGTTGGTCATGCCGATGACGGCGCAGCCCCAGGAGCGGTAGAGTTCCGATTCAGCCCTCGTCGAGAATTGCGGGCCCTCCATGACCATGTAGGTGCCGCCGGCACTGTGGGCGATACCTTCCGCCTCGGCGGCCCGGGCGATCCGCTCGGCGAGCCCGGGGCTGACGGGATCGGCCATGGAGACGTGGGCGACGAGCCCCTCGCCGAAAAAGCTCTTCTGTCGCGCGAAGGTGCGGTCGATGAACTGGTCGACGATGACGAAATGGCCGGGCGGGTATTCCTCCTTCAGCGAGCCGCAGGCCGAGACCGAGACGAGATCGGTGACGCCGGCCTGTTTCAGGGCGTCGATATTGGCGCGGTAGTTGATGTCGGTCGGCGAGACCTTGTGGCCGCGGCCGTGCCTGGGCAGGAAGACAACCGGCAGGCCGGCGATCTCGCCGAGGCGCAGCGCATCGGACGGCATTCCCCACGGCGTCTCGAAGCGCCGCTCGGTGACGTTCTGCAGACCGGGCAGATCGTAGAGCCCCGATCCGCCGATGATGCCGAGCACGGTTCTGGTCATGGGATCTGGCTCCGGAGCTTTGAAGGATAAGGTGTGGATGAGGTGGAAATGGCAGTCGGCAGTAGGCGGTCGGGAGTTGCCGGCAGGAGATCACGGTTCACCGGTTCTACCGGCGTGCATGCGTTTCGACTCGTGATCCGGTTGGATGCGCGCCGGTATCTCCTTCGATTGCGCGCGGCCGTCCACCAACCCCACGCGCGCATGCCATCTCGCGAAAGTCAGATCCTCCGCTCGCTGGCATGACCCATCACCTCAATCATCTGCCTAATGCCCCCTCCAGACTGCCCATCATTCACGACTTGAAGACCGCATCGGCGGCGGCGCGGGTGGCCTTGCGCGCGTCGATCTCGGCCTCGACGCGGCGGCGTTCGTCGTCGAGGAGCGCGAGACGGGCCTCGAGGTCGGGGATCGACAGGCGAGACAAGTCCTCGCCGAGCGTCACGCCCGCCGGCTTCTTGCGTGGCAGGAGGTCGTCGAGATCCATCGTCGTCTCCTTGCGTGACGGCGCGTCCGGCCGCGATCTGGAGCCGAGGCCGCGCCAGGTTGTCATGGGGCCGCCGACCGTGCGAAGCATCGCAGGCGAGGCAGCCAAGAAAGGATGAAGCACCATGACGTCGCTCCCGGCAAGCATGACGGCGATCGCGATCGCACGCGCGGGCGGTCCTGAGGTGCTGGAGGCGGTCGAGATGCTCGTGCCGCGGCCCGGCCCCGGTCAGGTGCTGCTGAAGGTTGCGGCGGCGGGCGTCAACCGGCCCGATCTGCTGCAGCGCTCGGGCGCCTATCCACCGCCGAAATGGCATTCGCCGCTGCCCGGTCTCGAGGCGGCCGGCGAGGTCGCGGCGCTCGGCGAGGGCGTCACGCGCTGGCGCGAGGGCGAGAAGGTCACGGCGCTGCTGAACGGCGGCGGCTATGCGCCCTATGCCATCGCCGAGGCGGGTGCCTGTCTGCCGGTGCCGGCCGGCCTCTCGGTCACCGAGGCGGCGGCGCTGCCGGAAACCGTGTTCACCGTCTGGCACAATGTCTTCGAGCGCGGCGGCCTGAAGGCCGGGGAATGGCTGCTCGTCCATGGCGGCTCGAGCGGCATCGGCACGACGGCCATCCAGATCGCCCATGCCCGCGGCGCCAAAGTGGCGGCGACCGCCGGTTCGGCCGACAAATGCGAGGCATGCCGCCGGATCGGCGCGGATCTCGCGATCGACTACCGGTCGGAGGATTTCGTCGCGGCGGTGAAGGCCGCGAGCGAGGGACGCGGCGCCGACGTGATCCTCGACATGGTCGGCGGCGACTATATCGCGCGCAACATCGACGCCGCCGCCGAGGATGGCCGTATCGTGCAGATCGCCTTCCTCAAGGGGTCGCGGGCCGAGATCGACTTCACGCGGATGATGGTGAAGCGCCTGACGCTGACCGGATCGACGCTGCGGCCGCGCACCAACGCCTTCAAGGCGCGGCTCGCCGCCGAGATCGAGCGCGAGGTCTGGCCCTTGGTGGCCGACGGGCGAGTGCGGCCGGTGATGGCGGCCAGCTTTCGGCTCGGCGAGGCCGCCGCCGCGCACCGGCTGATGGAGACGAGCAGCCATATCGGCAAGATCGTGCTGACGGTGTGAGCCGGCGCGTGGCGGACGAAGCGTCCTACCATTTCAGCTCGTCGATGGCGGCGACGGGGCGGAAGCGGGTGAGGCGGAACAATTCGGCGATGAGCGCCTGATCGAGCTCGCGGCCGCTCGCGACATGGACGCCGGAGGGGATGAACAGCGCGTCGAGCCCGTAGGCCTCGGCGCCGGCCATGTCGGTGCGCAGCCCGTCGCCGATGGCCAGGAGGCGCGCCTTGGCGACGGGATCGCCGCGAAGCGACGCCACGCGCGCGATCGCTTCCTCATAGATCGGTCCGTGCGGCTTGCCCGCATAGAGCACCCGGCCGCCGATCTTCTCGTAGGCCGCCGCGAGTGCGCCCGCGCAATAGACGAGCTCCGATCCGCGCTCGACGACGATATCAGGATTGGCGCAGATCATGGCGAGGCCGCGCGCCTTGAAGCGCAGCAGCATGTCGCGATACTCGTCCGGCGTCTCGGTGTCCTCGCCGACGCTGTCGTCGCCGAGAAAGCCGGTGCAGACCACCGCCGTGGCTGCCGCCTCCTCGACCCGCGCGACCTCGAGCCCCTCGTAGATGCCGAGATCCTTGCGGGGGCCGAGATGGAAGATCCGGCCGCCGCCCTCGCGCACGATGAGCGCGCGCGTCACGTCACCCGAGGTCACCACCGCGTCATAGGCGGTCCGCGGCACACCGATGCGATCGAGTTGCTGGACGACCGGTCCGAAGGGACGCGGCGCATTGGTGATGAGGACGACGGTGCCGCCCGTCTCGCGGAACCGGGTGAGAGCGCGCGATGCCGGCTCGAAGGGCTCGAGGCCGTTGTGGACCACGCCCCAGACATCGCAGAGCAAGGCGTCGTAGCGCCCGGCGATGGCGGCGAGCGACTCGATGATCGGCACGTCGCGCGCCAGGCCGTCCCGCTCGCTCATGCGTGCTCTCCTCGAAGATCGCCAGCCGGCGCGAATGGGGCGGTGCTGCCGCGACTGTCTCGCGCGCCCCGCGCGACAGCCGGCTTCGGCCAGTCGCGACGTGGTTAGCAGTCCGGTAGCGGTCGCGGCAAGTTCCCGGTATGGCGCGGCAAGCTGCGAGGAGGGCGCGGAAAACTGGATGCGGGAGGGACGAGACGCCCCTCCCGCACAGCCCGCGGCCCGATCAAGGAGCCGCGGTTGCTTTCCGTCATCGGGTGCGAAGGCCCGTACAATCAGGCATTCGTGAGGGCGGAGGCGACGTGCGATGGCCCACCGCTCTCCCGCGCCGTCGGTGTCCGTCAGGCGGCGCCACTGCCACGTCGCGCTGCCGGCGCGGCCGTCTCGCCGAGCAGCTCGGGCCGCAGCGGTCGCGGCTCGGAGAGCTGGCGGCCGACGCCCAGCGAGATGCCGAGCACCTTGGCGAGGACGATGTCGGCGTCGCTGGCGACCGCCTCGGCGATGACCTCGATGCCGGCATCGCGATAGGCCGTCACACGGTCGGCGAGATAGCTCGCCCCGACCCTCGACTCTTCACGGCGCAGGGTCTCCGGCTCGGCCATGACGAAGCCGACCCGGGCGCCGACCAGGGCGTTCTCGTCGATGTCGAGGCTGGTCACCCGGTCGAGCGCGAATCGGAAGCCGAGACGGGCCAGCGCATCCATGCTTTCGCGCTCGGTGCGGCCGAGGCCGAGGAACTCGTCCTGGGCGATCTCGAAGACGAGGTAGTTGGCCATCGGACGGTTGGCCTTCATCATCTCGAGGAACAGCCTGAGGAAGGTCGCGTCGCTCAGGGAGCGCGCCGACAGGCTGAGCAGGAAGGGCTTGGCCTTCTGCCGGTCGACCAGCGCCTTCAGGATCTGGATGGTGCGGGTCAGCACCGCCTCCTCGATGGCGACGAGGGCGCCCGTCTCCTCCGCCATCCGCTGATAGTCGGCGGGCGCGATCAGCTCGCCACCGGCCGCGCGGATGCGCGGGCAGACCGAGTAGAAGCGCGCCTTGCGCTCGCCGAGATCGAGCACGGGTTGCAGATGGATCTCGACCAGCGAGGCAGCAGAGCCGCCTGCGAGGGTGTCGGCGACGAGTGTCGGGTCGATGCGGCCGGCAGCGGTCCGCACCGGCGCACGGCCCGCTGTCGCACCGGCGGCGCCGAGTGCGGGGGCTGGCTCGGCCGCCACCCGCTCGGCAGCAGGCGTCCGCTCGACCTTGGCCACGGGCTCGGCCACCGCGGCGGACCGCTCCGCGGTCGCTGGACGATTGGTCGGGGCCGCCGCTTTCATGACGGGACGCTCGCCCCTGTCGGCAGCCGGGACCGCGCGGCCGAACGCCGGCGCACGCTCGACTTGGGGATCGCGGCCGGCCACCATGTCGGGCGTCTCGCGAGCGGGCAGCGGACGTCCGACGGGCTCGCGGGCGGGTAGCTCGCGGGCGATTGGCGAGCGAAGGTCGCGGCCCATCTCGCGGGGCGGTGCGGCAGGTGCCATCGGCGGCGCGTGGCGCGGCTCGCCGCGCATCTCGCCCTGGAGCCTCGGCTCGCCCGACGATCTCGGTTCGCCGGCATGGCGCGACCCTTGGAGCGGACGCTCGGCGGAGGCGCGCTCGGCGGGCATCCGCGCGGCGGGGGAGAGGTCCCCGGCCGGGGTCCCCCCGGCACGCAAGCCATGATCGGGCATGGCCGACGGCTCGCGCACCGGCCGGCCGGCCGGCCCGGCGACGGCGTGGGAGGCACCCGCCTCGTCCGCACCATCGTCGCGTCCGAGCTCGTCGGCGAGCTTGCGGACGAGATCGTCGACAACACCCGGCTCACCCCAGCCGTGCCCGGTCTCGCTCTCCGCACCAGCGCTGCCGTCCGGCAGCACGCCGGCCGGCAGCCCGGCGTGATCGGCGTCGTCATAGGCGCCGGCACGCATGCCGTGCACGGCCTCCTCGAGGTGATCGACCTTGGAGCGGATGCGGCCGACGCTCTCGAGCCGCCGCTTGACGAGGTGCAGCGTGCCGAGGCCGAAGAACAGGACGATCGCGCCGGCGATGGCGAGAACCCCGTTCAGACCCGCATGGAAACCCAGGCCGAAACCGAACGCAGCAGCGGCGATCGCGGCACAGGAGATGACAAGATAGTCCCGGCCCGAGAGGGCGCTCTGCGGACCGGACCGCGACGGCGCGTGGCTGGTTTCGTTCATGGTGACACCGAATCCTGATTCCCTCGAATCTCTAGGGAGGCAGGGTTTCCTCTCCGGGGTCGCCAATGCAACTCCCTCACCGGTGCTGTCCTCAGTTTTTTTGGCCTTGCACACAGGGGTATCGGCATCGGCATTTTTGCTCCCCGTCGCATTTCCGCCTTTCCATCACTTAAGCCTTGCTTTACCGATTCGGCATGAGTTTCACGGGTGCCAGCAGACGGCAAATCACCCGCGAGATCGAGTAGATGGATCAAGTTGCATGACCGTTCTCCCCCTCGGCCTGTCGCCGGCTTCCGAACTCCCCGCCTATCCCGATCTCGCCGGCAAGCGCGTGCTCCTGACCGGTGCGCGGCGCGGCGTCGGCGCGGCGATCGCACGTGCTCTTGCAGAGGCGGGCTGCCGGCTCGTGCTCCATTTCGACCGGCAGGGCGGGCAGATGCTGCGTGTCGCCGGACGGGTCGGGAAGAAGGCCGAAAGCCTGCGTGTGTTCCAGGGTCCGATCGAGGATCGCGCCGCACTGGAGAGGCTGGCCATCGCGGTCGGCCATGCCTTCAGCGGCCTCGACATCGTGATCCGTGCGAGCGAGGTCGACACGACCGTGCTCGATGAGAATGCCGAGGAGGACGAGATCGACGATCTGGTCTGCGATACCTTGCAGATCCCGGCGCGGCTGACGGCGCTCGCCGCCAAGCGGATGCGCGACGCGCGCCTTCAGGGCACCATCATCAACGTGCTGACGGCACGGCCCGACCGGCGTCCGGCGGCAGCGCTGGTCTCGGACATGACGCGGACCACGCTGGAGACCATGACGCGCCAGCTCGCATCCTGCGAGGCTGCACATGGCATCCGCATCAATGCCGTCTATGCGGCGGGTGCGGAGAGCGGTGGAGACAGCGAGGGCGAGGGGCGGCGACGCAACGACCGCATTCCGCTCGGGCGCATCGGCGCCGCGCGACAGCTCGCCGGCGTCGTCCTGCATCTGTGCTCGGAGCGCTCGCGGAGTATCTCCGGAACGACCGTCGCGCTGTGAGATCGGCGCGGCCGATCGTCGGCAGTCCGCCGCCTTCGCCGTCCGCACGCCTTCGGGAAGATCGGCAATGATCGATGTCTACGGCTACTGGCCTTCCGGCAATTGCTGGAAGGTGCGTCAGGCGCTCGACCTGACCGGGAACAGCTATCGCTGGGTGGAGACCGACTCCAATGCGGGCGCGACGCAGACGGCGGGCTTTCTCGCGCTCAACCCGAACGGCAAAGTGCCGATCGTCGTCATGGCCGACGGCACGGTGATCACCGAATCGAATGCGATCCTCTGCCACTTCGCGGAAGGCACAGGGCTGATGCCGCCACCCGGGCTCGCCCGCACCCGGGTTTTCGAATGGCTGTTCTTCGAGCAGTACAGCCACGAGCCATACATCGCCGTCGCAAGAAACGTCATCGCCTATCAGAAGGCGAAGGCCGCCAATATGGATCGCCTGCCCGCCATCTGGGAGAAGGGCCACAGGGCTCTCGCCGTGATGGAGCGCCGGCTCGGCCAAGCCGACTGGCTGGCGGGCGAGACCATGACGGTCGCCGATATCGCGCTCTATGCCTACACGCATGTCGCCGACGAGGGCGAGTTCGACCTCTCGGGCTATCCGGGCGTCATGCGCTGGATCGAGCGGTTCGGCGCGACGCCGGGCGTCGTCGGTCTGCGCAAAAAGGTGTAGTGCCGGTCGCGGGGCCGCGAGCGGCGCTGCCGCGCGAGGCCGTCAGCCGCCGAAGACGACACGCTCGGCCTCGATGATCGCCGCGCCGGCCGGATCGAGGGTCCAGCCGGTCATCTCGATCCGCCACCGAGCCTCGGCAATGCTCTCGATGTCGAACAGGTTGTAGCGGGCCGCGGGGACATGATCGGGGGGCGCCGCCGAGGCCGAGGGCACGCCGATGACCGGGATCGGCCCCGACGGCCCCTCGATGAAAGCCTGCATCTGGCGATGATTGTGGCCATGCAGCACGAGCTCGGCGCCTGTCCTTGCAAGGACGGCCGCGAGATCGGCCGCATCGTCGAGGCCGCGCCCGCGCTTGGCCTGGCCCGGCAGGGGCGGATGGTGAATGAGCAGCAGGCGGAAGAGACCCTCGCCACCGAGCCGGGCGAGCTGCGTCTCGAGGGCGGCGAGCTGTCCGGCGCCGAGCCGGCCCGATGCCCTGAAGACCGGTGTCGGCACGGCCGAGGAGACGCCGATGATGGCGATCCCGCCGAGCCGCTTGACGAAGGGAAAGCCGCGCTGCTCGGGCCTGGAATGCCTCCCGGTCCGACGCAGGGGCGGTGCCCCAGGCTCGTGCTCGCCCGTCATCCAGGCCCGCCAGCGCTCGATGCCGGGATCGCGGCGGAGGCGCACATAGACGTCGTGATTGCCGGGAACGAGCGTCACCAGCTCGGGGCCGCCGAGCCCTGCCAGCCAGTCGGTGGCCGCCTTCAACTCGGCGGGGAGGCCGATATTGGCGAGATCGCCGGTGACCGCGATATGGTCCGGACGGTGACGGCGGATGTCGGCGAGGACGAGATCGAGCACATCGAGACGGTGGCGGCGCTTTCGGCCACCATGCCAGTTGGTGAAGCCGGTCAGGCGTTTCACGGAGACGTCTCGCATGCGCGGCCAGGGCAGCGGTGCCAGATGGATGTCGGAGATATGGGCGATACGGGTGATGGCCTTATCCCTTCGAGCTCTCGATCGCGCCTCGGCGCTTGACGATCGCGCCCTCTGGACCTCGCTTTCCGACGAAGACCGGTGTGCTGGCAAGCCCGCATTGCAGGCGCCGGCCCCTCGACACGCGGATCGGCCACAATGCCGCGGCTCGCGGCGGTCCGGTCGAGCGCGGGCCCCTCAATGCGCCGGCAAATCGTGCGAAGGCGCTGGACAGGAGCGGCGGGCGCGCCTACCCGAGCGGGACGCGGCCAACCGGAGACTCCCTGCCTTGCGCCTCGCCGAGAAGAGCCAGATCCCCAATCGCATCATCTCGGGCGTGCTCCGGCCGATCTGGCGGATGCGCCGCGGCATGACGCTCGGCGCCCAGGCGATCGTGATCGACCGGGAAGGCCGCATCCTGCTCATCCGGCACGGCTACCGGCCAGGCTGGCACTTCCCCGGCGGCGGCGTCGAATGGCACGAGACGATCGAGCAGGCGATGCGCCGCGAGGTGCTCGAGGAGACCGGCGTCGTGGTCGGACCCGAGCCGCCGCCGCTCCACGGCATCTTCTCGAATTTCGCGATCTTTCCGGGCGACCATGTCGCGGTCTTCGTCGTGCGCGACTGGCACCGGCCGAGCGTTCCGCCGGCCTCGCGAGAGATCCGCGAGAGCGCCTTCGTGGCGCCGGGCGATCTGCCGGCCGATATCGCCCGCGGTGCCCGGCGGCGCGTCGAAGAGGTGTTCGGCGGGGTGCAGCGCCGGGCGGACTGGTAGGCCGCGGCCCTCGCCCGCAAGCGTCGGGAGCGCTACCCGCCCGTCAGCCTTGAAGGGGGCCCAATCTCCTTCTTGTCGCCGCCCGGCTTTACTGCTAGATCGCCGCCCCATGATCGACCGGCCCGCCATCACCGACAGCCAGCGACGACGTCGCCGCCCTCGTCCCGATACGAGGGTCCGGCGCCGGCACGGCTCGATCGCGGCAATCGGCCTCCTCTAGGCCACCGCATCGGCTCCGCGCGAGGGACCTTCGAGGTAGCCTCACACATCCTCCGGAGCCCGTCAGATGCCGCATTCCTCTCTCGCCACCCAGTCCTCCTCCCCTGCCCTGCCGCAGGCCCCGATGCCGGGCCCGCGGGCGGAGAGGCTGGCATGTCCGACCGATGGGTCGATCCCGGCCGGGCCGGCGCGCCAGGCGGCGCCA
Organism: Hyphomicrobiaceae bacterium; assembly: GCA_041397765.1. Lineage (GTDB taxonomy): Bacteria > Pseudomonadota > Alphaproteobacteria > Rhizobiales > Hyphomicrobiaceae > JAWKWA01. Next base: position 14,435 of record JAWKWA010000027.1, on the reverse strand, counting down.
TCGGTCGGGGAGCCGACCGCGGGGGCCGACCACTCTGGCGCTCAATTGCCGGCAGGTCTTGCCGGCCTGCTGCAGGATCTCGTCGTCCGGCCGGTCGGGCCCGACCTCGTCGCAGCGATCGAGGATCTCCACGCCCGTGCCTTCGGCCCAGGCCGGTTCACCCGGGCCGCCTATCGGGTCCGCGAGGGATTGCCACCATTCTCCGGCCTCTGCCTCGCGGCGGTGTCGGGAGAGCGGCTGGCGGCGGCGATCCGCTTCGCACCGGTCCTGATCGGCGGACGGCCGGGCGCGGAGTTGCTCGGGCCGCTGGCGGTCGAGCCGGAGATCAAGGGGCGCGGCGTCGGCCAGCGGCTGGTCGGCGAGGGGCTGGCGGCAGCGCGGGCGAAAGGGCGGCGGCTGGTCGTCCTGGTCGGCGACCTACCCTATTACGGCCGCTTCGGCTTCAAGGTGGTGCCGCGCGGGCAGCTCGTCATGCCGGGACCGGTCGATCCGGGCCGGTTGCTGGCGCTCGAGCTTCAGCCGGGCGCTCTCGCCGACTATTGCGGCAAGGTCGAAGCCGACCGCTCGGCGGCAGGATAGTCGGGGCGGGGCAGCGAACGAGGCAAAATCCCCATCCAAGGAGCGGCCTGCCGTGGACGAGGAGCGAGCCGGCGCGGGGTGGCGACGACGCAATGGCGGCGATGCTCGGCAACCGCGCCAATTGTGGATGCTCGTCCTCTACCTTCTCTCCTGGGCACCGATGGCGGTTGCGGCCGTCTTCGTGTTCCAGCCGGCACAGGTCCGGCTCGATGTACCGGTTGCGCCCGTTGCGACCGGCTATTTCTGGTGGGAGGCGAGCGAGAGCGAGCTCGCCTATGCCGACGATTGGGGTGTCCTCTACGTGCGGCGGCTCGTCGGCACCGGCTATCCTGAGTTCCAGGGCTGGCAGACGGGGGAGGCGGCACTTCAGCAGTTCGCCCGCTGGCTGACGGCGCAAGGGTTCGTCGAGGACGGGCCGGGCGGCGACGATCCGGCGGTGCCGGAGAGCCGGCTGCTGCCGGCCGAGCAGGGCCGGCGCTTTCACCTCGCCAGCGATGCGCAGATCCGCGCGACTGTGACGATCTGGCCGGTCGACGGCGCCTCCACGGGCTTCCACGTCGTGCTCACCACTACGCGCCCCTCCCTCGCCCGCCGGATCAGCCAGTCGCTCGACTGAAGGGGACGTGGCAGCCGCACGGCCTGTGCGGTCACCTTCGCCTTCGGCGCAGGAGCCGGACCAGTGCGCCGCCGAGGCAGAGGGTGGCGAGACTGCCCCCGGGCGCCGACCCAGGCATGGCCGACCCAGGCAAGGCCAACCCAGGCATGGGCATGGCCGGATTGCTCGAGATGGACGTCCTGCCCGATGGGATCGTAGCAGCGGCCGCGCTCGTTGATGCAGCCGCGCCAGCGTCAGTAGCGATCCTCGAGAGCATGAGCGAAGAAGCCCGCGAGGGCGAGAAAGACGATGCCGAGCATGCGCGACATCGCGAGCTTCCCGTTGCTCGAGAGGGGCAGAATGACGGCCGGCGACACGCAGCCGGCCGTGGCTCGGCGGCTTACTGCGGCGGCTTGTTCTTGTTGAAATAATCGACCACGAGCTGCTCGATCTCCTTCTTCTGCTCGTCGGTGCAGGGAGCCTCGTCAGCCTTCTCGGCGGCGCCGTCCTCGACGACGACTTCCTTCTCGCCGTCCTTCTCGGTGATCTTCACATTGCCCGTCAGCCACATCACCGTGAACAGGTGAAGCTGGCTGATGTAGAGCATCTGCTGGTCGGTCCACTGCTTCTTGTTCTCCTCGACCTGCATCATGGTGCGGTAGTTGGCGACCTGCGCCTCCAGCAGCTTGCAGGACTGGGCACGTGCCGACAGCCAGGCGACCTTGATGACCTCCTGGGCGACCTCGACGGGGATCATCACCTCGTCCTTCTTGGTCTTGTCGATCTTGATCACCTTCCCCGTCGGGGTGGTGAACTTGTCGGGAAGCACGGCCCAGGCATAATCCATCAGGATGCGCACGGATTCCGGCTTCAGGTCCGCCCCCGCGGCCCGCGCCGGCGTCTGACCCACGACGAGCGCCGTGACCAGCCCCAGGCACACCAGTGCTTTCAGTGTCCTCATGACCCCGTCTGACATCAACCCAGCCCCTGTCTCATTTTGCGTGGCACGCTACCAACCGGCGGCGGCAATCGCAAATGCCAAATCCGGGCGGAACTATGGCTGCGCCCGGCGACGCTTGTGCGCGAGCGTCAAAGCTGCGACGATTCCCCGCAAGGTCCGCACCTCCTGCGGCGAGGCCTCCATCCGCTCGAACATGGTGCGGATGTTGCGGATCATATGCGCCCGTTTGTCGGGCGGCTTCAGGAAGCCCGCCTCGTCGAGCGCCTGCTCCAGATGCTCGAAGAAGCCGACGAGCTCGGCCCGGGTCGCCGGCCCCTCGCCGCGCGACATCGTGCCCGCCTCGATCGGCGCCTCGTAGGTGGTGACGCGGCCGAGCGTCGCGCGGGCGCTCTCCTTCATCCACTCGTAGCCGATCAGCAGCACGGCCTGGGCGAGGTTCAGCGAAGCAAAGCGCGGATTGACCGGCGCCATGACGATGGCATCGGCGAGCGCCACGTCGTCGTTCTCCAGGCCCTGACGCTCGGCGCCGAACAGGATGCCGACCTTCTGCCCCTCGCCGATCCGCCGGCGCATCTCGGCCGCCGCCTGCTCGGGCGAGAGCACGGGCTTTGCCATGAAGCGCTGGCGCGCGGTGGTGGCGCAGATCCAGTTGAGATCGCCGATGGCCTCGGCGGTCGTGGCATGCGCCGAGGCGCCCTCGATGACATAAGTGGCGCCCGAAGCGGCAAACTCGGCCTTCTCGTTCGGCCAGCCGTCGCGCGGGGCGACGAGGCGCAGATCCTCGAGACCGAAATTGGCCATGGCCCGCGCCACCATGCCGATATTCTCGGCCATCTGCGGCCCGACCAGCACGATGGCCGGGGCGATCGCCCCCTCGGCCCCTGCCAGCGACTTCTTGCGCGGATCGCGGCGCTTCAGCAGCCGGCGGTGCAGCCGACGGGCGAGGAACCAGATCTCCTCGCCCTGCCAGCTCTTGACGAGCGCGGCAAGAGAGGAGGCCGCGATACGCGAGGCGCCGGCACCGCCCTCGATGCGCAATCCCGGCCCGGCGAGATCGACGCCCGCGACGCTCTTCAGGAAATCGTCGATGGTGTCGAGACCATCGGCACGGTCGCGCAGGCGGCAGCCGGTGCAGAAGCGCAGCGCCTGCTCGCAGTGCTGGCTGGCGCAATAGTCGATCGCCGCATCGAGCCCGGCCTCGCCGATCGGACGGCCGTCGTCACCCTCGAGCGCCGCCGCCTCGTCGATGCTGCCGCGATAGCCGGCAAGCACGATCTCGGCGACACGAAGGGCGGTGCCCGCAAGTGTCGGCTCGCCGTCGTTGAGGCCCGCCCGCGAGACGATCGAAATGGCTTGCCGGGGCTCGTCCGCCGCGCCGGCGGGAGGGTTCTGCTCGCTCATCGCCGCCCCCGCCTCAGCTGGTCGACCGGACGGGGCCGGTCGCCGGTCTCTCGCCGGCCGGTGGGGCCGCGCTCTCGCCCGGCTCGCCCTTCACCATGACGACGATGGCGAGCCCGGCGAGCAGGATGGTGCCCCCGACGACATGGGCCATGGTGATCCGGTCGCCGAGGACGAGCGCGCTGACCATGACGCCGACGATCGGCATCAGCAGCAGGAACGGCGCCACCTGGTCCATGCGGGCACGCTTCATCACGTAGTACCAGAGCGAGTTGCCGATGGTGTAGCCGCCGATCATCAGGATGGCGGCCGAGCCCCATTCGAGCGCACCGGCTGTCTGCAGCGACCTGATCTGGCCGCTTTCCAGGAACAGCGAGGCGATCGCGAGTTGAGGCGCGGCATGGACGGCGACGAGCTGGATGAGGCGCATCGCCCCGTCGCGGCCGAAGCGCTTGAGCAGCGCCTGGCCGAATGCCCAGACCAGCGTCGCCACGACGATGAGACCCGCATAGAGCAGGGGCGGCGTCACGGCCGGCAGGCCGAGCACCGTGACGATGCCACCGAAAGCGATGAGGATGCCGAGCGCCCGAAGCCAGGGGATCCGCTCGCCGACGACGAGGCGCGAGGCGATCACCGCAAACGGCACCTGGATCTGCAGGACCAGTACCGCGAACGAGGCGTCGATGCCCGAGAGACCGGTGAACAGCAGGATCGACTGGATGCTGCCCGCCACGGCGGCGAGCCCGGCCATGGTCCAGAACGGCGTCCTCACCGGCTCGCGCATGAACGGCGTGTAGACGACGGCGAGCAGCGCATACATCACCGCCAGCATGAAGAGCTGCGGAAAGTGCTCGGTCGCCGGCTTGGCGAGACAGAAGCTCGTGCCCCAGATGACGGGCACGAGCACCGTGAGGATGAGATCGCGGAGGGTCATGAGCCGACGCTTAGCACGGCCGAAGGCGGCCCGGCAGGGGCAGCGGACGATACCGGCGCCCGCCGCCCCGCACGAAAGGGCCAGGAGGCCCGTCCGCCCGCCTACTTCACCAGCTCCATCAGCGGCCGGCCCTTGTCGACGACATGCACGGTCAGCACCTTGACCGTCCTGTCGCCGACGATCGTGAAGCCGCCATGGGGCACCTCGCGGGCGAAATGCTGCGTGCTGCCGGTGGCGAGCTCGACCGGCTCCTTGCCGGGCATCTGCACCATGCCGCCCTCGATCACATAGACGAATTCGTCGCCGTGGTGGAGGTGCAGCGGCATGGTGAAGCCGGGCTTCACGTCGAGGCGGGTCATCACCACCTCGGTCGTGCTCGTGCCGGCGAGGTCTTCGCGGCGGATCTCGCTGCGCGTGACGAGCCCCTCGTCGGCCCCGCCACTCTCAGGCGCCGCGAGAAGGCCGAGGCCGAAGCCGGTGGCAAGCAGCAAAAGGGCGGCGGCCGACGCCCTCGCAAGGCGACCCCTCCGGCTGGTCCAATCGATCATTCCCGTCCCTCCTCAGGTGAGCTCATCTTGTTGCCCCGGATCGTGTCGCGCTCCGGCAGAGCAGATCTAGCCCGTGTCGGGCGGGGACGGCGAGAGGCTGTCGGGAGGCTGGGGACGAGTTGTGGGCGCCACTTTGCGGCGATCCTCCGCCTTTCCTCCAGTTTGCACCGCAGCAGAGGCTCGGCTAGTGTCCCCGGCCACGACGACGAGGAGCGGATGTCAAGAGCCCGCCCCCTTGTCCCCCACCGCCGAGAGCCCAGAGGACGCCATGCAGAAGATCAAGGTCGCAAACCCTGTCGTCGAGCTCGACGGCGACGAGATGACCCGCATCATCTGGCAGCTCATCAAGGACAAGCTCATCCATCCCTATCTCGACGTCACGCTCGAATATTACGATCTCGGCGTCGAGCATCGCGACGCCACCGGCGATCAGGTGACGATCGACGCGGCGAACGCCATCAAGAAGCACGGCGTCGGCGTCAAATGCGCGACCATCACGCCCGACGAGGCGCGCGTGAAGGAGTTCGGCCTGAAGGAGATGTGGAAGTCGCCGAACGGCACCATCCGCAACATCCTCGGCGGCGTCATCTTCCGCGAGCCGATCATCTGCCGCAACGTGCCGCGGCTGGTGCCCGGTTGGACCGAGCCGATCATCGTCGGCCGCCATGCCTTCGGCGACCAGTACCGCGCCACCGACTTCAAGTTTCCCGGCAAGGGCACGCTCACCATCAAGTTCGTCGGCGAGGACGGACAGGTGATCGAAAGGGAAGTCTTCAAGGCGCCCGGCTCCGGCGTCGCCATGGCGATGTACAATCTCGACGAGTCGATCCGCGACTTCGCGCGGGCCTCGCTCAACTACGGGCTCGCGCGCAACTATCCGGTCTATCTCTCGACCAAGAACACCATCCTCAAGGCCTATGACGGTCGCTTCAAGGACATCTTCCAGGAGGTGTTCGAGGCCGAGTTCAAGGCCGAGTTCGACAAGCGCAAGCTCGTCTACGAGCACCGCCTGATCGACGACATGGTGGCCTCGGCGCTCAAATGGTCGGGCGGCTATGTCTGGGCCTGCAAGAACTACGACGGCGACGTGCAGTCCGACACGGTGGCGCAGGGCTTCGGCTCGCTCGGCCTCATGACCTCGGTGCTGATGACGCCCGACGGCAAGACGGTCGAGGCAGAAGCCGCACACGGCACGGTGACGCGCCACTATCGCGAGCACCAGAAGGGCAAGGCGACCTCGACCAACTCGATCGCCTCGATCTTCGCCTGGACGCGCGGCCTCAAGCACCGCGCCAAGCTCGACGGCAACGAGGCGCTCGACCGCTTCGCCTCGACGCTCGAGAAGGTCTGCGTCGACACGGTGGAATCGGGCTTCATGACCAAGGACCTCGCCCTGCTCGTCGGCGCCGACCAGAGCTGGCTCTCCACCACCGGCTTCCTCGACAAGATCGACGAGAACCTGAAGAAGGCGATGGGCGCGGCCTGAGGCCAGCGGAACGCCGTTGCGCCGGCCGGAGCGGGGCTGCCAGTCATCGCTCAAACCGACAGGAGCGGTCTGCCCCATGGCTTGCCCCCTTCCCGACTGGCACTATGACGACCGGCGGCAGGTCGGCCTCGATTTCGCCGATGCGGGCGAGGCGGCGAGCTACGACCGGCGCCAAGGCGGCGATCTGACGGAGGATCGCGCGCTGCTCCAGAGGCTCGGGCTGAGACCCGGCGAGCGGATCGCCGACATCGGCTGCGGAACGGGCCTGCTGGCGGCAGCCGCCGCTTCGCTCGGTGCCCGCGTCACGGCGATCGACATCTCGCCGGCGATGCTCGCCGTCGCACGCCGGCGCCTCGAGGCCGGCGGTTGTCGCGAAGTCGATCTCATGGCGGCCGGCTTCCTCGATTTCGACCTGCCCGAGGGCTCGCTCGACCTCGTCACCAGCAAATTCGCGCTGCACCACCTGCCGGACCTCTGGAAGGGTGTCGCACTCTCCCGCATCCGCCGGGCGCTGAGGCCGGGCGGCCGCCTGTTCCTGCGCGACGTCGTCTTTCCCGGCGGTCCCGACGACCTGCCGCAGGTGGCCGGCGCCTGGATCGACTGGATGGCCGCCAATACCGGCTACGAGCGGGCGAGCGTCGTCACCCACATTCGTGACGAGCACAGCACCTACCGATGGATCATGGAGGGGCTGATCCGCGAGGCTGGCCTCGAACTCCTCGAGGCCACCTATTCCGAGCCCGTCTATGCCGACTATCTGGCCTCGAGGCCGCAGCGATGATCGATGACGACGATACGGCGGCCCGGCTGCGGCCGATCAACGCCGGCGACCTCGACCGCGTGCTCGCGCTCAACAATCTCAGCGCCGCCGAGACCTCGCTGATCGATCGCGACACGCTCGAGGCCATGCTGACCGATGCGTTCCTCGCCGTCACCGCCGATCGCCTGCCCGCCTTCCTCATCGCCTTCGACGAGCGCGCCGGCTATCGGAGCCCGAACTTTCTGTGGTTCAAGGCGCGCCATCGCCACTTCGTCTATGTCGACCGCATCGTCGTCGGCGAGGCGGCGCGCGGCCGGGGGCTCGCCCGCAGCCTCTATCGGCACCTCTTTGCGGTGGCCCGCGCTGGCGGCCACGACCTCGTGACGTGCGAGGTCAACAGCCGGCCGCCGAACCCCGTCTCCGAGGCCTTCCATGCCGCCATGGGTTTCCGTGAGGTCGGAACTGGCACCCCCCAGCCAGGCAAGGAGGTCGCCTATCTGGAGCGCCCGCTGGCTCCCGACGAGCCCGATTGACAGGTTCTCGCCGGCTGGAGAAACATCGGCGAGGCGAAGGCGAAGGAGGGAGGCAGCCGATGGCGCGTGCAACAGCCCCGACCGAGGACCTGAATTCCGTCGACCTGATCGACACGGAGCGCTACCCGATCGCCGATCCGCAAAGCCCGGCCTTTGCGCGGGTGGTCGAGGCGGCGCGGCAGTCCTACGATGCCGAGGGTCTGGCGCTGCTGCCGGGGTTCCTCAAGGCCGATGCCCGCCGGCAGATGATTACCGAGGCCGAGGCGGCGATCCCGCGCAGCCATCGCCGCGACATCTCCTTCGGCATCTACCGCGACGAGTCCTTGGACCGCCCGCCGGAGGGCCATCCGGCGCTGCGCAAGAATCCGTTCTCGCAATGGGTGATCGCCGCCGATCTGCTGCCCGAGCACGGCGCCCTGAGATCGCTTTTCCGCGCCGAGCCGATGGTCGCATTCGTCGGCGCGCTGGTCGGCGAGACGCTCTATTGCAGCGCCGATCCGCTGGCCGCCTGCAACGTCACGGTGATGCGCGAGGGCGACCAGCACGGCTGGCACTTCGATGCCAACGATTTCGTCGTCAGCCTGCTCCTCGAAAAATCCTCGGGCGGCGGCCAGTTCGAGGTGCGACCGGGCACCCGCACCGAGAGCGGGATCGACCACGACGCCGTGGCGGCGGCCTTCTCGGGAACGGATGGCAAGATCAGGCGACCGCCGGTCGAGGAAGGCACGCTCAGCATCTTCCGCGGCCAGCGCTCGCTGCACCGCGTCAGTCCGGTGAGTGGCGGACGGCGCATGATCGCGCTGTTCTCCTATGATCGCCGGCCCGGGATGCTTTTCTCCGATCAGGTGCGCCTCGGCGCATTCGGCCGGGCAAGCTGAACTGCCGGCGAAGCCTGACTTTCGCTGCCGATGCGCGGACCCAAGCGGCGGCTGCGCCCGAAGCCTTCCGGAGAGGACCACCGAATACCGATGACGTCGCACGCGCTCGACAAGGTCGACCTTTCCCCCTTCCTCCGTGCCGCCGCCGCCGCCATGCGCGCGGGCGGTGTCGCCGGCTCGGCCGACATGGCGCGACGCCTCGAGGCCCATGCCGATGCGCGATCCTCGGCGCATCTGCGGGACGGGCATGCGGGCAAGTTACCGGCCCTCGCCCATCTGGCGACGACCCTTGTCGCCACCGGCCATCTGCCATGCATCGATCTCGTGGCTCCGATCGCCCACCGCCTCGACTGGACCGAGGGCGACTTCGTCATGCCCGAGAGCTTTCGCGGCAGATATGCCTTCGTCACGCTCGTCGGCGAAGGCGCGGCGATCCCGGACAGCGAGATCTATTTCGGCCTCTATCTGCAGTCGCCCGACACGTTCTATCCGAGCCACTGGCACGCCGCCGAGGAGATCTACACGGTGCTGTCCGGCACGGCGCTCTGGCAGCGGGGCAAGGACGCCTTCGCGCCGAAGCCGCCGGGCAGCCAGATTCTGCACCTCACCTACGAGCCGCACGCCATGGACACGAAGGCCGAGCCGCTGCTCGCCATGTGGTCCTGGACCGGCGAGATCCACGGCGACACCTACGAGATCGAGACATGAGAGATGCCGGCGGGCCGATGCGGTCCGCCGGCAGGATTGCGCTCGAGGGGCCCGATGGCGACGCCAGCCACCGGGTCAGCAGAGAAGATCGTGCTACAGCGAGAAGATGCGCGCCATCTGGCCGATCCGCTGCCTCAGCGTCTCGCGTGGCTCCCGGGCACGCACGGGAGCATGCGCCCTGAGGCCGTGCGGCGGCAGCGGCTGGGCGAGCGCATTGGTGACGAGCACTTTCACGCCGGGCCCGATCTGCTGCAGGGTCGCCTGACCGCCATTGGCGAAGCGCACGCCATCGTGGAACGGCCCGAGATCGAGGCGCGCGAAAACCGCCTCCTCGCGCTCGCCGATGCCGAGCATGCTGCGTAAGACGGTCGGAATTCCCGTCATCGTCATCTCGGTGTCATAGGCGAGACAGATGGCCGTTTCCCGGTCGGGCGGCGAGACCAGACCGACCGATCCGGTTCCGAACCTGTGGGTCACATACTCCTCACCCTCGACGGCCGGACGAGTTCTGTAGGCTTCGAGCGAATAGTCGCACATTGGCGCACTCCCATGCTTCCGTTGGGACGTGGCGCGTCCTCCCGCGCACCGCGGATTGGGAATGCAATCATCGACCCGATATCATTGCAAATCAAATGGATATGATGACTTTCTAATCGTCCTTCAGAGCAAATCCCGCCATCATCAGGGCATCGGCATCGGCCGGCGGATCAGGCCTCGCCGTCGGCCGGTCCGGGACGTGCGGGCTCGGCGAGGGCTGCGCCGGGCACCGTCTCGGCGGTGTTGATGACAACGGTCGCGCCCTTGGCCGAGGCCGTGGCGAGCGTCTGCAGAAGGCGCAGATTGTAGAGGCCGGGATTGTCCTTCAGCATGCGTGCGCCATTGGCGAGATTGCGCAGCGCCGCCGTCTCCCCGCGTGCCCGCTCGAGCTGGGCCTCGCCTTCCTTTCGCGCCCGGAAGATGTCGGCATAGGCGCGCTTGGCCTCGCCCGAGAGCATGAGATCGCGCAGCTCCATGCGCGCGATGGCAAGCCCGAGCGGCGCGGCGCGCTCGCCGATCGCATCCGACATGACGCGCGCGATCTCTCCGCGTCCGGCCAGCGCCTCTTCGAGCTTCAGGGCCGCGATCGCCCGGCGCAGGACGATCTGCAGATCCGCATAGAGCAGTGCGACGGGATTTTCCGCCGCCTCGTTGAAGACCCGCGCATCGGCGATCCGGTACTGGATGTGCGCGCTCGCCTTCACCGTCAGATTGTCGGCAGTCAGCACCTCCTGGCCGTTGAGCTCGAGATGCCGGAGGCGCTTGTCCTGCAGGTGGATCTCCTGGGTCGGCGTCCAGATGCGGTGGCGCCCGGTTTCGAGGACGCGGATGAAGCTGCCCTTCTCGTAGAGCAGCCCGGTTTCGTAGTCGTGCACGATCCGCGTGGCCAGCCGTCGCGAAACCCATCGCCAGGCGAGCCAGCCGGCAGCCGCGAGCAGCAAGAGCAACACGGCGATCAATTCACGATTGTCCATCGGACCGCTCTTCTCAAAGGCGGGAGACGGTCCCCGCGAGATCCCGGGGAGCCTGCGGGGGCTCGGGGCCCGCTTGGCAGGATCCACGGCCGCACTTGCGTGCGCGATCCACGGAGACCGTCCCGTTCGCCAAAGGGTGACAGCCTTTTCCAGAGGCGGACGACTACGCGGAGCCTGCACACGGCGGATGCCGTGCCGGCCGTCTTCCCGCCCGCCTGCCTTGGCCGATAGCACGACGCCGCGACACCGGTCCACGCCAGAGGCGCCGTGAGGTGGGCACCCGCGAGCGATAATCGGGCCGCTGACGCGACACGGGCTTGTCGGAAGGCGCGCGGCTCGCTTCAATGGCCGCTCGCCCGTCCCTCCCCGCAATGCCAGCCGAGAAAGCCGAGCATGACCCGCGATGCCCGCTACGACGTTCTGTTCGAGCCTGTCAAAATCGGCCCGGTGACGGCGCGCAACCGCTTCTATCAGGTGCCGCACTGCAACGGCATGGGCTACCGCTATCCCCAGTCGCTGGCCGCGATGCGGGGCGTGAAGGCGGAAGGCGGCTGGGCCGTCGTCTCGACCGAGGAGGTCGAGATCCATCCGACCTCCGATGTCGGCCCCTATCTGGAGGGGCGGCTCTGGGACGAGCAGGACCTGCCGGCGCTCCGCCGCATGACCGACGCGGTCCACGCCCACGGCGCGCTCGCCGCCATCGAGTTCGCCTACCAGGGCAGCCATGCCGCCAACCGCTATTCTCGCCTGCCGCCGATGGCCCCGACCGCGGCGATCCACGCGAGCGGCGATCCCCAGCATGCCTACCAGATGGACAAGGAGGACATCCGCAACGTCCGCCGCTGGCACCTCAATGCCGCGCGGCTGGCCCGCAAGGCCGGGTTCGACATCATCTACGTCTATGCCGGCCACGACCTCGTCATTCTGCAGCACTTCCTCTCGCGCCGACACAACCAGCGCAGCGACGAGTATGGCGGCAGCCTGCAGAATCGCGTGCGGCTGTTCCGCGAGGTGCTGGAGGAGACGAAGGATGCCGTCGGCGACACCTGCGGCATCGCCGTGCGGATGGCGGTCGACGAGCTGCTCGGATCGGACGGCATCGAGGCCGAGGGCGAAGGCCACGACGTCATCGCCATGCTCGCCGAATTGCCGGATCTCTGGGATGTCAACGTCTCGGCCTGGCACAACGACAGCCAGACCGCGCGCTTCGCCGAGGAGGGCTATCAGGAGCCCTATATCCGCTTCGTCAAGAAGCTGACGACGAAGCCCGTCGTCGGCGTCGGCCGCTACACCTCGCCCGATGCCATGGTGCGCGTGATCCGCCAGGGCATCATGGACATGATCGGCTCGGCCCGGCCCTCGATCGCCGATCCGTTCCTGCCCAAGAAGATCGCCGAGGGCCGCATCGAGGACATCCGCGAGTGCATCGGCTGCAATATCTGCGTGTCGGGCGACTACACCATGACGCCGATCCGCTGCACGCAGAACCCGAGCATGGGCGAGGAATGGCGGCGCGGCTGGCACCCCGAGATCATCGCGCCGGCGACGACGAAGGAGGCGGTGCTCGTCGTCGGCGGCGGGCCGGCCGGACTCGAGGCGGCACGCGCGCTCGGCGCCAGGGGCCTCGAGGTCACCATCGCCGAGAAGGGCAGCGAATGGGGTGGACGCTCGGCGCGCGAGGCGCGGCTGCCGGGGCTCTCCTCCTATGCCCGGGTCAAGGACTGGCGGCTCGGTCAGCTCGCGAAGCTGGCGAACGTCGCCATGTATCTGGCGAGCGATCTGACGGCCGACGACGTGCTGGGCCAGGGCCAGCCCCATGTCGCGCTCGCGACCGGCGCCTCCTGGCGGCGTGACGGCGTCGGCCGCTCGAGCCTCTTTCCGATCGATGGCATCGACAGCGCCGCCGTGCTGACGCCCGACGATGTGATGGCGGGCAGGCGTCCCGCCGCCGACGGCCCGGTACTTGTTTACGATGACGAGGGCTACTATCTGGCCGGCGTCATCGCCGAGCTGCTCGCCCGCGAGGGCCACGAGGTTCAGTTCGCAACGCCCGCGACCATGGTCTCGCCCTGGACCGTCCACACGATGGAGCAGGGCCGCATCCAGGCGCGAATGATCGAGCTTGGCGTTGGTCTCCAACTCTCGCGGACGCTGAAGCGGCTGTCGGCGCAGACCGCCCAGCTCGCCTGCGTCTATTCGGGGGCGATCCGCGAGATCGCCTGCCGGACGCTCGTTCCCGTCACCTCGCGTCTCGCCGACGACCATCTCTGGCACGCCCTCAAGGCGCGCGAGGCCGAATGGGCCGACGCCGGCATCCGCTCGGTCACCCGCATCGGCGACGGGCTCGCACCTGGAACGGTCGCCGCCGCCGTCTTCGCCGGCCATCGCTATGCCCGCCTCCACGGCGAGGTGGTCGACATCGACGTGCCGGATTTCCGACGCGAGGCGATCGACGCGGGTGTCGCCTGACGCGCGGCGTCAGCGCTGGCAGAGCGGGCAATGGAAGGTCGAGCGGCCGGCCTGCACAGTGCGCCGGATGACACCGCGGCACCCGCTCCGCGGACAGGGCTCGCCGTGCCGGTCGGAGGTGTGGAAGGCGTGCTGGAAATAGCCGAGTTAGCCGTCGGTGTGAACGTAGTCGCGCAAGGTCGAGCCGCCGGCCGCGATCGCCTCGGCGAGCACCGCGCGGATGGCATCGACGAGCGCGGCGGTCCGCGCCGCCGGGCGGCCGTCCTTCAGCGCCAGCGTGTGGGCGAGGCGGGACGGCGACAGCCGGCAGCGATGCAGGATCTCCGAGGCATAGATGTTGCCGATGCCGGCGACCGTCCGCTGGTCGAGCAGGAAAGCCTTCAGATCGACGGCGCGACCGGCAGCGGCCTTGGCAAGATAGTCCGCCGTCAGCCCCGGCCCGAGCGGCTCGGGCCCAAGGTCGCGGAACAGCCGGTAGCCGGCGAGCCCACCCACTTCGATGAGATCCATCATGCCGAAGCGGCGCGCGTCGTTGAAGGTGATGCGCGCCCCGCTCGACATGGCGAAGACGACGTGATCGTGCGGGCTCGCGGGCAGGGCCTCGCCCGGCGCCGGGCCGCCCTGATTGTGCAGAAAGCGGCCGAGCAGCCGGTCGCCGCCGTCGCCCGCGCCGACCGCGGCCGGCGCCACCAGCATCCGACCGCTCATACCGAGATGCATGACGAGAACCTCGCCCCCCTCCAGATGGGCGAGAATGTACTTGGCGCGCCGCTCGAGCTCCTCGACCCGCCGTCCCTCGAGCCGCTCGGGAAAGCGCGGCGGGAAGGGAAAGCGCAAGTCGGCGCGGCGCTGTTCGACCTTCACGAAGCGGGCGCCCGCCATCCAGGGCGCAAGGCCGCGCATCACCGTCTCGACCTCGGGCAGCTCCGGCATGCGCGTTCCTTCTCCCCCACCCGCCGCGGCATTCGCCGCCCGGCGGAACGATAGCCTCGGCCGGTGCCATAGGCTATGGTCCGGCGCGCCGCGCGAGACGGGGGCCTGGAGCGCGGTCCGACCGGCCACGCCCGGCCTCCCA
>JAWKWA010000026.1:0-61847 GCA_041397765.1 Hyphomicrobiaceae bacterium | reverse complement strand
CCGATCCCGACCCCGCCCCCGACGATCCCGCGAGCGATAGCACCGCCGCCAAGGGCGCGGCGTGACTGAATACCCGCGCGCATGAGCTTCGACCCGTGATCCCGTTGGATGCGCGCCGGTATCTCCTTCGTTTGCGCGCGGCCGCCCCGCCAACCCCGCGCGCATATTTTGTTTGCGCGCGGCCGCCCCACCAACCCCGCGCGCATGCCACCTCGCGACAGTCCTGACTTCCGCTCGCTGGTATCAGCCTCTCGAACAGCGAGCTCGGCCATGTTCGACATCGTCAAGCTCGTTCCATCCCTGCCGGACATGCTCTAAGAGCGTCGTGGCCCGAACCCGCAGGCCACCTGCCCCGGTCCAGGCGCCCCCGCCTCAATGACAACAGCCTCGGCGAGACCTCATGGCCATTCTGCTCGGCATCGATACCGGCGGCACCTACACCGACGCGGTGCTTTATGACGAGGCGGCCGATGCGCCGCGCCGCATCCTCGCCAAGGCGAAATCGCTGACCACCCACCACCAGCTCGAGATCGGCATCGACGGTGCGATCGGCAAGGCTCTCGCGGGAAGCGTCGTCGCGCCCAAGGACATCGCCCTCGTCTCGATGTCGACGACGCTCGCCACCAATGCGACGGTCGAGGGCAAGGGGCGCCGTGTCGCGCTCGTCTTCATCGGCTTCGATGCCGACGACGAGACGCGCGCCGGCCTGAAGGAAGCGCTCGGCGAGGACCCGATCATCCGCATGACGGGCGGCCACGATTCCTTCGGCGTCCCGCGCGGCGATCTCGATCTTGCGCGCCTGCGTGGCGAGGTCGCCGCCGTCCGCGAGACGGTCTCCGCATTCGCCGTCGTCGCCAAGTTCGGCGTGGTGAACCATGCGCACGAGCTTGCCGCGCGGGCCCTCATCGCCGCCGAGACGGGATTGCCCGTCACCTGCGGCCACGAGCTGACGGCCAAGCTGAACGGTCCCAAGCGGGCCGTCACCTCGGTCCTCAACGCGCGGCTGATCGCCATCATCGACGACCTCATCCGTGCAGCCGAGGGCATCCTCGCCCGGTATGGCATCGCCGCGCCGCTGATGCTGGTCCGGGGCGACGGGGCCTTGATCTCCGCCGCCTTCGCCCGCAACCGGCCGATCGAGACCATCCTCTCGGGTCCTGCCGCAAGCGTCGTCGGTGCCGCGCATCTGATCGGCCGCGACGACGCCATCGTCTCCGACATCGGCGGCACGACGACCGACATCGCGGTGCTGCGCGGCGGCCGTCCCCAGCTCGATCCCGAGGGGGCGCTGGTCGGCGGCTTCCGCACCATGGTCGAGGCGGTCGCGGTGCATACGCACGGGCTCGGCGGCGACAGCGAGGTGACGCCGCTTCATGCCGCATCCACCGCCGCCCTGCGCCTCGGGCCGCGTCGCGTCGTGCCCCTCAGCCTGCTCGCCGCCAGTCACGGCGACCTCGTGCTCGACATCCTCGAGCGGCAATTGAAGCGCGACAGCCGCCTCGAGCACGATGGCCAGTTCGCGCTGCCGCTGCGGCGCGGATCGGCAGAGCGCGAGGGTCTGAGCGGGGAGGAGGCGGCGCTGCTCGCGCGGATTGGCGACAGGCCGCGTCCGGTCGGCGAGCTTGCGGGCGATCGCGCGCAGAAGCGCTCGCTCGGCCGTCTCGTCGCGCGCGGTCTCATCGTCATGTCGGGCTTCACGCCCTCCGACGCCGCTCATGTGCTCGGCCTGCAGGCGGACTGGCGGCGCGATGCGGCTCTGAAGGGGGCCACGCTGCTCGCCCGCCACCGCGATCTGCGCAGTCATTTCGAGACCTCTGAGGATCCGGCCGCAGCGGTCAGCCGCGCGGTCATCGAGGCGCTGCACGCCCGCTCGGCCGAGGTTCTGCTGGCCGCCGCGATCCGCGAGGACGGTATCGTCGACGCCGGCCTCGTCGAGGCGCTGATGCGTGTCGCGCCGCTCGATGGCCACCATGGCGCGCTGCGCCTTGGCATCGGCCTCGGCCTGCCGCTGATCGGCCTCGGCGCCTCGGCATCGACCTACTACCCCGAGATCGCGCGCCGGCTCGGCACCGAGGCGCTGATCTCGGAGCATGCCGGCGTTGCGAATGCGGTCGGCGCCGTCGTCGGCCGGGTGCGCACCCAGGCGAGCACGCGCGTCTCGGCGCCGCGCGAGGGCATCTTCCGCGCCCACACGCTGGAGCCGAGCGATCATGGCGATCTCGCAGCAGCGCTCGCCGCCGTCGAGGCCGAACTCGTCGCCCAGGTGCGTGCCGACGCGGTGGCAGCGGGCGCCGACGACATCACGGTCGACATCGCCCGCGAGGAGCGGACGGCCAAGGTCGGCGACCTCACCATGTTCGTCGAGGCGCTCGTCACCGCCACCGCGTCGGGCCGGCCGCGTATCGCCGGCCACTGAGCGCGCCCGCCTCTGCCGGCGATACGCGCCCGGCAGATTTGGCCGCTTCGCGCGAGGGATCGCGGCTACGCCATCACTTTGCCGGATGAGGCCGATAAGGTGATCAACGACGAGGACCGTCCTTCGAGGAAGGGGACGGCAAGCGGCTCGCCGAATGCAGATGTCCGGCCATGACGCGGACAGATGCAGTCGCATGGCGGGACGGCGATCGATCGGTCACAGGTGCGGGGTGTGCGGATGTGGATCTGGAAGTATGCGGTGCTGCCGAAGCGGCTCGCCGTGACGCCGGCGCAGGTCGAGGAATTCATCGAACGGGTGCGAGCTTGCGCGGTCTTCCCCGATCCACGGCCCGAGGATTGTCTCCACTGCCAGCGCCAGGTCCGCACCATACTGCCGAACGGCGCCATCATCATTCCCTACGACCCGCCCGACCATCTCGCCCGCCACGTCCGCGAGGGGCGCCTCGAAGGCTCGCTCTTGATGATGGCGCTCCACGAATGGAGCACGATCGACGAGGCCGACACCATCCATGAGGTTCCCCGCCCGGTCGTTCTGCAGGCCTTGACGGACTACCTCTTCCATAGCCTGCTGCCGGGACATCGTCGCGAGGCGAGAGATCCCGCGCGCAGCGGTCAGTAGCGCCCGTCCGCCTTCGCCGCTGCCGAGCGGATCATCAGGAACTCGGACATGTTCTGGAAATTCACGTAGCCGATGAATCGCCTGGCACCGTCGTGCACCGCGACGACGGGCGCGCGCCCCGGCTGCAGCATCTCGAGAATCGGCTCGAGCGGGCTGTCGGCGGCGACGCTCGGAATGTCCTTGGTCATCACGTCGAGAACCGGTGTGCCGCCGCCGCCGTTCTTCAGCGCCTCGACGAGCTGCTCGCGCACGAGCACGCCGCGCAGCGTGCCGGCGCCGTCGACGACCGGGAATTCCTGCTGTGTTGTGCGCAGGAGCAGGTCGGCTGCCGCGGCGGCGTCGGCGGAGGTCGGCAGGGTCTCGAACCGGTCGATCATCGCCTCGCGGACCTTGTGGCCGCGCGTCAGGTCGTGCATCTCGACGGCACCGGCCTCGCCGCCGGCGGCGAGGAAGATGAAGATGGCGATGAGAATGAGAAACGGATTGCCCATGAAGCCGAGCACGCCGAACAGGATGGCGAGCATCTGACCGATATTGGCGGCGATGCGGGTGGCTTTGGTGCGGCCCATCCCGAAGGCGAGCAGCGCTCGCAACACGCGTCCGCCATCCATCGGGAAGGCCGGGATGAGGTTGAAGACGAACAGCACGATGTTCGCCAGCGCCACCTGCTTCAGGAGATCGGGCTGCGAGCGGTCGATCTGGGTGAGCGAGTGGAGATCGATGCCGGGTCCGATGACGAGCAGCAGGACGGCTGCGATCACGAGGTTCACGGCCGGTCCGGCCAGCGCGACGAGGATCTCCTGACCCGGTTTCTCCGGCATCCGCTCCATGGCGGCGACGCCGCCGATCGGCAAGAGTGTCACATCGGGCGTTCTGATGCCGAAGCGCCTCGCCATGGTGATGTGGCCGAACTCGTGCAGCACCACGCAGACGAACAGCACGAGGATGAAGACGACGCCGGATAGGGCCTGACGAGCGCCGCCCTCGGTCCAGTTGATGGCCGCGATCCAGGCGAGCAGCAGAAAGAAGGTCAGGTGGATCCTGACCGCAGTGCCCGCGACGTCGAAGAGCCTGATCGATCCGTGCTTGAACATGTCGAGGTCGTCCTGTTGCCGATCGGGCGGGCGACGGCCGCGCCCGGAGCCGGCTCCGTTGCCGGACCGCATCCTGCAGGATAACGCCGCAACGGCGCTGCGGATCAATCCTCTCGCAGAATCATGGCGGGAGGCCGTCCACGGAAGGTAGCGGCCGGGCGCGCAGCGAGCCCCGGCGCGAGATCAAGACGAGAAACCGCCGCAGGCGGTCAGGGAGCAAGGCGACCCGGCGCGAGCGCCGCCCCATCGGAGCCGGGCGCGCGCAGCGAGCCCCGGCGCGAGATCAAAACGAGAAACCGCCGCAGGCGGTAGGGAGCAAGGCGACCCGGCGCGAGCGCCGCCCCATCGGAGCCGGGCGCGCAGCGAGCCGCGGCGCGAGATCAAGACGAGAAACGCGGCCGGGGAGCAAGGCGACCCGGCGCGAGCGCCGCCCCATCGGAGCCGGGCGCGCAGCGAGCCCCGGCGCGAGATCAAGACGAGAAACCGCCGCAGGCGGCAGGAACATGGCGACCCGGCGCGAGCGCCGCCCCATCGGAGCCGGGCGCGCGCAGCGAGCCCGGCGCGAGATCAAAAAATGGTGCCGCCGAGAGGAATTGAACCTCCGACCCCACCCTTACCAAGGGTGTGCTCTACCCCTGAGCTACGGCGGCAAAACCATGAAACGCATGGGTTTCCTGATGCTTCGGCTCGAAGCACAAGGGGCTGTCGACGCAGGAACGGCGCAGCCGACCCCAGAACCCTGCCCGAACGCCATGGTTGGCGATCCGAGCGAACAGGGTGATGGCACAAGCGCACCACCGACGCAAGGCCTCGAGCCACCGATGCCCAAGATTGCCCTATCGCGGCTCGTCCTTCGATTGGCCATGGTGCATCGAGTTAGGTCGCCCGAGCCCCTGATGGGCCGTCCGGATGGCGCTCCTCCTCCACGGGGCGCCGGGCATTGCAAAGGGGTCACATGGTCACGACGATGTTGCCGACATGCTGTTTGCGCATGAAGGCTTCCTGCGCGCGGGCCAGATCCTTCAGTTCGAAGGTCTGCGCGAGCATGGGGCGGAGTTGGCCGCGCTCGATGAGCCTCACCAGCCGCGCGAAAGTGCCGGGCGGGGCGATCGTCGCACCGGTGAGCCGCAGGTCCTTGTAGATGAGCTGGCGCAGATCGAAGCGTACGTCGGGCCCCGAGATCGCACCGCTCGCGGAATAGCGACCGCCCTGCCGCAGCGCATCGACGAGCACCATGAAGGTGGCGCCGCCGACGACGTCGAGCGCGACGTCGAGGGGTCCGCCGGCCGCCGTGCGAATTTCCGCTGCGAGCTCGGCGCTCCGGCGATCGATCACATGGTCGCAGCCGAGCGCGCGCAGCACGGTCTCCTTCGAGCCCGAGGCGATGGCGATCACGCGCGCGCCGCGCAGGCGGCAGAGCTGGATGGCGGCCGTGCCGACGCCACCCGATGCGCCGGCGATGACGACGGTCTCGCCCGGCCGCAAGGCTGTCCGGTCGACGAGGTTCTCGGCGGTCTGGGCCGCACAGGGGAAGGTGGCAAGCTCGGCGTCGGTGAGATCGGTCTCGATCCTCAAGGCATTGGCCGAGCGGACCTTGGCATACTCGGCAAATCCGCCATCGCACTCCGAGCCGAAATAGGGCGCGTTGGCCGGGTCGAGCCAGTCGCCGGGGCCGAGAAGCCACGGGTCGATCATGACGCGCTCGCCGATGCGGCGGGAATCGACGCCTTCGCCGACGGCGGCGATGCGGCCGGCGACGTCGGCACCCTGGATGCGCGGGAAGGTGAGTGGCGTGTTCGACCAGGATCCGGTCGCCGCGTCGGCCTTGGCAAATCCGCCGCTCCCCGCTTGGGTCGTGATGCCCTCGTTGACCGTCTTCGAGTACCAGGCGGTGCGGGTGTTGACGTCGGTGTTGTTGAGGCCGCAGGCGCCGACCCTGACGACGACCTCGCCGGGACCGGGCGTCGGCGTCGGCCAGTCCTCGCGATATTCGAGCTTGTCGAGACCGCCGTGGCCGGTCAGCACGACGGCGCGCATGGTCGGGGGAAGGGTCATGGTCATGCTCTTCCGTAGACGGCGACCGGCTCGCCCAGCATGTCGGCATCGGGCGTGACGCCGAGGCCCGGCAATGATGGTGGCCGGCAGACGCCGGCAACGTTGCGCGCGCCCTGGCCCGGCACCGGATCGACCGCGAGATGGTAGTGGCAGAGCCAGGTCGCGAGACGGTTCTGCTCGGGTGTCGAGGATGCCAGATGGATCGCAGCGGTGTCGGCGAGGGCGGTGCCGCCGAGATCCTCGATATGCATGCGCCAGCCGAGCGACACGCCCAGATCGCGGATCTGGCGCGCCTTTGTCAGGCCGCCGATCCGGTTGGGCTTCACCTTCACGCCCTCGCAGGCATCGAGGCGCCAGGCGGCAAGGTGATCGGCGAATGTGTGCAGGCATTCGTCGAGCATGATGGGCTGGGACACGCGGCGCGCGACATGCGCACATTCGTCCAGCGTCTCGCAGGGTTGCTCGATCCAGTTGCGCGCGGCGACAGAATTGAGGACACGAACGGCGATGGCCGCGGTCCATGCACGGTTGACGTCGAAGGTGACGTCCTCGCCGGGCCGCATGGCCGCGCTGATCGCCTCGATGCGGGCGATGTCGGCATCAGGATCGATGCCGCCAACCTTGGCGGAATGGACGCGATAGCCCTTGGCACGCGCCTCGTCGATAAGCGCGATCATCTCGTCGGGCGTTCCGGTCGAGATCGAGGAATTGACCAGCACGGGATCGGGAGCGGCGCCACCGAGGAGGCGCCAAAGCGGCAGGCCGGCGACGGTGCCGAGAATGTCCCAGCATGCCATGTCGACCGGTGACTTGACGTAAGGGTGGCCGGGAAGCTGCACGTCCATCAGGCGATTGAGCGCATCGAGCGCCAGCGGATCGGCGCCGAGAAGATGGGGGGCGAGCGTCTCGAGCCCCGCACGGATGCCGGGGCCGTGCGCGGGCAGATAGGTGTGGCCCCAGGGGCAGCCCTCGCCCCAGCCGGACACGCCCGCGTCGGTATCGATGCGCACGAAGGTGGAATCGAGCCTGTCGAAGCGCAAACGCCCGCCCGAGAGCCAGTAGGGTTTCGTCAGCGGCAGGTCGAGCTGCCAGACGGTGATGCGCGATATCTTCACGCCACGCCCTCGCGCATCCAGCGGTTGAGGGTCGCGACCGAGTGCTCGGAGTTGAGGCCGCATTTGGGGTCGAGCACGAGTGGGCCCGGCCGATATCCGCGCGAGCCGAGGCCCTGCTGGACGCTCTCGACGATGCGGATGTCCTCCTCGACGGTCGTCGCACGATCCTGGCGCGCGAGCTTGCGGATCACCTCGCTCTCGGCGCCGTCGATCGTGTACCAGCCACGCCAGACGGTGCAGCGGTCATGCGCATCCATGCGCCAGTGATAGGTGTTGAGCACATTGCCGGGATAGACCTGGAACGAGAAGGCAGGCCACAGGAACCAGGACGAATAGTCGCCGGCATGTGGCACGCTCATATCGACCGGATAGGTCATGCGGTCGAGATTGGCGCTCTTGGTCGTGTGCCGCAGGCAATAGCCCTGCGGCTGGATGTCGTAGCTTTCGGGATCGATGACACCCTTGGCGAAGGTCGGGTGATTGTAGGAGCAGTGGTAGCATTCGGAGTAGTTCTCGACCGAGACCTTCCAGTTGCAGGCCTCGGGGATCTCGACCCATTCGAGCGGTCTCAGGCGGTCGATATGGGAGACATAGCTGCGAAGCTCGGCCTCGACATTTGGAAACCAGTCCGCCATGGGGGCGGCCTCAGGATCGAGGTTGGCGAAGACGAAGCCGCAGAAGACCTCGGTGCGGACCTCGGTCAGGCAGATCGCCGCGCGGTCGAATCCTGGAACGCTCTGCGCGTTCGGTGCACCGCGCAGCCGGCCGTCGAGCTCGTAGGTCCAGGCGTGATAGGGACAGACGACCACTTTCGCGTTGCCATTGCCGCTGACGAGGCGGTGGGCGCGGTGCTGGCAGACATTGTAAAAGGCGCGGATCTCGCCGTTGCGTCCTCTGATCGCGAACAGATCCTCGCCGGCGATGCGGAACTGCTGGAAATCGCCGGCATGAGGAATCGCCGAGGCGTGGAGCGCGAACTGCCAGGTCCTCGCCAGAAGGGTGCGCTTCTCGCGCTCGAAGATCTCGGGCGAGATGTAGTAGGTGGGCTCGAGAGCCCGGGTGATCGGCTCGGCCCCGTCGAGCCGTGCTCCTGACGATTGTTCGCCCATCTCGTTCCTCCCAGGTTTCAGGCAAAGACCGCAATCGGCCAGGATTGGCGGAGCGTCGTGGTGTCCGTCCCGGTCAGACCTGCCTGCCGGCTTCGAAGCCCTCCAGCACCGCCTCCTCGACGGTGCGCGGCTGTGCGGCATCACCGACGACGCGCAGCTCGCCACGGAAATCCGCAAGGGCGTGCTCGAGATCACGCTCGGCTCGCAGCGCGCCGTTCAGCACCACCGTGTCGGTGTTCTCGCAAAGCAGCGGCTCGCCGCTCGTCAGATGCTGGAAATAGGCCGTACCGCCATCGGCGCCGTAGAGCTTGGCATAGGGGATCATCTCGACACCGAGCTTCGCCAACTCGCCGATCCACTGATCGCGCACGATCGCCTGGATGGCTTCGCCTGCGACGATGCCGGAGGAGACGAGGCGGACATGGCAGCCGCGCCGCGCCAGCATCTCGGCGACGCCGAGGCCGACCCAGTCGCAGGCCCAGTCGGCGACGACGACGCGGCCGCCGACATTGGCCTCGCCCGAAATGACGGACCAGGCCTCGACGACATGGGCTTCGGCGAAGCGCTCGGGATCGACGCCGCGGGGAATGGCGCCGGTTGCGAGAATGATGGCGTCGGGGGCATGGGCGGCGATGGATCGGGCCGTCGCAGCCGTGCCCGTCACCACCTCGATCCCGGAGGTCTCGATCTCGCGCAGGAGATTCGTGGTGACGCCGCCGAATTCGGCGCGGCCGGGCAGCTTCTCGGCGAGACGCACCTGGCCGCCGAGCTGCCGCGCCTTCTCGATGAGCGTCACGCGATGGCCGCGCGCGGCGGCCGTCACTGCCGCCTTCATGCCGGCCGGTCCGCCGCCGACGACGAGAACATTGCGTCGGGCGACGGCCGGCGGCTGCGCGCCATAGCGTGCCTCGCGACCTGCGAGCGGGTTCTGGATGCAGGAGACGCCGAACAGCGACAGCCGGTGACCGACGCAGGCCTGGTTGCAGCCGACGCAGGCGCGGATGTCGTCACTGCGGCCGGCCTTCGCCTTGGCCGGCAGGTCCGGATCGGCGATGAGCGCGCGCACCATGCCGATCATGTCGGCCTCGCCCCGGCCGAGCGCCTGCTCGGCCTGCTGGGGCTGATTGATGCGTCCGGCGACGAGGACCGGGCAGGAAACCGCCGCCTTGATGGCGGCAGCCTGCGGCACGACATAGGCGTGCGGCATGGCCATCGGCGGAAAGACGTGGATCCAGCCGCCGGGCGAGGCCGACGAGCCGGCGATGACGCTGATGTAGTCGGCGAGGCCATCGTCGTCGATCGCCCGCGCCACCTCGACCATGGTTTGAAGATCGAGCCCGCCCTCGGTCATCTCGTCGCCCGAGATGCGGATGCCGAGCGCCTTGTCGCGGCCGATCTCGGCGCGCACCTCGGTCAGGATCTCGCGCAGCAGACGCAGGCGGTTCTCGAAGCTGCCGCCATATTCGTCGGTGCGGGTGTTGGTCGCGGGATTGAGGAACTGGCAGACGAGATAGCCCATGGAGGCGAGGATCTCGATGCCGTCGAGGCCGGCTTCCATCAGGCGGCGCGAGGCACTGCGATAGCCGGCGACGACGTCGGCGATGAGCGCCTTCGACATCGGCACGGGCACGACGCGATAGCGGTCGTCGGGTGTGTCGGATGCGGAGTAGACACGCGGCTTGGAGCCGTCGTGACTGGTGCGGATGGCGCGGCCGGCATGGAAAAGCTGGGCGATCACGGGGGTGTCGTGGCGGGCCAAGGCCTGCTTCAGCCGGCGCATGCCGGGAATGATGTCGTCGCGCGTGGCGAGCAGATAGCCCGACTGGAACTCGTGCGTCTCGTGCAGTGCCATGCCTTCGAGGATGACGAGACCGACGCCGCCTTTCGCGCGCGCCTCGTGATAGCGCAGGAGATCCTCGCCGACCTTGCCGCGCTCGCCGAGCGAGGTGCCGTGCGGGGAAAGAACAGGCGGTTGCGCAGTTCCGGGCGGCCCGAGCCGGAACGGGCTGAAGAGATGGGGAAACTCGCCGGCCATCAGCTCAGAAGCTCCTCTTCGAAGGGATAGGTCGACAGGCGCTCGAAGCCGTCCTCTGTCACCAGCACCTGCTCCTCGAGCTTCACGCCGTCGCGCTCGCCGACCGCGCCCATATAGCTCTCGACGCAAAGCACCATGCCGGGCTCGATGATGCCGTCATAGAGATTGGGACCGCGGAAGGCCGGATTGACGCGCGGATACTCGTCCGTCATGCCGACGCCGTGGATCACGCAGGTATAGGCATTGGCGTGGAACTCCTCGGCGACCGGAAAGGCGCGGGTCTGCAATTCCGACAGACTGATGCCGGGCCGCAAGAGGCCGAGATTGTGCGTGATCTCGGCATGGGCGAGGCGATAGAGCTGCTTCTGGCGGCGGGTCGGGCTTGCCGGACCGCAATGGAAGGTGCGCGAGATGTCGGCGAAGTAGCCGCCCGGCCCGACCATGTCGGTGTCGAAGCCGACGAGGTCGCCGGAGCAGACGGATCGCGGGCTCGCCTCCTGCAGCCAGGGATTGATGCGCGGGCCGGACGCCAGCATGCGCCCGTTGTGCCAGTCGCCGTTGTTGGCGAGGTTGGTGTAGTTGAGGATGCCCCAGAGCTGCAGCTCGGTGATGCCGGGACGGAGCGCCTCGCGCAGGCGGGCGATGCCGTGCTCGGCGACCGCGCAGGCCCAGCGGATGCACTCGATCTCCTCGGCCGACTTGACGATGCGCGCACGCTCGGCGATCGCCACGCCGTCGATCACCTCGAGGCCGCGCTGGAGGAGCGCCAGGGTGAGACTGGGATTGGTGTATTCGAGCGCGATCCGGCGATTGCTGCTGCCGATCTCGGCGAGGAAGCGGACGATGTCGTCGGCGAGGAGGCGCGAGCCCTCGGCGAGCTCGGGGCCGGCATCGAAGAAGGTGACGGCCCGGCCGGGACGCACCTCGTCGGCCGCGTCGGGCCGGCCGTATGACCCGTAGATCACAACCGGTCCTTGTTGCGGAAAGACCGCATAGGTGGTCGGAATATGCGACTGGAAGAGCGGGTAGCTCCGGTATTCCGTCGCATAGCGCAGGCTGATTGGATTGACGAGCACGACGAGGGCGGCGTCGGCGGCGCGCAACTCCTGGCGGATACGCTCGCGGCGATAGTCATGGAGTGCCGTGCGGTCGATCTGCGGCATGGGACGGATGCGCGAGAGATCGCTCCAGTCGTCGCGGCCGATCATGGCGTCCGGGCTTAGCGAGGTGGACGGGCTTGACGAGGCGGGCGGGCCGATCGGCGTGTCGGAGCCACTCATGGCGCAAGCACCATGTCGACGACCTTTCGTGCATAGCCGAGTGTCGGGTGCTCCCAGTGCGGCGAAAGCCGGCCGCCGTCGTAGCCGGGGCATTTGCGACCTTGCTGCATGCCCTTGAGGATCGAGATGTCCTCGCGGTTGAGGTCGTCCCACATCCGGAAGACCTCGGCGCGGGCGGCGGCATAGCGCTCGCCGGCGGCGGCCTCATCGCCAATCAGAAAGATGTGGAGTTCCTCGCGGCAGCGATCGGGCCCTTCGGGATAGGCGACCAGCACCGTGAACTGGTCGGGGAAAATCTCGACGGCGAAGTGCGGCAAGGTGAGGAACCAGGTGCCCTTGGCGGCATCCTCGGCGGACAGCCCCGGATAGTGCGGCAGGCCTTCGCCGCGCCCCGCCTCCATCCGCGGGAACCGGTAGCCGTTGACGAAGGTGTTGCCGCGCCATTCGCCCGACCATCGCAGGTTCATCGGCGCGAAATCGAGCAATCGGGGATGGAGGGCGAAGACGTGATAGCCCTCCATGTAGTTCTCGTAGACGAGCTTCCAGTTCGCCTCGACTTCGAAGTCGATCTTGCCCGCCCAGCGGATCGCGGAGAGATCATAGCCCGAGAGCTCGTCGAGCACCGGCTGCATCCAGGCGTCGAGCGGGTCGGCGGTGCCGGAGACGTTGACGAACAGGCAGCCGTGGAACTGCGCGACGCGCACCGGCAGCAGATCGAGCGCTGGACCGCCGCCATCCTTGAAGCTGTCGCCCCGATCGGGGCCGAGGAAATGCGGTCGGGCCCTCAATCGGCCGTCGAGGCCGTAGCTCCAGGCGTGATAGGGGCAGGTGAGCGCCGCCTTCCGGCAGGGCTCGGTCACGATCCGCATGCCGCGGTGCCGGCAGACATTCTGGAAGCCGCGAATGGCTCCGTCGCGTCCGCGCACGAGAAAGATCGGCACGCCAGCGATCTCCAGGGGCTTGACGTCGCCGGGCCCGGGGATCTCGGCGGTCGCGCCCGCGAACACCCAGGCGCGACGGAAGATCCGCTCCTGCTCGAGATCGAACCAGTCCCTGGACCAGTAGGCCGCGTTGGGCAGGCCCGCGGCCTCCTCGATCGGCCGGCGGATCTGCGCCAGGCCGTCCTCGCCGAGGAGCTCGATCACGCGCTGCCCGATCGCATCGCTGTTGCCGCCGTCGCCCATGATGGCACCTCGCCAATGGCGGTTCGAGGCCATTGCCAGACATTACCCAAAATCGCTTACGCCGCTGACGATGTTCGGCTATTTTCCCGCGCGCAAGCAATGTTTTCGCATCGAGCCATAACAAAAGCTCATGACACAGCTCCGTCGTCGGCTTCCACCTCTCGCCAGTCTCGCCCCCTTCGAGGCAGCCGGACGGCTCGGCACGTTCTCGGCAGCGGCCGCGGAGCTCAACCTGACGCAGGCGGCGATCAGCCGGCAGATCCAGGCGCTCGAGCAGAATCTCGGCATCCGCGTCTTCGAGCGCCGGCGCTACGGGGTCGAGCTGACGGAGGCCGGTGCCGAGCTCCTGAAGGAGGTGGCGGCGGCCCTCACGTCCCTTGCCGAGGCCAGCGACCGGGCGCGCCTGTCGGCGAGATCGTCGCGAACCGTCAGCATCTTCTGCGACGTGGCGATCGGCGGCTCGTTCGTCATTCCGCGCATCGGCGCGGTGAGGCGCGAGCATCCCGACCTGACGATCCGGCTCGTCACCTCGAGCGAGCTGCTCGAGACGACGGCGGAATCGTTCGACATCGGCCTCACGACCGGCCGCTTCGCATCGGACCGGTTCGACGTCGTCGAGATCTGCGGCGAGGAGATCTTTCCCGTCGCGAGCCCGACCCTCGCCCGCACGCTGCCCAAGCGGCTGACGGCGGGCGATCTGCTCTCGGCTCCGTTGCTGCACTTCTCGCAGCCGGGACGGAACTGGGCGGACTGGCCACGCTATCTGGGCCATCTCGGCCTGCCGGCGCCCAAGGCGGAGGGCTTTCCCTTCACCAGCTACTCCGTGCTGCTCGATGCCGCGGAGGCGGGGCACGGCATTGCGCTGGGATGGAAGCTCAGCGTCGAGAACCGGCTGCGGCAGGGCACGCTCGTGCGCCTGCCGACGCAGCCGATGGCGCTCGAGAAGGGGCTCGCCGCCTATCTGCCCAGGCGGTCGGGCCGCACCGAGCCGGTGGTGCGGTTCCTCGCATGGCTCATCGAGGACGCCCGCCGGGGCCGGTGAGGCCTGCGGCGAACCCCTCGCGGGATCCGGCGGGGACGGAGGAGGGATACCTCCCATCCGCGGCCGGGTCGCGCCAAACGGTCGCTGTCCGCCTTCCACTTGATCCAGGTCAATCGGCAGGTGCGACCGGCAAAGCATCAAGGACCGGAGGCGGGAATCTCCCGGCGAGGGATCGGGCGGCTTTCAAGGGTCAGCAACTGGACGCCAGCGATGAACCCGGATGTCATCAGGCGAATGCCGGTCCTGCACCGCGCTAGCCGGCTATCCGACGGCGCCGCAGTTCAGCCCGAGCATCGGCGCGGATGTCTATGGCGGGTGGCTGGCGGCCCTGAAGCCCGACGCACATCTCGCTCTGTGCCCACATCCCCTTCTGCCAGGAGATGTGCTGGTACTGCGCATGCAACACGAAGGCGGTGCGGCGCTACGAGCCGGTGGCGGACTATCTCGGCTATCTCGTCAAGGAGATCGGCCTCGTCGCCGGGCGGATGCCGAAGGGGCCGGTGGTCAGCCACGTCCACTGGGGTGGCGGCTCGCCGAGCATGCTGAAGGCGGACGACATCGGCCGTCTCGCCGGTGCCATGCGGCAGCACTTCGCGTTCTCTGCCGAGACCGAGTTCGCCGTCGAGGTCGATCCGCGCCTGCTCGACACGGACAGCATCGCGGCATTCGCGGCGGCAGGCGTCAACCGCGTCTCGATCGGCGTCCAGGATTTCGATCCGGCGGTGCAGAAGGCGATCAACCGCATCCAGACGCGCGAGATCACCGAAAGCGCCATCACCCAGTTCCGCGGCCACGGCATTCCCTCGATCAACATCGACCTCGTCTATGGTCTGCCGATGCAGACCGTCGAGAGCGTCGGGCGCACGCTCAGCGAGGTGCTCGCCATGCGTCCCGACCGCCTCGCGGTGTTCGGCTATGCGCATGTGCCCGCCAAGGCGGTGGCGCAGAAGATGATCGACGAGACGACGATCGCAGGCCCCGAGGAGCGGATGGCCCAGTTCCGCCGCATCACCGAGATCGCGCAGGAGGCCGGCTACCGCCAGATCGGCATCGACCATTTCGCGCTGCCGGGCGATCTGCTGGCGACGAAGCCACTCCGGCGCAATTTCCAGGGCTATACCACCGACGACAGCGACGCGATCATCGGCTTCGGCGCTTCCGCGATCGGGCAGATGCCGGAAGGCTACATCCAGAACACGGTGCCGACGGGCGACTATCAGCGGCGGATCGGCGAGGGGCGGCTCGCGACCGCGCGCGGCTTCCGTCTCAGCGAGGACGACCGCATGCGCGCGCATGTGATCGAGCGGCTGATGTGCGACTTCGCCTTCTCGCGGGCGGGCCTCGTTGCGCGTTTCGGCACCAAGGCGGCGCCGATCGTGGCGGAGGCAGCAAAGGTCGCGGCCGAGGATACCGACGGCTTCATCGAGCCGACGGCGGACGGCTTCCGGCTGACTGCCGACGGGCGGACCTTCGTCAGAAAAGTATGCCAGCGTTTCGACGCCTATTGGGGGCAGGGCTCGGCGACCCACGCGATCGCCGTCTGACAGCATGACGCGCCCATCCGCGCGGGCGCGTGTGACGCGTGCCGATACCGTTCAGTAGGCGTGCATCGAGCGGGCTGCCGAATGCGGCGCGCGCCTTCGACGACATGCCGGCGCGAGACAGGCGCGCCGATTGAAGGACCAGCAAGGAAGGTGCCCATGCTCAATTTCGAGGCCATCCGCAAGGCTCCCGTGGCGCGGGAGCCCTTCCCGCATTTCCTCGTCACCAATGTGCTCGACACGCCGACGCTGAGAAACGTGCGAGACGATTTTCCCGACATCACCTCGTCCGGCGTCTATCCGCTCGAGGAGCTGAAGTTCGGCGGCAATTTCTCGCGCCTCATCGACGACATCCGCTCGCAGGAACTGCAGGACATCATCGCAAAGAAGCTCGACGTGCCGCTCGAGGGGCGGCCGCTGATGATCACGGTGCGCGGCCACTGCGCCAAGCGCGACGGGCGCATCCATACCGACAGCGAGGACAAGGTCGTCACCTGCCTGCTCTATCTGAACGACGAGAGCTGGGCGGGCGAGACCGGGCGGCTGCGTCTCTTGCGCTCGGGCACGGACCTCGATGACATGATCGCCGAGGTGCCACCGAACGGCGGCACGCTCGTCGTCTTCAAGCGCACCGACAATTCCTGGCACGGCCATCACCCCTATGTGGGTCCGCGGCGCTATGTGATGTTCAACTGGGTCACCTCGAACGCGACGCTCGCCAAGAATATCGGCCGCCACACCATCTCGGCGCGCCTCAAGCGGCTCAATCCGTTTTCCTGACCTGACGAAGGAGGTCACGACCATGAACCAGATGCTTCCGCTGAACGGGACGGCGACGCAGTTCCTCGATTGTCTCGCCAGGTCCGACCATCACACATCGCCCTATGATTTCTGGCTGCTGAAGGATGCGCTGCCGGCCGAGATCTGCCACGGCATCGCCGCGCTACCGGTGGCGCCGCCTACGGCACCGACCTTCGACGGACGGCGCGAATCGAACAATTCGACGCGCTTCTATTCCTCGCCCGACGCGCAGAGGGAGCATGCGGTGTGCCGCGAGGTGGCGGAGGCGTTCCGGCATCCGCAAGTCATCTCCGCACTCGTCGCGCGGACCGGATCGCGGGTCGACAACGGCCTCCTGCGCATCG
The DNA here is from genome assembly GCA_041397765.1 of Hyphomicrobiaceae bacterium. Taxonomy (GTDB): domain Bacteria; phylum Pseudomonadota; class Alphaproteobacteria; order Rhizobiales; family Hyphomicrobiaceae; genus JAWKWA01. The sequence goes on along the minus strand of JAWKWA010000026.1, from coordinate 45,192 downwards.
AGTACTGCCAGGACACCGACGGCTTCTGGCTCGAGCCGCATCTCGACATCTCGGTGAAGCTGTTCACCATGCTGGTCTACCTGTCGGAGGATCCGAACCTCGCCGACGCCGGCACCGATGTCTACGACGCGAGCCCGGAGCACAAGACGGTGGCGACCGCGCCCTATGCCTTCAATGCCGGCATGATCTTCATTCCGGGCACCGATACCTGGCACGGCTTCCGCAAGCGTCCGATCCGCGGCCTGCGCAAGTCGATCATCATCAACTATGTGAAGCCCGAATGGCGCGACAGGTACGAACTCGCCTGAGGCGCGCGACATCGCCGTGCAATGAGACAACGGGCGGCCACTGGCCGCCCGTTTCCGTTCCTGCCTGCCTCTAGATGTGACGATCCGGCGCTATCGGGAGAATCCGCTGGCGCGGTAGACCTCGCGGCCGCCGAGCAGCGTCACCTGCACCTCGGTGGCAGCGATGTCGTGAGGATCGACCGTGAAGATGTCGCGGTCGATCACCATCAGATCGGCGAACTTGCCGCGGGCGAGCGAGCCGGTGTCCTCCGCGCGCCAGGCCGCGGCGGCCGCATAGGTGGTGTAGCCGCGCACGGCCTCCTCGATGGTGATACGCTCCTCGGGCAGGAAGACCGGGTGATCGCGGCCCTTCCTTTCGGGCTGGCGCGTCACCGCGGTCTGCATGATCGGGAACGGATTGAGCGTCGACACACCCCAATCGCTCGAAAGCGTATAGGGCGCGCCGGCGTCGATCATCGAGCGGAAGGCATACATCCAGCGCCCGCGCGCCTCGCCGACCATGGGCAAGGCGACGTCGGTCACCGAGGGCTCGTGCCGCGCCCACAGCGGCTGCACATTGGCGACGACGCCGAGCTTCCTGAAGCGGGGAATGTCGGCGGGATCGATGCACTGCACATGGGCGAGCTGATGGAGGCTCGGCCAGCCGCCATTGGTGTCGTAGGCGGCCTCCAGGCAATCGAAGGCGGCCTGTGTCGCCTTGTCGCCGATGACGTGCACGTGGATCTGGAAGCGGGCGCGGTCGACCGCGATGAAGAGCTCGCGCAGGTGGTTCTCGCCGAACATCAGAGGCGCATTGCCGCCCTTCTCGTCGGAATAGGGCGCGATCATCGCGCCGGTACGGTTCTCGAGCACGCCGTCGAGGAAAAACTTCGCCGAGTGCATCCTGACCATCGGCGTCGCGAAATCGCGCCGGAGCCGCTCGAGGTTCTGCAGCGCCTGATCGACCGATTCCTCGGGCTTGACGAGGCCGGTCGCGGCGACCCGCACCGTCAGCTCGCCCGCCCGGTCGAGCCGGTTGTAGACGCGCATGTGCCGCTCCTCGACGAGGGCGTCGAGCACGCCGGTGATGCCGTGGCGGTTGCACAGCGCCTGGCCGTAGCGCACGCCGGCCATGTAATCGGCGTCGGTCCGCGGCGGCATGCGATCCTCGACCCAGCGGATCGTCGTCTCGTAGAGCAGGCCAGACGGCTCGCCCCGGCCGTCCTTGACGAAATGGCCGTTCATCGGATCGGGCGTGTCGCGCGTCAGGCCGATCGCGGCGATCGCCTTGGAGTTGATCGCGCCATTGTGGCCGTCGGAGGCGACGATGAGGCAGGGGCGGTCGGGCACTGCCTTGTCGAGCACGTGACGGTCGAGATTGTGCTCGCCGAAAATCCCCGAGTACCAGCCTTCGCCGAGCACCCAGGGCCGGTCCGGATTGGCCTTGGCGAAAGCGGCGATGGTCGCGATCAGCTCGTCGACCGAGCGGATGTGATCGAGCTCGACGCTCGATGCGCGTCCGGTGCCGGAATCCTGCAGGTGGATATGCGTGTCCTGGAAGCCCGGCAGCACCATGCGGCCGCCGCAGTCGAGGATGCGCGTGGCCTTGCCGGCGAGCGCGCGGATGTCGTCGCTGGTGCCGAGGGCCGAGACGCGGCCGTCCGTCACCGCCAGCGCCTCGACGCGCGGAAAGAGCCCGTCCATTGTGCGGATGTCGCCGTTGACGACGACGAGCTCCGGGGTGCTGCTGGCGGTCATGTCTTTCTCCCTCTGAAGGCCAGATCAGGGGGGAGAGTAGAGCGCGGCATCGACACAGTCCACGGCGCGACGGGCAACCCTGCCGGTCGCCGGCTCTTTGTCTCAGAGTCTTTGTCTCAGAGTCTGATTCACGCTTTCGATGCTCGCGCTGACGCTCGCATCTCAACCGATCAGGCTCTGGTACTACTTGGAGGGATGGGCGGCGAGCCAGGCGCCGTCGCCGAGCGCTTCGAGCGCGGCGCGTGTCTCCGACATGGCAGGATCGAGCTCGATCGCGCGGCGGTAGGCGTCGATCGCCTCCTCGCGTCGTTCGAGCGCCTCGAGGATGTGGCCGTGGGTGTCGTGAAGCGCGGCGATGCGCGGCTTCAGAGCGATGGCGCGCTCGATGTCGGCGAGCCCGTCGCCGGCGCGGCCGAGTTTGTAGAGTGCCCAGGCGCGGTTGTTGAGCGCGGGCAGATGATCGGGATCACGGGCCAGCGCCTCGGTGAAATCGGCGATCGCCTTCTGATAGTCGCCCTTGCCCGACCAGGCGCTGCCGCGATTGCTCCAGGCGAGCGGATAGGAAGGGTCGAGCTCGATGGCGCGGCTGTGGTCGGCGATCGCCGCGTCGTAGCGGCCCTTGCGGGCATAGCCGACACCGCGGCCAGTATGGGCCTTCGGCAATTGCTCGGCGGTCAGCCCGCCCGCCTCGATCAGCGCCGTGCAGGCGGCGATCTCGAGGTCGGAATCGCGGGTCTGGTAGCATTCCATCAGCGTGTAGGCGTGGGCAGGCGCCGGCGCCGCGGGGAGCGCGACGGCGACAAGCCCGGCGAACGCGAGGGCGCGAGACGACATCGGCATGGCTTGTCACCCGCGCGTGGTGGGGAAGGACAGCAGCGGCCCAGAGACGGGACCCAGACATCAGAGCCAGACATCAGACCCAGACATGGCACCCGGGCACCCGCAGACAATCCGTCACGGCCCCCGACTGTCATCCCCCGGTCTGTGCAGGCAATCCAGCACGGCATGAGACCGTGCCCCGATTGCTCCCTCACCGCCTGTCCGGCTTGCGCTGCCAGTGGATCACGGCGACCGCGACGACGGCGGTCAGGATCATGGTGCCGAGAATGTCGGAGCGCTGGATGTAGCCGGTCCAGGCATTGACGCCCTTCAGCCAGCCGCCCTGCGAGGTCAGCACCGTGTTGAGCATGATGACGAGGAGCGAGGCGAGCGCCGTGCCGATCACGGCCATGGCCGTCTGCAGGGTGCGCTTCAGGAGTCGCGGCACCGCGACCGAATGGCGCCCGAAGGCGAGCTGCGTGCGGTCGGTCATGAGCGATGTCCTTGAAATTCCGAGCGATCTTCCACCCTAACTGATTCGCCCCGGAATGGGGGAGGAATAAGGCGAGGGGCCGGCAAAGGTCCCCCCGACGGGGGCGTCGAACGTCGCTCCGGTCGTCCAAGACACGACACGGGCTCGTGGGCGTTCGAGCGTCGTCACTCGGCCGGGGTGCCGGAGCGGCCGGGCCGCAGCATCCGCTGCATCGTGCCGTCGCGATCGATGACAGCGTGCTTCAGGGCGCCGAGCACATGCAAGGCGACGAGCGGAATGAAGAGGTGCACGGACACGCTGTGAATACCCTCCATGGCCTCGTGCAGCCAGTGCATCTGCGGCAGCGGGCTGGGGATCGAGAGGCCGCCGAGAAGGGGAATGGGGTTTCCCATCGACCAGGGCAGGAGCAGGCCGGAGCCGACCGCCGCAAGGATGGTCAGCACAAGGCCGATATGGATGGCCTTGGCGAGCCGGTTCAGCATCGGCGGACCCGGAAGCTGCTCGGGGGCGCCCGAGCGGACCCGCCAGAGGACGCGGGCGAGCAACAGGATCGACAGCGTCGCGCCGATCGCCATGTGCCAGTCGCGGATCGCCGCCCGCGCCACGCGGTCGTGCAGGTCCTCCATCTGGTTGCCGTCGATGAAGAGGTAGATGATGGCGATCGCCGCCAGCCAGTGCAGCGCGATCGAGATCCAGCCATAGCCGCTGCGGGTGTCGGTCAGCATCGGGTGCTCCGGTGAGTGCTCGTGTGATGAGGCGGCAAGCCCGGACGGAGGACGCGTGACGCGAATGCGCGGGCCTTGCCCTGAGATCATGTCACGGCGCGACGCGCAAGCCGAAGTCGTGCGTGGCTGGCCTGCCCGAGCGTGCCGCTCCCGACGGGAAAGACGTATCCTGACGGGCGGAAGGTGACTGGCACGCGCTTCCGCCCGCCGATGTCCCGGCCCCGGGGGGCCGGAACTGCTTGCCATGCGACGCCCTTCGAGCCTCGCGGGCCGGGAGCTGGGCATTGCCCGGCATGCCGGCCCGGCTCACGCCGTCAGGGCGTCAGGTTCAGTTCGACTGGCCGTCGGCCGGCTCGTCGGGCGTGTCGCCAGCGCCATCGCCATCGGGGCCGCCGTCACCGGGCATGCCCATCATGCCGCGCCGGCGATGCTTGCCCCAACCGCGATCCTGCCTGCGGTCCTCCGGGCCGAGCGCGCCGTCGCCATTGCGGTCCATCCGCTCGACCATCTTGGCGAACGGTGCGTCGAACTCCTCGACGGTAACGGCTGCGTCGCCATCGGTGTCGAGACGCTGGAAGCCACGGACGATCATCTTCTGGAACATCTCGTTCCAAACGCCCTGGAATTCGGCGAGGGAGAGCTTGCCGTCCTTGTCGGCGTCGTATTTGTCGAGCAGTGCCCGGCGGCTGGCGTCGATCTCGTCCTGGGTGACCTTGCCGTCCTTGTTGGTGTCGAACATCTCCATCATGCCGGGGCCGCCCATGAAGCCCATGCCGCCGCCCATGCCGCGGTGATGGCCGCGCATCTTGCCGTGATGGCCCCAGCCACCGCCGAACCAGCCCTCGCCACGCCGGCCCTGATCGGCGCTGGCGATGCCCGCAACTGCCGCTGCACCGGCCACGGCCACGACGACACCCGCGACGGCGATCTTGGTCTTCCTGTTCATGATCGTCCTCTCTCTATGTCTCTCGGTTCGGAGGGCCTCACTCGCCCCTCATCTGATGAACCTGATATGGCGCCGACCTGTCGCATTTCTTCGGCAGCGCGGGGGGCTCTTTGTCGGAAGCTGTGGCGGGGGCGCGGGGGCGACAAACTTTGATACAATTTACCCGCTGCAGGACGGGCACGCCCATGGCTACCTCGAAGGGGAAGGGCGCCGCCGCCGCGTCGCAACGGGAACCAGAATGGACTCGACGCCTCACATCCTCGTGGTCGACGATCACCGCGCCATCCGCGAGCCGCTGCAGCGCTTCCTGGAGAAGCACAATTTGCGCGTGACCGGTGCGGCCGACGCGCTGGCCGCCCGCAACCTCTTGAAGTCGCACGCCTTCGATCTCGTCGTGCTCGACATCATGATGCCGGGCGAGGACGGGCTGTCGCTGTGCCGGCACCTGCGCGAGGCGGTCAACGTGCCCGTCATCCTCTTGACGGCGATGGCCGACGAGACCGACCGCATCGTCGGGCTCGAGCTCGGCGCCGACGACTATGTGACGAAGCCGTTCAATCCGCGCGAGTTGCTGGCGCGTATCAAGGCGGTGCTGCGGCGCGCCAACTCGCTGCCGCCGACCCGCGAGCCCGAGCCCGGCCAGCGCCTCGGCTTCTCGGGCTGGACGCTCAATGTCGACACGCGCGAGCTGACCGATCCGGCGGGCGTGCTGACGCCGCTCTCCTCGGGCGAGTTCCTGCTGCTGACGGTCTTCCTCGCCCGGCCGAACATGGTGCTCTCGCGCGACCAGCTGCTCGACCTGACGCGCGGGCGCGCCGCCCAGGCCTTCGACCGCTCGATCGACAACCAGGTGAGCCGGCTCCGGCGCAAGATCGAGGAGAACCCCAAGGAGCCCAAGCTGATCCAGACGGTGTGGGGGGGCGGCTACAAGTTCGCCAGCGCGGTCGAGACGCTATGAGACGCTATCTGCCGCAGAGCCTCGCAGGCCGGCTCATCGTGCTGATCCTCGCCACGCTCATCGCCTCGCAGGCGCTGAGCGCGCTCGTCTTCATCTTCGAGCGCCGGGCGGCCTTGCGCGAGCTCGGCATCGAGAATGTCGTGCAGCGGACGGCGCAGATCGTCAGGCTCATCGAGGCGACGCCGGTGGCGCTGCGCGAGGAGCTCTTGCGTACGGCGGGAGCACGGCGGCTGCGCTACTGGATCGATGCCGAGCCGGTTGTCGAGGCGAGCGGCGGCGACAGCGAGGAGAACGATCTCGTGACGGCTCTGTCCCGGCAGCTCGGGCCGAGCGCGACCGAGGTCAGGGCCGACTACCGGGTGATCGAGCCGCGGCGCCATGGCGACCATGACGGGAGGCCGTCCGAGCGGCGCGAGCGGACGCGGCGCTCGGAGCGGAGCTGGTTCGGCCGTCCCTCGATCGATGCGCTCAGCCTGTCGATCCACCTCTCCGACGGCAGTTGGCTGAACGTCACGCAGGCCGAGCTGCCGGGGCCGGGCGTGTGGTCGCCCTCGGCCGTCATCTCGCTCATCACCAGCGCGCTCGGCATCGCGGCGATCGTGCTTCTCGTGGTCAGGCGGATCACCCGGCCCTTGTCGGACCTCGCGCTCGCCGCCGACCGGCTCGGGCGCGGCGAGGCCGGTGCGCCGCTCGTGGTCGCGGGCCCGCGCGAGATCCGCCGCACGACGGAAGCCTTCAACACCATGCAGGCGCGGCTGAAGCGCTTCGTCGAGGATCGCACGCAGATGCTGGCGGCGATCTCGCACGACCTGCGCACGCCGATCACCAGCCTGAGGCTCCGGGCCGAGCTGGTCGAGGACGAGGAGACACGCGAGCGCATGATCGAGACGCTCGACGACATGGAGCGGATGAGCGAGGCTACGCTCGCCTTCGCGCGCGGCGAGGCCGATCCGGAGGCGACGCGCAAGGTCGATCTGGGCGCGCTCGTCGCCTCGATCGCCGACGACCTCGCCGATCTGGGGCTCGATGTGACGATGGCGGGGCGCGAGGACGATGCCGAGCCGGAGCGGGTGACGGTCGCGGCCCGGCCGGCGGCGCTGAAACGGGCGCTGCGCAACATCGTCGAGAACGCGGCGAAATACGGCCTCAGGGCCCGCATCTCGCTGTCCATCGATCATCGCTCGCGTACGGCGACGCTCATCGTCGACGACGACGGGCCGGGCATTCCCGAAGCCGATATGGAGAACGTGTTCAAGCCGTTCGTGAGGCTGGAGCGCTCGCGCAATGTCGAGACGGGCGGCGTCGGGCTCGGGCTCGCCATCGCGCGCTCGATCCTGCGCGGCCATGGTGGGGATGTCGAATTGCAGAACCGCAAGGAAGGTGGTCTGAGGGCCCGGATCGGTCTGCCGCTCGGCTGAGGACGTCGTCTCATGCCAGCGAGCGAAAGCTCCGACTTTCGCGAGGAGGCATGCGCGCGGGGTTGGCGGGGCGGCCGCGCGCGAAAAAGGCATGCGCGCGGGGTTGGCGGGGCGGCCGCGCGCGAAAAAGGCGATACCGGCACGCATCCAAATGGATCACGAGTCGAGACTCATGCGCGCCGGTGTCATAGCCCCGTGGCGGCCCATTCAAGTAAAGGCACGTCTCAGCGGCTGTCGCCCTTGCGCGCGCGCATCTTGATCGACGGCGAGGAGGAGCCGGAGGCGGCGACCGGCTTCTTCTTCGCGGCCGGCGTCGCCGGTTTCGCGCGCTTGGACGTGGTGGCGGACTTCGTGGTGCTGGCCCGCGTTGTTGTCGCGTCCGGCTTTTTCGTCTCGGTCTCGGGCGGCTCGACCTCGCGCGTCGGCGTCTTTCCAGCGGCGGTCTCGGCCACAGGCTCGGCGTCGGCCGGCGTGGGCTCCTCGGTCGCCATGACGGTGTCCGGGACGGCCTTCGTCACCGCGGCCGGAACGGGCGGATGGTGGCCGGCGATGGCGCCCAGGCTGTGCGCATCGACGGCGAAGGTGCCGGCGGCGATGTGGCGCGCAATCTGTGTCGCCGGCGGCGCGATGGTCTCGTCCGGCTTGGCCGCATCACGCGCCGCTTCCGTCGGATCGCCTGCCGGATCGCTTGGGGTGGCGATGGAAACTCCGGCATCGCTTCGGGGCGTTCCCGTGGCCGAAAGGGTGATGCCGGACGGCAGTGCGGCAGCGGCGCGAGCCAGCTCTTCCATGCCCGCGGGCATCGGCTTTTCCGCTGGAATTGTGCTTTCCACGGCTGCCCGCCCCTCGCCCGCGCCTTCGCTGTCGCCTGCGCTGTCCCCGGCCTCTGGCAAGGCCGCAGTCGCATCCCGGGCCGGCTCGCCTTCTGAAGGCGAGGTCAGCGAGACGGCCGGATCACTGGCGGCCTGCTCGGCCATGTGGAACATGCCGCGCGCGGGCGAAAGCGTGCCCTCGCCGGCCGTCCGCGGCTCAGCGGCGCTGGAAGAATCGTCCGCCCGGGTGACGACGCGGGCCGCAGCGAAGTCGCGCCTGTCGACCTCGACCGGAAGCGGCGGTGCGTCGCGGTCGATCAGCAGACGTTCGGTGATGGAGGTGCCCGCAGCGGCATCGGCTATCGCGGCATGGCCGGGCTCTGCGAGGGACCTGGCGGCCATGCCGTCCTCCGGCATCTGCTCGGGACGCTCGACCCTGAGGCCGACGACAGCTTCGCCGTCACCGCTCGCGGCCCGGCCGGGCCGGGCGGCATCGCGGGCCTCGTCGGCCGCATCGGCGATCCAGAAGCTGTAGTCGGGCCGGTCGCGATCGCCGGCAGCCGTGACATGGGCCGGCAGGTGCTTCAGCTTCAGCATCACGACGGGCTGAGGCGGTGCGGATCGCTGCGTGCCGGCGACGGCGAGGAGTATCAGCGCCGCCGTCGGAACGAGCAGGGCGATGACAATCGTCGTGCGAGCGAGCGCGCGGGCGAGACGCTCGATCATAGGCGAGCCGGGGACCTCCGCCCCAGTGGTGGCGCGTGGCGATGTTGGTGCGGTCGTCGAGCCGGCGCGCGGCTTCGCCGTCGCTGCCCTTCCGGGCAGGCCGGTCGACGACCGCTCGTCAGCCGGATCCGTCATGGCGTGCAGCGTCCCGCCAGCTCGGTGATGTCTCGCCTCCGCAGTCCTGCCCGGCAGGCCGGCCGCCGGAGCGGTCCGATGTGCGGCGAGCACGGTGCGCCCGTCTGGACGGATGCGACGGCTGGTTGGTTTCCGGCGCCCGGTCGGCATGCCTCATCTCCGCAATGGAAACACGCAAACCGACTGAAGGTACGCGGGCGTCCGACCTCATCAGTCGAGCATCCAATTGCGGCGGCATCGCAGCCTCCAATGGTGCGAGCCCGACATTCGCCTCCCGGCCGGGCGGCCGGGCTTGCCAGTGGTCCTCGTCATTGCGACATCTGCTCGAGCGGCTTCGGCGCCGGGCTGCAAATGTCGGACAGGGACCACGCGCGACTGTCGAACTCGAAGATCCACTGGACGCTTCGGCGTGCAGCTGGTCCTCGCCATCGCGTCATCTGCCTGAGTGCCCTTGGCTCGGGCCGGCAGATGTCGGGATCGGACCATTGGCACAACCGTCCGCGCGGTGGGATCGCAGCCTCCGGGACAGGGAGGGCGCCACCGGCCCCCGACCCGTCGCAGCCACGCGACACGCCACGGGGACGGCATAATCCTCCCCGTAAAGAACGAATGTTCGGTTAATTTCTTCCCTCCGCCAGAACCGCCACGATACCGGCCCACCCCGGGCGCACCGGGCCGCGAGGCGCGCCACTGTGGATGGGGCGAACGGGGTGTTGACAGGGCCGATAAGAACAAAATAAGAACAATGATGGCTCGGAGGCCGTCGCGACACCCGGCATGGGAGCTCAGCGCCCGATGCAACTGCCGCAAGCTGTCCGGCCGAGAGAGGGGTCGATTGCCTGATCCAAGGGGGCGCCGTGCAGTTCCGCTTCATGCATACGGCCGATTGGCAGATCGGGCGGCAGTTTTCGGGCTTTCCCGCAGATGTCGCCGCCTCACTTGCCGAGGAGCGTTTTCTCGTCGTCGATCGGATTGCCGCGGCGGCGAGGGAGCGGGCGGTCACCCATGTGCTCGTCGCCGGCGATGTGCTCGACAAGGAGCGGGTCTCGGCCCAGGTGCTCGGCAGGCTGCTCGCCAAGCTCGCGGCGCATCGGGGTGAGCATTGGCACCTCCTGCCGGGCAATCACGATCCGGACCGGCCGGGCGGGGTCTTCGAGCGCATGGCGGGCGCGGGTCTGCCCGCCAATGTCACGCTGCACAGGCGTGCCGAGCCGGTCGAGATCGCGCCCCGCGTGCAGCTTCTCCCGGCACCCCTCAAGGCGAAGGCGACGGCGCTCGACCCGACCGCCTGGATGGACGCAGCCACGAGCCCGCCTGGACATCTGCGGATCGGCCTCGCCCACGGATCGGTGGCCGGGTTCTGCGAGGAGGGGGAGACGGCGGTTCCGATCGAGGCGGAGCGGGCGCGGACGGCCGGGCTCGACTTCCTCGCCCTCGGCGACTGGCACGGATGCCGCGAGGCGGGTCCGCGTGCCCACTATTCCGGCACGCCCGAGCCGGACCGCTTTCTCGACAACGATCCGGGGCAGGTACTGGCCGTCGGACTGGCCGGGCCGGGCGCCGTGCCGCAGATCGAGCGCATCGCGACAGCGCGGTTCGTCTGGCTGAAACGGGCGATCGAGGCAGGCGATCCCCTGGCGCTCGAGCGGATCGAGGCCGCGATTTCGGCCGCCGGTCAGCCCGACAGGGTGCTGCTGCGGCTCGACATCGCAGGAGTGCTCGGGCTCGATGCGCGCGGCCGGCTCGAATCGCGGCTTGCCCGGCTCCAGATGGCGATCCGCCATCTTGAGGTGGATCTCGACGAGGTGCGGCTGGAGGCCGGGTCGGGCGGCCTCGGTGGCGATTGGGCCGCGGGCGAGATCGCCGAAGTCGCGTCGCGGCTGATGGCCCGGCTGGAGGCCGGGGGAGAGGAGGGGCGCACGGCGACGGATGCGCTCTTGCGGCTTCGCTCGCTGGTCGAGGAACGCGGCGGGGGCGCCCGGCCATGAGGATCAGGGCACTGAGGGTCCGGGAGGTCGGCTGCTTCCGGGAGGGACAGGCGCTCGAGGGACTGAGCGGCCGCCTCGACGTGCTCGCCGGGCCCAACGAGCTCGGCAAGTCGACGCTGTTGCGCGCGCTCGGTGCGGTCTTCACGGAGAAGCACACCACCCGGGCGAAAGGGCTCGCCGACGCGCTGCGGCCCTATCAGGGGGGCGCGCCGCTGATCGAGGTCGAGTTCGAGACAGACGCGGGTGCCGCCTGGCGGTTGCGCAAGCAGTTCTTCCAGTCGAACTCGGCCGAGCTCATCTCGGCGGACGGGCGGCAGATCCATCGCGGCGCCGATGTCGACGACGCGCTGAAGGCCCTGGTCGACAGCGGCCCGGCGCTGCCGGCGCCACTCGGCCTGTTCTGGGTGCCGCAGAAGGCGAGCCTCGCGGATCTCGCTCCCGAGCGCGAGGAAGGCCTCTCGATCCGACATCTGATCGGCCGCGAGATCGACAGCGTCGCGGAAGGGGAGGCGGCGCGGGCGGTCCGCGAGGAGGTTGCCCGACAGATCGCCCAGCATGCGACCGCTGGTCGGGGGCAAGCCACCGGCCGCTACAAGGAGGCCCTCGCGGAGCGGCAACGTCTCGCCGCCGCCCTGGCACTGGCCGAGCGGCAGCTCGCCGAGGCGGGCGAGCGGCTCGACAGGCTCGGGCGGTTGCGCGACGAGCGCCGGCTGCTGGATGCGGAGGCGGCGGCCGGCAGCGACCGGGCGGCGGCCGAGACGGCCCGGCGTCAGGTCGAGGAGGCACGAGCCGCCGAGTCCGCATTGCAGACGGCGGAGGCCGAGCTCGCCCGCGCCGAGGCCGAGCACAGCACGGCGCAAAGGGCGCTCGAGCGATACACGGCCCTCGCCGTCGAGCACGGCAGGCTGGCGGCGGGGCTTTGCGAGGATGCCGCCGAGGCGGCGCGTCAGGAGGACATGCGGCTGCGGGCAGAGGCGGCGAGGACGAGCGCCCGTAGCCGCGGCGAGGCCATGGAGGCGCGGGCCGGCGATCTGCAGCGGGTGCTGTCGGAAGCGCATCGTCAGGCCGCCGCGCTGCGTGCCGCTGCCGATCTGAAGGAGCTCGAGGCGCGCCGGCAGCAGGGCGAGGCACTGTCGGAGGCGATCGCGGCGGGGCGCGCGGCGCTCGAGAAGGAGGCGCTGGACGACCAGCTGTTGCGGCGGATCGAGGCCGAGGCGCGAGCGATCACCCTGATCGACGAGCGGCTGGCGGCCGGTGCGCCACTGGTTCGCTTCGAGATCGCCGAGACGGCGCGCGGCCTCGTCAGCGTCGGGGGCCATGGCATACCCGCCTCAGGCGAGGTGCGGCCGACCGGACCCGTCGCGATCGAGATCGCCGGGATCGGCCGGATCGTGATTGCACCGGCGCGCCCGGATGGTGTCGACGACCTCGAGGCGGATCGCAGTGCCCATGGCGAGGTGCTTGCCGGCCTGCTTGGGAGAGCCGGCGCGAAGGATCTCGCCGATGCGCGGGACCGCCATGTCGATGTCGCCGCTCGGCGCCGCCGGCTCGCCGAGGACGAGGCGCGGCTGGGAGCGATCGCGCCCGAGGGGCTGGTGGCGCTCAAGGCGCGCATCGCCGCGCTGGTGAAGGCCGGCTACGGCGGGCCGGTCGAGACGGCGGCGCAGGCCGGGCTGTCCGGCGCCGATGCCGTCGAGGAAGTCGAGAGGGAACTTGCGGAGCTCCTCAAGGAGCGAAGTCGCGCCCGACAGGAGGCGGACGAGGCCGGGGAGGCCGAGCGTGCCGCCAGCCTCGCACTCGGCCGGATCGCCGAGAGGCGGCAGCGCAGCGAGGAGCGAATGGCGGCCATCGCCGCGGAGATCGGTCAGACGGGCGAAGGGGAGCGTGCGCGGCTGGAAAGCCTTACCGCGGCCTGCGCTGCCGATCTCGCCGACCGGGTGCGCAGTCGCGACACCTGGCGGCGCGCAGTTCCCGACGCTGCCGCGCGGCGGGCGATCGATGCCCGTCTTGCCGCGGCCGACGGCCGGCTCCAGGGGCTCGCGGCACGCATCTCCGAAAACGAGCGGGCGATGGCGGCGGTCGCAGCGGCCCTCGAGCGCGATGATCAGGACGACGTCGCGGAGCGGGTCGAGGGGCTGAAGAGCGAGTATCGGGGCGTATGCCGCGAGATCGCCAGGATCGAACGCGAGCTCGCCATGCTGCGGATGCTGGCCGCCGATTTCGATGCGGTTCGGCAAGAGTGGCGCTCGCGCCTCGATCAGCCCGTGGTCGCACGACTCGAGCCCTATCTCGCCATGGTCCTGCCGGAGGCGACCATCCGGCTCGGGCCTGACGCCCTGGTGCCGGCGGGACTTGTGCGGGCGGGACGGGAGGAGGCGCTCACGCGGCTGAGCGAGGGCACGCGCGAGCAGATCGCGATCCTCGTCCGTCTCGGCTTTGCCCGGCTCTATGCCGAACGTGGGCACGCGCTGCCGGTGATCCTCGATGACGCGCTCGTCTATTCGGATGACGCGCGCATCGAGAAGATGTTCGATGCTCTGGAACGCGCGGCCGGGCTCCATCAGGTCATCGTGCTCACCTGCCGGCTCAAGGCCTTCGAGCGGCTTGGCGGCACGCGACTGTCGCTCGTTCCGTGGAGGCCCGACTGACGGTGCCCGATGTTGGAGCACTGGGCCACAGGGGCCGGTGCCGGGATGGTCAGTGACGTGTGGGCCACCAGTGACGTGATGGTCAACGACGTCGCCGAACCTGCCGGCTTGAGGGCCGATGTGGCAGGCACGACGAGGGACGGACGCCACATCGCCAGTGCCTCGAGCGTGCAGGTCGGGTTGCCAAGGATGACACGGTGGGCGCCGGTCCGGCGACCGGCTCGACCTGGTCGCTGCGAGCGGCCGCGAGCCGCTGCTGCCGGTCGACGCAAATGGCGGGCCGCTGCGGAGGCATTCCTGCGCCTGCCGCATTGGCGGCGCCAAGAGCTTGGTCAATTCGAGTGGAATCTCGACCGCGCTCCTTGGGTCTTGAGCCCGTTCTCGGGGGCGGCCGGAGCCATGCGCGCCTTCATGGGGGCGGCTCGCCTGAACGTGCTACAGCCGGTGGGCAAGACCATCGCTTATCGAAAAAGTTTTCATCGGGGCACCGGAAATCATCGGCGCCGGCGCGATGCTGTCTCGACGATCGATCGCTTCACCTCGTTGGCAGCAGATTTCTACGCGCTCCGGGCGATCGCTCGACGGCGCCCCACGCAGGTTCGGGGACTCTTTCCGATCCCGGTCATGGGAAGGCCGGCGACCCGGCGGCTCTTGGGCCAGTCGATGGCGTGCACGCGAGCGCATGGCACGGGATTGCGGTCATCTGGCCACCCGCGCACCTCCGGGCGAAATTGCCGCACGGGCGACAACTGGACCCCGACTTTGCGTTGTTGCAGATTGCTGGCCATCTCCAAGAGATGAACCGGCCAAACGGGCCCACTATTTGCAGGGGCAAACGTTCCGGGGGCCGAAGATCCGGCAAGCTGTGTTGCGGGCAGATGATCCCTGTCACGATCAAGCGATCGGCGGCCATTGTCGTGCGAATGGCGAATGTGGTTCTCTGTTTTGGAAATGGTATGTGGAAACTACTGACGGGTGATCGGTCACGGCTACTGAGCAGTGCTTTCGTCTGTCGACGCTGTAGCCCCTGAAATTTTCTATTGTATAATCAGGATGATTGTGATTATGAATGGCTTGAGTTGGTGTTGGTGATTGCGAAACTCTCATCGGTCTCAATAACCGCTCAGTGCCAGGTGATCTTTGCGGTCATGGCAACGGATAGGCCGCTGTGCTTCGGGGCAAACTCGCAAGCCGACAAAGGCCATCTTCGACATCGAACAGGTGCCAAATCAGGCAGCGTCGCGGACGCCAGCGTCTCGCGAAAGCTGCCAGCAGTCGATAGCAACGATCGGCACGATGCCTCTTCGCTGGGATGCTCGAGGTAATCGTGCGGTTCGCCAGAAGGATGGTGAGCGCTCATGTCAGGCGCCAATGAAAAAGATGGAAAAATGATGAACGATGTTTCCGAGAACTCGGATCTGATCGAGAACGTTGCCGATATCGTGGCGGCTTATGTCACGCACAACACGCTCGTCGCCAGCGAGCTGCCGGGGCTGATCAACTCGGTCCATCAGGCACTCGCGACGGCCGCTGCCAAGGGCGTGACGCCGGTCGTCGAGGCCCCGACCCCGGCCGTTCCGGTCAAGCGTTCGGTGACGCCGGATTTCATCATCTGCCTCGAGGACGGCAAGAAGTTCAAGTCGCTGAAGCGGCACCTGCGCACCCATTATGATCTGTCGCCGGAGGAGTATCGGGCGAAGTGGGGCCTGCCGCACGACTATCCGATGGTGGCGCCGAACTATGCCGAGGCGCGGTCGCGTCTGGCCAAGAGCATGGGTCTCGGCCGCAAGGCTGGCGAGCGCGAGAAGCCGGCGACGACCGGTGGCCGTGGCCGTCGCCGCGCGACGAGCTGAGTTTCTGCCTCCTGGCCGGCGCGATTGCCGCCAAAGCACGTCTGCGGATATCCGGGCACGGATTTCCGCAAGGCCGGGAACAGATACTGGCTCATCGGCATGGGATACTGGCCGGTTGGAGAAACCGGCTCTTCACGAGCAGATGCAGAAGTCCAAAGACTGGAGCGCAGGTCCGATCGAATAGCTTCGCAATGCGCTCCGGCTCTTCCCGGCTAGCGGTTCGATGCCGATGTTTGCATCCTGTTCAGAACCCGTGAGAGCAAATGTCGGAATCATGAGAACCACTAGCAAGCTTATGATTCTAGTGGAGCTTTTGAATTTGACACTTGAGAACGCACTTCGCAGCAGCCGAGACTGAAGTGTCAAGTTCGCTCCACGAGGCATCGCGGCCGGTGTCGATCAAGATCAGACGGCCGCCCGCTCCGGGCGGCCGCTGTCGTTTGTGCGCCGGGCTCGGGTATGATCTTGGGGGTGCTGATCTTTGGGGACTGATCTGGAGGTGAGGCGCCTTCCCGAGCACAGGTCGCGGCGCGCGAAGTGAAGGGAAGTGCGGTTCGGTGCGGAGTGTCGGACCGCAAGGGCGGCATGTGGTAAGCCAGGAGCGAGATTGCGAGCGGACCAACCGGGGCCGGATAGCCGTGTTTGCGGCGACCTCGGGCAGGGCGAGCGAGCGAGCGATCACGAGGCTCCCGTGAGCCAAGGCGGAATGATGTAGATCCGGCGGCCGTGCTCGAGAGGGGCGACCGATCGGCCCATCGGCGATAGGACCCTGCGCCGCCAAATGGGTCTCGGCCCCGTCTCGGCGCTCGCTCACGTGGCGAACCGGCGCATGCCCCGCCAGCGATCGGAGCGAGGAGGCCGGGCGGCCGCGGCAAGCTGGACTTCCTGTCGTTTCTGGGCGAGGCTCGCGTCATGCGGTCATTTGCAGGGCAATTTCGCGGATCGACGGTCACCCTGGCCGGGGGCTCGCATGGTCCGGGGCGCGGACGGCGAACCAGCAGGCCTGCAGCGTGGCGTCCGCCGGGTGCCTCGGTGGCAAGGCCGATGTCTTGTCTGTCTCCCTTGTTTGGCGTCTTTGGCCGCGGGCGCGTCCGACGCCGGCCCGCCCTTGCAGGCGCTGCCCTGGCCGCCATGCTGCTCGCGGGGGGAGTGGCGAGCCCGGCTGATGCTTTCGAGCTTGGCCTGCCGATCGACTGCAGTCCGGGCGTCGATTGCTTCGTACAGAACTATGTCGACGAGGATCCCGGTCCCGAGGCGAGGGATTTCGCCTGCGGCGGGGCGACCACCGACCGGCACGACGGCACCGACATCCGCGTCCGCTCGCTGGCCGTCGCCAAGGCCGGTGTCGCCGTCAAGGCCGCCGCTGCCGGCACCGTGACAGGGGTGCGCGACGGGGTACGCGAGCAATTCGTCGAGAGCGATGCCGACCGCGCCGCGATCAAGGGCCGCGAATGCGGCAATGGCGTCGTGATCGAGCATGGCGGCGGCTATGTCACCCAGTATTGCCATATGAAGCGCGGCAGCGTCCGGGTGAAACGCGGGCAGACGGTGGCCGAGGGGGAGGTGATCGGCGCGGTGGGGGCGTCGGGCCTCACCCAGTTCGCCCATCTCCACCTGGCGGTGCGGCTCGATGGCAAGACCATAGATCCTTTCACCGGCGCCGGCGTGACGGGCACGTGCGAGCCAGATTTCGCCAAGGCGACGATGGGCTCGCTGTGGCGTGCCGACGTGCTGAAGGCGCTCGGGCCGGTGGAGACGCGCATCCTGGATGCGGGCTTCACCGAGGGAACGCCCGGCACCGCGGCCTTCGAGCTCGGCGAGGTCGCCGTCGGCGAGGTGACCCGGCGCTCGCCGCAGCTCGTCTTCTACGTCCGCCTGATGAACGCACATGCCGGCGACCGCCTCGCCTTTTCGGTGACGGGCCCGGAAGGCTTTGCGGTCGATCATGTCGCCGAGCCGCTCGACCGTGCCAAGGCGGTCTATGTGGGCTTTGCCGGCAAGCGGCTCGCCCAAGGAGCCAAGGCCTGGCCGGCGGGTACCTACAAGGGCAATGTCGCGGTGCTGCGCGACGGGGCGACGGTGGCCGAGCAGACGGTCGAGATCGCACTCGGCGGCTAGTGGTTCGATTCCGATATTTGCATCCCGTTTCAGAACCCGTGAGAGCAAATGTCGGAATCATGAGGACCACTAGCAAGCTCATGATTCTAGTGGAACTGTTAAATTTTGACACTTGCGAACGCACGTCGCAGCAACCGGGACACGAAGTGTCAAATTCGCTCCACTAGAGCCTGATCGGTTGGGGTGCGAGCGTCCGCGCGCGCATCGAAGGCGTCAAACCAGCAATCGAAAACTCTGATTTTCGCGAAGTGGTGTGCGCGCAGGGGGTGGTGGGGCGGCCGCGCGCAAAGGCTGGAGATACCGGCGCGCATCCAACTGGATCACCAGTCGAAACTTGTGCGCGGCGGTATCGATCAGACTCCAGGCATTGCCGCACCCTTCCGGTTCAGTGCAGCCGGCTGCCGTTGGGAACGGGCAGGCTCGGTGCGACCAGAACCACGGCGCCCTTCTCATCGGCGAAACCGAGCGTCAAGACCTCGGAGCGGAACTTGCCGATCTGGCGGGGTGGGAAGTTGACCACGGCTGCCACCTGCCGGCCGACGACGCTCTCGGGCGTATAATGCACGGTGATCTGGGCCGAGCTCTTGCGCTCGCCGATCTCGGGGCCGAAATCGATCCAAAGCTTGAGGGCGGGCTTCCTCGCCTCCGGATAAGGCTCGGCGCGAACGACCGTGCCGACGCGGATGTCGACCTTCAGGAAATCGTCGAAGGAGATGGGGGTGGTGTCGGCGCTGTCGTCGGTCATGGAGGGCTTTCAGTGGAGGGCGTTGGCGATCAAATCGGTGGCGGCTGGCGGGCGAGCGGGTGTGACGGCGGGGACCCCCGCGCGAGAGGCGAGACGAAAGGGCAAGCTCAGGGCGAGCCGGGAAGCGGCTCGGAAGGGCTATCGTCGCCGCGGGGCGTCGCCGGCGCGGGCTCGGCGTCGCGCTGCCGATCCCGTGCGCGCCGGCGCCAGGGCGAGAGACGCGAGGCGATGCCCTCGAGCCCGGTGCAGACATCACCGGCGAGCTTCATGGCTCGCTCGCCGTCGCGGAGCCGGCGATCGAGCGCCGCCATGGTGCGGGCAAGTCCCGGATCTTCGTCGTCGAGCCAGGTGCGGAGGGCACGGGCATAGGTGGCCGTGAGCCCGGCGACGCGCAGGGCGCCGAGGGGCCCCTCGGCGGAGATGCCGGCGGCGGCCAGCATCCAGCGCTGGGAGCCGAGAACGACGCGCGGATCGAGACCGACCGCGGCGCTGCCCATGGTGTGGGAGATGCGCTTCAGCGCCGGCCGGTAGGGCATCATCAGGTCGAAGCGCGTCATGACGACGTCGAACAGGCGGTCGCGCGGCGCCTCGCTGCGATCGAGGCGCACGTTCATGCGGGTGGCGAGCGCATCGTCCATGTCGCGGGTGAAGGCCGCGAGAATGGCGGCTTTCGTGGCGAAGTGCTGGCGGGCGTCGGCGAGCGTCAGGCCCGCCTCGCGGGCGATGTCGATGAGCTCGAGGTCGCTCCAGTCGCGGTTAGCGGCGAGACTCATCAAGGCTGCGACGAGGCGGCCGCGTGGCGTGGTCGGGTCGATCATCATGGGCTCCCGGTGTCGTGAGCGCGAGGCCGGTCATGCCTTGCGGCAGGTGTCGACGCTGCTCGTGCAGGCAAGGACGCCAGCAAGATCAGCTCCTGTGTGCGATCGCGATCGACCCATCCGCCGCGCATCGGCTGCGAGAACGTTGCGGACCCCTCGATCTTCACACGCTTGTTGCGGCGCAATCATAGTCGAAGCCGGCGAGGGATAGAAGCCGGGCGGCCGGGGCTGCTCTGTCGGCCTTCATCCAGGCCCGGACGAAAAAATTTTTCTCCGACTGTTCCCGCCGGCACAGGACCCGGGCACGCGATGCGACCAGATGATCGTACAGCGCATGGCGACCTGGCCGTGCCGCAGGCGACACTGTGGGAGACCAGCCATGGCGACGATCAATGGCAATGGCCGCAAGAACGTGCTGATCGGCACCGACGGCGACGATCACATCTTCGGGCGCGGCGGCAACGACGTGCTGATCGGCGGCGACGGTCAGGACCTGATGCGGGGCGGCTCGGGCAACGACAAGATGTTCGGCGGCAACGGCAACGACATCCTCTACGGCGACGGTGGCGATGATCGTCTCGACGGCGAGAACGGCGACGACTTCCTGGTTGGCGGCCGGGGCAACGATACGATCCGTGGGGGCGCGGGGTTCGACGTCGCCTCCTACCAGGACGCGACGAGCGGCGTGCATGTCAGTCTCACGACGACGGCCGCGCAGGACACTGGCGGGGCCGGCATCGACAAGCTCTCCTCGATCGAGGCGCTGATCGGCTCCAATCACGACGACACGCTGATCGGCAATGGCGGCAACAACAGCTTCCAGGGGCTCGGCGGCAACGACTATTTCCGCGGCGGAGGCGGCAACGACTATTTCGACGGCGGTGCCGGCGACGACATCATCTACGGCGACGAGGGCAGCGACACGGCGGGCTACGGGTCGGCGACGGCGGCCGTGGTGGTCGACCTCGCGCTCACCGTCTCGCAGGATACGCGAGGCGCCGGACACGATGTCATCGTCGATGTCGAGAACCTCAGCGGCTCGCGCTTTGGCGACTGGCTCTACGGTAACGAGGCGGGCAACGTAATCTCGGGCGGCGATGGCGGCGATCTCATCGAGGGACGCGGCGGCGCGGATGTGCTGAGCGGTGATGGCGGCGCCGACATCATCCGCGGCGGTGCGGGCAACGATTACATCTATGGCGGAGAGGGAAACGACATCATCTATGGCGGGGCCGACGACGACACGCTCTATGGCAATGCCGGCAATGACTGGCTGCTCGGCGAGGGCGGTCACGACACGTTCGTGTTCAAGCTCGCCCGGTTCGGCGATGAGAGCGACACGATTTTCGGCTTCGAGGACGGCGTCGACAAGATCCGGCTGACCAATGCCACCGTCGGCTATCGCGCCGTCGACGGCATCGAGGATCTGAAGATCGAGGCGTCGGGTGCCAATACGGTGATCACGCTCGCGGGAACCTATGGCTATCACGGCCAGACGGGCAGCGAGATCGTGGTTTGGGGCGTCTCGGCCGACCATTTCAGCGCCGCCGACTTCCTGTTCGGGTGAGGCAGCGGCAAGACCCATACCAGCGAGCGAAAGCTCCGGCTGTCGCGAGGTG
Organism: Hyphomicrobiaceae bacterium; assembly: GCA_041397765.1. GTDB lineage: Bacteria > Pseudomonadota > Alphaproteobacteria > Rhizobiales > Hyphomicrobiaceae > JAWKWA01. Next base: position 24,326 of record JAWKWA010000026.1, on the reverse strand, counting down.
GCATGCGCGCGCGGGGTTGGCGGGGCGGCCGCGCGGTTCGACAATGCCGGACATGCTGAAACTGTTAAAGCGGATCGAAGAAGCCGATCCGGTTTCGATGCTCGCGCGGACGCTCGCATCTCAACCGATCAGGCCGTCTTTCCTCACGAGACTGATTCACGGCTTCGATGCTCGCGCGGACGCTCGCATCTCAACCGATCAGGCTCTAGGGCCTGCGAAGGAGGCAGCTCGTCAGTTCGCCAGCTCCTCGGCGCGCCGGCGCGCCGCCGCGACCGCCTTCGCCATCAACGGCGCCAGCCCGTCCTCGGCCATCAGCACGTCGAGCGCCGCCTGAGTGGTGCCATTCGGCGAGGTGACGTTGCGGCGCAGCTCCGCCGCCTCGGTCGGATCGACACGCAGCATCTCGCCGGCGCCGGCGATGGTCGCACGTGCGAGCCGCATGGCGAGTTCGGCCGGCAGGCCCTCGGCCCGCCCCGCCGCAGCAAGACATTCGGCCATCAGGAACAGATAGGCGGGGCCGCTGCCGGACACCGCGGTGGCGGAATCGATCAGCCTCTCGTCCTCGACCCAGCCGACCTCGCCGACAGCCTCCAGCAGGCGCTGGGACAAGGTGCGCGCGGCCGGCGTCACTTGCGCATTGGCGACGGCGACGGTGATGCCGCGCCCGACCGAGGCGGGCGTGTTGGGTATGGTGCGCACGATGGCCGTGCCGGGCGCGAAATGGCGGGCGATGCTGGCGATGGTACGGCCGGCGGCGACCGAGACGACGAGCGTCGAGGGACCGGCGAGCGGCGCGGTGGCGGCCAGCACGTCGTCCATGATCTGCGGCTTCACAGCGAGCAGCATCACGGCCGGCGGCTCGGCGAGCTTGGGCACACCGGGGCCGCAGGCGATGCCGGCGGCGGCGAGCATGGCGGCCATCGTCGGGGGAGGCGAGGGGTCCTGGACCGCGACCCGATCGGCCGGCAGGCCACCGGCGAGCCAGCCCTTGAGGAGCGCGCCGCCCATGTTTCCCGCGCCGACGAGGAGGAGGCGACCGGGCAGATCGAGGCTCATGCCTGGCCTTCCGTCTCGAACATGGAATGGGTGAGCGCCTCGCGCGCCTCCTTGCCTGCCCAGACGACGTACTGGAAGGCCTGATAGTAGCGCTCGCAGGCTTCGAGCGCGGCCTGCATCAGCGCCTCGCACTGGCGTCTCGTCGCCTCGGCCCCGCTCAGCACCAGGCCATGCCGGTACATCAGCAGGCCCTCGTCCTTCCACAGATCGAAATGGCCGAGCCAGAGCTGCTCGTTGATCTGCGCGAGCAGGCGATAGACCTCGGTCAGGCGGGTGTCTGGCACCTTGAAGTCGAAGGCACTTGCGACATGCAGGGCCTCGAGGTCGTCGCGCCAATTGACCGAGACGTGATAGTCGGCCCAGGTGCCGGCGATCGTCATGGTGAGCTCGTCGTCGGCGGCGCGCTCGAACCCCCACTGCTCGTCGGCCGCGATGGCCTCGACCAAGTCGATGGGGTTCCGGGCGTGGGCCACTCTCAGTTCTGCCGATGCCATTCGCATTCCTCGATAAGCTCGTCGGGGACCGTCTTGGCCCCCTCGGGCAGCTTGCCCGGGACGTCCGGCCGCCTCGGCACATGGCTCGGCGGCTCGGATTGGGCATTCCCACCATGGGGAGGCCTCAGTCCCGTCCATGGGCCGGACCGCGAAGTCCGTTGCGGCGAGGTAGGCCCGCCCTCCCATGAGTCGCAACCCGACCTCGCGGGTCATTCCCCAATAAAGCGCAAGTCGACCGGCAAATCCCGAGGAAACCGTGGCGCGCGGGCAGACGGCGAAACGATCTGTGTGGAAAATCTCCCGGCGATGTTTTCCGTGCACGGCGCAGATGGCCGGGGTGGGGCGCCGCGCCGGTCGGTGGCGCGGTGAAGCGATCCGGCGGACGCAGGCCCGGGCCTATCGGCAGGCGGTGGCGCGGTGGGGCCGGGGCCGCAACGGAAGGATGCAGGCGCACCCGGCACTGCCGGCGCCCGAGGGAGACACTCTTGGATGCGTGGGGCCCTGCCCCGGCGGGACGATCGGTCAGCCGCGGCCGGCTTTCAGCTCGGCCACCTCGCGCTCGAGCGTGGCGATGCGCTCGGCAAGGCGCTCGTTCTCCTCGCGCGCAGTCTCGGCCATCGCCTTCACGGCCTCGAACGGCTCGCGCTGAACCACGTCCATGTCGCGCAGCCAGCGTTCCCCCTGACTGCGGAAAATCGACTCGACCTCCCGGCGGAGGCCCTGGGCGGCGCCTGCGGCGTCGGTCATCACGCGGGCGAGCTCGTCGAATAGGCGATTGCTGGTCTGCACCATGGGGCAGCTCCTCCTGGCGCGCTGCGGCGCGTGGATCGTTGGACATCTATGCCGAATATGGGGCGTCGGCGCCCCGGGGGGCAAGGGGCGGGCCGGTTTTTCCCGGGTCTGCGTCGCGCGCTCCATGGCTGCGGCACGGGCGCGCCGCGCCGGCCGGGAACGGCTGGCGGCCGATCGGAAAACTCCCCTCTGGCGAGGAGCAGGCGAGACCGTCAGTGCTCCGATCAGACTTGCCTCTGTCACACTTTAGTATCACCCTGCCGAATCGCTGCCCTGGCATCCGGTCACGACCGGGTGCCGCAAGGGCGGCTCGGAGGGGCCCGGCAAGACCGGGTGGCCGGCAGGCGGGCTGACCTCCGTCGGGACCAATGGGAGGTAGAATTGGACAGCCTAATTCCCCTGATCATCTCGCTGATCAGCGGTGCGGCCGGTGGCAACATCGTCGGCACGATCGCCAAGCAGATCAGCCTCGGCACGCTCGGGAACTCGCTCGCCGGCATCGTCGGTGGCGGTCTCGGCAAGTTCATCCTCGACAGCCTGATGGGCGCCGGCACGATGGCGACGACGGCTGGCGGCGCGGCCGCGGCCAGCGGTCTCGACATCGGCGCGATCCTGCAGCAGGTGGCGGGCGGCGGTGCCGGTGGCGGCCTCCTGATGGTGATCATCGGCATCCTGCGCTCGATGCTGGCGAAGGGCTGAGGCCCGGCGCCTCACCGGGATTTCGCAGCCCATGCGTTCGTCTGCGGCCTCGCGCTCGGCGGGGCCGCAGCGCGTTCGGGGCCCGGCGTCGCGGCACCTCGCGGCCCGGACGGTTGACGGGGCGGCTCGCGAGCCGCCATCTGGGGGGCGAGAAAGCCGGCGATGCCGGACCGCCCCGCGCGGCCTCTTGCGCGCCGGGCCGCAGCCCCCCATGCGAGGAGCCCGACATGCCGACGCTCAAGGCCGCCATCCTTCCCGTCACGCCGTTCCAGCAGAACTGCTCGATCGTGCTCGATCCCGCCTCGAAGTCGGGCGTCGTCGTCGATCCGGGCGGGGATGTCGCGCGCATCCTGTCGGCGATCGAGGAAGTCGGCGCGCGGATCGAGACGATCCTGCTCACTCATGGCCATATCGACCATGCGGGCGGCGCGGCCGAGCTCGCCGAGCGGCTGTCGACGGCGGAGCGGCGCGTGCCGGTGGTCGGGCCGCACAAGGCCGACAAGTTCCTGCTCGATTCCCTGCCACAGTCGGGCCGGGAATATGGCATGGCGGATGCGCGCATCGTCACGCCCGACCGCTGGCTCGAGGAAGGCGATACGGTCGAGATCGGCGGCGTTCCGTTCGACGTCTATCATTGCCCGGGCCATTCGCCGGGCTCGGTGGTGATGGTGAACGTCGGGCAAGGGTTCGCCCTCGTCGGCGATGTCCTCTTCCGCGGCTCGATCGGGCGGACGGATTTTGCCTATGGCGACCACGAGGCGCTGATCCGCTCGATCACCGGGAAGCTGCTGCCGCTCGGCGACCGCATCGCCTTCATCTGCGGCCATGGGCCGATGAGCACCTTCGGCCAGGAGCGGCAGACCAATCCGTTCCTCACGGCGTGAGGCGGGGGGCACGCACTGGTCGATGCGGTGCCGGAGGCGAGAGGCAGGAGATGCGTGGCGGTGACATAGTGGGCGGGCCCCGCCATGTCGGCGTCACCGGAACGCCCCTCCCCAAGGGATCGTCATGCCCCGCGAACGCGGGCATCCAGCGGCCCCTCCGACGAGTGCCGGAGCCGCGGCTCGGCAGACGGCAGCAGGGTGTCTCTCGAGCGCTTGAGGCTGGAAGCCCGTCACCGGTGGCTGCCCTCTCCCTGACCCTCTGCCCGCCTGCGGGGAGAGGGGACCGTGCGGCTATGGGGCAGAAGCTTCGCTTGGCGATCACCGCAGGCGCATTGTGGTTCGTCTGCTCAGGGAGGGTAGCGGAAAGTCAGGGAGGCGAGGAGCATCGAGGCTGACCCGGAGCGGGCGGAGCATGCGCGGGAGGCCTGCAGGTGCACCTCAGAGGAAACAACCATCAACCAACCTGAACCAACGTTCATTCATGGGCGAGATGCATCGATCACCGCCCCGGGAGAAAGCAAGAGCTGCCTGCCGCAGTAGCGCAACGCAATCAGACTATTCACGCTGAAGAAGCTTTTTCCAGATATGCCCGCTCTGTCGAAGAACGCTTTGTTCTGCGCGCGCGCGTCCTCGATCAATGCATCCCATCCAATCAATTCAACGGAACCCGAAAATCCACCATTCGGACGATAAAGTCGACCAGCCCATCAGCAGTACGCCACAGGTGAATGTCCAACCATCGAGCTGACGATGTCAGCAACAATATAGCAATAAAATATCGTATGTATATCCAATTTAATTGGCTCAAGCCATAACATCGGAAAGGTTTCCGCCCTGCAGTCGCTGCACATATCTCTGATTTGGAATTGCGGGTTCTCTTCCTCAGCATAATCGGTTCTACCCGGTCTCTTAAACTCGACCAGAAGCACTTTCGATGACTCCGCTGTCTGCCGAAGTCCAGCACTAGGTCGAATATCAATACGTCGGCTCTCTCATCGCTATCGGAAAGCTTTCGCGAGTGCATTGAATTCTCTACGTCTGAACTGAAATATTCTGCAAAGCGAGGCGTTCATCGACTATCCAAAGATCGTGAGATGTCACTGACCCACTGGCGCGAGGCGCTACCACATTATTAACCTTACCGGACATATGAACGAATGAAGGATGTCCTCTCGCTGGTAAGCGCTTATCCCTGTGTCGTCGCGGACTTTTCGAGAAGTATCTCAATAAAATCCAATACTACTTTTCGACGCACCACATATTCAGCAAGACTCCTCTGCTCCGCTTGTTCAAGCGCCGTGCTTGCCTCGGCGATAGTCCGCTGATGTAACATGTTAGCGTCGGTCGCCTTGTCTTTGAGCTTTAGCAAAACGGCTCGGACTTTTCCCCTGCCTGTTTCTCGTCTCTGCGGAATCTCTCGCGAGCTAAATGGCCATAAACTGCATCTTTGCTTACCCCCAGAGGGAATCCCTCCTGGAGTTCCTTCGCGTCACCGAACGCGACGGACGGGTAGGTGGAAGTGATCTCCTCTTATTATCTCTTGCTGCTCTCTACGAAGCTTGGCAAGCGGTACTTTGAGGAAAGTCTCAATAGACAGGTGCAAACATCATTAATAATTCTCTCAATGGTCGCGTCTTCTCGAAATTGAATGCCGTTCTTTCTTGATTCCATGCTCGTTCAGGTATTCACCGGCCGTATCGAATGAAACACTCGATCGGAATTGTCACCAAAGTTATTTAAGTCCGAGCTTACCGTCAATAAATTGGGAGCGAACCGTCCTATCATGAGCGATAAGATGAATTAAGTGAGACCCTTAAGATCCGAACTTGCAATTCTATCGCATTCCATCAATATAAACTTGAGTAAACTATATTCATCAGTGTGAATATCAATTTCTGGCGCTCGTCGATGGACGATGTCCTTTATTGCCTCGGGGTAGTGCCGAGTTTCGCTACCGACGTGAACAGTTACGAGCGGCGCGCGTCCACCGATGAAAACGGGCAGAAAATGTGACGTTAAGTGTTGAAACACATAGCTATGGCGTCCGGGAAATTTTTCCTGATACTCGTTAGATCTTAGATTTCTGAATCGAACGTGAAAAGATGTATCGGAAACGTCATCTGCTTCTTGCTCAATTTTCTCATCCTAGGATCTGGTCCCTGAGCTGTAGCGCAAACTTAAAGCTCCGCCGCATAAGCACGTCGCCATCCTTAAAGACAGATGAGACGAGTATGCGCTCAAAGCAGTCCAGCCACAAGAGGCGACCAACACCTTTTCCGCCAATCTGAATTTTGTTGTCCGTGTCTGTCGTAGTAAATGCGTCCCAGTTGTTTCGATCCAGTCCGAAGCCGTTATCCTCAACTGTGGCTGAGACGTTCTTCTTCTCTCTATTTGTTGCAATGGTTACAGTGACCCGTCCCCTTTGTGCGACGTCTTCACCGAATCGCGCCTGAGTTGAGTGGATAGCATTGCCACGGCTTCAAATAGCGGCTGCATTGCGCCAGCGACATTCGTGGGCTTTGGCAGGCGTTCAACTCTTTTCACAAGATTTGGTCGTAGCGAAGTCATTATCCGCACCTGCGCGAATGACCGAACACACCTAGCAAGGGGGCTGAGATAGGACTGGTACAGTCGGCTGCGGCGCTGGTCCAGAAAAAAGATAAATGGTGTAGAAGGTTTCAACTTTTTGTTGCGAATGTTGGCGAAGTTACAATGGTCGACCTCGGCCACAACGCGGATACTGCAGCAGGCGCATTGCTTTGTGGGTCGGTGCGTGGTGCAGCATGCAGATGGATAAGCATGGCGCCTTTGGCGCATGTCGCCAGCCTCCTCCTGACGCGATCATCGTAAGCGAACACTTCGGGAAGGCGCAAGCTCTGACTTCGCAACGGTCGATGTCCCAGCTTGGCTCACAAGCCCCCACTTCCTCACCACCCCATCCCTGCCTCACTCCCCCTCGTCCCGCTCGTTGCCCATACGAAGGCGGCATCGTGGCGTGGCCTTCGGCGGAGACGCCGTCGCGGTTGAGGACGCGGGCGATGGTCAGCCAGAGGATGCGCAGGTCGAGGGCGAGGCTCCAGTTGTCGACGTACCAGACATCGAGCGCGAAGCGGGACGGCCAGTCGAGGGCGTTGCGGCCGTTGACCTGCGCCCAGCCGGTGATGCCGGGCGGCATCTCGTGGCGGCGGGCCTGCTCGGGGCTGTAGCGGCCGAGATATTCGACGAGCAGCGGGCGGGGGCCGACGAGGCTCATCTCGCCCTTCAGCACGTTCCAGAGCTCGGGCAGCTCATCGAGGCTGGAGGCCCTGGAGGAAGCGCCGAAGCGGGGGAGACGCTCGGTGTCGGGGAGAAGCGCGCCCGAGGCGTCGCGGGCGTCCGTCATCGAGCGGAACGACGAGGCGGGAACGGCCGGCCGTCGCGGCCCGGGCGCACCTGGCGGAAGAGCACCGGCGTGCCGAGCTTGACGCGGACGAGCACCGCGACCACCAGCAGCACCGGAATGGTGAGCGGGGCGGAGAGGAGCACGATCGCGAGATCGAAGGCGCGCTTCGTCCGCTCGCGGCGGCGCCGGCGATCCTCGGGCCCCGCGCGCTCGGGGTCTCGATCAGCTCCGTCCATCTGGGCTCCTCTCCCTCGCCTCCAGCCTCACAGGCCCGCCGACATGCCGCCGTCGACGGCGAGGCCCGCGCCGGTGATGTAGGCGGCATCGTCGGAGACGAGAAAGAGCGCGGCCCTGGCGATGTCGTCGGGCGTGCCGAAGCGGCGCATCGGCGTCTGGTCGATGAGGATTGGCGACGCCGGGATTGCGCAGCGCCCGCTCGGTCAGCCGGGTCTCGACGAAGCCCGGCATCAGGTGGTTCACGCGGATGCCGAAGGCGGCATATTCGACGGCGAGGCTGCGCGAGAGCGCCGAGACGGCCGCCTTGGTGGCGGAATAGGCGCCGAGCTGGCGCAGCGAACGCTCGGCCATGATCGAGGAGATGTTGAGGATCGCGGGGCCGGTGCCGCGCCGCATGAGCTGAAGGCGTCGCGCGAGAGCCGGACGATCGAATCGAGATTGGTCGCGCGGATCTTCAGCCAGTCCGCGTCGGTGAGGTGGCGCAGATCGGCGCGGACATTGATGCCGGCATTGTTGACGAGGATGTCGAGGCGCCCTCGCGCGCGCCGCCGGCGGCGGCGATCAGGTGGGCGCAGTCGGCGGCATCGGTGACGTCGGCTTGGAGCGGCTCGGCGGAGCCGGCGAGGACGGTGATCTCGTCGGCGGTGGCTTTGGCCGCGGCGGCGTCGATGTCGGCCACGAGGACATGCGCGCCCTCGGCGGCGAGGCCGGCGGCGATCGCGCGGCCGATGTGCCACGCCCCCGTGACGATGGCGATGCGGTTCTCGAAGCGCATGTCGCGTGCGGGTCCTCGTCGGATCGGTTCGCCGCCCTCTTAGCAGAGACCGGAGCGGCCTTGCTGCGACCATTGGAGCCGGACGGACGTTCCGGTTGTGGAAAAGGGATCGCTCAATCCGTCCATTTGCTGCGCATGGTGACGAGCTCTTCGGCGGCGGTCGGATGGACGGCGATGGTGCGGTCGAAATCGGCCTTGGTCGCGCCCATTCCCATGGCGATGCCGAGGAGCTGGGCCATCTCGCCGGCGTCCGGCCCCATGATGTGGCAGCCGAGCACACGGTCGGTCCGCTGGTCGACGACGAGCTTCATCAGCATGCGCTCCTGCCGACTGCCGAGCGAGAGGCGCATCGGCCGGAAGCTCGTCTTGTAGATGTCGACGACCTCGTGACGGGCCCGCGCCTCGGCCTCCGTCAGGCCGACGGTGCCGATCTCGGGCTGGGAGAAGACCGCGGTCGGGATCAGCGAATGGTCGACGCTGGTCGGCCGGCCGCCGAACACGGTGTCGGCGAAGGCGTGGCCCTCGCGGATGGCGACGGGGGTGAGATTGGCGCGGTCGGTGACGTCGCCGACGGCATAGATGGAGGGCACCTTGGTGCGCGAGAACTCGTCGACCGGAATGGCGCCGTGCCGGCCAAGCTCGATGCCGAGGGCCTCGAGGCCGAGACCGGAGGAATTGGGCGCGCGGCCGATGGCGAGCAGCACCTCGTCGGCGAGAAGGCGCTCGCCCGATCCGGCAAGCGTGCCGACGAGGCCCTCGCCCGTGCGCTCGATGCGCTCGAGCACGGCATTGCAGAGCACGCGGATGCCGCGCCGCTCGTATTCGAGACGGAGGCCCTTGCGCAGATCGTCGTCGAAGCCGCGCAGGATCTCCTCGCCCCGATAGAGCAGCGTGACCTCAGAGCCGAGGCCGGCGAAGATGCCGGCGAACTCGACGGCGATGTAGCCGCCGCCGACGACGATCAGGCGCTTCGGCAACTGGGCGAGGTGGAAGGCCTCGTTGGAGGTGATGGTGTGCTCCGAACCTTCGAGCTCGGGCGCGGGGTTCGGCCGAGCGCCGGTCGCGATCAGGATGTTGCGGGCGATGAAATGGCGCTCGTCAGGCTCGAGGCGCACGCGATGGGGGCCGTCGACCACGGCGCGTCCCTCGATGACGGTTACGCCGGCCTTCTCGAGATTGCTGCGGTAGACCCCCTCGAGGCGCTCGATCTCGCGATCCTTGTTGGCGACCAGCTTTGCCCAGTCGAAGCGAGGCTCGCCGAGCGTCCAGCCGAAGCTGGCGGCATCCTCGAAATGATCGGCGAAAGCGCTCGCATAGACGAGCAGCTTCTTTGGCACGCAGCCGCGGATCACGCAGGTGCCGCCGACGCGGAACTCCTCGGCGATCGCGACGCGGGCGCCATGGCTGGCCGCGATGCGCGCCGCGCGCACGCCGCCCGAGCCCGCACCGATGACGAAGAGGTCGAATTCGTTGGCGTTCATCGAAGGCTCTCTCTGCTGGCGGACAGGCTTGGCTGGATGGGCGGTTGCGGGGCGGCGGCCGGCGGGGGAGCCTCTGGCGAAGCGCGCTTGATCTCAAGAACGGTTGGGTTCGCCGTCCATATCGCACGCGCCCGCGTCGAGGATGGCGGCCGCGAGAGGGGAGCCGAGCGCCGTGGACGATCGCTCCGCCGCAGAGTGCCAGCTCCTTCCGCCGTCAGTCGTCGTCGCCATCCTCCTCGGTGATCTCCATGACCTCGATGCCGTCCTCGCCGGCGATGATCGCGATGTCGGCATAGCCGAGGAACAGGCCGTGCTCGACGACGCCCGGCACCATCTGCAGGGCATCGGCGAGCTGCTCGGGCTCCTCGATCCGTCCGAAGGCGCAATCGAGGACGAGGTTGCCGTTGTCGGTGACGAAGAGCTCGCCCGCCGCCGTCATGCGCCGCGAGATCGAGCCCATGCAGCCGGCCTGGGCGGCGAGCACGTTGATCGCTGCCTCGGTCGCCTTCAGGCCGAAGCGCACGACCTCGATCGGCAGCGGGAAGGCGCCGAGCATGTCGACCTTCTTGGAGGCATCGGCGATGACGACCATGCGCTCGGAGGCGCCGGCGACGATCTTCTCCTCAGCAGCGCGCCGCCGCCGCCCTTGATGAGACGCATCTCGGCATCGATCTCGTCGGTGCCGTCGATGGTCATGTCGAGATAGGGAATGTCGTCGAGCGTGGCGAGGCGGATGCCGAGTGCCTCGGCCTGGCGGCGCGTCGCCTCCGATGTCGGCACGCAGACGACGTCGAGCCCCTTGGCGACGCGGGCGCCGAGCAGGTCGACGAGCTTGGCCGCCGTCGAGCCGGTGCCGAGACCGAGCTTCATGCCCGGGCGGATGAGCTCGACGGCGCGCTCGGCGGCGAGGCGCTTCATGTCGTCGGGTGTCATGTCGACTGTCCTTCCCTGCTGCCGGCCCTCGCGGCCTCACGCTCGTCTTCGGCGGCGGGGCCGTCGAGCGAGGCGAGCGTGCCGACGCACGGCGCTTCGGTGGCGGCGAGCTCGCTGCCGACCGCCTCGACCTTGCGGAAGGCCCTCAGGAAATTGCCGCTCGCAAGTCCGGCCAGATGCTCGTCCGACCAGCCGCGCGTCATCAGCTCGGCGAACAGCCAGGGAAAACGCGAGACGTCCTCGAGCCCCTCGGTCACGGCGAGCGGCTCGCCGAAGAAATCCGAGCCGATGCCGACATGCTCGACGCCGCAGCGGCCGGCAATGTACTCGATGTGATCGGCCACCATGGCAATGCCGACCTTCGCCCGCGGGTCGGTCGCGACCTCACGCCGGGCCACGTCGAGCGCGGCCATGTCGAACACGCCATGCTCGTTCTCGAAGCGCTTCTCCCAGTGGCGGCGCGGCTCGCTGAGGAAGCCCGGTATGAAGGTCGCCATGACGAGGCCGCCATTGGCCTTCACCCGGTCGAGCACGTCGTCGGGCACGTTGCGCGGATGATCGCAGAGCGCGCGGGCATTGGAGTGGGAGAAGACGATCGGCGCGCGCGTGATGTCGAGCACTTGATGCATCACGCTCGGGGCGACATGGGCGCAGTCGATGATCATGCCGAGGCGGTTCAGCTCGCGCACGACGGCACGACCGAAGGCGGACAGGCCGTTGACGCGCGGCGCGTCGGTCGCCGAATCCACCCAGTCGAGCGTCTCGTTGTGGCAGAGCGTCATCAGCCGGGCGCCGGCCGCATGCCAGATGCGCAAGGGCGCGAGCGAGCCTTCGAGGCCGACGCCGCCCTCGATGGCGAGGAAGGAGGCGATGCGGCCCGAGGCGTGGGCCTCCGCCACATCGTCGGCACGGGTCGCCGCCATCAGGATGTCGGAATGGCGGGCGTTCGCCTGGCGGACGATGTCGATCTGCTCCAGCACCGTGCGGGCGGGATGGGGGGCGCTGGTCGGAATGAATGCCGCCCACACTTGAGCGGCGACCTGGCCTTCTCTCAGCCGCGGCAGGTCGGTGTCGGTCTCGGGATGGCGGCGGTCGAGACCGTAGGCCGCGACGTCGCCGCGGGCCGCGCTTTCGCGCAAGACCCAGGGCATGTCGTTGTGGCCGTCGAGAAACGGCACGCGGGCCATGAACTCCCTGGCACGCGCGAGCATCGCCTCGCGGGATTTCTGGACGGCCATCGACGCAAACTCCCAATTCGCAGACAGCGGGGGGCGGCAACCGGCGCCCGGGTGCTCGCGCCTCCCCCCGCATCAACAGTCGTCAGCGTCGGGCGCCGCTCACAGTCCCATCAGCATGTACTTGATCTCGACGAACTCCTCGATGCCGTGGTGCGATCCCTCGCGGCCGAGGCCCGATTCCTTGACGCCGCCGAAGGGCACGACCTCGGAGGAGATGATACCCTCGTTGATGCCGACGATGCCGTAGTCGAGCGCCTCGGCGACCTTCCAGACCCGGCCGATGTCGCGGGAGTAGAAGTAGGAGGCGAGGCCGAACTCGGTGTCGTTGGCGTAGCGGATGACCTCCTCGTCGGTCTTGAAGCGGAAGAGGGGGGCGACCGGGCCGAAGGTCTCCTCGCGGGCGACCTTCATCTCCTGGGTGACGCCGGCGAGCACGGTCGGCTCGTAGAAATTGCCGCCGAGCTTGTGGCGCTTGCCGCCCGAGACGATGCGAGCGCCCTTGGCGAGGGCGTCCGCGATATGCTCCTCGACCTTGTCGACGGCGGCGGCATTGATGAGCGGGCCGGTGGTCACGCCCGCCTCGGTGCCGTCGCCGACCTTCAGCTTGGCGGTGGCGGCGGCGAGCATCTCGGCGAACTTGTCGTAGACGCCGTCCTGTACGTAGAGGCGGTTGGCGCAGACGCAGGTCTGGCCGGCATTGCGGTATTTCGAGGCCATGGCGCCCTCGACCGCCTTCTCCAGATCGGCGTCGTCGAATACGATGAAGGGAGCGTTGCCGCCGAGCTCCATGCCGACCTTCTTGACGGTGCGGGCGCACTGCTCGAGCAGCACCTTGCCGATCTCGGTCGAGCCGGTGAAGGTCAGCATCTTGACCGTCGGGCTCGAGGTCAGCTCGGCGCCGATGACGCTCGCCTTGCCGGTGACGACGTTGAAGACACCCTTGGGGATGCCGGCCTGATGGGCGAGCTCGGCGAGCGCGAGGGCGGTGAGTGGCGTCTCGGAGGCCGGCTTGCAGACGAAGGTGCAGCCGACCGCAAGGGCCGGGCCGGCCTTGCGGGTGATCATGGCGGCGGGGAAGTTCCAGGGCGTGATGGCCGCGACCACACCGATCGGTTGCTTGATGCAGACGATGCGGGTGTCGGGCTTGAAGGCGGGAATCGTCTCGCCGTAGATGCGCTTCGCCTCCTCGGCGAAGAACTCGATGAAGTTCGCCGCATAGACCACCTCGCCCTTGGCCTCGGCGAGCGGCTTGCCCTGCTCGGCGGTCATGATGGCGGCGATCTTGTCGGCGTTCTCGATGATGAGGTTGTACCACTTGCGCAGCAGGTTGGAGCGCTCCTTGGCGAGCATCCGGCTCCAGGCGGGCAAGGCCTTCTCGGCGGCCTCGATGGCGGCGCGGGTGCCGGCGGCATCGATCATCGGCACCTTGGCGATCTCGGCGCCGGTCGCCGGATTGGTCACCGCCAGCTTGGGCTCGCCGACCCACTTGCCGTCGACATAGCACTTTTCGCGAATGAGATTGTCGACCCGCTGGTCCATCAGCTCGTCCTCCGGATTTCAGGATTTCGGGATATTCTGGTTGGTGTCATATCCGCTCACCCTTGGATGGTCCATAGCGCCCGAAGGGGACGATCGGCACAGGGGGGCAGGCTCAAGGAGCCAAGGATGACGGCCACCGACGAGTTCCCCAGCACCGGCATCGCCTGCTATCGCGGGGCGCTCGACGACGAGCAGATGTCTCTGCTCGCGACGGTGTTTCCCTACGGCGAGACCTCGAGGACGCCGGTGCCGTGGGGCGGCGCCGTCCTTGCGCTCGCCAGCGGAGATGCGCCGCTCATGCATCTGGCCAGAGCCCATCTGCCGGGCAAGGGCATCGTACGACCGGTCCGCGCGGTGCTTTTCGACAAGGGCGAGGACGAGAACAGGCGCCGCGGCTGGCATCAGGATCACGCCATGGTGGTGATGAAGCGGGCGGACCTGCCCGGCATCGAGCGCTGGGATCGGGCGATCCACGAGCTTTCCACGCCTTTGCTGGAGGCCATGGTGTCGGTGCGGTGCCATCTCGACGGCTGCGTGCGGGAGGAGGAGATGCTGCGGGTGGTGCCGGGCTCGCACATGCTCGGGCGGATCGCAGCGGCAGACGCGAGGGAGCTGGCCGCAGTGCTCGGCAGTACCGCACTCGATGCCGCGCCCGGCGATGTCTACGTGCTCGCCAAGGCGATCGTGCATTCCTCCCATGCCGCCGATCACTGGCATCGCCGCGTCCTGCAGGTCGACTATGCGAACGTCGCCCTGCCGGATGGGCTGCAATGGCAGGGCATTCGAGCGATCAGGTGAGGGGAGGAGCCGGCCGGGCCTCGCCGGCTCCGGGCGACGGTCGCGCGCTTTTTTCACTGACATGTCGCACGGCTCTGCCTAGACTTCGGCCTTCCTCGTCCTGCCATCACCAGTTGCGGCCCTTCCCCATGCGGACACCAACCGTCGTCTTCGACCTCGATGGCACGCTCGTCGACACCGCGCCCGACCTCGCGCATGCCACCAATCATGCCCTCTCCCGCATCGGCATACCGGCCGTCGCGCTCGAGACGGTCAGGGCGAGCGTCAGCCACGGGGCGCGGGCCATGCTGGTCAAGGCGCTCGACATCGCCGGCTGGACGCTGCCGGATGCCGAGATCGACGACCTGCTGACCCATTTCCTCGATTTCTACGGCGAGAACATCGCGGTCGAGAGCCGGCCCTATCCCGATGCGGTGGAGGTGGTGAAGGGCCTGAAGGGGCGCGGCATGCGGCTCGCCGTGTGCACCAACAAGCGGGAGGGTATGTCGCGCAAGCTCCTGAAGGAGCTCGGCATGCTCGACCTGTTCAGCGCGGTGGTCGGGCGCGACACGCTGCCGGTCTACAAGCCCGATCCCGGCCATCTGATCGGCACGGTCATCCTCGCCGATGGGGATCTGGGACGCACCGTCATGGTCGGCGACAGCGAGACCGACGTGCTGACGGCGAAGGCGGCCGGCATCCCGGTGATCGGCGTGACCTTCGGCTATACCCATGCGCCGATCGCCAGCTTCGGTCCAGATGCGGTGATCGATCATTATCGCGATCTGGCGAATGCGGTCGACATGCTCGCCGCCGCCCGGGTCAAGGGCGGCTGAGGCGGCGCGACCGGCTTGACTTGGCCGGCTTGACTTGCCCGGCTCGATTTGGCCGACTCGATCTGGCCGACATGGCGCGGGCGGCTTGGACCGACCGGCCGATGCGCGCCCGGAACGGGCGGTGCTCACTCACACAGGCCTCATGGAAAAGCTCACAGACAGCCGCATTCGCGACCATTTCCTCGGCTGGCAGTGCCGGGTTCGCCAGTTCGCAATGCGCCAGCACGGCGGTCGGCCGATCCCGCCGATGTGCCCGCGCGTGCTCTATGCCAATGGCGAGCCGATGGCGGAGGCCCTCATCGTGCTGATCGTGCCGCGGCTGCCCAAGGAGAGCACGGCGTTCTTCCGCTTCCAGGTGCAGAAGACGGTTGATCCGAGGGTGACCTACGAGCGCGGGCTCGACTATCTGAGCTCGACATTCTTCCAGCGGCCCGAGCTCTTTCGCGACGAGATGACGGCGCTCTTCCAGCCGGGCTCGGCGCTTGCCGCCACGCTGCTTGCCGCCGGCGAGGTGATCCTCGACTTCGACGGGCTCGGCCAGAGCTACAAGATGATCTGCCGGGTGCGCAAAGTGCCGCGCCGGGACGGCGCCCATGCGGCGACCGTCTGGCACAACCGGATCTTCAATCCGGCCATTCCGGCCGACGCCATCGTGCTCGGCTTTGCGCCCGACTGGTCGAGCGCGCAGGCCCATCCCGAGCCGTAACTCCGGTGGAGCAGGCTCAGCCGCCGGACGCCTTGGGGCCATAACGTTTCACATAGGCGTTGATCACGCGGATCATCACCTCCTCGATGGTGCCCGAGCGGTTGACATATTCGACCACGGGCCAGGCGAGCCAGGAATTGACGCCCTTGACGTCGCCCATGCCGGGGCTCGCCTTGGTGGCGGCGCCGGCCTCGAAGACGACCGTCGGGGCGAAGCTGAAGGTGATCGGCCAGACGCCCTTCGACGTTTCGACCTCGCAGTCGACCGATTGCGGCGGCAGCTTCACGTCGGAATCGGGCTCGCGCATGGCCTCGTCGATGATGCGACGGGCGAGCTTCACGGTGATGGTGCAGCGGGCATCCTTGAAAAGCTCGCGGGTCATCCTGCGGATCGAGGCGCGGTCCTCGGCCGACATCAGCGCCGGGAACGAGCAGTCGATCATCTCCGATCGGCCGAAGGTGAGCTGGGCGAAGCAGTCGCTCTCCTCGTCGAGCACGATGGAACCCGAGGGGGCGGCGTCCTCGGCAGCCGCAGGGGCGCCTGGCGGGGCAAGGGCGAGCGGGATGGCGAGCGACAGGCCGATCGCAGTCTTGCGGGCACGGTGCATGCCACCCTGGCGCCGGAAGGCGCGGCGAAGGTGGGGCTCGGAGGGAGGGGCGAGGGGCTCGGCCATGGCAGTGTTCCCAAGGCGCGCCGAAAGGGACGGATGGCCCCGCTTGGCGGCTGATCGCCGCCGGTTTCATCGACGGCGATGGCGGAATGATGATCTGTCCCGCGCCTGCCGTCACCTCTGGTGGTGCCCGGTGGAGGCTTGACGGCAGGCTCGGCAATCCTTATGTGAGCGAACGTTCGTTCGCGAGTGAATGTTCATTCGCATGGCACGGGGGGCGTCCGTCCGCCTCGGCCGCCATTGTGCGCGCCTCGGTCGTTCCGACGGCCCGGGTGGCCCTTACGGTCTGGGTCGCCGTTGCGGTCTGGGTCGCCATGAAGGTCTGGATCGTCATGACGACGGCCGTCCTGCCGGACGAGGCGTGCGGTCGGGGACGGGCCGAGTGCCCCGATCGAACCGGTACCGACCGCCGTGTCGCTCGAGGCCGGACATCGAAAGCCAGGGAGAGCCCTAGATGACAATGCCAGCGAATGCGGATGCGACGAAGCCGCTCGAGCCGCGTGAGCGGGTGCTCGAGGCGGCCGTGCGCTGCTTTCGCCGATCGGGCTTCCATACCGCCTCGATGCAGCAGATCTGCGCGGAGGCGCGGATGAGCCCGGGCGGTGTCTACCGCTACTTCCCGTCCAAGGAGGCGATCATCGAGGCGATCGCCGAGGCCGAGCGGAACCGCAGCCGCGACTATTTCGGCCGCATCGGTCTCGCCGAGAGCACGCTCGATGGGCTGATCGACACCGGCTGCGCCTATATCCGCGATGCCGCCGACGAGCAGCAGAACTCGCTCTGCGTCGAGGTGCTCGCCGAGGCGCAGCGGAACCCCAGAGTGAAAGAAATGTTCCAGCAGAATGCCGACGAGGTGCGCAGCCTGCTGCGAGGGGCGCTCGAGGCGGCGCGCGGGGAGGGGATGGTTGATCCCGACATCGATCTCGATACCGCGGCCTCGGTGCTGCTGGCGATCGGTGATGGGCTGATGGCGCGGATGCCGCTGGAGGGCGAAGGGGCCTTCGAGCGGATCGAGCCGGGGCTGCGGGAGCTGGTGAAGCGCATGCTCGCGCCCTGTCCGACGAAAGAGGCGGGGACGCCTTCCGGCCAGGGCCGCTGAGCGACGATGAGACTGGCGCGACACTCCCCGTGAGAGGGGGCGCGCGCAAATGAAACCAGGAGAGAAGGGGCCGAAGGCTCCGGGGCAAGAGCTGATATGTCAGGCAAAGTGAAACGCAGGATCGGCGTCGGCATTCTGGTACTCGCCGTGCTCGCCGGCGGGGCCACGGCCGTGCTGGCGCTGAAGGGGGGCAAGCTCGACCTCCAGGGCATCGTTCCCGAGCGGGCGGCAAGCGAGCCGAAACGGGAGCCGGAGGCGGCCGAGGTAGCCGCCCCGACGGTGACGACGGTGAGGGCGCGCCGTGGCGAGGTCGCCGAGACGGTGGTGGTCTCGGGGTCGGTGGTCGCGCGCAACGAGGTGCTGATCTCGCCCGAGGTCGACGGTCTCGCCATCGACGCGCTGAAGGCCGAGGAAGGCGACAGGGTCGCCAAGGATCAGGTGCTCGCCGTGCTCGCTACGGCGACGCTCGATGCCCAACTCGCCCAGGCCGAGGCACGGATCGCCCAGGCGGAGGCGGCAATCCTCAGTGCCAAGACCCAGATCGCCGAGGCCGAGGCCAACAATGTCGCCAATCAGCGAGCGGCAGAGCGGGCACGCAGCCTGAAGAAATCGGGCTTTGCCAGCACCGAGACGGTCGATCAGACCTCCGCAGCGGCGGCGGTGTCGGCGGCGCGGGTGGCGGCGGCCCGTCAGGCGGTCAGCTCGGCGGAGGCCGACAAGGCGGCCGCGGAGGCGCAGCGCCGCGAGATCGCCTGGCGCATCAAGCATACCGAGATCAAGTCGCCGGTCGCGGGCATCGTCAGCCGGCGCACCGCACGCCTCGGCCAGCTCGCCGCCATGGCCGGCGAGCCGCTGTTCCGGCTGATCGAGGACGGGCTGATCGAGCTTGCGGCCGATGTCTCCGACGTGACGCTCGGGCGGCTCGCCGTCGGCCAGAAGGTGGCGATCCTGCCGGCCGGCGTCGATCAGCCGATCGAGGGGCATGTGCGGCTGCTTGCGACCGAGGTCGATCCGCGCACCCGCATCGGCGAGGTGCGCATCGCCATCGACGATGCGCGGCGGCTGGCGATCGGCACGTTCTGCCGCGGCACGATCGAGCTCGGCCGGCGCGAAGGCGTCACCGTGCCGCTGTCGGCGCTCTCCTATAGCCAGGGCGAGACCTATGTCCAGGTGGTCGTCGAGGGCATCGTCGCGCGCCGCACGGTGACGACCGGGCTCATCGGGGGAGGCCGGGCCGAGATCCTCGCCGGTCTCGCCGAGGGCGAGGCGGTCGTCGCCAAAGCCGGCACGTTCCTCAGGGACGGCGACCGGGTGACGCCGGTCGAGGCCAGCTCGAAGGAGGCCAAGCGGTGAACCTCAATTTCTCCGCCTGGTCGATCCGCAATCCGATCCCGGCGCTCGTCCTGTTCTTCGTGCTCGGTGCGCTCGGCATCGTCACCTTCCGCTCGATGGCGGTGACGCGGTTTCCCAATATCGACGTGCCGGTGATCGCGATAAGCGTCACGCAGTCGGGCGCGGCGCCCTCCGAGCTCGAGACGCAGGTGGCGCGGCGCGTCGAGGATGCGGTGGCGAGCGTCGCCGGCGTCAAGCACATCCAGTCGACGCTCACCGACGGGCTCTCGCAGACCGTCATCGAGTTCCGCCTCGAGGTCGATACCGACCGGGCCCTCAACGACGTCAAGGACGCCATCGCCAAGATCCGCGCCGACCTGCCGCGCACGGTCGACGAGCCGGTGATCCAGCGCATCGACGTCGAGGGACAGGCGATCCTGACCTATGCGGCGACGGCGCCGGCGATGACGCTGGAAGCGCTGTCGTGGCATGTCGACGACGTCATCAAGCGCGAGCTGCAGAGCCTGAAGGGTGTCGGGCGCGTCGAGCGCTATGGCGGCCTCACCCGCGAGATCCGTGTCGCGCTCGATCCCGACCGGCTGATGGCGCTCGGCATCACGGCGGCCGACGTCAACCAGCAACTGCGCATGACCAATGCGGATCTCGCCGGCGGACGTGGCGAGATCGGCGGCCAGGAGCAGTCGATCCGCACGCTCGGGGGCGCGCGCGATGTCGACGATCTGGCGGCGATGACCATCACCATTCCGGGCGGCCGCAAGGTGCGTCTCGACGAGATCGCCAAGGTCAGCGATGCGGCCGAGGAGCCGCGCTCGTTCTCGCGTCTCGACGGCAAGCCGGTGGTCTCGTTCGCCGTGTTCCGGGCGAAGGGCGCCAGCGACGTCGATGTGAAGCGCGTCGTGGAAGCGCGGCTCGTCGAGCTGAGGAAAGCCGATCCGGGCGTCGCGATCCAGCTCATCGACGAATCGGTCGCCTACACGTTCGGCAACTATCTGGCGGCCATGGAGACGCTGATCGAGGGGGCGCTGCTCGCGGTGCTCGTCGTCTTCATCTTCCTCAGGGACTGGCGCGCGACACTGATCGCCGCGGTGGCGCTGCCGCTCTCGATCATCCCGACCTTCTGGATGATGGAGATGATGGGCTTCTCGCTCAATCTCGTCAGCCTGCTGGCGATGACGCTCGCGACGGGCATACTCGTCGACGACGCCATCGTCGAGATCGAGAACATCGTGCGCCATATGCGCATGGGGAAGTCCGCCTATCGGGCCTCGATCGAGGCGGCCGACGAGATCGGCCTCGCCGTCATCGCCATCACCTTCACGATCATCGCGGTGTTCGCGCCGGTCAGCTTCATGGGCGGCATCGCCGGCCAGTATTTCAAGCAGTTCGGCCTCACGGTCGCGATCGCGGTGTTCTTCTCGCTGCTCGTCGCGCGTCTCGTCACGCCGATGATGGCCGCCTATCTGATGCGCTCGGCGGGGCATGAGACGGTCCATCGCGACGGCCTCGTGATGCGCGCCTATGCCGGCTTCCTGGAGACGACGCTGAAGCCGCGGCTGCCGTGGTACTGGCTGTCGGTCGTCGGCTATGTCGGCATCCTCGCCTTCTCGGTCTTTCTCGCCGGGCATCTGCCGTCGGGCTTCATTCCCAACGAGGACGCCTCGCGGGTCGTGCTCTCGGTCGAGCTGCCGCCGGGCTCGACGCTCGAGGACACGGCGCGTGCGACCGACGACATGGGCGCGCGGCTGACACGGATGCCGGAGGTGCGCTCGGTCTTCGTGCTCGGCGGCGCCAAGCCGACCGGTGCGGCGGAGGTGCGCAATGCCGTCGTCATCGCCAATCTGGTGCCGAAGACCGAGCGGGCCGACAGCCAGAAGGTGATCGAGGGACGGATCACGGAACTGCTGGCCGCGCTTCCCGACATCAGGGCCTATTTCGTCAACGACCGGGGCGAGCGGCAGCTCTCGGTCTCGGTGCTCGGCAACGATCCGGCGGCGCTCGACAAGGGCGTGGCGATGATCGAATCGGCGATGCGGCGGCTGCCGGGCTTCTCCAACGTGGCGGCGAGTGCCGGTCTCGACAGGCCGGAGATCCGCATCCGGCCGAAATTCGAGGAGATGGCGCGGCTCGGCGTCTCGACCGAGCAGATCTCCGAGGCGGTGCGCGTCGCGACCATCGGCGATGTCGGCGCCAATCTCGCCAAGTTCAACGCCGGCGACAGGCTGGTGCCGATCCGGGTCGAGCTGCGGGAGGGGGCGCGCGGCAATCTCGGTCTCATCGAGACGCTGATGATCCGCACGGCGAGCGGCGATGCGGTGCCGCTCAGCACGCTCGCCGATATCGGGTTCGACCAGGGCCCCTCGTCGATCGAGCGTTACGACCGGGTGCGCCGTGTGGTGCTGGGCGCCGATCTCGCCAAGGGCATCGAGCTCGGCGAGGGGCTGGAGCGCGTGAAATCGCTGCCGGAAGCCAAGGCCCTGCCGGAGGGCGTGCGATTCCAGGAAGCGGGCGATGCGGAGATCATGGGCGAGGTGTTCCAGGGCTTCGCGATGGCGATGGGTGCCGGCGTCATGATGGTGCTCGGGCTGCTCGTGCTGCTGCTCGGCAGCATCTTCCTGCCGCTCACCATCATCTTCTCGCTGCCGCTGTCGCTGGTCGGCGTGTTCGCGGCCCTGCTCGTCACCAACAATGCGGTGTCGATGCCGGTGGTGATCGGCATCCTCATGCTGATGGGCATCGTGACGAAGAACGCCATCCTGCTCATCGATTTCGCGGTGGAGCGGGTGCGCCACGGACTCAGCCGCAAGGAGGCGATCATCGATGCGGGACGAAAGCGCGCCCGTCCGATCGTCATGACCAGCATCGCCATGGGGGCGGGCATGCTGCCGACGGCTCTCGGTGTCGGCGAGGGGGGCGAGTTCCGCGCGCCAATGGCGATCGCGGTGATCGGCGGCCTCGTCGCCTCGACCATCCTCAGCCTCTTGTTCGTGCCCTATCTCTATCTGTGCTTCGACGACGTGAACCGGCTGTTCGGATGGATCTTCGGCCGGTTCATCGGTTCCAGCGACGAGCCGGACGAGGCGGCCGGCAAGGGCGCTGCCGACAGCGGCGGGCATGGCGGGGCGAGCGCCCATCCGGCCGAGTGAGCACGGGCGGGGCGAGACGGCGACCATGCCGCATGCCGCCCCGCCAACCCTCGGAACTTTCGCTCGCTGGTATCACAGGCAGTTGGCGATCGGTGCCATGATGCGGGTGAAGAAGACGATCTCGCCATAGCGCAGCCACAGCGCCAGCGACGCCAGCAGCAGCAGAGCGAAGACGGCCGCGCCGCCGATCGCGATCCAGCGCTCGCGGGGATCGTTGACCGGCTCAGTCACCGGCGAGCTTTCGCAGCTTCTCGAGGGCATGTGCATCGTCCTCCTCGAAGGAGATGACATTGCGGAAACGTCCCGCGGCGTCGATCAGATAGACGCCGGCGGTGTGATCCATCGTATAGGAGCCGTCGCTGGAAGGCACCTTGCGCGCGAACACGCGATAGGCTTTCAGCGTGCCGGCGATCTCATTCTCGCTGCCGGTGAGGCCGCGAATATGTGGATCGAAGCTCGAGAGATAGTCTTTCAGGGCGTCCGGCGTGTCGCGCGCGGGATCGACCGTGACGAAAGAGAACGACATCCGATCGGCGGTGGGCCCGAGTGCGGCGATCCAGCGGGTCATGCGCGTGAGCGTGGTCGGGCAGACGTCCGGGCAATAGGTGTAGCCGAAAGCCATCACGGCGGGGTGACCGAGCAGGTCGTTGCGGGTGACGGTGCGGCCGTTCTGGTCGATGAGCGTGAAGGGGCCGCCGATCGCGGGGATGGGCCGCAAACGCTCGAAGAGGCCGGGTGCGAGGACGACGGCGGCGGCGAGGGCCGCGACCAGGACCGCTAGACCGGCGAGCAGGCGGCGGCGCGAGGCCGTGCCCTTGGCTGCCGTCCTGCGCCGTCCGATCCTCTGGCCCATCGCCTGTCCTCTGCTCCGCCATGTCCCGGCACCGGTTTAGAGCATGTCCGGCTTCAATGGAAATGGCTCGGCCGTGTCGGTCATGCTCCAACGCGATGCTCACGCGGACGCTCGCATCTCAGCCGATCAGGCTGTTTTTCCTCACGAGTCTGATTCACGGCTTCGATGCTCGCGCGGACGCTCGCATCTCAGCCGATCAGGCTCTGGTGGCCTCGGCCGCACTGTCAGTCACGGGCCGAGGTGCGACATGGAGATACCGCTCGTGGACGACACCGAGCGAGCCGGGCGGCGGCAGGTGGGCACGCAGCCAGGCCGGATCCACCTGCCAGAGCGCGCACAGCTCGGGGCTCGCCGCCAGACGGTCGCGCAGCCAGGTCTCGAACAGGCTCTCGATCGGCTCGCCCGGCGCGACGGCCCGCGCGGACGCGGCGAGACCCTCGATCAGGAACGAACGCAGCGCGGCGGCATCGTCCGGAAGATCGGCGAGGCCGAGCCGCCCGATCGTCGCCTTCCTCGCCGGCTGGCGGACGATCTCCATCAGGCGGCCTGAGAGGATGGTCAGGCGGAAGGATTCGAGGTCGGCCTCGAAGGAGTGGATCCAGTGGGTCAGATAGGCCCGCTCGTAGCGGTCGACGGCCCTCAGGGCCGGCTCGAGTGCGCCGCGATAGCGCAGATTGAGCCGCCATTCGGTGCGGTGGAGGTGCCAGCGCCGGGCCACGACCTTGAACCTCAGGCGCAGATGCCGCCGCTTGGCGTGACGCCAGCGCCGGCGCCAGAACTGCAAGGCGAAGCGGCGGTCGCGCGCCTTCCAGCGCGAGAGCTCGACGTCGAGCGCCCGGACCTCGTCGCGCAGCGGCTCGCAAACACGCTGATAGTCGCGCTCGTAGCGCTGGACGATGCGCTGGGCCCGCTCCTCCAGGCGGTCGAATTCCAGCGAGCGGGTGCGCAGGCGATCGACCTTGTCGCGAAATCCGGGGCTCAGCATGCCGAGCAGATGGACGGAGAGGGCGTAGGGGCCGCCGCGCAGCGTCACGAGCTCGAGCCAGGCCTCGTTGTAGGTCTCCATGCGGACCTGGCGGGCCTCGGCCTGATAGAGGGCCTGGCGGGCGAGACGCTGGGTCGGGTTGGTCGGCAAGCGGCGGCTGGCGAGCTGGCCGCCGGCGAAACGCGTGCCGATGCCGGCGCCGGCGCCGCGGCCGAAGGCCGACAGCAGTGCCGTGCCGAGCCCCATGAAGACGCTGCGCAGAAGGAGGAA
This sequence comes from Hyphomicrobiaceae bacterium, assembly GCA_041397765.1. Lineage (GTDB taxonomy): Bacteria > Pseudomonadota > Alphaproteobacteria > Rhizobiales > Hyphomicrobiaceae > JAWKWA01. The sequence goes on along the minus strand of JAWKWA010000026.1, from coordinate 124 downwards.
CAGGGTGGCGAGTACCGTTCCTGCGACGATGGTCAGGTCGTTGAAGACGGCAAAGATGTCGTTGACGGTGTCCATGTCCTCTCGATCCGCGCTGGCGCCGGTGCCGGGGTCTCCCGCGATGCCG
>JAWKWA010000025.1:0-64985 GCA_041397765.1 Hyphomicrobiaceae bacterium | reverse complement strand
GAGATGCCCTGGCGGGGCGGCCTGTTCGTCATGAGGGTCCTCATCGCGCGTCGCCAACCGATTGCGGGAAGGGCTATCACCTGCTAGACCCACCCTCAAATACATAGGTTCGATGAGATCCATAGGTGGGATCGATAGATGTCGGCGATGAACGTCACCCACCTCCTCGCTTTCCACCGGGTGGCCCAGGCCGGCAGCTACACCCTCGCCGCCCGCATCCACGGGATCAGCCAGCCGACCCTGTCCGCCCAGGTCCGCGCCCTCGAGAAGCGCGCCGGCGTCGTGCTGTTCGAGCGTGTCGGCCGGCGCATCCGCCTGACGACGCCCGGCGAGGCGCTGTTCGCGGCGACCACCAAGCTGACCGACGCCATCGACGAGGCCGGCGCCGCCCTCTCGCTCAGTCGCCTGCCGACCCGCGGCACGCTGCGCGTCAGCGCCGACAGCGCCATCCATGTCATCCCGGTTCTCGCCGAGCTGAAGCGTCTGATGCCGGGCTTCACCTTCTCGATCCGCATCTCCAACTCGGCCCAGGTCATGGCCCAGGTCCTCGGCGACGAGGCCGATGTCGGCGTCGCCGCCCGCGCCCCGACCGACCCGCGGCTGGCCTTCACCAAGATGCGCGAGGACGAGCTCGTCATGCTGGTCGGCGGCGGCGACCGCTGGGCACGCCGGCGCAGCGTGCGCATGGCCGAGCTCGCCGGACGCACCGTCATCCTGCGCGAGCGCGGCTCGGTCACCCGCGACATGACCGAGAAGGGCCTGAAGGCGGCCAATGTCCGCACCGGCCAGGTGGTCGAGGTGGCGACGCGCGAGGCCGTCCTCGAGGCGGTCGCCGCCGGTCTCGGTGTCGGCGTGGTGTTCGAATCGGAGGCCGGACGCGACCCGCGCGTGCGCACCATCGACATCCAGGATGCAAGCGTCGAGGTCGCCGAATACGCCATCTGCCGGGCCGAGCAGCGCGCCGTCGGTCTCGTCGGGCGCTTCGTCGACACGGCCCTGAAGCTCGCCCGCGAGAATGGCTGGTTGAGCGGTCCGGCCGCCTGAGCCCGGCGGCCTGAGCCCGGCCGCCTGAGCCCGGCCGCCTGAGCCCGCCCGCCAGCCCCTCGCCCTTGCCGGACCGCCGACCTGGCGATCCTGACGCCGCCTCAAGTAGCCGGCCGCTCGTCTGCGATCACCCGGCCGTCATTGGCAAGCGTGCCCGGCGCCACAAGCTCGACCCGCCCCCTGAGGCGCGTCACCGTCTGCAGCGTCTCGGCGATGCGCGCCGAAAGCGCCTGATCGCCCGGCGTGTCGCATTCGGCCCGAAGCGTCATCTCGTCCTGCTCGCCCGCCCGCGTCACCACCAGCCGGAGCCGCTTCAGCTCGCCGTGACGCTTGCCGATCTCCGCCACCTGCTCGGGATGGACGAACATGCCCTTCACCTTGGTCGTCTGGTCGGCGCGGCCCATCCAGCCCTTGAGGCGCATGTTGGTGCGCCCGCAAGGAGAGACGCCCGCGAGCACCGCCGAGAGATCGCCGGTCGCCAGGCGGATCATCGGATAGTCGCGGTTGAAGCTCGTCACCACCACCTCGCCGACCTCGCCCTCGCCGACCGGATCGCCCGTGCCGGGCCTGACGATCTCCACGATCACGCCCTCGTCGACGATCATGCCGCCCGTCGGCTCGCCCTCGACGAGACTCTGATAGGCGATGAGGCCGAGATCGGCCGTCGCATAGGCCTCTGCCACCGTGATGCCGCGGCTCCGGTAGAGCTCACGCAACGAAGGAAAGAGGGCGCCCCCCGAGACGAAGGCGCGCCGGATCGAGGAGATGTCGGCCCCCGTCTCGGCCGCCTTGTCGATCAGGATCTTGAGGAAGTCGGGCACGCCGACATAGCCGACGGGCCGGAAATGCCCGATCACCTGGAGCTGCTGCTCGCTGTTGCCGGGGCCCGCGGGAATGACCGCACAGCCGACCGCGCGCGCGCCGGCATCGAGGATCCAGCCGCCGGGCGTCATGTGATAGGCGAAGGTGTTGAGCACGACCTCGCCCGGCCGGAAGCCCGCCGCGAACAGCGCGCGGCCGGTCCGCCACCAGTCCTCGCCGAGGCCCTCGGGCTCATGGATCGGCCCGGGCGAGACCAGCATGCGACCGATCCGCGCCGGCTCGCTGGCGGCGAGACCGCCGAATGGCGGGCTCTCGGCCTGCAGCGTCTTCAGTGCCGATTTGCGCAGGACCGGCAGGCTCGCCAGTGCCTCGCGCGAGGTGACGGCGGCAGGCTCGCAGCCGGCCAGATGGCGCGCCCAGCCCGGCGCGCTCGCAGCCGCACGGGCGATGAGATCGGGCAGGAGGCCGAATTGCGAGCGCTCACGCACCTCCCGCTCGCGCGTCTCGAGATTGTCGTAGAACGCCTGCATCCCCACCATCCGCCCGTCATCATATCGCGCCGGCACGATCACCGCCCGTTCAGGCCAGCCAGCGCTTGCGCCGCTTGTAATGCTTGACGTCGCGGAACGATTTGCGGTCGCCGCCCGCCATGCCCAGATAGAACTCCTTCACGTCCTGGTTCTCTTTCAGGTCCGCCGCGGTGCCGTCGAGCACCACCCGGCCGTTCTCCAGGATGTAGCCGTATTGCGCATAGCCGAGCGCGATATTGGTGTTCTGCTCGGCGAGCAGCACCGAGAGGCCCTGCTCCTCGTTGAGCTTCCTGGTGATCTCGAAGATCTCGACGACGAGCTGCGGCGCAAGGCCCATCGAGGGCTCGTCGAGCAGGATCATCTTCGGTCGCGACATCAGCGCCCGGCCGATCGCGCACATCTGCTGCTCGCCGCCCGAGGTGTAGCCGGCAAGGCTGCGCCGCCGCTCCTTGAGGCGCGGGAAGTAGCCATAGACCATTTCGAGGTCGCGCCGCACCGCCGCCCCGCCGTCGCGCCGCGTATAGGCGCCGGTCAAGAGGTTCTCCTCGATCGTCAGATGACCGAAGCAGTGCCGCCCTTCCATCACCTGGATGCAGCCGCGCCGGACGAGCTCGTTGGGCGAAAGCGCATGCACCTCATGCCCGTCGAAACGGATGCCGCCCTTCGTCACCTCGCCGCGCTCGGCCGAGAGCAGGTTGGAGATCGCCTTCAGCGTCGTCGTCTTGCCCGCCCCGTTCGCCCCGAGCAGCGCGACGATGCCGCCCTTGGGCACCGCGAGCGAGACGCCCTTGAGCACCAGAATGACGTGATCGTAGATCACCTCGATATTGTTGACCGACAGGATCGGCGTCTCGGCATTCATTTCTGGCGGCTCCGGTCGAAGGTGGACGGCCGCACGCGCGCGGCCGTCCCCGTTCTCGTCAGTTGCAGGTCTGCGTCTTCCAGCCGGGCTTGTCGGCGATGTACTTCGCCGCCGCCTCGTCGAGCAGCGGCTGCACGACATCGGTCATCGGCTCGAACCAGTCCGAGGCCGGCTTCCAGCCCTGGCCGTCCCACTGCTGCATGTAGACCATGTGATGGCCGGAATGGTCGGCGCAGGACGTCTTGATCGGCTTCACGAAGCCTTCCAGTCCGAGCTCCTTGAGGCGCGCCTCGTCGAGATTGATGTTCTCGAGGCCCATCCGCACGTCCTCGGCAGTGACGACCTTCTTGCCGGTCATCTTCTGGGCAACCGCGATCGCCTCGGCGATCAGCACGGAATTGAGGATGCCGCGGTTGTAGAGGTTCTCACCGACGCGCGACTTGTCCGCGACCTGGCTCATGCCCTTGTCGACGACATGCTTCAGGATGTCCTGCACGACGGGGAACCCGGCACCGACGGCATTGAAATTGAGCGTCGTATAGCCGATCGCGCCGTCGCCGGCCGGCCGCGCGTCGTCCTCGCCGCCCGACCACCACACACCGATGAAATGGTCCATCGGATAGCGGATCTTGGCGGCTTCCTTGACCGCCGTCGGGTTCATGGCCCCCCAGCCCCACATGATCATGTAGTCGGGATTGTCGCGCCGCACGTTCAGCCACTGCGCCGACTGGTTCTGCATCTCCTTGCCGGGCACCGGGTACTGCGTCAGCGTGAAGCCGTATTTGGCGGCGAGCTGCTCGAGCAGCGGGATCGGCTCGCGCCCGTAGCCCGCGTCGAGGAAGATGAAGCCGATCTTCTTGCCGGCGAGCTTGTCGAGGCCGCCTTCCTTCTCGCCGATATACTTGATGACCGCCGAGGCGCCGTCCCAGTAGGTATCGGGCGGGTTGAACACCCAGGGGAACGTGGTACCGACCTGTGCCGCCGAGAGACCATAGGCCATCGACAGAACCGGGATCTTGTCCTCGGCCGCCTTGGGGATCAGCTGCAGCGTGATGCCGGTCGACCAGGGGTTGTACATGAGCGCACCCTTGCCCTTGGTGCCCTCGTAGCACTCGACGCCCTTCTGCGTGTCGTAGCCGGTCTCGCATTCCTCGATGACGAGCTTGACGCCGCCGATGCCGCCGTCGCGCTCGTTCAGCATGGCGAGATAGTCGTGCATGCCGTCGGCGATCGGGATGCCGGAGCCGGCATAGGCGCCTGTCCGATAGGTGAGCAGCGGGATGTAGAGCGTATCCTCCGCCACGGCACTCGTCGCCACCGCGTCTGCGGCGACGAGGCCGAGCACGGCTGCGGCTGCGAGCAGCGATTTTCCTTGCATGCACTTTCCTCCAGTCGCTTGGGCGTCGGCCGGCCGATCCGGCGCGCCCGCTTCGTGAGCCTTCGTATGGTGGCTGGCCGTCGGCCCGTTCCTGCCAGCCTTTGTGCCTGTCCCTCCGCGCCCCGCGGCTCCGCCCGCCCCGTCAATAGGGGAACGGCCAGACCCTGAGCTTCTGCTTGCCGATCGCCCACAGCCGCGCAAGGCCGTGCGGCTCGACGATGAGGATGAGGATGATGAGCGCACCCGTCATCATGAAGGAGATGTGCTGCACCGCCGCCGCCTCGATCTCGATACCGAACAGCCCCGGCGCGAGGCGCACGACGAGCGGCAGCATCCAGATGAAGGCCGCCCCCATATAGCTGCCGATCAGGCTGCCGAGGCCACCGAGGATCGCCATGAAGAGGATCTGGAACGACAGATTGATCGAGAAGGACGAGGGCTCGGCCGCCCCCAGCCAGAAGAACACCATCATCGCACCGGCGACGCCCGCATAGAACGACGACACCGCGAAGGCGCCGAGCTTGGTCGGCAACAGACGGATGCCCATCAGCTCGGCGGCGATGTCCATGTCGCGCACCATCATCCAGGATCGCCCGATACGGCCGCGGATGAGATTGGAGGCGAGCCAGGTCATGACGACGACGATGACGAGGACGGCGAAATAGCGCGCCAGCGGTGTCGCCGCCGCTCCGGCGATCGCGACGCCGAACAGGTCGCGCCGCGCCACCTCGATCGCTCCGGAATCATTGTAGTTGTAGAGCCACGGGATGCGGATGAAGCACCATTCGAGGAAGAACTGCGCCGCGAGCGTCGCGACCGCCAAATAGAAGCCCTTGATCCTGAGCGAGGGCAGGCCGAACACGACGCCGATCGCCGCCGAGAAGAAGCCCGAGGCGAGGATCAGGACGATGATGTTCACATCGGGAAAGATCGTCGTCAGCTTGTAGCAGGCATAGGCGCCCGCCCCCATGAAGGCGCCGGTGCCGAGCGAGAGCTGCCCGCAATAGCCCGTCAGGATGTTGAGGCCGATCGTCGCCAGCGTGAAGATGAGGAACGGGATCATCACCGAGGACAGGAAGAAGTCGTCGGCGAGGAGCGGCACCGCCACGAAGGCGACGAACGCGATGAGGGCGAGGCCGATCCGGTCCTGGCGGATCGGGAAGATCGCCTGGTCGGCCTCGTAGCTGGTCTTGAACTGGCCGGTCTCGCGATAGAGCATGGTTCCTCAGATCCGCTCGATGATGCGCTCGCCGAACAGGCCCTGCGGCCTGAACAGCAGGAAGACGAGAGCGATCGCATAGGCGAGCCAGCTCTCGATGCCGCCGCCCACCAGCGGCCCCCAGTAGATCTCGCCGAGCTTCTCACCGATGCCGATGATGAGCCCGCCGACGATGGCGCCCGGGATCGAGGTGAGCCCGCCGAGGATCAGCACCGGCAGCGCCCTCAGCGCGATGATCTCGAGCGCGAAGGACACGTCCGAGCGCGCCCCCCACATGATGCCGGTGACGAGCGCGACGACGCCCGCCGCGAACCACACGATCGCCCAGATGCGGTTGAGCGAGATGCCGACCGACAGCGCCGCCTGATGGTCGTCGGCGACCGCGCGCAACGCCCGCCCGACCTGCGTCTTGGAGAAGACGAAGCCGAGCGCCGCCACCATGATGCTGGCGATCAGTGCGGCGGCGATGTCGATGTGCTGGAGGATCACGCGGCCGCCGAGGATTTCGAAATCGGTCGAGCCGCCGGGCAGCAAGAGCTCCGACGTGATCATCGTCTTCGGCTCGCCGCCGAACACGAACTCGCCGAACCCGACGAGGAAATAGGTGAGCCCGATCGTCGCCATGAACAGGATGATGTCGGGCTGGTTGACGAGCGGGCGCAGCACCAGCCGCTCGATCGTGAGCGCCAACGCCAGCATGATGAGCACGCAGAGCCCGAGCGCGACGAAGGCCGGCACGCCGGCGGCATGGAGCCCGACCAGCGACAGCGCCGAGAACACCACCATGATGCCTTGTGCGAAGTTGAATACGCCCGAGGCCTTGAAGATCAGGACGAAGCCGAGCGCGATCAGCGCGTAGAGGATGCCCGAGACGAATCCCTCCCACAGCACCTGCACGAGGAAGTCGGGCATCGCCGCCATCTGCACGAACGGGTCGACGAGGATCTGGTAGAGCGTTTCCATCCCTTGCGCCCGCCTAAGAGAGCATGTCCGACGAAATCGGATTGACGGTGTCGAACATGCTCCAACTCCTTGCTCGAGAGTCTGATTCACGCTCTCGATGCGCACGCCGACGCGCGCATCTCGAACGATCAGGCTCTCTTGTCCCAAGAGTCTGATTCACGCTCTCGATGCGCACGCCGACGCGCGTATCTCGAACGATCAGGCTCTCTTGTCCCAAGAGTCTGATTCACGCTCTCGATGCGCACGCGGACGCGCGCATCTCGAACGATCAGGCTCTAATGCGCGACGCCGAGATAGGCGTCGATGACGTTCTGGTCGGCCCGGACCACCGCCGGCGTGCCGTCGGCGATCTTCTCGCCGTGATCGAGCACCACGATCCGGTCGGACAAATCCATGACGACGCCGATATCGTGCTCGATGAGCGCGATGGTGGTGCCGAGCTGCTCGTTGACGTCGATGATGAACCGCGACATGTCCTCTTTCTCCTCGAGGTTCATGCCCGCCATCGGCTCGTCGAGCAGCAGAAGCTCGGGCTCCATGGCGAGCGCGCGGCCGAGCTCGACGCGCTTCTGCAGGCCATAGGGCAGCTTGCCGACCGGTGTCCTGCGGATGTGCTGGATCTCGAGGAAGTCGATGATCTCCTCGACCTTGCGGCGATGGCGGATCTCCTCGTTGCGCGCCGGTCCGAAATGGACGAGCTGGCCGAGAAAGCCGACCTTCATCTTCAGCGAGCGCCCCGACATGATGTTGTCGAGCGTCGACATGCCCTTGAACAGCGCGACGTTCTGGAAGGTGCGGGCGATGCCCTGGGTGGCGGCGACGTGCGGGCGCATCTGCCGGCGCCGGCGGCCCTTGTGCGTGATGGAGCCCTTCTGGGGATGATAGAAGCCGTTGATGACGTTCAGCATCGACGTCTTGCCGGCGCCGTTCGGCCCGATGATGGCGCGGATCTCACCCTTCATGATGTCGAAGCTGACGTCGCGGATCGCCTTGACGCCGCCGAAGGATAGCGAGACGTTCTCGAGCTTCAGCAGCACTTCCTCGAACCGGCGCGCCGGCACGCCGTCGTCATCGCCCGCGTCGCGCGCGCTCGGGCCGGTGTCGGCGCCGGCGATGACCGGTCCACCGGCACCTGCGCCACCGAGCGTCTCGGCGGCGGCGCGCGCCGCGATCTCCGCCGGACTGCTCGAGGCCATTCTCGTCGCGCTCGTGCCCGTCGCGCTCATTCGGCCGCCTCCTTGCGCGCCGCGGCACCGGCGCCGTAGGCCGCATGCACCGCCATGTCGACGATCCGCACGTCGCCCTCGATCATGCCCTTGCGCCCGTCCTCGAAGGTCACCTCGGTCGCGATCCGGCAGCGCTGCGAGCCGTCGTAGAGGGCCGCAACGAGTGGCGCGTAGCGCTCGGCGATGAAGCCGCGCCTCACTTTCTGCGTGCGCGTCAGCTCGCCGTCGTCGGCATCGAGCTCCTTGTGCAGGATCAGGAAGCGGCGGATCTGCGCACCCGCGAGGCCCGGCTCGCCCGCGAGGCTGATGTTCACCTGGTCGACGTTCGCTTCGATCATCCGGTAGACCTCCGGATGCGCCGCCAGCTCCTGATAGCTGGCATAGGAGACGTTGTTGCGCTCCGCCCAGTTGCCGACCGCCGTCAGGTCGATGTTGATGAACACCGTCGTGAAGTCGCGCTCGTTGCCGAAGGCCACCGCCTCCTTGATGTTGGGATAGAATTTCAGCCGGTTCTCGATGTATTTCGGCGGAAACAGCGTGCCGTCGCGGAGCCGGCCGACATCCTTGGCGCGGTCGATGATCTTCAGATGGCCGTTCTGGTCGAAGAAGCCGGCATCGCCCGTCTTCACGAAGCCGTCGGTCGTCAAGGTCTCGGCGGTGCGAGCCTCGTCATTGAAGTAGCCGAGGAACATGCCCGGCGACTTGAACTGCACTTCGCCGCTTTCGGCGATGCGGATCTCGACATTGGGCGCCGGGGGCCCGACCGTATCGGCGCGGATCTCGCCGTCGGGCTGTGCCGTCACATAGAGGAAGGCCTCGGTCTGACCGTAGAGCTGCTTCAGATTGAGCCCGAGCGAACGGTAGAAGCTGAAGAGATCGGGGCCGATCGCCTCGCCGGCCGTATAGGCGACGCGCACGCGCGTGAAGCCGAGCCGGTTCTTCAGCGGCCCATAGACGAGCACGCTGCCGAGCCCGTAGAGCAGCCGGCCCCATGGCGACACCCGCCGCCGGTCGAGGATGAGCTCGCCATAGCGCTTCGCCACGGCCATGAAGAAGTGGAACATGCCCCGCTTCAGCCGGCCCGCATCCTCCATGCGGATCATCACCTGCGTCAGGAGCTGCTCGAAGACGCGCGGCGGCGCGAAATAGAAGGTCGGACCGATCTCCCGCAGGTTCTCCTGCACCGTCTCGCGCGATTCCGGACATGCGATCGCGAACCCCGCGACCAGCGACTGCGCGAAATTCAGATAGTGGTCGCCGACCCAGGCGATCGGGAGGTAGGCGAGCGCCTCGTCGGTCTCGCCGAGCTTGTCGAAGGCGACCGTGTCGCTCGCCGCCGCGATCGAGCGCTCGGCCGACAGCAGCACGCCCTTCGACGTCCCCGTCGTGCCCGAGGTATAGAGAATGACGCTGATGTCGCGGCCCTTGCCGGCCGCGATCCCCTCGCGCCAGCGCCGGTCGAGATCCGCCTCGCCCTTCAGCCGCTCGCGCCCGAGGCGCTGCACCTCCTCGAAGCTGCGCACATGCTCGTGGCCGTATTTCTCCAGGCCCCGTGGGTCGTCGTAGAGGATCTCCCGGATCGAGGGCACCCGGTCGGCGACCTGCAGGAGCTTGTCGACCTGCTCCTGGTCCTCGGCCACCGCGAAGCCGACCCTGGCATGGCCGAGCACATAGGCCATCTCGTCGGCGACCGCGTCCTGGTAGACCGGCACGGGTATGGCGCCGAGGCTCTGGGCGGCAAGGAAGGTCCAATAGAGCCGCGGCCGGTTGTCGCCGACGATGGCGATCGTGTCGCCGGCCTTGAGGCCGAGCTGGGCGAGCCCGAGCGCCAGCGCCCGCACCTCGTCGACCACCTCGGCCCAGCTCCAGGTCTGCCAGATGCCGAGATCCTTCTCGCGCATCGCCGGTCGCGCGGCGAACCACTCCCCGTTCCGCAGAAGGAGCTTGGGAAACGTGTCGAGACCTGCGCCAGACGGACCAGCCGTCACGGGCATCGCGGACCTTCCTCCCTGAACGGAGCTTTTCCCGGCTGGCGCTCGTCCCCTCGCGGGCGGTGCTGCGCGGTTTCCGTTCTCGTTTTTTTCGTTCGCCGCCCGATTGTCTCCCGGCCAGCCTCCTGCAATGGATAGACGTTGGGCGATCCAGAGGGAAGTATCCATTAGTCGCCCCGCCCGCCGCGGGCCTACCGTGGGCGAGTTGAGCGGAGGTCACCTGCCGATGAAAATCAGTCGCATCGCCGTCACACATCACGAGATTCCGCTCGACCCGCCCTTTCATCCCAGTTGGGACAGTCGCGAGCGGCCGAAATTCGGTGCGACCATCGTGCGCGTCGAGACCGACGAGGGCCATGTCGGCATCGGCTCGGGCGACGCCATGGCCGGCTTTGCCGGTCACGAGGACCTCTTTCTCGGCAAGGATCCGCGCCACCTCGCCCGCCATTTCCGCCTGATCGACAATCTCAGCTTCCACTACGGCAAGCACTGGCCGCTCGATCTCGCCCTCTGGGACCTCTACGGCCAGATCACCGGCGAGCCGGTCTGGCGGCTGCTCGGTGGCTTCTCATCGTCACTTCCCGCCTATGTCTCCTTCGGTCAGCGCCGCGGTGCCACCGAGACCGCAGAGAAGGCGCTGGCCGTCGTCGAGGCCGGCTACAAGGCTTTGAAGCTGCGCTTCTTCCGCGAGAACTGGCGCGAGGAGATCGGCATCGTCGAGGCGGTGCGCGCCGCCGTCGGCGATCGCCTGGAGCTGATGGTCGACTGCAACCAGGCCTGGCGGATGCCCTGGGACGGCGCGCCGGCCCGCACCCTGAAGGACGCGCTCGCCATCGCCCGTGCGCTCGAGCCCCTCGGCGTCTACTGGATCGAGGAGCCGCTCCATCGCAGCGACATCGACAATCTGCGCCGCCTGCGCGAGGCGACCGACATCCGCATCGCCGGTGGCGAGCTGACGCGCGAGGTGCACGAGGCGGCCCTCCTCGTCGAGGCCGGCTGCTACGACGTGATCCAGACCGACGCCGCCCTCGCCGGCGGCATATCGGGCCTCAAGGACATCGCCGCCCTGTGCCGGCAGAAGGGCATCGTCTTCACCCCGCACACCTGGGGCAACGGCGTCATGCTGGCGGCAGCCCTTCATCTGACGGCCGGTACTGTCGGCGCCCCCTTCATCGAGTTCCCGCACGATCCCCCGACCTTCCCCCTCGAGAAGCGGGATTTCATGCTGAGAGCGCCGATCCGGGCGGATGCCGACGGCATCATCCACCTGAGCGAGGCCCCCGGCTTCGGCCTCGACCTCGACGAGGAGCGGCTGGCGGCGACGCGGGTCGGGTAGGGCTCCAGCAAGCTTTGGAATTCAACATTTGAGAACGAGCCTGGCCGCACCCGGGCCTCGAATGTCGAATTCGCTCCACGGGGCGGCCGAGTTGCGAGGCATCGGAAAATGTCGTCCGGCGCCACTGGCACAGTCGGTCTGCCATCAACGCGATCACGCTGGTCCATCTTTTCAAACTTGGGGTCACCGGACCCGCCATGTGCAAGGCGAGCACCTCGCGGACAATGCCCAAGGGGTATGCCAGCCCATTGACGCAAGGCCAGAAACGCAGTATTGATAACTCATAAACTATTGACTGTGCGTTTAGGAAAACTCCTATGCAGCGAGTCAGTTCTAATATTTGTAAAAACCAGATATTGCTTAATATAGCTTATCACAAATTGCTAACGCAATGCGGTTTTTTCATTGTGAGCCTGCTGATCATGGCATCGGCGGCGTCAGCGTGTCCGCCAGGAGCGGGGTTTTTCGTCTCAAATGGACATGGAATTTGTATGTCCAATAGCAAGACGGTGGCCGAGTGTTTCGTGAAGACGAACAAATGTCCGGCGAATTTCGTCACACAGACCCACTTCAGGTCAGGCACTAAATATTGCTGCCCAACTGTGAAACGTAATGTTGCAGAGTGCGATCGGACCTGTGAACCGTTGCTACACTTGGCCGACAAGGCAGAAGCCCGTCGGGTCTACAGGAACTGCGTGGTCGGCTGCCATTTCGGCAAGCGGCCGGTTCTTGAATGTCCGGACGGCAGGCTCGTCTACGGGAACAACGTCGATTCCAGCATCGACTGCCGGTAGCGGAGCGAATTTGACACTTCGTGTCCCGGTTGCTGCGAAGTGCGCTCTCAAGTTTCAAACTCAAAAGCTCAACTAGAAACATAAGCTTGCTGGTGGTTCTCATCATTCCGACATTTGCTCTCACGGGTTCTGAAGCGGGATGCAAATGTCGTAATTGAACCTAGTGGTTCGATTCAAAACCACGAACAAGCTTCAGGTTCTTGAGCTCGTGATAGCCGATCGCGACCTCTTTGCCGTCGATCGTTACGGTGCTCGAGGCGATAACCGCGAGCCTGGCGGCGTCGTCGGCCGCGAACGGCACGGGCGAGAACGAGATTTCGCCGCCATGGGCGGCGAACGACGGAAGAATGGCAATCGCGGTTGCGGCAAGCAGCATCTTGCGAAGCGACATCGGTGCACTCCTTTCCCGAAACACGGCTGGCGGCGACGCGGGTCGGGGAGGGCTCCAGCGCCAGCCGGCGTCGGTCCCATGGCGACACCGGATTGCGGCGACCGGCGGCAGGTAAGCGTCCTTTCGCAACACCCTCGTGAAACTCGGGGCGGGATATGTGCACGGATTGCCGCACTGCCCTCGCCGGGTGAGAGGGTGCCTCCCGACCCGATACGCCTTCGCGCTTGGCCTTTCGACGGGCGATGCTCTATAGGTCTCGTCTCGGCGAAGCATTTCGAGGCATCGTCCAAGGGCGGGGGCGGGATTGCGCCCGGCTCCGCCGTCGCATTCTCTGTCGCTTTCTCTATCGTGGAGTTCCCTCAGATGGCCGCATCCTGGTCCCCCTCGAGCTGGCGCAAGAAGCCGATCGTCCAGGTGCCGGCCTATCAGGACGAGAAGGCGCTCGCCGCGGTCGAGGCTCAGATCAAGACCTTTCCGCCGCTGTTCTTCGCCGGCGAGGCGCGCGAGCTCAAGGCCGAGCTCGCCGAGGTCGCCCATGGCCGCGCCTTTCTGCTCCAGGGCGGCGACTGCGCCGAGAGCTTCGCCGAGCACGGCGCCGACAACATCCGCGACTTCTTCCGCGTCTTCCTGCAGATGGCGGTGGTCTTGACTTTCGCCGGCTCCTTCCCGGTCGTGAAGGTCGGGCGCATCGCCGGCCAGTTCGCCAAGCCGCGCTCGTCCGACGTCGAGAAGAAGGGCGACGTGACGCTGCCGAGCTATCGCGGCGACATCATCAACGGCCCGGAGTTCACCGCCGAGGCGCGCGTCCCCGATCCCCGCCGCCAGGTCGAGGCCTATCGCCAGTCGGCGGCGACGCTGAACCTGTTGCGCGCCTTCGCGCAAGGCGGCTATGCGAGCCTCGAGAACGTCCATCGCTGGTATCTCGACTATGCCAAGGACAGTCCGGCCGGCAAGCAGTACCAGGAGCTTGCCGAGCGCATCTCCGAGACGCTCGCCTTCATGCGCGCCTGCGGCATCACCGCCCAGACCGCCCACCAGCTCCGCACCACCAATTTCTTCACCAGCCACGAGGCGCTGCTGCTCGGCTACGAGGAGGCGCTGACCCGCGTCGATTCCACATCGGGCGAGTGGTACGGCCTGTCCGGCCACATGCTCTGGATCGGCGACCGCACCCGCCAGCCCGACCATGCCCATGTCGAGTTCTGCCGCGGCATCCGCAATCCGCTCGGCCTCAAATGCGGCCCCTCGCTCGAGGCCGACGGACTGTTGCGCCTCATCGACATCCTCAACCCGGACAACGAGGCCGGCCGGCTGACGCTGATCTGCCGTTATGGCGTCGACAAGGTCGAGAAGCACCTGCCGGCGCTCGTCAAGGCGGTCGAGAAGGAAGGCCGCAGCGTCGTGTGGTCCTGCGACCCCATGCATGGCAACACCATCACGGCGGCGACCGGCTACAAGACCCGGCCCTTCGAGCGCGTCAGGAAGGAGGTCGAGCAGTTCTTCGACATCCACCGCGGGCTCGGCACCCATCCAGGCGGCATCCATCTCGAGATGACCGGCAAGAACGTCACCGAGTGCATCGGCGGCGCCCAGTCGATCACCGAGACGGACCTCGAGGATCGCTATCATACCTTCTGCGATCCCCGCCTCAACGTCGACCAGGCGCTGGAGATCGCCTTCAACGTCGCCGAGCGGCTGCGCGCCGACCGCACGAACGGCTCGCAGCCGCTCGAGCAGCTGACCGGCGCGGCCTGAGCACGCCGCCGCACTGAGAGGGCGGCCAGTCCGGGGGCGCGGCCAGTCCGGGGGCAGCCGGCCTGAGGGAGGTACGCCCCTCGTTCTTCGGGAGGGCGGGAGCGGGCTGCGCGATTTTCCGCGGCCCGCGACATGCTGCCGGCGGAATTGCCGGCGAGCCTGTCGAGCGGAGGGGGACGGCAGGGCGCGCGGCGCCCCTGCCTCGCGCCCGGTCACCTCAGCGGGGGCCGGCCACAACGGCTCCGGAGGTGTCTGATGGAAGCGGTCAATCTGGTCGGCAAGAGTGCCGAGCCCGGCGGCAAGGGCCCCGACGAGTTCGCCGGTGCCCCCACATTCCCGATGTCGGTCAATCGTTTCCTGGCCGGCGACTATATGAAGCGGGCCGACATCGTCTTGTCCCGCCACACCGGCAGCCCGTTCTCCTGGGCGATCCGCTGGTCGACGAAGAGCATTTTCTCCCACGCCGCTCTCGTCTTCCATACTCGCGATCACAATGACGGCTTCAACAACACCTTCATCATCGAGGCCGGCACCTCGGGCGTCGATCTCACCAATCTGCGCGACTACGCCGTCGATCCCCACTACGTCATCGGCATCAAGCGCTTCGACCGCGACTGGTTCGGCGACGACGTGCAGCGCTTCGTGCGCGGCCACCTGCTCGATCACATCAAGGACGAGTACGACTACTGGCGCGTCGTCACCATGGTGCGCGCGCTGATCCGCTCGACCATCTACCGCGAGCTTCGCCCCTTCCGCGCCTCCGACAAGGCCGAGAGCGGGCGCCGCCGCTGGACCCCCGGCTTCGCCCGCGTCCGGCGCGGCGCCAATGCCAACGAGTTCATCTGCTCGGGGCTCGTCCAGTACGGCTATTTCAACGCCATCTACAAGCTGGTGAAGGCCAATCTGAAGAATGGCGCCGCCGGCCAGGAAGCGCGCATGGCGCTGTCCGCCGATCCCCTGCGCACGCGCCACCTGCTGAAGCCCGATCTCTTGAAGGAGTGCCTATTCTCCGATGGGCTCGTGCACTCGCTCGACCTCGACGAGACCGGGCGCTTCAAGAGCTTCCGCGACATGCGCCGCTTCTGGAACCGCCTCCACGCCACCACGCCGCGCGACCTCGAGGAGACCGAGAGCCTCAAATGGCTCTACGTGATCCGCGACGGCATGGTCCACGACGTCGCCAGCCTCGAGGATGTGCAGAAGATCGTCGCCCTGCCGCGCCGCTACACCGAGGATCCGACCGAGGTCTGACGCGGGCGGAATTGGTTGGCCAGGTTCCCCTCGGATGGTGACCGGTCACAGCGACGGCAGACGGGCCGCACCATCCGGCGGCGTGCCGAAGCTCCCGATGAAGCGTTGCCGACCGGCCGGCGCGACCAGGGTGGCGACCGACGCCACTTTGTTGCGCGACCAGGTCCGCCGCTTCAGCACGATCGCCGGCTCGTCGTCTTCGATCTCGAGGCGCCGCGCCTCCTCGACCGTGACGCGCCGCGCCTCGATGGCATGCTCGGCTGCCTGCAGCGGTCCGAGCGACATCAGATAGGCATAGGGCGTGGCCGTCGAGAAATCCTGGGCGAGATAGTCGGGCGCGAAGTCCGGATTGACGAAGCGCGTCTCGATCTGCAGTGGCACGCCGTCGGCGAGATGGACGATCACGGAGTGGTAGTGCACCGCCTCGGCGCCGAGCCCCATGAGACGGCCGACCGTCCCCGAGATCCCTTTCGACAGCACCAGCACCCGGCAGCCATATGTCCCGCCGCGCCGCGCCACCTCCTCGGCGATGTCGCGTACCTCGAGCATCGCCGTCTCGCTGCGCCGGACCGCGACGAACGAACCGACGCCCTGCACGCGCTCGACCAGCCCCTCGCGGGCGAGTTCGTTGAGCGCGCGGCTGACCGTCATGCGCGAGACCGCGAAGCGCTCGACCAGCTCGGCCTCCGAGGGCAACCGGTCGCCCGGCCTCAGCTCGCCCCCTGCGATCGCCGCACCGACATGGCTCTTCACCCTCAGATAGTGCGGCCCGGTCACGTCCTCACCTCATCCGCCCTCAAGCCCCGGCCGATGCCACCGCATCTCCCGGCCCGCCATCCCTCGTCCAGTTCCCCATGCCCCCATTTGGCCACTGCCACTGCCAGTGCCCCGCCCACTGCCCACTGCCTACGACCCACTGTCCCCTGCCGACGGCCCAATGCCTTCCCCCATGCCCCACTTGACTAGACATGTCTAGACAAGTTAGCGTCCGAGCCCTACAGGGAGATTACCCATGGCCGAGCCCACCCCCGCGACCGCCGAGCTACCCTCCGATGCCGACACCCGGCGCTTCGCCGAGAACGGCGTCATCCTGCTGAAGGGCGTCTTCACCGACTGGGTCGAGCCGCTGCGCGCCGGCATCGAGGCATTGATGCGCTCGCCGAGCCGCTACGAGCGCTCCTATACTCCCAAGGACGGCACCGCCCGCTTCTTCCAGGACCTCTGCAACTGGCAGCGCATCCCCGAATTCCACGACTTCGTGATGCGCTCGCCGGCCGGCGCCATCGCCGCCCGCCTCATGGGCTCGGCCACCGGACGCTTCTTCCACGACCATGTGCTCGTCAAGGAGCCCGGCACCTCGATCGTCACCCCCTGGCACCAGGACCAGCCCTACTACTGTCACGATGGCCGCCAGAGCGTCAGCTTCTGGATCCCGCTCGACCCGGTCCCCCGCGAGACGACGCTCGAATGCGTGCCCGGCTCCCATCGCTGGGGCGTCGATCATCGCCCGAAGCGTTTCGACGGCTCCGATCTCTATGCCGGCGACACCGCAAAGGAGCTGCCCGACATCGAGGCCGAGCGCGACCGCTACGGCATCCTCGGCTGGGCGATGCAGCCCGGCGATGCGGTCGCCTTCAACTTCCGCACCGTACACGGCGCCCCCGCCAACACCGGCCAGGCGAGCCGCCGCCGCGTCTTCTCGGCCCGCTTCGTCGGCGACGATGCGGTCTTCGTCGACCGCAAGGGCAAGGGCTCGCCGCCGCTCGAGCACCTGACGCTGCGCACCGGCGAACCCCTCGATGGACCCGACTTCCCTGTCGTCTATCGCGCCTGAGCCGGGCGACGGCCGGCTGGCTGCGCCTTCAACGACCAGCTCCCGCCGGGCGCCTGTCAGTCCGTTCGCCCGCGCCCTTGGCGAGCCTCGCAGAACCTGCTTAGTCTCGGCGCCATGACCGCGCCCGACACCCTCCGCATCGCGCTTGCCCAGGCCAACCCCATCGTCGGCGATCTCGCCGGCAATGCCGCGCTCGCCCGCGAGCTGCGTGGCCGGGCGGCGGCGGCCGGAGCCGACCTCCTCGTGCTGACCGAGCTCTTCATCTGTGGCTATCCGCCCGAGGACCTCGTGCTGAAGCCGGCCTTCCGCGCCGCCTGCCGCGCCGCCGTCGAAGGCCTTGCGGCCGAGACCGCCGACGGCGGCCCCGCCGTCCTCATCGGCACCGTCTGGGAGGAGGCGGGCCTCGCCTACAACGCCGTCGCGCTCCTCGACGGCGGCAAGATCACGGGCCTGCGCTTCAAGAACGACCTGCCGAACTACGGCGTCTTCGACGAGAAGCGCGTCTTCGCGGCCGGCCCCATGCCCGGTCCCGTCGCCTTTCGTGGCGTCCGGCTCGGCGTTCCCATCTGCGAGGACATCTGGCGCGAGGATGTCGTCGAATGCCTCGCCGAGACCGGCGCCGAGTTGCTGATCGTGCCGAACGGCTCGCCCTATTCCAGGGCCAAGCACGACACGCGCATGATGATCGCGGTCTCCCGTGTGACCGAAAGCGGCCTGCCGCTCGCCTATGTGAACCAGGTCGGCGGCCAGGACGAGCTCGTCTTCGACGGCGCCTCCTTCGTGCTGAACGCCGACCGCTCGCTCGCCGTCCAGCTTCCCGCCTTCCGCGACGACCTCGTCGTCACCGACTGGCGGCGCGGCGCCGAAGGCTGGGCCTGCGCCGAGGGGCCGCGCGCCCTTCTGCCCGAAGGCGAGGCGGAGATCTACGAGGCCTGCATGCTCGGCCTCAGGGACTATGTCGACAAGAACCGCTTTCCCGGCGTCGTGCTCGGCCTTTCGGGCGGCATCGATTCCGCGCTCGTCGCCGCCCTCGCGGTCGACGCCCTCGGCCCCGCGCGCGTGCACGGCATCATGCTGCCCTACCGCTACACCAGCAACGAAAGCCTGTCGGATGCCGCTGGCTGCGCCGAGGCGCTCGGCTGCCGCTACGACATCCTGCCGATCGCCGAGCCGGTCGAAGGCTTCCTGAAGGCGCTCGATCCCATCCTCGCCGGCCGTCCCGCCGACATCACCGAGGAGAACCTGCAGTCGCGCAGCCGCGGCTCGATCCTGATGGCGGTCTCCAACAAGCTCGGCTCCATGGTGCTGACGACCGGCAACAAGTCGGAGATGTCGGTTGGGTATGCGACGCTCTACGGCGACATGAACGGCGGCTTCAATCCGATCAAGGATCTCTACAAGACCGAGGTCTACCGGATCGCCCGCTGGCGCAATGCCGCCCGGCCGGACACCGCCATGGGTCCCGCCGGCCCCGTCATCCCCGAGCGCATACTGACCAAGGCGCCGACCGCCGAATTGAAGCCCAACCAGACCGATCAGGATTCGCTGCCGCCCTACGACGTCCTCGACGACATTCTCGAATGCCTCGTCGAGCATGAAATGCCGCTCGCCGACATCGTTGCCCGCGGCCATGCCCGCGAGACCGTCGCCCGGGTCGGGCGCCTGCTCGGGATCGCCGAGTACAAGCGCCGCCAGGCGGCACCTGGCGTCAAGATCACCGAACGCAATTTCGGCCGCGACCGCCGCTATCCGATCACCAATCGTTTCACCGAGAAGCTCTGAAGACCTCCCCCGGCTCCGCCGCCTCAGCGCCCGCGCGCCTCCGCGAGCGCCCGAGGCAACATCTCGGCGAAGAGATCGAGATCGGCCCTTGTGCCGACGCTGACGCGGATCGTCCGGTCGAGCGGCGCGATCGCCGGCTTCCTGACGAACACGTCGCGGGCCAGGAGTCCCTCGAGCACCTTCGAGGCGAACGCGCCGTCGCGCCCGCAATCGACCGCGACGAAATTGGTGGCGGACGGGATGGCTCTCAAGCCGTTCTCCTCGGCGATCGCCGCGATCCGCTCGCGCCCCGCCTTCACTTGGGCGATGACTTCGCCGAGATAGGCCTGATCGGCGAGAGCGGCGATCGCGCCGGCCTGCGCGATACGACCGACGCCGAAATGGTTGCGGATCTTGTCGAAGGCCAGGATCACCTCGGGCGCGCCGAGGGCGTATCCGACCCTCAGCCCCGCCATGCCATAGGCCTTGGAGAAGGTGCGGAAGCGGATGACCTGCGGATTGGCCACCTCGAGCGGCGGCAGCGTGCCCTCGGGCGCGAACTCGCCATAGGCCTCGTCGAGGAACAGCATGGTGCCCTCGGGCACCCGGCCGATCAGCTCGCCGATACGCTCGGCCGGCGACCAGGTCCCCATCGGATTGTCGGGATTGGCGATGAAGAGGATGCGCGCCTTCTCGCGCGCGGCGAGCTCGACGAGCGCCTCAGGGTCCTCGCGGTCCTCGCGATAGGGCGTGGTGACGAGCCGGCCACCGAAGCCCGCGACATGGAAATTGAAGGTCGGATAGGCGCCGAGCGAGGATGCGACGGTCATGCCGGGCTCGATGAACAGGCGGACCGCATAGCCGAACAGGCCATCGACACCTTCCCCGACCGCGACATTCTGAGGGCCGACGCCATGATGCGCCGCGATCGCCACCTTGATGTCGTGCACCTCCGGATCGCCATACATCCAGACATGCTCGGCCGCCTCCCGCATGGCCGCGATCGCCTTGGGGCTCGGCCCGAACACGCTCTCGTTGGCGCCGATCCGCGCGCGGAAGGGGCGGCCGCGCCGGCGCGCCAGCGCCTCCGGCCCGACGAAGGGCACGGTCGAGGGCAGGCTGGCGATGAGCTCGGTGAAGGGAGGTCGCGGCATGGGTGGGTTCCGCAGATCGCGCTCGGCCGCGCACGCCGACGGGCGCAGGCGGCGAGGGGTGGGCCGTGAGCCTCAACCCATTGCGGATTTGCCGGGCCCGCGCAAGACCCGGTGCGCGAGGACCAGGCGGCACGGACGAGCCGGCCCGACCGGGCGTCCCGACGCGACGAGGCGCGGCAGGATGCCCCGGCCGCGCCTCTCTTGTGGAATTGCGAGGGGTGGCGCGAGGGCGCGCCGCCTCAGTTGCCGACGTCGCCGCTGCTGCCGGCGTCCTCGCCCTCGGAGATCTTCCGCTTCTGCTCGGCCGACCGGAGAATGGTCTGGTAGTACGACTGCTCGTCGCCGACCTTGATGATCGGCTCGCACTTGCCGATGCAGTTGAACGACTGCACGGCGCCGCCGCGATTGAGGCTGACGACGCGCTGCTCGTCGGCGCGCACCATGAGCCGCTCGTTGAGGATGATGCGGTCCTCGGCGTTCAGCACGATGAGATTGGTGATGCCGAAGGTCTTGCCGGTGATGACCATCAGCGTCGTGCTCTTCAGCGTGACGTCGGCGACCGAGGGATTGCCGATGATGACACTGTCGGCGGGCTCGGCGAGACGGACGAGCTTGGCCTGGTCGTACTCGACGACCAGATCCTCGGCCGAGGCGCGGTCGGCGGACAGGAAACCGGCGGCGACGAGGACGGCAGCGAGCCGGAGATGCCTCGTCCAGGCGATACCGTGTGTCATGGAAATTGAGTTCCTCGATCTGGCTACGTTTCGCGCCGATTGAGCCGGAAAATGGTGAAGGATTGGCAAACGCCCGCCCGAGAATGATGCGGCGCCCGCTCGTCGTGGCGCTCGCTCCGCGCAAGCTGGCCCATGCTACGCCCTGACGAGCCGTGCCTCGGGATGTCGAGCCTCCCGCCGGGCTGAGGGGGACAGGACAGGCCGGCCGACTGCCATGGTAACTGGCTCCCCGGCGGCTTGCCGGCCGCCCAAGAAGACGATCGACCGCCGATGCTCGCGCGGACGCTCCCACCCAGACCGATCAGGCTCCCGAGGCCCCGTCCTCCTGCTCCCGCAGCAAGAGGGGACTGGCCGGCCCCTGCCGCAACCCAGCCCGCCCTGCCATCTCCCCGCTAACAACCAATGTTTAACCCTGATCCCACGCCGAACACGCGCCCGTAAGCGCTACGTTAGTCAATATAGACCGAGAGTTACATACAGGTTTGGATTTTATATGCGGAATTAAATCCATATTCACGATGGAAGGAGATCATATACCGGATATTTACCATAGGTGCGTCCAATTTTTACTGAGAATTAATTCGGCAGGCTTAGTGTCGGCTCCAGTTCAGCGCTGCCGGAAAACGGAACGGCGGCCGAACTGAGAGAGAGAGAGTTGGTTTTTCGGAAACCTGGGAGAGAAGAAATGAACAAGCTGCTTGCTCGCTTCGGCAAGGACGAGTCCGGCGCCACCGCCATCGAGTATGCCCTCATCGCCGCCATCGTCGGCATCGGCATCATCACGGCCCTCGGCACCATGAAGACCGAGCTGAACAACACGTTCGAGACCGTCGAGAGCGCCCTCTCGTCGGCGAACTCGGAGTAATCTCCGGTTGAAGGAGCGCCGGGGCTCGGGCCCCGCCTGCGATCCTCGATCTGACGGAAGGGCCGTCCGCCGATGAGGCGGGCGGCCTTTCTGCGTTTGGGCCCCTGCCTCATCCCCACTTGCGGCCCTGCTTTGCTGGCCGCCGGCCCTGCACATCGATGCCGGCGCGCCCGGCCCCGCGAGTCCGCAACCACCGCGCCCCGGCTCGTCACCCGCCACGTCCTCCGGCGTCTTCATCTCCTGCCCCCGTGGATCACTCCACGACGGGGTTTCCGTGATCTCACTCGATGTCCATGCACGCTCTCCTCAGCTACGAGGAGGGGGCAGTTCTTCATGACGCAAGGGAGGCGGTTCCGGATGTCGCTTGACACCCCGGGCGGATTGCCGACGCTCGGAGGCGCCCTCGACGACAACGCCCCGTCCTCCAGGGCACACGGCAATCTCCCGTTCACCATTTCGCCAGCTTTCCCTCCGATCCCGGCCGATCGGGCGCGAGGTTCAAACGAGGATTTACGCCGGCCTGCCATTGTCCCTTCAAACGGCGTCAAAAAAACAGAGTGGCGGAGGTAGGGGCAGTGTTGGAGTTGTTGTGTCTTCTGGTGTTTCCGGGGGCGATGGCGCTCGCCGGATCGATGGACCTGTTCACGATGACGATCCCGAACAGGATCTCGATCGTGCTGGTCGCGGGCTTTGTCGTCGTCGCGCCGTTCGTCGGCATGTCGATCGAGGAGTTCGCCATGCATGTCGCCGCCGGCTCGGCCGTGCTGGCGCTGTGCTTCCTGATGTTCGCCCGCGGCTGGATCGGCGGCGGCGACGCCAAGGTGTTCGCGGCCGCCTCGCTGTGGATGGGTTTCGACTATCTGGGCGTGTTCACCGCCTACGCGGCGATGGGCGGCGGCATCCTGACATTCGTGCTGCTGTTCTTCCGCCTTCTGCCACTGCCCGCCTTCATGGCCCGCGAGGCCTGGCTGGCGCGTCTCCATCATCGCCAGACCGGCGTGCCCTATGGCATCGCCATCGCCGCGTCGGCGCTCTTCGTCTATCCGATGACGCCCTACATGCAGGCCGCCATCGAAGCGGCAGCCATCGGCTGAGCCACGCATCTCCCCCGCTGGACGGCAACCGCCCGAATGCAAGGGAGCGCGCGAGCAAAGTCACCTGGAGCGCGTGCGCATCTCGATCTGTGAGGTGATCGCGCTCCGGTATCTGCGCAGGACCGCCCGCATCGGCCCTGCGCCATCGGCGAGGGCCCCGTCCCGCACCGGCCCGCTTCGGGCTGCCGCCTTCGACGGGGCCCTCGCCGGATGACACGATCACACAATGTCGACGGGCGTCGCTCCAGCACGGGCGGCGCCCGTTTTCGCGTCGGCGTCACGGCATCGTCCCGTTCCGCGCACCGTTTCGGCACACCGATTAACTGCCCATTGACCATTGTCGGGCAGCATCACGTCCAAACCATGGGTGATTGGACTCTGGGCAGAAGGACGTATTCGAGATGAAACGGGCAAGAATGGTTGTCCTCGGCATTGCGGTTCTGGCGGCCGGCGCGGCTGCCTTTCTCGCCAATGGCATGACCGGCAAGCCGCGGACCAAGGTCGTCAAGACGCAGGTCGACACCGTGCAGGTTCTCGTCGCCAAGGGCGAGATCCGGCTCGGCGATTCGGTGAAGGCGACCGACTTCGCCTGGATGGACTGGCCTTCCGCCGCCGCCACCACCGGCTACATCACCAAGGCCGGCAAGCCGAACGCCATGAGCGACCTGACCGGCGCCATCGCCCGGGCGCCCTTCCTTCCCGGCGAGCCGATCAAGGAGCAGAAGCTCATCAAGGCCAACGAGGGCGGCGTGCTCGCCGCGATCCTGCCGGCCGGCATGCGCGCCATCTCCACCAAGATCGCCGAGGACACCGCCGCCGGCGGCTTCATCCTGCCCAACGACCGCGTCGACGTCATCGTCACCCGCAAGGTCCGCGGCAAGGACAACCGCGCCGACCAGCACATCTCCGACACGCTGTTTCGCAACGTCCGCGTGCTCGCCATCGGCCAGGACATCGAGGTGAAGGACGGCAAGAAGACCGCCTCCGCCAAGACCGCCACGCTCGAGCTCTCGCCGAGCCAGGCCGAGACCCTCGCCCTCGCCCAGGAGATGGGTGACATCCGCCTGACGCTCCGCAGCCTCGAGGAGACGCGCGGACTTGCGACGCAGGGCCCCGAGGGCGGCGAGGGCGCCTTCCGCGCCGAGCAGTCCACCTCCGTGAAGATGCTGAAATACGGCGCCTGGTCCAGGGCCTACGGCGTCAAGTGATCCGACATCGGTCCCGCTGAAGTTTGACAAGGGCATACCTCCCATGAAAGCGAAGCTGAGAAACACCTGGGCAGCCGCGATGATCGCGGTAGCGGGCCTTTTCGGAACGGCGACGTTGGTCGATCACGTCACCCCCGCGCATGCCGCCTCCTCCGATCCCGACGTCGCGCACAACGGCGTCCTGCGCATCGGCTACGACGAGCCCCTGCCGGCCCACCGCAACGTCCTCGTCGGTCTCTCCAAGACCATGATGGTCGAGTTGCCGCGCGATCTGCGCGATGTCGTGGTCTCCAATCCGGAGTTCCTCGATGCCGTCGTGCAGACCTCGAACCGCGTCTACCTGATCGCCAAGAAGCTCGGCGACGCCAACGTGTTCTTCTTCGACGAGAACGGCGAGCAGATCCTCACCCTCGAGGTGCGCATCGAGCGCGACATGGCCGTGTTCGACCGCCTCATCGAGCGCCTCATCCCCGGCGCCAGCGTCGAGGCCGAGGTGATCAACGACACGATCATCCTGACCGGCTCGGTGCCCAACCCCGCCGACAGCGCCCGCGCTGCCGAGATCGCCGCCCGCTTCATGACGCGGCCCGGCGACAGCAACACGCGCTACACCGACAAGGTCATCAACATGCTGCGCGTCGAGGCCAAGGAGCAGGTCATGCTCAAGGTCACGGTCGCCGAGGTCGAGCGCAACACCATCAAGCGGCTCGGCGTCAACTGGAACGGCGTGCATCTGGGCGACAGCGCCTTCGGCCTCACCACCAACAACGGCTTCCCCGTGTCGGGCGGTGACGGCGCCAACGCAGTGTCCTTCGGCATCGTCGGCCCGACCAGCAACCTCGCCAGCTGCCTCGGATCGCCGCAGACCGCCGTGACGCTGGCAGCCGGCGCCTCGCTGAACTGCCTTGCCCGCTCCGTCGAGGTGTTCGAGCGCACCGGCCTCATGAAGACGCTCGCCGAGCCGACGCTGACCGCGATCTCCGGCGAGACCGCGAGCTTCCTCGCCGGCGGCGAGTTCCCGATCCCGGTCGCCCAGGACAACGGCTCGATCAGCGTCGAGTGGAAGCCCTTCGGTGTCGGTCTCTCCTTCACGCCCCTCGTCATGACGGAAGGCCTCATCTCGCTGAAGCTCAACACCGAGGTGTCGGAGCTCTCCAACGACGGTGCGGTGTCCCTCGGCGGCGGCCTGGCGATCTCGGGCCTCAAAGTCCGGCGCGCCTCGACCACGGTCGAGCTTCCCTCCGGTGGCTCTCTCGTCATCGCCGGCCTCATCAACGACGACACGCGTCAGAACATCGAGGGCCTGCCCGGTCTGAAGAGCCTGCCGATCCTCGGCACGCTGTTCCGCAGCCGCGACTTCCAGAAGTCCGAGACCGAGCTCGTGGTGATCGTGACGCCCTACACGGTGAACGCGGTGGCGACCAGCGCCCTCGCCAAGCCGACCGATGGCCTGCACAACGCCTCCGACGTCGCCGCCGATTTCCTCGGCGAGATGAACAAGGTCTACGGCCGGGGCGATGCCCTGCCGCGCGGTCGGTACGAAGGCAACTACGGTTTCATCGTCGAGTAATCGCGAGTGGATGGAGAACTCAGATGACGTCCCATGACATGAATGCCAAGGCCGTCGTGCCAGGCCTCCGGCCAGTCGCGATCCGCCTCATCGCCCTCACCCTCGTCGCAGGTCTCGCCGGTTGTGCGGGCCACATGGACGGCGGCCGCATGGTCAGCTTCCAGGAGCCGATGAGCGTCGAGGAGCGCCACCCGATCGTGGTCGACAAGGCGCCCAAGACCCTCGATGTCGCGGTCGGCAGGAGCCAGTACGGCCTCACCGACTTCCAGAAGGTCGAAGTCGAGGACTTCATCGGCAACTGGCGCCAGGAAGGTACCGGCCGGCTGATGATCTCCGCCCCCTCGGGCAGCTCCAACGAGCGCTCGGCCTACCAGGTGGTCGCCGAGATACGGCAGATCCTGAAGGGCTTCGGCGTTCCCCAGAGCGCCGTCGCGGTCGACAGCTACTATGCGGGGGGAGGTAAACCGCCTGTAAAGATGTCCTTCGTACGTTATGTCGCTACGGGTCCGGATTGTGGCCACTTCTCGGAGAACCTCGCCGAAGACCCGCGGAACGTGCACTACGAGAACTTTGGATGTGCAGGCCAGCATAACCTCGCGCTCATGATCGCCAATCCGCGCGATCTGGTCGAGCCGCGCGGCACGACGGATCGCTCCGGCGAGCGGCGTGACTTTGCCTGGCAGCAGTACATCAAGGGTAAGAGCACGATCTCCGAGACGAAGGACGCCGAGAAGGCCGGAACCATCAGCGACGTGGCGAAACAATGAGCAACGTAGCCTATCACAACCAGCTGACCACACTCGACAGCCAGCCCGGCGAGGAGCAGTTCGACGAGCATGTCGAGCAGCAGTACGACGAGCAGTTCGAGGGTCACTACGCCGACGAGTTCGCCGGCGCCGAAGGCTACGGCGCCGAGTTCCCGCTCGATGGCAACCCGGAGCGTGCGCGGCCGATCCCGCGCATCTCCATCCAGGCCTTCTGCGACGACCCGATGACCGCCCAGGTCGTGCAGGTCGCCTCGGAGGATCGTCGTCTCGCCAAGGCCCATGTGAGCGTTCACATGGGCGGCGTGCCCGCGGCGATCGCCCACTACCACGAGAATCCCTCGCCGAACCTCATCGTCGTCGAGAGCATGATGGCCGGCCACGAGCTGCTCCTGCATCTCGACCAGCTCGCCGAGTTCTGCGATCCCGGCACCAAGGTGCTCGTCATCGGCCACGCCAACGACGTCGTGCTCTATCGCGAGCTGATGCGTCGCGGCGTCAGCGAGTACCTGGTGGCACCGATCTCGCCGCTCGCGCTCATGGAGTGCGTGTCGAACCTCTACAACGATCCCGAGTCCGACCCCGTCGGCCAGGTGATCGCCTTCGTCGGCGCCAAGGGCGGCGTCGGCGCATCCACGCTTTGCCACAACGCCGCCTGGATGATCTCGCGCATCCTGCAGAAGAACGTCGTGATCGCCGATCTCGACCTCCCCTTCGGCACCGCCGGGCTCGATTTCAACCAGGACCCGGTGCAAGGCATCGCCGATGCGCTCGGCAGCCCCGAGCGTCTCGACGAGGTCCTGCTCGACCGCCTGCTCGCCAAGTGCACCGATCACCTGAGCCTGTTCGCAGCGCCCGGCGTGCTCGACCGCAACTACGAGCTCTCGCCCGAGGCCTATGAGCACGTCCTCGACGTGGTGCGCCAGAACGTGCCGGTCGTCGCCGTCGACTTGCCCCATGTCTGGACGACGTGGGCCAAGCAGATCCTTCTCCAGGCCGACGACGTGGTCGTGGTCGCTGCGCCCGATCTCGCCAATCTGCGCAATGCCAAGAACATCGTCGATCTGCTGAAGCAGAACCGCAAGAACGATCGTCCGCCGCAGCTCGTCATGAATCTCGTCGGCGTACCCAAGCGCCCCGAGATTCCGGTCAAGGACTTCGCCGAGGCACTCGGCCTCGAGCCCTGCGCCGTGATCGAGTTCGACGGCGAGACCTTCGGCATGGCGGCGAACAACGGGCAGATGATCGAGGAGGTCTCCGCCAAAGCGAAGGCCGCCGACGCCATCCGCTCGCTGAGCTACGTGCTGACCAACCGCACGCAGCCCAAGGTCGAGAAGAAGAACATGCTCGAGCCCCTGCTGAAGCGGCTCAACCGGAAGAAGGCGGGAGCGTAACGAGATGTTCGGCAAGCGCACAGGAAACACATTGCCACCTGCACGGCGCGGCGGCACTCCGCAGCCCTTGCCGGCGGCAACGATGAAGGAGCTGCCCAAGGCCGCTCCCTCGAGGGAGCAGGTCGCCAAGATGCAGCCGGGCGCCAAGTCGCACGGCGCGCATTCTGGCGGCGGCGCCCATTCGTCGAAGCCCGACGCGGCCCCCGCCCGGGTCGCCGAGCCTCCGAAGGCCAAGCCGGTCGAGCGGCGCCATTCAGAGGAGTACTATGACATTAAGACGACCGTCTTCAACGCCCTGATCGACACGATCGACCTCACCCAGCTCGCCAAGCTCGATGCCGAGGCGGCGCGTGAGGAGATCCGCGACATCGTCGGCGAGATCATCCAGGTCAAGAATGTCGTCATGTCCATCGCCGAGCAGGAGGAGCTGCTCGAGGACATCTGCAACGACGTGCTCGGCTATGGTCCGCTCGAGCCACTGCTCGCCCGCGACGATATCGCCGACATCATGGTGAATGGTGCCGACACGACCTTCATCGAGGTCGGCGGCAAGGTCGAGCAGACCAACATCCGCTTCGCCGACAACACGCAGCTGATGAACATCTGCCAGCGCATCGTCAGCCAGGTCGGCCGGCGTGTCGACGAATCGAGCCCGATCTGCGACGCCCGTCTTCCCGACGGCAGCCGCGTCAACGTCATCGCCCCGCCGCTCGCCATCGACGGCCCGGCCCTCACCATCCGCAAGTTCAAGAAGGACAAGCTGACCCTCGAGCAGCTGATGCGCTTCGGCTCGATCTCGCCGGAGGCCAAGACCATCCTCGAGGTCATCGGCCGCGTGCGCTGCAACGTCATCATCTCGGGCGGCACCGGCTCGGGCAAGACGACGCTGCTCAACTGCTTGACCGGCTTCATCGACCTCGACGAGCGCATCATCACCTGCGAGGACTCCGCCGAGCTTCAACTCCAGCAGCCCCACGTGGTCCGTCTCGAGACCTGCCCGCCCAACCTCGAGGGCGA
Organism: Hyphomicrobiaceae bacterium; assembly: GCA_041397765.1. GTDB lineage: Bacteria > Pseudomonadota > Alphaproteobacteria > Rhizobiales > Hyphomicrobiaceae > JAWKWA01. Next base: position 36,028 of record JAWKWA010000025.1, on the reverse strand, counting down.
GGGCCAGGTCACCATGCGCGACCTCGTCAAGAACTGCCTGCGTATGCGTCCCGAGCGGATCATCGTCGGCGAGGTCCGCGGACCGGAAGCCTTCGACCTCCTGCAGGCGATGAACACCGGTCACGATGGCTCCATGGGCACGCTGCACGCCAACAGCCCCCGCGAAGCCATCAGCCGCGTCGAGTCGATGATCATGATGGGCGGCTATGCGCTGCCGGTGAAGACCATCCGCGAGATGATCACCGGCTCGGTCGACATCATCGTGCAGGCCTCGCGTCTGCGCGACGGCTCGCGCCGCGTCACGCACATCACCGAGGTGCTCGGCATGGAAGGCGACGTCGTGACCCTGCAGAACATCATGGTCTACGACATCACCGGCGAGGACGCGCACGGCAAGCTGATCGGCCGCCACCGCTCGACCGGCATCGCCCGGCCGCGCTTCTGGGACCGCGCCGTCTATTACGGCGAGCATCACCGCCTGGCCAACGCGCTTGCCGCCGCCGAGGTCCGCGACATGGACGGCTCGGTCATGGGAGAGAAGCATGGGTGACATGGACATCGGCCAGCTCTTCGTGATCGGCCTCGCCGCCGCCAGCGTCGGCGTCATCGCCTACATTCTCGTCATGCCCTATCTCTCCGGCGAGCGCCGCGCGGAGAAGCGCTTCCAGGGTGTCGCGACCAGCAAGGCCAACCGCTCGACGCGCCCGGCCGGCGGCATGGACGACGCCCAGCAGAAGCGCAAGCAGGTGCAGGAGTCGCTGAAGGAGATCGAGAAGAAGCAGAAGGCCAAGGACAAGGTCACGCTGCGCATGCGGCTCTTGCGTGCCGGTCTCGACATCCATCCGCGGCAGTTCTACATCGCCTCCGCCATCTCCGGCGCCGTCTTCGCGGTCGGCGGCATCTTCGGCGGTGCCCAGCTTCCGGTCGCCGCCCTCCTCGGCTTCGCCGGCGCCTTCGGCATCCCGCGCTGGATGCTGCATTTCATGACCAAGCGCCGCCAGAACAAGTTCCTCAACGAGTTCGCCAACGCCATCGACGTCGTCGTGCGCGGCGTCAAGACCGGTCTGCCGCTCAACGAGTGTCTCGACATCATCGCCCGCGAGAGCCCCGAGCCGATCCGCTCCGAGTTCGCCGATCTCGTGCAGCAGCAGCGCCTCGGCCTGCCGCTCGGCGAGTGCTTCGAGCGCATGATGGAGCGCATGCCGGTTCCCGAGGTGAACTTCTTTGCGATCGTCATCTCGATCCAGCAGCAGGCCGGCGGCAACCTCTCGGAGGCACTCGGCAACCTGTCGGGCGTGCTTCGCGCCAGGAAGCAGCTGAAGGCCAAGGTGCAGGCGCTGTCCTCGGAGGCCAAGGCCTCGGCCGCCATTCTCGGCGCCCTGCCCTTCATCGTCATGACCATGGTCTACATCACCTCGCCGGACTACATCTCGCTCCTGTGGAAGGAGAAGATGGGTCACATCATGCTGGCGGGTGCCGCGTTCTGGATGTTCTGCGGCCTCTTCACCATGCGGCAGATGATCAACTTCAAGTACTGATGCGGAGGCGGCCGCTCCTGCCGCCGCTCGCGAACCGGGGAACCGACCGATGGACGTCCTATCGAGCCTCTTCACGGCACAGTTCGGCGTGATGCTGCTCTCCGCCGTCGCGGCCTTTGCCACCGTGCTGACGATCGCGCTGCCGACGCTCTCGCGCGATCGCACCGCGAGCCGCATGAAGGTGATGGCCGTCGAGCGCGACAAGATGCGTGCCGTCCGCCTGTCGGAGCTGAACGCTGCCGGCAAGCAGCAGGCGCGTCTGCGGCAGAACTCGAAAGGCTTCATGTCGCAGATCGTCGACCATTTCAATCTGCGCCAGGCCTTCGAGACCGACGACGTCAAGCAGAAGCTCAAGATGGCGGGCCTGCGCGGCCAGGCGCCGCTCGTCGGCTTCGTGTTCTTCCGCTTCGCGATGCCGATCTTCGCCTTCCTCGGCGCGCTCTTCTACCTCTTCGTCGCCCGCGACCACGAACTGCCGGTCGTTATGCGTCTCGGCATCTCGCTGGTCGCCGCCTATGCCGGCCTCTATCTGCCGAACGTCTTCATCCAGAACCTCATCTCGCGCCGCCAGCAGTCGATCAACCAGGCCTTCCCCGACGCGCTCGACCTCCTGCTCATCTGCGTGCAGTCGGGCATGTCGAGCGAGGCCGCCTTCGGCAAGGTGGCCAAGGAGGTCGCGACCCAGTCGGTCGAGCTCGCCGAGGAGTTCACGCTGACGACCGCCGAGCTCTCCTATCTCCCCGATCGCCGTCAGGCCTTCGAGAACCTCGCCAAGCGCACCGGCATTCCCTCGATCAAGGCGGTGGCGACCAGTCTCATCCAGGCCGAACGCTACGGCACGCCGGTCAGCCAGGCGCTGCGCGTCATGGCCAAGGAGAACCGCGAGCTGCGCATGGCCGCCGCCGAGAAGAAGGCCGCCGCGCTGCCGCCGAAGCTCACCGTGCCGATGATCGTCTTCTTCCTGCCGGTGCTGTTCGTCGTCATCATCGGTCCGGCGGTGATCCAGTACATGAACCTGAAGAAGTAGGTCCGGGCGGGACGGTCCGTCGGGGCTCGGACAGGTCGCGGGCGGTCCCTTCGGGGGCCGCCCGTTTTCATTGGACGCCATCAGGCCCGCAGCGCCGGGCAACCTCGGCACGACTTTGGGGCCGGGCGCTCCCCGCACCCGGCCCCGCTCCCGACCGCTCCGGGATTTTCCGAGGCCTTGCCTCTCCCGGTTGCGACCGAAGATGAGCACCGTCAGAACACGAAATCCGAAGCGTCGAACTGCGACGCCGCCGCGCCCGTGACGGTGATCGACACGTCCTCCGCGGAGATGCTGACGAAGCCCTTGGAGGTCGAGATCGAGATGTCGGCGAAGGTCAGCCCCATGGCCGAGAAATCGATCAGGTCCTGGCCCTGCTCGAAGTCGGCGATGCGATCGAAGCCGTCGCCATTGCGGAAGACGAAGGTGTCGCCACCCGCCTCGCCATAGAGCACGTCCGAGCCTCGCCCGCCGATGATCGTGTCGCCGCCGGTGCCGCCGTGGATCGTGTCGTTGCCGCCGCCGCCCTCGAGCGTGTCGGCGCCGCCGAAGCCGCGGATCTCGTCGCTGCCGCCACGCCCCTCGAGCCGGTTGGCGACGTCGCTGCCGAGGAGCTGGTCGTCATAGGCGGTGCCGATCGCGTTCTCGATCGACTGCAGCGTGTCGATGTAGACATTGCTGTTGAGGACGACGCTCCATGTCGCGACCCCGGCACCGAGATTGACGGCGACACCCTCGACGTCGCTCTCGATCTGACCGAAGAGCCCGGTCATGCCGAGATAGCCTGATTCAGGTCGACGCCCGTGCCGCCGTCGATATTGTCCTCGCCGCCATTGCCGGCCTTGATGAACACATCGTCGCCGCCCGCCCGGCGAGGTCGTCGAACCCTGCACCGCCGATGATCGTGTCTACGCCGTCCGTGCCGACGATATCGTCGTTGAAGGCCGAGCCGATCACGTTCTCGATGTTGAGGAGCGTGTCCTGGTCGTTGTTGGCGACATAGGCCGTGCCGATCGACAGATCGACGATGACGCCGCGGTCGGCATAGTCGTAGCTGACCCAGTCATAGTCGCTGCTGCCGCTGCCGTCGATGTGGTCGTTGCCGCGCCCGCCCGACAGACGTTCTGGTGCCCTCGCCGCCGTCGAGATGATCATCGCCATCCCCGCCATCGAGAGTGTCGTCGTCGCCCTCGCCCATCAGCGTGTCGTTGCCATTGCCCCCGAGCAGCGTGTCGTTGCCGCTGCCGCCGAACAGCGTGTCGCGGCCGCCGCGCCCGTCGATCGTGTCGTCGCCGGCGAAGCCGAAGATCTCGTCGGCATTGTGGAAGATGCCGGTCATGGTGCCGCTGAGCGTGTCGTTGCCACCTGTGCCGTTGGTGCGCTTGGCCATGATCGCGTCTCCCCTGTCGACTGCCGCAGAGCGCCTTGCGCTCCGCCATGACCATGCAGATGGGAGCGGGATGACCGCCCGCGTGTGATGCCCGTCACACTTCGGACGATTGCCGGCCTGGCGTCGTCCCGTCGGCGGCGGACATGCGAAAGGCCCGGAGCCTTGGGGCACCGGGCCGTTCGATCGCAGGAGGCGTGATGCGCACATGGGCAAGCCGGGCCGAAAGGCGGGCAGTCCAGCTCCGGCCGGCGCGGTATCATACCGCCTCGCGAAACTTCCGACTTTCGCGAGGTGATATGCGCGCGGGGTTGGCGGGGCGGCCGCGCGCAAACTATGGAGCTACCGGCGCGCATCCGACGGGATCACGGGTCGAAACTCACGCGCTCTGGCATCAGTTGGTGCCGGCCGTCGCCACCTTGCTCGACCAGTCCGCCGGCGCCGCGGCTGCCTCGGACGTGACAGTCGCGCTGCCCCAGCTCGCCGCCCCATCGACCACCGAGGCGCCCCCGGCCGTCCCCGCCCGGGGCGTTGCCGCAGCCGTCGCGACCGTCGTCGTCGGCGCCGCCGCCTTCGTGACGGCCGGCTCGGCCTTGGCCATCTGGACCGGCGCGGCCTTCACCATGGTCTGCAGATAGGCGATGTTGGACTTCGCCGTATCGGCGGAGAGATCGGTGGCCGCCACCTGGCGCGCCTCGTCGAACTTGCCCTGCACGCCGAGCACGAGGGCGAGGTTCTGACGGACCTTCGTGACATCGCCGCCGGTCGCCGCCGCGCGCCGCAGCAGCGCCTCGGCCTTGTCGGGCGCCCCGTTCAGCGCATAGGCGAGCGCCAGATTGTTCAGCACCGCGCTCTCGTCCGGCTTCAGCTCGTAGGCGCGCTCGAACAGCGCCTGCGCCTCTTTCGACTTGCCGCGCTTGGCCGCGATCGTGCCCTCGGCCGAGACGAGGCGCCAGTCGGGCCGCTTGGGATCGCTCGCCCGCGCGATCAGCTTCTCGGCGAGGTCGATCTGTCCAAGATCGAGCGCGAGCCGGCCATATTCCGAAGCGATCGCCCGGCTGTCCGAGTTGTACATGGCCGCCTGCTGCAGCACGCTCAGCGCCTTGTCCTTGTCGCCCTCCGATTTCAGGAGTCGTGCATAGGAGATCGCCGCCTGTTCGTCGCCCGGGCTCTTGGCATAGGCGTTCGCCCAATAGGCCTTGGCGGCCACCGGATCGTCCGGCGCCTCGGCGACGGCGGCCGATGGCGTCCCGCCCTTCATCGCCACATCGAGCGCCGACTGCCCGCCGGCGCAGCCGGCGAGCACCGCCGACAGCAACAGCGCGACCGTCAGCGGCAGGAGCGGACGGACGCGGGCGGTAGAGACATGACGATGCGACGGCGACATGGGAGGACGTCCTTATCGAGCCTTCCGGGGGCTGCCCCGGTCTTGGACGTCAGTTTCTGACACACGGGTCAAAAAAGCTTTAACCCTGCGGCAATCCCGCCTCACCAGATCATGAATACCGCCTCCACCGACGTCTTGCGGAATGGCAGAGCACCACACATTCGGCGAATCGCCAGGAAAATCGCATGGAAAAACAGAAGCTTGATCCGGCAGCGCGCGAGAACGCGCGGCACGGAACCGTCAAGTGGGCAGTCTCGGACAGGGAGTGGCCGGTCTCCTCAGGTCACGCCATCGAGGGCCGAGAGATCGCTCGCGGTCAGTGAAGGCTGGAGGCCCGGATACTCCGGCGGCGACCCGCGCCGGTTGATCCATACCGCCCTCAGCCCGAACGCCACCGCGCCGGCGACGTCCCAGCGATTGGACGAGACGAACACGATCTCCTCCTTCGGCACGCCGAAACGCTGCAGGACGAGACGGTAGACGCGACCCGACGGCTTGAAGATGCCGACGTCCTGTACCGACAGCACATGGTCGAGCAGCGGTCCGATGCCGGCAGCCTTCACCGCCTTCGACAGCATGTCGTGATCGCCGTTGGACAGGATGCCGGTGCGACAGCCCCGCGCCCGCAGGGCCTTCAGCGTCGCCGGCACCTCGGCAAAGGCGTCGAGCACCTCATAGGCCTCGAGCAGCTTCTCGCGCACGCCCTCCGGCACGCCGCCGGTGCTCGCGATGGCGAAGTCGAGGCTCTGCTGCGTCAGCCGCCAGAAGCTCTCCTGACGGCCGGCCATCGAGGTGATCCAGGTATATTCGAGCTGCTTCGTCCGCCAGATCTCGGACAATCGCCCGGCGGCCTCGCCGATCTCGCCGGCATGCCGCGCGACCGCCGAATGCACGTCGAGGAGCGTGCCGTAGGCGTCGAAAACGAAAACCGTCATCGGAACCTCCGTCCTCGCCGGGCGACCTCGCGTCGCACGATTGCCATACAGCATTGACCGCGCCGCGGCACAGCCCGGCTCGCCCTGGAGGTCAAATCCTCGTGAAGCCCCGATGGTTCCTCGACCCCGGCGATGGCCCCCGCGATGGTCCCCGCGACCGGCCGGCCGTGCGCCGCCCCCGCGCCGGAGACGACGAAGGACCACAATGGAATGAGCCGGCCCCTGCCGCGGGACCGGCCCTGTCCTTCACCGAACCGATGTCGGGCGCCTCGGACTCAGTTGCAGATGAGCCGCCAGTAGCAGCGCCGCTTGCCGTCGAAGGGATTGCCGCCGTCGTCGCAATGCCAGTCGCGCTGGCAGCTCTGCGGGACCCGCGTCGCATAGCCCCAGCTCGGACGCCGGTCGTAGCGCCGCCAGTTGCGTTGATAGCTCCAGGTGCGGCGCGGTGCGGTATAGGTGCGGTAGCGCGTGCTGTAGCCGTCGTGCCACTCGCCCTCGCGATAGCGGTCGTCATAGCGCTCGCCGCGATCGCGGCAGCGCACCCAGTTGTTATAGGGGCCGCGGCGGAACCAGCCGTCGCGGGTCCAGACGCAGCCGCGGTTCCAGCTCGCGACTTCGGTCACGAGCGAGCCGGCCTGCGGCGCCTCGCCCGCCGGAACGGCCGGGGCCGCCCCCGCCGGAGCGCTGGAAAGCGTGACGGCCACCACCGTGGCCGCGAGCAAGGTCCTGATCGTCGTGAGCATCCTCATCCCCATGCCGCGCGGACGGCCGTGCGGCCGCTGTCCGCTGCTTCGTCCAGGTGCAGGCAGGCCCGGGCTCGGCGGATCGCCGAGCCGATCGTCCCTGCCGTGATGGTCAGGACACTAGTGCGGCTTGGCTGAATTCAGCCTGAACGCATTGCGGCGCCAATGTGGCGCCGCCGGGGACATTTCGCCGGGATCTGTCGCGAGCCGGAACAGGCCGCCTCCGCTCAGGTGAAGCCGGCGCCCTGAAGCTTCCGCAGAAGCGAATCGCGGTCGTAGGGCTTCATGAGGAAATCGTCGGCACCCGCCGCGAAGGCCTGCGAGAGATCCTCGCTGTCGTTTTCCGTCGTGCAGTAGAAGATATAGGGCTGCTCGCCGCCCTGGCTGCGCACCCAGCTGATGAAATCGATCGGCGCCATCGAGGGCATGTGCCAGTCGAGCAGAATGAGATCGGGCATCGCACGCTGGCAGAGCGCCATTCCCTCGTCCGCCGACTCGGCTTCCGTCGAGGTCATGTTGAAGTCCTCGAGGATCCGCTTCGTCACCCTGCGGATAACGTCCGAGTCGTCGACGACGAGGCAGTGTCTCATGGGCGGGAGTTCCGGCTCTGGCGGCGCCGCAGCCGGCACACGGAAGGGGTGCCCGGCCTGCTGCGCGATGATCACGCAAGCCGGAAGTGTCCCTGATCGCGGTTAACACCACCTGAACCGGCCGCACCTTAGACCGACGCCATTGGCCGCGAGTGGCGAGATCATCTCGCCGCCCTGATGACGATGTCGCCCCCCTCCGTCGCGACCGAGAGCCTGACGCCGGACGCCTCGGCGAGGTCGCGTGCATAATAGGCCTGCACCGTCAGCGCGTCGCGCGCCGCCACCGGCCCGCTGCCGTTGACGAGCTCGGTCAGCGTCTGCGGTGGCCTTGCCCCCTGGCCACGGCAGCGAATCTCGATGCCCGGATCCTCGGGCCGCCCGGTCAGGCCGACCTCGATGTCACCCCCCTTGACCAGCGCCGTCTGCGCGATGGCGACGAGGTTCAGCAGCAGCTTCGCCCGGTTCTTGGCCATCTGCCCGGGCGGCACCTTCCAGGTGAGCGTGTGCTTGCCCCGGCCGAAATAGCCGCGCGCGATCTGCTCGGCCTCGCGCAGATCGAGCACTGCCCCTGCCGAGCCCGCCGCCCCGAATGCGAACCGCATGAACTGCAGCTTCGCCTTGGCGACCTCGGTATAGGTGCGGATGAGATCGAGCGCGTCGGCCCGTGCATCCTCGTCCGCCTCGCTGTCGAGCATCTCGACGCCATTGAAGATGGCCCCGACCGGTCCGATCAGGTCGTGGCAGATTTTGCTGGAGACGAGTGCCGCGAGCTCCAGCGCCTCCGCCTCATCGTCCTTGCCGCTCATGGCTGCCGCTCCTTCCCTTGCGGTTGGTGGGAGTGTCGGCCGGGAGATGTGCCGGCCTCTTCCTCAGGTCTCGAGGACCACGCGGAACGGCGAGCGGGCACTTCAGCCCCGCTCCAGACCTCATGCAGAAAGCCGACCTTAGCCGAGGCGCCGCCGAGGCAGAAGCGCAAGTCCCCACGCTGCGAGCAACCTATTGGTGAAGCGGGGAAAACCGCGCCGCGTGCATCCCTCCTCGGCGCCGGTTTCCCGGCCGCTCGCCGGCCTCCGGATCGAATCAGCCCCTGGCCGGCCTGCACCGGAACCGCTCATCCAGCCACAGTTTGGCAATAGTTACACCGGAGAATCTGAGGTCGAGGCTGCCGGAACGGGAGGGGAGCTGCTGCGGAAGGCCGCAGCGGCCCTGCAAGACTGTGCAGGGGCCACCGGACGACACCGATCGGATGCCGTCAGGGCGTGGCGTGAGCGGTGCGTCGGCGGCCCGATCGGCGGGCCGCGCCCGCTGTCGACGGCCAAGGAAGGTCGATGAGATGACTCTGTCTGCCAAATCCGCGATGGCGACCGCCCGGCCGGCCGGTCTCGCACTCGCCTCTGCGATGCTCGTCCTGTGGCTGGCCGTCCCCATCTCCGCCGAGGCCGAGACGCTTCCCTGGCAGCGCGGCGGCGCCTCGTCGTCGGCTTCTGACGGCTACGGCCTGCCCTCGAGCGGCAGTGGCGACTACGCACCCGTGCCATCGGGCGGCTATGGCTCGGGGTCGGGCGGCTACGGCAGTGGCGGCTATGGCAGCGACGCCTATCGCGACAACCCGGTTCAGGCTCCCGAGGAAGGTGGCGGCGGCGCCTACGGCTCGGGCGGAAGCTATGGCTCCGGGGGCACCTACGAGCCCGGCGACAGCTACGGCTCGGGCGGGACAGGCTACGGCTCGGGCGGCGGCTACGGAACAGGCGGAAGCTACGGCTCGGGCGGCTATGGCAGCCAGACCTACACGCCCGAGCCCGGCTATGGCAGCGGCGGCACCCTGCCGCGCTCGACCGATCCCGCCAGTGGCTATGGCGCGACCCCCTCCTATGGCGGCTCGACCTACGACTATGGCAGCGCTCCGGCACCCGACGACGGCGGCTATTCGGCCGACGAGATCAAGCGTGCCGGACACGACTTCTTCGGCTCGATCTCCGGCGGCCTCGCCAGCGTGATCGAGCACGCCTTCCAGAGCCAGGGCCGGCCCAACGGCTACATTCTCGGCGAGGAGGGCGGCGGCGCGTTCGTGGCAGGTCTGCGCTACGGCGAGGGCACGCTCGTCACGCGCAATGCCGGAACCCACAAGGTCTATTGGCAGGGCCCCTCCATCGGCTATGATTTCGGTGCGGAGGGCTCGAAGACGATGATTCTCGTCTACAATCTGCGGAGCCCTTACGATATCTATCGCACCTTCGGCGGAGTTGGGGGCTCTGCCTATATCGTGGGTGGGGTGGGCTTGACCTTCCTTGCGAGCGATGACTTGGTGCTGGCACCGATCCGATCGGGAGTCGGACTGAGGCTCGGGGCGAACATTGGCTATCTTAAATATACCCAGACCCCGACCTGGAACCCGTTCTGACGAGCGGCGTCGTCCGGTCGGCACCCCGACCGGTGACAGTCCGGTCGATAGACGCCGCACGCCGGACAGCCGGCATTGTGACCGCAGGGAGGCCCGCCGCGGATGATCGAGACGGTCATGCTCGTCGCGCTCGGCTTTCTTTGCGCCGGCCTCATCGTGCTCATCGTCGCCCCGGCCTTCTGGGCCCGCGCCGTGCGGCTGACCAATGAGCGTATTCGCCGCTCCATGCCTCTGACGGAGGCTGAGATGCGCGCCGACAAGGACCTGTTGCGGGCCGAATATGCGGTGCGGGTGCACCAGCTCGAGAAGGAGATCGAGCAGTCCAAGCTCGCCGCCCATCGCCAGCTCATCGAGATCAACCGCCGCACCGCCGAGGTCACGCGGCTGGAGAAGCGCGTCGGCGAGCTCGGCGACGATCTCGACGAGAACCGCAATGCCCGCGGCGTGCTCGAGCAGACCGTCAATGATCGCCTGCCCAAGCTCGAGGGACGGCTCGAGGAGGCGCGCAAGCTGCTGCGGGCCCGCGACCAGGAGATCAACGACCTGGTCCACGACGCCAGCCGCCAGACCGCGGCCCTCGAGGAGGCGCGGGCCATGAATGCCCAGCTCGGCAGCGAGGTCGAGCGCCTGCAGGGCTTCCTCTCCGATTTCCAGTCCCGCGAGCGTCGCCGTGGCTCGGAGATCGGCGCCGAGGCGGAATACGCGCTGCGCAACGAGCTCGAGCAGCTCCGCTCGCAGAGCCGCGAGCAGGCCGGCCTCATCGATCGCCTGCAGCGCGAGCTGAGCGGTGGCCGCGCGCTGGCGATGGGTGGGAAGGCCGAAGGCGAGGGCGACATCTCCGTATTGCGCGGCCGTCTCGCCGAGCAGGCGGCCGAGCTGCGCCGTCTGCGCGAAACCATGGGCGCGGCCGGCGGCATGGCCTCCGAGACCACGCTCGCCGCCACGGCACGCGATCACGAGCGCGAGGCGGTGGCCGCCAAGCTCACCACCGCCGAGGCGACGATCCGCGATCAGGCGGCCGAGATCGAGCGGCTGAAGGCCGAGCTCGACCTCGCCCAGCAGGCAGCCATCGGTGACAGCAAGCTCGCCGTGAAGGAGTCGAAGGCCTTCCTCAAGGCCAAGCTCGACCGCATGTCCGCCGAGGTCGATCGCGAGCAGCAGATCATCTCGCGGCTGCGTGCCGAGCTCGCCGCCTCCAACGAGCGGGCTGCCCGCCAGGCCGCCCAGTTCATGGACGAGATGCGCCGCTTCGGCACCCGCTCGCATGCGGTGCCGCGCTCGACCGCCGTCGCCGCAGGCGGCCGCCCGAAGAGCCTTGGCGAACGCTTCGGCCAGGGCCCGGTCGAGCCCGCCGTGCCGGCCGCTTCGCCGATCGCCGCGCTGCGTGCCCCCGAGGACGGTGCAGGCAGCTCCGCGCGCGCCCGCGAGCTCCAGCGCACTCTCGAGGCCCGCTTCGAGTCCGGCGATGGCGGCAAGGATGCCGCTCCCGCATCCGACGAGGCGGCCGACAAGCGCGGCAAGCTTCTCGACCGTCTGCGCAGCTACGAGGAGACCTGACGCCCGACGTCGCTCCGAGTGGCGCCCGCGATGGGCCGAAGGTCAATCGGCCTCGACCTCGATGAACTCTCGCGTCGTGCCTTCCAGGCGAAGCGCCGTCAGCCGTCCGCTGAACACCGCTCCCGTGTCGATGCCGATCCGGTGCCGCCGCACATCCGGCCGGTCGACCGGCGTATGGCCGTGCACGACGATCTTGTCGAGCAAGCCCGAATGGGAGAGGAACGGCTCGCGTATCCATACGAGGTCGCGTTCGACCTGCTCCTCGACCGGCACGCCCGGCCGGATGCCGGCATGGACGAACATGTAGTCGCCATGCACCGCCTTGAGTTGCAGGCCCATCAGGAACTGCCAGTGATGCCGGGGCATCGGCATCTCGCCGCGCATCGGCATCGGCTCGCCCGCCGCCGCATCCGCCGCCGCCTGGTAGGAATCGATCGTCGATTGACCGCCGTTCAGAAGCCACAGCAGCATCGCATCGCGGTCGACCTCGTCGATCGCGTCGATCATCATCACCTCGTGATTGCCCTTGAGAAAGGTCGGCGTGAAGCCGTCGGGCCAATGGCGGGTGAGGCGCTCGATCACGCCGAAAGAGCTCGGCCCGCGATCGACATAGTCGCCGATCAGGATGATCCGCCGGACATCGACCGCCGCCCGTCCCGCGTCATCGGTCGCGATGCGCGCGAGCATCCGCGCGAGCAGGTCGTCACGGCCGTGCAGATCGCCGATCGCATAGATACGCTCGCCGTCGGGCACGCTTGGCATGAAGTTGCAGGTCTCCATCGGCCCCATTCGGGCGCTGCCCGGCACTGACATCGGGGCCCGGCACTGACATCGGGGGACGCTCCGGGGGCGCAAACCGCTGCGGCCCACCGTGCCGCGATCATGGGCACAAAGCCGGCCGGACGCAATCCATGCCCCGCCTCACCGCACACCGGCAAACAGCGAAGAGACCACGATCTGTGTGTCGAAATCGACGGGCATCAGCAGAGCCTGCCCCGTCGGAGCCGGCGAGCGCAGGCGAGCATCGGCGTGAGACCAGCCCTGACCGAACGCGAAGCGTTCAAGCGCCCACCGAACGCGAAGCGTTCAAGCGCCCACCGAACGCGGAAGCGTTCCAACACCCAAGCGGCGCCGGGCGAACAGCCCGCTCCGTCGGAGCGCCTTCGGCGCGTCAGACAGATAATGGCGCCCCGCAGGGGAATCGAACCCCTGTTTCCAACGTGAGAGGCTGGCGTCCTAACCGCTAGACGAGCGGGGCGTATCGCGGACGGCATTCGATACTCTGTTCGGCCGTCCCGATCAAGCACGGAAACGACAGCGCCCGCCGGATCGGCTGCGACGTCCAACCCGGGCCCCGGGGAGTCCGTCGGGGACCGGCCCCGTCAGCGCGCCGCCTCGCCCTGCAGCCTCAGCGCGCCGACCGGCTGCATGGTCCGCTGATCGACGATCATGACGCTCGATCCGCCCCGGTCCTCGACCACGAGCACCAGCCGGTCGCCGGAGAGCGTCGCCGACACCACCCGCGCACCATGGGGAACGGGGAGCGTGCCGAACGGCGCCCCGGGCGCGAGCAGCGCCTTCACCTCCTCGGACGTCGCCGCCCCGCCGCCGCGGACATGATCGCCCGCCCGCTCGCGCGCCTCGCCCTTCTGGCCCATCCGGCTCGCCCGCGAGACGATGGTCGCGACGATGACGAGGAAGCCGACCACCAGCATGATCCCCATCACCACGACGGCGATCTTCAGGATGCGCTCTTGACGGGGCGTGAACGACGTGACGGGGTGGTCGCCCGGTGAAGGCGGATCGATGGACAAGAGCGTGTCTCCAGCATCGCATGACGAGGGAACAGAGGCGGAAGGCGGCCGGGATGGGCTTGCCGGACCGGCCGGACGCAGCGCCACGGCCGCTCCCGCCGATGCCGGCCTGCGCCTCGACCGCTTCCTCGCCCAGCGCCTCCCCGACCTGTCGCGATCGCGCATCCAGGCGCTGGTCCGCTCGGGCGAGGTGGCCGGACCGGCCGGCACGATAGAAGACCCCGGATACCGGGTCAAACCGGGCGAGAGCTTCACGATCTCGCTGCCGCCAGCGGTTGCGGCCACGCCCGCGCCCGAGGCGATCCCGCTCGCCGTCGTCCACGAGGACCGCCATCTGATCGTGATCGACAAGCCTGCCGGCCTCGTCGTCCATCCGGCCGCCGGTCATGCCGCCGGCACCCTCGTCAACGCGCTCATCGCCCATTGCGGCGACAGCCTCTCCGGCATCGGCGGCGTGCGCCGGCCGGGCATCGTCCACCGGCTCGACAAGGACACCTCCGGCCTTCTCGTCGCGGCCAAGACCGACCGGGCGCATCAGGGACTGTCCGAGCAGTTCGCCGCCCATGGCGAGGACGGACGGCTCGAGCGCGCCTATCTGGCGGTGGTGTTCGGCGCGCCGGAGCGCCGTGTCGGGCGCATCGAGGCCGCGCTCGGCCGCAAGGCCTCGAACCGCACGCGGATCGCCGTGGTGCGCGAGGGCGGCCGGCCCGCGGCGACCCGCTACGAGGTCGTCGAGACCTTCGAGGGGCCGGAGGGAAAGGCGCTCGCCAGCCTCGTCCGCCTGACGCTCGAGACCGGCCGCACCCACCAGATCCGCGTGCACATGACCTCGATCGGTCATCCCCTGCTCGGCGACCCGACCTATGCGACGGGTTTTGCCGCCAGCGCCCGCCGGCTCCCGGCCGGTGTCAGGACCGCGCTCGATGCCCTCGGCCGCCAGGCGCTTCATGCCGCCGTGCTCGGCTTCGAGCATCCCGTGACCGGCCGCGCGATGCACTTCGAAAGCGCGCTTCCCGCCGACATCGCCGATCTCGTCGCGGCCGTGCGCACGGCCGGTTGAGGCGCGAGCACAAGGCCGGTCGACACGCGCCACCGGCGGCTTGGCGGGGAAGGCTTCACCGCCTAAGCTCCGAGGGAATACCGGCGCCGCGAGGCGCAACCGGAGCGGCGGCTGAGGAGCTCGAGATGGGCGGTCACCACGACCACGATCACCACGACCATGATCACCACCACGATGCCGAGGAGGAGGGCATCGCGCTCCGCGTCAAGGCGCTCGAGCGCGTGCTGGTCGAGAAAGGCATCGTCGACCCGGCCGCGCTCGATGTCTTCGTCGAGGCCTATGAGACACGGATCGGTCCGCGCAATGGCGCCGCCGTCGTCGCCCGGGCCTGGAGCGAGCCGGACTACAAGGCACGGCTCCTCGCGAACGCCACCGCCGCCATCGGCGAGCTCGGCTATGCGGGCCTCCAGGGCGAGCACATGGTGGTGTGCGAGAACACGCCCGACACCCACAACATGGTCGTCTGCACTTTGTGCTCCTGCTACCCCTGGCCAGTGCTCGGCTTGCCGCCCGTCTGGTACAAGAGCGAAGCCTACCGCGCCCGCGCCGTGCGCGAGCCGCGCGCCGTGCTCGCCGATTTCGGCGTGACGCTGCCGGAGGGCAAGCGCATCCGCGTCTGGGATCTCGAACGCCGACCTGCGCTACATGGTGCTGCCCGAGCGGCCGGCCGGAACGGATGGCTGGAACGCCGACCAGCTCGCCGCGATCGTCACCCGCAACGGCATGATTGGCACGGCGCTGGTCTGAGGAGGAGTGCCGCCAATGGACGGCATGCACGATCTCGGCGGCATGCACGGTTTCGGCCGCGTGACGCCGGAGGAGAACGAGCCGGTGTTTCACGCGGACTGGGAACGGCGCATGTTCGCGCTGGCGAGCGCCGCCCCCTTCGCCGTCGGCTTCGGCGACGACCAGTTCCGCCCCGGCATCGAGGCCATGCCGCCCGCACGCTATCTGTCGTCGAGCTATTACGAGAAATGGCTGTTCTCGGTGACGCGCATCCTCGAGGCGCGCGGTCTCCTGACCGAGGCGGAGCTTGCCGGCGAACCGGCATCGACCCCATCGCCCACCGATAGCGTCGGCAAGCCGGTCGGCCCCGGCCTGGTCATCGCCGCCATCTGGGCGGGCGCCTCGCAGGAGCGGCCCGACGCCACCGACGCCCCCATGCGTTTCGGTCGAGGCGAGCGCGTCCGCACGAGATCGACGATGCCGGACGGCCACAACCGCCTGCCGCGCTATGCGCGCGATCGCACCGGCACCATCGAGCGGATCGCTGGCCGCTTCCTCGTCGCCGACCGCAATGCCGTCGGCATCGAGCGGCCCGAGGCGCTTTACACGGTGGTCTTCTCCGCCGAGGAGCTATGGGGCGATGAGGCCCGCGCCGGCGACACGCTCTCGCTCGATCTGTGGGACAGCTATCTGGAGCCCGCACCATGACCGCGTCGCGCGGGGACGTCCCCGCCTGCCCGGCCCCCGTCCGCTCCGACCGCCTGCCGGAGATCCCCGGCATCGGCCAGCCCGAGGGCGCCCAGGTCTTCGCCGAGCCCTGGGAGGCGCGCATCTTCGCCATCGTCGTCGAAATGAACCGCCAGGGCCGCTTTCCCTGGGCCGACTTCAACGCGGTCTTCGTGGAGGAGGTCCAGCGCAACGAGCGCGAGCGGCTCGGCCGCGCCTATTATCTCAACTGGGCGATTGCCGCCGAGCGGCTGATCGAGCGCCTCGGCCTCCTCGAGCGCACCGAGGTCGACGCCGTCGTCGCCGCACTCCGCCCCGACGACCGCACCGTGCGGCTGAGGTGAGACGACCTCACCCCTCGATCAATTCCAGCCGGCCGTCCGCCGTCTCGCGGTAGCGGCTGCCGTCGGCGGGGCAGACGAGATCGGGCCCGAGCTTGACGCCCGCCCGGCTCATCCAGCCGATCCGACGCGCCGGTACCCCCGCCATCAGCGCGAAGGCCGGCACCTCGCCGGTCACGACCGCCCCCGCCGCGATGAAGCAGTACTCGCCGAGATCATGCCCGCAGACGATCGTCGCATTGGCGCCGATCGTCGCCCCGCGCCCGACCTTGGTCAGGCGGAACTCGTCCTTGCGCTCGATCTCGGCGCGCGGATTGTTGACATTGGTGAACACGCAGGACGGCCCGCAGAACACGCCGTCCGCGAGTTCGACGCCCCTGTAGAGCGAGACGTTGTTCTGGATCTTGCAGCGGTCGCCGACCTTGACCGACGGCCCGATCATGACGTTCTGCCCGATCGTGCAGTCGCGGCCGATGTCGCAATCCTTGAGGATGTGGCTGAAATGCCAGATGCGCGTGCCCTCGCCGATCCGCGTCGGCTGGTCGACATAGGCGCTCTCGTGAACGACGACGCCCTCAGACAGGCCAGCCTTTGCGGTATCGCTCGCCACTGTCGAGCACTCCTTTGAGGAAGGGATGGGGCTCGCCACGTGTCGGCTCGACCGGAGCGGCGCGGATCTGCGACACCACCTCGACCGCCTGGCGCGCCTCCTCGAGCGAGAAGCCGCGGCCGGCGACGATCTCCTTGTAGCTGATGGTGTGGAGATCGGTGAACCCTTCCGAGAACTCGATCTCCTGACCATCCATGGTGATCGAGCGGAAGGTTGTCTGGCCGGGCTTGCGGTTGGCCGGCAGGTCGCGCCGGTTGATCGACAGGAACCAGCGCACGCGGGCGCGCTCGTATTCGAGATAGCCCGCCGCGCAATCGACCGCCCGATGATTGACGACATTGGTCTTCACCGGCCCGAACACGAAGGCCAGCATGTCGTAGAAGTGGACGCCGATATTGGTGGCGATGCCGCCCGACTTCGCCTCGTCGCCCTTCCAGGAGACATAATACCAGCCGCCGCGCGAGGTGATGTAGGTGAGGTCGATGTCGAAGATCTTCTTCGGATCGCTCGCCTTCACCATGTCGCGCAGCGCGATGATCGAGGGATGGAGCCGAAGCTGCAGGATGGTGTTGACGCGCTTGCCGGTCGAGCGCTCGATCTCCTGGAGGCCGTCGATGTTCCAGGGATTGAGCACGAGCGGCTTTTCGCAGATCGCGTCGGCGCCGGCCCTGAGCGCGAAGCGCACATGCGCGTCGTGCAGATAGTTGGGCGAGCAGATGCTGACATAGTCGATCGGTTCGCCGCGCCGCCGGAGCGTGTCGATATGCCGGTCGAAGCGCTCGAACTCGACGAAGAAGCGCGCGTCGGGAAAGTAGGAATCCATCACCCCGACGGAATCGGACGGGTCCATCGCCGCCTTCAGCGTGCCGCCGACGTCGCGGATGGCGCGCAGATGGCGCGGCGCGACGAAACCGGCGACGCCGATCACGGCGAAATTCGGCTTGCCCTCAGCTTGGCTCATCTGTGAAAGGCTCCAGTCGGTCCAGGGCATCGCTCGGGGCCGATCGTCTCGGCCCCCCGCCCCGGCTTCGTGTTCCAATTGCAGTTCCCTGCGGCGGGCCGGTTTGCGGCCTCTCCTCGAAGGTACGCATCGCACCATGCATCAGGGGCGTGCGGCCCTGCTCCTTGTCGCCCGCTCTGCCGGCGATCCTGGCCGCTCCCACAAGACTCGCCTTGAGCGATCCGCCCCGCCGGCCGGCGCCAAGGCCGCGCAATCGGCAAGGGGCCACACCGAATCGACCGCCGTCGACCGCCTTCGAGCCGTCTAGCGGAGGAAGGACGGCCCTGTCCAGAAGGCCGACTTGCTTATCCAACAGGGGTTTTTGTCGCCGCCCGGCCGACGGGCGCGCCGATCCGTCGCAGCGCCGACCGTTCGCGGGCGATCGCGCGCGACCGTTCATGCCGCGGCCGCGGGCGAGGCGTCGGGCGACAATGGCGAAGGGGCGCCGCGGCTCTCGCCGGCGACGCCCCCTCGGATATCAATGCGTCGCGCCGCCCGCTTTGTGGACCGCCGGACGGTTCACACTCTCGCGTCTCAGCCCTTGCGGCGCAGAAGACCGCCGAGCCCACCCGTCTTGCCGCGCAGGAACCCGCCGCTTCCCGCAGCCGGCGCCGCCGCCGGAGCGGGCGCTGCGACGGGAGCCGCCGCCGGAGCCGTCTCGGCCGGCCGGCGCATCGGCGCCGCCGCCATTCTCGCCTGCGGCATGCCGCCGCCCGGCGCCGCCATGCGCTGCATCGGCATCGACTGTCCCGCACCGCCCGCCGGCTGGCGCAGCGGATTGGCCATGCGCGAGCCCTGCGGTGCACCCGCCGTCGCGCGCAGGCCGCCCGACTGCACCGTCTGCTGCAGGCTCGCCTGCAGCGCGGCGGCGTGCGAGCCCTGATCCTGGCGGATCGAGCGCGTGCGCAGCATGCCTTGGGTCGCGATCTCCGGTGCCTCGGCGGCTTCGGCCTCGGCGACCTGGATGCCGCCTTCCTCGTCGGCCTGGCTCGCATCCTCGATCGGGCCGTTGCCCATCGCACCCGACGCCCGCCACCGCTCGACGACGAGCGCGAGATAGGCCTCGTCGCCATGCGACTTCTGCCAGCGTTCGGAGAATTTCGCCGACGACGAGCGCGGCAGCGCCGACTTCGGCAACTCGTCGAACTTGATGCGCACCGGCAGCGACACGCCGTCGCCGAAGGCGATCGCCTCGCGCTGGCCGAGCGAGGGCAGGAATTCCAAGAGCCCCGAGCCCGTATCGGCGACGGCGGCGCGCACGATCTCCTGGTCGCGATCGTTCGACATGCGCAGCGCGAACACGGTGTTGCACTGCGACAGGATGGTCGGATCGATCTCGGCCGGACGCTGCGTCA
This sequence comes from Hyphomicrobiaceae bacterium, assembly GCA_041397765.1. Classification (GTDB taxonomy): domain Bacteria; phylum Pseudomonadota; class Alphaproteobacteria; order Rhizobiales; family Hyphomicrobiaceae; genus JAWKWA01. The sequence goes on along the minus strand of JAWKWA010000025.1, from coordinate 16,834 downwards.
CGATGCACAGCGAGGCACCGTATTTGCGGCCCTCCTTGGCGATCTTGGCGATGGCGCGCCGCGCCGGCTCGAAGCCGGTATTGGCCTTCGCCGGCACGTAGCGGTGCGCTTCCTCGCAGACCAGCGTGACCGGCACCTTGCCCTCGCCCCAGAGCGCGAAGTCGAAGGTCATGCGGCAGAGCAGCGACACCACCACATTGACGATCTCGGCCGGCAGGCCGGTCAGCTCCAGGATGGTGATCGGCTTGTTGTTGACCGGCACGCGGAAGATGCGCCCGAGGATCTCGGCCATCTGGTCGTTGACGGTGAAGCCGCCGAACATGAAGGCGTAGCGCTGGTCCTGGCTGATCGTGTCGATGCGCGTTTTCAGCGAGCGGTAGGGGCCGAGATCCTTCTTGTTCTCGAGCATGCCCATCTTGTCGTCGAGCGCCTGCAGGAGGTCCGACATGCGATAGGGCACCGGCGTGTCGACCGTGTAGCGGCCGGCATAGAACGAGGTACGCTTCGACACCCGCTCGCCGTCGCGGCTGCGGTTGGAGCCGTAGCGGCCCTTGCACGCCGGGATCAGCTCTTGGAGGATCTCCACCTCCTGCTTGCGCTCCTCGGGATCGCCGACGAGCACCTCGACGATCTCCTCGAAGGTCAGCAGCCAGTAAGGCAGATGGAGATTGTGCACCGTCACGACCTCGGCGCGGTCGCCGAACGAGCGGGCATACTCCGCATGCGGGTCGAGCAGGATGATGTGCGCCTCGGGATTGCGGTCGAGGATCGAGCGCAGCACCAGCGCCGTGGTGCACGACTTGCCGGTACCGGTGGTGCCGAGGATGGCGAAATGCTTGCCGAGCAGGTCGTCCGTCTTCACCATCGCCGGGATGGTCGCGTCCTGGCGGATCACACCGACCCGCACGGCGCTGTCGCCGGGCGCCGAGAATGCCTTCAGGAGCTCGTCCTTGGAGGCGAGGCGCACCCGGTCGCCGAGCGCCGGGTAGATCGTCACGCCGCGGTTGAAGCTCGACGCGCGGCCGTCCTTGCCCTTCTGCAGCTCGCCGACGAGGCCGAGTTCGGCGATCCAGACCTCGGCGTCACCCTCTTTCTGGGCCGGCACCGGGACGCTGAGGGCCGAGACGAGACCGAGCGCGGTCGACGTCGCGGTTTCGATCGCGAGCAGCGTGCCCATTTCGGGGCGGTTCTGCACGAGATTGCGGTTGCGGCTGTCGTCGAGCAGGACGATCGCCTTCGAGCCGGTCACCGAGACGATGCGCCCGATCGAGGAATCGGGCTGGGCCGGGGATTTGTTGGCTTCTGCTGCGGGAGTAGGCACGGCCGGAACCTTGCTTCTTATGGTGCGGATTGGCTCGGCAGCGAGGCTGCCGTGGCGGATATGGACGCAACTGAGCTGAGACTGGCGGCGCTGGCGTCGGTCTTGATCGGCAGCAGCACGGAGATCTCCGTGCCCTTGCCCCGCTCGCTCTCGACGAGGAACTCGCCGCCATGCAATTCGACGAGCGCCTTGGCGATCGGCAGGCCGAGGCCTGTTCCCTCGCGGCGGCGTGCCCGTGTGCCGTCGACCTGGCCGAACGGCATCAGCGCGACGCGCATGTCCTCGCGCGACATGCCGATGCCGGTGTCGCGCACCGCGATCCGCACGCGCTCGTCGCGGGCGCGCTCGGCGATCACCGTGATCGTGCCCTTCTCGGGCGTGAACTTCACCGCATTGCTGACGAGGTTCATCACCACCTGCTTCAGCTTGACCGAGTCGGCCTCGATCATCGGCAGGTCGGGTGCGAGCTCGGTCGTCAGCGTCACCTGCGCCTCGATCGCCGCGATCTTGAAGAAGGCGAGACAGGAGACGAGCAGCTCGTCGAGATGGAGCGGCCGGCTGTCGAGCGTGAACTTGCCGCTCTGGATCTTCGAGATCTCGAGGATGTCGTTGATGATGGTGAGCAGGTGCTGCGCCGCATCCTGGATGAGGCCGGCATACTCCGCCACCTGCGCCGGCTCCAGATGCCGCTGGTCATGCTCCTTGATGAGCCGCGAGAAGCCGATGATGGTGTTGAGCGGCGTCCTCAGCTCATGGCTCATATTGGCGATGAACTCGGACTTCAGCTTGTTGGCGAGCTCGGCCTCGACCCGCGCGGAGTGCTCCGCGACCCGCGCCCGGTGGCGCACGATCGCGTCGCCGAGCAGCGACGCATACTCGCTGAGCAGCGAGTTGGAGCGCTCTGAACCGATGACATTCCCCATCATGTGCGTGATTCGCCCGTCAGCCGTTTCCCCGCATGCAGCAAACTAGGCCAGAGACGATAAAGCTTGGTTAATCGGAGAAAGTTTGCCGTTTGATGTCAGGGACTTCTTCTCCCCGGGCCAGATCCGACGGGAAGAAATCGACCGCCGACGGAGGATAAGCCCGGGGCGGCAGCGAGGCGCCCGATTTGACGTTCCGCCCGGCTTGGGGCAAGCCGGACGCGATGGGGCGGGCGGCACGGCGGCATCTGCGGCTTTCGCTTGCGACGAGGCGGCAGCCGCGCCCTCCCGCAGGACGCGCCTTGAAACGGGAGGACCCGCCATGCGTCTCTTGATCACCGGCTGGCACGGTCAGGTTGCCCGCTCGCTCGCGACCGCCGCGGCCCGCAACCCTCGCGTCGAGACGCTTGCCGTCGGCCGTCCCGCGCTCGATCTGGTGCGCCTGCCGACCATCCTGCGCTCGCTCTCCGATGCCCGCCCCGACATCGTCATCAATACGGCCGCCTATACCGCCGTCGACAAGGCCGAGGACGAGCCGGAGGCCGCCGCCGCGCTGAACCACGAGGGCGCGGCCCTGCTCGCCCGCGCCACCGCCGAGCGCGGCATCCCGATCATCCATCTCTCGACCGACTACGTGTTCGACGGCACCAAGGTCTCCGCCTATGTCGAGGACGACCCGCCGCATCCTTTGAGCGTCTATGGCCGCACCAAGCGCGATGGCGAGATCGCCGTTGCGGCCGGCAATGACCGTCACGTGATCGTCCGCACCGCCTGGGTCTACAGCCCCTTCGGCCAGAACTTCGTCCGGACCATGCTGCGCCTCGCCCGCGAGCGCGACGCCGTGCGCGTGGTCGAGGACCAGATCGGCTCGCCGACCTACGCGCCGCATCTCGCCGATCTCCTGCTCGATCTGGCGGCACGCCTCCTCGCGGACCCGCCCGGCGGCGGCTATGGCGTTTTCCACGCCGCCGGCGCCGGCGAGACCTCATGGGCCGATTTCGCCGAGGCGGTGTTCGCCCGCTCCGGGCAGGCCGGCGGCCCGACGGCGGCCGTCGAGCGCATCCCGACCAGCGGCTATCCGACGAGGGCCGCGCGCCCCGCCAATTCCCGCCTCGACTGCGCAAAGCTCGCGCGTGTCTATGGCCTGCGCATGCCCGACTGGCACGAGGGCCTCGCCGATTGCGTGCCCCGCCTCCTCGCCGAGCCGGACGCCTGAGGAGAGGTTCCGGCCCGAGGCACCGCTCAGTAGCCCGCGACCGCGGTCTGGAAACAGGGCCCCGCACCGCCGGACAGCAGGCCGGTCCCCTCGTCGCGCATCACCGCATTGACCCGCCCGAACGGCCAGCCGCCCGGCCGTTCGGGATCGGCCACCACCTCGTGACCGGCCGCCCGCAGCGCCGCCATCACCTGTGCGCCGATCCTCGGATCGACATGCGTCGCGCGCCCCTGGCAATGTACGCGCGGATGATCGACGGCCGCCTGCAGCGGCATGCCATGATCGACGACGTTCATGAAGGCGTGCAGCACGCCCGTCTCGATGCGATAGCCGCCCGAGCCCGAGCCCGCGAACACCGCCCGGCCGTTTCGCGTCGCAACGAGGGCGGGGGCGGCGAAGATCGGCATCTTGCCGGGCGCGATCGAGTTCGGCAGCCCCGGCCGCGGATCGTAGTTCTGCATGGCGTTGTTCATGAAGATGCCGACCTCGGGCACATAGACGAGCGAGCCGAAGGCCGAGCCGAGCGAGATGCAGCACGACGCCATGTTGCCGTCGCGGTCGGCGGTCGCGGCCTGGCTGGTGCCCTCGCGCCTTGCCAGCGAGACGGCATCCGTGACGATTTCCGCGCCCGGCCCGTTCCCGTCATAGGGCCAGGGATCGCCGGCGACGACCGGTCGCGGCAGGGCCCGGTCCGCCTGCATCGCGCCCCGCCTGACGCCCGCGAACTCGACCGACGAGAGGCCCTTGACCGGGCTGCGCACGAACGCCGGATCGCCATAGTGGGTCATCGAATCGGCGAAGGCGACCGCGAGCGCCTCGGCGACGAGATGCCGATAGCCGAAGCTGTCGGCGCCGAGCGACGTCAGGTCGAAGCCATCGAGAATGTTGAGCGCCTCGTAGGCAACCTGGTCGAAGCAGCTCACATAGCGCGTGCCCCGATAGCTCGCCGGCTCCTCCAGGAGCAGGCGCGGCCGGTAGGCGGCAAGGTCGTCGGCGCCGAGAATGCCGCCATGGGACTGCAGATATCCCCCGATCGCCGCCGCCACCGGCCCTTCGTAGAAGGCCCGCTCGCCCTCCGCCGCCACCCGCTTCAGCGTCCGCGCCAGCGCCGAGGTGTCGAGCCGCTCGCCCATCGGCCGGTCGAACTTCACCGTGCGCGGCCGGCCGCCCGGCGTCAGCGCGGCCGCCGCGTCGGGCAAGAGCTCGATGCCGAGACAGCGGTCTGCGATCGACAGGGTATCGTGGAACATGAAGGCGACGCCCGCCTCCGCCGCCGCGATCGCCGGCTCCAGCACTTGTGCCCAGGAGAGGCGGCCGAAGCGGCGATGGGCATCCGCAAAGCCGCGGATCGCGCCTGGCACCGACACGGCGAGCGCCCCGACCATCGCCTTGTTGCCCTTGGTGAAGGGGTGACCGTCGTCGGGCCGCCATCCCTCGCTTCGGCTCGAACATGTCGGGCGTGGCGCGCAAGCGGCGCCCGGCAATAGGCGTCGATGGATGGAACCGTCGAAATCGGCCGCCGGAAGATCGAGATGTGTCCACTTCGCCGCCGGTGATGCGCAGGACGCCGGCTCGTTGACGAAGGAGGTGAAGGCAGCAGCGACGAGCGCGTCGATGGCATTGCCGCCGGCCTCCAGCGGCGGTGACGCCAGCTGCCCGCCTCACCAGCCGGTGGCCGCCGGCGCACGCCGTTCTCGACCTCGACCTTGGTCTGCGTATAGAAGGCGAGGCTCGACGTGATCATAGACGTGGCGTCCGCCGGCGGGCGTCCTGGCCCAAGTGCCGCGCCCATCGTCAGAGCCGACACCTATCATCGTCGGCAGTGTGCGCCCTATCGCGGGCGGTGCAGGGCTGCCCGGCAGCGGGCCCCGAGCCGCGCGGGCGGTACCTGATACGGCGGCCCGGACGCCGGGCGAAGAGACTGCTCCACCCCGCCGTGGCGGTGACGATGCTCACCCATACGCGCCGCGCGTTCGCACCATCCCGATCAGTGGCCGAGGATCTGAGGAACAACGGTGCGCTCCGACTTCCGGATTGGCGAAGAATTCCCGAGGCGGCGCCTCCTCGACTGATCTCGCCATAGTCCATGAAGACGACGCGGTCGGCGACCTCGCGGGCGAAGCCCATCTCGTGGAAGTGACGACAGGCATGGTCATGCCCTCCTTGGCGAGGTCGACCATGACTTCGAGCCACCTCCTTGATCATCTCCGGATCGAGCGCGGAGGTCGGCTCGTCGAGCAGCATGATCTTCGGGCTCATGCACAGCGAGCGGGCGATCGCCACGCGCTGCTGTTGGCCACCCGAGCTGGCCCGGATATTTGCCGGCCTGCTCGGCGATACTGCCTACGCTCCAGATATTTCATCGCCACCGCCTCGGCCTCGGCGCGCGGCGTCTTACTTGCCCAGATCGGCGCCAGCGTCAGGTTCTGCGGCACTGTCAGATGGGAACAGATTGAAGTGCTGGAACACCATGCCGACCTCGCGGCGGATCTGCTCGATGTTGCGCACATTCTCGTTGAGCGTGATGCCGTCGACCGTGATCGAGCCTTCCTGGTGGTCCTCCAGCTTGTTGATGCAGCGGATCAGCGTCGACTTGCCCGACCCCGAGGGGCCGCAGATGACGATGCGCTCGCCACGCCTGACGGACATGTTGATGCCCTTCAGCACGTGGAAGTTGCCGTACCACTTGTTGAGATCGACGATCCCGATGATCGGGTCGCTGCTGTCTGCCTGAGCGGCGGCGCGGGCTTCTGTCTGGGCCATGGTCGTCCTCACCTGCGCTCGCCCTTGCGAGTGAGCGTCTCGAGATAGCGGCTGTAGCGCGCGAGCGTGTAGCAGAAGGCTAAATAGATCATCGCGATGAAGATCAGGCCCTCGACATAGAACGGCCGCCACAAGGGATCGTTGGCGGCGAGGCGCGTCGTGCCGAGCAGATCGAACAGGCCGATGATGATGACGAGGCTGGTATCCTTGAAGCCGGCGATGAAGGAGTTGACCATCGGCGGAATGACGAGCCGCAGCGCCTGCGGCAGCACGATGAAGCCGGTCTTCTGCCAGTAGCCGAGACCGAGCGTGTCAGCCGCCTCGCCCTGGCCCTTGGGGATCGCCTGCAGGCCACCGCGGATCACCTCGGCGAGATAGGCCGCGCCGAACAGGATGATGCCGACCTGTGCGCGCAGCAGCTTGTTGATGTCGAAGCCCTGCGGCAGGAAGAGCGGGATCATCAGGCTCGCCATGAACAGAACCGTGATGAGCGGCACGCCGCGCACGAGCTCGATGAAGCCGACGCAGAGCGCCCGGATGACTGGCAGGTTGGAGCGCCGCCCGAGCGCCAGTGCGATCGCGACCGGGAACGAGAACACCATGCCGTTGACCGACAGGATCAGCGTCAGCGGCAGGCCGCCCCATCTGTCCGTCTCGACGAAAGGCAGGCCGAGCACGCCACCCCACATCAGGACGCCCATGGCGATGATGCCGAACGCCCAGGCTCCGGCCAGCCACAGCCGCCAGAAACGCGGCACCATCGAGATGGCGATCAGCACCAGCAGGATGGCCATCATCAAAAGCGGCCGCCACTGCTGGTCGTAGGGGTAGGTGCCGAACATGATGAGGCGGTACTTCTCGGCGATGATGCCCCAGCACGCGCCGAGCCCCTGTGCCGCCCGGCAGGCCTGCGGGTCCGGCCGCCACACCGCATTGACGAGCGCCCAGCTGACCAGCGGCGGAATGGCGAGATAGAGCAGGTAGAGACAGAGCAGCGTCAGCACCGTGTTGAACGGGCCGGAGAAGAGATTGACCCGCGCCCAGGTGATCGGCGAGGTCGGATTGACCGGTGGTGGACGATCGATCGCAGCCATGGCCTATCTCTCCACCAGCTGGATGCGACGGTTGTAGAGGTTCATGATCGCCGACGTGACGAGGCTGGTCGTCAGATAGACGGCCATGATGATGGCGATCACCTCGATCGCCTGCCCGGTCTGGTTCAGCGTCGTGTTCGAGACGCTGACGAGATCGGGATAGCCGACCGCGACCGACAGCGAGGAGTTCTTCGTCAGGTTGAGATACTGGTTGGTGGTCGGCGGGATGATGACGCGCAGCGCCTGCGGCAGGATCACCTTGCGCATGATGACGCCGTCCGACAGCCCGAGCGAGCGCCCGGCCTCGGTCTGCCCGTGCGAGACCGAGAGAATGCCCGCGCGCGTGATCTCCGCGATATAGGCGGAGGTATAGACGCTGAGCCCGCCGAGCACCGCCATGAATTCCGGGCTGATGCTCTCGCCGCCCTGGAAATTGAAGCCTTTCAGCTCGGGCACGCTCATCTCGGTCGGCGCGCCGAGCACCAGCCAGGCGAGCGCCGGCAGCCCGATGACGATCGCCGCACCGACCCACACCGTCGGGAACCGCTCGCCGGTGCGGTCCTGCCGCGCCTTCGCCCAGCGGGACAGCAGATAGGCGCCGACTGCCCCGACAACGAGCCCGACGACGGCGCCGGTCCAGCCGGGTGCCGCCACCGGAACTGGGAAGTTGAGGCCGCGCTGGCTGAGATGGATGCCCGCGCCCGGCGAGATCGACTCCCTCAGCCCCGGCAGCAGGAAGGTGATCGCCGTGTACCAGAGGATGATGTGCAGGAGGATCGGGATGTTGCGCAGGAAATTGATGTAGACCGCCGCGAGCCGCGCGATCAGCCAGTTGCGCGACAGCCCGATGATGCCCATGGCGATGCCGAGCAGCGTCGCGATGACGATGCCGATGATCGACACTTTCAGCGTGTTGAGGAAGCCGACCAGCAGCGCGCGCCCGTAGCTGGAGGCGGCGGAATAGGAGATGAGGCTCTCGCCGATGGCGAAACGGGCTTCCTGGTTGAGGAACCCATAGCCCGTGGCGATCTTGCGGCTCTCCAGATTGACCAGCGTGTTGTGGATCAGATAGGCGCCGACGGCGACCACGATCGCGAGCGTGATGATCTGATAGAGCACGCCCCGGACGCCACGGTCGTTGAGGAACGACACGTTGCGCCTGCGGACCCCAGCGGTTTCCGTCGACATGAGCCCTGCCCGGCCGAGTTGTCTGTCACCCGTTGCTTGGTGCCACGCGCATCACGATCAGCGATGGATGGCGCCGATGGAGAGAAGGCCGCACCACGGGGGTGCGGCCTTCAATGTCTTCCGACCTTTAGCGGAGCGGCGGGTTGTACATCAGGCCGCCCTTGGTCCACAGCGCGTTGATGCCGCGCTCGAGGCCGAGAGGCTTGATGTTGCGGTCGAAGATCTCGCCGTAATTGCCGACCGCCTTGATGGCGCGCAGCGCCCACTGCTCGTCGAGGCCGAGCGCCTCGCCGTTACCCGAGGTCTTGCCCTCGGCATTGGGCACGCCGAGCATGGCGAGCACGTTCGGATCCTTGGAGGAACCCGCCATCTCGTCGGCATTGGCCGCCGTGATGCCCGACTCCTCGGCCTGGATCAGCGCGAAGGTCACGTACTTGACGATGTCCGTCCACTGCTCGTCGCCCTGGCGGACCGACGGGCCGAGCGGCTCCTTGGAGATGATCTCCGGCAGGATCATGTAATCGTTGGCGCCGCCGGGAATGTCGTTGACGAGCTGCGAGGCGAGGCCCGAGGCGTCCGTCGTATAGACGTCGCAGCGGCCGGAGATGAAGGCCGCGAGCACTTCCTGCTGGTTCTCGATGACGACCGGCTTGAACTCCATGCCCTGGGCCCGGAAGTAGTCGGCGAGGTTGAGCTCGGTGGTCGTACCTGTCTGCACGCAGACCGTCGCGCCGTTGAGCTCCTTGGCGCTCTTCACGCCGAGCTTCTTCGGCACCATGAAGCCCTGGCCGTCATAGAACGTCACGTTCGTGAAGTTGAGGCCGAGCTTGGTGTCGCGCTGCAGCGTCCAGGTGGTGTTGCGCGAGAGGATGTCGACCTCGCCGTTCTGCAGAGCGGTGAAGCGCTGCTGGGCGGACAGGCCGATGAACTTGACCTTGTTGCCGTCGCCGAGCACGGCCGCCGCGACCGCGCGGCAGACATCGACATCGAGGCCCGTCCAGTTGCCGGCGCTGTCGGGGATCGAGAAACCGCCGAGACCGGTATTCACGCCGCATTTGAGCTCGCCGGCCGCCTTGACAGCCGCAAGCGTCGGCCCGTCGGCTGCAGAGGCGCTGCCCGCCGCTGCCGTGACGCCCGCCAGGGCGACCGCGAATGCGACGGATTTCAAACGGAACTCCATGTGCGTCCTCCTTAGGAATGCTTCTTGAAGTAGAAAAATCCGGGTCCACATCGTTTAGTGTCGGGAGGCTATGCTGTCAACCGCAGCATTCCTGTGGTATGCCAGGGAAATACCGGATCGCCCGACACGCGCCGCTGTGGCCGTTCGACGGCCCTGGACAACGCCCGTGCGACGGCCGTGGACATCGGTCCTCGCGGACCGAATGACCGGCATGATGGCACGATCGCACCCGATCGCAAGAGCTTATGGCCCGAATGGGTAGATTCCACCGGCTCGGCGCGTCGCCCCGGCGGCCCGCCGTGCCCTTTTCCAGGAGACGCCCCCCGTGTCCGACAAGACGACCGGCCGGCGTGCCGTCCCGGATCGCCGCACGACGCTCCCCGCCCGCAAGACGGGCGTCTCCGTGAAAGCGGCTCCGGCCAAATCCAAGGGCGGCGCGCCGAGATCCGGCCTGCGCCTCGAAGGGCCTGAAAAGGCCGGCAAGGACGCCGCTTTGCCGGCGCCGCGCGACACCTCGCGCTCGACCAAGCAGCTCGCCTACGAGGCCATCCGCAATGCCATCATCTTCTGCCAGATGCGGCCCGGCTCGCCCATCAACGAGCGCGAGCTCGCGGCCCGCCACCGCATCAGCCGCACCCCCTTGCGCGAGATCCTCTTCAAGCTCGCCCACCAGCGGCTGGTGACGCTCGAGCCCAACAAGGGCGCCATCGTCTCGCCTGTGGATTACGGCACCGCGCGCGCCACCTACGAGGTTCGCCTGCCGCTGGAGCGGGCGACCGCGGCGCTCGCCGCCGCCAGTGCCGGCGAGGCCGATGTCGCGGCCTTGCGCGGCATCGTCGAGCGGCTGCGCGACTTGCGCGCCCGCCAGGAGATCGCCGCCTTCATCGAGACGGACCGCCTCTTTCACGCCGAGCTCGCGCGGATCGCCGGCAATCCCCTGCTGATCGAGTTGCTCGAGGATCTGCACAACACCAATCTGCGGTTCTGGTACCTCAACCGCAACACTGTCTATGACGGCGTTCTCGACGTGGAGAACCTCTCGCGCGTCGCCGATGCGGTCGCCCGCCATGACAGCCGCGAGGCCGCCAACGCCATGGCCGATCACGTGATGGCCTATGTCGCCGCCGCCGAGCGCTTCCTGTCGGGCTGGGTCGGCGTCGTCGACAATGCCTTTCGCTGACTGCTCTGCCCGACGACGCCGAGGAGGAGCGGATCTGACGCCTTGGCTGCCGCTCGCGACACTGAAACGGGATGCAAATGTCGGAATCGAACCACTAGCCGCCCACCTCCCCTGCGAAGCGGCGCTGCGCATCGAGGGCGAGGCCCATGCCGACGCTGTCGAAGAGATCGCCCTCGACCGTACGTGCATTCCCAAAGGCGCGGGCGAGCAGGCTGCGCACCGCCGGCACCGCCGATGTCCCGCCGGTGAGGAACAGCGTGCCGACCTGTCCCCCGGCCTCGCCGGCGGCGCTGCGCGTCGCCTCGACCGCGCCGGTCAGCCGCTCCAGCTCGCGCGAGATCGCACTGTCGAGCACCGTCCGCGTCGCCTCGAGCGTGACGCCCGGCACGGCCGCATCGAGATCGATGCGGACCTCCTCCACCCGCGACAGCTCGATCTTCGCCCGTTCCACGCTCGCCGCCAGCAGATGCCCGCTCTCCCGCTCGATCACCCCCATATAGCGGCCGAACAGCTCCGGCTCGGCGGCGCTGCGCTGGATCTCCTTCAGCATCCGCAGCTTCGCGGGCGTCGCGATACGGTGGATCATGTGCCAGGTCGCGAGTTCGACGAACGGCCAGCGCGGCAGGTCGAGCCCCTCCTCGGTCAGCGAGCGGCTGCCGAGCTGCGGCATCACCGTCGCCAGGCTGAGCCGCGTATCGAGATTGGTGCCGCCGACGCGGATGCCGTGGCTCGCCCGGATGTCGCCGGCACGCCCCGTCTCGCTGCCATGCCCGCGGCCGATCTTCACGATCGAGAAGTCCGCCGTGCCGCCGCCGATGTCGGCGACGAACACCGTCTCCTCCTCTGTGAGCGATGCCTCGAAGCACATCGCAGCCGCGATCGGCTCGAACTGGAAGACGACGTCCGTGAAACCGGCCGCCCGCGCGATCGCACCGAGCTTGCGCTCGGCCCGCCGGTCGGCGGCCGGATCGTTGTCGACGAAGTGGACGGGCCGGCCCATCACCACATGCCGGATCGGCCGGCCGGCATGAGCCTCGGCCTTCTGTTTGAGATGGCCGACGAAGCCGACGAGGATTTCCTCGAAGCTCCTCATCCTGCCCCCGACCGCCGTCCTCTCGGCGATCAGATCGGAGCCGAGGATCGACTTCAGCGACCGCATCAGCCGCCCGGGCTCGCGCGCCGTATAGGCCGCGACCGCCGCGCGCCCATAGACCGGCGGCTCCCCGCCCGCCGGGTGGAAGATCGCGCTCGGCATGCTGGTCTGGCCGTCCTCGAGCGGCACGAGCGTGGTCTCGCCATCGGCGACGACCGCGACGGTCGAGTTGGAGGTGCCGAAATCGATGCCGCAGAGGATGGGGGAGGGATTCATCATGGTGCGCGTGATTGCCCGGCGGCGGAGCGCCGGGCAATCGTCAAAGATCCGTCACGCGCCAGGACGTGATCAGCCCCTCGGCCGGCGTGCCGTCACCTCGATCTCGATCTTCATGCGCGGATCGATGAGCCGCGCCTCGAAGGCGGTCGAGGCCGGGCGCACGTCGCCGAGATGCTTGCGCAAGACCGGCCAGACTTTCTCGAACTGGCTGACATCGGGCAGGATGTAGGTCACCCGCAGGGTGTCCGCGAGGCTCGCCCCCGCCTCGCCGAGCGCCGCCGCGATATTGCGGAAGCACTGGTCGGCCTGCTCGGCGATATCCGCCGAGATCGTCATCGTCTTGTAGTCGAACCCGGTCGTCCCCGACACCATGATGAGGTCGCCGTCGACCACGGCGCGCGAATAGGCGGCCTTCTCCTCGAACGGCGATCCCGACGAGATCAGCTTGCGGACCATGTCCCGATTTCCTCCTTTGACGACCCCATGACAGACGCCTGTCACGGGGGTGACTCATTTCCATCCCCGCGGCGGGCTCACGCGAACTTGATCATACGTGCACTCTTCCCAAATCCGTCTCAGCACGACGGGCAACAGGACATCAAGAGCCGGACCGCCGCTGCCAACCGATGACACTCGGCCCCCTGCCCCGCCCGCCAGGAGCTGCTCCGGTCAGCCGGGCCGTCTGACAGCCGTAAGCCCGAGCTGGCTACGCATCCAAGAGGAGATGAGACCATGGCAGCCTTCGGTACCAAGCACATCAACTACCACGAGGATCGCGCCGACGGCGGTTTCGCCTGGGACGTGAAGTACGACCTCACCTTCCAGAACAATGAGGTCCTGACCGAGCTCGACGTCAAGCTCGTCGGCGCCAATGCCGGCGCCACCGCCACCCAATGGGAGAACGGCGTCAACACCATCTGGAACAACAAGGTCTTCTTCAACGACGGCGCCCGCCTCTACGAAGTGAAGATGGACTTCGATTTCGTGACCTCGGGCCAGCACCACACCGTCAACGTGCATGCCGGCACCGGCGGCACCAACATGACCAACTGGTATCTGACCAATCCCTCGGGCTGGTCGAACGACATGCAGGACGAGATCGCCGCCCACGAGGCCGGGCACATGTTCGGCAATTTCGACGAATATGCCGGCGGCGCCACCTACAACGGCTATACGACCACCGGCACCATCATGTCGGACCTGACGCTGTCCGGCTTCCAGAACTATTTCTGGACGCAGGAATACTACACCGAGCAGTACGGCAACATGTCGCTATCGAGCCAGATGGGCATCAACGGCACCAGTGGCGCCAACACGCTCTACGGCACGTCGGGTATGAACGGCTTCTATGCGCTCGGCGGCAACGACGTCATCTATGCCGGCGGCGGCAACGACCTGATCGACGGCGGCATGGGTCGCGACACAATGTATGGCCAGAGCGGCCGCGACTATTTCGACTATGACAGCCGCTACGAGACCGGCAACTCCGCCTCGACCCGCGACAAGATCATGGACTTCAAGCACGGCACCGACAAGATCGACCTCTCGGGCATGGACGCCTCGACCTACTGGGGCGGCAACCAGGCGTTCAATTTCATCGGCACGAGCAGCTTCCACAGCGGGCTGCTGTTCGGCACCGGTGGCGAAATCCGCTACCAGAAGTTCAACTATTCCGGCACCGCCAACGACAAGACGGTGATCTATGGCGATGTCGACACCGACGGCTCGAGCGAGTTCCAGATCGAGCTGAAGGGCCTCGTCACCCTCTCCGCCTCGGATTTCATTCTCTGATCGAAGAGGCTCCAGCCTCTGCATGATGATGTGTCAACGGCCGGGGAGCGATCTCCGGCCGTTCGCCGTTCAAGGTCCCTGTCGGTCGATCCTCAGCCGCGTGCAAGATGCGCGACAACCTCGACATGGGCCGACCACAGGAACTGGTCGACCGGCACGACGCGCTGGAGGCGGTAGCCGCCCTCGATGAGGATCTGAAGGTCGCGCGCGAGCGTCGCGGGATTGCACGACACCATCACGATCCGCCCGATCCGCGAGCCCGCCAGCGCCTCAGCCTGCCGCCTCGCCCCGGCGAACGGCGGATCGAGCACCACGGCATCGAAGGCGCCGAGCTCGCCACCGGCGAGCGGCTCGCGTTCCAGATCGCGCCGGAGCGTCGCGACCGGCTTCAGCCCCTTGGCCCGGCCGGCCGCGACCTTCAGCGCGGCGAGCGGCGCCCTGTCCCCCTCGACCGCCGTCACCTCCGAGCCGCGTGCCAGGGCGAGCGTGAAGGTTCCGATGCCGGCATAGAGATCGGCGACGCGCCTTGCTCCGGCCACGCCCACGAGCACGATCCCGGTGATCGCCGCCTCGGACTGCGCCGTCGCCTGCAGGAACGCTCCCGGCGGCAGCGGCACTGCCGCCCCCGCGATCGACACCGCCGCCTCGCCGGCCTGGTAGAGCGGTTCCCCTCCGAGCGTCACGCGCACCGCCCCCAACAGGGCCGCTGCCTCAGAAGCCTCCTGGCGGCGGTCTGCCGAAAGCTCGCTGCCGGCGCCGACGATCTCGACGTCGAGCCCGCTCGTCGCCGCCGTCACCGTCAGGCGGGCCTCGCCCTTGCGCGTGAGCAGCGGTGCCACCAGCGCCCGCAGTCCCTCGAGCGCCTCGTCGATCCGCGGAACGGCGATCGGGCAATGCTCGACCGGCACGATCTCGGCACTCGACAGGCCGTGGAAGCCGAGCACGACCGACTTGCGTGTCCGGCGCGCCGACAGCGTCACCCGCCGCCGCGAGGCCGGCGGAATGGCGATCACCGGCTGAGGCTCCACGTCGATGCCGCGCTGCGCCAGCGCCCTCGCCACCACTGCGCGCTTGAAGGCGAGATAGGCCGGCGGCGCCATGTGCTGCAGCTTGCAGCCCCCGCAACTTCCGAAATGACGGCAGGCGGGCAGAATGCGCTCCGCGCTCGCCGACACGATCCGCCCGAGCCGGCCCCGCGTGCCGGCGATCTCCGCCTCCACCCGCTCGCCCGGCAACGTGCCCGCGATGTGGACCGGCCCCTCGGCGGTCTCCGCCACGCCGTCGCCTTGCGCACCGAGTCGCGTGATGACGACCTCAGGCATGGCGCTCGGCTCCGATCAGCATCTCGACATTGCCGTCCTGGCCCTCGATGGGCGATGTCAACGTGCCGGCGATGCGCCAGCCGGGCATCGACGCGATCGCCGCCTCGACGCGATGGAGCGCGGCCGCCCGGTCGCGCGCATCGGTGACGATGCCGCCCCGCCCGACCGCCGCCCGGCCCGCCTCGAACTGCGGCTTGACGAGCGCCACGAGAAAGGCCCCGGGGCGCGTCAGACCGAGGGCCGGCGGCAGCACCAGCGTCAGCGAGATGAAGCTGACATCGGCGACGACCGCATCCACCGCCTCGCCGATGGCCTCTTGGCCGAGATGACGGGCGTTGACGCCTTCGTGGACGACGACGCGGCGGTCGGCGGCAAGGCGCGCCGCGAGCTGGCCATGTCCGACATCGACAGCATGCACACGGATCGCCCCGCGCGACAGCAGCACGTCCGTGAAGCCGCCCGTCGAGGCCCCGATATCGAGACAGACCCGCCCCTCGGGCGAGAAGCCGAGCCGGTCGAGCGCATGCGCGAGCTTGACGCCACCGCGCGACACATAGGGCCGCACGGCCTCCTCGACCTCGATCGCGCTCGCCGCACCGACCGTCGCGCCCGGCTTCGTTGCGACCGCCCCGGCCACTCGTACGGCGCCGGCAAGCACGAGGTCGCGTGCCCGCGCCCGCGTCGGCGCGAGGCCGCGCACCACGATCTCCATGTCGAGGCGCCGGCGGCCGTCGCCTGCCTTGCGCCCCTCCCTGTCGTCGGCTCCCCTCGTCACGAGCCCGCCTCCGGCGGCGACCAGAGCCCGGGCCCCTCGGCGCGCGGATCGTTCACCCGCCGTGACACCTCCTCCACCTCGAGGGTCCCGTCGCCAGCCGGCCCGAGCAGGTGCGCGATCCCGGCCGGCCCGTGCTGGCGCATGTCGAGCCAGTCGGCGAAGGCGGCCGGCGCGACGATCACCGGCATGCGCGCGCCGATCCGCCCCGCCTCCTGATTGGCTGTCGTCGTCATGATCGCCATGGTCTCGATCTCGCTTCCATCGGCGCCGAGCCAGCCCTCCCACAGGCCGGCGAAGGCATAGGGACCCTCGCCGCGCGGTCGGATGAGAAAGGCCTGCTTCCGCCCCCGCTCCCCCGTCCAGTCGTAATAGCCATCGAACGGCACGAGGCAGCGCCGATGACGCATGGCGCCGCGGAAGGACGGCTTGTCGGCCGCGGTCTCGGCCCGCGCGTTGAAAATGAGCCCGAGCTCGCCTGGATCCTTCACCCAGCCCGGCACGAACCCCCATCTGACCAGCGCCTGCTCGCGCGCGCCCCGATGATCGAGACGGACGATCATGACCGGCTCGCTCGGCGCGATGTTGTAGCGCGGCGGATAGACCAGTGCATTCGTCGTGCCGAGCACGCGGGCGACGGCCTCGCCGGGCGATATCAGAGCGTAGCGCGAGCACATGCGGCCATCCCGCCGGAAGTGAGGATCGGAGGCGC
>JAWKWA010000024.1:0-68135 GCA_041397765.1 Hyphomicrobiaceae bacterium | reverse complement strand
ATGGCGCACCCGTCGCCGTCTTCCCCGAGATCGGCCGGCCGGCGCTCGTCGCCACCACGCCGGTTCGCGACGTCCGCACCTGGTCGGCGCCGACTCCCGCCGACGACGGCGTCTCGCTGATGGCGAGAACGCTCGCCGATCTGGCGCGGAAATCCGGCCGCATCGGCTGGGAGTTCGGTCGCGAGATGCTGGTGCGCGCGCCGCGCATCGATGTCGACGCCATGGCGCGGGCCGCGCCGGGCCTCGAATTCGTCGACGGCTCGCCGGTCATCTGGAGCCTGCGACTGGTCAAGTCTGAAGCCGAGATCGCGCGCATCGGCGCGGCCTGCGCGATTGCGAGTGCCGCCTATCGCGACGTGCCGACACTCGTCTCGCGCGCCGATACGACGCGCACCGCCGAGCGCCGGCTGCGCACGCGCCTCCTCGAGCGGGGCGCCGACCACGTGCCTTTCCTTGCAACCGCCATCGGCGCGGGCGGCTATTCGCAGATCATCGCCGGCCCCGGCGATGCGCCGATGAAAGAGGGCGATGTGCTCTTCTTCGATGTCGGCTGCACCTATGACGGCTATTTCTGTGACTTCGACCGCAATTTCGCCGTTGGCCGCATTTCGGACGCGGCACGCCGCGCGCACGAGGCCTGCTGGCGCGCGACCGAGGCCGGCATGGCCGCCGCGAGACCCGGCGTCTCCTTCGCCGAGGTGTTCGCGGCCATGGCGAAGGTGGTGATCGACGCCGGCACCATCGGCAACAATGTCGGGCGGATGGGCCACGGTCTCGGTATGCACCTGACCGAGCCGCCCTCATTCATGGAGGGGGCGGACGACATCCTCGCCGAGCGCATGGTCGTCACCATCGAGCCGGCGATCGAGTACGCGCCGGGAAAGATGATCGTGCACGAGGAGAACATCGTCATCCGATCGGGCGCGCCCGAGGTCCTCACCGAGCGCGCGCCCCGCGAGATGCCGGTGATCGGCGGCTAGAGCCCGATCGCAGGCGAGCCGATCGCGCCGCACGAGGCGCCTTCAGCAGATGAAATGGTTCAAGCCCCGAAACATGCGACCGGTCCGGTAGGCACGCGTACGCGACGACGGCGGCCCAAGATCGAACGTCCGATCGAGCGCCCGATCGAGGGGGCGAGCGGCAAGCTGATCGTCCCTGCCCGGAGAAAAATCTCGCGACCTGTTACCTCTGAAACATGAACGCGCGTTCATGTGCCCTATCTCTCCATCATCAGAGGGTTCGGCCCTGTACCGATGGAGGCGAGCATGGCACGCAGACGCATCGACGGCACTTGGGGTGACGACACGATCAACGGCGATGCTTCGCACGAGGACATCTACGGCTCCTTCGGCAACGACCGCCTGTTCGGCAATGACGGCGCCGACAAGATCTTCGGCGGAGATGGCAGGGATTTCATCGACGGCGGCGCCGGCAACGACGTCCTCTACGGCGAGGGCGGTCTCGACCTGCTCCTCGGCGGCGCCGGCACCGATCTCTTGTTCGGCGGCGCCGATACCGACTCGTTGCACGGCGGCTCGAACAACGACGTGCTCTCTGGCGGCAGCGGTGACGACGAGCTCGAGGGCGACAGCGGCAACGACGTCCTCTATGGCGACAGCGGTCACGACGATCTGTCCGGCGGGACCGGCAAGGACAAGCTCTATGGCGGCAGCGGCAACGACGAGCTCAACGGCGACAGCGGCAACGACGTCCTGTTCGGCGAAGGCGGCTACGACATCATGGACGGCGGCTCGGGCAACGACCAAATGAGCGGCGGCTCGGGTATCGACTTCATGCGCGGTGGGAGCGGGGCCGACATTCTGTATGGCGGCGACGATGAGGACAATCTCCGCGGCGACGGTGGCAACGACAAGCTGTACGGCGACGGTGGCAACGACAATCTCGATGGTGGGGCCGGCAATGACAAGCTGTTTGGCGGCTATGGCAACGACATTCTCGCCGGCGGCGAAGGTAATGACTACATCGACGGTGGCGTCGGGAACGACCGGATGTATGGCGGGGCCGGCGACGACCACCTCTTTGGCAATCACGGCGACGACGATATCGACGGCGGAGCCGGCGACGACCACATCACCGGCGGCCATGGGGCGGACAAGATCTACGGCGGCTCGGGCGACGACTACATCGAAGCCGACGGCACCGGTATCGGTGCCCTGATCGTCGGTGGGAAAGCCTTGTTCGTGCCCGGCGAGCATCTGAACGGCGGCACCGGCGACGACACTCTGGTCGGCTTCTGGGGCGATGACGAGCTCTACGGCAGCTTCGGCGACGACCTGCTGATCGGCGGTATCGGCAACGACGATCTCTATGGCGGCCAGGGCGCGGACGTGTTCAGATTTGGCGACATGGAGGGCAACGACGTCATCCACGATTTCGAGCTCGGCGTCGACCGGATCCACCTCTCCGACGCCCCGACCGACTTCGCCTCGATCGAGGACGTCTGGGCGAACTCGGGAACGCTGCCGGGCGACCGGACCTTCATCAATCTCGGCGATGGCGGTCACGTCATCCTGCTCGGCATCGACCGTCTCGACCTCACGGCCGCGGACTTCGTTTTCTGAAGCCCGGCCGGCCGGGTCGCGCGCGGGGTACGAGCATTGCAAGGGCGAAACGGCCGGCGTTCCCCCTCGGCGCCGGTCGAGCAGCCATCCACTCGCCTGCCCGCGTTTGACCTGTGCCTCCCGCGATGGCATGTCTCGCCGAGCCCGTGGCATCTTGCGAGGCGGGCGAAGCGATCCGACGGGAGGCACCATGCTGCAGATCGACGAGGCGACGGTCGACCGGGTGATGGACTGGCAGCGGCTCACCGAGCGGATGCTCGAGAGCCACCGGCTGCCCAAGCCCGAGATCGGCGACACGCTCCTGCGCATGGGGCCGAACAGCATTCTGGTGCGAACCGCCTGGATCGATGGGCTCGGCGTCGCGGTCAAGGCGGCCACCATCTTTCCCGGCAACCAGCATCCGATGGCCACCATCCAGGGCGAGGTGCTGCTGTTCGACAAGCATCATGGCCACCTCCTCGCCTCCATCCATGCCGCCTCCGAGACGCGCTGGAAGACGGCGGGCGATTCCGCGCTCGGCTCGAAACTGCTGTCGCGGCCCGATAGCCGCACGCTGCTGATGGTCGGCGCCGGCACCATGTCGGAGCCCTTGATCCGGGCGCATGTGGCGGTTCGCCCCTCGATCGAGCGCATCGTCGTCTGGAACCGGTCGAAACACCGCGCCGAGGGCGTCGGGGCGCGGCTCGGCGATTTGGGGCGTCAGATCGCCATTGCCGACGATCTCGCTTCCGCCGTCGCATCCGCCGACATCGTGAGCTGCGCGACCATGAGCGTCGATCCGGTTGTCCAGGGGGGCTGGCTGAAGCCCGGCGCCCATGTCGATCTCGTCGGCGCCTATCGCCCCGACATGCGCGAGGTCGACGACGAAGCGATGCGGCGGGCCCGCGTCTTCGTCAATTTCCGCGGCACCACCATCGGCCATATCGGCGAGATCACCATCCCGATCGAGACCGGCGTGATCAGGGAGGGCGACGTGCTCGCCGATCTCTATGACCTCGCCAACGGTGCCCCCGGACGCCGGAGCGCCGAGGAGATCACGCTCTACAAGAATGGCGGCGGCGCCCATCTCGACCTGATGACCGCGCTTGCCATCACCGAAGGCGCCAGGGCCGCCGGGCTCGGAGGCGCGGCATGACGGCGGAGCCGGCCGCCATGTCCGGTGGCACGACCAAGGCCCGGCTCGCAAGGCCGCTCGCCGTCTTCAATGCCGGCCCCTTCGCGCGCATGAAGGACGGCTTCTTCGACGCCTGCGGTGGCGACAACGACGTGCTGTTCGCCCGCACGCTCGGCTTCGACATGGCCGATATCCGCGCGATCGACCTGGAGGCCGGCGACCCGCTGCCCAAAGCCGGCGACGTCGCGGGCGTCGTCATCTCCGGCTCGGTTGCCATGATCACCGAGCGGCGTGACTGGGCCGAGCGGACGGCTCGATGGATCGCCGACAATGCGGCGAAAGTGCCGATCCTCGGCGTCTGTTTCGGCCATCAGCTCGTCGCCCACGCGCTCGGCGGCCGCGTCGACTGGTGCGCCAAGGGCTCCGAATATGGCACGCGACCGATCGTGCTGACCGACGAGGGCGCCGCCGATCCGCTCTTTGCCGGTACGCCGGCCCGCTTCAAGGCCCAGGCCGCGCATTCTCAAGGCGTGAAGGAGCTGCCGGGCGGCGCGCTCCTCCTTGCCCACAACGACCACAGCGTGCAGGCGGTCCGCTACGCAGCCATGGCCTGGGGCACGCAGTTCCATCCCGAGTTCGACAAGCCGCTGATGGAGGTGCTGTTCCGCGACTATCGCGACGAGCTCGGCCGGATCGGTGTCGACGTGCCGGCTGCCGCGGCTGCGCTGGAGGAGACCTCCTCGGCCATGTCCGTGCTCGGGAATTTCGCGGCGATCGTCAGATCCGGCGCTGCCGTCGTCGCTTGAGCCGCACCGGCATTCGCGGCAGCCCGCTCATCAGGGCGTCGCAACCTTGAAGCGATGGCCGCCCCACAGGCCGACCATGTCGACCACGGTGATCTGATCGCCCTCGTGCGGCGGCTTGTCGAGATGGCCGGTCGCGACGATCGTCCGTCCGTCGGGGAGCCGCACATCGACGAAGACCGTGTGGCGCATGGCCTCCCCTGCCGTCCAGTTCGAGCCGGCGACGGTGCCGGTCAGCCGCGCCGCCTCGTGCGAGAAGTCGGCTCGGGCGAGCACGAACAGGGCGACGATGCCGATCATGAGCACGGTCGCCGGCAGCCACCGCTTCATCCAGTCGCCGATGATGAACATCGTGACGGCGCGGTCGCGCGCCCTGCTCGCTCGCCTGATCGCCATGGGCCTGTGGATCCCTCGCATAGGTGCCGCCGGGCGGAACAACCCGGACGGGCCGCTGCATAGCACGCGGGAGAGGGCCACGCACGCGACCGATCGGCCCAGCGGAACGGATCGCCGGATCGAGCCTCCGGAGGGCGGCGGGCCGCATCCAATCGGCGCGGACCTCTTCGTCTCAGCCCCAATGGGCCTGCCGGCGCTTGCCCGCACGGCGCGAGATCCGCGAGCGCACCATCTGTGGGCTCACGGCGATCGACATGAGCCGGCGCACCCGGCCGGGCTCGGCCACCAGACGGCGCGCCTCGATCCGCGCATCATCGACGGCGGCGAGCACCCGGCGCTTCAGCCGCGAGCCCTCGAGACGCCGTATGGCTGCCCGCACGAAGGCGCGATCCCCGGCCGTGAAAGTGATCCCCGCGACCGGCCACGCCATGATCTCGGACGAAGCCAGCACCAGCGCGCGCGCCGCGTCACGCTCGCTGCCCGGTTCCAGTCGTGTGAGCGCATCGGCCACCAACGCGGAACCGTCAGGGCTCGCCAGATGCGACAGGTCCAGGAGGTCGCGCAGCAGGATGCGACGGGCCGCGTGGAACCGGTGATGGACCTGGCTGTGCGCGAGCACGATGGCGATGCGGTCCGCTGCGGCTGGAATACGCATGGGCATCGCCCCGCACGCGACTTCCAGGGAGCGCGCGAGGATGCCTTCGTCGAGCCTGCGGGCGATGCCCGGCGCAAAGAGGTGGCCGTGCAACTCGACCGTATGCGTGCCGCCGGGCGACCACAGGGGCGGCAGATGCGCGTCGCGCTCGGGATCGAAAGGCTCGCAGTCCGCAGCCGGCCGATAGCCGGCCCCGACGAGACAGGCGCCGGCCTCGTGAAGCCGCGGCGGCGGCACCAGGAGGTCGAGATCGCTCGAGAACCGCCAGGGTGCGAGCGGCTCCTTGCCGGCGGTCCGCCTCGCATCGTCCAGGATGAAGGCCGCGCCCTTCAAGGCGACGACGGGAATGCCCGCCGACGCGAGGAGATCGGCGATCCGTTTCAGATCGTCGGCAAGCGCACGATTGCGCGCCGCATTCGCCGCGGCCATGTCGGCAAAGAACGCGCGCGCATCCGCCGGCACGTCCATGTCCCCGTCGGGAGCTAGCCTGAGCGCGGCATCGAGCGCCGGCAGCACCAGATGGGCGCTCGCGAGCGCGACGACGGCTTCCCAATCTATGGATCCCTCGAAGTGTGGGCCCCCCGCTCCTTCTCCGCTACGCGTGCCGGCGAGACACTGCAGAAGTCGCACAGTCACGCCGAGCGGATCGGTGCGGCAGTCGAGGTCACGCATCGCTCAGGCTTCCTTCAATCGTGAAATTCGCATGGCGGCGCGGAAGCCGTCCGGACCGCCACCTCCGCAAGGATCGCCCGTGTGGCGCCGATCGCCTCCGCCAGCGAGCCATATGCGAGCCGGAACGCCGGAATGTCGTTGCAAAGGCGCGCGAGCGGCCGGATCGAGGGCGCCTTGCCGGCCGGCGAGCTGCCCGTGCCGACGAGCTGGGCGAAGGCCCATTCGGGCGTCGCCCGCTCGATTTCGGTCTCGCAGCCGGGAGAGAAGGACGGAAAGATCATGGCACGGATCGGCACAAAGGGGTGCTCGCGGCCAGCGCCTGCCGGCCGGGCAACGTCGCCGGATCGAGATAGCGCACCTGCAGCCGCCGCGTCGTCAGCACCGGCAGGCGCACCAATCCCTCATGCAGCGCGCCGACGACGGGCCAGCTTCCGGCTTTCACGGCAAGCGCGGCCGGAAAGCGGCCCGCCGATCGGCCCTCCTCGCCGAGCGGCACGAGGTCGTCGGCGATGTAGGCAAACCCGGCCGCGACGAGACCGGCGGTGAGCGTCGTCTTGCCGGCCCCGCTGGCGCCGACGATGAGGATCGCGCCACCTTCCGCGACGACAGCCGAGGCATGGAGAAGGGCTTTCACATCGAAGCGGCCGTTCAGCGCCAGGGCGAGCTCTTCGAGCACGAGGCGGCGGGCGACCGCTCGCTCGAGCCCTCGGCCGAGCACCCCTCGGTCGGCCACGACGCGATAGGTCAGTCCGTCCGCATTCTCTGCCCAGACTTCGATCCGGACGGTGGCGGCGTCATCCCGCGAGGTGCCACGCGCCATCGGCGCCAAAACCCCGCCAAGCAGCCCGGCGAGCACCGGCTCGTCGCAGCAGATGCGCAATTGCGTCCCTGGATCGCCGGCCCCCGCCATGTCGGCTTCCGATGGCGCATGGCATGATGGCAGGGCGACGACGACATCGAGCAGGAGCGCGCGCGGCGTCTCGACCCTTGCCGCTGCGTCGTCGCCGGTCGCCGCACACCGGCCGGTCGGCCATGCCGCCGTCGGCGCCGTTCGACCGAAACCGGCTGCCGCGAGATTTCGCTTCAGATCGGCACGCGCATCTCGCCCGCGCGCCGAGGCGCCAGCATCCGTCCCCTCTTCGATCGACCTCATGAGGTCGGCGGCCGCACCGTTGAGCAGACCGATGGCCGAGCTTGCCGGGTCGAAGAGCGCAAGGCAGCTTCCGACCTCCGCCTGCTCCATGCCGCCGAGCTCGATCACGTCTCATCCCTCTCGATCGGAGCGCGGGTGACGGCGATGCGTCCGGCCGGGCCTCAGACCGGCGAATGCTTGTTGTGTCCGAAGGCGTTGCCGATGCCGTTGTTGCCGGGCCCGTCGTCGTTGCAATTGCCGGCGTCGGCCTGCGGTGCCGACAACAGCACCAGCATGGCGGGAGCGGTCGCGGCGGCGAACCGCCCGATGCTCTTCAGCGAATCACGCCGGGACAGATCGACGGAGACCTCGGCCTCGGCAGGGGTCGTAGCGGTTTCGTTCGCTTTCGTGCTGGTCATAGCCACCTCGCCATGCGCCTGCCGCTCCCGGACTTGGATCTCGCGGCCCTTGCGTCTGTCATTGCGTATGCCGGGCCGGCGCAGTCGGAGGCTGGACCCGGTCCGCGGGGTCGCGAACCGGCGACCTCGTGATCCGACCCTCGCGGAAAGGAATTGACGTTCGATTAACCCGTCAGGCGCGACGGCCGTCCGGTTCAGCAGAAATCGCGTGGGATGAGCACCACGTCGCCGACCTCGTGGACGACCGCGCCGGCGTCCCTGACGGTCAGTCGCCAGTCGAGCCGGAAATGCGTCGCATCGGCCGTCAGCTCGGTGCGGGTCGTGACCGCGACATCCGCTTCGCCGCTCGCGACGGCGCGCTCATAGCTTGCAACGAGCCGCGCCGAGAGCGGATCGTCGGCGGCGATCTCGAATACCTCCACGGCCTTCGACGACGCGCGGATGCCGCGGTCCTCGATGAGCTCGGCGCCGTCGTCGGCGATGAGTGTGATGGTCCTGAGCCCGCTGCCGACATCGTCCGTGACGGTGCGGCGCGACAGGCCCGGCTCGAGCTCCCGGATCGGCGCGGGCGTCGCAGTTTCGGCCGGCTCGAACGTCACTGCGGCGTCCTGCATCGAGGCCGGCCGGACCGGCAGCGTCAGCGTGCCGGTGCCGGGCGCAATCGTGAGAAGCGCCAGCCCCGGCTGCGGCCAGACGATCGGCCAGTGCTGCGTGGCGAGCGAAAGTCTGAGGCGATGGCCGGCCCGGATGCGCCGGCCGATATCGTTCAGCCGCAGCTTGACGCGCAAGGGCGTGCCGATCGGACAGTCGGCGGGCCGGTCATGTCCATGCCTATGACAGAGATTGAGGACGCCATAGGTGATGAGCGCCGAGGTGCCGTCGGGATGGACGTCGCACAGCCGCGCCGTCAGATTGACCTTGGGCTGGTCGACAATCACCTCGAGGTCGAGCTCGGGCGCGCCGAGCAGCACCATGTCCTCGCCGAGCGGCGGCGTGTCGAAGGCGAGGCCCTGGCCGTCCTCGCGCCGCTGGTCGATCGGCAGGTCCGGCGAGGTGCCGCCATAGCCGCCCCAGCGGCCGCAATCGGTTCCCGCCGTCGCCGGCGAGCGCACGCCGACGGCGTCCCCGTCGGTTGCGGGCGCCGTGCCGAGCCCGGCCCGCCCATTGAGATGCAGCACCTGCGGCGCGATGCACGGCGAGGGCCAGACCGCCTCGGCCACCCAATGCCCCGCATGTGTGGTGTAGAACGGCTGAGGACGCGGATCATCGCCGATGAAGGCGCGCAGCATCGGTTCGTCCATGATGCCGGTCGGCTCGTCGGCGAGCCAGTGCCGCCACCAGCGCAAGGCCTCCTGCAGATAGCCGATATTGGGACCGGGCGATCCGCGGCAGGGATAGGTGTGTGTCCACGGGCCGAGAATGCCGAGCCGCGGCACGCTCAGTCCCTCGAGCAGCCGCCCGACGAAATTCGAGTAGCTGTCCTCCCACCCGCACACCGCCATGACCGGACAGGTGATCCGGCGATAGTCCTCGATCACCGAGCCCTGCCGCCAGTAATCGTCGCGCCGCTGGTGGTTGAGCCAGACTTCCGACAGCGAGCGGTTGGCCGCGAGCCGTCGCTGCCACATCTCGCGCCACGCCCGGCCGACGATCTGCGGATCGGGCGGCAGCGCCTGCAGCGCCAGCATGAAGTTCGACCAGATCTCCTGCTCGGTCAGCAGCGCGCCGCCCATATAGTGGATGTCGTCGCTGTAGCGGTCGTCGCTTGCACAAAGCGTGATGATGGCACCGAGCGCGGGCGGACGCCGGGCGGCGACCTGCAGCGAATTGAAGCCGCCCCACGAAATGCCGGTCATGCCGACGCGGCCATTCGAGAACGCCAGCGCCGCTGCCCAGGCGATCAGCTCGACGGCATCGGCCTGTTCCTGAACCGTGTACTCGTCGGCGAGCACGCCATCGCTGTCGCCCGCGCCGCGCAGGTCGATGCGGATCGAGGCGATGCCGTGGCCGGCCAGATAGGGATGGATTTCGAGATCGCGCGCGACTGTCCCGTCGCGCCGGCGATAGGGGATCATCTCGAGCACGACCGGCACGCGCGCCGCCGTCAGCGGCCGCCAGACGGTCGCTGCGATCCGCGTCCCGTCGCCGAGCGCAACGAAGACCGGATCCTCGGTCACGACCTCGAAGGGCATGGACGTGCGGACACTCATCGGCTCAGC
The DNA here is from genome assembly GCA_041397765.1 of Hyphomicrobiaceae bacterium. GTDB lineage: Bacteria > Pseudomonadota > Alphaproteobacteria > Rhizobiales > Hyphomicrobiaceae > JAWKWA01. The sequence continues at coordinate 58,143 of JAWKWA010000024.1, read as the reverse complement.
GCGTCAGCAGCACGGCCGCCTCGGCAGGCCAGCTCACCCAGACCGGCCGCCCGATGGCGGAGGTGTCGTCGAGACTGCGGTCAGCGTTCTGATGCGCGACGGCGAGCGGCTTCGGCAGGCCGTCGACCGTCACATAATAGTGGCTGCGGTCGCCGAAATAGGCCTCGGCCGCGACTTTTCCCGCGATCGAGCGCCCGGTCTTCTCCGGTTCGCTCCAGGCGAGGCGCAGCTTCTCGGGCCGGACGGCGAGCGAGATCGGCTGGCCCTTCGCGGGCACATCGCCGTTCGCCTGCGCAAGCAGGCGCCCGAGCTTGCCGGCGTCGATCTCGACGGTGCCGCCGGACTGCTCGGCAAGTACGCCGTCGAACACGTTCATGGTGCCGATGAACTCCGCCACCTCCCGGCAGTTCGGCGCCTCGTAGAGCCGCGTCGCGCTGTCGATCTGCAGCGTATGGCCGTGCGACATGACGGCGATGCGGTCCGAAAGCGTCAGCGCCTCCTCCTGGTCGTGCGTGACGAACACGAAGGTGATGCCGACCTGCTGCTGGAGCTGGCGCAACTCGATCTGCATCTCCTCGCGCAGCTTCTTGTCGAGCGCGCCGAGCGGCTCGTCGAGCAGCAGCACTTTCGGCCGGCAGATGAGCGCGCGCGCAAGGGCGACACGCTGGCGTTGCCCGCCCGAAAGCTGATGCGCGGCCCGCCCGCCATAGCCCGGCATCTTGATGAGCGCCAGGGCTTCCTCGATCCGCCGCGCCGCCTCCTCGCGCCCGAGCTTCATCCGCCTGAGGCCATAGGCGATGTTCTGGGCGACCGTCAGATGCGGGAAGATCGCGTAGCTCTGGAACACCATGTTGGTCGGCCGGTCATAGGCCGGCACGCCGGTCATGTCCTGGCCGTCGATGCCGATCGAGCCCGAGGTCGGCTGCTCGAAGCCGGCGAGCATGCGCAGGAGCGTCGTCTTCCCGCAGCCCGACGCCCCGAGCAGGGAGAAGAACTCGCCCTCGCCGATGTCGAAGCTGACGTCGTCGACCGCCTTCACGGCACCGAAGTGCTTGGCAACGTTCCTTAAGCTGATGATCGGCTTTCGTGTGGTCATGTCGCGTCAGATTCCGCTTGGCGTGCCGGGCTGGATGCCGCGCTTGCGCATCAGCTCGGCGGTGACGACGATGATGGTCGAGGCGAGCAGGATGGTGCTGCCGAGCGCCAGCATGCTCGGCAGCTTCTGGGGAAAGCGGAGCTGGCTGTAGAGGAAGATCGGCAGCGTCTGCTCGGTGCCGGACAGGAAGAAGGCGAGCACGAACTCGTCGAACGACACCGTGAAGCACATGAGGAAGCTCGACACGATGCCGGGGATGGCGAGCGGCAGCGTCACCCGCCAGAAGGTCATCAGCGGCCGCTCGCCGAGATCGGCCGACGCCTCCTCGAGGCTGCGGTCGAAGCCCTCGAGTCGCGACACGAGCACGAGCATCGAGAACGGCACGCAAAGCATGACATGGCCGGCTGCGACCGTCGCCAGCGACAATTCGACGTCGAGCACTTTGCGCAGGACGACGAGGATGCCGACGCCGAAGATGATGCTCGGCACCACCAGAGGCAGCATGATCGTGCCGACCACGGGGCCTTGAAAGGGCAGGCGATAGCGCGTCGTCGCCATGGCCGCGAGCAGTCCCATGAACGTGCTGACCGTCGAGACGATCACCGCGACACGCACGCTGTTCCATAGCGCGTTGATGAGGCTCTGATTGGCGAATGCCGCCTGATAGTGCTTCAGCGTGAAGGCCTTCAGCGGAAACACGGCGAAGATGTTGTCGTTGAACGAGAACACCGACATCAGCAGCACGGGGCCGTAGAGATAGACGATGAACAGGAGCCCGTAGAGTTTCAGCGGGCCGATGCCGAGGCGGCTCATGAACTCGCCTCCCGCGCCCGCATGCGTCCATAGCCGGTGCTCCACAGGAACAGGCAGACGATCAACGTGACGACGATCATCATGACGATCGAGAGCGCGGCGCCGAGCGGCTGGTCGTTCTGCCGGCCGAACAGGGTCTGGATCAGATTGCCGACCATGGTGCCGCCCGCGCCACCGACCAGCGTCGGCGTCACATAGTCGCCGACCGTCGGGATGAAGACGAGGAGCGAGGCGGCGATCGTGCCCGGTGCCGAGAGCGGCAGCGTCACGCGGCGAAAGACCTGCCAGGGCCGGTCGCCGAGATCGGTCGCCGCCTCGAGCAGCGAGCGGTCGATCTTTTCCAGCGAGACATAGATCGGCAGGATCGCGAAGGCGACCCAGGCGTGCACCAGCGTGATGACGACCGCGGCCGGATTGTAGAGCAGGAAGGTCAGCGGCTGGTCGATGATGCCGAGCGAGACGAGCCCCGAATTGATCACGCCATTGAAGCCGAGCATGATTTTCCAGGCGAACACGCGCAGGAGATAGCTCGTCCAGAACGGGATGGTGATGAGGATCAGCCAGATGGTCTTGTTCCGCCCGACCGCGAAGGCGAGGAAATAGGCCATCGGATAGGCGATCAGGATCACGAACAGCGTCGTGACGAGGGAGATCAGGATCGATTTGAAGAGTGCGATGGCATAGACCGCATTCTCGAAGGGAAACGGAATCCCGTTCCAGATGGTCGGGGTCGCCGATGGCGCGACGAGACGCCAGTAGTTGTTGGCGGTCGGCGAGGTGTCGATCTGGAAGCCGTTCTGCGTCCAGAAGCTCATGGCGATGAGCGCCACGATCGGCGCGACGAGCAGCACGAGCATGAGCAGCATGGTCGGCGAGAGCAGGGCGTAGCCGGCGAGCCAGGGCCTGTCCTGCATGATCCGGAACGATGCCTTGCGCGAACGCTGCGCCTCCATCCCGGAAGCCAGGCTGCCCTGGCTCATGCGCGGCTCTCCCATAGCCCTGGCGGCCGTTGCACGCCTTCGCGCATCGGACATTCGCTCACGTCGCCGTCCTCCCCTTGTCCGCCGCTCCCCGCGCCGGCCCGATCCCCCGAGCGTGGCGCCTTAGCTCTGCCGTTGACAAGCCTTTCTTTCGCGTCATGCTATTGATTGAACGTGCGTTCAGGCAAGCCCCTTCTTCGACCGGCGCGCCGGAGGGAAGGGAATTGATGGGAGGAATGCGCATGAATCGCGTGAAGTTCATCGACAAGATGGCACAGGGCCGGCTGACGCGCCGGCAGATGATGGCGGGGGCGGCGGCTTTCGGCGTCGGCTTCATGACCATGCGCCGCCAGGCCGGCGCCGTCGAGCCGATCACCTGCCTCGAATGGTCGGGCTATGACGCTCAGGACTATCTCGGCAGCTATGTCGGAAAGCACGGCGCGCTGCCGAATTTCTCGATCTTCGCCTCCGAGGAGGATGCGCTGCAGAAGGTCCGCGCCGGTTTCTCGGCCGACGCCATGCACCCCTGCAACTATTCGGTGCCCCGCTTCAAGGATGCCGGCCTGATCCGGCCGATCGACACCGCCCGGCTCAGCAACTGGAACGACCTCTTCCCGGTGTTCAAGACTGCCCAGGGCGTCGTCGACGCCAATGGCGACGTGCTGATGGCGCCGGCCGACTGGGGCAATTCCTCGATCGCCTACCGGCCCGACCTCGTCGACGACGACTTCAAGGCCAATGAGAGCTGGGGCATCTTCACCGACGACAAATATGCCGGTCGCGTCGCCATGACCGACAACGAGGTGGCGGTGCAGATCTCCGGGCTCCTGATCGGCTATTCGCCGGAGAAGATCTTCACCATGAGTGGCGCCGATCTTGCCGCCACCAAGGACACGGTCATCAAGATGGTCAACAACAGCCGCATGCTGTGGCAGGACCAGACGGAGATTCAGCAGAGCCTGGCCTCCGGCGAGATCGTCGCCGCCTATGCCTGGAACGACACCGCGGTCAATCTCGCCAAGCAGGGCATCCCGGTCGCCTATGCCAAGCCCAAGGAGGCCTATTTCACCTGGTATTGCGGCATCACCCTGCTGAACGTCGGCAAGGGCGATGTCGGCGCCGCCCACGACTTCGTCGATGCCTGGCTCTCGCCCGAGACCGGCAAGGCGCTCATCGAGGGTTCGGGCTACGGCCACTCCAACGCCAAGTCGTTCGAGGTCGCCGACAAGGCCGCCGTCGCCGCCATGGGCATCACCGATCCGGTCGAGCACATGAAGTCGGGCGTCCTCTTCCCGCCCCAGGATCCGGCCGTCCTCGCCGAGCAGATCAAGCTCTGGGAAGAGACGAAGGTCCTGAAGCAGTAGCCGGGGCAACCGGTCCTTGCCGGCATGACAATCAGAGCGGCCCGCGATCTCCGATTGCGGGCCGCTCGACGTTTCGCAGGTGACGTGCGGACTTTCAACTCCTGAAGCGCGCCCGAAGAACGATGCCCCGGCGATGCGCCCGGGGGCTCTGCCCACGTCAGCCCCCGATCACCTGGATCTCGCGCGGCAGCTTCGAGGCGATCTTCGCCTTGTCCTCGTAGAACAGGAACGTGTCGATCGTCGCCGACATGCCGGTCTTGTCGGGCCCGAAGAAGTTGCACTCGTGATTGACCGCCGTCATCGGCCGGAACCGCTCGCCTTCCTTGGAGATGGTCAGGTCGTAGATGAACGGTCCCACCCAATCCGGCGGAAAGGCGATGCCGAACTCGTATCCGCCCGACCAGTAGGCCTCGTCCCAGATGCCCTGGTCGACATAATAGTCTTTGAGTGCCCGGCAGAATGTCAGCACGTCGAGATCGGGCTTCAGAAGCTTCTTGATCACCTTGAAGACGCCGATCGAGCGGTTGTGCAGATCGAGCGCGGCCTTGGGCGGCTCGCCCACCCAGAAGCCGCGCGCCAGATTGACGTGATAGCGATTGTAGACGCCGCACAGATCGACATTGACCCGCTCGCCCTTGCGGATCTTCTTGCGCGTCGCGAGCGGATGGAGCGCGTTGGTGCGGAAGCCCGACATCACCGGCGGCAGGATGCCGGGGAACTCGCCGCCCGCCTTCGTCATGGCGGCGATCATGTGGCCGAACACTTCGAGCTCGGTGACGCCGGGCGCGATCGCCTCGTGCGCTGCCTTCATGCCGATATCGGCGATCTTCGCGGCCTTCTCGAGCGACGCCATCTCGAGCGCCGACTTGACGTGCCGAACCCTGTGCAAGACCTCCGTCGCATCCGCCACCTTGGCGCCCGCCTCCTCGAAGGCGGTGACGAACATGCCGCTCATCACCGGATTGGGCCGGTAGCTGTAGCGCTCGAGGCCGACCGACGTGCCGCGCTTCAGCCAGCCCGCCGCCCGCAGCTCCTTCACGATGAAGGGCAGGCCGTTCCGCCGACTCTCGATCGGGAAGATGCGCACGTCCTCCGACACCGTACCGATGCCGGTCAGGATCGCTTCGGACGGCGTCTCGAAATGGATGGTCTTGTCGTGCTCGCGATGGATGGCGATGCCCGACGTCGGCGGGAAGGCGCGGCCCGATTGCGCCTGGTACCACTCGCAGGCGAAGCCCGAGACGTAGAAGAGGCTCTCCGGCGCCGTGACGAACAGGAGATCGAGCTTGCGCTCCGCCATTTCGGCCCGGATGCGCGTAAGGCGTCCTCGATACTCCTCGACCGGGAACGGCGCTTCCTTGTGCCGGCCGGTGTCCTCGAGAGCCTTCTGGAAATTGCCTTTCATCGCGCGCGTCTCCCGCTCCACTCGAAGTGTCGCAGATGCTCGCCGCATCGCCGTCCGGACGCAAGCGCATCGGCGGTCAGGGCCGCCATGCGCGGAACGTCATGCCAGGGACGCCCGAGCAAGACTCATCGGATGATCGACGTCAGCTTCTTCGGATCGATCCGGCTGCCGCACACGACGATCGCTGTCCGCCGTCCGCGATAGGTCTGCGGCGCCTCGGCGAGACGCTTGCCGAACGCGGCGATGGCGACGCCGGCCGCGCCCTCGATCATCTGGCTCTCGCTCGAGAGCGCGAAGCGCATGGCGTCGGCGATCTCCTCCTCGCTGACCAGCACCCAATCGTCGACCAGCGCCGCGGCGAGCGGCAGCGTGATGGCCTCCGGCTCGACGCCGCCCGCCGTGCCGTCGGAAAGCGTGTCGCGCGCGCCGACATGCTCGACGACGCGGCCCGCTTTCACCGAGAGACAGAGCGCGTGATCGTTCGCAGGCGAGGCGCCGATGATCCGCACGTCCGGCTTTCGCGCCTTCAGATAGCCGGCGATACCCGAGATCAGCCCGCCGCCGCCGACCGAGACGACGACAGTCCCGACATCGGGCATTGCCTTCAGGATCTCGAGGCCGATCGTGCCTTGCCCGGCGATGACGTCCGGGTCGTTGTAGGGCGAGATGAAAGTGAGACCGTTCTCCTCGGCATGCTGGCGCGCCGCGATCTCGGCGCCGCCGCTGTCACCGTCATGGAAGCGCACCTCCGCGCCGAGCATGCGGATGGCGGCGACTTTCACCTCGGGCGTCGTGCGCGGGATGAAGACGAGCCCCTTCGTGCCGGTGGCGCCGAGCGCATGCGCGGTTGCCGCACCGTGATTGCCCGAAGAGGCGGTGACGATGCCGCGCGCCCGCTCGCCTGCGGAGAGCGACATCACCTTGTTGGTCGCGCCGCGCGCCTTGAAGGAGGAGGTGACCTGCACGTTCTCCAGTTTCAGCGCGACATCGGCCCCGGCCTTCAGCGACAGCGCCGGCGAGCGGCGGAGCGGCGTCTCGATGATGTGCCGAGCGATGCGGCCATGCGCGGCCTCTACGGCCGCCGGGATCTCGTCGGGTCTCATGGCCGGCTCCTCGATCCGTCGCGCGTTGGGCTGGACCCGGCGGGCATGCGACGCTGCGCGTTGCGCGCCTGTCGTGCATGCCCGCCGAGTGCTGGCCTCACACCGGCTTGTTGTAGACCGCCGACAGCTTGTTGCCGGCCTGGTCGCGCACGTAGCAGGCGTACCAGTTGGACTCGGCGCCGCCGCGGATGCCGGGCTTGCCCTCGTCATGACCGCCATTGGCGAGCGCGACGGCGTGGAACTTGTCGACGGCCGCCCTGCTCGGCGCCTCGAGCGCGATCATCGTGCCGTTGCCGAAGGTCGCCGGCAGGCCGTTCTGCGGTTTCATCACATAGATGAGTGTCGTGTCGCTGGTGAGGCCGTATTTGCAGCCCCAGTCCTCGCTGCCGAGATTCTTCATGCCGAGCGTGGCGAGCAGCTTGTCGTAGAAAGCGCCGGCCGCTTTGATGTCATGGGCGCCAAGGGTCACATACTTCAGCATGCAACGTCTCCGGTTTGGTTGTGGTCAGGAAAACAGGCGGATGGGAGGCAGGCGAACGCACGGAGCGGCCTGAGCCAGCTCCGCAGGAAAGCGCAGGATGCGCGTCAGCTCCTGACGCGGGTCTTGTCGGGATCGTAATGCGGGAAGCGCACGACCTTGGCCGGCAACCGCTTCTGCTGGCCGTCGAGCTTGCCGACCTCGAGCTCGGTGCCGAGCTCGGACGCCGTCACGTCGACCCGCGCCAGCGCGATCGTCTTCTTCAGGATCGGCGAGCGCACCGAGCTCGTGACGACGCCGACCTGCGCCCGCCCGCCCGGCAGGTGGATGCAGTCGCCGTGACCGACCGCCTCGCGTGCCTCGATCTCGAGCCCGACGAGTTTCCTCGCCGGATTGTCGCGCCGCCTGAGGATCGCAGCCTTGCCGACGAAATCGGCCTCCTTCGACTTCGGCACCGTGAAGCCGATGCCCGCTTCGAACGGATCGGTCTCGTCGGAGAACTCGTAATTGGCGAAGACGAGTCCGGCCTCGATCCGGAGCATGTCGAGCGCGGCGAGACCGAGTGGCTTCAACCCGTGCGGCTTACCCGCTTCCCAGATCGCATCGAACACGGTCCGGGCGTCCTTGGGGTGGCAGAACACCTCGAAGCCGAGCTCGCCGGTATAGCCGGTGCGCGACACGACGACCGGCGCGCCCTTGAAATGGCCGATGCGCCCGACCGCGAAGCGGAACCAGCCGAGTTCTTCGACCGAGGTCTGCGCCGGCGCCGTCCAGATGATTTCCTTGAGGATGTCGCGCGACTTCGGCCCCTGTACCTGCACATTGTGGAGCTGGTCGGTCGACGAGCGCACCCACGCCTTCAGACCCATCTTCCCGGCGAGCCCGCGCAGCCACTCGCCGCCATATTCGTCGCCGCCGATCCAGCGGAAATTATTGGGACCGAGCCGGAACACCGTGCCGTCGTCGAGCATGCCGCCGTGCTCGTAGCACATCGCCGTATAGACGACCTGGCCGACCGCGAGCCTCGAGATGTCGCGTGTGACCGCATATTGCATCAGCGCTTCGGCGTCGGGGCCCGTCACCTCGAACTTCCGCAAGGGCGACAGGTCGGTGACGATCGCCGCCTCGCGCGCCGCCCAGTATTCCTCGGTCGCACCGCCATTGTTGAACTGGTTGGCCAGCCAGTAGCCGCGATACTCCACGAAATTCCGCGTATGCGCCGCGAACGACGCGTGGAAGGCGGTCTCCTTCGTCAGCTTGGCATCGGCATCGGGTGTCATTCTGAACGCCATACCTCGCGAGATCTTCTCTTTGTCCGAATAGGTCCTGACATGGATGTCGGTCGGGTCCCAGCCGTTCGCCGCGTCGATGTCGTCGGGGCAGGACGAGGAGACGCAGACGATGTCGGTGAGCGCCCGCATCAGCACGTAGTCGCCCGGCCGCGACCATGGCTCGTCGAGATAGAGCGCGTTCGTGTGGTCGATGCCGGTATTGTAGAAGAAGTTGAGCGCCATCCATCCTTCGCGCGCGGCGACGCCATGAGGCGCGAGCGCACGGTTGAAATTCTCCGTGCAGTTGGGGTGGCCCGGATAGCCCATGTCGTCGTAGTAGCGCGCCGTGCAGGCGAGCCCGAAGGCGTCATGCCGGCCGCAGGTGTCGCGGATCACCTCGACGAGCGGGTCCATGTCCTGGTCCCAGCCCTTGGACGGCAGACCGGGAACCGGATAGCCGAGCCCGGTCATCGTCCGCGTCACCGTCATGTCGAGCGGGATCTCGCGGCCCTTGTCGAGCTTGCGGGCATCGAAGCACTGGAAGTCGGTGCATTGCCGGCCGTCGACATCGAGGATCTGGATGTATTCGCCCGCCTTCACCAGATAGGCGCTGGCCGTCGCCGCCGCGATGCGGATGTCGCTGATGGGATCGGCGAGCGGTTCGGGAAGAGGTGTGCCGCCCGCCTTGCGGCGCGGCCGGGCCCGGCGGATGCGGATCTCGATCGCCGTCACGGTATCCTGACCATCGGCGCGCATCGGGCCGCCCGGTGCGCCGACGATCATGAGGCCGGCCCGCTCCGCCACCAAGGTCGCGCTGTTGCCGGCCGGGCTGTCGGCGGAGAACAGCCGGATGGCTCGCGCCGATGCGAGATCGATGTGGCGCCGCTCGAGCGCGCGCCGTGCGATCCGGGCCGATTCCTCCTCGCCACCGAGGATGGCCCGGAGGCCCTTCGCCGACGCATTGCCCTTGCGCCCGAGCATGCCCGGATCGATCCGGCCCTTCCCGTCTGCGGTGACGATCTCGACCGGCTGCCCGCCCTCCATGTCCCTGACGGCGATTTCGTCACCGGCCTCGAGCGGTACGACCATCGAGCCGCCGCCGTCGACGACATAGCGCTCGACGTCTTTCGGCAGCACGCGAATGCCGGGCCGGAGGATCCGGCTCGGGGCCGGCGCACCGTGGAAAGAAGCGACTGCCCCTGGATTCCGGTCCTGCATGGCTTGCCGCTCGCCGTTGGACGCCGCACCGCGCCGCTCTGGTCGTGCCTTTGGAGCACGTCGTCAGGAGAGAGAAGCCTACTTGAGGGGCCGGCACTTGACAAGGAATGGACAAAATTGGTTCCGATTGGTCCGGCAATGGTCCGCCTGATGCCGGGGAGCGAGGAATCGGCCGACCGGTATGCCGGCGAACCTCCCGTCGCAGGTCTCCCTTTACTGCATGGCTGCCGGCCGGTTTCTTCGCCGCCTCACGGGTGGCTGGCCGAGATGCTTTGCTGCAAGAATTGCGGCGAGGAAGCCTTCGCCCCGGACCTCGTCGCCCCGGATCTCGTCGACCCGGACCACGGCATCCCGCTTCGCCGGCATCCTGCCTGACCGGCGGACACCGTGCCCGATGGGCTCCGGAATGGCCCCGCAACGCGCTGGAGGAGTGACCCGATGGCATCGAGCGGCATGGGATGCTCCGTCGGCAGCACCGCGCTCCTGCTCCTCGACCTCGTCAACGACGTGGTCCATCCCGATGGCGCCTATGGCCGCGCCGGCCTCGTCACCGCCGAGGTGCGCTCGCTGCCCGCGCGTCTCGCCCCGCTCGCCGCCGATGTGAGGGCGACCGGCGGCTGGGTGATCTCCGCGCCCCTGACCTTCGTCGAGGGCCGCAATGGCGAGCCATTCATCCCCGAGCAGCTTCGCCGCCTGCGACCCTTCCTCGGCAAGGGCGACTTCAAACCGGGAAGCTGGGGCCACCAGCTCGCCGATGCGCTCGAGCCCGCCGACATCACCATCGAGAAGATCACCTACTCGGCCTTCTACATGACCCGCCTCGAATGGGTGCTGCACCAGGCCCATATCGACCGGCTGCTCATTGCCGGCATGTCGACCAATGCCAGCGTCGTCGCCACCGTCCGCGACGCCCAGCAGCGCGATTTCGGCGTGATCGTCGCCGAGGATGGCTGCGCCTGCTTCGAGGAGGTGTCGCACCGCTCCGCGATCAGCGACCTCGCCAAGATCGCCGAGATCCGCAGCATCGCCCAGTTGCGCGCGTCCTGCAGCCAGCAGGCTCTGTCCGGCGGCGCGGCGGGCTGACAAGGGGCCCCCGATCGCGGATTTCCGCCCCGCCGCGCTTGTACCGATGCGGGCGGAGCCCCATCTTTCAGGGCAACTCTTCGGGCCGGCGGCCGAGGCCTGAAGGCCATCATGACCGCTCGTCCACAGAGTGCAGATTCGTTTACTCGGGAGCCCGCCTCGCCTATAAGCGACCACGATCCATGGAGCCAAGGCCTGGAAGCCGAGGCAGTTTCGACCGAAGCGACGTCCCGCCGTCCGGCCGCGGCTGGCCGATCGTGTTCACGCACCTGCCCCGCGCCCCCTGTCTCGGCTGGCCGTGCCGCCCGGGCGTCCTTTCCGGGACGATGCCGGGCTCTCATCCGGACATGTCCGATCCGGCCCGCCCGCCCGATGCGGGTGTGACGACGACCTGCGTGCCGGCCGCTGGCTGAAACCTCAGCGGCCGGAACCCGATCCGTCTATCGAAGTGAGGAAATTCCCCCCATGCCTTGGAGCAATCAGAACGGCGGCGGCGGCTGGAAGGGCGGCGGTCCATGGGGCAGCGGCCCCGGCGGCGGCGGCTCGCAGCAGCCCGATCTCGAGGAGATCCTGAAGCGCAGCCAGGACCGCCTGAAGCAGGCGATGCCCGGCGGCGGCATGAGCCCCGGCATCCTCTTCCTCGCCATCCTGGTGGCGATGGCGGCGATCGGCTTCACGCTGTTCACGGTCCGCGTCAATCCGGACGAGCAGGGCATCGTCACCCGCTTCGGCGCCTACCATCACACGCTGAACGCCGGTCTCAATTTCCGCCTGCCCTATCCCATCGAGGAGGTCTACCTGCCCAAGGTCACCTCGCTCAACCGCACCGTGATCGGCTCCGGCCGCGGCAGTGACGACCGCACGACGCCGCGCGGCCGCCCCGACGAGGGGCTGATGCTGACCGGCGACGAGAACATCGTCGACGTCGATTTCACGGTCTTCTGGCGCATCAGCGACGCGCCGAAATTCCTCTTCAACCTGAAGGACGGCATCGCCTTCCTCGACGGCGAGCCGGCACGCACCGTCAAGGACGTCGGTGAAAGCGCCATGCGCGAGGTGGTCGGCAAGAGCGACATCGAGCCGATCCTCACCCAGGATCGTGCGCGCATCGAGGAGGCGGTCCGCGTCCTCATGCAGCAGACCCTCGACACTTATGGCGCCGGGATCAGATCGAGGAGGTCCAGCTTCCAGAGCGTCGAGCCGCCCTCCCAGGTCATCGACGCCTTCCGCGACGTCCCAGGCCGCTCGCGCGCCGATCTCGAGCGCGTGCAGAACGAGGCCCAGGCCTATGCCAACCGAGTCGTGCCGGAGGCGCGCGGCGAGGCCGAGCGCATCATCCAGGCCGCCGAGGGCTACAAGCAGCAGGTGGTTGCCGAGGCCCAGGGCGAGGCGAGCCGCTTCACCAAGATCTACGAGGAGTACCGCAAGGCGCCCGACGTCACGCGCGAACGCATGTTCCTCGAGACCATGCAGCGCGTTCTCGGCGACAAGGACAAGATCATCCTCGACACCAAGGGCCTCGGCCAGGGTGTCGTGCCCTATCTGCCGCTCGGCGAGCTCGGCGGCAAACCGAAGACCGGGGAGAAGTGAGATGAAGACCCTTCTGACCGTGCTTCTCTTCCTGCTCGGCATCGCGGCGGCGGCCACCTATTCGGCGCTGTTCGTCGTTCATCAGTATCAGCAGGCGCTGGTCTTGCAGTTCGGCGCGCCGCAGCGGCTCGTCACCGAGCCCGGCCTCAACTGGATGATCCCCTTCGTCCAGACCGTGACCTATTTCGACAAGCGCATCCTCGACCTCGAGACCCAGCCCAAGGAGGTGATCGTCTCCGACAAGAAGCGGATCGTCGTCGACACCTTCGCCCGCTACCGCATCGTCGATCCCTTGCAGCTCTATCGTGCCGTTCCCGACCGCGATCCCACTTCGCGGCTCTCGGCCTTCCTCGATTCGGCCATGCGCCGTGTGCTCGGCGCCGCGACCTTCGCCGACGTCGTGCGCAACAAGCGCGAGACGCTGATGAAGGAGATCCGCGATCAGGTCTCGGATGCGGCCAAGGAACTCGGTGTCGAGATCATCGACGTCCGCATCAAGCGGGCGGACCTGCCGGCGCAGAACCAGGAATCGATCTACGCCCGCATGAAGACCGAGCGTCAACGCGAGGCCGCCGAGTTCCGCGCCCAGGGCGAGCAGCAGTCGCGGCGCATCCGCGCGACCGCCGACAAGCAGGCGACCATCATCCGCGCCGAGGCGACCAAGCAGTCGGAGATCCTGCGCGGCGAGGGCGATGCCGAGCGCAACCGCATCTTCGCCGAGGCCTATGGCATGGACCCCGATTTCTTCTCGTTCTATCGCTCGATGCAGGCCTACGAGGAAGGGCTGAAGGGCGGCTCGACCCGGATGCTGCTTTCGCCCGATTCGGATTTCTTCCGCTATTTCAACGATCCGAAAGGGCGCAGGGGCGGCGCGGCGCCGGCCTCCAACTGACACGCGGAACGGCCCGGTGCCTCGCCGGGCCGTCCTCACTCCAGAACCCACATCTCCTGAGGTGTCCTCTTGTTCGGCGAGATCGTGAGAGCGGTCGGGCTCGTCCTCGTCATCGAGGGCGTTCTGTGGACCGTCGCGCCGGGGCTCGCCCTCAAAATGCTCGAGGAGATGGCGACAGTGCCCGGCGAGACGCTGAGGCTTTTCGGTGCGCTCGCCGTCGTGTCCGGCCTCCTGGTGGTCTATCTTGCCAGCGGCTGACAGGGCGGCGTCGCCTCTAGGCCCCGGCACCTAAGACGTCAGATGCACAATACGGGCAGCCGAGCGCAGCCCGATCGAGTTGCGCCCCGGGCCTCTCCGCCCGCGGGCAATCGGATGGCCCACCAGCCAGTGGGGAGCGAGCCGGCATGACATTGATGAACGGGCATGATGCGGACCGTCCCGTCCCGGACACCGGGGGATCTGTCAGGGCCACGTCGCGGCGAGAACGGACGGGTGTCTGGCTCGCCCGCTTCTGTGCCGGGATCGCCGCCATCATGGCGGCCTTGCCCATCGTCGCCCCGCTCTCGCCGGCGCGTGCCGAGACCGTCGGGCCACAATCGGTCGCGCCGATCGCCGAGCGCCTGCTCGATGCCGTCGTCAACATCTCGACCTCCCAGACCCTGAAAGGGCCGGAGGGCATCCCCTTGCCCAAGGTGCCCGAGGGATCGCCCTTCGAGGAGTTCTTCAAGGAGTTCTTCGACGGCCGGGGCGATGCCCGTGGCCCCCAGCAGGTCAGCTCGCTCGGCTCGGGCTTCGTCGTCGATCCCTCGGGCCTCATCGTCACCAACAACCATGTCATCGCCGATGCCGACGAGATCTTCGTCAGCTTCAACGATGGCACGCGCCTCAAGGTCGACAAGGTGGTCGGCCGCGACACCAAGACCGACATCGCGCTCCTGAAGGTGACACCGGCCCATCCCCTGACCGCCGTCACGTTCGGCGATTCCGGCCGCATGCATGTCGGCGACTGGGTGATGGCGATCGGCAATCCATTCGGTCTCGGCGGCACTGTGACGGTCGGCATCATCTCGGCGAAGAAACGCGACATCAACAGCGGCCCCTATGACGAGTTCCTGCAGACCGACGCTGCGATCAACAAGGGCAATTCCGGCGGCCCGCTGTTCGACATGGCAGGCGAGGTGATCGGCATCAACACGGCGATCATCTCGCCCTCGGGCGGCTCGATCGGCATCGGCTTCGCCGTGCCCTCGAGCACGGTCGTGAATGTCGTCGAGCAGTTGAAGCTGCACGGCGAGGTCAGGCGCGGCTGGATCGGCGTCGCCATCCAGAGCATCACCCCCGAGATCGCCGAGAGCCTCGGCCTTTCCGGGACCGGCGGCGTGCTCGTCTCGGCCGTCGCGCCCGACAGCCCCGGCGCCGCCGCCGGCCTTCGCGCCGGCGATCTCATCCTCACCTTCGATGGCCAGGACATCGACCGCATGCGCGGCCTTGCCCGCGTCGTGGCGCTGACACCGGTCGGCCGCGTCGTCAAGGTCGGCATCCTGCGTGCCGGCGAGAGCATGAGCCTCGATGTCACGGTCGGCCATCTGACCGCCTCGCTGACCGACACCGAGGCCGGCGAGCCGCAATTCGAGGAGGAGCCCGGGCCCGAGCCGACGATCAGCGCGCTCGGCTTGACGCTCGGCGGGCTGACCGAGGAGACCCGCGCCCAGTTTGGCATCGCCGATACGGTCGAGGGCGTTCTGGTGCTCGAGGTCGACCCTGATTCCGAAGCCGCGACCAAGGGCATCCATCCGGGCGACGTGATCGGCGAGGTGACCAATCAGAAGGTCGCATCGCCCGACGCCTTCGTCCGCCGTCTCGCCGAGATCGGCTCGTCGGGCCGCCAGTCGGCGCTTCTCATGGTGCTCGACGCCGCCGGCGGCATTCGCTTCATCGCACTGCCGGTCGGTGCCGGCTGAGACAAGGGTCGCTTCAATTGGGGGGAGTGGCATGCGCATCAAGCGTCTGGAGACGTTCTCGAACGCCAATGTCGGCTTCGTCAAGGTGACCACCGACACTGGCCATGAAGGCATCGGCCAGGTCTCGACGTACAACGCCGACATCACCTGCCAGATCTTCCACCGCCAGGTGGCGCGCTGGGCGCTCGGCCATGATGCCGACGACATCGACGGGCTGGTCCGGCTCATTCCCGAGCGCGAGCACAAGTTCCCGGGCTCCTATGTCCTGCGCGCCCTCACCGGTCTCGACACCGCGCTCTGGGATCTGCGCGGCAAGATCGCGGGAAAGAGCGTGTGCGAGCTGCTCGGCGGCACGCCCCGCGCCTTCCCGGTCTATGCCTCGAGCATGAAGCGCGGCGAGATCACGCCCGCCGACGAGGCCGTGCGCGCCCGCCGCCTCGTCGAGGAGGAGGGCCATACCGCCTTCAAGTTCCGCGTCGGCAAGGAGTGCGGCCACGACGAGGACGAATGGCCCGGCCGCACCGATGAGATCGTGCCCGCCGTCCGCCGCGCCGTCGGCGACAAGGTGCGCCTGCTCGTCGACGCCAACAGCGCCTACACGCCGAGGAAGGCCATCGAGGTCGGCCGGATGCTCGAGGACAACGGCGTCATCCACTTCGAGGAGCCCTGTCCCTATTGGGAATACGAGTGGACGAAGGAGGTGACCGACACGCTCGCCCTCGATGTGACGGGCGGCGAGCAGGACTGCAATCTCCAGCTCTGGCGCTACATGATCGCCATGCGCGCCGTCGACGTGACGCAGCCCGACATCTGCTACATGGGCGGCATCAGCCGCTCGCTACAGGTGGCGCGGATGGCCGAGAAGGCCGGCCTGCCGGTCACGCTCCACTCCGCCAACCTGTCGCTCGTCACCGTCTTCTCGCTGCATTTCATGGGGGCGATCCCCAACGCCGGTCCCTATGTCGAGTTCTCCATCGAGGAGGCCGACTATTACCCCTGGCAGTACGGTCTCTACGATCCCATGCCGGTCGCCAAGGGTGGCAAGGTCGAGATCTCCGCCGAGCCCGGCTGGGGTGTCCGCCTCAATCCCGACTGGCTCGCCCGCTCCACCTATCAGGCGAGCGAGCTCGACTGAGCCTGCGCAGTCAGCCGCCGACCGCCTTCGATTCGACGAGCGCGACGAGCCCCTTGAGCAGATCGGTCGGCGTCGGCGGACAGCCGCGGATGTGCAGGTCGACGGGAATGACCGAGCCGACGCCGCCGGCCACCGCATAGCTGCCCTTGAAGACATGGCCATCGAAGCCGCAATGGCCGACCGCCACCACCCATTTGGGATCGGGCGTTGCGGCATGGGTGCGCTCGAGCGCCTCGCGCATGTTGAGCGTCACCGGCCCGGTGACGAGCAGCACGTCGGCATGGCGCGGCGAGGCGACGAATCTGAGGCCGAACCGTTCCAGGTCGTAGAAGGCGTTGGCGAGCGCATGGATCTCGAGCTCGCAGCCGTTGCACGAACCGGCGTCCACCTGCCGGATCGACAGGCTGCGCCCGAGCGCGCGGCGCGCACCGCCCTCGAGCCGCTCGGCGAGCGCGGCGAGCACGCTCTCGTCGCCGGCAGGCGCCGGCTCGGTGAGCGGCGCGTTGACAAGCCCCTTCAGCAGCAGTCTGCGCATCGTCCGCCCTCACATGTCGTGGCCGGAATAGGAGCAGTTGAACGACTTGTTCACCAGCGGGAAGTCGGCGACGATATTGCCCTCGATCGCCGCCTCGAGCAGCGGCCATTGGAAGACCGAGGGATCGCGCAGGTGACAGGCGGCGATGCGCCGGTCGGGACCGATCCGGACATGGGCGAGCACATCGCCGCGGAAGCCCTCGACCAGCGCCATGCCTTCGCCGCCCTCGACAGTGGAGAGATTTGCAAGATCGCCGGCCGTGGCCTCGCCTTCGCTTTCCTCGAGCGCGTCGAGCATCTGGTCAACGAGCGCGAGGCTCGTCTCGATCTCCGCGATCCGCACGCGCACCCGCGCATCGACATCGCCGGTCGTGCGCAGTGCGACCGAGAATTCGAGCCTGTCGTAGGGGGCATAGCCGGGCGTCTTGCGGGCGTCGAAGGAAAGCCCGCTCGCCCGCCCGACATAGCCGCCCGCACTCCATGCCCGCGCCAGCGCCGCATCGAGCCTGCCCGTCGCGACGGTGCGGTCCTGCAGCGATGCGCTGGCATCGTAGAGCCCCGCGAGCGGTGGCAGGTCCCGGGCGATGAGGGCGATGAGCTCGCGGATCGCCCCTTGGCCGGCTCTGTCAGGCAGCCGCCGGACGCCGCCCGGCACGACGAGATCCATCATCAGGCGATGGCCGAACGCGCCGGCAGCCGCGCGCAAGGTCCGCTCGCGCAGGACGCCGCAATGGGCATGCAGCATCGAGAAAGCGGCGTCGTTTGAGATCGCGCCGAAATCTCCCAGATGATTGGCGATGCGCTCCAGCTCCGCCGCGATGCCACGCGTGAGGACCGCAGGCTCGGGCACCTCGATGCCGAGCGCTTCCTCCACCGCCTGCGCGAAGGCGACGGCATAGGCGACGGTGCTGTCGCCGGACACGCGGGCCGCGATCGGCGCCGCCTGCTCGAGATTCGCGCCGACGAGCAGTCCGTCGATGCCCTTGTGCACATAGCCGAGCCGCTCTTCCAGCCTGACGACGCACTCCCCGCTGGCGGTGAAGCGGAAATGTCCCGGCTCGATGATGCCGGCATGAACCGGCCCGACCGGGATCTGATGCATGGGCGGGCCCTCCGCACCGCGGAACACATAGGCCGCGGCCGCCCCGCTTGCCGCCGTCGCATCGCCGAGCGGATGGCGCACATCCCATCGGCCGTGATCGAGCCAGGGTCGTGTGTCGGGCGCACCGTCTGCGAGGAGACCGTAAAGATCGGCGATCGCGCGCTCGGGCCGGATGGCCGGCGCATGCAACGCGGCGACCGAGGGGAACCGGCCCTCAGCGCAGGCATGCGTGCCGACCAGCATGCGGCCGCTTTCGCCATCGACGAGCGCGAGATGCACCGATTCCTTCTCGGCCCATAGTCCGCCCAGTCTCGCGCCCCCCTCTGCGGCAACGATCGCAAGCTGCTGCCATCCTTGCGAATCGACCTCGACCCGCTGCCAGTTTCGGCCGCGCGCGACGGTCTGACCGATCTCCGGGAATGGCGCCATCGCTGGCATGGTGTTCTCCTCGCTCATCCAAGCAGCGCCGCGACATTGGTGAACCAGGCGACGATCGGCTCCGGCAGGAAGATGCCGGCGATCAGCACGATGACGACATGCACGATCAGCGGCAGCGTAGAGGCCGCGACCGGCCGGCTGACACCCTCGGGCGTTCCGAACGCGATCTCGCTCGCTCTCAGCGCCAGCGCGCCGAAGGCCAGAAGCAGCCCGAAAGCGAGCGGCAGGGCGATCAGCGGCTGGCGCGCGAAGGTGGAGGTCAGCAGCAGGAACTCGCTCATGAAAATGCCGAACGGCGGCAGGCCGGCGATCGCCGCGACGCCGGCGAGGAAGCCCCAGCCGAGCACCGGATGGCTCACCGTCAATCCGCGGATCGCCGAGATCGTCTGCGTGCCCTTGGCTTGTGCGACATGGCCGACCGCAAAGAAGATCGCCGATTTGGTCAGGCTGTGCATCGCCATGTGCAGGAGCCCGGCGAAGCTGGCGATCGGTCCACCCATGCCGAAGGCGAAGGTGATGATGCCCATATGCTCGATCGAGGAGTAGGCGAACAGCCGCTTGATGTCGCGCCGGCGGTAGAGCATCAGCGCGGCGAAGATCAGCGAGACGAGCCCGAGCACCACCATCAGCGGCCCCGGTGCGATCGCTCCGGGATTGCCCGCGAGCAGCATCTTGAAGCGCAGCACCGCATGAAGCGCGACATTGAGGAGCAGCCCCGACAGCACCGCCGAGATCGGCGTCGGCCCCTCGGCATGGGCATCCGGCAGCCAGGCGTGGAGTGGCGCGAGGCCGACCTTGGTGCCGTATCCGAGCATGAGGAAAACGAAGGCGACGTTCAGCATGTCGGGATTGAGCTCGCTCGCCCGCGTCATCAGCCCCGACCACACCATCGCATCCTCGCCCTCCCCGATCACCGGACGCGCCGCCATGTAGACGAGGATGGTGCCGAAAAGCGCAAGTGCGATGCCGACGCTGCCGAGGATGAAATACTTCCACGCCGCCTCGAGCGCCGCCGCAGTGCGGTAGAGCCCCACCATCAGCACCGTCGTCAGTGTCGCCAGCTCGATGGCAACCCACATCAGGCCGATATTGTCGGCGAGCAGCGCCAGATTCATCGACAGCATCAGCGCCTGGTACATGGCGTGATAGAAACGCAAATTCGCATTCGTCAGCCGCCCCGTCTCCATCTCGTGGTCGATATAGCTCGCGCTGAAGATGGAGGTCGTGAAGCCGACGAAGGTGCCGATGACGACGAAGACGATGTTGAGGTCGTCGACCCTGAGGATGCCGGGAGCCGGCCGGGCATGCAGCAGCGCCAGCGCCGAAAGCAAGGTCGCGAGCGAGGCGAGGATGTTGAGCCGCGCGCCGAGCCGGTGGTCGGGAATGAGCGCGAGGATCGCCACCGCCGCCGCCGGGATCGCGACGAGCCCGACGGCCGGATCGAACGGCAACGCTTCGATGATCTCGGGCGTCATCGGCTTTCCCCCCTCACCTCCTCGAGCGCACCGACATCGACGGTGTCGAAGTGCTCGCGGATGCGGAACAGGAAGATGCCGATCACGACAGAAAGCGCGATGAGCACCGAGAAGGCGACGCTGATCTCGACGACGAGCGGCATGCCGCGCGCGCCCGCCGCCGCCAGGATGAGGCCGTTCTCGAGCGACATGAAGCCGACGATCTGGCCGACCGCGATGCGCCGCGTAATCATCATGAGGAGCCCGAGCAGTACCACCGCGAGCGCAAAGGCGAGGTCCTCCCGCGCCAGCGGATCGGCGCTCGCCGTCACACGGAGCATGACCACCATGGAGAGCGCGACGAGCCCCATGCCGGCGAGCATGGTGAGGCCGATGCCGCCGACCGTCTCGATGGTGCGCTCGATGCCGAGCCCGACGACCACCCGCTGCAGTGCCAGCGGAATGACCATCGCCTTCAGGACCAGCGCGATCGCCGCCGTCACATAGAGATGAGGCGCTGCCTGCACATGCGCCTGCCAGGCGACCGAGAGCGCGAGGATGAAGGCGTGCAGCGCATAGACGTTGATCAGCGCCGGCATGCGCGCCTGATAGAGCAGCATGAAGCTCGCGAGCACGAGGCCACCCGCCAGCATATGCGCAAGATCGAGCGTGAAGGCGGTCATCAGAAGCTCCGCGACATGAAGAGCAGCAGCGTGCCGAGCAGCCCGAGCATCAGCGCGACGCCGAGGAAGTCGGGCACGCGGAAGACGCGCATCTTGGCGATCGAGGTCTCGAGCACGACGAGCGCGGTCGCCCCGATGGCGAGCTTGAGGACATAGGCGATAAGACCGATCAGATAGCCCCTGACGCTCGGCTCGCCGGTCGCCAGCCCCCAGGGAAAGAAGATGCAGGCGACGAGCGAGACGTAGAACAGGAGCTTCAGATGCGCCGCCAGCTCGATGACCGCGAGATGCCGGCCCGAATATTCGAGCACCATGGCCTCGTGCACCATGGTGAGCTCCAGATGCGTCGCCGGATTGTCGACCGGGATGCGGCCGTTCTCGGCGATCGCCACGATGACGAGCGCAACGAGCGCGAGGCCGAGCGACACCCGCAGCGAGGAATGATCGACCATGAAGCCGGCAATGGTCGAGAGTTGCGTCGAGCCGGCGATGAGCGAGACGGTGAAGGCGATCATGATCATGGCCGGCTCGGCGAGTGTGGCGAACATCGCCTCGCGGCTCGCGCCGATGCCCCCGAACGCCGTGCCGATGTCCATGCCGGCGAGCGCGAGGAACAGGCGCGTCGAGCCGATGAGCGCGGTGATGGCGATGAGATCGGCCGTCCAAGAGAAATGGAGGCCGGTGGCGAAGGTCGGAACGAGCGCGGCCGCCACCCATGTCGCGGCGAAGACGAGATAGGGCACGGCACGAAACAGCCATGAGGCATTGTCGGCGACGATGGCCTCCTTGCGCGCGAGGCGGACGAGGTCGCGATAGGGCTGGACGAGCGGCGGCCCCCGGCGCATCAGCAGCCGCGCCTTGACCTTGCGCGTCATGCCGACGAGCAAGGGCGCGAGGGCAAGGACGAGCAGCATCTGCGCGCCCTGCGTGGCGAGATCGCGGATCAAGGCCATAGCGCCACCATCAGCAGGAGGGCGACGAGAAGGGCGAAGACGAGCGTCAGATAGCGGCGGATCGACAGGAACTGCAGCGCGTTGAGACGGCCGGCCGCGCCCTCGACGAGCCCGGCGATCGGCAGATAGAGCCCTTCCACGATCACGTCGTGGCGCTCGACCTCGAGCCGCGCCGGTGAGGGATCGCCGGGCCGCGGCATGGTCACGCGCTCGCGTGCACGAAAGAACACCTCGCCGAACACCCGCCGCGCCGGCTGTGCGAAGCTCTCGGCGGTATACTGGGTGACGGGCGAGGGATCGGGAAAGCCGCAATCCCACGCCGGCGCCCGTCGGAGCCGCCGCGAGGCGAGGCGATGCACCGTCTCGGCCGCCAGCAGCGCCGACATCACGACGAAGCCGAGCACGAGCAGCCCGCTATAGGAGCTCCGGCTCTCGGCGATCGGCACGATGGTCATCCAGGCGAGGTCGCCTTGCTGGGGCATGCTCGCTCCGGTGATGGCGCGGACCGCGGGCGCCAGCGCATCGATCAGGAGACCCGGCAGCACGCCGGCGAGCACGCAACTGAACGCCAGGAGCGACATCGCCGCGAGCGACAGCCGGTCCGCCTCGTGCGCGCCTGTCGCCTCCAGCGAGCGCGGCCGGCCGAGAAAGGCGATGCCGAAGCAGCGGATCATCGTTGCCGCCGACAGGGCCGCCGCCAGGGCGAGCATGGCGCCCGCCGCCGGCACCGACAGTTTCAATCCCCATTCGCTCAGGTTCGGGCTGATCAGGATCGCCTGGAACATCAGCCATTCGGATACGAAGCCGTTGAGCGGCGGCAGCGCGGCGATGGCGAGCGCACCGACGAGAAACATCAAGGCCGTCACCGGCATGCGATGAATGAGGCCGCCGAGCCGTTCGAGGTCGCGCACGCCCGTCGCACTCAGCACCGCACCGGCGCCGAGGAACAGAAGCGTCTTGAACAGCGAATGGTTGAGAGCGTGCAGCAAGGAGGCGGTCAGCGCCAGCGCCGCCGCGCTCGCCATGCCGTTGGCCCGGAACGCCATCGCAAGGCCGATGCCGATGAAAATGATGCCGAGATTCTCGACCGTCGAATAGGCGAGCAGCCGCTTCAGGTCGCGTTCCATCAGCGCGTGCATCACGCCGACCACCGCCGTCACGCTGCCGATCGCGATCACCGCGACCGCGGCTTGCCATGGCGAGGGACCCGCTAGGTCGAGCACGATGCGCACGAAGCCGTAGACCGCCACCTTCGTCATGACGCCGCTCATCAGCGCCGAGACATGGCTCGGTGCCGCCGGATGGGCGAGCGGCAGCCAGATGTGCAAGGGCACGAGGCCGGCCTTCGATCCAGCGCCCAGAATGGCGAGCACGAGGATCGACGCCTGCACCAGGGCGTCGCGGGGCACGGCGCGCATGCCGGCAAAGTCGTAGACACCGCCCGGCCCCGCCAGCAGCCCCATGGCGAGGATGAGCGCCAGCGTGCCGAAGCTCGCCATCAGGATGTAGACATAGGCGGCATGGCGGTTGTCGGCGTCGCGATGATGCGCAAGCACCAGCGCGAAGGACGAGAGCGACATGAACTCCCACGACAGGAGGAAGCTGAAGGCGTCGGCCGCGAGCAGCACGAGAGTCATGCCCGCGATGAAGGCGGGATAGAACGGCAGCACCCGGCCCGGCGCCTCCTCGTGGCGTCCATGGCCGAGCTCGTAGAGGCTGGCGAGCGTCCCGCCGGTGCCGACGATCACGAGGAACACCGCCGAGATAGCGTCGATGGCGAAATGCGCGCCCGTCAGCGGCAAGCCGATGGGCAGCCGGATACTGCCGCCCTCGGCAAAGCCGAGCAGCGCCGCCAGTCCGATCAGGGCAAGGAGTGCGGCAATCGCCGCCGTCGGCCCATAGACCGCCGCGGTGGCAGAGCGGCGGCCGGCGAGTGCAACGGCGAGAACAGCGGTGACGAGGAGCGCGAGGACGCCCCACAAGGCGGCGATCACCATCGGCTCCCCCCGGAATGGTGCAGGCAGGTCCCGCAATGAGGTCTGTCGTCGGTCGAGCGCATGCGGCGACATCGGATGCACGCAACGAGGGTGCAGCCGTCCCCTCGCCGCCGATGGGGCCGACAAACATGCGAATCAGCACTGTCAGGCTTCATCTTGCTCGTACCACCTGACCTCGGCCGGCTCAAGCCGCCACGCCGCCGCTGATCGTCGAACGGCCGGCTGGCATCGCGCTTGCAGAACCGCCTGTCGAGGATCGGGTGCCGATCGGACCCGGTCGCGCTGCCGACGCGCTCCGGCAATGGCCGGGGAAGCGGCCCCGACCTGCAGCCTCTCTCCATGCGAGCGCACAAGATGGATCACGTCCTCCCCGTCTGCCTGACCGGCGATCGCGCCGTCGACGGCCTGCTTGGTCCAGAGCGATGGGCCGGACCGATCACCTTCAGCTTCCCCCGGTCGGCCGGTCAGCTCGGTCCGCACTACGGCGGCGAGCTCGCGACCTTCGCCGCGGTGTCCCCCGAGGTCGAGGAGGCCGTGCGCGCCATTCTGCTCGGCCGGACCGCCGATGGCGGCGCCAGCGTCCTCAGGGCGACCTCGCTCGCGTCCTTCATCGCCTGCGACTTCGCCGAGGCCGGCGGCCTCGGCCACGGCCATCGCGGCACCGGCATCATCCGTATCGGCGAGTCGGAGGAGGCCGATCCGACCGCCTATGCCTATCTGCCCGAGGCCGACAGGCGTGGTCATGGCGGCGATGTCTGGCTCGGCACCGGCTATGCCGGCACCATCGACGATCTGCGTCATCCCTATGCGGGCGGCTACGCCTATCACACGCTGATCCACGAGCTCGGCCACGCGCTCGGCCTGAAGCACGCTCACGAGAAGGACGGTCCCGGCCACACCGCCGTGCCGGCTGGGCTCGATGCGCTCGAATATACGGTGATGACCTACCGGACCTATCAGGGGCAGGCCCCCGAGGGCTACAGCTACGGCCCGCACGATGCGCCCCAGACCTTCATGGCACTCGACATCCAGGCGCTCCAGCACCTCTACGGCGCCGACTACGGCCGCGCGGCCCACAATGGCGCAACCGTCTATGGCTGGAACCCCACGACCGGCGAGACGCTGATCGACGGTGCCTCTCAGGGAAAGCCCGCCGGCGGTCGCATCTTCATGACGATCTGGGACGGCGGCGGCCGCGATACCTATGACCTGTCGGACTTCAAGACCGGCGTCGAGATCGACCTCGCGCCGGGCCATTCCTCGCTGATCTCGGCCGCGGCCCGCGCCTATCTGGGTGACGGCCATGTCGCCTCAGGCAATGTCTACAACGCCTTCCTCCACGACGGCGACCCGCGCTCGCTCATCGAGAACGCCTTCGGCGGCGCCGGCGACGATCGCCTCTCGGGCAACGAGGCCCGCAATCTGCTGAAGGGCAATGCGGGCGACGACCGGCTTGTCGGCCGGGGCGGCGACGACACGCTGAAGGGCGGCGCCGGCGACGACGTGCTCGTCGGCGGCAAGGGCGCCGATACCCTGTTGGGGGGCCGCGGTGCCGACGTCTTCGTCGTCGGCCGTCTCGGCGATACGGGCTGCACGGCCGGCACGCGCGACCGCATTCTCGACTTCGAGGGGAAGGGGCCTGGCGACCTCATCGACCTCTCGGGCCTCGACGCCGACCGGCACCGACCCGGCAACCAGGCCTTCGAGTGGCGCGGCGAGCGGGCGATCACCGGCATCGGCCAGCTCGCCTATGTCCAGGAGAACCACGCCGGCACCGCCGACGATCGGACCATCGTCTATGGCAACGTCTCGGGCGATACCGCGCCCGAGTTCGCCATCGAGCTGAAGGGGCTGATCGATCTCTCGGGCACCGGCGTCGGCGCCGATTTCGTGCTCTGATCGGCGGCCGCACGCGGCGATGGCGATGTCTCGACATTGACATCGGCCGAGGCTTCGACGATTGTCTGGCCAATCCAGAAGGCTATGCGTCTTCAGGATCGCTCCACACATGGCTTGATCCCGGGCGTTTCGGCACCGGGGTCGACGGGCCGGGAGGTGGGGGGATCAACGCCCGTCAGCGCGATGCGCCCACGGGCGTTTTGGTCGTTGTCTGATGCCTCGATGAAAGTGGCGGTCCGGCCGCCGGAGTATGCCTTTGGTGGCCGAGCGCCCCAGGCAAGCCCCGGCACCGGCTCGAGCGAAGGATCCGATGTTCGAATCCCTTTCCGATCGCCTGTCGGGCGTCTTCGACAGGCTTCGCGGCCGCGGCGCCCTCACCGAGAGCGACGTCGCCGAGGCCATGCGCGAGGTGCGCCGCGCGCTGATCGAGGCCGACGTCGCCCTCGACGTGGTGCGCAGCTTTACCGATCGCGTGAAGGCGAAGGCCGTCGGCCAGGAGGTGCTGAAGTCGGTCACCCCCGGCCAGATGGTCGTCAAGATCGTCCATGACGAGCTCGTCGCCATGCTGGGCGAGGAGGCTTCGCCCGTCGATCTGAACGCGCCCGCCCCCGTCGCCATCATGCTGGTCGGCCTGCAGGGCTCGGGCAAGACGACGACCTGCGCCAAGATCGGCCGCCGGCTCACCGAGCGCGACCGGCGCAAGACGCTCATGGCCTCTCTCGACACCCGCCGTCCCGCCGCCCAGGAGCAGCTCCGCGTCCTCGGTGAGCAGACCGGCGTGGCGACGCTCCCCGTCGTTGCCGGCCAGACCCCGGTGCAGATCGCCCGTCGCGCCATGGAGGCGGGGCGGCTCGGCGGCTTCGACGTGGTGCTGCTCGACACGGCCGGCCGCACCCATATCGACGAGGCCCTGATGGCGGAGACCGCGGAGATCCGCGACGCCACGGACCCGCACGAGACCCTGCTCGTCGCCGATAGCCTCACGGGTCAGGATGCCGTCAACCTCGCCAAATCCTTCAACGAGCGGGTCGGCATCACCGGCATCGTCCTCACCCGCGTCGACGGCGACGGCCGCGGCGGCGCTGCGCTCTCCATGCGCGCCGTCACCGGCAAGCCGATCAAGCTGATCGGCACGGGCGAGAAATGGGACGCGCTCGAGGACTTCCATCCCGGCCGCATCGCCGGCCGCATCCTCGGCATGGGCGACGTCGTCAGCCTCGTCGAGCGCGCGGCCGAGACCATCGACCGCGAGAAGGCGGAGAAGATCGCCGCCAAGATGAAGAAGGGGTCGTTCGATCTCGACGACCTCTCCGAGCAGTTGCGCCAGATGCAGCGCCTCGGCGGCATGGCCGGCGTCATGGGCATGCTGCCGGGCGTCGGCAAGATGAAGAAGCAGCTCGCCGACGCCAATCTCGACGACAGCCTGCTGAAACGCCAGCTCGCCATCATCTCGTCGATGACCCCGATGGAGCGGCGGCATCCCAAGCTGCTCGACGCCTCGCGCAAGCGCCGCATCGCCGCCGGCTCCGGCACCAAGGTCGAGGAGATCAACAAGCTGGTGAAGATGCACCGCCAGATGGCCGACATGATGAAGGCCATGGGCAAGGGCAAGGGCCTGTTCGGCAAGATGATGGGTGGCATGGGTGGCCTTGGCCAGGGGGCTCCCTCCCAGGCCGAGCTCGAGCGCATGCAGAAGGAGCTGGCGAGCCTCGATCCGAAGTCGCTTCCCCCGGAGCTGCGCAACATGCTGCCGCCGGGTGGCGGCGGCGGATCGTCGGCTGGCTCCGGCGGGGCGGGCCTTCCCGGCCTTGGTCGCGGCGTCCTGCCGGGCCTCGGCGGCAAAGGGCTGCCCGGCCTCGGCGGCAAGGGCCTGCCGGGCCTTGGCGGCAAAGCTGTGCCGGGGAAGAAGAAATGAGCCTCGCCGTGCCCGAGCTCGTGACCGACCGGCTGGTGCTGCGCGGCTTTGCCGAGCGCGACCTCTCCTGGCTCGCGGCCATCTACGGCGATCCGGTGACGGCGGAGTTCCTCGGCGGCCGGCAGGCTCCCGCCGAGGTCTGGCGGCGCATGGCTTCCTGGATCGGCCATTGGACGTTGCGCGGTTTCGGTCCTTTCGCCATCGAGCACCGGCAATCCGGCGAAGGCATTGGCTTCTGTGCCCTTTGGTCTCCGCCCGAGTTCCCCGAGATCGAGATCGGCTGGGGGCTCCTGCGCCGGCACCACGGCCAGGGCTTTGCGGCCGAAGCGGCTCGCCGGGTCCGCGCCGAGGCGAGAGCACGGTTCGGCCTCGGCGCGCTCGTCAGCTACATCAAGGCCGCCAACCTGCCCTCACGCCGGCTCGCCGAGCGGATCGGGGCACGGGCGGACGGCAACCATGATTTCGGCGACTGGCAGGCGATCGTCTATCGGCATCCGGTGGCGGACGACTGAGAGTGGCCTGGAAAGCATCACCTCGATCAGTTCAGAGAATTCCAGCACATCAAACGACGGAGTGAACGACATGTCCCTGAAGATCCGGCTCGCCCGTGGCGGCTCGAAAAAGCGTCCCTACTACCGCATCGTCATCGCCGAGGCGCGCGGCCCGCGCGACGGCAACTTCATCGAGAAGATCGGCGCCTTCAATCCGATCCTGCCCGACGATCATGCCGACCGGGTCAAGCTCGATGTCGAGCGCGCCAAGCATTGGCTGTCCGTCGGTGCTCAGCCGACCGACCGCGTCGCCCGCTTTCTCGACAAGGCCGGCCTGATGAAGCGCACGGCCAGCAACAATCCCGAGAAGATGAAGCCCAAGAAGAAGGCCGTCGAGCGCGCCGAGGCCAAGGCCAAGAAGGCGGCCGAGGCTGCCGAGGCGCCCGCCGCCGAGTGATGTCGCGCCGCCCCTGGCCGGACACCTCGCGTGGTCCGGCCGGGTGCGCCGGACGGGGACTGAAGCCACATCGCAGACTGGTAGCGACGAGGCAGCCGGCTAGGCCGCCGGCCCGATAATGTTCGTGAGGCGGGCAGGTTGCGGACGAGCATATTGCCGACGAGCAAACCGTGGCAGATCGCCGGCGCTGCCGTTCAGGCGTCGCGGCCCTCGGCAGCTCTGAGCTCCCGATAGCGCTGGAAGGCGATCGCCGCCGAGGCGTAGGCCTCCTGACGGGCGACACTCCAGTATTTCAGGTCCGCGAGCGGGATCGGCTTGCCGGTGACGGCGCAGCGCACATAGTCGCCCGTGCTCTGCACCTGGAACTCGCCGTCGAGGAACCGCACCCGCGCCTCGGCCTTCAATCCCATGACTTTCTCGAACTGGTTCATGGCGATCGGGCGTGTCCTGTTCGGGGAATAGAGGCTCCGGCCGGCTGCGCCGGCGGAATGGAATGGCCTTGCACAAGACAATCGCTAAAAGAGCGAGCCTTGTCCACCACCGGGCGACCGTTTGGGCTTCTCGCGGGCCGGACCTGGCGTCGCGCCTTCAGCCTCGCGCGGCGGCCGGCTGCCCTCCCCGCCGGTGACCCGCGCACCGACCCGCCCGTCGGCGAGCTCGATCTCCAGCGCCTGACCCACGGTGGTCGCGGTCGCGGCGCGAACCATTTTCCCGCTCGCCCCGTCGCGTACGATCGCAAAGCCGCGTCCGAGCACGCTCTGATAGCTGAGCGAGCGCAACATCTGCGCCTGCCCCTCGATCAGCCGCCGCCTCTGGCCGATGAGCCCGTCGATGGCGATCCGTGCCCGGCCTTCCAGCTCCGCCACCCGCACCCCTGAGCGGCGCAACTCCGCCAGCACCGTCTGGGGTTTCAGCCGGACGCTCGCGCGCTCGAGCCGGGCGCGGCGCTGCTCGGCCATGTGCGACAGCGACTGGGCAGCGAACCGCCGCAACGTCTCCAGCCGGTCGCCGGCACGGGCGAGCCGCACCGTCACGAGGCCGGGCGCGAACCGGCCCGAGAGCCTCGCGAAGCGATTGGCGTGTGCCTGGATGTTGGCCGAGAGCGCGCGCGGTAGCCGGCCGCTCGCGCCATCGAGCCGCTGGCGCGGCAGCATGACGAGATCGAGCGGGCGTGGCAGCGCCCGGGCGAGCCCCGTCAGTGCCTGCCGCTCGCCTTCGAGCCGGCGACGGGCGGCGAGGCGCAGCCGCCCGGCCAGCTCCGCCATGCGCTCCATCAGCTCGGAATGCTTCGGCACCGCCCATTCCGCCGCCTTGGTCGGCGTCGGCGCCCGCGCATCGGCGACGAGATCGATCAGCGTCCAGTCGGTCTCGTGGCCGACGGCCGAGATGACCGGGATCGCGCTCTCGGCGACGGCCCGGACCACGATCTCCTCGTTGAAGCCCCACAGATCCTCGAGGCTGCCACCGCCACGGGCGACGATCAGCAAATCCGGCCGGGGAATGGCCCCGCCGGCATCGAGCGCGTTGAAACCGCGGACGGCGGCTGCCACCTCGCCGGCCGAGCTCTCGCCCTGCACCCGGACCGGCCACACCACGACGCGCGTCGGAAATCGCTCGGCAAAGCCGTGCAGCATGTCGCGGATCACCGCACCGGTCGGCGAGGTCACGATACCGACCACCGCCGGCAGGAACGGCAGCGGCTTCTTGCGGGCCTCGTCGAACAGGCCTTCGGCGGCGAGCTTCCTCTTGCGCTCCTCGAGGAGCGCCATCAGCGCGCCGGCACCGGCCGGCTCGAGGCTCTCGACGACGATCTGGTATTTCGACGAGCCGGGATAGGTGGTCACCTTGCCGGTGACGATCACCTCGAGCCCTTCCTCCGGCTTGAAGCGCAGCGACTGGAAGACGCCGCGCCACACCACCGCGTCGATCTTGGCCTTGTCGTCCTTCAGCGAGAAATAGCAGTGCCCGGACGAATGGGCCCCTCGATAGCCCGACACCTCGCCGCGCAGCCGGACATGCCCGTAGCTGTCCTCGAGCGTGCGCTTGATGCCGCTCGCAAGCTCCGAGACGGTCAGCTCGGCGACGTTGCGCTGGCTCTTTCTCGCAAGCTGTGGATCGGCCACGAATCACCTCCGTCTGAAGCGGAGGATCAGTCTAGCCGATCCTGTGCGGCGGACGGAGGGCAGCGTGGCTGCCATCCTCGGGAAAGGCGCCGGCATGCCCCTGTAGGCAAGGCCATTCAGGCGAAGGCGTAGGCGTCCATGGCGATCACCCCATAGGCGCTGCTCTGATGCACCCGCGCGCCATGCGTGCCATCCGAGGCCGCCCCGAGCGCCACATAGAGCGGCAGCAGGTGCTCGTCGGTCGGATGGTTCCGGGCACCGAAGGGGGCGGTGGATCGGTAGTCGAGCAGCGCCTCGGTATCCCCGGCCGCGATCCGGTCGGCGAGCCACTCGGCGAAGGCTGTCACCCAGTCGGGTGCGGTCGAGTCCATCTCGAACCGGCCCGTGAAGAAGGCCTCGAGATTGTGCGTGACGGCCCCGGAACCGACGATCAGCACCCCTTCGTCGCGCAAGGGGCGCAAGGCCCGGCCGACCGCAAGATGGTGATCCGGCCCCAGATGCGGCTGGATCGAGAGCTGCGTAACCGGCACATCGGCATCCCGGTAGAGCAGCTTCAACGGCACCCACGCGCCATGGTCGAGGCCGCGCGCCGGATCGATGTCCGCCGCGATGCCCGCCTCGCCAAGGAGGCCGGCCGTGCGCTCGGCGAGCCAGGGAGCCCCCGGCGCCGGATAGGTCATCTCGAACAGCGCCCGTGGGAAACCGCCGAAGTCGTGGATGGTCCGCGGCGCCGCGACCGCCGACACCGCCGGCCGCGCCGTCGCCCAATGGGCCGAGGCGACGAGGATCGCCTTCGGCCGCGGGATCTCCCGCGCATAGTCCTTGAGGAAATGATGAGCCGCGCTGCCGTCGAGGGCCAGCATCGGCGAGCCGTGCGACAGGAAGATCGCGGGAAGTGGGCTGGACATGGGTCCGTCTCCTTTCGAGGGGCGCGGCCGTGGAATGGCGCACGGCCGCCCGCCCCGCCCCGGCAGGAGGGGACGGGCAGCCGTCCGCTTCAGTCCGGCTTCACGGCGGCGGTGCCGCTGCCGACCATGGCCTGCACGATGAGCGCCACGGTCCAGAAAGCAGGATACTCCCATCCGCCATTGGCGCTGGAAAACAGCCAGCCATTTGGCAGGTGGACGAGCGTCGCGCCGATCAGCACCGGCACCAGGGCGATCGCGACATAGCGGGTGTAGACGCCGGCGATCAGCATCAGGCCGCCGACGATCTCCGCCGCGATGACGAGATAGGCGAGAAAGCCCGGATAGCCGATCGACTGGAAGAAGGCGACGGTGCCGGGAACCGTGAAGACGAGCACCTTCAGGAGCCCGTGCGCCAGTGTCATCACGCCGAGCGCAATGCGCAGGAGCGCATGGCCATGGGTGGAAAGGGAGAGGGAGTTCATCAGGAGCCTCGCTGGTGGCTGGTCGATCGTTGTTGGTGCGGGGCGTCCGGTCCGTGCCAGCTCTCCCCGATGCCATAGAGCTAGCTATTTGCGAGGGCGAAACAATCCGCTATCAGGGGCACAGACTGTCCCGGATTATCGGATAATCTCATGGACCAGCTTCGTTCCCTCGCCGTACTCGTCGCCGTCGTCGAGGAAGGCAGCTTCGCCGCCGCCGCCAGCCGGCTCGGCCTGTCGCGCACCATGACGTCCAAGCATATCGCCGATCTCGAGGCGCATCTGGGCGTGCGCCTGCTCAACCGGACCACCCGGCGCCTCAGCCCGACCAGCACCGGCGAGATCTATGCCGAGCGGGCGCGCCAGATCGTCGGCCTAGTCGGCGAGGCGGACCGCGAAGCCGCCCACCAGTCGCTGACGCCGTCCGGCACGCTGCGGATCAATGCCCCGATGTCCTTCGGGACCCATCACATCGCGCCCCACCTGCGGGCCTATTGCGAGCTCTATCCCGAGGTCGCGATCGAGCTCACCTTGAACGACCGCGTCGTCGACCTGGTCGACGAGGGCTATGATCTGGCGATCCGGATCGGCGTGCTGGCCGATTCGACGCTGCGCCAGCGGCGACTGGCGACCAGCCGCATGCTGCTCTGCGCCTCGCCCGGCTATGTCGTGGCCCGCGGCACCCCCGGGCGCCCCGAGGACCTGACCCGCCATGAATTGCTCGGCTATGCCTATGGCGCCCTGCGCGGCCGCTGGCGCTTCCAGGGGCCGCAGGGTGCGGTCGAGATCCCGGTGAAGAGCCGGCTCGTCTGCAACAATGGCGATGCGATGGTCGAGATGGCGGCCGACGGGCTCGGCCTCATCCTGCAGCCCGACTTCATCGTCCATCGCGCCATCCGCGCGGGCCGGCTCGTCGAGCTCCTCGCCGACTATCAGGCCGGGACGCTCGGCATCCACGCCGTCTTCCCGCCGAGCCGGCACGTGCCCGCGCGGGTCCGCACCTTCATCGCCCATCTGGAGGCGATCTTCCAGCGCGGACCGGACTGGCGGATCGGTCCCCCGGTCACCGGGCCAGCCTCCCCGCCGGAGCGGCACTGACCGTCGCAAGACGCCGGCGGCCTCACCGCCAGCCGAGCGCGAAGGGCGAGAAGCGGACGATCGTGTCCTTCGGCGCCGCCCATTCCGGCTCCTTGCCGCCATAGAAGACGTCGACGAACACCCCGTCGATGCCGAGGCTCGGCACGACGCGGTAGATCATGTCGGAATGCGCGATCCGCAGATGGCCGTCGATCCACAGCCTGAGCTCGCCGTCGGCCCGGCCCGGCGTGTTGAGGACGACCTCCTCCTCGATGCGGATCCAGCGCCCGCGCGGGAAGACGAAGGCGCCGCGGTCGATGCTGCGTCCCCGCTTGTCGGGATGGCCCGGCACATAGGCATAGACCTCGCCCGCCCCGCCCTTGCGCCACATCAGCCGGACCGAGAACCCGCCGACGCCGTCGGCGAGCTCGCCCCCCGAGGGGCCCGTTCCCCCGAAGATGCCCGGCAGCTTGCCGCCGAGATTGAAGTCGAAATCCTGCGGCAGCCAGAGCTGATAGGCGAGGCAGGCCGCCCTCGCATCGGCAGGAACGCCGGCGCGCCAACGGAACCCCATGCCGCCGCGGGGCGCCATCTCGTTGCCCGGATTGATCGAGCCCTTGGGGATCGCGACCTCGAGCACATAGGGCGAGGGTGCGCCCTCCGGCGAGGTCAGCGTGACGCGCTCGCGCACGCCCCAGGCCTTGCCGTCGAGCAGCGTCAGGATGTCCTCGGCGTCCTTGGGACGCGCGTCGCCCGAGACGGGCGGGAACGCGGTCATGGCACCGTAGCGGCCCGCGCACGGGCTCGCCGGGCCGGCACCGGCCTCGCTTGCGGCCGAAAGCAGCAGCGTGGCGGCGAGCATCGCGGTCTTGCGGAAGGTCGCGCTGGGACGCTTCGGCATGTCGTGCCTCCCGGGACGGTGCGGACGCGACGGCCGCCCTGACTGCGTGATGCGGGTCTCTCGCCAATGCCGAGCCGCTTCGCGATGCCGGCATGCGGTGCGCAGGCCATAGCGCTGGTGCGTGCCGGAAAGAAGGCTTCTCGGCATGCGATGGGCGGCAGCGGCATGTGCCGCGACCGCCCGTTGCTGTCTCTCATGTGTGGGGCCCGGCGTACCGGACCCGGGCGGCGTCGGCCGCAAGGGTTACGGCCGACGTTGCCCTCGTCTCACAGCATGAAGTCGTGCATGAAGTCCTTGACGGACAGATCGTGCACATCGGCGAGCATCACCACCTCGACCGACTTGCCCTCGACCACCACCGAGACCTCGGTGCCGGCCTTCTTGTCGTCGAGCTCGATGAACTCGACCCAGGCGCTCTTCTTCACGCCGTGCAGCAGGTCGTGGATGTCGAGCCTGTCACCCTCGTCGGCATTGAAGTCGGTGACGGTATCGACGCCCGCCGCCGCATCCTTGCGCGTGAACACGAACACATCGGCACCGTGCCCGCCGGTCAGCAGGTCGTCGCCGCCGAGCCCGCGGATCTGGTCGTCGCCATCGCCGCCGGCGATCACGTCGTCGCGCTTGGAGCCCTTGATCACGTCGTCATAGCTCGTACCGATGACGGTCTCGAAGCTCTTCAGCGTGTAGGTGCCCTCGGCCTTGGCCGTGCTCTTCGACAGATCGAGCGTGAGCTTGCGGCCCATGCCCGAGAAGTCGATCGTGTCGCTGCCGCCGCCACCGATATAGGTGTCGTTGCCGGCGCTGGCGATCACCCAGTCGTCGCCGGAGCCGCCATGCACGTAGTCGTCGCCGGCGCCACCGTCGAGCCAGTCGTCGCCGGAGCCGCCATAGAGCTTGTCGTTGCCGGCGCCGCCGTCGAGCGCGTCGTGCCCGGCGCCGCCCTTCAGGTAGTCGTGGCCCGCATCGCCAACGAGGTCGTCATTGCCCTTGCCGCCGTCGAGACGGTCATCTCCGGCGCCGCCGACGAGCGTGTCGTGGCCCGACCCGCCGAAGAGCTGGTCGTTGCCGTTGCCGCCATCGAGCAGGTCGTTGCCCTTGATGCCGTAGATGCGGTCGTTGCCGTCGCCACCGAAGAGCTGGTCGTCGTCGATGCCCGGAGGCGTCTCGATCGAGCCCGACGGCTTCAGCGCCTCGGCGTTGGCCTTGCCGATGTTGATCGTGAAGATCGAGTCGTCATAGTCCTTGTCGCCGCCGCCCCAGAGGTCCTCGAACCCCATCTTGACGGTGCCCGCATCCTTGTCGATCGAGCCGAACGCATGCTGCGTGTTGTCGGCGTTGAGGCCGCCGTTCTTGCCGAAGACCGAGTGATAGACCGAGGAGCCGTGCGCGCTCTCGATGGTTTCGCCCGACTTGTTGTGAACGAGGTGCAGCTCCTTGCCGGAATTGACGTTGCCGGACTTGCCGTCGCCATCGACCAGCGACCAGGTCGCCTTCTGGTCCGAGAGCAGCTTCTGGTTGCTCTTGGAGGTCGACCAGGCATCCGGAACGATGAAGAAGGCGATGCGCTCGCCGGCCTTCACATCGAATGCGACCGAGCTCTTGTCGGCGACGAGATCGCCGCCCGAGCCCTTGAGCGAGGCATTCGCGAACAGCACCTGCACGTCGTAGATGTTGCCCTTGGCATCGATCTTGTACATGCCGAGGGTGTTTGCGTAGCCCGCCGTCTCGCCGTTGAAGGTGACGGAGCCGTGATAGCTCTCGGCCATCACCATCTTCTCGAGGCTGAGCTGCCCGGGCAGGCCGACGCCGCCCGAGATCACGTCGTCGCCGGCATCGCCGGACACGTAGTCGTTGCCGCCGCCACCGAATGCCTCGTCATTGCCACCGCCACCGTAGATGGTGTCGTTGCCGTCGAGACCGAATATGGTGTCGGCTCCGGCCGTTCCGCCGATCTTGTCGCCGGCGCCGGATCCCACATAGTTTGTCATCGCCTTGCCCTATTGCCTTCCTCACTCATCCAGGAGCCGACACGACACCGCGGTCGAGGTGTCGTCCCTGCGGGGCTCCCGGAACTCTGAAACTCCCAACTGACCGCCTCCGCGGATCGCTTCCCTGTCGCCGCGCTTATGTCGCTCGAGGCCGGCACGGGCACGCATGGACGCAATCCGGTGCTGCGCCTGCCGGCCACACGGCATGGCTGGAGCGGCACCATCGATGTCCGTTCTAGGGGAAAACAATATCCGCCGGGTCAAGCAGGTCGTTAAAATTGCAGCAATATCGGTCGTCTGCGGATGAAGGTTAGCGCAAAGGAAAGAAAGCGGGAGAACCGGCTGGGAATGTCGCCGAAAGCGGCGAGGGCCACCGGCTTTCGCCGGCGGCCCTCGTCATGACGTTTCGGTGCGGCGCGCGCTCTACCAGGCGATGCCCTGATAGGTCGCATCCTCGGGCAGATCCTTGAAGACACGCGCGAGGTCGAGCACATGCACATGGTGCGGACGTCCGCGCACCGCGGTGCGGAACTCCTCCGTCGCATGCGACACGACGATCACATCGCACAGCTTGGCGAGCGCCGGGGCGCTGACGACCGTGATCTGCTCGAGCCTGTCGACCACCTCGGCGAGGTGCGGCGAGGAATGCCGCACATAGCTGATCTGGGCCTTCAGATGCGGACCGAAGCGCAGGTTCGGATCATAGGCCCAGATCTCCTCGCCGTCGGCCATCAGTGTCGCCATCAGGTCGAGCGTCGGGCTCTCCCGCAGATCGTCCGTCGCCGGCTTGAAGGTCACGCCCATGAAACCGATCCGCTTGCCCTTGTAGTCTTGCAGCAGGCGATAGGCGAGATCCACATGGGCGCGGTTGGTCGGTATGAGGCTCTTGACGAGCGGCGTGTCGACGCCGAGCTCGTCGGCCAGATGACCGACGGCGCGCACCTCCTTGGGCAGGCACGAGCCGCCGAAGGCGAAGCCGGGCTTCAGGTAGTAGGGCGACAGGTTGAGCTTCTGATCCTTGACGAAGATGTTCATCACGTCGTGGCTGTCGATCTCGAGCGCCTTGCAGATGCGGCCGATCTCGTTGCCGAAGGCGACCTTCGTCGCGTGCCAGACATTGTCGGCATATTTCACCATCTCGGCCGCTGCGATGGTCGTGTAGACGACCTTTTCGTCGATTGCCGAGTAGATGCCCTTCACCACCTTCTCGGCACGCTCGTCGGAGGCGCCGATCACCGTCTTCGGCGGGTTGAAGAAGTCGTTGACGGCGACGCCCTCGCGCAGGAACTCCGGATTGAAGCAGATGCCGAAATCCTCGCCGAGCTTCTTGCCGGACGCCGCCTCGATCTCGGGAACCACCGTGCCGAGCGTCGTGCCGGGCGGCACGCTGCAGCGCATGACGACGACATGGTAGCGTGACTTGACCTTCAGCGCCTCGCCGATCGCGCGGCTGGCGTCGCGCACATAGGTGAGGTCGCAGCTTCCGTCGGCGGCCGTCGGCGTGCCGACCGACATGAACGTCACATCCGTCATCAGCACTGCGCCGACGAGGTTGTGCGACGCGGTGATGAGGCCCTTCTGGCAGCCTTCCTGCAGCAGCACGTCGAGCTGGTCCTCGACGATCGGCGAGCGCCCGGCCCGGATCGCGTTGACGCGCACCTCGGAGATGTCGACGCCGACCATGCGGAAGCCGAGCCGCGCCAGGCAGGCCATCGACACTGCACCGACATATCCAAGTCCGACGACACTGATCGAGGGTTTGTCGACCGCGACCGAGGGAACCTCGGCCACATGCTCAACCCCGCCGACCTCGCTGCGAGTCTGCGCCCCTGCCACCAACATGGTTTGTATTCCTTGAACGCTGAGTGTTTTTCGGGACCGTGCCGACTCTTCTGCCCTTCGACCGCCTCCGATCGCCGGGTCGTCTCCCCGCATCAGTCCATGACTGGGTTCTAACAAAGACAGGTCGACCTTCCGTAAAGCGCACTGCTGCAATTTTATCGATCGCTCTCACAGCATGGCGCTGATGAAGTCCCAGCTCGGCACGTTGAGCAGACGCGAGTAGACGATCACGGCGAGGAACAGCCCGGCGACCGACAGAACCGTGAGATAGAGCGCCATGCCTTCGCGGAATCGCGCGATGAAGCCATCCTCGCCGAATCCGGCGCGCTGGTCGCCGCGGTTGGACCACTTCTGCTTGGCGAGCCGCCAGAGCATGTAGATTTTCACTGCCGCATTGGTGAGCTGGTTGACGTAGAGGATCCACACGTAGTTGAGGTCGACGCGGCGCGAGTACTGGAAGATCAGCAGCGACAGCAGCATGCGCGTGACCGCGATGAAGATCACATAGGCGACGAAGAAGTCCCAACCCCTGATAATCGAGGCCGAGATCGCCAGCACCGGCGAGAACAGCATGGTCCACATGGCGACCCGCTGGTCGACGAGGCACCACCAGATGAAGAACGGCATTCGCCCGGGCCCGAGCCGGATGGCGCGCTGGCCGTTGCGCAGCATGTTGCCGGACCAGCGGCGGAAGTTCTCGACCATGCGCACGAAGGCCGAACCCTTGACCACCTCCACCGTGTAGCCGTTGGCATCGGGCACATAGAGCATGCGCGCACCGTGGCTCAGCATGTAATACCAGGTGCTCTTGTCGTCGCCCGACAGGAAGCGGAAGCTGCCCCACAGCCAGTGATTGAGGTAGTCGGCCTCGAGCAGCCGGATGAACTCGTAGCGCTTGACGTGATGCGCGCGGAACACCGACATGCGGCCGGTCAGCGTCAGCACGCGGCCTGACAGGGCGTGCGACTGCATGGCGAGGCGACGCTGCGCGAACCGCATGTTGAGCCAGGATTGCATCCACCAGGCGCCGCGGACGATCACGTCCTCGTTGGTGGTCAGCGCCTGCAGCTCATGATCGGCACCGAACAGCGGCAGACATTTCCTCAGCGCACCGTGGTCGATGATGAAATCGCCGTCCATGAACACGACGAGATCGTCGTCGGGAATGTTCTGTCGCGACATGGCGCGCAGCACCAGCGCGATCGCCATGCGCTTGCCCGAGACGTTCTGCCGGACGATGCGGAAGGTGATGTCGAGATCGGAAGCCACCAGCTCCAGGTGGCGCTCGATGATGTCCTCGTCGAAGATGTCGCCCGAGCCGAGCCACAGCGTCGCCGGCACGCCCGCCTCGCGCACCTGCGAGACGATGCCGCGCACCACCGCCTCGGTGATGTCGCGATGCTCGCGGAACGTCGTCATCATGAAATGGATGTGCCGCGGCCGCCAGCCGCCCGCCCACAGCTCGGCCGCGCGCGCCGCATAGCGCGGATAGACGACGTGCTGGTAGATGCGCGCGCGCACCGCATGCGTCATCCACCACGCATAGCGCCAGATGCCGAGGATGCCGATCACATAGGTGATGTGCCGGACATCGGCATTCCATATGGTGTTCGGCAGCTTCCAGACGGCGATGAAGCACATGCAGAAATAGGTCGCGAGCTTCAGGATGACGAAGGGCGACCATTTCTCGTGGAAGGCCAGCGTGCGGCGTGGATCGTCGATGTCGAACACGTCGCGGGCTTTCACCCCGCCCGCAGCGCTGAGGTCGGGCCGCATCGGCTGGCGCCGCCTGGGGAGCTTCATCGCCGCGCCCTCAGGACTGCTCGCCGAGATCGGCGGCCGGGGTGAAGCCGGGGCGCAAGGTGGCGTCGGTTCGCCTGGCCGCCGGCGTCCCGCCCGCCGGTCCGTCCTCGGCGAGCCGGCGGTCGGGCGCGCTGGCGCCGGGCAATAGTCCGATCGCCTGGCCGACGCTGGAGACGAGCTGGTTGGTCGAGCGGCGTCCAAAGATGACGACGACCGGCGTGCCGCTGCGATAGCTGTCCTTGGCATCGAGCGGACGCTCGTCCTCGAACTCGAGCGTGACCTTGGCGGTTCGGTCCTTGCGGCCGCGCCAGGAATAGGTCTGGTTCTGCTCGTCGACGAAGCCGCTCGTCCGGTCGATCGCGACGACGCGGGCGCTGAGCGTGTCGGCGACCGAGGGCACATAGACCAGCGTCTCGTCGCCGAGGCCGATCTTCAGCACCTCGTCCTGGGTCAGATAGGCGGTGACGCGGCGCGAGCGCGGCTGCTCGAGTATGGCGATGACGTCGCCGCGCTGCACGTGGCCGCCATCGACGCGCGGCATCTCGAGGATGAGACCGTCGAACGGCGCGACGGCGGCGAGCCGCTGGCGCTGGTCGATGAGCGCGGCATGCGTGCGCTCGGCCGCGCTGATCTCCTGCTCGGCGAACCGGATCTCGGCCTCGAGCCGCGCCCGGTCGCCGACGATGTCGGTGCCGGTCCAGTGCCGCTCGCCGAGATTCTGCGCAGCGAGCTCGGCGCGCGAGCGCCATTCGACCTGCTGGCTCTCCAGGCGCGAGCGCGCCGCCACCGCGTCGCGGCGCGCCTCCTCCAGCGTCTTGCGTGTGGCGAAGCCCTTCTTGAACAGCTTCTGCACCCGCGCATACTGCTCGGCCGCCGCCTTGGCCGCCTCCTCGAGCGCCTCGGTCTCGAGGCGGGCCTGATCGAGATTGCGCCGCTCGATCGTCGCATAGCCTTCGAGCCGGCTCAGCTCCTCGACCTGTTGGCGCTTGAGCAGGACGAGCCGCGCCTTCTTCTCGTCGATCGCGATCGAGGCGATGTCGATCTCGCGCTGGAGCTGATTGTCGACGAGCTGCACGACGACCGCGCCCTTCGGCACCACATCGCCCGGCTGATAGACGGTCCACGCGACACGCCCGTCGCCCTCCGCGCGAACGGCCTCGACCGGCGCGGTGATGACGGCCGACTCGATCTCCATGCGGAAGAAGTTGGAATAGGCGAGCAGCGCCGCATAGCCGAACACGAAAATGCCGAGCAGGGCGTAGAACGAGGTGTAGGCGATCGTGCGGATCGGCCAGCGCTCGATCGGGACGGCCTTGCCGGGATTGACGTCGGGCTTCGTCGAGACCGGCGTGACGGGGACGTCGATCCGCTGGATCGTGTCCTCGATGTCCGTCATCGAGCCGCGCACCAGCTCCTCGACGAAATGCTCGAGGATGCGTAGCTCCCGCTCGCCCAGCTCGGTGAACTTGAGCGCGAACATGCCCGTGCGCGGATCGCGGCGCACGATTTCGCCCCGGGCCTCGAACGAGATGGCGAAGCTCTGATAGGGCAGCGCGATGTTCATCTCGACCGCTTCGCCCAGCTCGGGGATGCGGTCGGGATAGCCCTCGAGCCTCAGGCCGCCGAGACTCCAGTCGGCGGCGCGCAGCGTGTGGGGCCCGATCGTCACGTAAAGCGGTGCCGTCAGGCGGTGGTGCCGCCTCTGATCGGGTCGCTCACGTCTGACTTTGACCACCATGATACGCTACAGGACTCATCTGCACGACATTGCTGCAGATTTGTCTGTAAGCGATCAGCGTTAACAGCCGGTTCAATCGCGCGTCGATTGCTTCAGGCACCCGGCGAGCGAGGCGCAAAGCCCGGCTCGCGCACCGGCCGGCCCGTCGACATGCGCAAGGCAGGCCCGGGACCGGCGAGCGACGGCTGCTGCAACCATCGCCGCCCCGAGCGCCACGAGGCGGCTCGCCTCATTGGAGGCGGCGCGACGCGATCAGTCGACGTCCGTCACCGAGACGACGCGGAAGGTGCGCAGCTGGTCGTCATGCTCCTTGATCGACACATAGTCGCCGATCCGGAACGTGTGGTTCTGGAAGCGGTAGCCGGTCTCGTCGTCGTCCTCGTCGCCGAGCAGGTCGTAGTGGAAGGCCCATGAGCCGCCGGGCCGGCGGATCAGATGGCCGATCTCGTCGTCCTGTCCCCGCCAGAACCGCCGCACGCGGCACTTGGCACGCCCCTCCCGCCAGCCTTCGACGCTGATCCTGTCGTCGTTGCCGATCGGCGCGACGAACTCGTAGCCGTGCAGCCGGCTGCCCTCCGGATGGTCGTGGTCGCGCGCCAGCTCCAGACGGATCTTCTTCAATGTCATCGCCTTTCTCACTCCCCCCTTCATGCCCGCCTGCGGATCCAGGCCCCGCGGCATCCTCAGTGCGACAGCAGCACCGGGATGGTCATCCGGTCGAGAATGTCGCGCGTCGCCCCGCCGAACACCAGCTCGCGCAGGCGCGAATGGCCATAGCCGCCCATGACCAGGAGGTCCGCGCGCATGTCGCCGGCCCGCGCGATGATCTCGCCGGCAATGTCGCCGCCCATGCTGATGGCGACGGCCGCCTCGGCCTTCAGGCCATGGCGCGCGAGCGCGGTGGCGATCTCCGAGGACGGCAGGTCCGGATCGCTCTTCTTGCCCTTGAAGGGGTCGACCGAGAGCACCCGCACGTCGGCCGAAGGCGTCATGACCGGCAGGGCATCGAACACCGCCCG
The DNA here is from genome assembly GCA_041397765.1 of Hyphomicrobiaceae bacterium. Lineage (GTDB taxonomy): Bacteria > Pseudomonadota > Alphaproteobacteria > Rhizobiales > Hyphomicrobiaceae > JAWKWA01. The sequence goes on along the minus strand of JAWKWA010000024.1, from coordinate 15,953 downwards.
GGCCGCCTCCCGGCTGTTGTTCCAGGCGATCGCGACCCGCTCGCCGATCTTCTCGACGACGCCCTTGCGCGGCACGACCAGCACCGGCCGGCCGGCCTCCATCATGATGTCCTCGGTGACGTCGGTCGGCTGGTAGATGTTGCCCTCGCTGTCGGACTGGCCCGCGACGATGAGGTCGGCGGTGCGTGCATGCGCATCGACGATCTGCGCGACGTCGTAGTGGGCGGCCTTGACGCAGCGCCACTCGTTGGGCAGCGAGAGGCCGCCCATGACCTTCTTGAACTCGGCCGCCACCTTGTCGGCCTCCTCGTCGAGCGCCTTGCGCTGCACCTCGAGGATCTCGCCCGTGACCTCGAAGGGCACGATGGCAGGAATGGTGACCTGCGGCACCACATGCAGGCCGATGATGTGGGCGTCGGACCGCCGGGCGACGGCGACCACCGCAGCCAGCACCTGATGGGCATGTGTCGAGGAGTTCAGATAGGCGAGGATCGTCTTGACTGGCATCGTCTTCACTCCTGGGTTGCCCGCCCTGGGCCGCCATTTGGGGCCGGGCGCCATCCGTTGGGAGTCGCACGCCCCGGCCCATCCGGCCGGTCGAGCGGGCGCCCGTGTCGGAGGGGCCTATCGACCTGTCATAATGTCAGAATGCGCGCCGGCCGCCACCGCGGCGTTGATCCGGGTCAATCGCTTCGGCGCCGAGGACAGCCTCCCGGTCGGGAGAGGTGTCGGCCCGACGCATGGCCCTACCGCTCCGGCAGATGGTCGAGCACCCAGAGCCCGATTGCCTGCACCTGATCGTCCCGCCAGGACAGCGGCCCCGGCCGATAGAGCAGCGAACCGAGCGCGATCTGCTGCTTCTCGAGTATGCCGACATCCTCGAGGCCGACCTTCTCCCACCGCTCGTAATAGGGCTTCGCCTTCGTCTCGAAGTCGGGATCGGCGAGTGCCTCCTGCGGGAAGCATCCGCCGATCTCGAGGATCGAGCTGTCGTGCGAGACCGGGGTGACGTTCAGCCACCACATGCAGTCCTGCGCCACCGCGAACTGGCAGGACGGGTGGATGACGGTGAAATAGGTGCCGACCAGCGCATCGGCATCGAGGCCGGGGATCTGCGGAAAGGGCGGCTGGGTGCCCGGAAGCGTCGCGATCGAGCGCCCGCTGATCACCTGGATGACGAGCCATTCCCCCGTGGTCGGAAGCGAGCGCGACTGCTGGGCGCCGACCGAATCGCGGTGCACGATCCCCGTATGATAGGTCTCCATCGCATTCTCGAGGATGAGCTTCCAGTTGCACCTGGGGCGGATGGTGATCCGCCAGGTGTTGCGCATGCGATCGAGCTTGTGCGAGGCCATGCGCTCGGGCAGGTCGCCCAGATGCTCAAGCAGGCTCGGCCCCTCGCGATTGAACGTGGCGAACACGAAGCCGGCCCAGATCTCCATCCTGACCGGCACGAGGCCGTTCTCCACCCGGTCGAACCCCTCCGCATCCGCCATGTCCGGGCAGCCATAGAGCGTGCCGTCGGTCATGAAGCTCCAGGCGTGATAGGGGCAGACGATGCGCTTCGCATTGCCCTCGCCCTCGAGCAGGATCGAGCCGCGATGCCGGCAGAAATTGGCGAAGGCGCGCAGCACCCCGTCGCGGCCGCGAATGAGCACGATGGGACCTCCCACCGTGTCGAAGGCCCGATAGTCGCCGGGATTGGCGAGAGTTTCCTCGCGGCAGAGGAAGAACCAGTGCTTCTGCAGGACGTGCCGCTTCTCGGCCGCGAAGTTCTCCGGGCTCGTATAGAAGCCGGCCGGCATCGAGCGGGCGCGCGACAGGGGGGCACTTGCGCGGGCGATGTCGTCGGGATCGAGGCGCATGGCATATGCCTCCTGCGGCTGGGGTGTCGGGCCGGTCGGACGATCGCGAATTTATGGGTCGTCGCGCCGGCCGGGCAAGGCCCGGCGACTGCATGGCAGGCATCGTTGGCTAAGCGGGATCGAGGATGATGGCGGCAGGTGGCGGCGTCTGCCCCTCCCGCTGGCCGTCAGTCGCTCTCGGCCTCGCCATATTTCAGCCAGTTGTAGTAGACCGGCATGCCCTCTGCGACCAGCATCTGCACGACCTCGGTCAGCGGCAGGCCGACCACGTTCGTATAGGAGCCGATCAGCTTCTGCACGAAGGAGGCGGCGAGCCCCTGGATGGCATAGCCCCCTGCCTTGCCGCGCCATTCCCTGGAGGCGATGTAGCTGTCGATCTCCTCCGAGCGGAGGCGGCGGAACCGCACCCGCGTCATCACCACCACCCGCCGCACCTCGTCCGAGGGCGTGATCAGGTGCACGGCGGTGTAGACCTTGTGGGCGCGGCCCGAGAGGAGCTGCAGCATCGCCACCGCCTCCTCCACATATTGCGGCTTGACGAGGATCCGCCGCCCATGCGCCACCACCGTATCGGCGGCGAGAATGTAGGAATCGGCCAGCGTCTGATCGTCGACGATCATGTCGCGCGCCGCCTCGGCCTTCTCCCGGGCGACCCGGATGGCGTAGGAGCGCGGCACCTCGCCCCGGCTCGGCGTCTCGTCGATCGAGGAGGGACGCAGCGCATCGGGCTCGATGCCGACCTGCGACAGCAGCTGCAGGCGGCGCGGCGAGGCACTCGCCAGCACCAGCTTCGGTTTGAGCTGCGCCCGTCGTCCGGTCGGCTTGGTGCGGGCACGCATGCGCCGCAGCGTCTCCTCGCGGGACGCGGTGCCTTGCGAGCCGGTCGGGCTGCGATCATTCGCGCGGGTCATGACCGCCATGGGATCACTTGAAGCGGTAGGTGATGCGGCCCTTGGTGAGATCGTAGGGCGTCATCTCGACCTGCACCTTGTCTCCCGCGAGCACGCGGATCCGGTTCTTGCGCATCTTTCCGGCGGTGTGCGCGATCACCTCGTGCCCGTTCTCGAGCTTCACGCGGAAGGTCGCGTTCGGCAATAGCTCGGTGACGACGCCCGGGAATTCGAGCAGCTCTTCCTTGGCCATGTGGTCTCTCTGTTGAAGTCGCGGCGGACAATGGGCGCGGGCGGCGGCAAAATCAAGTCGCCTCTCGCCCTTCGCCCTCTATCTGCGGTTCTGCGGATCACCCGGCAGGCGGTACATGGGCACGGCCGGGGTCGCCGCCTCGGCCCGGCACAGCATGACCCAGCTCGGCAGGCTGCTGTCGGCGGACGCACCGAGGCTGCGCGTCGAGGGCGCGATCGACTGCAGCTCCTTCGCCCGGGCGCTCAGCGTATACATCATCTGGCAGGACGAGCAGTTGTTCTCGTTGAGGACCCGGGCGGTCCACGGCCAGCGTTTGCGCAGCTCGGGCTTGGCGGCGAGGCAGCGGTCGGGATAGCCGCTATGGGCCGAGATCAGCGCCTGGGTGATGGCCGACAGGTGCCAGCCGAGAGTGAGGTGGAAATCGGTGAAGTTCAGCCGGAACACCCGCGCGTCGCCGTCGATGCCGCCATAGGTGCGCCGGTCGTCGCGGTCCCTGATGCAATCGGCGCAGAACTTGTCGTAGGCCCGCGCTACCGAGACGACGCCCCTCTGCCACTGCGCGTTGAGGAGTGTGGTGAGCGGCGACATCGCCTCGTCGAAGCCGGACGGGCTCGTCCGCTCGGCCCTCAGCACGTCCGCATAGGGCGTCATGCTGGGATCCTCCAGAATGTCGTCGGGCGACAGGATCACGAGGTTGATCTTGACGTTGTAGCCCGGCAGGCCGGCCTCGGAGAGCGATTTCAGCTCGTCCTCGAGGATGTTGACGAGGTCGAGCGAGGTGTCGATGCCCGAGCTCTCGAAATAGCCGCCGTCGACGAAGCGGTATTCCTCCCGGCCACGCCGCCAGGTGGCCGCCGGCAGAAGCCAGGGATAGCGCGCGCTGATGCCGACCGCCGTCGACAGCCTGAGATCGGCGCGGATGATCGAGTTCAGCACCGGCAGGCGGACCGTGCTCTCCTTGTAGAAGCGGAAGGGAGCGATCAATACGCGCGATCCGGTCTCGACATGGGTGGCATTGAGCACGAGGGCCGGCGCGATGCCCTTGGACTGCCAGTGCTGGTAATAGCTCTCCGCGAAGGGATTGCCCCCGCTCTCCATGACCGTGGTGTCCCAGGCCTCCTCGAAGGCGTTCTCGAGCGCGTTGGCGCGCGAGAAGGCCTGGAACGGCCAGGGCACGAAGCGCTGCATGAAGTCGGGAAAGAGCGTCGCGGCAGCGAGCGGCGAGAGAAAGTCGCGGCCGAGGAACTGGTTGGTCCTGAGTTCGTACCAGCCGGGCGGCTGCTCGCCGAAGGCGCAGGCCGGCTCGGCGACCGGTTCGGCCCGGGCGCGGGCGAGCGAGGAGAAGATGGCGGCTCCGAGCGAGCCGCCCGAGACGCCCGAGATCGCAAAGACGTGCTGAGCAAAGCCCGGGCAGCGGTCCTGCAGGCGCGCGAGCGTCAGCGCGGCATGCTGGGCGGCATAGAGACCACCACCCTCGGCCGCCACGATATAGACCGGATAGGGCTCACCGCGGCTGGCGAAATAGGCCCGGTCGGGCCGGCTCTCGTACCAGTCGCGGAAGGCCTTGGTCGCGCTCGGCAGCGGGATGAACGCCTCTTTCAGCGTGCGGATGCGGTGATTGTCGTTCAGGTCGAAGGCGGACGCGCCAAGGCCGAGCAGGACGAGCAACGAGATCGCCGGGAAGCGCGTGCTGTCGTAGATGTTGGTCAGCGCGGAAAGGAAGAACACGACGCAGATCAGGAAAAGATTGACGATGGTGAAGGTGCCGAGTTCGGTGGCGAGCGTGCGATAGGTGCCCGGCGCACCGAGGAAATAGGACGAGAACAACACCACCAGGCCGATCGTCAGCAAATAGAACAGGCCGCGAACATAGATGCTGAAGAGATAGGGGTTCGGCTGCTCGAACTTCCAGTGTTTGCGCCAGGAGCGCAGGAAGGTGAGGAGGACGATCAGAATGCCGATGCCGGCAAAGATCGCCACGCCCTGCCACAACAGCTCCGAGGCGTTCTGATACTCGGCCGCCGCCGCGCGGATGGTCTCGACCGTCGTCGGCATCTGCGCCTCGACCCAGGGCGGGATCTCGATCGGGCGCAGGCCCCTCGCCGCGCGCGACAGGCCATAGGCCGCGGCAAAGAGCGGAGCGGCGCCGAGCAGCCTCGGCATCCAGCGCAGCAGCACGCCCGACAGCGAGCGTTCGGTGAGACCGACCTGCTGCCACATCAGCGTGAGGTTGCGCGACACGAACCAGATGAGCACGCCGGCGAGCGTCAGCGAGGCTGCCGCCATCACGATCTGCGGCCACAATGCCAGCCGGTCGAGGGCGTAGCTGCGATAGATCTCGAGGGTCTGGTCGGGCCCAGCCAGCAACGCCGAGGCGATGCCGGTTGCGATGAGCGGTGCCCGCAGCACATAGACTGGGGTCACGACCTCGGTCATCGCCGCGGCGATCCGCTTCAGCATGCTCATGAGACGCCCTCCTGCCCCCGGCCGGGTTCCACTTGGCGGGCGCATTTAGGCACAGCCGCCGCCATGCCTCAATCGCCCATGCCGCCGCCCACCTGGCGACCGCCGCCGCAGCAGCCATCGAAATTGACTTCGAGATGCGTGCCCCCTATAAACCGTCGATCAGATTGACAGGCCAGCCTCGACCAGAGCAGGTCCCGCTCCTCCTTCGCCCAACCGGTCCGGTCCGGGTGACGAGGAGTTGTGTGCGTTGGCCGCTGGCAGCGGAGACCGACCGTGAAGAGAACCTATCAGCCGAGCAAGCTCGTCCGTAAGCGCCGTCATGGCTTCCGCGCCCGCAGCGGCACGGTCGGCGGCCGTCTTGTTCTGCAGCGCCGTCGCGCCAAGGGCCGCAAGCGCCTGTCGGCATAGGGCAGCCGGCCTCTTCGGTCGCAGCCGCCCCGCGGCGGGTCGCCATCGGCGGCGCGCCTCCAGGTGCCGCCGGTCCATGCGGACCCGATCGTCGCTCGGCCAGGGCATGGTTGCGGGCATCTTCGATGCGCCGCCTGCGTAAGCCTGTTGGGCCTGTGCAAGGTCGCCCCAAGGACGGCCAAGGTTGCCCAAGGGCCGGTGTGGACCGGGCTCCTGGGCCCCGCGCACCTTCCTTCGACGCGAGGCGCCGGCGGTCATGTCCGTACGGCCGCGGATCGGGCATCGGCGAGATGGCGAGGCTGCAGACGCTGAGGCGCCGGAGCGAGTTCCTGCGGGTCAGGGGCGGCAGGCGCTGGGTGATGCCCGCCTTCATCATCGAGGCGAAGCCGCGTCCGCCGGTCGAGGAGACAGGCGAGGCGGTCGAGGCGCCGGCCTCGAGCGCCCCCGGCGGCGTCACGCCCCGTTTCGGCTTCACCGTCACCCGCAAGCTCGGTGGCGCCGTGGTGCGCAATCGCATCCGCCGGAGATTGCGGGAGGCCGTTGCGAGCGTTGCATCCGCTCATGCCCGGGACGGTTTCGACTATGTGATCGTCGCGCGCGAGGCGGCGCTGAGGCAACGGTTCGCCGGTCTCGCCGGCGATCTTTCGCTCGCCTTGGACCGGATTCATGCTATCTCGCCGGCGGGTCAGGCCCGCCGGGGAGCGGGGAAGGACAAGGCGCGCCGCCGGTCCCGTACGCCGGATGCGCGCGGCCAGCCGGGATCAGGACCCGGATCAGGGAAGGATTGACCGCACTCGCGGACCGCTATCATGGACGAGAACAACAATCGCAATTTCTTCCTGGCCATCGCTCTGTCGATGCTGATCCTCGTCGGCTGGCAGTATTTCTATGCCGGACCGATGATGGAGAAGGAGCGTCTCCGCCAGGAGCAGCTCCGCAAGGATAGCCAGGCAGCCGGCGGTGGTACCGCCGCGACGACCGAGACCGGCGCTGGGACCCTGCCCGAGACCGGCACCGGCGCCTCGAGCGGTGGCACCGCAGCCGTACCGGGCGCTTCGGTCGGCGCCACCGCGACGCGCGAGGCGGCCCTCGCCCAGTCGCCGCGCGTCGCGATCGAGACGCCATCGCTCAAGGGCTCGGTGTCGCTGAAGGGCGCGCGGATCGACGACATCGTTCTCGTCCAGTATCACGAGACGACCGACCGTCGCAGTCCGAACGTGGTGCTGTTTTCGCCGGCCGGCGGCCCCGACGCCTATTATGCCGACTACGGATTCCTCGGCACCGGCGTGAAGCTGCCGGATGCGAACTCGGTTTGGACGGCGGTTTCCAAGGGGCCGTTGACGCCTGCCGCCCCTCTCGTGCTCGCTTTCGACAATGGCGAAGGGCTCGTCTTTCGTCGCACCATCTCCGTCGACGACAAATACCTTCTCACCATCTCCGACGAGGTCGAGAACAAGGGCACGGCGCCCATTGCCCTGACGTCCTATGGCCTTGTCTCGCGCCATGGCGAGCCCCACTCGCTGAACCAGTGGGTGATCCACGAAGGCTTCATCGGCATCCAGTCGGACAAGCTGAAGGAGCTGACCTACAAAAATGCCAAGGGCGGCGAAGTCGAGGAGTTCAAGGACACCACCGGCGGCTGGCTCGGCATCACCGACAAATACTGGGCGGCGGTGATGATCCCGCCTGCCGACCAGCCCTACAACAGCCGCTTCAAATGGTTCGCCGGCGGGAACGGCTCCTATCAGGCCGACTATGCGGCGGCCACGCCCCAGACCATCGCCCCGGGAGCCAAGGTGACCATCGCCTCGCGGCTCTTTGCCGGCGCCAAGCAGGTGCAGGTCATCGACGCCTACAAGGAGAAGTTCGGCGTCACCAGGTTCGAGTATCTGATCGACTGGGGCTGGTTCTGGTTCATCACCAAGCCGATGTTCTATGTAATCGACTATCTCTATCGGTTTATCGGCAATTTCGGTCTCGCCATCCTGCTGGTGACGGTGTTGGTCAAGGCGCTGTTCTTCCCTCTCGCCAACAAGTCCTATGCGGCGATGAGCAAGATGAAGAAGCTGCAGCCGGAAATGCAGAAGCTTCAGGAGCGCTTCAAGGACGACAAGATGCGCCAGCAGCAGGCGCTCATGGAACTGTACAAGAAGGAGAAGGTCAACCCGATGGCCGGGTGCCTGCCGATCCTCGTGCAGATCCCGGTCTTCTTTGCGCTCTACAAGGTGCTGTTCGTCACCATCGAGATGCGGCACGCGCCGTTCTTCGGTTGGATCCACGATCTCTCCGCGCCCGATCCGACATCGATCTTCAATCTCTTCGGGCTCATCCCGATCGAGCTGCCGCACATCCTGCACCTCGGCATCTGGCCGATCATCATGGGCCTGACCATGTGGCTGCAGATGAAGCTCAATCCGCCGCCGCCCGATCCGGTGCAGAAGCGGATCTTCTCCTGGATGCCGCTGATCTTCACCTTCATGCTCGGCTCGTTCCCGGCCGGTCTCGTCATCTACTGGGCCTGGAACAACCTGCTCTCGATCCTCCAGCAGTCCTTCATCATGAAGCGCCACGGCGTCGAGGTGAAGCTGATGGACAATGTGCGGGAGGATTTCGGTTGGATCGCCGACCTCGTGAAGCGGGGCGAGAAGGGCCCGTCGAAGACCTGATCGGGATGGGGCAGGCCTCGCGGCCGATCGGCCCTCGATGAGTGATGCGGACGGCGGTGCCGCCGGCCGGGAGGCGGACATGCAACAGGCGGTCGACGGCGGCGCTCCCGTGCTCCGCTACGTGCCGGACGCGGACGAACTGGCGGCCGGCGCGGCGCTGTTCCGCCGTCCCTGGCAGTTCCGCATGGGCGCGCCCGCGCTCGAGCACCTGCCCGAACCGCTCGGCCCGGAGATCGCCTTCGCCGGCCGCTCCAATGTCGGCAAGTCGAGCCTCATCAATGCCGTGACGGCCCGGCGCGGCCTCGCCCGCACCTCCAACACGCCCGGCCGCACCCAGGAGCTCAACTTCTTCGTCGCCGAGGGCGTCGCGCTATCGATCGTCGATATGCCGGGCTACGGTTTTGCGAGCGCCCCCAAGCCTCTGGTCGACGCCTGGACGCGGCTGATCCGCGCCTATCTGCGCGGTCGCGTGACGCTGAGGCGCGTCTTTCTGCTGGTCGATTCGCGCCATGGCGTGAAGGCGAACGACGAGGAGATGATGGCGCTGCTCGACGAGGCGGCCGTGCCCTATCAGGTCGTGCTGACGAAATGCGACAAGCCCGGCAGCAAGGCGCTCGCCGCCACGCTCGCCGACACGGCCGCCCGGATCGCGAGGCGGCCGGCGGCCTTCCCGATCGTCCTCGTCACCTCATCCGAGAAGGGCACCGGCATCGACGAGCTGAGAGCCGCCATCGCCGGCATCGCCGCGTCGGGCTGAAGACCGGCTCACGCTCGCAGGCCGGCCGCGGCTGCTGCTTGCGATGGTGTCCGGCTCCCCGCCGCCCGGCCGCGCCGGACCGCGAGCGCCTCCTCCTCCGCCTCCTGCGGCCGCCCGAGAAACGCCTCCAGTGTCGGCCCGTCCTTGATCCGCCGGTCCCTGAAGAGGAACGATGAGACCTCGTGCAGCCAGACCCGGCGCCCGATGCGCGCATACCAGCGCATGCCGGCCCGTGCCGCCCGGTCGCGTTGCAGATAGGTCCGCCACAGCGCCTTCGGCCGCGCCTGCATCGCCACCTCGATGAGCTTGACGAGGAGGAAGCCCTGCCAGGGGGCGAGGGCCCGGTTCTCCAGCACCTGATGCTTGTAGTCCCATCGCCTCTGGTCGGTCTGGATGACGCGGCGCTCCTTCACCTCCCGATAGAGCGGCGACCAGCGGTGCGGCGTCACATAGAGCGTGATGATCTGGTCGGGATCGAGCGCATGCAGCCGGCGAAACGCCCGCCAGTAGTCGCCGACCGCCTCCTCCTCGAAACCGGTGATCCACGAGGCGAGCGAGAGGATGCCATGCTCACGCAAGAGCTCGATCGCCTGACGGTCCGTCGTCCGCGAGCTGCCTTTCCTGATGCGCTGGATGGTCTCGTCGTCGGCATTCTCGGTGCCGATCAGGAACCGCTCGAAGCCGGCCTTGCGATAGAGATGCAGCATGTCGGCGTCGCGCACGATGTCGTCGGCGCGGATCGTCGCGATCATGGTGAGGTCGAGACGCTCCGCGATCAGCGCCTCGAGCAGACTGCGCCAGGCCTTCTTCGAGGTCGTCGGGTTCTCGTCGGCGAAGCTGATCATCCTGACGCCGTGCACCCGATGGAGCCAGGCGATCTCCTTGGCCAGCAGATGCGGGTCGCGGTGCCGCCAGCGGGTCCAGAAGCCGCGCTGGCCGCAGAAGCTGCACAGATGCGGGCAGCCGCGCGAGAACTGGATCACCACGCCGCGCCGCCCGCCGTAATAGCTGTAGCGGCTGAGATCGACGAGCTCCCAGCCGACCCGGTAGCGGTCGAGATCGGTGATCATCGGCGCCGGCGGTGTCGCATGAGGCTCGCCATTGCCGACGAAGGCGAGGCCGGGAATGGTCTCGATCGCCTCGCCGTCGCGAATCGCGGCCATCAGCCGCCGCGCCGTCTCCTCGCCCTCTCCGCGCACGATCACGTCGATCCCGGGCAGCTCGGCGAGCACCTCGCGCCAATGATAGGTCGGGAACACGCCGCCATAGACGATCGTGGCCTCGGGCTGCACGCGCCGCAGCATGGGGATCAGTTGCGCCACCACCGGATGGGCCGAGGTCGAGCCGTTGTGGCCGATCAGCAGCACGTCGACCTCGCGCCTCGCCACGTCCAGCACCAGGGCGTCGAGCGCCATGTCGCAGACATCCGCATCGATCAGCGCCACCTCGTGGCCATCGTCGATGAGCGGCCCGCCGACCGAGAGAAGTCCGAGCGGCGGCAGCATCTCGCCGGGCATGCGAGAGCCGATCGAGGGATGCGGCGGATTGACGATCAGCACTTTCAGCGGCCGGCCACCCGATGGTCGCGGCCGGCGCGCGGTCGCCCCCGAGCGTGCCGCCAGCAGCCGCCGCGCCCAGCCCTCATAGGCCGCCCTGGTCACCACGACGGCCTCGGCGGCCGCCGCGTGCCTGCCGATATCGCCCGCGCCACACGGCGGCTGCTCGAATTCCTCATTCATCTGCATGGTCCACCCTCGTTTCGCCCGCCGGCAGAGCCTCCCGGTTCCCGCCGCCACGGACCAGCGGGCAGTTCGAGAACTTCCGGCCAGCCCGCGCACCGATCCGCCTTGCCGGCGCCATGGCCGGCGGCTATGTGAGGATTTGTCCGGGGCGAGGGGGAATGCCGGCATGGCACGCGACGCAAGGCTCACGGCAGAGGAGAATGCGCGCCTCTCCGATCGCATCCGCGAGGAGATCGCACGCCGCCGCATGTCGCGCGACCGGCTCGCCGCCGAGGCCCGTGTCAGCCTGTCGACCCTCGAGAAGGCCTTGTCCGGCCGCCGCCCCTTCACGCTTGCAACCATCGTTCGTCTGGAGGAGGCGCTCGGCGTCAACCTGCCGCGCCGCAACGGCCGCGGCGATGCCCAAGGCCGGGACGCGCGTTCGGACGGCAATGCGCCCGACGAGCTCGGCAGCTACAACCGCGCAGCCGTTGCCTGGCTCGAGGGCACCTACCTGACCCTCAGACCATCCTTCGGCGACAGCGGCGCCATCTATGCCTATCGCACCGACATCGCCTGGGCGGCGACCGGCGACCGTCTCTCCTTCCGCGAGACCGAGCGGACCGATCGCGAGTTCGCCCAGTTCGGCGATGTCGCCGTTCCCCACCAGTCCGGCCACATCTATCTGCTGACCAACCGCCACGGGCAGATCAGGCTCGTCGTGGTGGCGCGGCCGGTCATCACTGGCGAGATGCACGGCGTTCTGACCACGCTGAAATCGGGGCGCGGCTCCCATCTCTCGCCGGTCGCCACGCCGATCGTCCTGAAGCCGTTGCGCGACGTCGCCGCGCCGGCCTTCGGCCGCATCGACCCCCGCCATCAGAGCTTCGGCGACTACCGCCGCCTGCTCGACCGGACCTGCGAGGGCGGCTTTGCCGAGTTCCTGACGGGCGGCCGTTGAGCGCCTCCGGGAGAACCCCGAAGCGTCATCGGCGCATCGATCGGCACGGATCAAGCCGCCAGCGCCCGACCGCGCGCAACAGGCCTGCCATCCGACCGCCAGAGCAATCAGGCACGATTTCTAAGATCATGAGTTCATTGAAAACCTGGCGCACCCGGAGGATTCGAACCTCTGACCTCTGCCTTCGGAGGGCAGGGGACAAAGTCTGACAAGACTGCGATTCGGCCGTCATGCGTGCGATCTAGCTAGGATTCTTGATCCGACATAACTACCTGATTTTACGCAGTTTAGGCCTGGGCTTTGCGCCCTCCAGCTTCCCCCGCGCTTCCCCGTTGACCCTTGGACCTGAGATCAGTTATCTAGCACGGGGAAGCAGATTTTGCTTCCCCGCCTCGTTTCGCCCCTTCTCAGACCCTACTGTGGAGGATGAAAATGCGTGGAAAACTACTGAAGCGCGCCGTCGATGGTATGAAGCCGCGAGCCGAAGGAGATGTGTTCTTGTGGTGCGGTGAGCTGAGGGGCTTCGGCGTCCGGATGAAACCAACCGGGGTAGCGACGTTTATCGTCCAATACAGAACCGAACGCGGACAGACGCGCCGACATGCACTTGGACGATACGGTGTGCTCACCGTCGACCAAGCCAGGGAACGTGCAATCGTCATACTGGCCGGTACCCGTCATGGTGCCGATCCATCTGCCGCGCGCAAAGCCGCGCGAAAGGTTACGACTGTGCGTGATATCTGTGAGGCATATATCTCTGAAGCCCAAAGCGGGCGGATCCTCCATCGAAGGGCGGATCAGAAGGCGGGGACTGTGCAGATCGATCACGGACGCGTCCAATCGTCGTCATCTTGCCAATCCTCGGATTGATTCCACTAGATGAGTTATCACGCAATGACGTTCAGTCGATGTTTATGGCAGTTTCCTGGGAAAGACTGCTGCTGACGAAAGGACGGGACCGAGGGGGCGGGCAATTGTAACAGGTGGCACAGGAACCGCAGTAAAGGCCGTTAAATTGTTGTCCGCTATCTGCACCTATGCTGTTCGAAAGGGACTTATAGAGAAAAATCCATGTCAAGAATTGAACTTCCAGCCGATGGACGTCGAACTCGCTTTCTTTCGCCGGAAGAGTATCGCCGACTGGGGGATGCCCTGAAGCGCGGAAGGGAGATCGGATTGGAACTGCCGATATCGCATGCCGTCTGGGCACTCGCGTATCCGGGTGCAGAAGAGGAGAGATACTTAGTTTGAAGGCATCCGATGTTGATATTGCGGGACGTTGCCTTCGCCTTAGGGATACTAAGACAGGGCCGCAACTGCGCCCCTGCTGGCGCGCATGTGCTCCAGCACCTGATCGATATCGCGCGGCCTGGACGAGACTGGCTGTTTCCGGCCATACGTGGCCAGGAGCCACTCGTCAACATCACGAAACCAATGTCGCGTCTTTGCAAGGTTGCGCAACTGGTTGACGTTACCGCCCACACGCTGCGACGTAACTGCAACGGTCGCTCACGAGCTAGATTACAGTGAACTGACCGATTGCTGGACTGCTGGGCCATGTTGCAGGGACTGTAACCGCCCGCTATGCGCATCACGTCGATCACGCGCTCGCCGATGCAGCCGATCACGTTTCCCGTGTGGTTTCTGAGCGGATGGGGTTCGAGAGCGCATAGGAGTGGCTTGGAAGAGTGGGACCGGCCTCACGGCCCGCCGCGCTCCCGGAAGCCTTTGGTGCTCAGCCAGTTGAATGCGGTCGGGCCCTTGTGGCCGGGCTTCCAGACGACCCAGACATAGCGCTGCTTGCCGATCGCGGTGGTCGCTTTGGCGGGATCGCCGTAGGGCCAGCACTGGCACTCGTCGAGGGCGTGGATGACGGCGGGTGCATTGCGGGTCCAGAAAGCGTGCCGGAGCGGATGGGCGAGGCTCTGGATGGCGAGCAGCATGGCGACCTTGCCGCCGGTCTCTCGCGTCAAGCGGAGCGCGTGGGTGACGAAGGCATCGGCAAGGCCCCGGCCATAGGGCGGGTTGGTGACGATGTGCATTGCGCGTGATTGTCGGGCATCGAGGAAATCGCGGCCGGTCTCGCCATAGCCCCAGCAGGTGGCGAGGTCTGTGCTGACGACGTCGTGGCCGGCTGCCTCGAGCACCTTGGAGATGTGGCCCTCGCCGCAGGCCGGCTCCCAGATCGAGCCCTCGAAGCTCTCGACAGAAAGCAATGCACGGGTCGCCTCGGGCGGCGTCGGGTAATACTCGAACGCGGCGCGGTGCGGTGCGATACGCGGTCCGGTGCGGAAGGCACGGGTCGTGGTGGTGACAATGCGGCGCGCGGCGAATTCCTGCGGCGTCAGCAGGCGGAGATGGGTGGGGATGGCGTTCATTGGCGCACCTCCTCGGCCGCGTAGGGGCCGACGCGTTCCTCGCCGATCTCGAACTCGAAGGGGCCGCAGTCGTTCTGATAGAGCCGCTTGGCGTGCTGGATGGCCTCGTCCTCGGTGCTGGCCGGGACGGTCATGCTGAAGTCGAGGCGATAAGTCGAATCCACCCGGAATTGTCGGACGGGGTGCGGTGCAGGCTCGACCCTGGCAGTCTCCTCGTGGCTGATGTGCTTGACGCCAGCCGGCGGTTGCCAGGCTTCCTCCCAGAGAACGGTCTTGGCGATTTGCTCGGCCTCCTTCTCGCTGTCGGCTGCGACGGTGACTTGCCAGGTGGCAAGCTGGTCGAGCGTGACGGTGTAGAGTTTCGTGGTCATTGGTCGTTGCTTTCATTGATGATGGTGATCCGGTGAAGCCGGTAGGGCGACAACTGGTCGATGGAGAAGCCATCGAGGCCGAACTGCCGTGTCACGGTGGAGTCGTTCTGGAGGAGCGCTGCGGCTTCGCAGAAGGCGGTGAAGTGGGCGTCGGCCTCGGAGGCAGCGCCCAACTCGGTGGTGAGCCGAAGCACCGTGTCGAAGGTGATGCGGTAGCGTGTCATTGCGCGGTGCTTTCGTTGCGCCGATCCTCGTCGAACCAGTCGTGGATGTGCCGGTGGCTCTCGCTGGCGAACTCGTCGGCGAGCCAGGCGTCGAGGATGTCGCCGAGGGCCTCGTCCGTGACCCCGCAGAGGGGGTACGGACAGAGATCCTTTGCGATGCGGAGTGCGTTCGGGGAGAGGCTCATCGGGCGTCCTCCCCTTGCGGCTTCTCGGAGCGGACGCGGACGACGATACGGCCGGAGGCGAGGTCGGTCGGCACGAAGTCGAGCTGCAGCGAGAGGCCTCCGCTGTCCTTGTGCGCCCAGGCGGCTCCGATGGTGGTCCAGTAGCCCTTTCTGCCCTCGCGATCCTTGACGAAGCAGACGTCGTGGGTTGGCTTGTTGGTGGTTTGGTTTGCCATGATGGCGATCTCCTCTGGTTTCGTCAGGCCACACCCGTTGCGGCCTGTCGGGGTTTGAAGGAGCCACGGCCTTCGAGGAGACGGCGCAAGGGGAGGGGTATCGCCCGGCATCGCAGCCTGAGCGCAAGCGAGGGACCGATGTTGGGGACACCCCTTGCGCCGGCTCCGCCGTGGCTCATCATGCCCGACAGCACTTGGCCGCACGGGTGCTGGCATGAAGGCCGAAGGAGACGCCGAAGCCGCACCGGAGCACCGGCAGACTGGCCATGATGTCGATGTCGTGGATGCGCGCGTGGCTGGAATGGATCTGGGAGCCTGCGGTTGCCGGTCAGCAGGGTGAGGGCGAGGATTCCGCTGCGGTATGGCTTCGAACGATCGATGTGCCGAGGTCTCGGTTGACGTGTCGCTCCGCCAGGAGCCGGCGGCCGCATGGGTCCTCCCGAAACTCCTCAGGATTGCGAGCCGGCCGGTCACCTGATCGCTCTCGGCCTGGTCAAGAGCTGTTACCGGCCTGATCGAGGTTCCGAAACGACAAAGCCCCCGGGATAGGGCACCGGGGGCTCTCGTTCAGCGGATAGGCTAGAAGCGGACGC
>JAWKWA010000023.1:0-68952 GCA_041397765.1 Hyphomicrobiaceae bacterium | reverse complement strand
AGCTCGCGCGCCGGCCCCCCGCCGAGCCGCATGTCCATCAGCTCGAGATTGCCCATGATGACGGTGAGCAGGTTGTTGAAGTCGTGGGCGATGCCACCGGTCAGCTGGCCGATCGCCTCCATGCGCTGCGCCTTGCGGTAGGCGTCCTCGCGCGCCATCTCGCGCGTCACGTCGCGCACGAGCGCCAGGCATCCGGTGCGGCCGCCATCGACATCGTGGATCGCCGAGGAGACGAGCTCGCCGGGAAACTCGTGGCCGTCGGCATGGGCGCAACGCATATGCCGCGGCGGCACCCGGCCGCGTCCCTCCGGTCCAAACAGCGCCGCGCTGACCTCGTCGTAGTCCTCCTGTGCCGCGAACAGCACCGAGATCGGCCGCCCGATCAGCTCGTCCGGCCGCCAGCCGAGCGTCGTCTCGACCGCCGGATTGCACAAGACGATCCGCCGGTCCTCGCCGGCGATCACCAGGGCATCCGGCACCGAATCGAACACCGAGCGCAGCAGCCTGTCGCGATTGCCGATCTCCGCATCGGCCCGTCGCTCCCCGGTCAGGTCCTGCAGGGAGCCGGCGAAATAGTGCCGCCCCTCGACGGCGAAGCGGCTGACCGACAGCCGCAACGGCATCCGCCGGCCGTCCTTGGTCTCGCCCTCGACCTCGCGGCCAATGCCGATGATGTGCGCTTCGCCCGTCCTCAGATAGCGCGCGATATAGCCGTCATGAGCGGCGCGCTCGGCCGGCGGCATCAGCATCGACACGTTGCGGCCGATGAGGGCGGCCCGCTCGTGACCGAACAGCCTCTCGGTCGCCGGATTGGCCTCGATGATGATCCCGGCCTCGTCGATGATGACGACGGCGTCCACGGCCGTGGCGAGCACGGCCTCCAGCATCTCGGCCCGAAGGCCGGATTGGGCGGCGGAAATGCTGGTCTCTGTCATGGCCGACACTTGGGCGGGCCCGGGCGGGCCCGTCAATGGCAAAGCTGGACGCCCGCTGGCGTCAGGGGGTGCGGATGCCTCGTGTTTCGCCGGATCAGACCAGCCATTCCGCGAGGAGAAACCCCGCCGAGACCACGGTCCCGGCCGCCGGCACCGCGATCGGCAGGTTCATCGCGCCCTCCGGCGACGGCTCGCCCCGCCATTTGAGAACGAGGAGGGCGGCATTGACGATACCGAAGACGAGGAGCGTCAGCCGCGACGTCCATTCGGCGAGCCCGGCGATCGGGAAGCTGGCAGCGAGCCCGAAGGCAAGCGCGACCACGAGCCCGGTCGCAACGAGCGGCGTATGGGTGACCGGGCTGACCCGCGCGAGGAGTGCCGGCATCTCTCCGCGGTCGGCGAGCCCATAGAGCACGCGCGAGGCCATGATGAATTGCACCACGATGCCGTTCAGCGTCGCGATGATGGCGATGGCGCCGAGGAATGCCGGTGAGCCGCCCGTCGCCCGCGAGAAGACGAGAGCGAGCGGTGCCTCCGAGCCGGCGAGCTCGCCCGGCGACACCGTTCTCAATGCGGCGAGCGTGACGAGGACATAGAGAGCGGTCGCGACGACGAGCGTCAGGAAGATCGCCCGTGGCAGGGTCCGCAGCGGGTCCTTCACCTCCTCGGCGACATTGACGATGCTTTCGAAGCCGACGAAGGCGAAGAAGGCAAGGAGGCTCGCCGTGAAGAGGCCGCCAGCCGGAATCGTCCCCGCCGCCTCTGTGGCGACGATCGTGTCCGCCCCGCTCCCCCAGATGAGGCCGGCGAGGATGACGATCACGAGACCGCCGATCTCGATCAGAGTCATCACGGCGGCGAGCGACACCGATTCGCGGATGCCCCAGGCCGCGACCGCCCCCATCGCCAGCACCACCAGCGGCGTCAGCACGGCATGCGGCCAGTCGAGGAACACCCGGATATAGCCGACCGCCCCGAGCGAGATGGCCGATGCCGAGACGATGCCGATGACGGCGACCATCAGGCCGACCGCGAGCGTGAGCAGCCGCGAGCGGAACGCCGCCGCCGCATAGGCCGCCTCCCCGGCGCTGACCGGCATGCGCTGCGCGAGCTCGGCGAATGAGAGCCCCGAAGGTGCCATGACGAGGGCTGCGAGCACGAAGGCGAGCGGCGCCGCGCTTCCCGCCGCCCCCGCCGCCGCGCCGATCAGCACGTAGATGCCGGCCCCGATCGTGACCCCGAGACCATAGAGCACGACGAGTGGCAGCGTCAGCGCACGGGTGAGCCTGGCGGGACCGGTCGGGCTGCCCTTCGGCAGGCCGCCGCCGGCGGTCGCGAGCCCGGCACCCGTCCCGGCTCCTCCTGTTTCGGCGCTCATCTGATCGCTCCCCTGCAGACGCCTCCGCGCCCTCGCCATGCGCTCAACGGATGGGGCCACGGCGTCAAGAGCCTGATCGATCGGGAGGCGCGCGTCCGCGCGAGCCTCGAAAGCGTGACTTCAGATGCCGAGACGTCGCGATGGAGCATGCTCGACACCGTCAACCCGCTTCCGCCTCTGTCGGATGCTCTCCAGGTCGGCGTCGGGACCGGCTGCGGGACGTGACGCCTCCCGGCCTCACCCCGGCTGGTCGTCGCCCGCCAACCCTTCCCCCGCCAGCCCCTCGCCATGGCGGCGCAGACCGATCGCATAGGCCTGCAGCGTGACCAGATCGCTGCCCGAGAGGATCTCGCGGGCGAGCGGCAGCACCATCGCATTCTCCCAGGCGATGTGGCGGCGCTGGCTGTCGAAGAAGCCGCGCAGCATGTATCCGAGCACCTCCGGCGAGGTCTGGCGCCCGGCGGCGAGGATTTCCTCGAAGACGTCGGCGATCTCGTGGCAGTGCGGCGCGTCGGCATCGTGCTCGTGCTCGAGCTGGTCGAGCAGCGGCGAGACATGGGCGAGGTGACGGCCGCGCTCGCGCAGGAGCGGGAACAGCGCCTCGTCCTCGAAGCTCATATGATGCTCCCAGGCCCGCCTCAGCAGCGGCACGGCCCGCTCGATCGTGCGCAGGTCGACGACCTCGGGCAGCGTGTCGGCGATCCGCTCGATGAGATCGAGCACCTCGAGCTGGAGGATATGGTCACGTTCGAGCGCCTCGAGCGGATCGGTGCCGTCGGTCCAATGCCCCTGGACCCCTCCGCTTCTGCCCATCTCGCCCATCCTGCGCCCCACTGTGCACCTCTCTGCCCTGACCGCAACCCCTTCCCTCGCCCGGTTCTTCACAGCGGCGACTTGTCCACCCTCGCGACGCCTCTGCCGCCGCCGGATTGCGGTACCATAGCCAATGGTCGCGGCGGCCACTTGATGCAGATCAACGCAACAGGGGGGGCCGGGGAGCATCAGACCTGTCTGGGGCAAAACGGGGGTGAAGTCCGTCTTTGCCTGCTACCTGGAGGCGAGAGGCATGGCAATCACTGAAGTGCGCGACAAACAAGGGTCGTCAGGCGATGTCCTGGCCCTCTTGGGCACCGTCGCAGCAATCGCATTCGGCGCATTCATCGCCGTCAAATCACCCGATCCGGTCATGCAGTTCCACGGCGCGCTGTTCGCGCTCGTGTTCGCTGCGCTGGCGCTCGGGGTCCTGACGCAGGGCTTCGGCAAGGGCAGCATCGGCAGCGCCGACGAGTCGGGTGTCTACTACAACGACGCCATCGTGCGTGTCGGTGTGGCGCTCACGGTATTCTGGGGTGTGGTGGGCTTTCTCGTCGGCGACGTGATCGCCTGGCAGCTTGCCTATCCCGCGCTCAATCTCGACATGCCCTGGACGAGTTTCGGGCGTCTGCGCCCGCTGCATACCTCGGCGGTCATTTTCGCCTTCGGCGGCACGGCGCTTATCACCACGTCCTTCTACATCGTGCAGCGCACCTGCCAGGCCCGGCTCGCCGGCCGCTGGTCGCCCTGGTTCGTGTTCTGGGGCTATCAGACCGTCATCCTGCTGGCGGCCACCGGCTACGTCCTCGGCGTCACCGAGGCCAAGGAATATGCCGAGCCCGAATGGTATGTCGATCTCTGGCTGACGATCGTCTGGGTCGTCTACCTGCTCGTCTTCCTCGGCACCATCTGGAAGCGCCGCGAGCCGCACATCTATGTGGCCAACTGGTTCTTCCTTGCGTTCATCCTGACGATTGCCATGCTGCACATCGTCAACAACCTCGCCCTGCCGGTGTCGCTCCTCGGCACGAAGAGCTACATCGCCTATTCGGGCGTTCAGGATGCGATGACGCAGTGGTGGTACGGCCACAATGCCGTCGGCTTCTTCCTCACCGCCGGCTTCCTCGCGATGATGTACTACTTCGTGCCGAAGCGCGTCGAGCGGCCGGTCTATTCCTACCGCCTGTCGATCGTGCATTTCTGGACGCTGATCTTCCTCTACATCTGGGCCGGTCCGCACCATCTGCACTACACCGCCCTGCCTGACTGGGCGCAGACGCTCGGCATGACCTTCTCGATCATGCTGTGGATGCCGTCCTGGGGCGGCATGATCAACGGCCTGATGACGCTGTCGGGCGCCTGGGACAAGCTGCGCACCGACCCGGTCGTGCGCATGATGGTCGTCTCGGTGGCCTTCTACGGCATGTCGACCTTCGAGGGCCCCTTGATGAGCATCAAGGCGGTGAACTCGCTGAGCCACAGCACCGACTGGACGATCGGCCACGTGCATTCCGGTGCGCTCGGCTGGGTCGGCATGGTGTCCTTCGGCGCCATCTACCGCCTCGCACCGTGGGTGTGGAAGCGCAAGGGCCTCTACCGATCCGTTCCCGTCGATGGGCACTTCTGGCTCTCCACCATCGGCATCCTGCTCTACATCACCTCCATGTGGGTGTCGGGCATCATGGAAGGCCTGATGTGGCGCGCCTACGACCAGCTCGGCTTCCTGCAGTACTCCTTCGTCGAGACTGTCGAGGCCAAGCACTGGCCGAACATCATCCGTGCCACGGGCGGCCTGCTCTTCGTCCTCGGCGGTTTGATGATGGCCTACAACGTGTGGCGGACGGCCCGCGGCGACGAGAGCGTCGACCTCGCCGAGCAGCCCCGCATCGCAGCGGCACCCGAGCTTCGGGCCGCGATCAATCCGGCTGAGTGAGGGAGAGAACCGATCATGGCCTTCAATCACGGGACTCTCGAACGGCACTCGCTGCTGCTGATCGTCGGCATCCTGCTCATGGTGTCGGTGGGCGGCCTCGTCCAGCTCGTGCCGCTGTTCTACCTGGACTCGACCATCGAGGAGGTGAAGGGCATGCGCCCCTACTCGCCCCTCGAGCTCGCGGGCCGCGACATCTACATGCGTGAGGGCTGCTATGTCTGCCACACGCAGATGATCCGCTCGCTGCGCGACGAGGTCGAACGCTACGGCCACTACTCGCTGGCGGCCGAGAGCATGTACGACCACCCCTTCCAGTGGGGCTCGAAGCGGACGGGGCCCGACCTCGCCCGCGTCGGTGGCAAGTACTCCGACGATTGGCATGTCGCACACATGACCGACCCGCGTTCGGTGGTCCCTGAGTCGATCATGCCGAGCTATCCCTGGCTGAAGGCCCGGACGCTCGATGTGCCCGACATCGCCGAGCGCCTGAAGACCTTGCGGGCCGTCGGCGTACCCTACACCGACGAGCAGATCGCCAGCGCGAGCCAGGACCTCGTCCTCCAGGCCAATCCCGACGAGGCGGGCTCCGAGGGCGTCGCCGCCCGCTATCCCAAGGCGGTAGTCCGCGCCTTCGACGGCGAGCCCGGCCGGCTGACCGAGCTCGACGCGGTGGTCGCCTATCTGCAGATGCTTGGCACCCTCGTCGACTTCGCCTCGTTCGACGAGTCCGGCCCGAACCTCAGATAGGAGATCGCGATGAGCTACCAGTCAGTCGCTGCGATCACGCAGTCGGCCAGTCTGCTGATCTTCTTTGCGGTCTTCATCGGCGTGGTCGCCTACGTCTACTGGCCCGGCAACAAGGAGAAGTTCGAGGAGGCAGCCATGCTGCCTCTGAAAAAGGACAGCGACACACCGGACCTGGGAAGACGGCCATGACCGACAAGCATAAGCATGAGATCGACGAGGTGACCGGCGTCCACACGACCGGTCACGAGTGGGACGGCATCAAGGAGCTGAACAAGCCTCTGCCGAGATGGTGGGTCTGGGTGTTCTATGCCTCGATCATCTGGTCGATCGGCTACTGGATCGCCTATCCCGCCTGGCCGACGCTGACCAGCTACACGCACGGCATGCTCGACTACAGCCAGCGCAAGCAGGTGATGGACGAGGTGGCGGCCGGCAAGGCGGCGCAGGCGAAGTTCGTCACCGCCATCGCCTCCGAGACGGTCGATCAGATCCAGAAGAACCCGGAGCTGCGCGAATTCGCCATCGCTGGCGGCCGGGCGGCCTTCGGCGACAACTGCGCGGGCTGCCACGGCCGCGGTGCGCAGGGAGGCCCGGGCTATCCGAACCTGAACGACGACGACTGGCTGTGGGGCGGCACGCTCGATCAGATCGAGCATACGCTCCAGGTCGGCGTCCGCTCGACCGATCCCGAGACACGGCAGAACCAGATGCCGCGCTTCGGGCTCGATCAGATGCTCGAGCCGGCCCAGATCAGCGATGTGGCGGACTATGTCCTGTCGCTGTCGGGCACCACCGGGGATCAGGCGGCGATCGAGCGCGGCAAGCAGATCTTTGCCGAGCAGTGCGTCGCCTGCCATGGCGAGAACGCCAAGGGCAACATGGAGCTCGGCTCGCCGAACCTGACGGACGGCATCTGGCTCTATGGCAAGTCGAGGGCCGATGTCGTGGCAACGATCACCAATGGTCGCGGCGGCGTCATGCCGACCTGGGGTGGCCGCCTCGATCCGGCGACCATCAAGATGCTGGCCGTCTACGTCCACAGCCTCGGCGGCGGACAGTGAGCCATGCCGCCGGCCCGGGCCTGTCCCGGGCCGGCGGACCTGATCTGAGGAACTGCGAAATGGGGATCGGCCCGGACGACGACGCCACCGTCCTCTGCCGGGTCCTGCTGAGTGAGGCGGCCGGATGCGAGACCGGCCTCGATGGGCGCCGAACGGACCGGTCGATCAGGCTCCCTCGGGCGATGCGGACGGGCCGGACCGTCTTGAAGGGGCCGGCGCTACGCCCCACAACGTGACTGGACATTCGACATGTGCATGGCATGTGCGTCAGGCGCGCTCGCCATTGCCGAGGAGTTCGGGATGACGAAGCTCGAGAAGCTGGCCGAGGCGGCCATCAAGGAAGCCTCCGCGCTCGGTGCCGCCCCTGCTGAGGCGGCAGCCGGCGTGCAGCGTGTCGACGTCGAAGCGATCAATACGAAGGGCAAGCGCGACCTCTATGCGACGCGCAAGAAGGTCTATCCGCGTCTCGCGCACGGTACCTTCCGCAAGATCAAATGGGCGATGATGATCCTCGCCCTCGGCGTCTACTATCTCTTGCCCTGGATCCGCTGGCCGCGCGCCGAGGGCCTGCCCGATCAGGCCGTCCTGCTCGATTTCGCCCATCAGCGGCTGTTCTTCGGTCCCCTGGAGATCTGGCCGCAGGAATTCTATCTCGTCACCGGCGTCTTGGTGATCTCCGCGCTCGGGCTCTTTCTCGTCACCGCGCTCGCCGGCCGCGTCTGGTGCGGCTATGCCTGCCCGCAGACCGTCTGGACCGATCTCATGGTGACGGTCGAACGCTTCTGGCAGGGCGACCGCAACGAGCGCATCCGTCTCGACAAGGAGCCCTGGCGGCCGCGCAAGATCTTCCTGAAGCTCGCCACCCATGTGAGCTGGCTGCTGATCGCGCTCCTCACCGGCGGCGCGCTGGTCTTCTATTTCCGCGACGCTCCGACCCTGCTCGGCGAGCTCTTCACCGGCACCGCACCTGCCGTCGCCTATGTGTTCCTCGGCATCTTCACCGCCACCACCTATCTGCTCGGTGGCATCGCCCGCGAGCAGGTCTGCATCTACATGTGCCCCTGGCCGCGCATCCAGGGCGCCATGTTCGACGCCGATTCGCTGCTCGTCAGCTATCGCCACTGGCGCGGCGAGCCGCGCGGGCCCCACAGGAAGAGCGAGCCCTGGGAGGGCCGCGGCGAGTGCATCGACTGCAAGCTCTGCGTCGCCGTCTGCCCGATGGGCATCGACATCCGCGAGGGGCCGCAGCTCGAATGCATCCAGTGCGCGCTGTGCATCGACGCCTGCAACGAGGTCATGGGCAAGATCGGTCGGCCGAAGAACCTCATCTCCTACGACACCTTCCACCGCATCGATGCGGCCCTGCACGGCCAGAAGGGCCGGCTGCGCATGGTCAGGCCGCGCACCGTGCTCTATTCGAGCCTTATCGCGCTCGTCGGCGTCATCATGCTGTTCGCACTGTGGAGCCGCTCGGACATCGACGTGAACGTGATCCGCGATCGCAATCCGGTCTTCGTCACGCTTTCGGACGGCTCGATCCGCAACGGCTATACCGTCAAGCTGCTGAACAAGCGCCAGGAGACGCGGCGCTTCCGCATCGCCGTGGAAGGGTTGCCGGGCGCACGCCTGTCCTTCATCGGTTTCGAGGACGAGGCCGATCCGGTCATCCCGGTCGAGACCGACACCAGGCGATCAAGGTCTATGTGACGCTGCCACCGGCCGAGGTTGGCAAAGCTCGCCGGCCAGGCGACGGACGTGCGCTTCGTCGTCACCGACGCCGAGGACGGCAAGTCTGCGGGTTCCGCTTCCAACTTCAGGAGGCCATAGCAGGATGGCGACGAGCGAGAATGTGAAGGGACGCGGCGGCCTCACCGGCCGGCATGTCCTGATGATGCTGATCGCCTTCTTCGGCGTGATCTTCGCGGTCAACGGCGTCTTCCTCTACGCCGCGATCTCGACCTTCGACGGCACCGATACCTCGAGCGCCTACCAGAAGGGCATCGACTACAACACCACCATCGCCGAGAGCGAGGAACAGGCGCGGCGCGGCTGGAAGGGCGTGGTCTCACCGGTCGCCGGCGCCGGCGGGTCCCGCCGAGCGCATCGCTTTCGGTCTGACCGATGCCGGCGGCAAGCCGCTGGCCGGCCCCGCGCCGAGGCCCTTCCTCGCCCGCCCCGCAACTGCCCGCGAGGACCACACGGTCGCCCTCGTCGAGGCCGGCGGCGGCCGTTACGAGACATCTCGCCGAAGGCTGGCGCTGGCGGCTGGGTGATCGCCGTCACGGTCCGCGAGCCCGAGTCGAGCGGCGGCAAGGTCGTCTACCGGATGAAGAGCGTTATGGATACCTCCGCAGAAATAGGCGGTGCCCGTAATCCTGCCGGCACGAGCGCAAGGGCCGGCGCGTACGCCGCTGCCGGTGGTTGCTGTTCGGCCGCGGGCGAATCCGCCGGGCTGCTCCTACCTCCGGCGCCACCGGCGAGCGCATCACGCTCGGTCGAGAACATGCATTGCGGCGGCTGCATGCGGAAGAAGTCGAGCGCGCGCTCGCCGAGGCACCCGGCGTCATCTCGGCCCGCGCCAATCTCTCGACGCGCCGCGTCTCCATCCGCTTCGAGCCGCTGAAGACCGACACGGCCCGCCTCGTCGACGCTCGGACGGGCGTCGCTTGGCAGCGCCGGCCAGCTCGCGGCCGATGCCGAGACGAAGTCGGACGGCAACGAGCGCGAGCTCATCAAGCGTGTCGGCGTTGCCGGTCTCGCCGCCGCCAACATCATGCTGCTGTCGGTGTCGGTCTGGGCCGGCCTCGTCTCGGACATGAGCGCGTCGATCCAGAGCCTCTTTCACTGGATATCGGCGGTGATCGCCATCCCGGCGATCGCCTATGCCGGCCAGCCGTTTTTCCTCCGCACGCGCCGCGCTCGCCGCCGCACGCTCAACATGGACGCTGATCTCGCTCGCCATCGTGCTCGCCGCGACGTTGATGAGCCTCTTCCAGACCATGGAGGGCGGCCATCTCGTTCATTTCGACGCCGTGACGCTGCTCTTCTTCCTCCTGATCGGCCGCTATCTCGACAGCCATGTTCGTGGCCGCGCCGAGAGCGCCGTCTCCAATCTCCTTGCCTTGAAATCGGGCATGGCGAGCGTCCTTGAGGACGACGGCACGGTGACACGGCTGCCCGCCGGTGCGCTCCTGCCCGGCATGGTCCTCGTCGTCGCCGCCGGCGAGCGCATCGCCGCCGATGGACGCATCCTCGCCGGCGAAGGCGAGATCGATGAATCGCTGATCACCGGCGAGAGCGTGCCCCGGCGCGTCGTCGCCGGTGCCACCGTCCATGCCGGCACACTCAATCTCGCGACGCCCTTGCGCATCGAGGCGACGGCGACCGAGGACAATACGCTGCTGGCCGAGATCGGCCGGCTGATGGAGGCGGCCGAGCAGTCGAAGGGGCTGCATGTCCGTCTCGCCGACCGCGCCGCGCAAATCTATGCCCCGGCCGTGCATCTGCTCGGCCTCCTCACCTTCATCGGCTGGATGCTGCTCGGCGCCGGCTGGCAGGCCTCGCTGACCTCGGCGATCGCCGTGCTCATCATCACCTGCCCCTGCGCCATCGCGCTCGCCGTCCCTGCCGTCCAGGTCGCCGCCGCCGCCCGCCTGTTCCACAAGGGTGTGCTCGTCAAAGCGGCCGACGCACTCGAGCGCTTCGCCGCCGTCGACCACATCGTCCTCGACAAGACCGGCACGCTGACCCTCGGCCGGCCCGAGCTTGCCCATCCCGACGCGATCGACGACGAGGCACTCGCCACCGCCGCCGGTCTCGCCGCCCAGAGCCGCCATCCCTATTCGCGCGCCGTAACGGCGGCTTACGCTCTCGCCCGTCTCGGCACGGTCGCCGCTGCCGCCGATGTCACCGAGCATGCCGGCGCCGGCCTCAGCCGCACCGCCGAGGACGGCGAGATCCGCCTCGGCTCGGCCCGCTTCACCGGCGTCGACGACACCGGCCTGGATGCGGTGCTGTGGCTGACGCGCCCCGGCCGTCCGCCACTTGGGCTTGCCTTCGCCGACGCGACGCTGGCCCGACGCGACATCGACGCTCGCGCGTCTTCGCCGGGCCGGTTTCACGATCGAGCTGCTCTCCGGCGATACCGCGCCGCGCGTCGCAGCGACCGCCCGCGAGGTCGGCATCAGTCGAGCGGCAGCGACCCAGTCGCCGCGCGACAAGATCGTCCGCCTCGAGCAGTTGAAGGCCGACGGTCACCGCGTGCTGATGATCGGCGACGGGCTCAACGATGCGCCCGCACTCGCCGCCGGCTACGCCTCGCTCTCGCCCTCGACCGCCGCCGATGTCGGCCAGACCGCATCCGACGCCATCTTCCAGGGCGACAGCCTCGAGCCCGTCGTCGAGATCCTCGGCGTCGCACGAGAGGCCCGCCGGCTTGCCTTGCAGAATTTCGCCATCGCCATCGGCTATAATGCCCTGTTCGTGCCGCTGGCCATGGCGGGCCTCGTCAATCCGCTGATCGCCGCCATCGCCATGTCGACATCCTCGATCGTCGTGACGCTGAATGCCGTCAGGTTGCGCAGCATGACGGTCGCACCGAGAACGGCTTCGTTGTCGGTGAAGTCGGCGGCGGACACACGGAACTGCCCGCGCCCGTCGGCGCCGCGCCGCATCCCGTTCGAGAAGGAGCCTGACCGATGACCTCGCTCGCCTGGCTCATTCCTTGCGCGCTCGCTCTTGGCGGGCTGGCCCTCGGCGCCTTTCTCTGGTCGCTGAAATCGGGCCAGTACGACGATCTCGACGGCGCTGCCTGGCGCATTCTCGACGACGAGGCCGACATCCGCCCCGCTCCGCCGCGCAAACCTTGAAGCGTTGACGCTTTGACGGGCGCGCCCTTGTCGCCCGCAGCGCCTTCTTGGCCCGTCGCACGCGCGAGCGTGCAGAGAAATGCTGGGCGGGCGCCCGGCCCTGAACCCTACCCGCGCATCAACTCGGCCGGCGTCACCGCCTCGTCGGCGAGACGTGATGCCGCGACGCGCTTGCGTTCCGCGATCATGCGCTTCGCCGCCATGAACTCCTTCGGCCGATTGACGGCATCGAGCGCGATGATCTCGCCGTTCTTCAGGTAGAAGGCCGCGAAACTGCGCCCGCCCGAGGATCGCCGCGCAGCACCACCTCGTCGTAGCCCTGCGACAACCCGGTGATCTGCAGCTTCAGATCGAACTGGTCGGACCAGAACCACGGGATCACGTCGTGCACCACCGCGCGTCCGGCGATGACGGCGGCTGCCACACGCGCCTGCTCATAGGCGTTCTGCACGCTTTCGAGCCGAACGCGATAGCCGTAGTGGCGCGAGACGAAGCTCGCGCAATCGCCCGCACTGAAGATGTCGGGATCCGACGTGCGGCACTGGTCGTCGACGGCGATGCCGTTCTCGAGCGTCAACCCGGCATCGCGCGCGATCTCGACGGCCGGATCGATGCCGACACCGACGACGACGAAATCGGCATCGAGCACCCGCCCGTCCAGGAGCCTGACCGCTCGCACCTGCTGATCGCCCTCGACCGCCGCGATCCGCACATCCGTCTCGACGCTCACGCCTTCCTCGCGATGCACGCGCTCGTAGAAGGCCGACAGCTCGGGCGCCGTCACGCGCTGCAGGACGCGCGGAGCCGCCTCGAGCACCGTCGCGCCGACGCCGAGCTTCCTCAGCATCGCCGCCGCTTCGAGCCCGATATAGCCCCCGCCGATCACCACCGCCCGCGCGCCCGGCCGGACCCGCGGCCGGATCGCCTCGATGTCGGCGATGGTACGCACGTAGAAGATGCCGGGCAGATCCGCGCCTTGGAGATTGAGCCGCCGCGGGCGGCCGCCCGTCGCGATGACGAGGCGGTCGTAGGAAACGATATCGCCGTCGGCGAGCATGATCTCGTGCGCGCCCCGGTCGATTGCCACCGCCCGCCGGCCGATCAGCATGGCCGCGCCCTCGCGCTCGTAGATCTCCGGATTGCGGATGTAGAGGCTCTCCGGCGGCTGCTGCTCGGCGAGATAGGTCTTCGACAGGGGCGGGCGGTGATAGGGATAGTAGGGCTCCTCGCCGATCACGGTGATCGTACCCTTGAACCCTTCCTTGCGCAGCGCCGTCACGGCCTCGCTGGCGGCATGCCCCGCACCGATCACGACCGCGCTCATCGTGTCCGTCATCACGCTGCCCCTTTGTCGCCTGGCACCTCGATCAAGCCGCCGGCACGCTGCACGCAGCCGGCCACCCTCGCCTTGATCGATCTCAATCCATCGCGGCGCCTCAACGCGCCGCCGTCCGCGCCGGGCTTCCCAGCGCCTGCGCCTGCGCCACCGCGATGGCGGTCATGTTGACGACACCACGCGCCGTCACCGATGCCGTCAGGATGTGCGCAGGCCTTGCGACGCCGAGCAGGATCGGCCCGAGCGGCAGCGCGCTCGCCAGCACGCGGATGGCATGGAAGGCGATGCTCGCCGCATCGAGATTGGGCATGACGAGCAGGTTCGCCTCACCGACCAGCTCGGCCCGCGGGAACACGCGCTGCCTAAGCGGCTCGTCGAGAGCCACGTCGCTGCGCATCTCGCCCTCGACCGCGATGTCCGGCTGGTGGGCGCGGATCAGGTCGCGCGCCCGCCGCATCTTCTGCGAGCTCTCGTTGTGCGAGGTGCCGAAATTGGAATGCGAGAGCAGCGCCACCCGCGGCTCGATGCCGAAGCGCCGGATCTCCTCGGCGGCGAGGCGCACGATCTCGGCTATGCCCTCGGCATCGGGATCGAGCCGCACATTGGTGTCGGCGAGGAAATAGACGCCCTTGTTGAGGATCACCGCCGAGAGCGCCGCCAGCTCGCTGAGCCCGGACCTCAGTCCGATCACGTCGGTGATGTCCTTCTGGTGCCAGTTGAAGCGGCCCTCGAGACCGCACAGCATGGCGTCCGCCTCGCCGCGATGTACCGAAAGCGCGGCGATGACGGTTGCCCGCGTCCGCACGATGGTGCGCGCCAGGTCGGCGGTGATGCCGGCCCGCCAGGTGCGATCGAGATAGGTCTCGACATAGTCCTTGTAGCGCGGGTCGCCTTCGGGATTGACGAGATCGAAATCGCGCTCCGGCCGGATCGTCAGACCGAAGCGCTCGATGCGCCGCATGACGACCTCGGGCCGCCCGATCAGGATCGGATGGGCGAGGCCCTCCTCGACGACGACCTCGACCGCCCGCAGCACGCGCTCATCCTCGCCCTCGGCATAGACGACACGGCGCGGGTCGCGCCTTGCCCGCTCGAACATCGGCTTCATCACGAAGCCCGAGCGGAACACGAAGCGGTCGAGCCGCTCGTAATAGGCGGAGATGTCTGCGAGCGGTCGCGTCGCGACGCCCGTCGCCATGGCCGCCTCCGCCACCGCCGGCGCGATCCGGAGAATGAGCCGCGGATCGAACGGTGTCGGGATGATCGACTTCGGGCCGAAACCGTGCGTCTCCCCGCCATAGGCAGCAGCCGCGACATCGGACGTCGGCTCGCGCGCAAGTTCGGCGATGGCGCGCACCGCGGCGAGCTTCATCTCCTCGTTGATCGTCGTCGCCCCGACATCGAGCGCGCCGCGGAAGATGTAGGGAAAGCACAGGACGTTGTTGACCTGGTTTGGATAGTCCGACCGGCCGGTGCAGATGACGGCATCGGGCCGTACCGCCACCGCCTCCTCGGGCATGATCTCCGGCGTCGGATTGGCGAGCGCCAGAATGAGCGGCGAGGGCGCCATGCGCTCGACCATCTCGGGCTTCAGCACGCCACCGGCCGAGAGCCCGAGGAACACGTCGGCCCCCTCGATGATGTCGGCGAGATGGCGGTGCCGGGTCCGCTGCGCGAACACCGCCTTGAAGCGGTCCATGCCCGCCTCGCGCCCCTCGTAGACGACGCCGTCGATGTCGGCGATCCAGATGTTCTCGCGCCTCGCCCCGAGCGCCACCAGCATGTTGAGGCAGGCGAGCGCCGCCGCGCCTGCCCCCGATGCCACGATCTTCACCTCGCCGATCGGCTTTCCTGCCAGCGACAAGCCGTTCGTCACCGCCGCGCCGACGATGATCGCGGTGCCGTGCTGATCGTCGTGGAACACCGGAATGTGCATGCGCGCCCGCAGTTGCTCCTCGATCTCGAAGCACTCCGGCGCCTTGACGTCCTCGAGGTTGATGCCGCCGAAGGTCGGCTCGAGCGCCGCGACCACGTTGCAGAAGCCCTCGACATCGGTCGGCGAGACCTCGATGTCGAAGACGTCGATGCCGGCGAACTTCTTGAAGAGCACCGCCTTGCCTTCCATCACCGGCTTGGCGGCGAGCGGACCGATATTGCCGAGGCCGAGCACGGCGGTGCCGTTCGACACGACGCCGACGAGATTGCCGCGGACCGTGTAGTCGAACGCGCGCGCCGGATCGGCGGCGATCGCTTCGGAGGCCGCCGCCACACCCGGCGAATAGGCGAGCGCCAGGTCGCGCTGGTTGCCGAGCGGCTTCGTCGCGACGATTTCGAGCTTACCGGCCTTGGGGTGGGAGTGGTAGACGAGCGCGCCCGAGCGCAGATCGTCGGAGATGTTGCTCTTCATGACGCGTACCCTCGCTCGTCTCGCCCCTTCCGATCCGCCGATGCCCAAGGCCTCAGGCAGCCGGCGGCAGTCCCGTCTCGAAGCAGTAGTAGAGCGTCGGGAACGACCGCCTGAGGGCCAGTGCGTCGGCCTTGACCGTCTCGGGCGCCTCGCCGCGGACGACGACGCGCGCGATCATGTCCGCGATCGCCGCCATCTCGGCTTCCTTCATGCCATAGCGCGTCACCTCGATCGTGCCCATGCGCAGGCCGCCCGGATAGTCCCAGTCCTCGGGCCTGTCGGTCGGGATGAGGTTCTTGTTGACGATGATGTTGGCGCGCTCGAGCTTCTGCGCGTTCTGCAGGCCACGGCCATACTTGCGCACGTCGGCGATTGCCTGCTGCGTCGTCGTATAGCCCTTGTGCGTGCACAGCATCGGCACGCCGCGCTCGTCGAGCGCCTGGGCGAGCGCCCGGGCATTGCGGACGATCTGGCTCATGAACTCGCGGCCGAACGCGATCGCCTCGGCGGTCGCGAGGGCGAGGGCCGCGACGCGGTTCACTTGGTGGGTCGCCGCCCAGACCGGGAACACCGCCGTCGTCACCGGCATGGTGATCTCGGGATCGTCCCACACGATGATGCCGGACTGCGGTCCCGCGAAAGTCTTGCCGGCCGACCCCGTCATGATGTCGGCGCCCTCGCGCAAGGGATCCTGGAACTCACCCCCGCCGATCAGGCCGAGCTGATGGGCCGCATCGAAATAGAGCCGGCCGCCCCACGGCGCGATCGCCTCCTTCATGGCGGCGAGCGGCTGCGGGAACAGCGTCATCGACAGGCCGAGCGCGACGAGCGGCGGGCGCGCGGCCTCTGCCACGGTCTTGAACCGCTCGACATCGACGACGAGCTCTTCCGGATTCATCGGAATATCGACGATCCGGCGGCCCATGGCCCCGGCCGGCCCGTCCATGCGGTTGGAGGAGTGACCGCCCGTCGGCTGCGGCGCCGTCATCACGATGTCGCCCGGCTTCGACAGCGCCGTGTAGACCACGGCGTTGCCGATCATCGAGGCGCACATCAGGTGATCGGCATAGTTGCAGCGCCAATAGCGCTTCATCAGCTCGACGCAGAGCGCCTCCACCTCGTCGATGTGGCGTGTGCCCGCGAACCATCGATTGACCGGGCTGATCGCGCCCTCGGCCGCGCGTGCCGATCTCGGACGACAAGAGCGCGCGCACCGACGGGCTGGTCGGCGCCTCGGGCGCGAGCAGGTTGATGCACTGCTCGCCACGCCAATCTGCGTTGCGCGTGACCGCCGCCTTCACCGCCTCGCCCATCTCGCGCGCATCGGCGCAGCCATCGAGCACCGCGCGCGCCGCCGCGAGCACGTCCGCGTCATGCGCCTCGATGCGATTGGCGCGTAGGTCTCTCTTCTCGGTCGTGAGTTTTCCCGGGTGGCATGAGATCCGTCATTCGCGCCCGCCAGCACCTGCATCGGGTCGCGATCGAGCGAATAGCTGTGCTCGTTCTCTTTCAGATGGAAACCGAGGCGGCGATAGAAGCGCTCGGCCTCGACATTGGTCCGCTCCACCTCGAGACGCACGAAGCGCGCGCCCTCGCGCCAGCCGGCTGCGGTCGCCGCCGCCAGCAGCCGCTCGCCGAGCCGCAGCCGCCGCGCGCGCGCCCGCAGATAGAGATCGACCACCCGGATGCCGCGCGCACCGCGCCAGGTCGAGTAGAGCGGCGTCGTCAGGCAGTAGCCGATGAGGCCCGCCTCGTCCTCGGCGACGAAGAGGGAGATATGCGCCCCCGCCCCGAATGCGCTTGCGGCCAGCCCTTCGGCCGTCGCCCTCGGCACGACGCCCTCGGTCGTGTCGCGCGCCAGCTCCTGAACCATCTCCGCGATCTCGGCGCAATCGCTCGGCAGGCCGGCGCGGACCTCGATCGACGGCTGCCTCATGCCCGCCACCGCCGCATGCCACCGGAGCCTGCCCGCGCCATCAGAACTTCACCTTGTCGGCACCCTTGAGGCCGAGGCGCGCGCGCGCCTCATCGGGCGTCGCCACGGCGAGCGAATAGGTGTCGAGCATCTCGCGCGCGAGCGTCACCTGCTCGGCATTGCTCGCCGCCAGTCGTCCTTCTTCAAGTAGAGATTGTCCTCGAGCCCGACCCGGACATGGCCGCCATTGAGGGCCGACATCGTCACGAGCGGCATCTGCGCCCGGCCCGCCGCCGCCACCGAGAAGGTATAGGCGTCGCCGAGCAGCCGGTCGGCGGTCGACTTCATCATGTAGAAGCATTCGGGCTCGGCGCCGATCCCGCCGAGAATGCCCATCACGAACTGCACGAACAGCGGCGTCTTGACGAGACCGCGGTCGAGGAAGTGCTTCAGCGTGTAGATGTGGCCGAGATCGTAGCATTCGAACTCGAACCGCGCGCCGCGCTTGTCGCCCATCTCCGCGAGGATCCATTCGATGTCGGCGAAGGTGTTCTTGAAGACGAATTGCGGCTGTTGACGAGATGCGCAAGCTCCCAGTCGTGACGCCAGTTGCGCTTCTTCTCCGCCATGGGGAACAGGGCGAAGTTCATCGTGCCCATGTTGAGCGAGCAGATCTCGGGCTCGAGCGATCGCGCCCCTCGGTGCGCTCCTCGAGGCTCATCGTCTGGCCGCCGCCGGTCGTGATGTTGATGATCGCATCGCTCTCCCGTCGGATCGCCGAGATGATGTCGCGGAACACCGCCGGGCTCGGCGTCGGCCGCCCGTCCTCGGGATTGCGGGCATGCAGATGGAGTATGGCGGCACCGGCCCTGGCCGCGCCGATCGCCGAGGCGGCGATCTCATCGGGCGTCACCGGCAGATGCTCGCTCATGCTCGGCGTATGGATCGAGCCGGTGATGGCACAGGAGATGATGACCGGTTCTGCCTTGCCGGCAGGGCGGGCGGCTGTCATCGGGCAACCTCGCATGTTGGAAGGAGATGCGGCGGATGCGCCGTCGCGTTCGAGGAGCCCGGAATGTGCGACATCGGGCAGGGCGCTGGCAAGGGCTCGCTGCCGCGACGAGGCCTGCCCCGTGAACGCCGAAGGGGCCAGTCCTTGCGGCCGGCCCCCGGGTCAGGTCATGGAGGGGAATGCAGGCCCCGCTATTGCGCGATCCGCAAGGCCGTCAATTCGCCGGCGATCTGATTGAACGCCGAGACCAGCTCCGCCGTCGTATCGGCGTCGTAGTGGTAGGGCGGCTTGGAGGCGCAATTCTCGTAGAGCTGCTGGGTCTCAGCATCGAGCACGCCGAAGGTGATCGTATAGATCGTCACCCCGGCGGCCTTGGCGTTGGTGCAGGCCTGCAGCAGACGGCTGTCGAGATAGTCCTTGTAGTTGCTGTAGGTCTGCGGGAAGATACGCCAATTGTACTGCAAATAGCCATAGGCGGTGTAGTCGGTGAAGTTGACGTCGGGGTTCTGCTCGGCGGCCCAGTTCTTGCCGTCGGTCATCAGCACGATCACTTTGTTGGCCTCGCCATAGGCCGCGCCCTCGGTGAAGGGCTCGGTCGGCGAGAGCACGCGCCATCCCCAGGCCAGTCCCTCGGAGGCGACCGTGCCCGAGCCTTCCCATTCGCTCATGCCCGAGATCGCCGAGAGCAGGGCGCTGCGGCTGTCGGTCAGGGGCACGACGGGGTCGGGGCAGGCCTGGTTGGGGCCGAGCGTGAGCGGCGGCACATCGTCGATCGTGGCGGTGTTGCCGAGATAGTACTTGAACGTCGCGCGGGCCCGGCCGCCCTCCCAGGAATAGATCCACGGCGCCGGCAGGGAGGCTTCGCCGTCGGCGAGATAGTTGTTGGGGTAGGTGCCGAAATCGGTGGTGTCGGGCTCGTCGGGCCAGAAGTAGGGCACGAACAGCGTATCGGGATTGCCGCTGTCCGGCGGCGTATCGTCGACGTCGAAGGGTTCGGGACGGGCCTCGACGCAGCCCTTCCAGGCGACGTTGAGCTGATTGAACAGATCGAAATGGTTCACATGCGTCGGTTCCATCCCCCAGCACTCCTCGCCGGCTGTGACGCCGGTATGGGCGTAACCGCTCGGCGTCGAGGGGACGGGCGCGGTCTGGGCATGGGCCGAGCCGATGCCGATCACCTCCTGGAGCACGCGCGCCAGCGTCGGGAAGGGCGAAAGCGGCGTGATCTCGCTGCGGTCGCCACCGTCGCCGCCCGATCCGGGGCCGGAATCGCCGCCGCCGCCGTCGGGCGTGTAGGTGCAGCCCCCCTCGAACAGCGTCCAGGACCCTTCGAACGCCATGCCGTGATACTGGGCGTCGGCCGTGACATCCATCCAGCCGATATGGCCGGCCTCGTTGCCGATATTGACGGCCCCGACATAGGGCACCAGCGCCACCTTGACGTCGCGCCCGACATTGGCCGCGGTATCGAACAGGCGATTGACGAGGTCGGTCGCGCCGGTCTTGAGGTCGCCGATGAAGGGAGCCATCGAGCCGGTATTGTCGAGCACGATGGCGACCTCGAGATCCTCCGAAGCGAACTTCGCGACCGCGTCGACCGAGACCCTCAGCTCCGAATAGCCGATGACGTTGAGCAGCGTCGTCGGCACGTCCGCCGTCACCGTCAGGCTCAGATTGTCCGAGCCCTTGACGAGGGCGAGCTGGATGTTCTCCGCCGCCACATCCTCGCCCCCGCTCGCCCGGAAGAACCGGCGGGCCTCGCTCGTCAGGTCCTCCTCGCTGAGCGCCATCCGCGCCCCCGCCGAGATGACCGCGGCATCGACCGACTGCTGGAGCTTGGAGGTGACGAGCTGGGCGCGACCGAAATCGAGGGCGAAGCCGGCGATGCCCGCCAATGGCACGAGCACGATCGCGAAGATCGTCGCGATGTTGCCCTCGGAGCGCTTGCGGAACGCCGTGAGCAGGTCGAGGGAGAGCCCGCACCCCCGCAGCCTTGCCAGAACTTTCAGCATGAGTACCTCGACCGAACGCACCCCATCCCTCGAATGGGGCAGCCTAAGCCGAGGCGGTGAAGCTCGCCTTAAGGGCACTCATAAAATTCGATCGATCGGAATTGATTTTTCTACAAATCTTCAGAACAGCACCAATCCCAGAATGAAGACGACGCCGTTGCGCTCGAGCGATCATAGTATTCGAGCGGATGATCCGTGCGGCGAGAACGCGGGCGCAGGACATCGCCCGGATCCGGGTGGTCGGATGTGCGGGCGCACCGCCACAGGCGCGAGGGACGGCCGGGGCGATCGCCTTGCCCGGCCGCGATCCGCCCGCCCCGTCGCGTGGCGTGTAGGACGCCCCCAGATCGACGCCGCTACTCGATCGCCCAGACGACGGTGACCTCGACCGAGAGCTCGCTCTCGCCCGCCTCGATCGGCACGGGAGCGGCGGCATCCGCGGCCATCGCCCGCCCCCGCAGCAAGGGCCTCGGGCCCTGTCCCCGGCTTCCCTCCGCGATCGAGACCACCTGACCGAGCTTGACGCCCGCCGCCGCGGCATAGAGCTCGGCCCGTGCGCGCGCATTGGCGAAGGCGTTGCGCCGCGCCTCGTCGGCGACCTCCTCGGGCTTGGAGAAGCCGAAGCTGATGCCGTTCACCTGATTGGAGCCGAGCCCGACCACCAGATCGAGGATGCGGCCCGTATCGGCGAGATTGCGGATCCGGACCGTGAGACCGTTCGAGACCTGATAGCCGACGAGGTGCGGCGCCCGCCCGTCGCCCGGATAGTCGTAGCGCGGATTGACCGAGACATTGGCGGTCTGCAGATCGCGCGCGGCGACGCCTGCCGCCTTCAGCGCCTCGATGATCTTCGACATCGCTGCGGTATTGGCCGAAAGCGCGGCGGCCGCCTCGCTCGCCTCGCTGACGACACCGAGGTTGACCGTCGCCATATCGGGAACGGCCGAGGCCGTGCCACTGGCCGAAAGGGTGATGGTGCGCTCCATGGCGGCTCCCGCTGGGGTTTCTGCTCTGACCGGCAGTGTGCTCGCCGGACCGGCTGCGATGAGACCGAGGAATGCGAGCGCTGCGAGCCTCGCGAACCGGCCGTTCGGCGATGTCGTCCCTGTCATGGCGGCTGACCCTTCGCGGCTGTGTGTCGAGGCGCGCCGGATGGCCCGGCTTCCCGTTCCCTGTCATCCGAACATGCGATTCTGGCACCATCATGAGACGATCTTCGGCGATCGTCACCGAGGCCGACGACCGGGAAGATGTCGCGAGCGCCCTCGGCATCGCTGCGGGGGGCTGGCGGCGAATACCACTTCACAGCGACGGGCAGGCGGACTAACTCTTCGGCGGCCGTTGCGCTTCGGGCTCGTCCCGGAGCGGCCGACCCGGCCGATTCGGGCCGGCGATGATGGGAGGGGCCTGTAGCTCAATGGTCAGAGCCGACGGCTCATAACCGTCTGGTTGCAGGTTCGAGTCCTGCCGGGCCCACCATCTTCCACCGCGCAAGCGCCGGTCTGCCGATGCTGGACCGCACGCCGCCTTCGACTTGCCCGATCCCGCCACTTCCAACGATCGCAAGACGGATCACCCCCGACCCGCCGCCGCACTACCGCTCTCGGGCTCCTGCGACCGCGCGCCGAGGCGGTAATAGGCGAAGAAGGCCGGCACCAGCACGGCGAACATCGCCAGATAGGCGAGCGTGCCACTGACCGCGAGCGAGGGCACGGCGGCGAGCAGCATGGTGTCGTTGCCGCCCGGCACCGCCCCGGCCGCGGTTCCCATCATGGTGCCGCCGGCGAGTGCCCTAACGGCCGCCAGCGCCTTCGGCGGCCTCACCTTCAGCCGGCCGGAAAAGAGCGCGGCGAGCCCGCCCCCGGCAAAGAGCGCGGCGGGGCCGAGCAGGCTCTCGAGTGGAAATGCCGGCGCGCCGCCCGCCAGGAGAGCCGCGATCCGCTTGATGAGCGCTGGCGGCGCCCAGGCGTCGCTGAGCAGGAACAGCGCCCCGCCGGTTGCGCCGATCAGCACCATCGACAGCGCCGGCCGCCAATGCTTGGCCCGCATCAATCGCATCGGGCCGACCCCGGCCCGCCGCAGCGCTGCCAGCACCGCCGCCGCGCTCGCGATCGCAAAGACGAGCCCGGCGACATAGAGCGTCGCGGTGAGGGCGCCAGGCGTGCTCATCAGCGGGCTCGCCGACGGTCCGCGCAGCCCCGCAAGGCCGAGATGCTGCGCGACCAGTGATCCAAGACCGATGCCCGGAATGGTGAAGAGGAAGGTCGTGTCGCCCGCCGTCAGCCGCGAGAAGGTGCCGAACAGGCAGGCGCCGTTGACGAGGGCGCCGAGACCATAGAAGGCGCCACCCACGACGATCGCCGGCACGATGCCGAAATCGGCATAGAGCTTGACGGTATCGGGATTGAGCCAGGCGATCGGCACCGTGACGGCGAAGGCGCAGGCCGCCCCGACGAGGAAGCCGACCAGCCGCGAGGCATAGCCCGTGCGGCAGAGCTGGGCGGCGGCGATCACCGAGCAGATCGTG
Organism: Hyphomicrobiaceae bacterium; assembly: GCA_041397765.1. Lineage (GTDB taxonomy): Bacteria > Pseudomonadota > Alphaproteobacteria > Rhizobiales > Hyphomicrobiaceae > JAWKWA01. Next base: position 46,008 of record JAWKWA010000023.1, on the reverse strand, counting down.
CCGCGATGCGTGGCGATGCCGAACAGGAAGGCGAGGAGGCCGATCAGGATGAGCTGAGCCATGGCGAGGTTCCGTCCGCTCTGGAGCATTCCGGCGAGCGCGGCGATGGCCGCCGCCGCGCGCCACTCTCACCGTTCCCTCAGGCCGGTCCCGTTCGCCTGAGACCCGCTCAGGACATCTCGCGATCGGCGGCCCGGATCGCGCTGCTCGCCAGCTCGTAGGGCATGTCGAGCGCTTGCGCGATGTCGCCGATCCGCTGCTCCTCCTCGAAACTGGCCTGCCCGTCGGCTGCCAGCGTCATGTAGCTCGCCTTGACGACCAGCGACTTCGCCTGATCGCTCATGCCGCCCCGGCTCGCCGCCAGCTCCTCGATGAAGCGGCGGTTCATGTCCGTGATCCCCGCCGTGACGTCGCGGATGTCGTCCGGATCGATGTCGCGGCCCGTCGCCCGGCGGAACAACCGCGCGATCATCGCCACCTTCCGGTCGTCGAGCCGGCCGCCGGCGGCCGCCATCCATGCCATGCTGCGCAGCGCAAGGCGCAGGTCGGAGGGCAGCGACGGACCTGGCGCCTGCCGGGCGTCCCCACCCGTCTGGCCGCCCGCGGATTTCAGCCCGCGTCCCGCGACCTCGAGGGGATCGCCGCCCCCGGCATGGCCGTTGGCGACGATCTCGCCACGGGCGGCGCCAGCCGCCACGCGCGGTGTCACCGCCGCCGCCGGAATGCGGCCAGCCTCCGATGAGGGTCTGATCGAGATCTCGTCGTCGCCCTGATCGGCGACGGATTTGCGGAACGATGTGATGTCGCTGCGCGCCGCCGCGCGCTCGTCGCTGTCCCGGCCGAGCGCCGAGCGCACGCTGTCGGAGGCCTTCGCCCGCGCTGCCGCGACGGCGTCGGCACCCATCCGCCGCACCTCATCGAGGCGGCTCGATGCACCCGAGCGCCGGCCGACGCCGGCCGGATCGCCGGTCCCCTCGTCGCTCCTGGCGAATACCGCCACGATGAGGCTCCACACCCCCCAGCAGAACAGCGCGATGCCGACCAGCAGCAGCCCCCAGAAGGCGATCAGCAGGAGGCTCTCGACGAGACCCGAGCCCGTCGAGGACAGGATCGGATCGATGACGAGGACCGACAGCGCCATCAGCAGGATCAGCAAGGCGCCGATGACCATCCGGGTCGTCCCGGGATACCCCATACCATTCGCTCCGTTCAGCCGGGTGGCAGTGCGATCGACAGACTTCCAGCATAGTCGCACTGCAAAAGCGTGAGAAGCGTTTCACGGAACGTCGGTTATCGGCGGCGGTTTGCGCAGGCCTCTGCCCGATCGGCTCGCCGGCGCCCGGGAGGTCGTCAGCGGCCGGCGAAGGGTGGTAAGGACGAGGCGGCGGCGGTCCGGGGCGCCCTGTCCTGGCCAATGGAGAACGGAGTTCCGATGCCAGGCCTCAGAGCGCTCATCCTGTCGGACGGACGGCCCGGGCATTATCATCTGGCCGAGGGTGTGGTCGCAGCGCTCGGCCGGCTGGGCCCCGTCACGACCCGGACCGTCGCGATGAAGGCCTCGCGCCGCGTGCCGCCGCGCCTCCTCGCCGCGCTGATGCGGCTCGGTCTCGTCGGCGCCGGGACCGGCCTCAGCCTGTCGACCGGCCTCTCGCGAGCCGATCTGCCCGATGCCGATCTCGTCGTCTCGGCGGGTGGCGACACCATCATCGCCAACTGGGCGGCCGCCCGCCTGCTCGGCGCCCGCAACATCTTCTGCGGCACGCTTCGCCGCCTGCCGCCCGAGGCATTCGGCCTCGTCGTCAGCTCCTACGAGCGTCATCGCGGGCTCCCCCGCCATCTCGTCACGCTGAAGCCCAACCGCATGGACCCCGACGAACTGACTGGCCGAGGCGACCGTGCCCCTCTTGCCGATGGCCGCCCGCCCAGCGTCGCCGGCCTCCTCGTCGGCGGCGATTCCGGTCTCTTCCACTACCGCCCCGACGAATGGCAGCGCGTCCTCGACTTCGCCGGGGAGATGAGCCGCCTCCACGGCACCCGCTGGATCATCGCCACCTCGCGGCGGACGCCCGCGAACGTCGCCGACATGGCTGTCGCTCTCGCTGGCAGGCCGGGCGTCGTCCTCGACCTCATCGACTACCGCACGGCGGGGCCGGGCACGCTCCCCTCCGTCTTTGCCCGCTCCGACGTCATTCTCGCCAGCGAGGATTCGAGCACCATGGTTTCCGAGGCGGTGACCATGCGCCTGCCGGTCATCGGTGTTTCGCCGGCCGACCACGCCTTCAAGCCCGAGGAGGCCGAGTACCGCCGTCTCATGCAGCGCGAGGGCTGGTGCCGTTTCCTGCCGATCGCCGAGCTATCGCCGCAGAGCTTCCTGTCGGCCCTTGCGGCCATCGAGCCGCTTCGGGAGAACCATCTCGACCGGCTGGCGCGCGCGCTCGACGAGCGGCTGCCCGGCCTGTGGACCAAGGAGGAGACGCGATGACGGCGGTTGCCGGGCGAGACGAAAGCCGGCCGGTCGTGGCCGGCCCCACCATGAGCACCGCCCGCCGCATCTGGCTGTGGCTGGAAATGACCATCGTCTTCATCGGCGCGCCGGTGGCGATGACCTTCGTCATCCACATCTACAAAGTGCCGCTCTTCATCGTGCTGTTGCCGGTGCTGGTGCTGTTCATCGTGATGATGCTCGCCGACCGCACCTTCTCGATGGTCCGCTCGCTCGCGACCGGCTTCAGCTTCCTCGAATTCCTGTCGATCCTCATCATCTTCGCCATCGCCGGCTTCGCGATCATGAACTATTCGCGCGTCAATCTGCCCGGCTGGTACATGTCCTTCCCGCGGCGCGCGCCGAACGCCTGGCTGCTCATCATGATCGCCTATCCGCTCGTCTCGGTGACGACGCAGGAGCTGATCTACCGGGTGTTCTATTTCCACCGCTACGGGCCGCTGTTCGGTCGTCACGCCTGGCTCGCGATCCTGCTCAACGGCGTGCTCTTCGCCTTCGGCCACATCATGTTCCGCAATTGGCCCTCGGTGCTGATCAGCCTCGCCGGCGGGCTGCTGTTCGCCTGGCGCTACCACCGCACGCGCTCGTTCTGGGCCGTGTTCATCGAGCACAGCCTCTACGGCGACCTCTTGTTCACCGCCGGTCTCGGACGCTACTTCTTTACCGGCTTCTCGATGTTTCAATAGGGCCTGATCGGCAGAGATGTGCGTGCTGGCACGCGCATCGAGGGCGTGAATCAGACTCTTCCAAGAAAAAACCCTCCGCCTGATCGGCAGAGATGGGCGTGCTGGCACGCGTGGCGTCAGCCGAAGCGCCGCGTTATCCGCGCTTCGGCGCCTTGAGGCCGAGATCCTCACCCGGCAGCATGGGCAGGAACAGGCCCTTGACCGCCTCGTCCGAGACGTCGGCGAGACTCTGATAGAGCCAGCCGGGCTTTCGGTCCTTGTCGACCAGCAGCGCCCGCACACCCTCCGGGAACTCGCCGAGATCGAACAGTCGGCAGGCGAGCCGGTACTCCATATTGAGCGCTTCCTCGAGCGAGCCGAGACCGCGCGCCTGCCTGATCGCGGCGAAGGTCGCCTTCATCGCCAGCGGCGAGCGGCGCTCCAGCCCCTCGGCCATGCCCTTCGCCCAGTCGAGGGGAGAGGCGGCGAGGGCGGCCGCGATCGCCTCGACGGTGCCGGCGCCGAACAGGTCGCCGATGGCGGCCTGCCGCCCGGCGAGTTCGCCCGGTCCCGGATCGCCCTCGAGGTCGTTCAGGATCTTCTCGATCGGACCGGCAAAGCCGTTGGCGAGCCTGTCGAGCAGGAGACCGAGCCGGTCGCGCGCGATGAAGCCGTCGGCAAGGCCCGCATGGATGGCGTCGGCCGCCGTCAGCGGCTGACCGGTCAGCGCCAGATACTGGCCCGTGAGCCCCGGCGCGCGCGAAAGCAGCCATGTGCCGCCGACATCGGGAACGAGGCCGATGGCGGTCTCGGGCATGGCGAGGCGGCTCGTCTCGGTGACGACGCGATAGCGGCCATGCGCCGAGAGCCCGATGCCCCCGCCCATGACGATGCCGTCCATGATCGCCAGATAGGGCTTTGGATAGCGGGCGATCCGCGCGTTCAGCCGGTACTCCTCCTGCCAGAAGGCGCGCGCGGGTGCATTGCCCTTCTCGGCACGTGCCCGGGTCAGCGCCGCGACGTCGCCGCCGGCGCACAGCGCCTTCTCGCCTGCCCCCTTGAGGACGACCACCTCGATGCCTGCGTCGGCCTCCCAGTCGTCGAGCGCCCGGGCGATCGTGCGCACCATGTCGAGATTGATGGCGTTGAGCACTCTCGGCCGGTTGAGCGTGATGAGCCCCATGCGGCCCTCGCGGGCGATCAGCACCTCGGCCTCGCCTGCACCGGCCCCCATGCTCGTGCCGGCCCCCATGCTCGTACCCGTCCCGGAGCCCGTGTCGCCCTTCGACCCGTCCGCCTCGCTCGCCATCATCGCCTCTTTCCTTCGCGCTCCCCTCGGGAAGCAGTGGCGCATGAATAGCTTGGGCGACATCGCCGCGTCCACCCGGCCAGTCCGCGCTCTGGTGTATCGGGCCGCCAACCGGTATCAAGCCGGCTTTGGACGCGCCACGGGGAGCGAGCATTGCACAACGACGAGCACGCGCCCGCCACCCGTCCGCCCCGCCATCTGGCGACGGCCGGCCACGGCAATCCCGCCGTCGGCCTCGGTCTCATGGCCTCGGCCATGCTGGTGCTGCCGGGCATGGACGCCATTGCCAAGCTCCTGTCGGCGCACCTGCATGCCATCGAGATCGTCTGGGGGCGCTACGTCTTCCAGGTCGCACTGATGCTGCCGATCGTCCTTGCCGTGCTCGGCCCCCGCCGGCTGATGCCGGCACGCCCCGGTCTGCAGGTGCTCCGCGGCCTCCTGCTCGTCGCCTCGGCCGTCTGCTTCTTCTCCTCGCTGAAGACGCTGCCGCTCGCCGACGCGCTGGCGATCTTCTTCGTCAACCCGTTCATCGTGACGGCGCTTTCGCCGGTGCTCCTTGGCGAGCCGGTCGGCATCTGGCGCTGGAGCGCCGTCGTCGCGGGCTTCGCCGGTGCCCTGCTGATCATCAGGCCGGGCGCCGACATCCTTGGCGGTGGCGCCCCGCTCGCCTTTGCCGGCGCCAGCCTCTACGCGCTTTCGCTGATCGTCACGCGCCAGGTCGCGGCCCATGACGGCGCCCTGCTGACGACGCTCGTCACCGGCCTCGTCGGCGTCGCCGCGACGAGCATGGCCTTGCCCGCGCTCTGGGTGATGCCCGAGCCGGCCGAATGGGGGATGCTGGCGGCGGCCGGCGCCATCGCCGGTTTCGGTCAGGCCTCGGTCGCCCTCGCCTTCCGCCACGCCCCCGCCGCCGTGCTCGCCCCGATCGGCTATCTCGAGATCGCCTCGGGCACGGTGCTCGGCTTCTGGCTGTGGGGCGACCTGCCGACGCCGCTCACCTGGGCGGGCATCGCCGTCATCGTCGCAAGCGGCCTCGTCATCGTCTGGCGAGAGACCCGCAAGGGCCGGCGCGCCGCCTGACCTGGTCTTGCCGCCGACGGTGCGACGGCCGCCCCGCCACCCCCGCGCATATTTTGTTCGCGCGCGGCCGCCCCGCCATCCCGTGCGCAGACCAACTCGCGAACGTCAGAACTTTCGCGAGTTGGTGTCAGATCCGCTCGAGCCCGTAATAGAGCATCGAGACGTGCTCGGCCTCGGCGAAGAACAGCCAGCGCTCGACCAGCACTCCGAAGGCCATCGCCACCACCGCGAGAACCGAGACGAGCGTGAGGAGCTCGTCCGGCAGATTGCGCGTGGCAACCAGCAGCAGCAGCGCCGCCGGCACGACGAAGAGCCCGGCCCGGGCATAGCCGCGCAGACGGTCGGCATGGCGCCGCGCGATCCGATAGCCCATCTCGCGCATCACGTAGTTGGGCTGGGTATGGGCCGGCTCCAGTGTCCGCACATGACCGAGCCCGAGCGCCTTCAGCCCCGTCGCATCGCCGGCATCGAGCCCGAGCGGCACCATGCCGAGCCCCCGCCACCAGCCTTCCTTCGCAAGCCATGCGACGATCGTGAGCCCGAGCGCCAGCCACGCGCTCGCAAACCTGTCGCTGCTTCCCGCCAGATGGACGAGCGCGTTCAGAAGCACGGCACCGCTCGCAAGACCGAGCGCCAGATAGACCGGCACGGTGAGCGGCTGGCTCCAGCGCGGAATGGTCCGCAGCGAGGCATAGATCATGCCGGTCGAAACGAGCGTCGCGAGCGCGAGGACGGCCGCCGTCACCCCCGCCACCGCCTGGAAAGCCCCGAAGCTCTGAGGCGCGATCCAGCCGAGCGCCGCGACGACAGCGGCCGGATAGGTCGCGACCGCCAGCACCCCCTCGCGGCTGAGCCAGGAGGTGCGCCATTGCGAGAAGGCACGCCACGCCCGCTCCGGTCGCCCGAGATGGAAAGTGGAGGAGAGGAGCCCGATCGAGACGAGACCGAGCGCCAGGGCGAAGCTGGCGATGCCGAGCCCGCGTCCGGGAGTCAGCAGTCCCGCCGGGCCGCCGAGGCCGAGGAGGACGAGCAGCCCGTAGCCTGCACCCGACGAGGTGGTGAAGAGAATGACCGAATAGGCGGGATGCATGTCAGGCTCCTCCGCGTCCGGCCCGGTCGTCGCCCGGCGCCGCGGCAACTACTCTCACCGGCGCCTCGGGTGCCGGCCGATCGAGCGAGGTGGGAACCGGCTGGCAATGGGCTGCACTCATGCCGAGAGCATCCGGTCGATCCAGCCGAACAGCTTCTCGAGCGCCGCCCCCGTCTCGACGCCGGCATCGCTTGCGCCCTTCGCCCGGCTCGCCTCTCCTCCGCGGCCGTCGCGGCGCGGCCGTGGCGGCAGGTATTTGTTGACGGGCTTGTAGCCGAGCTCGGGCATGAGGTCGAAGCCGCCGCGCGCCGCCACCTTGCGCGACACCGCGCTCTCGGGATCGCCGAGATCGCCGAAGGCCCGCGCCCCCGTCGGGCAGGCGCGCACGCAGGCCGGCAGCCGATCTTCCTCGGCGAAGGTCTCGTTGTAGATGCGGTCGACGCACAGCGTGCATTTGCGCATCACCCCCTCGGCATAGTCGTACTCGCGCGCGCCATAGGGGCAGGCCCACGAGCACAGCTTGCAGCCGATGCAGGTATCGGGATTGACGAGCACGATGCCGTCGGCGGCGCGCTTGTAGGAGGCCCCGGTCGGGCAGACGGTCACGCAGGCCGGCGTCTCGCAGTGCAGGCACGAGCGCGGAAAATGCACGGTCCGCGACGCCGCCCCCTCGCCCGCCTCGTAGCCGTGCACGCGGTTGAGCCAGGCGCCGTGCGGATCGGCGCCGTAAGGGTCCTGATCCGACAAGGGCGCCGAATAGCCGCCGGTGTTCCATTCCTTGCAGCTCGTCGCGCAGGCCTGGCAGCCGACGCAGATGTCGAGATCGATGACGAGGCCGAGCTTCTTCTCGCCCGTGTCGGGAAGCGAGGTCATGAATTGCTCCCGCCCTTGAACTCCGCGCCGAACCGCAACTCGTCCGGCGCCACGATGCCGGGCGGCCGGCCGATCGGCTCGAAGCGCGGAGCCGTCTCGCCGAAGGCATCCGCCGGTCCGGCCCGCTCGATCCGCACCTTGAGGTCGTACCAGGCGGCCTGCCCCGTCACGGGATCCGAGTTCGAGTAGCGGTAGCCGCCCGCCCGCTCCGGCAGCAGCTCGCCGATCAGGTGATTGAGCAGAAAGCCGCGCGTCGCCTCCGGCGCATCCTTGTCGAGCGCCCAGGCGCCCGGCCGCTTGCCGATCGCGTTCCACGTCCAGACCGTATCGGGATTGGTGCCCTCCGAGAGGCGGGCCTGCGCCTTGACGCGCCCCAGATGCCCGACGATCCACACCCAGTCGTCGTCGCCGATGCCGTGGCGCCGGGCGAGCTCGGGATGGATGTAGAGCCGGTTCTCCGCCGTGATCTGCCGGAGCCAGGCATTCTGCGAGCCCCAGGCGTGGTACATGTGCATCGGCCGTTGCGTGATCGCATGCAGGGGATAGGCCGCCTCATCGACGAGCGCCCCCTCGAAGGGCGGATACCAGAAGGGCAGCGGATCGAAATAGCGCGCGACACGGTCGCGGTGCCCGGGCGGTGGCTGGACCTCGCCATGCCCTTGGGCGGCGAGCCGGAAGCGCTGCATGGGCTCGACATAGAGCTGGAAGATCACCGGGTCCGACGAGCCGACGAAGCCGACCGAGCGCGCCCAGTCGAGATAGCCCTTGTTGGCATGCTTGAAATAGCGCTGGCCGGGCTCGAGATGGTGATGGTGGAAGCAGCCGTTCTCGATGTACCGCGCGAGCTGGTCGGGATTGACCGCCCCTTTGCCGAAGCTGTCGCCGTTCGCGCCCCGCCAGCCGGCGAGCGGCCCGATGCCGGGCGCCCGCTCATGATTGACGATGTAGTCGGCATAGCCGCCGGGATATTTCGGCGCCCCCTCGGGCGTGACGAAGCCCGGCAGGCCGAGCCGGGCGCCAAGATCGATCAGCACCTCCTGGAACGGCCTCACATCGCGATCGGGCTTCACCACCGGCTGGCGGATCGCGTCCGCCGCGCCGTCGGGCTCGGAGATCGGCCGGTCGAGCAGCGAGATGCAGTCGAAGCGCTCCAGATAGGTCGTATCCGGCAGCACGAGGTCGGCATAGGCGACCATCTCGGAGGAATAGGCGTCCGAATAGATGATGCGCGGGATCTTGTAGCCGCCCGTCGCCTCGTCCTTGGCCGTCAGATGGCCGATCACCCCACCGGTATTCATGGTGGAGTTCCAGCTCATATTGGCCATGTACATGAAGAGCACGTCGACCGGGTAGGGATCCCGGAGCGCCGCATTGGTGATGACCATGTGCATGAGGCCGTGGGCGGCGAGCGGCGCGTCCCAGGAATAGGCCTTGTCGATGCGCTGCGGCCGGCCCTCGCAGTCGATCAGCAGGTCTTCCGGCCCCATCGGAAAGCCGAGCGGGGCGCCGCCGAGCGGCGTATCGGGCTTCACGGCTCCCGGCTTGCCGGTCGGCTTCAGCGCCGGGGGAGCGGATTTCGGATAGGGCGGCTTGTAGCGGAACCCGCCGGGGCAGTCGATCGAGCCGATCAGGATCTGCAGGAGGTGGATGAGCCGACAGGTATGGAAACCGTTGGAATGGGCCGAGATGCCACGCATGGCATGCATCGACACCGGCCGGCCGATCATCCGCTCGTGGCGGCGCCCGGTCCAGTCGGTCCACGGCTCCTCGATGACGATCTCCTCGCGGAAGGCGGCGTCCGCGATCTCGCGGGCGAGGCGGCGGATGGTCGAGGCGGCGATGCCCGTCTCGGCGGCGACGGTATCGGGCGCGTAGTCGGCCGACAGATAGCGCTCGGCAAGCAGCTCGAAGACCGGCACCGCCTGGCGCCCGTCGGCGAGCTTGCGCACCCCCGACAAGGCCGGCGTCTCGCAGAGGGGATCGCCCTCCTTCACCGAGGCGGGCACGATCGCTTCCCTCTTCAGGTCGAAGACGAGCGGCCGGCCCGTGTCGTCGCGGGCGAACAGGCCGTGATCGGCCGCCCCCTCGTCGCGGATCACCAGCCAGCCGGCATTGGTGTAACGGACGAGATAGCCGACATCGATGGCCCCGGTCTTCAGGAGCTCATGGATGAGGCTGGCGACGAGAAGCCCGTCGGTCCCCGGCCGTATGCCGACCCATTCGTCGGCGATGGCGTTGTAGCCGGTGCGGACCGGATTGACGCCGACGATCTTGACGCCGCGCTCCTTCAGCTTGCCGAGCGCGATCTTGATCGGGTTGGAGCCGTGGTCCTCGGCGACGCCGAACAGCAGGAAGTATTTCGTGCGGTCCCAGTCCGGTTCGCCGAACTCCCAGAACGATCCGCCGAATGTGTAGAGCCCGGCGGCCGCCATGTTGACCGAGCAGAAACCGCCATGGGCGGCGAAATTGAGCGTGCCGAACTGGCTCGCCCACCAGCCGGTCAGCGATTGCGACTGGTCGCGGCCGGTGAAGAAGGCGAGGCGCTTGGGGTCGGTGCGGCGGACCTCGCCGAGCCATTCGGTGGCAAGGCCGAGCGCCTCCTCCCACGAGATCTCGCGGAACTCGCCGGCCCCCCGCTCGCCGACGCGCAGCAGCGGTGCCCTCAGGCGCGAGGGCGCATAGTGCTGCATGATGCCGGCCGAGCCCTTGCCGCACAGCACGCCGCGATTGACCGGATGGTCGCGATTGCCCTCGATATAGCGGACCCGGCCGTCCTTCAGATGCACCTTGATCCCGCACCGGCAGGCGCACATGTAGCAGGTCGTCGGCTTCACCTCGTCGGCGGAGCTTTCGGACGTGGCGACGATGGGCTCCATCGGAGTGGTCATCCTCGGGCTGGATCTTGGACCTAGGGGGTCGCGGCGTCGCTGTCGTCGCTCGCAGGCACCAGGTGAGCCGCGCCAGATTGGCCAGGCCTCCCGGGCCGAGCCCCGCCGCGCGCGCCGGCTCACGGGTCGGAGACCGGCGCCTGTTTATAGGTGGCCTCGCCGCCTTCCCTCAATTCCGCCGCTCCCCTGGCCCCAAAGATTGGCGGCCACTGGTCAGCCCTCTCGAGACGGCGATTTCCGCCTCCGGCGGGCCAGCCTCGTGCCCCCATCGCCGCCGCGGCGCCGGCTGCGCCTTGACATTCGATCGACCGTGGGTAAATTCCGGCCCGCTCGCCCGGCGGCGGCAAGACCGTTCCGGCCGGGCTCGTTCAGCACCTGCCACGGCCGCGAAATCAAAAATGGCAAAGCCCACTACACTAAAGATCAAGCTTTTGAGCACTGCCGGCACCGGCTTCTTCTATGTCACGAAGAAGAACCCGCGCACGAAGACCGAAAAGCTGGTCATGAAGAAGTACGACCCGGTCGCCCGGAAGCACGTCGACTTCAAGGAAACAAAGATCAAGTAGTTTTCCGTACCCCGCGGGGCGCGAAAAACTTCTCGATCGACAGAACAACGAGCGCCGGCAGGTGTCCACCGCCGGCGAACGAATGGGTGCGCCCTTACGTGATCGCCGTCTTGTAGAGCCAACGCCGCCGGGCGCCACCGGGCCGAGGTGATTGTCGAGATCCTGCCGGCAGCTGATCCGACCCCATGTCCGATCGCGATCACCCCGAGATCCGGACGGCAGGCACATGCGGGGAAGGCGCTGAGAGGATCTGAAAAGACAGGGGACCTGAAAAGGCTGGGGATCCTGAAAGGACAAGCGCCACCAAGGGCAGCACCTCCCTCGGGTGCTCCTTGCGATCCGCGCCGAGGAGAGCCTCAGACATGTCCGATCAGGCATGTCCGATAGGGGATCGGTTCGACGGACGCAAGTGCGGGGTGACGGAAGACACGATTGAGCGGCGCCGGGATGAGCTCAGCCGGACCAAATAAAAAAGGGCCGCCCGAACCGAGCGACCCTTTTTCAGAAATCCCTGGCCCCGCATATTCGGCAGCGGGGTAGATCCGAACCACGGGGCCAGGGGCCAAATCTTGACCAAAGAGGGCGTTGGTCTTCGATTTGGCATTCATGACGCGCCGCCATACGATGACGGCCGGCGCGAATTCTGCCGCTGCCTCAGGGCCGCTTCAGGAGGATGTTCCAGCCTCGCATCGTTAGCCCGGATCGCCACCGAGATCGACATGCGATCTCATTGCGATCGACGGCCTTGCACGATCTGGCTCTCACCCCTCCCTCGCCTGCTGCCGGTCCGGCCTTCCCATTTCCCTGGCCGGATCCGTGCAGATCGCCCTTGCTGCTACTCCTATCCTGCTGCGATGGTCACCTTGCCTTCAGATCATGAAGATTTTTTGGCGACCGCGGAGGGAACCGGATAGCTGTTTCCCCCGCGATCATTCGATTAGCGCAACGCAGCCACGCAAGGCAAGCCCCGAATCGATCAGTCGCAGTGCAAGCCCGCCACTCATCAACAGAAACGATTGCCCGCAGCCTCATTTCGACATCGAAAGCACGCCGGCCGGCACCTCTTGGCGGGCCAGTCGGCCAATCCGGAATGCCGGGGAAAATGGCATTATTTCAATAAGTTGGGCCTGACGATCGATACGCCCGGCGGCGCGCCCTAAGCACGCGCACAGCTTATCCACAGCAACTTCCGCGCAGCCCCTCGGTCCACCCCACAAAATGGCGGGCTTGACAGCGCCCGCCCGGCTCGACGCGAGCCTGTGCATGGCTGAAGTGGACGGTCAGGCCGCCTCGGCCACCACCCGGTTCCGGCCGTCGCGCTTGGCAGAATAGAGAGCAAGATCCGCACGCTTCAGGATCGCCTCGGCCGTGTCCTCGACCGTATCGAGCGATGCAACGCCGACGCTCGCCGTCACCGGAATGGTGCTGCCGAGCCGCGAGATCTCGAAGGGCTCGGCGGCCATGCACCGCCTGACCCGCTCCGCCACGTGGCAGGCGCTTTCCAGGTCGGTGTCCGGCATGATGACGACGAACTCCTCGCCGCCGAGCCGGCAGGCGAGGTCCATGCCCCGCGTGTTCCGCCTGAGCCGGGCCGCGAACTGCCTGAGCACCGCATCGCCGGCATCGTGGCCGTGCGTGTCGTTCACCGACTTGAAGTGATCGATGTCGGTGATCAGCATCGACAAGGGTCGCCCCTTGGCCAGCGCCTCCTCGACGAGGGTGCGCATATGGCCTTCCATGTAACGGCGGTTGTGCAGGCCGGTCAGCGCATCGGTGATCGCCAGCTCCATGCTCTGCTCGAGCCGGTTGCGCAGAAAATCCTGGTAGCGCTTGCGCTTGATCTGCGTCCTGACGCGCGCCAGCATCTCGTTGCGATCGATCGGCCGGATCAGATAGTCGTTGATGCCCATATCGAGACCGCGCAGGAGCCGTGGCTCGCTGCCCGGATCGACCATGACCACGATCGGCAGGTTGCGCGTCCGCTCCAGCGAGCGGATCTGCGAGCAGAGCCTCAGCCCGTCGGCCTGCTGCAGGCTGAGGCTGACCATCACGAGGTCGAAGCTCTCCTCGGCGAGGCGCTGCATCGCCGTCTGCGCATCGCCCTCGACTTCCGCGACATGCTCGGCTGCCAGCGTCTCCGCCAGACGCAGGGCCGAACGCTGGAAATCGTCGACGATGAGGATGCGGCCTCTGGGGCTCGCACCCGCGAGACTGACGGTCGATGTGTCGGTGAGGCCGAGCTGCTCGCCCGTCGCCGCCCGCATCCGCATCTCGTCGATCAGCACCTTGAGGCGGGCGAGATTGCGCACCCGCGTCAGCAGCGCCACCTCGTCGACCGGCTTCGTCAGGAAGTCGTCGGCGCCGGCCTCCAGGCCCTGCACCCGGTCCGCCACCTGGTCGAGCGCCGTCACCATGATGACCGGCAGGTGCTGCGTCTTGGGGTTGCTCTTCAGCCGCCGGCACACCTCGAAACCGTCCATGCCCGGCATCATGACGTCGAGCAGCACGATGTCGGCCCGGTCGCGCGAGCAGATCTCCAGCGCGTCCTGGCCGTTATACGCGGTCAGCACCTCGAAATAGTCGGCCGACAGCCGCGCCTCGAGCAGCTTCACATTGGTGACGATGTCGTCGACGACGAGTACGCGGGCTGTCATCGGGGATCTTCTCTACTGACTGTTACCGGATGCGAGACGAAGGGAGCCGATCCGAGTGCCGGGCACTCAAGCATGGCCGATGAAATGGCGGACGGTCTCGAGGAACATCGGCACCGAGATCGGCTTGGAGATATAGGCCTCGCAGCCGCCCTGCCGGATCCGCTCCTCGTCGCCCTTCATGGCGAAAGCGGTGACGGCGACGACGGGGATCCGCCTCAGATCGTCGTCCTCCTTCAGCCATTTCGTCACCTCGAGGCCCGAGACCTCGGGGAGCTGGATGTCCATGAGGATGAGATCGGGATGGTGCGCGCGCGCGAGCGAGAGCGCCTCCATTCCCGAGCGGGTCTGGATCGTGTCGTAGCCGTGCGCGTCGAGGAGATCGTGGAAGAGCTTCATGTTGAGCTCGTTGTCCTCGACGATCAGCACCGTCTTGGCCATGTTGCCGACAGCTCCGGCTCCCGATGGACTGGAGCCCAACTTGCCCATGTGAATGCTCATCGCCGTGCCTCGATCGCGTCAGGGTCGAGGCCAACCAGAGAATGACACCGATTCTGGCCAACCCGCATACTGGCGATCTTCGGCCAAAGCCGTAAGGATTCGCTTAATCTGCCTTGCGGAATTCTAATGATCCGGTTCTGATGCCCGGCGCCGGTTTGCCCTCGAAGGACTCGGCGGGCGCCGCCAACTGGATTGGAACCATCTGAAAATGCTAGAATTTCGGGGCAAGAGAGCGACCGCGCCGACCGCTGCCGAAGCCGAGGAGATCGCGATCCGCGCCCTCGGCTTTCTCGCCGCCGAGCCTGACCGCTTGGCCCGTTTCCTCGCCTTGTCGGGGCTCGCCCCCGAATCACTGCGCGAGATGGCCGGCACACCTGCCTTCCAGGCCGCCGTCATGGACCACCTCATCGGCGACGAATCCATGTTGCTCGTCTTCGCCGACGAGGCCCGCCTCCCGCCCGAGCGGATCGCCGCCGCGGCAGCCCTGCTGTCCGGCGGCAATGGCGATTGAGACGGCCAACGCCCGAAGGGTCGGCCGCGACCGGATCTGGACTACTGGATCTGGCAGTTGCCGCGATCGAAGAATTCGAGCGAGCTCAGCACGCCCTTGACCGATAGCGAGCCGTAGTCGATCGCCAGATGGTCGATGACGCCGTTCTCGTAGAAGCGGAACGACATCTCGTGCACCGGGATACCTTCCTTCATCGGGCTCGAGGGATCGAAATAGGCGATCGAGACCGGCCAGGCCGTCAGCCCCGCAAGCCGCTCCGCATTCGCCGCCTTGCCGGCCGCGGCATCGCTTGCAATGGCCCGCGCATTGCCGATGGCCGTCGAGGTCATGAACACCTTGCCGCCCTGCTCCGACCCGTCATAGAGGTCGGCGACCAGCAGATGCTCGCCCCGCCGCGCCGCGCCAAGGAGCGCGATGGTATGCTGGACCGGGAACAGCACATTGCCCGCGAAAGTCAGCTCGTCGGAGGACGGGCTCGACAGATCGACGCGGACGGTCTGCCCGTCCTCGTCCTTCTCCCTCACCGCGTCCCCGGCCGTCGCCTCGCTCTGGCGATCGTTCTCGAAATTGTTGATCGAGAACTTGAAACGTCCCCCTTCCGGATTCTCCCAGGTGCTGGAGCGGAAATCGCTGGTCGTCTGGCTGCCTTCGCGATTGGTGATCGTCATCACGAAGCGCATCTTCTGGGTGAAGCCGTCGCAGGCCGAGCCGGTGAACTCGAAGACCAGCCGCCCGGTCAGATTGGTGACGCCCGAGGACGACTTCGCCCCGTCGAGCTCGACCTCGTAGATCGCCCGATGCGGCACCAGCATCGTCGCCTCGGGCAGCGTCAGCGCGCCTGCCGCTCCTGCCCCGGTTGCCGATAGAACGGCACCGGCGAGCAAGATCCATCCGGTCTGAAATCGTCCCGTCGCCATCTCGCAACCCACCGAATGACTGTCGCAGGGCCGCCGTCCGGCGACCACACCCTTCCTCTGGGCCCGAGCCTGCCACGCCACTCCGGCGGCATTGTGTCGACGAGGACCCACGGCAGCGCCCCTCTGGCGGAGCGGCGGCATGCCTTCTTGTCATGCTGATCGTTTCCCTGTCCCCGCGCAACGTTTTCCTCGCGACAGGGTTGGCGCCCTCGCCACGACCGCCGCCGAGAGGCGCGTGTCCTCGACGCCGGCCGGGCCTTGTGGCATGGATCTGCGGCCTGCGCGCCGCCAGGTGCGGCGAGGCAGGCGGCGCCCGACTCCCCTTTCGAGGTCGCGCATGAGAAAACTCCCCTTCGAGCTCGGGCCGGTCGCCCATCGCGGCCTTCACGACGCCGCCCGCGGCATCCTCGAGAACACCACCTCCTCCGTCGCCGCCGCCCTCGCCAAGGGCTACCGGATCGAGGTCGACGTCCAGGAGAGCGCGACCGGCGAGCCCGTCGTCTTCCACGACGAGGAACTCGACCGGCTGATGGAGGCGAAGGGCCTCGTCAAGGCGCTGACCCCGCCCGAGCTGAAGCGGCTCGCCTACAAGGGCTCGCGCGACACCATCATGACGCTCGACGAGCTCCTCGAGATGATCGCCGGCCGCCAGCCGCTGTTCCTCGAGGTGAAGACCATGTTCACCCCGCCCGGCGACTACGAGCGGCGGATCGCGGCGAGCGTTCAGCGCTACAAGGGACCGGTCGCCGTCATGGGTTTCGATCCCTGGTCGACCCTCGCGATCAAGGCGGCTGCTCCCGGCCTCCCCTACGGCATCATTTCCTATCGCTGGGACGACGGCTGGATGCCGCAGCTCTCGTCCGGCCAGCGCTTCGTGCTGCGCCAGCTCCTCCTCGCGCGCCGCCTCCGCGCCGACTTCATCGCCTACGACATCGACGACCTGCCGGCCTTCCCGCCCCTCGCGCTGAAGCGCCTGTTCGGTGTCCCGCTCCTCACCTGGACGGTCAGGACGCCCGAGCAGCAGGCGAAGGCGCGACGCTATGCCGATGCGCCGATCTTCGAGGGCTTCGAGCCTTGACGGCCCGCTCGCCCCGCACGATCCCGCATCCGCGCCACAGTTGCGTGCTGATTGCTCTGTGAAGGACGACCCGGCAGCCGCCCCGAGAGGCGCTGACCCGGTTGCAGGCGGACGAGGTCGCATGACGCGGAAAGGTCCGAGAGCCGGGATCGCCGTCGAGGTCGCGGCCTCCATGGCCGACATCGAGCGGCAGGACTGGGACGCCATCGCCAACCCACCCGGGCGGCCCTTCGACCCGTTCCTCTCCTACGACTTCCTCGCCAGCCTCGAGGCCTCCGGCTCGATCGCCCCCGATACCGGCTGGCAGCCCCAGCATCTGCTTCTGCGCGACGCCGGCGGCAGGCTCGCCGGTGCCATGCCGCTCTATCTGAAGGGGCACAGCCTCGGCGAGTTCGTCTTCGACCATGGCTGGGCGGACGCCTACGAGCGCCACGGCCTTCCCTATTATCCAAAGCTGCTTTCGGCCGTGCCCGTGACCCCCGTCCCAGGACGGCGGCTGATCGTGGCGGAGGGCCCGGAGGCAGCCGGGCGCGAGGAGATCCTGGCAAGCGCCGCCGTCACACTGACCCGCGACCGCTGGCAGGCCTCATCGCTCCATGTCACCTTCCTGACCGCGCCCGAATGCGCGCGCCTCGTCGCCTTGGGCTTCCTGAAGCGTACCGGCCACCAGTTCCACTGGCTCAACGACGGCTTCTCCTCATTCGAGGATTTTCTCGACACGCTCGCCTCCAGGAAGCGCAAGGCGCTGCGGCGCGAGCGGCGCGACGCGCTCGCCGCCGGCATCGAGATCGAGTGGCTCACCGGCCGCGACATCACCGAGGCGCACTGGGACGTCTTCTTCGAGTTCTACATGGACACCGGCAGCCGCAAGTGGGGCTCGCCCTATCTCAACCGGCAGTTCTTCTCGCTCATCGGCGAGGCCATGGCCGATCGCTGCCTGCTGGTGATGGCGAGGCGCAGTGGCCGCTACATCGCCGGCGCGCTCAACATGATCGGCGGCGAGGCGCTCTACGGCCGCTATTGGGGCTGCCTCGAGCAGCACCCGTTCCTGCATTTCGAGATCTGCTACTATCAGGCCATCGACTTTGCGATCGCGCATCGCCTCGCTCGCGTCGAGGCGGGCGCCGGCGGCGAGCACAAGCTGGTGCGCGGCTACATGCCGGTCGAGACCACGAGCGCGCACTGGATCGCCGACCCGCGCTTCCGCAAGGCGATCGAGAACTACCTTGTCGCCGAGCGCGCTCATGTCGCGCACGAGAGCGAGGCGCTCGAGAGCTTCGCGCCGTTCCGCAAGGGTGAGCGCTCCTGACCGCGCCCGCGTGCGGCCGGCGCGCGCTCGTGGCGCCCGGCCCGAGGATCAGCCGCGCTCAGCCGAGGATCAGCTCGGCGATCCGCCCGCCGATCCTGACCACATAGCCGATGACCGGCCAATCGGCCATCCCGCCCTCCGAGAGCTCGGCGCACTGCGCGCCATCTGTCGCGTCCGCCGACGCGCCCGCGCCACACGCCCCGGCCGAGGCACCGCCGTCCTCTGACGCAGCGAACGCGCTCGCGGACGCCATCACGGCCTTCGCCTCGGCGATCTCGATCTCCTCCGCGCTCGCCAGCGCCACATCACGCGGCGAGCACATCGGGAAGCGGCGGGCGAGCATGGCGCCGGCCGCCGCCAGATCATCGGCATGGACCGTCAGGCGCTCGCCGGTCGAGACACCGTCGCATTCGAGGGCGGCCGTGTAGTAGCTGCCGACCGGCTCCTCGACCGCGGGCGCGCCGCCGCCGAGCAGCACCTTGGCGCCCATGAAGATGGCGAAGGCGATGGCCGCCACGGTTCCATAGAATGCCAACTCGCCGCCGGCCTGCTCGTTGTGGCGCTGCTGATAGAGCTGGTCCCTGAGGCCGGCCACCACCTCGGCCGCATCGACCGGCCGCTCCGTGCTGTCGTACATCGTCCCCTCGTCCCCCTGCTCAACCGCCCGCGCCAGGGATCGTGTCGACGGACGGGACGACGGCCTCCATCATCTCCTCCTCGGAGATGGCGCTGTCGTCGCGGAACTCCTCATTGCCGCGGTCACCGTCGCTCCTGTCGTCGCTGACCCGGCGCTCCTCGTCGCGCGCATCCTCGCCCCGATCATCGGCGCGTGCCAGATCCTCGTCATCGCCGCGCCCGTCGGTCGAGGCCCTGTCCTCGTCGAAATCCCCATCGTCGGTGCCGCGCGCCGCCTCGTCCTCGGCCGGGCCCGCATCGTCGCTCTCGTCGGGGTTCCAGTATTTCCGGCGTCGGCTCTTGCCCGTTTCGCTCCCGCCCGCATCGAGCGTCTCGCCGCCCGCCTCGTCACCGGCCCGCGCCGTCCGGCTCGAGCCCCGCCCGGTGCTCTCCGCCGGCGCATCCCGGCGCGGCGTCAGGTCGAGCACCGGCTCCTCGCGGGTCGCGAGCGCGAGACGCATCACCGCGCAGCCGGGGAAGGCCTCGGCGACCGCATCCTCGGCACCCCGCCGGTCGCTCGCCTCGATCGAGACCTTGGTGGTGCCCGTCCCGCCCTTGCACGAAACCTCGGCCCGGAACTCGGTCAGCGCCGAAGCGGGACGCAGATTGAGATAGGCGCCGAACCCGACCAGCACCGCGAAGATGGCGAGCAGAATCACCTTCAGCCGGCCCTCCTCGTTCTCCTCGTCCCGGCCCTCTGCTGCCGCCTTGGCTGCAGCGGGCGGGGCCTTTGCGGGAGCCGATTTCGTGCGCGATTGAGGTGCCGATTTACGCATGACAGGGTCCTCGACTTCGATCTCCGGCCACACGGTTGCGGCCGGCGCGCGGGACATGCGCAACGGGCCGCCCGCGCAGGCGTTGGCCCGCCACGTTAGTCGCGCACGCCTAATCTTTGGTTATCGCCGCCGATCGGCCGCCCCGGCCGCTTGACCCGCCCCGCCCGCCCTTGCCTATATGCGGGGGTCCACGGCCGCGCGGGCCCATCCGCCGCCCGCCGGCAGACCTTGGCATACGACGAAGGGAGTGCGCCCGTGGCCTACGACACGAACAACATCTTCGCGCGGATCCTTCGCGGCGAGTTGCCCTGCCACAAGGTCTATGAGGATGACGACACCTTCGCCTTCCTCGACATCATGCCGCGTGCCGACGGCCATACGCTGGTCCTGCCGCGCTCGCCTGCGGTCAATCTCATCGACGCGACGCCCGCACAGCTCTCCTCGGTGATCCTGACCGTGCAGCGCATCGCGCGCGCGGCGAAGTCGGCCTTCGCCGCCGACGGGGTGCGGATCGAGCAGTTCAACGAGGCGGCCGGCGGCCAGATGGTCTTCCACCTGCACTTCCATGTCCTGCCGCGCTGGACGGGTGTCGATTTGCGGCCGCCCGGCAAGATGGCCGACCCCGAGGTCTTGAAGGCGCATGCCGAGACGCTGAGAAAGGCGCTCGCCGCCTGACACGCGCGGAGCCCGCATGCAGCCTGAGGGAAAGGCAGTTCGATCATGGCAACCGTTCTCGTCGTCGGCGCATCGCGGGGGATCGGCCTTGAGACCGTGCGGCTCGCGCTCGAGGCCGGCCATGAGGTGCGCGCCCTCGCCCGCTCGGCCGCCGACATTCCAGGCGACGACACGCGCCTGACGCGGATCGCCGCCAGCGCCCTCGACCAAGGTGCCGTCGGCGCCGCCCTCGCCGGTGCCGATGCCGTCCTCATGACCCTCGGCGAGGCCAATCCGATGCGCGCCACCCGCCTCTTTTCGGACGCCACCCGCGTCCTGATCGACGCCATGAAGGAGAAGGGCGTCCGCCGCCTCGTCGTGGTGACGGGCCTCGGTGCCGGCGACAGCCGCGGCCATGGCGGCTTCCTCTACGATTTCGTCTTCTTCCCCATCGTCCTGTCGCGGATCTACGCCGACAAGGACGTGCAGGAGCGCATGGTCCGCAATTCCGGCCTCGACTGGACCATCGTCCGTCCCGGCGTGCTGACCCGTGGCCGCCTTACCCGCCGCTACAAGGTGCTGATCGAGCCGCGGGAGTGGCGCAGCGGCTCGATCTCGCGCGCCGATGTCGCCGATTTCCTGGTCGGCCAGATCACCGACCGCAGCCTCTTGGGCAAAACGCCCTTGCTCGTCAATTAGGCCCGCCGAAGAGGACCGCCCCGAGCCCGAGCACCACGAGCGCGACACCGACACCGCGCAGCAGCACGCGCCCGCCGGCGAGATAGACGGCGATCCCAGCGG
Source organism: Hyphomicrobiaceae bacterium (assembly GCA_041397765.1). Taxonomy (GTDB): domain Bacteria; phylum Pseudomonadota; class Alphaproteobacteria; order Rhizobiales; family Hyphomicrobiaceae; genus JAWKWA01. The sequence goes on along the minus strand of JAWKWA010000023.1, from coordinate 25,161 downwards.
CGAAGGCGACGAGCCGCACGACGAGCGGCAGATCGGCGAGCGCGCCGGCCGGAAACACCATGAGACGGGCGACCAGCGCCGCCACGATCGCGGTCGAGGCCGCCCGGGCCCAGTGGAATATCTCGCTGTCGACGTGCAGATCCCGGGCCAGCCGGATGCCGAGCCAGCGCCACGGCTGGGTGGCGAGAAAGCCGCCGGCAAGGAGCAGCAGAAAGGCCGGGAGCCCGCTGCCGGCCGGCGACGTCACGACGCCCGCCTCCGCTCGGCCCGCCCGATCGCCCAGGCGAGCGTTCCGCCGACGAGGCCGGTGAGCAGGAGGTCGAAGCCCGGTGCCGCCAGATAGAACAGCGGCCCGAGCACGAGACCGAGCCCCAGCGCCGCGTGATCGCCGATCCCGCCCCGCGCCGCGGCGATCAGCGATATGGCGAAATAGATCGGCGTCAGGAAGAGCAGAGCCGCCTCGACGAGGTCGGGCACATTGCCCGCCACCAGATGGCCGAGCCCGGTGGCGAGGATCGCCAGCAGATAGAGCAGCAGCGACCCACCGAGAAAGTAAGGCAGCCGGGCGAAGGGCGGCATCAGCGGCAGCACCCTCAGGCCCTCGACCCACAAGGTCACCGCCACCCAGTGCGAGGCGAGATAGTCATAGCCCCGCGCAAGCCCCGAGCCACGGAAGAGCGGCGCGATCACCACGACCATCGGCACCAGCCGGATCGCGGTGAGGGTGACGGCGCCGGCCGCCGCCAGCAGCGAGGCGCCATGCGCCAGGTCGACGATCAGCACCACCTGGCCAGGCAGCGCGAAGACGCTGGCCGTCACGAACATCGCCTGATCGATCGGATAGCCGAGCTCGCGCGCGAGCGCGCCAAAGCCCATCAAGGCCGAGAGCAGGATGGTCGCCGGCACCACCGGAATGCGACGCATGCCGAGAAAGAAGGCAGCCCGCCGGCTCGCCGGCGCGACCGCGAACCGATCGCCCCCCTCGCTGCCCGATGCCTCCTCGACCAAGATTGAGCCCCTCGCCTCGACGGCCCTCGCCCCGGCCGTTGCGGCGGGCGGAGCGGAAAATGCGTTGGGCCGACCCGTGCAGGATCGGCCCAACCGATGACTGTCGACCCCGGCGGGACAGCCCGCGCGGCAGCCGCCGGCGCGTCGGCTACTTGTCGCGCTTCAAGTGCACGCTCGGCACCGGGCTCGATCCCTTGGGCGGCGAGGCGGGCGGCGTGTCGCCACCGCGGCCGCCCCTGGACCCGCCACCCGAAGGCGCCGGCAGCGCCTGCACGCCTCCCGGCTTGGCGCCGGCGATGGCCTTGGCGCGCGGTTTGGCCGGACGCTTCGGCCGCGGTGTCTTGGGCGGCTTCCTGATCTCGGGCAGCTTCAGATATTCAAAGCCCAGATCCTTCCGGCCATCCTTCTCGACCACCACCACCCGCACCGTGCCGCCCTTCTCGAGCCGCCCGAACAGCAGTTCGTCGGCGAGCGGCTTCTTGATGTGCTCCTGGATCACCCGGGCGAGCGGACGGGCACCCATGCGCTCGTCATAGCCCTCGCGCGCCAGCCAATCCGACGCCTCGTCCGACAATTCGATCGACACGCCGCGATCCGAGAGCTGCCCCTCGAGCTGGTAGATGAACTTGCGCACCACGTCCTTGATGACCGAGGTCGGCAGCGAGGCGAAGGCCACCACCGCGTCGAGACGGTTGCGGAACTCCGGCGTGAACATCCGGTTGATCGCCTCGGTGTCGTCGCCCTCGCGCTTGGAGCTGCCGAAACCGATCGCCGCCTTGGCAAGGTCGGCCGCCCCCGCATTGGTCGTCATGATCAGAACGACGTTGCGGAAATCGACCTGCTTGCCGTTGTGATCGGTCAACTTGCCGTGATCCATCACCTGCAGGAGGATGTTGTAGAGGTCGGGATGCGCCTTCTCGATCTCGTCGAGCAGCAGCACGCAATGCGGATGCTGGTCGATGCCGTCGGTCAGCAGACCGCCCTGGTCGAAACCGACATAGCCGGGCGGCGCACCGATGAGGCGCGAGACCGTGTGCTTCTCCATGTATTCCGACATGTCGAAGCGCAAGAGCTCGACGCCCATCAAAGAGGCAAGCTGCTTTGCGACCTCGGTCTTGCCGACGCCGGTCGGCCCCGAGAACAGGTAGCAGCCGATCGGCTTCTCGGGCTCGCGCAGGCCCGCCCGCGACAGCTTGATCGCCGCCGACAGCGCCTCGATCGCCTTGTCCTGTCCGAACACCACCCGTTTCAGGTCGCGCTCGAGATTGGACAGCACCTCGGCATCCGATTTGTTGATGGTCTTGGGCGGGATGCGTGCCATGGTGGCGATCGTCGCCTCGATCTCCTTGACGCCGATCTTCTTCTTGCGCTTGCCCTCCGGCAGCAGCATCTGCGAGGCGCCGGTCTCGTCGATGACGTCGATCGCCTTGTCCGGCAGCTTGCGGTCGTGCAGGTACTTCGCCGACAGCTCGACCGCCGACTTGATGGCGTCGCGCGAGTAGACCAGCTTGTGAAAGTCCTCGAAATAGGGCTTCAACCCCATCAGGATCTCGATCGTGTCGTCGATCGAGGGCTCCTTCACGTCGATCTTCTGGAACCGCCGCACCAGCGCGCGGTCCTTCTCGAAGTGCTGGCGGTACTCCTTGTAGGTGGTCGAGCCGATGCAGCGCAGCGTGCCCGACTGCAGCGCCGGCTTCAGCAGGTTCGAGGCGTCCATCGCCCCGCCCGACGTGGCGCCCGCGCCGATCACCGTATGGATCTCGTCGATGAACAGGATCGCCTTCGGCGCCTGCTCGATCTCCTTCATGACGGCCTTCAGCCGCTCCTCGAAATCGCCGCGATAGCGGGTGCCCGCGAGCAGCGCGCCCATGTCGAGCGCGAAGATCGTCGAGCCCTTCAGCACGTCCGGCACCTCGCCCTTGACGATTTTGCGGGCGAGCCCTTCGGCGATCGCCGTCTTGCCGACGCCGGGATCGCCGACATAGAGCGGATTGTTCTTCTGGCGCCGGCACAGCACCTGGATGGTGCGCTGCACCTCCGCCTCGCGCCCGATGAGCGGATCGATCCGGCCCGAGCGCGCCTTGTTGTTGAGGTTCACGCAATAGGTCGAGAGCGCGTCGCCGCCGACCTTCTTGTCCTCGCCGCCCTCGACCACGCCCTGATCCTCGTCGGCACCACGCACCGGCTTGGGCTCGCTCATGCCCGAGCGTTTGGCGATGCCGTGGCTGATGAACTGAACCGCGTCGAACCGCGTCATGTCCTGCTCCTGCAGGAAATAGGCGGCATGGCTCTCGCGCTCGGCGAAGATGGCGACGAGCACGTTGGCCCCCGTCACCTCCTCGCGTCCGGACGACTGGACGTGAATGAGCGCGCGCTGGACGACGCGCTGGAAGCCGACGGTCGGCGTCGGCTCGGTCTCGCCCTCGGTGATGAGGCTGTCGAGCTCGTTGTCGAGATAATCGGTGAGCCGCTCGCGCAGCTCGTCGAGATCCACATTGCAGGCACGCATGACGGCGGCCGCATCGCCGTCGTCGATGAGGGCGAGCAGCAGATGCTCGAGGGTGACGAATTCATGGCTCCGGTCGTCCGCATACTGGACGGCCCGGTGCAGCGCCTGATCGAGGCTTTGCGAAAGAGAGGGCACGGGCTCGGACTACTCCTTCTCCATCGTGCATTTCAGCGGATGCTGGTGGCGGCGTGCGAAATCCATGACCTGGGCGACCTTGGTCTCGGCCACCTCCAGCGTGAAGACCCCACAGACCCCGACACCCTTGTGATGCACATGCAGCATGATACGCGTCGCCTCCTCGCGCGACTTGTTGAAGAAGCGCTCGAGGACATGGACGACGAACTCCATCGGCGTGAAATCGTCGTTGAGCAGCAGCACCTTGTAGAGGCTCGGCCGCTGGGTCTTGGGACGGGTCTTGGTGACGAGGTCGGTCTTGCCCGCCCCGCCCGGTCCACGGCCCGGTCCCGACATTCCTGCCGACAATCGCTGGTCGTCTCGCATGGCTCTCTAGCAAGTCCCGTTTCGCCGCGTGCCGTTTCGGGGTGCCCGAGGCTTCAGGATCGCACGGACTGGTCAACACTATTCTAGCGACTGACGCACCCCTCCTGCAAACGCTGATCGGCACTGTTCGGGTCCAGGCGCGATACCGGTTACCGGCGGAGGAGTCGACAGCCAAGCAGATCAACAGGGCGACACGGCGGCATCCGATGAAAGATGGTAAACGAAAAGCCCGGCCGCAAGGACCGGGCTTCCTGTCTGCCCGGTGGCCGGGCGGATCTCGAGGTTCTCGTCGCGAGCGCTCGGGGGCTCCACAGCGGGCCCGACGGCGATCGGCGGACGAGCCTTCGTGTCAGCGCATCGACTGCAGCGAGCGCTCGACCGGCTTGAAAGCCTCGCGCGAGAGCTCGACATACATGTTGCCGATTTTCGACCACTGCGCCATGTAATCCTCATAGGCCCGCTTGGCGAAATCGGCCTGGATCTCGAAGGCCTGCTCGAGCGAGCGCGAATTGGCGAGCTTCTCGAAGACCTGGGCGCCATCCTCGAAGCTGCGCTTGGTGTAGTCGCTCATCTCCGCCGCGATCGCCTGCCAGCCCTTGTTCCACTCGCCGACGCTCTTCATCGTCACGTCGACATTGGCCTGACCGAGCTTCTGGAAGTCCTCGAAATTCCTGATCATCCTCATCTCCCTGAGTGACTGGCCGTCTGGCCGGGCGCCGTCCGCCCATCCGCTGCGCGACCGGCCATCCTTGCGGGTGAGCCGGCCTTGCGGGCATTCCTCGGCACGACCGCCGCCCGGCGGTCCGGACAAGGCTCCGCGGAACGGCGGGGGTCGAAACTTTGCTGCAATGCACAAAGCGCTACGCCCGGATGGCGCGTAAGTCAAGCACTGTTGTTGCGTTGCAGCATGAAAATGCCGCATCGGTCCATCAACCTTAACGCTTTCGACAGGGACATCACGCATTCTTCGCCATGCCGGCGGAGCACCCACTCTACCGGCAGAGCCGTCGTCTCAGCGCCTCAAAGTCGTCGAAAAACGATGCTTCCTCGAAGCCCGGACGCTGAATCTACTGCCGGATCGAGGGTGTTCGGCCGGCAGCCGGCGGTAACGGGGTGATCGGCATGCGCGTGAAATCCGGCGGCGGCGACGCCGTCCTCGATAGGGTGTTCCGGCGATTCGCAGATGCACTGCGCCTTGTCGCCTTCGCATCTGCAATCGTGCTCGGCTTGCTGGCGCTCCCTGTCGCCGCCTCCGCGGCTCCCTATGCGGACATCGTCATCGACGCCAACACCGGCCAGGTGCTTCACGAGCGCGATGCCGATGCACGGCGCTACCCCGCCTCGCTCACCAAGATGATGACGCTCTACATCGTCTTCGAGCAGTTGAAGAAGGGCCGCCTCTCGCTCGACACCGAGCTCACGGTCTCGGCCCGCGCCGACGGCGTCCAGCCCTCCAAGCTCGGCCTCGGCGCCGGTGCGACCATCACCGTCGAGAACGCCATCAAGGCCCTCGTCACCAAGTCGGCCAACGACATCGCCGTGACGATTGCCGAGAATCTCGGCGGCACCGAGCAGAAATTCGCCCGCTACATGACCTGGACGGCCAAGCGCATCGGCATGCGCCACACCGTCTTCCAGAACGCCTCGGGCCTGCCCGACGCATCGCAGGCGACGACGGCGCGCGACCTCGCCATTCTGGCCATCCGCCTCTATGACGACTTCCCCGAGCACGTCCATTACTTCAAGACACGGACCTTCACCTATCGCGGCCGCAGCTACCGCAATCACAACGGTCTGCTGTTCGGCTTCCAGGGTACCGAGGGCATCAAGACCGGCTATACGCGCGCCTCGGGCTTCAATCTCGTCGCCTCGGTGCGGCGCGACGGCAAGCACCTGATCGGCGTCGTATTGGGCGGTGAGAGCGCCGGCTCGCGCAACTCGCGCATGCGCAGCCTTCTGACGACCGCCTTCGGCAAGGCCTCGTCCAAGCGCACCCGCAAGCCGGCTGCCGAGCCGACGGTGGTGGCGGCCGTGCCCGGCACCGCGACCAAGAAGGCGGCGGCCGGCGACGCCGGCAAGGCGACCGCCACCATGCCCGAGGGCGGCTATACCGGCCTCACCAAGGCGACCCCCGTAACGACGCCGACCACCACCTCGGCGACCTCCGAGCCCCGTACCACGGCCGCAAGCGGACCATTCCACGTCCAGGTCGGCGCCTATGACAGCGAAGGCGAGGCCTATGGCCGGCTGATGGCGGTCTCGGGCAAGGCCCGCAGCATCGTCGCCGGCCATGATCCGGTGGCCGTCAGCTTCGTCAAGGGCGAGAAGACTTGGTACCGCGCCCGCTTCGCCGGCTTCGAAGAGGCCGCCGCCCGCGCCACCTGCGCCAGCCTCAAGAAGCAGTCGATCGACTGCATCGTGATGCGCGCGGACTGACGCCGCCGGAAAGAACTGGTCAACCGCGACAAGGCCATTGGCGAAAGATTGCCGAAGGCCACCGCCCCATACTCACAACTCACAACTCACAACCCACAATTCACAACTCACCACTCACCACTCACGACATCCCTTCATTTCCCCAACAACACATCCTTCGCCTCGTTGATCTGCGCGGCGAGATAGGTCGATCCGCCCTGGTCCGGGTGGAAGCGCTTCATCAGGCTACGATGCGCGGCCTTGATCTCCTCCTCGCTCGCACCCGGCTTCAGGCCGAGCACGTCCAACGCCTCGTCCCGGCTCATCCGGCCCCTCGCGCGGCCTCCCCGGCCGAAGGCATCGTCCCTCTCGCCGCCGTCCCGCCCCGACGCCCGGCCGCCGTTGCCGGCATGCGATCCCCGCTGATCGCCGGCAGCCCGCCAATCCTCCCGCCAATGCGGCTGCATGCGGTCGAGATAGGCCTCGAGCAGCTGCCGGCTCTGCGGATCGCCCGCCCGGCACTCCGTCCAGAGCAGCTTCATCTCTTCGGCGGCGAGTGAGGCGAGCGTGCGCCCCGCGAGCGCACCGGCCAGCACACGGCCGCTCATCTGTCCGCTCTGGTGGTCGAGCACCATCTCCAGGAACGCCGTGCGCACGCTCGAGCTCTGTCCGCTCCCCGGCTGCCGGCTGTCGGTGCCGCCGCCGCCCTGACCGAACGGCGTGTTGCGGGCGAGCAGCATGAGACCCAGGAAGCCGAGCGGCACCGCCAGCAGCGCCCGGCCGGTGACGGCGAAGAAGATGGCGCCGACGAAGGCGAGCAGACCCGCGATCTTGCGCAGGGCGAGCGAGAGCTGCGGCGTCGATGCGGTGAGGAAGCCGCGTACCGCAAAGACGGTGACGATGAGCACCGCTATGGCGAGGAGAAGGGTCTGCATGGGCGTTCAGGGTCTCGTCGCCCTCAACTGCTCGAGCAGCAGTCGCGCCCCCGGCTGGACGTCGGCGCCGGTCGCCTCGAGGAGCGCGCGCTCGCCGCCCGCCGCATAGACCGCCACCGCCTTCAAGAGCATGGCGAGCATGTCGGCCGCGCCCTCGTCGAAGCGGCAGTGAGAGCCCTGCGTCAACCGCGCCAGCTCGGCGAAGGCACGGGCGGCACGCCTGTTGCCGCCCTCCTGGAAGAGGAACAGCCTGAGCCCCGAAAGCGCGAGCTGGCCGGCCGAGGCCGAAAGATCGTCGATCTCCTCCTCCATGGCATCGCCCACATAGACGAGCGCATCGACTTTCTGGCGCGCGACCTCGTCGATCGCGTGGCGCAGCACCTTGCGGATCTGGGTGTGCCCGCCGCGGCAGCCGACGCCGCCCATGAGCTCGGCGAGCCGGTCGGCATCGGACGTCCATTTGCTCGCCCGGCACTCGTCGTAGCCGCGGAAATAGACGAGCTGGACGTGAAGCCCGCCGACCGACTTCACCGCCTCGAACATGCCGGCCTGCAGGCGCAGCGCCATGTCCCAGGTCGGCTGCCGGCTCATGGTCGCGTCCATGGCGAAGATCAGCCGGCCGCGCGCCCCCGGCTCGCTCTGACGGGGCGGCAGGCTGCGCACCTTGGCGAGGAACTCGGCGACGCTGTCGCCCGTCCCGGCCGGCTCCTCCGGGATGGCGCCGCCCGGCCGGTCGGCAGGTGTCCGCTCCTTCATGCTCATCTACCGTCCTGCCTCGCCGGTCCGCGCCCCGCTCGCTCGCATCCTCGGGGGCCTCGCCCGCCCGGAGGATGGCGCCTCGTGGGCCGCAGCGCAAACGGGTTTTGATCGTCCTCGAAGGGCCTGTGCCGATACCTCCCGAGCCAGCCCGCCCCGATGCCGGGCAGGGCCGCGACCTCAGCCAGCTCCCTCGTCCGGAGCATCGAGCGAGAGCAGCGCCGTATTGCCGCCGCTGGCGGTGATGTCGGTGGTCCTGACCCGCTCGGTGGCGAAACGCGCCACATAGTGCGGGCCGCCCGCCTTGGGTCCGGTGCCGGACAGCCCCTCGCCGCCGAACGGCTGCACCCCGACCACCGCGCCGATCTGGTTGCGGTTGATGTAGATGTTGCCGCACCGGATGCGCGACGCGACCATCTCGACCGTGCTCTCGATGCGGCTGTGGATACCGAGCGTCAGGCCGTAGCCCGTCGCATTGATCGCCTCGCAGACCTTGTCGAGATGGCTGCGCTGGTAGCGCACGACGTGCAGGATCGGCCCGAACACCTCGCGCTCGAGCGCCGCGATGCCCTCGATCTCGTAGGCGGCCGGCGTCACATAGGTGCCGCGCCGGCAACTCTCGGGAAGGACGAGATCGGCAAGCACCCGTGCCTCGCGCTGCATGCGCAGCTTGTGGGCATTGAGCACCGCCTCCGCGTCGTCGTCGATGACCGGCCCGATATCGGTTGCGAAGTCCATCGGATCGCCGACCTTCAGCTCGTGCATCGCACCCGTCACCATGTCGATCATCCGATCGGCGACATCGGCCTGCAGGAACAAGACGCGCAGCGCCGAGCAGCGCTGGCCGGCGCTGTCGAAGGCCGACATGACGGCATCGCGGGTCACCTGCTCGGGGAGCGCCGAGGAATCGACGATCATGGCATTGATGCCGCCCGTCTCGGCGATGAAGGGCGCGATCGCCCCGCCGCGCTTGACGAGCCCGGCCGCGATCAGCCCCGCCGTCTCGTTGGAGCCGGTGAAGGCGACGCCCTCGACGCGCCGGTCGGCGATCAGCGCCGCGCCGACCTTGCCGCCGCCACCGGGCAGGAGGTGCAGCACCTCGGCCGGGACGCCCGCCTGATGCAGGATCCGTGTGCCGATGAAGGCGGTGATCGAGGTCTGCTCGGCCGGCTTGGCGATCACCGCATTGCCGGCGGCGAGCGCACCGGCGATCTGGCCGGTGAAGATGGCGAGCGGAAAGTTCCACGGCGAGATGCAGGCGAACACGCCCCTGCCGTGCAGCGACAGCTCGTTGACCTCGCCGGTCGGCCCCTTCAGCCGCGTCGGTTCGCCGAACAGCCGCCGCGCTTCGCCGGCATAGTAGCGCAGGAAATCGGCCGCCTCGCGCAGATCGCCGAGCGCGTTGGCGATGGTCTTGCCGCCCTCGCGCACCATCACCGCCATCAACCGTGTGCGGTCGGCCTCGAGGAGATCGGCCGCCTTCTCGAGCACGCGGGCGCGCGCCTCGCCGCCTTGCCGGCACCAGCCCGGCTGGGCGGCCCGGGCCGCCGCGAGCGCCTTCTCGATATGCTCGGGGCCGGCCTCGGTGACCGCGCCGACCACCACCCTGTGGTCGTGGGGCGAGACCACAGGCTGGCCGTCCGCCGATGCCGTCACCACGCCCGAGACGATCGGCCCGACCGCGAAGGGATTTTCCAGCGCCTTCGCCATGCCGCGCAGCAGCGGCTCGCGCACGATGTCCTCGCTCAACGGCAGGCCGAGGCTGTTGCGCCTGACCGGCATCAGGACGTCCGGCGGCCGCGGGATCATCGGATGCGATTTCTGCTGATAGCCCTCGGAGCGCTCGACCGGATCGCGAATGATCTCGGCGACCGGCAGCTCGTCATCGGCGAGACGGTTGACGAACGAGGTGTTGGCACCGTTCTCGAGCAGGCGCCGCACCAGATAGGCGAGCAAGTCCTCGTGCTCGCCGACCGGCGCATAGATCCGGCACGGCCGATCGAGCCGCTCGGGGCCCACCACCTCGGCATAGAGCGCCTCCCCCATGCCGTGCAGGCGCTGGAACTCGTACTCCGCCTGGCCGCCGAGCGTGTGGATGGCCGCGATGGTATGGGCGTTGTGGGTGGCGAACTGGGGGTAGAAGGCCGACGGCTCGGAGAGCATGTAGCGGGCCGAGGCGATGTAGGAGACGTCGGTGTTGGCCTTGCGTGTGAACACCGGATAGTCGGGCAGGCCGCGCTCCTGCGCCCATTTGATCTCGCTGTCCCAGTAGGCGCCCTTGACGAGACGCACCGGGAGGCGCTTGTCCGCGACGGCCGCGACCCGGCGCAGCCACCTGAGCACCGGCAGCGCCCGCCGGCCATAAGCCTGCACGGCGAGGCCGAGCCCGTTCCAGCCCTTCAGCTCGGGCCTGACCAGCACATCGGCGAGCACCGCGAGCGTCAGGTCGAGCCGGTCCGCCTCCTCCGCATCGACGGTGAGCGAAAGGCCGGCGTCGCGCGCGGCCGATGCGATCTCGAACAGCCGCGGCGCCAGCTCGGCATGGACCCTTGCCGCCTGTGAGGCCTCGAAGCGGGGATGGATCGCCGACAGCTTCACCGAGAGCCCCGGCCGCGTCATCAGCTCGGCAAGCCCGCTGCCGACCGGTGCCCGCCCGGCCGCCTTGCCGATCGTCGCGATCGCGGCCATGTAGCGCTCGAAATAGCGGGTCGCATCCTCGGCCGTCCGCGCCGCCTCGCCGAGCATGTCGTAGGAATAGCGATAGCCCTTGGCCTCTTCGGCGCGAGCCCGCTTCAGAGCTTCCTTCATGTTGCGGCCGAGCACGAACTGGTCGCCCATGATGCGCATCGCCTGGCGCATCGCCTGGCGGATGACCGGTTCGCCCGACTTGCCGACGAGACGCTTGAGGAGCCCCGTCGCCCCCGAGCGCGTCGCGTCCTTGAGGCCGATCACATGGCCCGTCAGCATCAGCCCCCAGGTCGAGGCGTTGACGAACAAGGATTCGGAATTGCCCAGATGCCGCTGCCAGTCGCCAGACGGGATCTTGTCGTCGATGAGGAGGTCTGCCGTTTCCGAATCGGGGATGCGCAAGAGCGCCTCGGCGAGGCACATCAGGATGATGCCCTCCTCCGAGGTGAGGCCGTACTCGTTGAGGAAGGCGTCGATGCCGCCGAACTTCTGCCGCCCCGCCCGGCCGGCATGGACGAGCCGCTTGGCGAGATCCTCGACCCGTCGTTTCTCGTCCCCCGACATCATCGCCCGGACGATCAGCGCGCCGAGCACCCGGGCCTCGTCGGCCAGATAATGCTGGGCGATGTCGTCGCGGGACGGCAGGTCGGGCGTGTCGGGTCCGGTGAGGCGTTCGGGGCTGGCCATGATTGGGGCGTCCGTCGGGAGTTGAATCGGCTACCGTCCTATCTAGCACAGCCGCCCCCGCCCGCATCGCCCGGCTTGAATGAGCGCCCAGAGCAGGCATAGGCTCCGCCGCGACCGCCCGCCTCTCGCCGGCCGGAAAGAGACAGGACAGACCATGGCCAAGAGGACGGCCCCCCCTATCCACCTCGTCCGCACCGTCGCCGACCTCAGGGACACGATCGCCCGATGGCGCGCCGAGGGCCTGACGGTCGGCCTCGTTCCGACCATGGGCGCGCTCCACGAGGGCCATCTCTCGCTCGCCCGCCTGATGGCCGAACGCACCGACCGCGTCGTCGTGACGATTTTCGTCAATCCGGCCCAGTTCGGCCCCAACGAGGATTTCGACCGCTATCCCCGCACCGAGGCGAGTGACCTTGAGAAACTGGCGCGCACGCCGGCCCATCTCGTCTTCGCGCCCGCCGTCGCCGAGGTCTATCCGCCGGGCTTTGCCAGTGCCGTCGAGGTGACGGGGCCGCTGACCGGGACGCTCGAGGGCGCATTCCGTCCGGGATTCTTCAAGGGTGTCGCGACCGTCGTCACCAAGCTGCTGCTCCAGGCCCTGCCCGACATCGCCGTGTTCGGCGAGAAGGACTTCCAGCAGCTCATGGTGATCCGCGCCTTCGTGCGCGACCTCGACATCCCCGTCGAGATCCTCGGCGGCCCGACGATCCGCGAGCCGGACGGTCTCGCCATGTCCTCGCGGAACGCCTATCTCAGCCCCGCCGGGCGCGCCGCCGCACCGACCCTCCACCGGGTGATCGCGGAGATGGCGACGGCGATCGGCGCCGGCGCCTCTATCACCGCCGAGACGGCGCGCGGCCGGGCCGACATCGAGGCCGCCGGCTTCCGCCTCGACTATCTGGAGGCCCGCAGCCTCGACCGCCTGATGCCCTATCCCGGCGATCGCGCCGAGGGTCCCGGCCGCGTCCTCGTCGCCGCCCATATCGGCAGCACGCGCCTCATCGACAACGTGCCGATCGAGGCGGGGCGGGCCCGTTCCGTATCCTGAGCGCCCGGTCAGGCCTTGGCGGTACCCGTCGCGCCGCCATAGAGGCCGACGCTCTGGCTCGCCCCTTGCGCGAGCGCCCCCGATTGGTCGCGCATGATCTCCTCGTAGAGCGCCAGCGCCTCGGGCGCGAAGGGCGCACGCGGCGGCAGGACATGGATCCAGTTGCGCTCCCGGTCGATGCCGCGCGCCAGCATCGCATAGTCGCGGGCGGCGACGATCTGGCGGACCCCCGGCGTCACATAGCGGATGGCGAGCCCGATCCGCCGGTCGTCCGAAAGATTGGGTCCCGAGGCGTGGAACATCCGCCCGTGATGCAGCGACATCTGGCCCGGCTGGAGCTCGGCGAGCACGGCATCCCGCTCGTCGACCTCGACGGCGATCTCCTGGCCGCGCGACAGCAGATTGTCGGCGTGGAACGTGTCGCGATGCGCGACGATGCGATTGTTGTGCGAGCCGGCGACGAAGCGCATGCAGCCCGATTGCGCGGTTGCGGGCGAGAGCGCGAGCCAGGCCGTCACCTGCTCGTCGGTCTCGCCCATGCCCCAATAGGTGAGATCCTGGTGCCAGGAGACGACCTTGGGCGTGCCCGGCTCCTTGATGAAGAGCTCCGCGCTCCAGATCAGGAGGTCGGGGCCGAGCAGGCTCTCGACGGCATCGAGGATGCGCGTATCGAGCGCGAACCGCGCGATGAACGGCAGCACGACCTGGGCATTGACCCGGAAATACTGGTTGAGCGGGTGCGGCAGCGCCCCGTCGCGATGGGTCGCCTCGGCCGTCTCGACCTCGCCGCGCCAGGCGGCCGCCTCGTCGCCGGACAGGACATCGATCGGCAGCACGAATCCGTCCCGCCGGTAACCCGCCACCTGCTCACCCGTCAGTGTGCCAGCCATCGAAGTTCTCCCTCGCATCCCGCCCGATCGTCTTGCCTGGTAGCCGCGACCATCGCCAGATGCGACAACTCGGCAAGGCCGTTCAAGCGGCGTTTGCTTGTCGTGACATGACGCGGGCGAATAGCTGGCACGGCGCGGACTTCCGCCGCGCCACGTTATCGAACGCGAAGACCGTACGCCGACGGCAAGGATTTCGGCCATTTCGGAGCGCCACCATGGACATCCGCCAGCTCCAGTATCTCGTCGCCCTCGCCCGCGAGAAGCATTTCACCCGCGCCGCCGAGGCCTGCCACGTCACCCAGCCGACGCTGTCCGGTCGCATCCGCCAGCTCGAGGACGAGCTCGGCGTGCCGATCGTCGAGCGCGGCCAGCGCTTCCACGCCCTGACGCCCGAGGGCGAGGAGATCGTCCGCTGGGCGCGCGTCATCCTCGACAATTGGGATGGCATGCAGGACGAGCTGAAGCGGCTGCGGGCGGTGGCACGAGTCTCAGGCCACCTGACGCTCGGCGTCATCCTCCGCCCTGCCGATGGCCGCCGACCTGACGCGCTCCCTGCAGGAAGAGCTGCCGGCGGTCAGGCTACCCCGTGCTCTCGCAGAGTCGGTCGAGATCATGCAGGGCCTCGCCGAGTTCGCCATCGACGCCGGCCTCACCTATCTCGACAACGAGCCGGTGACGGGTCTTCTCGCCGAGCCGCTCTACACCGAGCGCTATTGCCTGTTCGTGCGCGCCGATCACGCCGTCGCCGGCCGCCAGCATGTGACCTGGGGCGAGGCGGCCGCCCTGCCGCTCTGCCTGTTGACGCCGAACATGCAGAACCGTCGCATCATCGACAAGGCGTTTCAGCACGGCCGCCACGATCCCGTGCCGCGACTGGAGACCAACTCGGTGGTCAATCTCTATGCCAATGTCCGCAGGATGGGCCTGGCGAGCGTGATGCCCGAATACTTCCTGCATGCGCTCGGACCTTTGCCCGACATCCGCGCCATTCCACTGGTCGAGCCCGAGGTCGAGCACTCGGTCGGCCTCGTGACGCTGCCCCGCGAGCCGGCCCCCCGCCTGATCGAGGCCCTCACCGCCGCCGCCCGCACCTTGCGGATGAAGTTGAAGAGACCCACATTGCGCTCGACATGAGGGCTTCGGCCACGCCGCAGGCGATGGCAACGCGACCACCGAGTTGTTTCGGTCGCCCGGAGCATGGGCTGGCGGCGACGATCAGGGGGACCGATGGCGATGGCAGAGGGAACCGTCATTCGCGGCGCGACGCGCATCGGCCTCGCCGACATGGCGAGCGCCTCCTGGCACGCCCGCAAGCGCACCATGCTCACCATCATCGGCGGTGCGGTGGCCTTGCTGGTGGCGATCGCGATCGTAAGCGGCGATCATCGCGACACGCTCCTCAATCTGGGTATGGCCGCCGTCCTCGTCCCGGTCTGGATCGGCTCGTTCTGGCTCGGCAATTATCTGTGCTACCGGAAGCTCAAGCCCGACCAGCTCCAGATCACCTACGAGTTGACGGACGAGGCGTTGACGGTCACCGATGGCACCGGCGCTGCGATCCGCACGCCCTGGACGAATTTCGCCGGCGTGAAGGAGCGCGCGGACGCCTTCTTTCTCGCCGCCAAGCCGGCCGGCCTTCGCCTGCTGCCCAAGCGCGCCTTCGCGCCGGACGCGGTCGATGACCTGCGCGCATGCCTCGCGCGACATGTCTCTACGTTCCAATAGCGGCCACGACCGCCAGGTCGCCGTCCTCGCCCTTCACGGCGGACGCGCTCACCGCGAGTCCTCGTTGCCGTCCTTGCGTTGAGGCGTCGCCGCCGGATGGGGCAGATCACTCGCCTCGGCGTCGCGCCGGAAGAGATCGGCCAGCTCCTCGCTCGCCTCGGCCGCCCGCGCCCGCATGGCATCGGCATCGCGGAAATGCGCATGCGTCTCGCGCAGGAGCCGCTCGTCGTGCTCGCGGAAGGTCTCGATCAGCTTGCGTGCCTCGACCTCTTTGAGGCCGAGCCCGCGCAGCACCTGATGCGCGATGTCGAGAGCGGACAGATAGGTCTCGCGCCGGATCCGCGTGATGCCGAGATCGAGCAGGCGATGCGCATGGTCGCGATCGCGGGCACGGGCATAGATGACGACATTGGGATGCTGGCGGCGGATGTACTCCGCGACCTCGAGCGAGGATTCGACGTCGTCGATGGCGAGCACGAAGGCGCGCGCCTTGTCGATCTGTAGCGCGCGCAGGATCTCCGGCCGCGACACGTCGCCGAAGAATGCAGCGGCGCCGAACTGTTTCAGCATGGCGACCCGTTCGGCCGAGGAATCGAGCGCGGTGAAGGGAATGCCGCGCGCTCTCAGGATGCGCGCGACGATCTGCCCGAACGTGCCCATGCCCGCGACGATGATATGGCCCTCGTCCGCGTCGATCTGATCGAATTTCGGCGCCGCGCCCTTGCGCCGAGCGAGATACCAGTCGTCGGCGATCAGCAGGATCGGCGTCGCCACCATCGAGAGCGTCACGATCACCGCGATCTCGTTGGCGAGATAGCCGGGCAGCGTGTAGGTCCGGTTCGCGGCGGTGAGCAGCACGAAGGCGAACTCGCCCGCCTGCGAGCAGATGATGGCGAGGCGCCGCGCGCCGTCGTTCGGCAGGCCGTGCACGCGGCCGAGCCCGTAGAGCACGAGCCCCTTCAGCACGACGAGCACCGCGACCGCGATGGCGATCCGCAGCGGATCCTCGAGCATCACGCGGAAATCGAGCGACATGCCGATCGCGGTGAAGAAGAGGCCGAGCAGCAGCGCGCCGAACGGCTCGATATTGGCCTCGACCTCGTGACGGTATTCGGAATCGGCGAGCAGCACACCGGCGACGAAGGCGCCGAGCGCCGGCGACAGGCCGGCGAGTTGCATGAGGAAGGCCGCGCCGACCACGATCAGCAACGCGCTCGCCGTCATCGCCTCCTTGAGCCCGACCGACGCGACGAGCTTCAGCAGGCGATTGACCACGAGCCGGCCGCCGAGCACCACCGCGCCGATGATGGCGAGCGAGCGCACCGCCCCGAGCACCGTCATCTGCTCGCCGACATCGCTGCCATAGGGCGCGAACAGCGGCACGAGCGCGAGCAGCGGCACCACCATCATGTCCTGCATGAGCAGGATGCCGAAGGCGAGGCGGCCGTGCCGCGCCATCACCTCGCCCTTCTCCCTGAGGATCTGGATCGCGAAGGCCGTCGAGGAGAGCGACATCAGGAGGCCGATGAACAGCGCCCGCGGCGGCTTGAAGCCGGCGATCACCAGCGCCGCGGCGATCAGCGCCGTCGACAGCAGCATCTGCGCGCCGCCGTAGTTGACGATCGAGGTCCGCATCAGCCAGAGGCGCTGCGGGTGCAGCTCGAGCCCGATCAGGAAGAGCAGCAGTACGACGCCGAGCTCGGCGATGTGCAGGATGTCGCCCGGCGCATAGACCGCATAGCCGAGGCCATAGGGTCCGATCAGCGCCCCCGCTGCCAGATAGCCGAGCACCGGCCCGATCTTCAGGCTCTTGGCGAACGGTGCCGCGATGGCGGCCGCCGCCAGGAACAGCGCGCCCTGGGCCAGATAGGAGGTCGTGATCTCGGCGGCTTCGCCGGCCATGTCGATCGGGTCCGTTGGTCCGTCAGATCCGCTCGAGCGCCTGCTCGAGATCGGCGATAAGATCCTCGGCCGCCTCGATGCCGACCGAGATGCGGATCAGGTTGTCCGGGATCGGCGAGCTCGGATCCTCGACCGTCTTCCTGTGCTCGATGAGGCTTTCGACGCCGCCGAGCGAGGTCGCCGGATAGAACACCCGGCAGGCACCGGCGACGCGCCGGCCCTCGTCCTGGCCGCCCCTGACGAGGATCGACAGCATGCCGCCGAAGCCGCCGGTCATCTGGCGCTTCGCCGTCTCGTGGCCGGGATGGCTTGGCAGGCCCGGATAGATGACGCGCTCGACCTTCGGGTGTCCCTCGAAATGGCGGGCGATCGCCATCGCATTCGCCGACTGCCGCTCGAAGCGAACGAACAGCGTCCGCATGCCGCGGATCAGCAGCCAGGCCTCGAAGGCGCCGAGCGCGGCCCCCTGCTGCTTACGCACGAGGTGGATCTCCTCGAAACGGGCATCGAGGCGCCGGGCCGAGACGACACCGCCGGTGATGTCGGAATGGCCGTTGAGGAACTTCGTCGCCGAATGGAAGACGAGATCGGCACCGAAATCGAGTGCCCGCGTCGTGCAGGGCGGCGCGTTGGTGCCGTCGACCCCGAGCACCGCGCCGGCGCCATGGGCGATCGCCGCCGCCTCGGCGATGTCGACCACCTCGAAGGTCGGATTGGCCGGCGTCTCCACCCAGACGAGCGCCGTCCGCCCCGGCTTCACCGCGCGCCGCAGGGTTGCGATGTCGCCCTGGTCGAACTGCTCGAGCTCGACATTGCGCAATTCGCACAGCCGCTTCAGCCAGAGCAGCGCCCCGAAATACATGACGCGCGGCACCAGCACGTGCTGGCCGGGCCGCAGCGTCTCGAAGATCGCGGCGATGCCGGCGAGCCCGGTCGAGAACAGCCGCGATCCGGCCGCGCCCTCGAGCGACGAGATCACGCTCTCGGCGAGATCGATG
The DNA here is from genome assembly GCA_041397765.1 of Hyphomicrobiaceae bacterium. Taxonomy (GTDB): domain Bacteria; phylum Pseudomonadota; class Alphaproteobacteria; order Rhizobiales; family Hyphomicrobiaceae; genus JAWKWA01. The sequence continues at coordinate 7,099 of JAWKWA010000023.1, read as the reverse complement.
GTCGGGCTCTCGTAGCGCGAATAGTTGTACTTGCCGATCAGCTCGTAGCCTTCGTTGCGCGCGAAGGTCGACGAGGGATGGATCGGCGGCGCCACCGCGCCGTGTTTCTCGTCGAGGAAATGCAGAGCCTGGGCAGCAGCGGTCTCGGGCCTCGGCGGGCGGTTGGTCGTCATCCTGGCATCCCCATCAGCGGCTTTCGAAGCGCCGCGTTTCGATCATGGGGTGCCACGGACGAGGGGCCGCCGCAAGCTCGCAAAGCCGCTTCGGCCCATCGCCCGCCGACGGCGACGCGTCGCCCTGCGGGACGACCGGGAGGCGCGGCGCCGGTGAAGTCGGGAGGCGCCCTGCCGAACGCCCCCCGCTCCGCGATCAGTTGGTGCAGGTGATCTGACTGAAGCCGTCGCAATTTGGATCGGAGCAGACCTGCGCCGGATTGGAGATGATCCGCGTCGGCGAGTGGCCGCCGATGTCGGCATCCATCTGGAAGCTCGAAGCCTTGGCGAACCCGTTCGCACGGCAGAAGGCGTCGGCCGCCGGCTTGCCGCAATTGCTCGCCCAGGAGAGGCACCAGTCGAGGCGGCTGCCCGAGATCCTCGGCTCCATGAAAGTCTGCTCGGGCGAGGCCTTGTAGCAGTTGATGTAGCTGAAGCCGTCGCAATTGGGATCGGAGCAGACCTGCGCCGGATTGGAGATGATCCGTGTCGGCGAATGCCCGCCGATATCGGCATCCATGGCAAAGCCGGTGGCCCGCTCATAACCCTTGAGCTGGCAATAGGCATCGGCAGCGGGCTGGCCGCAGTCGCTCGCCCAGCTCCGGCACCAGTCGAGCCGGCTGCCGTTGATGCTCGGGCTGTTGAAAGTCTCATCGGCGGCGAAGGCCGCCGTGGTTGCGAGGCAAGCCATTGCGGCGAGCCCGGCGATCAGGAATTTCACGGTCGATGTCATGACGTCCTCGTCCTTGTCGAGAAAAGTCGCATCCATCCCACCGGAAGATGTTAGCAGAAAAACATCGCAACAAGGGCGCCGCAGCATTGTAACGGGCGACGCACGGTAGTGCCGCACCCCGACGACTGCCGTCCGGACCTCGCAACGTCTTGTCTGACTTGGGCTTCCCGACAGAACGCGATGCCCCGGGCATCGCCTCGATGTCAGCTTGTCGCAGGAAAGGACGGCCCGCGCCCGAGCCGCACGACGCCGCGTAACACAGGCGGATCGACCGGCCGTCCATGCCTCAGGATCACGACCGATCCCTCCCCGGCGAGCGCGAGCGCGGCGCGTTTCACCGCCGGCAGTGCACGCCGCCAGTCCTCCCCCTCCGCCGCCGCCGCCCGGGCGGCCGCCTCCGTGCTGATGGAGGCATCGGCCCGCCCGGCGCCGAGCAGTTCGAGGATCGCCGCGCGTGCCACCTGATCGAGGCCCGCCCCGCCACGCCCCTCCCTCTCGCCTCCCGCGCTCACAGCGGCCAGACCCACATGATGAGCGGCGTGCCGAGCACGGCGACGAGGATCGACAGCGGCAGTCCGAGCCGCCAGTAGTCGCCGAACCTGTAGCCGCCCGGCTCCATCACCAGCAGATTGTTCTGGTGGCCGATCGGCGTCAGGAAATCGCACGCGCAGCCGAGCGCCACGGCCATCAGGAAGGGATCCGGACTGTAGCCGAGATTGGCCGCGACCACCGCCGCCACCGGTCCGAGCACCAGTACGGCGGCGGCGTGGTGGAGGAAGGGGGTGAGGATCATCGAGGTGACGAGGATGAGGCCGACCGCGATCTCCGGCGGTGCGTTGCCGGCCGCCATGGTCAGCCAGTCGCCGATCGTGGTTGCGGCCCCCGTGTCCTTCATCGCATGTCCGATCGGGATCAGCGCACCGAGCATGACGATCACCGGCCACTCGATCGCCTCGTAGGCCTCCTTCATCGAGATCTGCCCCGACAACATGGTAAGCACCGCCGAGCCGAAGAAGGCGATCTCGACCGACACCACCCGGAGCGATGCCAGCACCATCGCCGCCGCCAGGATCAGGATCGGGATCGCGCCATAGCCCGAGCGGCCGAGATTGACCGAGCGGTCCGCCAGCGGCAGGCAGCCCATTTCCTCGAGCGTCTTGGCGAGCTGGTTCTCCCAGCCCTGCAGGACCAATACGTCGCCGACGTGGAATGCGTGCGACTGCAGCCGCGTCGCCGCCGTGATGCGCCGTCCGCCGCGGCTGACCGCGAGCAGATTGACCTCGAAGCGCTGGCGCAGCCCGAGGCTGCGCGCCGTCGAGTCGACGAGTGGCGAGCCCGACGTCACGATCGCCTCGACGATGTCGAGCTGGTCGTTGCGGCCGTCCTTCTGGTTGAGCCCCTCGGCACCGACCAGCTCGAGCTTGCCGGCATCGACCGCGCGCTTCACCCCTGCGGTATCGGCCTGCGCGGTGACGATGTCGCCGCGCGCCAGGATCCAATGCCGGTTCGGGATCGGCTGATGCATGCGCCCGCGCGTGATCGCCGTCACCGTCAGCGCCCCTTCGCACAGGTCCTCCAGATCGCCGACCGACCGGCCGGCGAGCGGCGAGCCCTCGCCGACCCGCAATTCGGTCGTGTAGTCGGCGATGCGGAACTTGTCCTCCTTGGCCGGCGTGCCGATGCGGTCCTTGGGCAGCAGCCGCCAGCCGACCGCGAGGAACACGATGGCGATCAGCGACAGCGGCAGGCCGACCGGCAGGAAGTCGAACAGCCGGTAGGGCGGCAGGCCCTGCTGCTCGCGGATGGTGGTGATGAGCAGGTTGGGCGAGGTGCCGATCTGCGTGATCGTTCCGCCGATCAGCGAGCCGAAGGCGAGCGGCATCAGGTAGATCGACGGCGACTGGCCGCTCCGGCGCGCCGTCTGGATGGCGATCGGCATGAAGATGCCGAGCGTGCCGACATTCTTGACGAAGGCCGACAGCAGCGTGACGCAGGCCGTCAGCACGCCGATCTGCAGCGAGACGTTGCCGACCCGCGAGAGCAGGAGCCGCATCACCCCGTCGAGCAGCCCCGATTGCTGGATCGCCCGGCTCACCACCAGGACCGAAGCGATGATGATGACGACCGGATTGGAGAAGCCGCTGAACGCCGTCTCCGACGGCACCACCCCGATCAGGGTGGCGACGAGCAGCAGCAGCACCGCCACGAGGTCGTAGCGCCAGCGCCCCCAGATGAACAGCGCCAGCATGGCGATGATGATGGCGAATGCCGCAAGCTGGATGAGAGGGATGTCGGTCAACATGCGCCTCCACCGATGCCGTCGCAGTCTCGCCGCACGACGCCCCGACGGCGCGTCATCGCAATAGATACCGCATTCGCAACCCGCGCGACATCCACCTGCGCGTGCCGTCCGCTCGGGGGCACGCCATCGGACGAGCGCCATCGCCGGCCCACCCTTGCCGCCCCGCCCTCGCAAGCGACGATGTCCCCGGCGACCGGGCCGCCGGGGACATCGCAATCGATGGGAGGTGACGTCAGCGCGGCTGCCAATCCGAGACGACGTAGACGGCTCCGGCCTCGTTCCCGCCGCTCTGCTGGTTGGTGATCACCAGCGAGTCGCCGAGGATGACGACGCCGCTCGGCGTGTCGAGCCGTGTCGTCAGCGCGATCACCCGCTCGAGCGAGAAGTCGAAGGCCGACACCACCCAGATCGTGCCCTTGGCACCGACGGCGACCACATGGGCCCCGTCGCTGGTCATCCGCGCGATCCGCTCGCCGACCTCGAGCCGGTTGAGCTCGATGCCCGTCCGCGGATCGATCTCGACGATCACGCCGCGATCGTTGTTCTGGCCGATCCGCCCGCCGGCATAGACCGACGTGTCCGTCGTCAGGATGGTCCAGAGCGAGAGATCGTCATGAGCCGAGACCGACGACTTCAGCGTCTTCTGGTCGATGATGGTCAGCGCCGGTCCGGCCGCATGGGCGACATAGACCTTGCCGTGGCCGGCGGCGATGGCCTGGCCCCATTCGCCGAGCTCGCCCGTCTTCTTGGACGATCCGCTCTTGGTATCGATGCGGAACACCCGGCTCGATTCGGAGCTGCATTTGGGTTGCGTCAGCACCCAGGCATAGCTGCCGGCCGCCGTCATGGCGTTCGGGCATTCCGGCAGCTTGGCGAGCACCCGGCCCTTGCCGCGCGTCCCCTGCCAGACCTGGCGATCGGTCTGCACCAGAGAGAGCACCCGGCCGTCCGACAGCGACACCATGTCGACCGGCAGCCGGCCGACCTCGACGCGCTTGCCGATCTGTCCGCTCGAGGGATTGACCTCGACGATCGAGCGGTCGCCGCTCTCGGCGACCCACAGCGAACGGCCGTCATAGGCGACCCCCTCGGCCCAGCGCCCGACCGGGAAGACCCGTGCCGCGAGCCGCACCGCGCCGTCGGGCACGCTGGCCCCCGAGCCGCCGGACGCGACGCCCCCCGTCGCCCGGGATGATGCCCCGCCGACATCGTCGAGGCCGAGATAGGCAAGCTCGGTATCCTTCAGCACGTCATCGGGCGTGCCGATCGATTCGATGTCGCTCGGCAGCACGGCCGTGTCGGTGCCCCCTGATGATCCCGAGCCGGACGAGCCCGTGCCCGTGCTGCCCGAGCCCGAGGAGCCCGAGCCAGTGCTGCCCCCCGACAACAGGCCGATCTTGCTGGTGAGACCGCTTCCCCCGGAGCTGGTCTTGCCACCTGAGCTGGTCGAGGACGAAGAGGACGAGTCGTCCGTCGTCGTGTCGGCGACGACCGTTCCCCCGCCGCCGCTCTCGATCTCGGCGAGCCGCGCGCCCGCAAGGTCGGAGAACACCGTTCCCTCGAAGCGCTTGATATAGGCGCGCAGCACCGCGACGCTGGTCGTGTCCTTGACGGCGATCCACGCGGTCGCCGCCTCGCTGAGCGGCGACTGCACCGACTTGTCGCCCGATCCCTGGGTCGATTCGAACGGCTGGTCGCCGACATCGCCCGCCGCCGGCTCCGGCCCGAGGAAGATCGCATCCCCGCCGAGCGAGCCATAGGTGAACGGCTCCTGCCGGCCCCCGGTCGACTGCAGCACGCGGTCGCGCACCCGGCGGAAGAGATAGCCGATCTCGAGGCCGGTCCTCGACAACTCGCCGAGCAGCGCCTCGGCATAGGGGCTGTTCGAGCCCGTGCCGTCGAGTGCGGTGGTGCCCGACTTGGCCGAGTAGGCGACGAGCGTGTTGGCTTCAGGCTCGATGCGAGCCAGCCCCCGGCCGACCGCGCGCGTGCCGCGGCTGATGCGGTCGACGAAGGGATTGTTGCGGCAGGCGTCGAGCACGACGAGCCGCAGCTTCTTGGCATCGTTCATCGAGGAGAGCGCCGTGTCGAACGAGATCGCCTCGAATTCGACATCGACCGCCTCGGCGAGCTTGGCGTCGATCGGGATCAGATAGTTGATGCCGTTCACCTCGATGCCATGGCCGGCATAGTAGAGGACGGCGATGTCGGCGGTCGCCGATTTGCGCGCGAATTCCTGCATGGCGAGACGCATGGCGCGGAAGTCGGCATCCTCGACGAGCGTCACGTCGGAGAAGCCGATCTCCTTGAACTTGGCCGCCACCGCTCGCGCATCGTTGATCGGATTGGCGAGCCTCGGCACGTTCTGATAGGCCGAGTTGCCGAAGATCAGAGCGACCCGCGTCGCCGCCAGACTGGGTGTCGCAGACAGGATCAACACGCCGAGGAACAGAAGGGCTGCGCGTGCCACTCGAGCCATGACCTGAACCTCCCGCTTGCCGTTCGGCTGGCCCGCCGCCCTCGGCGGGACCGGCCGGCTGCTTTGTTTTCGGCCCCCGGGAGCGGACCCGGCGGGCATCCGTGAACCGGAACGTTCAACCTCGACCAGGGCCGCTCTGGTCGCCACTCCAATTGGTGCCGCACCGCCGGTGCGACAAGGTGTCAACCGTATCGGGCGTGTAACGGCAGGCCGGATCGCCACGTCGCAACAGGCCCGTTGAGGCTCGGCCGCAGGACCGAGCCGCTCTCGGCAGACGGCCGCGTCGCCGGGCGAGGTCTGTGACCGCCATGCCGGCTCGGCCAGGTCCAGCCGCTCGCCACCTTCCGATCCCGACGAAGCGGAGTGTAACAGACCCCATCCCGATCATGAAGATGCCGTGCGACAAATTGGCAGGCCGCGATGGCAACACGATGAAGGGATTGCGGCTGGCGCCCCTCGCTGTCGGCTATTCGGCGGCCTCGCTGCGCCCGTCCTCCTCTGCGGCCTCGTCTCCAGCCTCCTCGTCCGCCCCGCCGCCCGAGGCCGCCTCCGTCTCCTCCGCTGCCGCATCGAGCTCGTCGAGCGGCAGCTCGTCGGGCTGCAGCTTTGCCAGATCGCGGGGCTCGGGCACCGAGAAGCCGGGCGGCAGATGGCCATCGAGCAGCCCCGCGCCCTTCAGCTCGGCGAGACCCGGCAGGTCCGAGACCTGATCGAAGCCGAACTGCACGAGGAAGCCGTCCGTGGTGCCGTAGGTGACCGGCCGGCCGGGCGCCCGCCGCCGCCCGCGCATGCGCACCCAGCCGGTCTCGAGCAGCACATCGAGCGTGCCCTTGGAGGTGGCGACGCCGCGGATCTCCTCGATCTCGGCCCGCGTCACCGGCTGGTGATAGGCGATGATGGCGAGCGTCTCGAGCGCGGCACGCGAGAGCTTGCGCTCCTCGGTGCGCTCGCGCCTGAGGAGATAGGAGAGGTCCTCGGCCGTGCGGAACGCCCATTTGCCGGCGAGCCGCACCAGATGGACGCCGCGGCCGCGATACTCCTCCTGCAATGTGACGAGAAGGCCCGGAACATCGTCCTCGGGACCGAAATGGGCCGAAAGGGTCTTGACGTCGAGCGGCTCGGCGGCGGCGAACAGCAGCGCCTCGAGCACGCGCAGCTTCTCGCGCGGCACGAGGCGCTCTGTAGAGCCGGGTTCGGCCGAAAGAAAGGCGAGCGCGAGATGCCCCTCGGCCTCCTCTCCGGTGAGGCGCGGCATGTCGCGGGCGTCGCGGCGTCGGCTCATGATGTCCCCTCTTTGTCCCTCGGATCGTTCCCCGGCCGTACCAGCGCCACCGCCGCCCCCGGCTGCTCGGCCCGCGCTTTGACGAGGATCG
>JAWKWA010000022.1:0-71928 GCA_041397765.1 Hyphomicrobiaceae bacterium | reverse complement strand
CGGGCTCACCCCCTCGGGCTCGATCCCGGGCCGCCTGTTGCCGAGGCTCGCACTCGACCTCGATCCCGTCTGAGCCGCACGGGCGCGGCTGCAGGATGCGGGGCGGCCCACTATCTAAGTCGGGGCCGGCCGTGCTAGTGGAGCGAGCTTCGTGTCCCGGTCGCTGCGAAGTGCGTTCTCAAGTGTCAAATTCGAAAGCTCCACGAGAATCATAAGCTTGCCAGTGGTTTTCGTGATTCCGACATTTGCTCTTACGGGTTCTGAGACGGTGCAAATGTCGGAATCGAACCACTAGGCCACCAAACCCGCCGCCGCGGCGGGAGCCGATGCGGCTGACGGGGGGAATTATGATCGCCTATCTCTCGCTCCTTGGAGGATTTCTCCTCCTCGTTGGCGGTGCCGACGTGCTGGTGCGCGGCGCGGTCTCGGTGGCGGAGCGGGCCGGCGTGTCGGCGCTGCTGATCGGCCTCACCATCGTCTCATGGGGGACATCGGCCCCCGAGCTCGTGGTCTCGGCCCAGGCCGGGCTCGATGGCCAGGGCGGCATCGCGATCGGCAACGCGATCGGCTCGAACATCTTCAACGTGCTCGCGGTGATGGGGCTCGTAGCCTTTCTGAAGACGCTCGTCGCCAAGCCGTCGACCATCCGGCGCGATGCGGTCATAGCCATTCTGTCGGGCATTGCCGTGCTGTTGATCGTCATGCGCCAGCAGCTCGAAGTCTGGCACGGCGTCCTCCTGCTCCTCGCCTTCGTCGCCTACACCGTGAACACCTATCTGCAGGAGCGCGGCGCGGCAGTCGTCGAGGAAGCCAGCCCGGGCGAGATCGGAGCGGCCGCCGGCCGGGCTGAGGCTTCCATGGGCGTCCCCCTCAGCGTGCTCCTCGTCGTTCTCGGGATCGCGCTTCTGGTGGTCGGCGCCAATCTCCTCGTCGACGGAGCGGTCGAGATCGCCCGGGCCTGGGGGGTGTCGGAGGCGATCATCGGTCTCACGCTGGTTGCGGCCGGCACCTCGCTGCCGGAGGCGGCGACATCGGTGGTCGCCGCCTTCCGCCGCGAGGTCGATGTGGCGATCGGCAATGTGCTCGGCTCCAACACCTTCAACTCGCTCTGCATCGTCGGCGTGACGGCCCTGTTCGGACCGATCACCATTCCCGGCGATATCTCCTATCTCGATCCGATCATCGCCGCGGGCGGACCGTTTCTGATCCTCGTTCCGGCCGTGCTGTTCGGGCGGATCGGCCGGTTCGCGGGCCTGGCGATGCTGGCGGGCTATGTGCTCTATGTGGCAGCGCTCGCGGCGCGGGTGGGGCTCGTGTGAGCCGCTGGCGGCGGGACCGGAAAAGGGGCGCGGCGTCCGTGTAGCGAGCCGGTTCGCCGCGCCCGTTCCACCGTGCCGGAGAGGGAGGGCTCCAGCCCGACGGAGAAGAAGACAGTCGGCAGGCGGACGAGGCGGCCGCGCCGTCGCGCAGCCTGTCCCACCTCGGCGCCGACCGCCGGAATTCCATTGCGCCTCGGGCCATCGCGCCGCTTCTCTCGCGGTCGCGCGCCGGCCGTCGGCCAGCCTGTCCCTCGATGAGACCGCGACCGGGGTCGCTGTCTCACAGAGTGGGAGCGGCGAGGTAGCGGGGAATCCCCGCCGCTCCCCTGGGGCGGAGCACCGGCTGCAACGTGCTCCTGCCCGCTCGTGTGCCACCCGTTGCCGGATGGCGGTCTCGTGATCATCTCGGCGGCTTTCCTCGCACCATCGGCCGTTCCGCCTCGGTGCCCGGTGCCGCCTTGCATCTCGGTCGGCCACGCTCTCGTGGTCCGAACTGGGCTCGAGTGAGCCGCTCAAGCATGGCGGCGGGATGAAGTCTTTGCGGCGGCACGGTGGCATTCGGGTACGGACGATCACGTTTGCCGACACCCTGAAACAATCATCACGGACCGCTACGCGGCGTCCGCGCGTTTTCACAGTGGCATGATAACTCACGGCTTTCTTGCGCCGGTCGGCTGGCCGGGCGACAAAGCGGCGAGGACAGGCGAGGACCGGGGGACGACATGGAAGGAGTGGTGATCCCGGTCGACGAGATCTGCGCCACGATCACGGATTCGCCATGGATCTGGGCGCAGCTCAACCGCGCGGCGATCGAGCAGTCCTTCGCGCAGGCACGGCGCGAGAATCCGGCGCTGTTCAATGGGCGGGTGACGATGCTCGGCTCGGCGCGGATGGAGGCCGGCCGCTGCACAGCCGAGCTGGTCGGCGCCGACTTCGCCGCATTCCTTCACTGGCGCCGCACCGGCCAGCCCGATCCGACCGTCGCAGGCACCGGGGTTTCGGCGGTGCTGCGCTCGGCGGAGGGGCACATCGTCGTCGGCCGCGCAGCGGCGCACACGGTGAATGCCGGCAAGACCTATCTGATCGCGGGCATGATCGATGTCGCCGACGCCGATCCATCCGGCCGGGTGGACATCCGCCAGGTGGCGCGGCGCGAGCTCGTGGAGGAAGCCGGACCGGTCGCGGGCGAAGCTGCGGCCGCCGCCGGCCTCTGGTTGGTGCGCGAGCGCATGTGGACGACCTTTGCCGCGGAGTTCCGCTCGAGCCTGCCGGGCGCGCGGCTGCTCGCCGCGATCCGCGCCCATCTCGACCGCCAGGCCGCCCCCGAGCTCGATCTGGTGAGGCTCGTCACAACGGTTCGGCAGGCGCGCGATCAGCCGTTGCTCGGCCACGCCCGCCTCCTCATCGAGGCGGTGCTGGGCAGAGAGGCGGGGTGTTGAAGGCGGGAAGGGGAGCGATCGCTCCGCTGTGCGCTTGGAAAACGGCAGGATTTCCGGCAAAGTCCCGCGCGCCCGGGCGAGCGGATGCTCGATGGGCGATGAACGGGGCCGGGGTCGCCGAGTGCGGCCGTGGCTCGGGGCCGGCAGGACGGCGCAGTGAGGCGGGCGTCGCCAGGGCGCAGCCGCAGCGCGGTTCCGCAAAGAGCCGGCGCAACGGAGCGGGACAGGCATGGAACTCGAGTATCATACGCTCGATGTGTTCACGGGCGAGCGGTTTTCCGGCAATCCGCTCGCCGTCGTCAGCGACGGGCGCGGGCTGACCAGCGCCCAGATGCAGGCGATCGCCCGCGAATTCAACCTGTCGGAGACGGTCTTCGTCTTGCCGGCTGAGAACCCGGCGCATTCGGCGCGGATCAGGATCTTCACGCCGGCGCGCGAACTGCCCTTCGCCGGCCATCCGACGATTGGCGCGGCCATCCTGATCGCGGAGACGACGGGCCGCATCTCGGGCACGGCGGGCGAAGCGATCCTCGCCCTCGAGGAGACGATCGGCACGGTGCGCGTCGGGGTCCGGCGCAAGGCCGGGGATGCCGCCTACGCCGAGTTCGACACCCCGCGGCTGCCCGAGCCTCTCTCCTCGCCGCCCTCCGCCGACCTGTTGGCGGCGGCGCTGGGGCTGAGCCCGAGCGAGATCAGCTTCGAGAACCACAAGCCGACGCGCTATTCGGCCGGGGTCGCTTTCTCCTTCGTGCCGGTCCGTGGCCTCGAGGTGATCGGGCGGGCCGCGCTCAACTCGGCCTATTGGGCAGGGGCGTTCGGCGAGGGCGGCGGCGCCTTCGTCTACTGCCGCGAATGCCTGCACACGACCTCGCAGTTCCATGCCCGCATGTTCGTGCCCGATATCGGCGAGGATCCGGCGACGGGCTCGGCCGCGGCGGCCTTTGCCGCCGTGGTCCAGCGCTTCGACCAGCCGCCTGCCGGCCAGCACGTCTATCGCATCGAGCAGGGCCACGAGATGGGCCGGCCGAGCCGGGTGACGATGGAATTGACCATGGCGGGGGCGCAGCTGAAATCGGTGCGGATCGGCGGCCAGGCCGTGCGCGTGGCGAGCGGTCGCATCGCCGTGTGAGACCGCGGCGGTGCCCGTGCGCCCGGGCCCTCCGACGCGGCCGGAGCGGGCCCATCGGCAGCGGCGGCGGCAGCAATGGCACGCCGGCAGGAATTCCCGCACCATCCGCATTGTTGCGGGGTTGCGCGCGACCGGGGCAATCGCGTATTCGTGGTTCATTGACAGTCAAGCGCGAATACTGATGGCCATCCGCCGCGGCGGTATCGGCCGGGCGGTTCTCGCGGACCTGCGACACGATGTGGAGGGTGCCCGGCGCGATGCCGGGCCGACCGGTATGATCGACCGAATGGCAAACGAGCGCGCAGCGAGCCGGGCGGACCTCCGCAGCCGGCCCGTTCTTGCGCCGTCCGCCATGCTTTCGGGAACCGGGCTCTCCCTCGGCCTGCCCCTCGAGAGGCTCGGGCTCCTTCTCCTTATCGGCCCCTGAGCATCGGCAGTCCGAGGTCCGGCGAGGACGAGCGGACGGGTTCTCAGGGGATCGGCATACGGGACACGCAACCGGCCAGGCCGGCTTTGCGACTGGCGAGATACCCAATCGACAAGGATTGACGGAATGACCACGAAGCCGACCAAGCCGTCCAAGGACAGCGGCGAGCGGGCGGGCGCAGTGAAGCGCGTTGCCAAGGCGATCGATGATGTGCGCAAGGCTGCCGGCGGCGTCACCAGGGATCGTGTCGTGATCTTCGACACGACGCTGCGCGACGGCGAGCAGTGCCCGGGCGCGACCATGACCTTCGAAGAGAAGCTCGAGATCGCCAGCCTGCTCGACGAGATGGGCGTCGACATCATCGAGGCCGGCTTTCCGATCGCCTCGGAAGGCGATTTCGAGGCGGTCAGCGAGATCGCGAAGCAGACGAGGAAGGCCGTCGTCGCCGGTCTCGCGCGCGCCATCAACGCCGATATCGACCGGGCGGGCGAGGCGGTGCGCAAGGCGCACCGACCGCGTATCCATACCTTCGTCTCGACCTCGCCGATCCATCTGGCGCACCAGATGAAGAAGTCGGAGTCCGAGGTGCTCGAGATCATCACCGCGACGGTGAAGCGCGCCCGCAACCTCGTCGACGACATCGAATGGTCGGCGATGGATGCGACGCGCACGCCCCTCGACTATCTGTGCCGCTGTGTCGACGCGGCGATCAAGGCGGGCGCGACGACGATCAACCTGCCCGACACGGTCGGCTATGCCGTGCCGGAGGAATATCGCGCCATGTTCGAGACGGTGCGCGAACGGGTGCCGGACAGCGACAAGGCGGTCTTCTCGGTGCACTGCCACGACGATCTCGGTCTCGCCGTCGCCAATTCGCTGGCGGGAGTGGCCGGCGGCGCCCGCCAGATCGAGTGCACGATCAACGGCCTCGGCGAGCGGGCCGGCAACGCCGCGCTCGAGGAGGTGGTGATGGCGATCCGCACCCGCGCCGACGTCATGCCCTTCGACACCGGCGTCGAGACGACGGCGCTGACGCGGGCCTCCAAGCTCGTCTCGGCGGCGACCTCCTTCCCGGTGCAGTACAACAAGGCAATCGTCGGACGGAACGCCTTCGCGCACGAGTCCGGCATCCACCAGGACGGCATGCTGAAGAACGCCTCGACCTACGAGATCATGACCCCTGAGTCGGTTGGCGTGTCGAAGACCTCGCTCGTCATGGGCAAGCACTCCGGCCGCAACGCCTTCCGCACCAAGCTGAAGGATCTCGGCTACGAGCTCGCCGACAACCAGTTCGAGGACGCATTCGTGCGCTTCAAGGCGCTCGCCGACCGCAAGAAGCACGTCTATGACGAGGACATCGAGGCGCTGGTGGACGAGCGGATCGCGTCGGCTTCCGACCGCATCAAGGTGCTTTCGCTCACCGTCATCGCCGGCACGCACGGCCACCAGTCGGCGACTTTGACGCTCGAGCAGGACGGCGCGCATCGCACCCACCAGTCGACCGGCAACGGACCGATCGATGCGATCTTCAACGCCATCAAGGCGCTGGTGCCGCACGAGGCCAAGCTCGCCCTCTACCAGGTGCATGCGGTGACCGAGGGCACCGACGCGCAGGCGGAGGTGTCGGTCAAGCTCGAGGCCGATGGGCGCAGCTATACGGCGCGTGCTGCCGATCCCGATACGCTCGTTGCCTCGGCGAAGGCCTATGTCGGGGCGCTCGACAAGCTCATGTTGAAACAGTCGCGGTCCAAGAGCGGCACATTCGCCGCGATCTGAGCCGAGGGGGAAGCACGGCAGCGCTGACCGAGAGGATGCCGCAAGCATATGATCGGTCAACGGAAAGTCCGTGACACGGCAGTGAGTACGGTGCATTGCAGCGGGAAGTTCCGGCCGGCGGCGAAAGCTCGCCGGCCGTCAGCTCGGTGGCACGGCGCTTGCGAACAGATGCTCGCAACGACTTGTTAACCGACCGGTCAGGCGTACTGCTGGGGCACCTCAATCCATGCTTTCCCAAATCATCGGGGCCTTCTCCGACGATCTCGCAATCGATCTTGGAACCGCCAACACGCTGGTCTACGTGCCCGGCAAGGGCATCGTGCTCGACGAGCCGTCGGTGGTCGCGATCAGGACGCGCAATGACCGGCGCGAGGTGATCGCGGTCGGCGCCAAGGCCAAGACCATGATCGGCCGCTCGCCCGACGGCATCGAAACGGTCCGGCCGCTGCGCGACGGTGTCATCGCCGATTTCATCGCCGCTGAGGCCATGGTCGGCGAGTTCATCCGGCGCACGCGGCGTCGGCTCGGCTTCCTCCGGCCGCGCGTGCTCGTCTGCGTGCCGGCGAGCTCGACGCCGGTCGAGCGGCGGGCGATCTACGAATCGACGCTCGCCGCCGGCGCCCGCTCCGCGCTCCTCGTCGAGGAGCCGGTGGCCGCCGCGCTCGGCGCCAACCTGCCGACCGACGAGCCGCGCGGCTCCATGGTCGTCGATATCGGCGGCGGCACCACCGACATCGCCGTCATGGCGCTCGGCGGCGTCCTGAAGGCCGTCTCGGTGCGCTGCGCGGGCGACGCCATGGACGAGGCGATCATCCGCTACATCCGCCGCAAATACAGCCTGCTGATCGGCGAGGCGAATGCCGAGCGCATCAAGATCGAGGCAGGCGCCGCCCAGCCGCGCATCAACGGCAAGGCGGTCGACGTGCACATCCGCGGGCGCGACCTGAAGCGCGGCTCGCCGACCGAGATCGTGCTGAAGCCCTCCGACATCGCCGAGGCGCTGGCGCCGCCGATCGAGACGATCGCCGACAGCATCCAGCGCACGCTCGAGCAGCTCCCGCCCGAGCTCGCCGCCGATATCAGCGACCGCGGCATCTGCCTGACCGGCGGCGGATCCCTGCTCGACAAGCTCGACATCGAGCTGGAACGGTTGATCGGCGTCCATTTCTTCATGGCCGAGAACCCGCTGCAGACGGTCGCGCTCGGCTGCGGCGTGATTCTCGCCGACGAGGAGAAGCACGAGGATCTTCTCATCCTCCCCGGCTGAGCGTCGCCGAGCACCATCGTAGGTGGGAAGCGATGGCGCGTGCGGCACCTCGGCACCCGCCGGCCCGGCGCTCCGGGATCGCGCCGACACCGGTCAAGCAAGCGGAACGGACATGAAGCTCGCCAAGGACGACTATGCACGGCGCAAGCGCCGGGAGCCCAGAGGACCGGCCCGGCACGGACGGGGCTTTGCAATCGTCGTGCTGATGGTCGCGGCCACCGCACTACTCGTGCTGAGCCGCGTCGATCACGCCATTATCCGCGGCGCGCGCATGCAGGTGAGCGATACCTTCGCGCCCGTGCTCGAGCTGGTCGCCCAACCCGTCGCCTATGTCAGGCAACTGCGCTCGCAGCTCCAGTCCTACAGCGATTTGCTGCACGAGCTGGAGCGTATGAAGCAGGAGAACCAGCAACTCCGGCAATGGCAATGGCGTGCCGAGCAGCTCGAAGGCGAGATCGGCGCCTACAGATCGCTGCTCAGCGCCGTCGGCGACAAGGGCTTCCGCTTCGTGACGGCGCGTGTCGTGTCGGAGAGCCGCGGCCCGTTCTCGCGGACGATCCTTGCGACCGGCGGCAGCGCCGACGGCATCCGTAACGGCTTTGCCGTGGTCGACAGCGAGGGGCTGGTCGGGCGCGTCATCGACACCGGCCAATCGAGCGCGCGCATCCTGCTCGTCACCGACGTCAACAGCCGCATCCCGGTCATGGTCGGCCGTGCCGGCGCGCATGCGATCCTCAAGGGGCGCAACGGCGGACTGCCGTTCCTCGACTACATCAAGGACGGTGCCGCGATCGCGCCCGGCGATGCGGTGCTGACCTCCGGCGAGGACGGCGTGCTGCCGAAGGGTTTGCGCATCGGCGTGATGGCGACGGCCGGCGAAGGCGCCGAGGTCCGTCCCGCCTCGCGGCTCGATGCGCTCGATTTCGTCAGCATCATCTTCTACGAGGGCCCCAGTCTCGATCTCGTCGGCGACAGCCGCAAGGAGAGCCGCTCGCAAGTCGCCGAGCGCCGTGTTGCGGGCGCCAAGTCGGGTGAGCGCGAGTGACCGAGGTCGAGATGCGTACCGTGGCGGTGCTGCCGGTCCTGTCGCTGATGCCGCTGGCGCTGATCGCGGCGGCACCGCTCAGCGCGCCGGGCGGCGCGGAGAGCATGTTGCCGATGTTGCCGCTCCTTGGCATCCACTTCTGGTCGTCGCGGCGGCCGGAGATGATGCCGGCGCTCTTCGTGTTCGGCCTTGGCCTCCTGTTCGACCTGGTGACGGATGGTCCGGTCGGCTACTGGGCGATGCTCAATCTCATCGCGGGGAGCATGGGCGGGCTGTCGGCGCGGCTGCGTGAGGCAGCGATGGGGCCGGCGGCGCGCGTGGTCCTCTTCTCTGCGACGGTCGTCGTCATCACCATCATCGCCTGGCTCATCGCCTCGCTCTACATGCTGGCACCGCAGCCGCTGCTGCCGATGCTGTGGGGTGCCCTGTTCGCATTCATCTGTTACCTGCCGATGCGCGTGATGCTCGGCCAGATCGACATCATCGTGTCCGGTCGGCCGCAGGAGCGCTCGGGCAGCGCCTGAGATCCGCATGACCGGGGCCGGCGCCGATGCGTAGCCAGCCGAATTGAAACGACGAGGAATTGCTCGCATGGCGCGGCGTCGCAAGGGACCGGACGATCAGGATCTGAGGGGGCGGTTCACCCGGCGCGCGCTCGTTCTGGGCGGAGCGCAACTCGGGCTGATCGGCCTGCTCGGCTCGCGACTGCACGACATGCAGGTGGTCTACGCCAAGCGCTATGCGGTGATGGCGGACCGCAACCGCATGAACGTGCAGTGGAAGGCGCCGCAGCGTGGCGAGATCCGCGATCGCTTCGGCATTCTCCTGGCGGAGACGGTGAGCGAGCGCAATCTGGTGCTGGTGCCCGATCTCGCCGGCAATGTGCGCAACATGCTCGAGCGCCTGCAGCGCATCGTCGACCTCGGCGAGGTCGATATCGACGAGATCGCCGATACGGCGGCGCGTCAGAACCGGCTGGTGCCGATTATCGTCAAGCGCGACCTCACCTGGGCGGAGCTGGCGCGCGTCAGCCTGCTCGCTCCCGAGCTGCCGGGCATCGACACCGAGCTCGACGGCCGGCGCGTCTATCATTTCGGCCAGGAGACCGGCCATGTCGTCGGCTATGTCGGACGGCCGAGCGCGGAAGCGATCGAGGCGGATGCGGCACTGCGTCTGCCGACATTGCGCGTCGGTAAGACCGGTGTCGAGCTCGGCGAGGACGAGGCGTTACGCGGAACTACCGGCACGGTGCGCCGCGAGGTCGATGCGCGTGGCCGCTTCGTGCGCGAGTTGGAGACCGAGGCGGCGGTGGCGGGGCGTGACCTCGTGCTCAGCATCGACACCGAGCTGCAGGCGCGCATCCTCCGGCGCATGACGGCCGAGAGCGAGCCCGCCGCCGTCGTCGCCATGCATGTGCGCACCGGCGAGATCATGGCGATGTGCTCGACCCCGACCTACGACACGCAATTGCTCGCCGGGCCGATCAGCCGGGCGGACTGGCGTGCGCTCGTCGAGCAGCCGGGCGATCCGATGCAGAACCGTTGCGTGCGCGGGCAATATCCGCCCGGCTCGACCTTCAAGATGGTGACCGCGCTCGCGGCGCTGAAGGCCGGCGCGATCACGCGCAAGACCGAGTTCACCTGCACGGGCAGCGTCGAGATCGCCGGCCACACTTTCAATTGCTGGAAGTCGGGCGGACATGGCCGGATGCGTCTCAACGAGGCGCTGAAGAACTCGTGCGACGTCTATTTCTATGAAGCCGCGCGGGCGGCCGGCATCAGCAATGTCGCGGAGATGGCGCGCCTGCTCGGGCTCGGCGCGACGACGGATTGCGGGATCGGCGGCGAGAAGCCGGGACTGGTGCCCGATCCGGAGTGGAAGGCGGGCGCGATCGGCCAGCGCTGGTACGACGGCGAGACGCTGCTCAGCGGCATCGGCCAGGGTTATCTGCTGGCGACGCCCCTGCAACTGGCGCTGATGACGGCGCGGATCGCATCGGGTCTCGATGTGTCGGCGCGGCTCATCCGGCCGGACGACCCTGCTGGCGTGGCTACCGCCCCCGCGCTCGCGCTCGAGCCCGAATGGCTCGATCTCGTCAGGCGCGGCATGTATGCCGTCGTCAACGAGGGCGGCACCGGCTCGGTCGCCGAGCTGCCGTTCGGCGCCATCAAGCTCGCCGGCAAGACCGGCACCGCGCAGGTCTCGCGAGCCTCGCGCGGCCGCAGCAGCGACGAGCTCGCCCGCGGTCAGCGCGACCACTCGCTGTTCGTCTGCTATGCGCCCTTCGACGAGCCGCGCTATGCGATCGCGGCCGTGGTCGAGCATGGCGGCGGGGGATCGAAAGCGGCGGCGCCGCTCGCCCGCGACGCCATGGTCGAGGTGCTGAAACGCGATCCCTCCGCGCGCCCGCCCTTCGTGCCGCGCCGGCAGGCAGGCCTCGGCGAGGGAACGGAAAGCGGACGGACATGAGCGCTGAGGCGGACACCACCCCGATCGTATCGCAATGGCGGGTCACCGGCCCGCCTGCTTGCCGGAGCAGACGCGCATGATCGATTCACCCACCGCGCCCAACGACCGGCGGACGCTGCTCGAAAAGCTGTTGTCGCTCGGCCTCGTCGCGCCGATGCTGGCGCTGCTGCTCGGCGTCATCGGCACGGTGTCGCTCTATTCGGTGGTCGGCGGCTCGATGGAGCCCTTCGCCATGCGCCATGTCGGACGCCTCGTCATCGGCTTCTCGCTGGTGATGGCGATGGCGGTTCTGCCGATGCGGCTGTGGATCGGCCTCGCCTATCCAGTCTATGCGGCGGCCCTGGCGCTGCTGGCATTGGTCCTGACGCACGGCACGACCGTCGCCGGAGCGCAGCGCTGGATCTCGCTCGGCGGCATCGGCCTGCAACCCTCCGAGCTGATGAAGGTGGCGGTGATCCTCGCCGTGGCACGCTATTACCAGTCGCTGCCGGCCGGGAAGATCTCGAGCCCGCTCTATGTTGCGATCCCGCTTGCCCTGGTCGCCCTGCCGACGGCGCTTGTGATGAAGCAACCCGATCTCGGCACGGCCATCCTGGTGGCGGCGATCGGCCTGTCGCTCATCTATCTTGCGGGCGTCAGCCTTTTCTATCCGATCCTCGGCATCGTCGGGGCGGTCGCCGCGGCGCCCGTCGTCTGGAACCGGCTGCACGACTATCAGAAGGAGCGGGTTCTCAACTTCCTCGAGCCCGATGCCGATCCGATGGGCGCGGGCTACCAGGTCTACCAGTCGAAGATCGCGCTCGGCTCGGGCGGGTTGTGGGGCAAGGGGCTGACCAACGGCACGCAGAGCCAGCTCGATTTCGTGCCGGAGAACCATACCGATTTCGTCTTCGCGCTGATCGCGGAGGAGACCGGCTTCGTCGGATCGCTGGTCGTGTTCGGTCTGTTCGCGCTGTTGATCGTCTGGCTCATTCACATGGCGCTGCGGACGCGCTCGATGTTCGCGCGGCTGGTGACGGCCGGGGCGGCGGTCTCGCTCTTCCTGCACATGTTCATCAACATCGCCATGGTGATGGGGGCGGCGCCGGTCGTCGGCGTGCCGCTACCGCTCGTCTCCTATGGCGGTACGTCGCTGTTCGCGACTCTGATGAGCCTCGGTATCGCGCTGAATGCCTTCGTCCATCGCGACCTGGCGCTGACGGACCGGCAGGTGGGATGGCTGATCTGAGCCACGGGCTCGCGCGCGGCGACCCCGTCTGGCCCGCCGGGAAGCCGACCCCGCTCGCTCGACGCGGACAAGGCCGGATCTGGCGTAAAGCCGCATCCGGGGCCGGGTGGAGCTCGCCCGACGCGGAGTAAAGGCGGCCCGAAGACCGCCCGTTCGCTGACCGGCGAGAGGGTCTCGCGGCGATCGAGCTGCCGTCGCGACGGGCCCGCTCAGGAGGTCCGCATGGCCTTCTCGACGCCCGCATCGAGACGGGAGAGGTCGCCGAGACGCTCGATGATGCTGCCGAGCGCGGGGCCTTCCAGATCGTCCCAGGGCTGAACGTCGATGCGCGACAGCGCCTCGCGGGCGAGGTTCAGCGCGGCGCGACTCTCCTTCACCCAGTCGACGAGGGCGCTCATCGCCTCGGGCGTCACCGGCTCGGCCGACGGGGCGGCCGCAAGCACCTCGTCGAGGCGCGAGAGAATGTCGTGGAGTGCGGGACCGTCGAACTCCCCCCAGGGCTGGAGGGGCACGCGGCCGAGTGCCTCCCGGGCGAGGGCCATGGTCTCCCGGCGCTTGCCGGCGAGCGGATCGGCAAGGATGACGGCCGAGCCCTCGGAAGGCGTGATGGTGGTCATGTCAATCTACCCCTACCAACTGAACCTGTCCCGGATTGAAACACAGGCCCGCCGTCCGTGTCAAGACCAGTCAGGCGAATACTTTTCAGTCATCGAAATATTGCCACTTTTTCATCAAGATTGATGTTTCGTTAAGATCGGATTCGGCGATCAATTCTTGACAATACATTAATCGGCGACGCTGTCGCGGCAAGGCGGCGGCTCCGATCGTGACGGCGCTGCGGCGGCCATCGGGCGGCAGCCGAGCCAGGGGGCGCCGTCCCTCAACAGGTTTTCCCCGGCGGCACCTTGCCGGTGGCCGCACAGGCGCGAATCAGCGATTCCTTGTCCTCGCCCGTCTGCAGCGCCGTTGCGCCAGACCTGGGCGGTCGCCGCGTGTCGCGTCCCCGTTCCGGGATGCTGCGGACCTCTCTGTTCCCTGTTGCGTCCTGTTCCCCTTGTCGGCGGCCGCGCGCCATGGCGCCCGGCCATGGGTTGTCCCGCCTGCGCCAGAGCGCGGGCGCTGATCGGCAGGCGCGCACCATGACGATGTCGCTCGAGCAGATGCTGAGGGTCCGCGCGGTGCTGCGCGAGGCGGACGAGAAGCTGGCGCTCGCTTTCGAGATGGCCAATGCGGTGCGCATCGCCGAGCAGGATGTGGTCGCGGAGATCGAGCGCCGGCTGTCGGTCCGCCGTGTCGAGGCCAAGACCGTCGACTTCGCGGCGGCGGCCTGAACCAATGCCCCTGCAGGGCTGAGGCGCAATCGGCTCGATTGCCAAGCGGTGCAAAGCCGATAATCTCCCGGTCCTGGCCAGTCTGGGGGAGTGAGCGCGCATGGCATCGGCGGCGGATCGGCGGGCGGATCTTCTGCATCCCGAGATAGAGACCATCGGCGCTGCCGAGCTCGCGCGGTTGCAGGAAGCGAAATGGGCGCGGCAGTGGGACCACGTGCGCGCCGCCTCCGCCTTCTATCGCGGTCCCTACCGGGAGAAGTTCGGCCGTGACCTGCCGGCGGCGGTGACGCTCGACGGCCTCGAGGCTCTGGCGCTGACCGAGAAGGACGAGATCAAGGCCGGCCAGGAGCGTGCCTATCCGCTCGGCGAGCATGTCGCCGCCGATCCTGCGCAGATCGTCCGTTTCCATCGCACCTCGGGCACGACGGGCCGGGCGATGGTGATCGCCTACTCGGCGAAGGACGCCGCGATCGTCGCCCGGATCGGCGGGCGCGGCTACTACACGGCGGGGCTGAGGCCGGGCGACCGGGTGGTGCACTGCCTCAATTACTGTCTGTGGACCGGCGGGGTGACGGACCACATGGCGCTCGAGGCGGCCGGCGCGACGGTGGTGCCCTTCGGCGTCGGTCATACCGAGCAGCTCCTGCAGATCATCATCGAGCTCGGCGTCAATGCGCTGTCGTCGACGCCCTCCTATCCGGCGCTGATGGAGAAGGTGCTGCGCGAGACCATGGGGCGTGAGCCGCGCTCGCTCGGCTTGCGGCTCGGTCTCTTCGGCGGCGAGGCGGGGCTCGACAATGAGGGCTTCCGCGACCGGCTGGAGGCCACCTGGGGCTTCAAGGTGCGCAATGCCAATTTCGGCCTGTCCGAGGTGATGAGCATACTCGGCAGCCAGTGCGAGGCGACGAACGACCTGCATTTCATCGCCGGCGACGCCGTATTCGCCGAGATCCTCGATCCGGCGAGCGGCCGGCGCCTGCCGATCCGCGAGGGCACGACGGGCGAACTCGTCTGCACCAATCTCGAGAAGGAATGCCAGCCGCTGGTGCGCTACCGCGCGCGCGACGTGATCACCGTGACGGGCCCCGACACCTGCCGCTGCGGGCGCACCTCCTGGCGGTTCCGCGTGACCGGGCGCACCGACGACATGTTCAACGTGCGCGGCGTCAACGTCTTCCCGACGGCACTCCAGCGGATCGTCGCCGGCATGGGCGACATCGTGTCGGGCCATTTCCGCATCGTCCTGGAGGGACCTGGCCCCTATGACCGGGTGAAGCTCAAGGTCGAGGCGGCCAAGGGGGTGGCGGAGGCCGATCGGCCGGCCATCGCCCGGGCCATCGAGGATGCGGTCAGGCGTGGCATCGGTGCGAGCGCGGAAGTGACCATGATCGCTTTCGAGGCACTGCCGCGCACGGCCGGCAAGACCTCGCTGATCGAGCGCATCTGAGGAGACGCCGACATGGCTGCAAAGGGCGGGGCTGCAAAGGGCGGAGCTGCAAAGGGCGGGGCTGCAAAAGACGGGGCAGCAAAGGACGGTGCGGCGAAGGCTGCGCCCGCAAGGAAGGGGGCGGCGAGCGTGTCGTCGACGGTACTGCTCGAGCGCAAAGGCGCCGTCGGCATCGTCACGCTCAACCGGCCGGACCGGCTGAACGCCATGAGCACCACGCTGTGTCGCGACCTCGATCAGCGGCTGAGGGAGGCCGCCGCCGACGCGGCGATCCGTGTCGTCGTGTTGACCGGGGCGGGCCGCGCCTTCTGTGCCGGCGACGACCTGAAGGAGTTCGGCGAGCAGACGGCGACCAAAGTGGCCTCGATCGCCCATATCGAGGCGATCCAGGCCTGCACGCGCGCGATGATGCAGATGGACAAGCTGGTGATCGGTGCCCTTGCCGGCTATGCGGTCGGCGGCGGCTTCGAATGGCTGGTCAACTGCGACATGGTGGTGGCGGCGGAGGACCTCGTCGCCTTCTTCCCGGAGATGGAGTGGGGCCAGTTCGTCACCGGCGGTGTCACGCATCTGCTGCCGCAGGCCGTCGGTCACCAGCGGGCGATGGAGCTCATGGTGCTCGGCGAGCGGCAGACGGCGGCCGATCTTCACCGGCTCGGCCTCGTCAACTGGGTGGTGCCGCGTGCGGAGATGATGGCGAAGGCCATGGCCGTCGCCGAGGCGGTGGCCGCAAAGTCCGCCTTCTCGACCTCTCGGCTGAAACGCATGCTGACGGGCGGCATCGACGACCGTTTGGCGCGGGCGATCGCGGTCGAGGGCTCGATCACGATCGAGGCATTCGGCCGGCCCGAGGCGATGGAGCGGGTGGCTCGGGGCTTCAGCCGGAAATAGCCCCCGTGCGGCACGGGCGCGCAGTCCGATGCGCCTGCGCAGACCTATCGGCTGGCCCGCGGCAGGTCGAGGCCGGCCCGATCACGCCCATCAATCGCGAGGGGCTCCGGCGCGGCGCCAGCGGCCAGCCATTCGCGAACCTGGATTTGTCGTCACGGCCATTCGTCTCGCGCGTGTCACCTGGGTAATTCCCAGGGCGACCGGCGCTCCCTCTCGAATTCCACAACATGCACCGGCAGTGTAGCGCCCCCCGTTTCTTGCCGATCTATCAAGGTGCTCGCAAGATGTCGGCGGGAAGACGGCCGGGCCAAGCGTTGCGCCGACTTGAGGTGAAGAAATATTTCGAGTTACCGTCCGGCGTGGGCAGATATTGCAAGAGCTATCGGCAGCTTGCGTGCCTCCGAACCGGCCGCCAGCAGCCCGATTGGCAATCAAGCTCGTCGCCCGATCATGCGATTGATGTAGTCGATGGAAAGCGGGTCTTTCAATTCCTCAGTTGAGACTTGCTCGGTGCGAGCGACCCCCGTCAAATGAGTTGACTCGAATATTTCCGGCGTGCTTCTATTTCCACGCGTGGCTAGGGAATGACAATCGGGATTGGGGGCTGCCATCGGCAAATCGAACGGCTGCGATTCCTGCGCAGTCGTGCCAATTTCCTCGACAATCTGAGCCACAAGGTCTGCGTCGAAGCAGCGGTTGAACGTAATATCCGCTGGCAGGGACGTAGTTTATCGTCCCGTCGAGAAGAATGCTCGAATCAGACTTGAATCCGCAAGGCTGGCATTTCGCTGTCATTCCGGCGAACGGAATTCTGCGTGCCTTTTTCTAGTGCTGCTAAGAGGAGAGTACCGATATGGCGACCATCATCGTCGACCAGGGCGGCGGCGGGGACTACCTGACCATCCAGGCTGCTGTCGACGCGGCCCAGGACGGAGACATCATCGAGATCAATACCGGCACCTATGTCGAGCAGGTGGTCGTCGATGGGCTCAGCAACCTGACGATCCGCGAGGCGACGGGGGCCAATGTCACGGTCGAAGCCCCGGCCGACGTCGTGCAGACCGCGACCTCGTCGGGCGCACGGGCGATCAATGCCGTGATCACGGTCCTGAACGGCTCCGATGTGACGATCTCAGGGCTCAGCGTCGACGGCGCGGGCCATGCCAATACGGTCGACGGCGCCAGCGCCAACTATGTCGGCGTGTTCTACCGGAATGCGTCAGGTGGCCTCACCGATGTCGACATCACCGGCATGCGCGATCCCTATCCCGGCGGCACGACGCCCGGCGGCTACGACATCGTCAGCGGCAACCAGCGCGGTGTCGGCGTGCAGGTCGACAACGACTCGCTGATGTCCTTCTTCATGCACGGCGGCACGATCAGCGACTTCCAGAAGAATGGCACCGTGTTCGGCAAGGCCGATCTCGACGTCTCTGGCGTGACGGTGCTCGGCGGTGGCGACCAGACCATCATCGCGCAGAACGGCATCCAGGCCTATGAGTCGACCGGCTCGATCTCGGGCAACACGGTCACAGCCATCGGCTATGCCGGCGCGCAGGTGGTCTACTCTGGCGCAGTGCTGCTCTACGGCAATACGGACCTCGACGTCACCGGCAACACCATCGTCGGATCGAACGACGTCAACACCAATGCCAAGGTGGTTGGCATCTTCATTCTCGATTTCGGCACGCCGAACTCGGGCGGCACGGTGACCGGAAACGCCATTTCCTATTGCGACGGTGCGATCGACGTGTCGGGCAACCTCGACGCTGCCATGACGATCGATGACAACACGGTCGCCAATCTCGATACGACCGACACGTATTTCGAGGGGCTCTATTTCGGCGCCACGCCCACGAGCACGTTCGATCTCGATGTCACCGGCACTTCCGTCACGGACTACATCTACGGCGCCGACGGCAATGACACGCTCGTCGGGCTCGGCGGCAACGACGATCTGGGCGGCGGCGCCGGCAACGACACGCTGAACGGCGGCACCGGCGACGACACCATGGCCGGCGGCCTCGGCGACGACACCTATATCGTCGACAGCGCCGGCGACGTCGTCACGGAGAATTCCGGCGAGGGCACGGATACCGTGATCTCGACGGTTTCCTACGCGCTCGGCGCCGATGTCGAGAATCTGCGCATCTACGGCAGCGCCAAGACAGCCACCGGCAATGCGCTCGACAATGCCATCACGGGCAATTCGGGCGCGAACATCATCAATGGTGGCGATGGTCTCGACAGTCTGTCGGGTGGCGCGGGTTCCGACCGGCTGAATGGCGGCACGGGCGACGACTACCTCAATGGCGGTGCCGGCCGCGATTTCCTGACCGGCGGCAGCGGTGGCGACACCTTCGACTTCGACGCCGTGTCGCATATCGGCAAGAACGGGACCCGCGACGTCATCACCGACTTCCAGCACAATCTCGATACGATCGACCTTTCCTCGATCGATGCGAAGACCGGCGTCGGCGGCAACAACGCCTTCAAGTGGATCGGCGGCCAGGGCTTCCACGGCGTCAAGGGTGAGCTTCACTTTGTGAAGGTCAACCTCGCCGGCACCGCCAACGACAAGACCATCATCGAGGGCGACACCAACGGCGACGGCAAGGCGGATTTCCAGATCCAGCTCACCGGCCTCAAGGGCCTCAGCGCCGGCGATTTCGATCTGTGAGGTCCAGGGCCTCCCGAGCCGCCTCAGGTTTGCGGAGGCCCTGAACGCCAGTCGTCGGAGTGCCCGACAATCCGATCCCAGAAGGATCGCTACCATTTCGTGCGGCAATCGGGAGTTCAGTTCATGGCAACCATCATCGTCGACCAGGGCGGCGGCGGGGATTTCACTACCATCTCGGCAGCCGTGGTCGCTGCCGCATCCGGTGATACCATCATCGTCAACGCCGGCAACTATGCCGAGGACGTCATCATCACCAAGTCACTCACCCTCTTGTCCGCATCGGGCAAAGGAGTGACGACCATCACTGGACAGAACTCGGCGCTCGGTGCGATCGAAATCGATCCCAACGTCAATGACGTCGTGATCGGCGGCATTGGTCAGGGCTTCACGATCATCGGCAACAACGGAAATGGAGCCATCGAGAACGCCGCCATCTACCTGCAGGGTGCCCATACCGGCATCACGATCCAGGGCAACGAGGTCCGCGCCAATGGTGACCATGGCCTTCTGACCGAGTTCGGTGCCGCGATCTCGAACATCCTCATCGACAGCAACGAGTTCACGGGGCAGACATTCGTCGGCGCCCAGCCGAGCGGAATCGGCTTTGCCACCCAGTTCGATGTCGGGAACAATGTGCCGCGCCAGCTCGTGGTCTTCGGGGGCAACACCAACACAGGCATTCAGCACCACGTCACTTTCACCAACAACATCATCTCGGGCACTGCCGGTGGCATCAGCTCGGACGACAACACATCGGCCCAGGGCAATACGCTCGTGACGCTGGATGTGGCAGACTCCACCATCAGCGGCAATGTGTTCACCGGCTTCACCAACCGCTTCGCCACGGCACTGCGTGTGCGCGAGGATGGCACGGTCATCGCCGACAACACGTTCGATGCGTCGGTGAACGGCAGCAACAACACCGCAGTCGTCTTCATCGATACGCCCAACCCCGGGACCCCCGGCGACAACACGTTCATCGGCACATCTGCGGCTGATCAGCTCTTCGGCCTCAGCGGCAACGACACGCTGAACGGCGGCACCGGCGACGACACCATGGCCGGCGGCCTCGGCGACGACACCTATATCGTCGACAGCGCCGGCGACGTCGTCACTGAGAATTCCGGCGAGGGCACGGATACCGTGATCTCGATGGTTTCCTACGCGCTCGGCGCCGATGTCGAGAATCTGCGCATCTACGGCAGCGCCAAGACAGCCACCGGCAATGCGCTCGACAATGCCATCACGGGCAATTCGGGCGCGAACATCATCAATGGTGGCGATGGTCTCGACAGTCTGTCGGGTGGCGCGGGTTCCGACCGGCTGAATGGCGGCACGGGCGACGACTACCTCAATGGCGGTGCCGGCCGCGATTTCCTGACCGGCGGCAGCGGTGGCGACACCTTCGACTTCGACGCCGTGTCGCATATCGGCAAGAACGGGACCCGCGACGTCATCACCGACTTCCAGCACAATCTCGATACGATCGACCTTTCCTCGATCGATGCGAAGACCGGCGTCGGCGGCAACAACGCCTTCAAGTGGATCGGCGGCCAGGGCTTCCACGGCGTCAAGGGTGAGCTTCACTATGTGAAGATCAACCTTCCCGGCACGGCCAGCGACAAGACCATCATCGAGGGCGACACCAACGGCGACGGCAAGGCGGATTTCCAGATCCAGCTCACCGGCCTCAAGGGCCTCAGCGCCGGCGA
This sequence comes from Hyphomicrobiaceae bacterium, assembly GCA_041397765.1. Lineage (GTDB taxonomy): Bacteria > Pseudomonadota > Alphaproteobacteria > Rhizobiales > Hyphomicrobiaceae > JAWKWA01. Next base: position 51,768 of record JAWKWA010000022.1, on the reverse strand, counting down.
CTTCGATCTGTGAGGATGGACGGTCGTTGATCGAGGCGCGGCCGAACGCGGCGGAGCGGGGTTTTCCCGTTCCGCCGCTTCGTCATTCTGGGAGATGCCGGGAATGGGCCGGCGCCATGCAGGCCTTGCCTGGGTCAGGTTCGATCCGTCGCGAGCCTGGCGCGCCGGGCCGCATTCATTGGCGACCCGCCGCCTCACACCACCGGTGCGCCTTCGAGGTGGAAGCGCTGCTTGATACGCCGGAAGAGCTGGTCGCGCAGCGCGCGATAGGCGTCGAGCCGCTGGTCGCGATTGCCCTGTTGCAGGCTCGGATCGAGCGTTGGCCAGTATTCGACATCGACCGCCATGGTCCGTGTCATCTCGAGCGCCTGATGGTGCGCCTCCGGCGACAGCGAGATGACGAGGTCGAACGAAGTATCGTAGAGATCGGCGATGGCATTGGGCGTGTGGCCCGACACGTCGATGCCGATCTCGTCCATGACTTGGATGATGAAGGGATCGGGCTCGCCCGCGCGCACCCCCGCCGAGGCAACATAGATCCGGTGGCCGAGCAGATGGCGCAGGATGGCCGCCGCCATCGGCGAGCGCACGGCATTCATGGTGCAGGCGAACAGCACCGCGCCCGGAAGGTCGCCCATCGGCCGGCTCCCTCCCTCAGCCCTTCCAGTGAAGAGCCGAGACCAGCGTGAAGAGCCGCCTCGCCGTCTGGAAATCGACGTTGATCTTGCCCTTCAGCCGCTCCATCAGCAGCCGGCTGCCTTCGTCGTGCAGGCCGCGCCGGCCCATGTCGATGGCCTCGATGCGGCTCGCCGGCTGGGTCCGGATCGCCTCGAAATAGCTGCCGCAGATGAGGAAGTAGTCCTTCACGATGCGCCGGAAGGGCGAGAGTGACAGCATATGGGTGGCGATCGGTATGTCGTTCTGGTCGCCGACCGTGAAGACGAGCCGGTCCTCGGCGATCGAGAGCTTCAGCCGGTAGGGGCCGGGCTCGCGTCCCTCGAGCTGGAAGTAGTTGCCCTCGAGCAGGTCGAAAATGGCGACCTCGCGTTCGTGCTCGACATCGGCGGTGTTGCGCCCGATCGAGGCTGGATCGAGCTGGATGTCGATGAGGCGGAATTCCTCGGCGCCTTCGTTCGTCTCCCCGCTCATGACCCGCCCTCTTCGGCAGGCCCGTCGCCCTTGGTGGCCTTCCCGGCCCCGAGGCGGATCGCGACGGAGTTGCGATGGCCGTCCAGCCCCTCGGCGCGGGCGAGCGCCATGGCGGCCGGCGCCAGCGCGCCGAGCGAGGCGGCATCGAGCTTCAGCAGCGAGGTGCGCTTCATGAAGTCGAGAACGCCGAGACCGGAGGAGAAGCGGGCGCTGCGGGCGGTCGGCAACACATGGTTGGAGCCCGCCACATAGTCGCCGATCACCTCGGGCGTATGGGCACCGAGAAAGATCGCCCCGGCATTGCGGATGCGCCCGGCGAGCGCCTCGGGATCGCGGGTGGCGATCTCCAGATGCTCGGCGGCGATGCGGTCGGCGAGCGGCACAGCCTCGTCGAGATCGTCGACGAGAATGACGGCGCCGAACTCCTGCCAGCTGGCGGTGGCGATGTCGCCGCGCGCAAGACCGGCGAGCTGCCGCTCGACCGCCGCCTCGACCGCCGCCGCAAATCCTGCATCGTCGGTGACGAGGATCGACTGGGCGGCCCGGTCGTGCTCGGCCTGGGCGAGCAGATCAGCGGCGATCCAATCGGGATCGTTGTCGCGGTCGGCGATCACCAGAACCTCCGAAGGTCCCGCGATCATGTCGATGCCGACCGTGCCGAACACCTGGCGCTTGGCGGCGGCGACATAGGCATTGCCCGGGCCGACGATCTTGGCGACGGGGACAACGGATTTCGTGCCGAAGGCGAGGGCGGCGACGGCCTGGGCGCCGCCGATCGTATAGACCTCGTCGACCCCCGCGACGCGGGCGGCGGCGAGCACCAGCGGATTGAGGGCGCCGTCCTTGTAGGGCACCACCATGGCGAGGCGGGGTACGCCGGCGACCTTGGCGGGGATGGCGTTCATCAGGACCGAGCTCGGATAGCTCGCCGTGCCGCCTGGCACGTAGAGGCCGGCTGCCTCGACCGCCGTCCAGCGCTGGCCGAGCGTGACGCCGAGGGCGTCCCGGTAGGTGCCGCTTTCGGGCAGCTGACGGCGATGATGGGCCTCGATGCGCTCGGCGGCGAGCCGCAGGGCGGCGAGCAGGTCGGGCGCCACCGACCGCTCGGCCTCGATCAGGCGCTCGGGCGCGACGCGGATGCCGAGCCGTTTGAGATCGGCGCCATCGAAGCGACGGCTGAGCTCGATCAGTGCCTCGTCGCCACGCCGCCGCACGTCGGCGATGATACGCGCCACCTCCTCGCCGACCTCGATCGAGGCCTCGCGCTTGGCGGCGAGAAACGCCGCGAAGCGCGGGGCGAAATCCTCCGCGCGGGTGTCGAAACGATGCGGCATGGCGTGGTTCGGCCGCCCCCTCTTCACATGCTGTGGTCGCCGGCCGGGCGTGTGCCGGGACGGGGAGCGGATTTCTCCTCCCCGTCTGCGTGCCGGGGCTGGCTGCGCGTTCGCCACGACGGGCCGAGGTCGCGCAGCTCGGCCTCGACGCATTCGACCTCGAGACGCACGGCGCCGCCGCCGGCGAAGACGAGCGTCACCACGCCGGCCGGCTCGTCGCTCGTGTCGAACTGGATGGCGAGCAGCTCCAGCACGTCGCCCTTGGCATCGAGCGGCACGTTCTGCACCTTGGCGGCGCCGACCCGCTCGAAGCGGAGCGCCGCCTGTCGCCGCTCGAAACCCTGCTTCGGCCGGCCGCCATTGGCGTGCGCCGCCTCCCAGTCGAAGCGGTTGGCGATCAGGGTGAAGCGCTGGGCCTTCGGCTGGAACACCATGTCGCCGATCTTGAGGACGGCGTCCTGGAGGTGGGCGGAGATGATGGCGAGATCCTGCGGGTCGAGTGCCACGAGCTTCAGCGCTGTCATGCCGGTTTCCTGTCGTCGACGCCTGTCCTCCCGCCAATGGGAAGGGAAGGCCGGGGCTCGAAAGGCGCCCCTTCCAGACGAGTGATAGGCCAGGGCGCGGGGGCCGTGCAACAGCGGCGATCCCGGCCCTCCGGCCGGCAGATCGCCACGCGTGCCGTGCTCAGCCGCTCAGCCGCTCGATCGCCGCGCCGCAGCGGCCGAGCTTCTCCTCCAGCCGTTCGAAGCCGCGGTCGAGGTGATAGACGCGGTTGATCATGGTCTCGCCTTCGGCGATCAGGCCGCCGATCACCAGCGATACCGAGGCCCTGAGATCGGTCGCCATCACCGGGGCGCCGGTCAGCTTTCTGACGCCACGGATGGTCGCCATGTCGCCGTGGAGATGGATGTCGGCGCCGAGCCGGACCAGCTCCTGGACATGCATGAAACGGTTCTCGAAGATGGTCTCGCGGATCGTCGAGGTCCCCCGGGCTGTCGCCGTCAGGGCCATGAGCTGGGCCTGCAGGTCGGTCGGAAAGCCCGGATAGGGCTGCGTCTCGACCGAGACCGGCAGCAGATCCGCACCGTTGCGCCGGACCCGCACGCCGCCGGCCTCGACCGACACCTCGGCACCGATCTCGCGCAGCACGTTGAAGGCGGCCTCGAGGTCCTGATATTCGGCCCCCTCGAGCAGCACATCGCCACCGGTCGCCGCCACGGCGAAGGCGAAGGTGCCGGTCTCGATGCGGTCGGGCAGCACGCAGTGGCGGGCGCCCTCCAGCCTGTCGACGCCGGCAATTCGCAGCGTCTGGGTGCCGATCCCCTCGATGCGGGCGCCCATGGCGTTGAGGCAGCGCGCGACATCGCCGATCTCCGGCTCGCGAGCGGCATTCTCGATCACCGTCTCGCCCTTGGCGAGCACGGCCGCCATCAGCACGTTGTGCGTGGCGCCGACCGAGACCTTGGGAAAGATGATGCGGGCGCCCTTGAGGCCCTTGGGTGCCTTGGCGATCACATAGCCGCCGTCGGTGTCGATCTCGGCGCCGAGCGCCTTGAGGCCGATCAGATGGAGATCGACGGGCCGGGTGCCGATGGCGCAGCCGCCGGGCATGGAGACCCGCGCCTTGCCGCAGCGGGCGATGAGGGGGCCGAGCACCCAGAAGCTCGCCCGCATCTTGGAGACGAGCTCGTAGGGGGCGGTCGTGTCGACGATGTCGCGGGCCGTCAGATGGAATGTCTCGCCCAGATGCTGGCTCGGCACCGCGCGCTTGCCGTCGACGGCGAGGTCGACACCGTGATTGCGCAGGATCCGTGCGAGCAGATTGACGTCGGCGAGATTGGGAACGTTCTTCAGGGTGAGCGTATCGGGCGTGAGGATGCTCGCGATCATCAGCGGCAGTGCCGCGTTCTTGGCGCCCGAGATCGGCAATGTGCCTTCGAGCCGCCTGCCACCGCTGATCCTGATCCTGTCCATCTGGTTCGTCCGTTCGTAAGTGGCTGTCTGTTTCGTTCCCGCGCGGCCATCGCGATGGGCCGGTATCGACGCGCCCGGCCCGGATTCGCACCTGTCAACGAGGCGTCACCGGACGGCCGCCCTGAGCGACAGGCCGAATCGGCAGATCATCCCCGATCTATGAGTGACGCGCGAACACCGACAAGCCGGAAATCGTCGCGCGGATCGAGGCCGGGCGCTTTCCCCAGCTAAACGGGCCGTCCCGCCGCGGCACACTGCCTGCAAGCGCCGTGCCGTCCGCATTCGGAGCAACGAGCCGGTTTCCCGCTCCGGCCGCGCCGGGCTGCCGGCACCGCCATCCCGTGCCCGCCCGGTGGGGCCGCCGCTCGCCGCCGCCCCCGTCATTGCCGCAGCCTCGGCTGCCAGCCCTCGACCGTATCCTCGGCCTTCGCCTTGGATCGGCCGGACTTCGTGCTGGAGCCCTTGTCGTGCTTGGTGCTGTCGGGAACGATGGCGGTGACCGGCGGCATGGCGGTGCCGATCGAGGTCTCGCCCGTCCTTGGCGCATCGGCCTCCTCGGCGGTCACCGGCGGCGAGCTCGAGGAGACCGTCGGCACCGGATCGGCCTCGGCGGCCTTGTCGGCCGGGCTGATCTCGAGGCTCGGCGGCGAGAAGTCGAAGATCTTGCGGAAGATGCCGGGCGTCAGCGCCGACATCGGAATGAACTCGACCTGCGGATTGGCGATCGGTCCGACGATGCGGAAATTGATGCCGAAAATGCCCTCGCCCGTCGCCCCGTTGAAGATCTCGCTGAACAGCGGCACCCCCTGCAGCACCGAGTTGACGCCATAGAGGGGCACATAGGTGCCGGTCATCTCGACGACCGAGCGCCCGAAATCCATCTTGCCGCGGATCGTCGCGCCGATGGCAGGGCCGTTGACGAAGCTGTCGTAGAGTACGAGCTGGCCCTCGCCGACCGAGAAGGGCACGCGCATGTGCGAGAAGAAGAGGCCGGTCCGCTGGTTCTGCTCGGAGCGCCGGGTCTGGCTGTTGCGCACCGTGTCGGGCGCCTTCGACAGCACCTGGGTGGTCACGGCGTCGTTGAGGACGAGGAAGTCGCGGGCATAGAGGATGCCGGTCTTGTCGGCCGCCCCGCCGCCGTCGAGATCGACCCTGATCTGGCCGAGGCCGCCCTCGATATTGCCGTAGACACCGATCAGCCGGAACGCGGTGCCGGCATCGCGGGTCTCGGCGATCATCACGCGCTTGCTGCCCTCCGTGAGTTTGACGACGAGGGGCTTGCGGCCGTCCAGCATGCCGTTGACGTCGAGCGCGGTGAGGCGGCCATCGCGCCGGCGCATGCGCACCTCGACATTCTCCAGCGTGGTGTCGGAGAAGCCGACGATGGTACGGATGCTCGCCCGCAGATTGATGCCGTTGCTGGCCGTCGTCGATGTCGGCAGCGCCTGGTCGGTGAGCTGGCCCGCCGAGAACAGCGAGCGGAACAGCGAGCGCCCGTCATAGCTGTCGCCGAGCGCGTTGACGTTCCAGATATTGTCCGCGCCGAGCTCGCCTGCGATGTTCAGATGCGTGATGACGTTGAACGAGAAGTCGGGAAAGTTGAAGCTGACGAGCCGCCGGTCGGCCCCGAGCGCGGCGGTGCCGGCGATGGCGATGTCGTCGCCGAGGATGCGGAAATTGCGCAGCTCCGTACCCTCGCCCCGGCCCTCGCCGACATCGAACTCGAGCACGGCCTTCTCGCCGGGAGGCTTGCGCCAGGCCATGTTCTCGAGGACGAGCTCGCTGCCGGTCAGGTCGGCCTCGACATGAACCGGCGGCCAGTCGCCGCCGGCTGCATCCTTGCCCCGGCCGACCGTGACGGTGACGGGCAGGTCGCCCCGCAGGAAATGATTGACCGAAAGGCCGAGCTGCAGGCGATCGGAGGCATCGAGCACCGCCTTGATCCTGAGCGGAGGCTGGTCGGCCCCCGTCCGATCGAGCCGGCGCACGAGCGAGAGCTCTGCCGAGACGCCGTTGAGAAGTAGATCGCCCTTCGCCTCCAGGCCGCCGTCGGCGAGCGTCAGATCGACCGTGCCGCCCTGCAGCCGCGCCGGACCGAACTGCCGCTCGGAATGCAAGTCGGTCAGCCGCAGGTGACCGGCCATGCCGAGATCGGCCATCTTCACTTCGCGCAGCAGGGGCACACGCAGCTCGATGCGACCGCTCGCCTTGCCCGTGAGATCGCTCGGCGACAGACCGCTCGTGGTGGTCCGGGCGATGGCCGGCAGATCGGCGAACTCGGCAGCCGCCTCGACCGGTCCCTCGACATCGAAGCCGATATCGGCGGCGGCCGTCTCGGCGAGAATGGCGGGGATCGCCAAGGTCGCCGTGCCGAGCGTGAGCGCGCGGCCCGAGGGCAGCACGGCGGAAGCCGCGGGGATCGAAACGGCGAGGCTCGTGCCCTCGAGTCTGAGCGTTCCCTCCGGGGCACTGAGCGGCGGCAGGCCCTCGGCATAGTCGATGGCGAGGTCGCCGGCCTCCAGCACGGCGATGACGGCCTCGCCTGTCAGCGGCTCGTTGCGCGACAGGGCGGCGAGCCGGTCGCTGTCGAGATCGAGCCTCAGCGCGCCTTGCTTGATGCGGCCGGCTGTGATGCTGCGGGCGACCCAGGCCCGCGCGTCGGGACCGAGCGCGGCGGGCCACAGCCGCTTGAACACCTCCACATCCATGGCGCCGAGCACCGCCTCGACCTTGATGCCGCTCGTCGGCGAGAGCCGCCCGGTCAGATCGAGGCCGCCGCCGGCGTCGCGGATGGTCATGCGGTCGATGGTGACGAGGCCGCTGGTCGGCTGGAAATTGCCGCGCACCTGCCAATCGTCGATGCCGAGGGGGCCAAGGCCGGTTTCGGCGTCGCCGAGCACGGTGTCGCGGAAGGCGAGCTTGAAATCCCAAAGCGTCAGGCCGACACCGACCTTGCGCGGCACGGCCGTGCCCGAGGCGAGGGTATGGCTGACGCCGGTGCGCAGCTCGGAAGGGAGCACCTCGAACCGCCCGTCCTCGCCGACGTAGCGCAGCTTCAGATTGCCGCCCGTCAGCGTCAGCGGGCGCATGTCGAGGGAGGCGATCTCGACGGGACCCGGGCCGAGCTCCAGATCGGCCTCGACATTGCGCACCTCGCCGTCATGCGACAGATCGAGGTCGAGATCGCCGCTGATCGCCATGCCGAGTGCCGAGAGCGCCTTGAACTCGGGCAGGCTCTGGCTGAGGTCCTTCGGCACCAGATCGTCGAGGCGCACCTGCAACCTTATCTGCTGGGTCTTCTCGGATTCGTCGATGCGGAACGAGAAACCGGCCGGCCCGCTCTTCAGGGCGATGGCGCCGTCGCCGGCGATGAAGCTGCGCTTCTGGCGGTGGTCCAGGGCGAGCGAGAAGCTCGGCATCGGGAAAATGTCGCGCCGGCCGGCGTGATCGAAGACGAGATGGGCGTCGCTGAGGACGAGGCTCGACAGGAAGGCGCTGGCGCTCGCCTGCCGGCGTGCCGAGGCGAGCGCCTCGGCGGCGGTGCGGGCGAGCGGGAAGCGGGTCGGCGAGGTCTCGTCGGGCGTGGCCGTTGCGGCCTCGGCTGCGACCGTGCCGGCCTCGGAGGCGGCGTCCGCCCCGGATGCGGCGGCCGGCCGATCCTCGGCGATCCCCGCAAGGCTCCGGGCCGTCGCGACGGTGAGGCCGAAGCGCTCGGAATAGGTGACGAGGAGCACGGGGCGGATCAGCTCGATCCGCGACGGGGCGAACCTGCCCGAGAGCAGGGCCTCGCCCGAAAGGCCGATGCCGGCGCTCGGTGCCACCGCGACGACGGCGCCGTCGGGCTCGGAGACCTTGATGTCCTCGAGGCGGAAGCTGACGCCGACCGCACCAGAATCCTGGCGCACCACCGCGCGCGCGATCGAGACCTGGAGCGGCGAGATCTCCTCGTTGATGGCCGCCTCGATGGGGGCGACGAGGAAGCCGACGTCGATCGGGCCCCGCAGCAGGCGGACATGGAGGGCGCCGAGCAGGACGATCGCGACGAAGGCGAGGCCGATCAGAACCTCGACGCCGACGATGAGCGCCCGGCGTGAGCCTCGCAGGGCCGGGGTCGCCCGCAGCGACGAAAGGGCGATCCGGCGCGGCATGTAGCGCACGAGAGCACCGAAACGCTCGGTCACGGGCACGAGCGCGCGGGCGCGGCTCTGCCGCTCGCGGGGGTCGGCTCGTTCGTCCCTACGGACCACTTCGTCTCGCCCCTCTGCCCCGCATCCGGCCCGCTCCGAGCCGCCCACCCAGTCATGGCGGCGCGGCCGGGCCGCCGGGCCCGCGCCGGATGCCGCCGGCCCTTGGAAGGGCCGGGTGGTTTCTTCTATGGTTCGCCGGTCGCGTCAAACCCGCATTTGTCCGGAGTGAAGCGTCCGGGGCGGGCGCGGGCGCGACGGCACGGCCGACCCTCGATCACCAGAGTGATCCGGTCGATCACCGCGAGCGTCATTCAAGAAAAGCGACGAAAGAAAGGCGACTGCATGCTCAGCGAGGGCGACAAGGCTCCGGGTTTCTCGCTTGCCACCGACGATGGCTCCAAGGTCACACTTGCGAGCCTCAAGGGCCGGCCGGCGGTGCTGTTCTTCTATCCCAAGGACGACACCAGCGGCTGCACGCTGGAGGCCAACGACTTCACGCGGCTGATGCCGGAGTTCGACCGGCTCGAGGCGGCGGTGATCGGCATCTCGCCCGATTCGGTGGCGAGCCACTGCAAGTTCCGCGACAAGCACGATCTGAAGGTGAGGCTGGCCGCCGACGAGGAGAAGACGACACTCGAGGCCTATGGCGTATGGACCGAGAAGTCCATGTACGGTCGCAAATATATGGGCGTCGAGCGCTCGACCTTCCTGATCGCTGCGGACGGGCGGATCGCCGCCATCTGGCGCAAGGTCAAGGTGCCGGGGCATGCCGAGGCCGTCCTGAAGCGCGTGAAAGAGCTCTGAGGCTCGGCGGGGGGTCGTCCGCGGCTGGACAGGAGCGCTGCCGCTCTGGCAGAGAGGGCCGAAGCGGTGAAGGACAGGCTGGACAGATTGCGCGGATGGGGCGGCCCGATACGCTGAGGGACTATGCGGCGGCGATCGTGGCCGCCCGCGACACCGCCGCCAAGGTGGCGCTCGCCCGCGAGGCTGCGGCGGCCTGGCGCGAGCGGCGGCTGTCGATTGGCCGGCTGATCGATGCCTCGCCGATGCCCGATCGTCCAGGCCGGCCCGACCTTCCGGTGCTGCTGCCGCCCCGCGACATGCCGCGTCGGCCGACCGGCGAGGTCCATGGCCGCATCGCCCTCATGCATTCGCTCGCCCATATCGAGCTCAACGCCGTCGATATGACCTGGGACCTGATCGGCCGGTTCTTCGCGGCTGCGGTGCCGACCTCGTTCTTCGACAATTTCGTCCAGGTCGGCCTCGAGGAGGCTGGCCATTTCGAGATGGTCGAGCGGCGGCTCGCCGGGCTCGGCGCGGCCTATGGTGACCTGCCGGCCCATGACGGATTGTGGCAGGCCGCGCAGGAGACCGGCGGCAGCCTGCTGGCCCGGGTCGCCATCGTCCCCCTCGTGCTCGAGGCGCGCGGCCTCGACGTCACGCCCGGCATGATCGAGCGGCTGGAGCGGGCGGGAGACACCGACTCGGCCCGGGTGATCGAGATCATCTATCGCGACGAGAAGCGGCACGTCGCCTTCGGCTTCAAATGGTTCCGATACCTCTGCGCGCGCGCCGGCCTCGATCCGGAGCCGACCTTCCACGCGCTCGTTCGGCGTCATTTCCGGGGCGGTCTGAAGCCGCCGTTCAACGACCGGGCGCGCTCGGAGGCCGGCCTGACGCCGGGCTTCTACAAGCCCTCGCGGCGCTGGGCTCGGTCGGCTGAGGTCAGGCCGGCCGGCCATGCGACGGCGCCGGCGCGTGCCCGCCCGCTCCCGGCGCATGCCGAGCCGCCCGTCATGTTTCCGACGCACCGATCGGGCAGGCTCGCCCCACTTCGACGGGAGGCCACCCGCCGGCGCTCTTGCGAGCAACTGTCACAGTTCCGCGCTTGACCGCTCAGGGGCAGGGGGGCATAAGACGATTAGGGACGACAGCAAGAAAATTCTTTACAAACGCTGATTTTCTCGAAGCGCTAACGATTCGAGGGAATGATCGGCGGCCGGCAGTGCAAGGCCAGTCGCCGCCCGGTCAGGCGAGCGCGGTCTGTCGGACGAATAGGGCTGCGGTAGCGGTCGCGGGTCTTCGTGAGGCCCGTCGGCCGGGGGTGACCAATTCGGAGCCGCGGGCGGCCCGATGGGTTGGAAAGGTAGTGAGGGATGTTCACGAAACGGCCAGATCGGAGTGACAAGTCGGCCCCTAAACCGGAGACGTCGAAAGTCTCCATCACGCCTTCGCAGACGCCGGCGGCCACCATGCCGGCCTATTCATCGTCTTCCTGGTCAACGTCCACGGGTAAGGGGTCGGACAAGATGTCGCCATCCATCATCGGCGCGGATCTGCAGGTCACGGGCAGCTTGGTTTCGAAGGGTGAGGTCAACGTCGAGGGCGAGATCCAGGGCGACATCAACTGCTCGTCGCTGCTCGTCGGCGATACCGCCCGCATCACCGGCAATGTGGTCGCCGAGGACGTGGTCGTGCGCGGCCATGTCGAGGGCTCGATCCGCGGCGCGCGGGTGACGCTGCAGTCGAGCTCGCATGTCGAGGGCGACATCTATCACAAGTCGCTGGCCATCGAGCAGGGCGCCTACTTCGAGGGCAAGTCGCGCCGCTCGGAGGATCCGATCGGCACGGCGCCGAACGCCGAGAAGGTCAACGGCGTCTCCGGCGAGGCCGGCTCGTTCTCCTCGAGCTTCTCGTCGGGCTCCAGCTACGGCTCCTCGAGCTGAGACGGACGGTCGAAGGTGCGCCGGAGCGTGCCTGACCGACCCATTCGAGCCTTTCAAGAAGGCCCGGCCGGTGCGCCGGGCCTTTTTGCTTTGGCGATGAAGCCTCCGGTCACCCGTCGAGCCGGGCATTGCCGCAAACCCGGTTCGCCGATGCCCTAGTGGTCAGAATCCGACATCTGCATCCCTTCGCAGCCCACTCCCGAGCAAATGTCGGATTTGGCAGGACCACGAGCAAGCCTATGAATTTAGTGGAGCTTTGGAATTCAACATTTGAGAACGAGCCTGGCCGCACCCGGGACTGAAATGTTGAATTCGCTCCATTGGAGGGATGCCGGTTGGCGCCCGGATGCGGGGCGGGCGGCGGAACGCGCCTCCGGGATGGTGGCGCCCAGGAAAAAAGGCCCGTCCGCAGGCAGCGGCCGAGCCTTCGTTTTGCCGGACCGGTCGTCGCGGGCCCCGGTCTCCTGCCATCGCCCGTGCCTCGCTGACGCCGATAGCGCCCGCGAGCCGGGGTTCGGATCTCAGCGCGTCCGGCGGAAGGGATCGAGCTGCTTCTTCTTCTTGCGCGCCTCGGCGTCCTCGTAGAAGCCCGGTCCCGTGCTGCCGGCGACGCGGATGCGCGAGGCGGCCGCGCGGGCGACCTCCTCCTCCGACAAGAGCTTCGTCTCGCCGTTCAACGCCATGGCGATGCGCCGGTCGTATCCATAGGGGTCGTTGAACACCTTCAACCCACCATCCTCGCCGACCCAGGCGGTGAAATAGGCGATGTGGACCGGGATCGGCGTCGTCAGCACGACCTGCCGATTGCCGCCGGCAAGCGCCGCGTTGACGTCGGACATGCCCCAACCCTTGTCATGGCCGAGCAGCACTCGGGCAAACTCGAGCGGATTGCGCACGCGCATGCAGCCATGGCTGAAGGTCCGCGTCGTCTCGCCGAACAGGCCGCGGCTCGATGTGTCGTGCATGTAGACGTCGTGCGGGTTCGGGAACATGAACTTGACGACGCCGAGCACGTTGGGGCCGCCCGGCGGCTGGAAGAAATGGAACTTGCGGATGTCGACGGCCGACCAATCCACGCTATCGGGATCGATCGGGCGGCCGTTGTACTGGACGCGCAGATTCTGGGCCGACATGATGCCGTTGCCCGAGCGCAATCCCGGCAGGATCTCCTGCACCTTGATCGAGTTCGGCACGTTCCAGAACGGATTGAACTCGATATACTCCATCTGATCGGAGAAGGTCGGCGTGGCGGTGTCGGGCTTGCCGACGACGATCCGCTCGGTGAAGATCAGCCGGCCATTGTCGAACACACGCGTCAGGTATTCCGGCACGTTGTTCATGACGTAGAAGCTGCCGAGATCCTCGTTGATCCAGCGCCAGCGCAGCATGTTGACGAGGATACGCTCGACGCGGCGATCGTTCGATTCCGAGATCGGCGCCCGCCCGTTGAGCGCGCTCCGGACGCCGCGGCCGACGAGGCCATCGACGGTCAGCTCGTGCTCGGTCTGGAACTTGCGAACCGCCTCGACGAGCGCATCGTCATAGAGCTCGGCGTCCTCGGCGGCCTGGTCGTCGGCGATCGGGGCATCGAGACGCTCGCGCAGCAGCGCGACCTGGGGGTGGCGCATGCCGGGGCGCAGCAGCGGCCCGTCGGGAATCTCGACGACCTTCTCCTCGGGCTCGGCAGCCGCCGCCTGATGGGCGCCGCGCGCCTCGATCAGCAGCTTTCTCAGCGCTTCGAACTGCGGATGCTTGGGGTGATAGCCGAGGAGCGCGGTGTCCGGCTCGGGGGTGTCGGCCAAGGCGGCGAGAACCTCGAGCGGATCGGGCGTGGTCGAGCCGCGATTGATGATCGGGCTGATCTGCTCGGGCTTGAAGGGGCCGACATGGGCGTCGTTGGCATAGTGCAGCGCCGCGAGGCTGAGGCGCATCTCGGCGTCGGCGCGGCTGTCGGCGGTGGCGCCGGCCTCGGCCGGGGCCGGGTAGTCGGCCGCCTTCAGGCCATAGTCCTCGGCTGAGGCGAGAACGGCGAGCACCCGCTTGGCGCCGAGGCCATAGCCGCCGTCGACCAGCCAGAGCGGCTTGTTGTGGCGGGCGGCATAGAAGGAATCGAGTGCGTCGATCCGGGCCTTCTCGGCATCGTCGGCGGGCTTGGCCGCGCGCAGGGCCTCGCGCACCTTGATGCCGAGCGCCATCTCCTCGGTGAACAGCACGTCGGGGGCGCCGGGCTCGACGGCCGTCGCCGGCCGGGCCAGCGAGATGGCGAGCAGGATGGCAAGGGGGATCAGGCCGGATCTCGATGTCATCGCGGTCTCCTAGAGCGGGCCGTCGCTCCAACAAATCGATTTTGAGCACGTTCCTGCGGCGAACCAGTTCCCGTCTCGCCCGAACATGCTTGAGAGGGGAGGCGGAACCCTAATGGATGAGAAGGGCAAGTTCCAGGCAAACAGCCCGCCGGCGCCGACACGCGACAGGCAGATTCGCGCCAACTGTGGCAGCGGGGCCAGGGCGGGGCAACGCATCGCCGATGACGATCGCGTGAGGTGGCCGCGGCCCCGATTGAGCCGGGCGGGATCGAGGGGGTGGCGCGCCGCACGATCGGAGGTGCACGCCTCCTTGGCCACCAGCCAAGCGTGCGCGCAGGCAGGGCGCCGCCAATGACGAATGGGGAGGCCTGAAAACGGCGGCAGCCCGGCCTTGGGGGGTAGCCGGGCTGCCGGTTGGCGCTTCGGGAACTCGACGGCGCTCGTCTCGGTGCAGAGGAGAGCGGGCGCGCCGTCGCCAGGTCAGCCGACCCGTTCCTCGAGGCCATAGTCGCGCATCTTGCGGTAGAGCGTCGAGCGGCCGATCTTCAGCCGCTTGGCGACCTCGGTCATGTGGCCGCGATAGCGGCCGAGGGCGAGGCGGATCATGTCGGCCTCGATGTCCTCGAGCGAGCGGATCTCGCCATCGGCGGTGACGGCGGGAATGCCCATGGTCGAGCCCCCGGTCGCGGGCAGCTCGATGGTGTGGGGCACGATCTGCTCGGCGCCGATCACGGCCGGCCCCTCGTGCATCGGCTTCTTCTGGAGGGCAGGGGCCGCCGGTATCTCGGCGCGGAAACCCTCGACATGGGCGGCGATCTGCGGGAACTCGGCGACCGTCAGCATGGGGCCGTCGGCGAGCACGACGGCCCGGAACACCGCGTTCTCGAGCTGGCGCACATTGCCCGGCCAGCCATAGCTCGTGATGAGCTCGAGCGCTTCCTCGTCGATGCCCTGGATGCGCTTGCCTTCCTCGGCGGCAAAGCGGGTGAGGAAGTGGCGGGCGAGATCCGGCACGTCGTCGAGCCGCTCGCGCAGGGGCGGCACCCAGACCGGGAAGACGTTCAGCCGGTAGTAGAGATCCTCGCGGAAGCGGCCTTCCTTGACGAGCTGGATCATGTCGCGGTTGGTCGCCGAGATCAGCCGGAAATTGACCTTGACCGGCCGCTTGGCGCCGACCGGATCGATCTCGCCTTCCTGGATGGCGCGCAGCAGCTTCACCTGGGCATCGAGCGGAAGCTCGCCGACCTCGTCGAGGAACAGCGTGCCGCCGTCGGCCTCCTGGAACTTGCCGATGCGCTTGTCGACGGCACCGGTGAAGGCGCCCTTCTCGTGGCCGAACAGGATCGATTCGACGAGGTTCTCGGGGATCGCGCCGCAGTTTACGGTGACGAAGGGCCGGCCGGCCCGCTCGCTCTCGCCCTGCACGGCGCGGGCGATCAGCTCCTTGCCGACGCCCGATTCGCCCTCGATGAGGACCGGGATGTTGGAGCCGGCGGCCCGCTTGCCGAGGCTGACGACGCGGGCCATGGCGTCGCCGCGGGTGATGAGGTCGGAGAAGGTCAGCGTGCCCTCGGACTTGCGCTTGATGCGCGTGATCTCGACGGCCAGCGCCTCGATGCGCAGCGCGTTCTTGATCGAGACCTCGAGCCGCTCGAGCGCGACCGGCTTCACCACGAAATCGACGGCGCCGGCGCGCATGGCATTGATGGCGCTGTCGATCGAGCCGTTGGCCGTCTGCACGATGACGGGGGGCACGGTCTGGCGGTGGCGGAGCCGCTCCAGAACGGCAAAGCCGTCGAGGTCGGGCATGACGAGATCGAGAAGGACGAGGGCGATCTGGGCGGCATCGGGCCCTTCCAGGATGTCGATCGCCTGAGCGCCGCTCGAGGCCGTGCGGGTCTCGTAGCCGCAGCGTTTGATCTGCTCCTCGAGGATCCGCCGCTGAACCGGATCATCGTCTACGACAAGAACACGCTTCGCCATGACGCTACACTACTCACTCGACAGAGAGACACTTGCGGCCCGGCGCGCATGACGATGCGTGCAAAGCGGCAGAAACCCGAATACCCCGCGGCCGACACTGGCCTTCCAGCGCATCCTCGCGGACATCGGTAAACAAGCCATTTCCGATTGAACCGGCGAAGCGGATTTCTTCCGCGCGCCATTCGCACCTCCTTTGCGCGTGGCGAAAGGGATCGGTTGGGAATTGGTTACTGCGCTTGACGGGAGTCAATGTCGGGCGAGGTCACCTCCGCCTAGTCTTCTCCTAAGTTCAACAACCAGAACACGGCGAGTATCTCGGCAATCTGAGAGAAGCCGGTGGAGGACGAAATGCGACCATACGTGGGACCAGTCGGAACGATACTTTGCGCGGACCGGTGCGCGGCCGATCATATCTTCGTCTGGGCGGCAGCGATCGGATCTATGGTTCGGGCGGAGCCGATTTCCTCTACGGCGGCAACGGCAACGACGTCATATTTGGTGATGCCGGCAATGACGTCATCTATGGGGATGTAGGCATCGCTGTGGCCGTACCGGCGGAACGGGCAGCGATCGCATCTATGGCGGAGCTTCTGTCGACTATCTATATGGCGACAGTGGTACGATACGCTCAATGAAGATGCCGGTAACGACTACATTTCCGGGTGGAACGGGAAACGACATTAGCGCGGCGGGGACGGCAATGACCGCATCTCGGCGATGCCGGCAACGATCGGGCTCCGCTGTGATCCGGCAATGAGATACCTTGTGGGGCGGCAGCGGTGCAGACGGCTCAATGGTGGAGAAAGCGCACCGATACCGCCTCCCTACTCGACGGCGACGGCTTGCGTCCGTGTGACTCCCTGGTGTCGTCGACTGGGGCAGGTGATACCGGCGACATCTTCATCTCGATTGAGAACGTGACTGGCAGCAATCATGCGGACCGCATCGAGGGCGACATCGGCGCCAATGTTCTCGATGGACTGGAGGTGACGACGAGATCATAGGCGGAGCGGGCAACGACACGCCCAAGTATCGGCGGCCTTGGGGACGACGATCTGACGCCGGGGCCCGGCAACAGCATTGTGGATGGCGGATACGGATATGACACGGTCCGGTTCACCGGATGCAACCGGCGCGGTCGACCTCCTGCTCGATGTGGACGGTAACGGCACGGCGACCAGCATCGATGGCGTGCGACCGTCACCTGTTGAGCGGATCTATGGCAGCAGTCACGCGATACGTTGCGTGCTGGCCTAAGCGGACGAGTGTTCGGCGGGGACGGCAACGATACAATCTCCTTGACGACGGATGGGGCCGGGCTATTGATGGTGGGGACGGGGACGACGTGCCTGACGGGACCCTCGCTAGCGGCCATGTTCAGTTTGTGCTCCACCTCGGTCAAGGCGTCGATACGATTAAGGGCTTCGATGCGAGCAACGTGGGCGCCTCCGATCAACTATATGTCGACAGCGTCGAGTTTGGCGTCTTGATACCAAGCTCGCCCCAGTAGAGGATCAATGCGCCGAATCGATGACGCCGACAGATCTTTGCGCAGTTCATATTTGAGACAACGACAAACTTCCTGTGGTTCGACGCCGACGGGTTCGGTGCGCAGGATGCCGAAAAGATCGCATATCTGGATCCGCCACCTCATTGGTACGATCGACTATCAGATGCTCTTCGTGGACGATCATCGGTCACCGATCTTGATGCGCTGAATGGGGAGATCGTCATTGCAGGTTCGGGTTGTCGTCCTCGTTCCGCTAGTGAGCGAATCGACACTTCGTGTCCCGATTGCTGCGAAGTGCATTCTCAAGTGTCAAATTCAAAAGCTCCACCAGAATCATATTTGCCAGTGGTTCTCATGATTTCGGCATTTGTTCTCACGGGTTCTGAACGGATGCAAATGTCGGAATCGAACCACAGGTCTCTAGGCGAGGATGGACGGATACGAGCCGCATGAAGCTGTTGTGACTTGATCGGTCGGCGGACGACCGCACAGTCGGGCGAGACGATCCTTAACTTCCTTGTGCGACGGCGCGTTCTGTCGACTGGCCAGTTCGACCGCCACTCACGCCAGCGAAGAGACCGATGACCGAATTACGCTTGCCCGATACGATTGCCGGAGCCCTCGCAACGCCCGAGGCCGCCACCGGCCGATCCGCCGCATCCCAGCTCGGCGAGCTTCCCGAGTGGAACCTCGCCGATCTTTATGCCTCGCCGGCCTCGCCGCAGATCGAGGCCGATCTCGATCGGGCGCGCATCGATGCCATCGCCCTGAAGAGCAGCTACCAGGGCAAGCTCGCCGAACTCGCCGGGAGCGACGGGCTCGCCGAGCCGATCAGGGCCTACGAAGCGCTTCAGGACCGGCTCGGCCGCCTCGGCTCCTTCGCCGTCCTGCACTATTCCGGCGACCGGTCCGATCCGGAACGCTCGAAGTTCTTCGGCGACATGCAGGAGAAGCTGACGGCGATCGGCACCGATCTGCTGTTCTTCGAGCTCGAGCTCAACATGATCGACGACGCCGTCATCAAGGCGGCCATGGCGCGGCCGGCGCTCGCCCACTATGCGCCATGGATCGAGGATCTGAGGCGCGAGAAGCCCTACCAGCTCGACGACCGCATCGAGACGCTGTTCCACGAGAAGAGCATCACCGGGCGCGGCGCCTTCAACAGGCTGTTCAACGAGACGATGTCGGGCCTCACCTTCACGGTCGAGGGCGAGACGCTCGGGCTCGAGCCGACGCTGAACCTCCTGTCCGACCCGCGCGAGGCGCGCCGGCACGCGGCGGCCGATGCGCTGGCGAAGGTGTTCAAGGAGAATATCCGCCTCTTCACGCTCATCACCAACACGCTCGCCAAGGACAAGGAGATCTCCGACCGCTGGCGCGGCTTCGGCGATGTCGCCGCCTCGCGCCATCTCGCCAACCGGGTCGAGCCGGAGGTGGTCGAGGCACTGGTGACGGCGGTCCGCAGCCGCTACCAGGCGACGGCGCACCGCTACTATGCGATGAAGGCCCGCTGGCTCGGGCTGGACAAGCTCTCGCACTGGGACCGCAATGCGCCGCTGCCCGAGCAGTCGGACCGCAAGATTCCCTGGGGCGATGCGCGCCGGACAGTGATCGGCGCCTATCGCTCGTTCTCGCCGCGCATGGCCGAGATCGCCGACGATTTCTTCGAGAAGCGCTGGATCGACGCGCCGGTGCGCGAAGGCAAGGCGCCCGGCGCCTTCGCCCATCCGACGGTGCCGAGCGCGCACCCTTATGTGCTGCTCAACTATCTCGGCAAGCCGCGCGATGTCATGACGCTCGCCCACGAGCTCGGCCATGGCGTCCATCAGGTGCTGGCCAACAGCCAGGGGCCGCTGATGGCGCCGACGCCCTTGACGCTCGCCGAGACCGCGAGCGTGTTCGGCGAGATGCTGACCTTCCGCGCCATGCTCGCCGCGACCACCGAGAAGCGGGAGCGCAAGGCGCTCATCGCCGCCAAGGTCGAGGACATGATCGCGACCCTCATCCGGCAGATCGCCTTCTATCAGTTCGAGCGCAAGGTCCATCAGGGCCGGCGCGAGGGTGAGCTGACGGGCGAGCGGATCGGCGAGATGTGGATGTCGGTGCAGGGCGAGAGCCTCGGTCCGGCGGTCGAGCTGAAGGAGGGCTACGAGACCTTCTGGTGCTACATCCCGCACTTCATTCATTCGCCGTTCTACGTCTATGCCTATGCGTTCGGCGACTGCCTGGTGAACTCGCTCTATGCGCTCTACGAGAATGCCCATCCGGGCTTCGTCGAGAAGTATTTCGCCATGCTGAGCGCCGGCGGCTCGAAGCATCATTCCGAGCTTCTGAAGCCGTTCGGGCTCGACGCCACCAAACCGGAGTTCTGGCTGCTCGGCCTCAAGGTGCTCGAGGGGCTGATCGACGAGCTGGAAGGCATGGAGGGCTGAGGCGGAAGGGGCGCCGGGCGAGGTTGCAGGCGGGGCCTCGCCGGCCGCGCTACGAGAACGGTTCCCTGGGATACGGGCGAGAGAGCGTCGCGAGCGCGGACACTCTTCGGCAGGCGAGCGGCGACACCTTCCGCGATGTCGTCGGCGCTCTGCATAATAGATTGATATTATTTGATTTTTCTTCGAGATCGAGCCCCGGCGCGGGCCAGTCGGCCCATCCGCGCGCCCATGCTCTCGGCCCCATCCGCGGTGCCTCGCGCGGCTCTGTCACCGAGGTGACGAAAGCCGCCCGGCGGCCACCCTTGGCGCGTTCGGATCACTCCCCAAATCCTGGTCATGCGGCGGCAAGAGATCATGAGCCGGCGCCGCGAACACGAAAACAAACCTTCGGGTCAGATCAGGAGTAAGAACCATGATGAAGAAGACGATCCTCGCGCTCGCCGCCACCGCTGCCCTCGCCTCGACGCTCGCCATGCAGCCCGCCTCGGCCGAGGCGCATGGCTGGCGCTTCAAGAAATTCCGCGTCGTCGTGGTCACCGACAGCTGCCACTGGCTGAAGCAGAAGGCCAAGTGGACCGGCTCCGACTACTGGTGGGACCGCTACTACGCCTGCAAGTACGGTTCCGGCTACTGACGAGGGCGTGCGGCGGCTTGTCTGACAAGTCGCCGGATAGCCTCGCCGGATGCCGAGAAGGCCCTCCGCCCCATCACGGGTCGGAGGGCCTTTTTCGTTTCGCACGACCGTTCCGAGAACTTCGGCATCTCTGTTACCTGGGTAACAACGCACTGAAAATACTACATTTTTTCTGATGTGGCGGGATTGAAGCCGGCAAAACCCATCCCAAATCTAGGAGGCGCGAACGAAACGGACGGAGGTCGTCCGGCGGCGCTGACAAAGAAAGACAAGGAGACGTGCCATGATGAAGACCACGATCATCGCGGGTGTCGCCGTCGTTGCAGCCGCTGTCGCCGCCGCCGCTCCGGCGAGCGCAGGCAGCTACGGCAGCTCCTATGGCTCCTACGGCCATTCGGGCTACACCACCTACCGCGTCGTGCCGACCTACAAGGTCGTGCCGTCCTACACCTATACGGCGCCGGTGACGACCTACGACTCGGGCTACTCGTCGGACTACACGTCGAGCTACGACAATGACGACGATTGCTACGAGGCGCCCAAGCACTACCGCCGCAGCTATCAGGGCTCCTACTCGGGATACTGACGATCATGACCGCTGGCGATCGGGCCGGGCGCGAGGGGCACGCGTCCGGCCTGTCCAGGCGGTTCCGGCCGGCACGTCGGCCGAACGGAAGACGAGAAGACCCGGCCCCGATCACGGCCGCTCGGCTCGGCGGTCGAAGGCCGCCGCGACCCGTCGTGAGGGTGCAACGAAGGGAGAACGAACCGATGACCATAAGATCGGCACATATCCTTCTCTGCGATCCCAACCCGTCGAGCGCGCATGCGATCGAATCCTATCTCGTCGCGCAAGGCTGCAAGGTCTCGCGCGCCCAGACCGGCGGCCAGATCGAGCGGATGGCGATGTCTGACGCCGGCGATCTGGTGATCCTCGACGTCGCGATCAGCGACACCGACCCGCTCGCCGTAGCGCGCCGTCTCAGCGAGCGCCAGCGCCTCGGGCTCCTCATGCTGACGGAGAGCGCCGACCCGGTCGAGCGCATCTGCTCGCTGGAGGCCGGCGCCGACGACTGCCTGTCGAAGCCCTGCGAGATGCGCGAGCTGCTCGCCCGCACCAAGGCGATCCTCCGGCGGCTCACCAAGGCGGACGGCCCCATGCCGCCGGTCGCACCGGACGGCCAGTCGACGGTCCGGTTCGGCGCCTGCCAGCTCGACATCGACGGACGCCGCCTCAGGGCGCCCTGCGGCGCCGACATGACGATCACCGAGATGGAGCTTTCGCTTCTGAAGGCGTTTCTCGCCCATCCCAATCAGGCGCTCAACCGCGACGAGATCGCCGAGATCGCCTATGGCCGCACCTGGACGCCGTTCGACCGCAGCCTCGACATCCGCATCTCGCGTCTGCGGCGCAAGATCGAGCGCGACCCGGCGCGTCCCGAGGTGATCCTGACGGTGCGCGGCATCGGCTACCGCTACGAGACGCGACCGATCTGACGGGGCGGCGGTTCGGAACCGCTGCCCCACGCCAACTTCGCGGCGGCATGCATCGGCGGATCATGCCAAAGGCGTCTTCGCCCGAGCATGTACTTGTCGGCGCGCCGCCACCCTCGTCGCTGGCGCCGGCTCAGGAGGCCCGTCGCCGCGTCTCGCGGCGGCCACGCCGCTGACCGGTGCCGCCGGTCTCGTGGCGATGCCAGCCTTCGGGCACATGCGCGCCGCCCGCGACGAGCCCCTCGAATCCGGCGCGCACGCGGCGGTCCGCCTCGGCGCCAAGCTCTCCCCGATTGGGCTCCATGAGGATCTCCAGTGCCCGGTTCATGGCGCGCTGGTGGATGGTGGGGCTGCCATTGATCTCCCAGGTCTCGCGCAAAGTGCGGTCGGCAAGGCCGGGCATGAAGGTCGCATTGCGCATGCGCGAGAGCGTCTCGGGATTGGCGGCGAACAGGCCGCCGGGTCCGGTCCGCCGGATCTCCTCGAGGCTCGCGCTCTCGCGCGTGAAACCGAAGCCCGAGCGCACCTTCTTCACCATCAGCGCGATCTCGTTGTCGATCACGGCCTGGCCGAAGTCGAACGACATGAGCGCGTCCTGAAGGCCGCCCATGACGATGAAGTCGACGCCCGCGACGGCGCCGAGCAGCGGCGACATGCCCTTCTCGAAGCCGGCCTGCGCATCCGCCGTCTTGGCGTTGGTGAGGCCGAGATAGCCGCCCGAAGGCACGTTGTAGAATCGCGCCATCTGGCAGACGGCGACATTCATCATGCCGATCTCGATGGCGCCCGAGGCATAGGAGCCGTCGCGCATGTCGGCGAAGACGGGAAGGAAATTGTAGATCTGCGCCGTTCCCGGCCGCGACATCTGGGCGAGCGTGGCGGCGGCGAGCCATTCGGCGTTCATCAGCGTCAGCATGCCCGCGAGCGACAAGGGCGTGCTCAGCCCGCCCATCGGCGCGATGGTGCCATAGGCGGTGATGCCGTTCTCGGCATAGAACATCAGCATCTCGGTGCTGTCGAAATCCATGGTCAGCGGCGAGACGATCGAGCAGTAGCCGAAATTGATGAAGGGGCGCTCGCGATAGGCCGCTTCCGATCCCGCGATCAGCGCGCCGAGCCTCAGCACCTGCTCGGCCTCGCGCCGGTCGATCACCGAGGTACGGCACGGCTTGGCGCAATTCTTCAGCGCCGGATAGAATCTCGACAGGCTGAACTGGCCGTCCGGCGCATCGTCGGCGAGCGTCGAGATCGAGAAGATGTCGAAGCCATCGAGCGCGTTGACGAGGCGTCCGATCAGCGCGATGTCGGCCGATGTCGAGCGGCGGCAGCGGCCATCGATCGGATCGACGATGTCGGGGGCCGAGCTCGCGGTGGCGACGACCGGCAACGCGCGCGGGAAGGTGACGTCGAACGCAGGATCGCGGCCGCGCAGCGTGATCGTCGGGGGCACCATTTTCCGATGCGCCTCGACGACCTTCGCGGGGATGCGCACGATCTGGCTGTCGTCGTCGACAGCCGCGCCGTGCTCGCCGAAGCGCCGCCGCGCCTTCTCGTTGCGGACGATCAGACCGACCTCGGCGAGGATCTCGAGCGAGGCGGCGTGCACATAGGCGATGTCGTCGTCGCTGAGATAGGAGAAGTGCTGCATGGTGCCCCGCATTCGCCTCGGCGCCACTGCGGCCGGGCCGGTACCGCCGATGCGGTCGGCCGGCACGAGGGCCCGGCCCGCTGGCCCCGGCATGCCCCCGGCCGACTGGGCGACACTGCAACTTCTAGAGCATGTTCGGGCCGGATGGAACGGGATCGGCGGGGATGGAATGGGTCTTTCTCTCCGCGCGACCTATCCGATCCATGCCACCTGGCGGCGCACCATGGACGAGGCAGGCCTTTGCCATTACCGTCGCAACCTTGCGGCGCAGTCGCCGGGATCGGACGCAGATGCGTCTCGTCGGGCGGTCGCGCAGCGACGGGTCGGACGGGATCGCGAGCTGCCTGTCCGCGAGGGGCCGAGCGTCCCGATAGCCCTTCCATGTGCCGTCCCGGCTGCCGGGACGGGGCCATGGCGGTCGTTTCCTTTCGAGTGGTTCGCCGCCGCGAGCAGGTGATGCCGACCGCCGGCGATGCCCGGTCGCGGCAACGATTTGCGGCGGGGCGATCATCCGACTGAGCTTCATCCGGGAGAACGAGATGCTGACCAATGACGAGCTGGCGAAGTGGGATCGCGAGCACTTCTTCCACCCCTCGACCCATCTTGGCCAGTTCGCGCGCGGCGAGCTGCCCGGCCGCGTCATCACCGGCGGCCGGGGCGTGCATATCCGCGACGAGAACGGCATCGAGCTGATCGACGCCTTCGCCGGCCTCTATTGCGTGAACATCGGCTATGGCCGCAGCGAGGTCGCCGATGCGATCGCCGCCCAGGCGCGCGAGCTCGCCTACTACCACGCCTATGTCGGCCACGGCACCAAGGCCTCCATCACGCTCGCGCGCATGATCGTCGAGCGGGCACCGGCCCACATGTCGCGGGTCTATTTCGGCCTGTCGGGGTCGGATGCCAACGAGACCAATCTGAAGCTGGTCTGGTACTACAACAATGTGCTCGGCCGCCCTGAGAAGAAGAAGATCATCTCGCGCTGGCGCGGCTATCACGGCTCCGGTCTGATGACGGGCTCGCTGACCGGGCTGCAGCTCTTCCACAAGCAGTTCGACCTGCCGCTGGCCCCCGTGCTGCACACGGATGCGCCCTACTACTTCCGCCGTCCCGATTCCTCGATGAGCGAGGAGGCGTTCTCCCAATCGCTCGCCGACAGTCTCGACAGGCTGATCGAGAAGGAAGGGGCCGATACGGTCGCGGCCTTCATCGGCGAGCCGGTGCTCGGCACCGGCGGCATCGTGCCGCCGCCCAAGGGCTACTGGCCGGCAATCCAGAAGGTGCTGAAGAAGCATGACGTGCTGTTGATCGCCGACGAGGTGGTGACCGGCTTCGGGCGGCTCGGCACCATGTTCGGCTCGACGCATTACGGCATGACGCCCGACATCATCACCATCGCCAAGGGGCTGACCTCGGCCTATGCGCCGCTTTCGGGCTCGATCATATCGGGGCAGGTCTTCGAGGTGCTGGCCAAGGGCACCGACAGGTTCGGCCCGCTCGGCCATGGCTGGACCTATTCGGCCCATCCGGTCTCGGCGGCGGCCGGCGTCGCCAATCTGAAGGTGATCGACGATCTCGGTCTCGTCGCCAATGCCGGCGAGGTCGGCGGCTACTTCAATCAGGCGATGCGCGAGGCGCTCGGCGAGCATTCCCATGTCGGCGAGGTGCGCGGCAAGGGACTGCTGGCGGCGGTCGAATTCGTCGAGGATCGCACGGCCCGGCGTTTCTTCGATCCCGCAAGGAAGATCGGTCCGGCGGTCGCTTCGGCGCTTCTGAAACGCGGCGTCATCGCGCGCGCCATGCCGGAAGGCGACATTCTCGGCTTTGCCCCGCCGCTCTGCCTCACCAAGGCCGAAGCCGAGCAGATCGTCGGTCGGACCGCCGAGGCGGTCATCGAGGTGCTCGGCAAGGGAAGCTGAGCCGAGGGCCGGCGCAAAAGGTCCGCCTTCCGGCCGATCGGGCTGCGCCTTGCGAGAGGCCAGGTCACCGCCACGATGCGCCTGCAGGCTCGCCACCCGGCCGATCACGCTCTAATCTCGCCGGCGAACGGACGGCGTCCACGGAGAGCCAGAGGATTGCGCGATGACGAAGCTCAAAGTCGCCTGCATCCAGAACAATGCCTCGGCGAGCCATGACGAGAACATCGCATGCGCGATGAAGCTCGTGAGTGAGGCCGCGACGCGGGGGGCGGAACTCGTCTGCCTGCCGGAATACTACTCCGGCTTCGGCGCCCGGGATGGCCGGCTCGACCTGCCGGTCTTTGCCGAGGCGGAGCATCAGGGCCTCGCCGCCGCCCGCAAGCAGGCGCGGCGCCTCGGCTGCTGGCTGCTGGTCGGTTCGATCGCCGTGCTCAAGGCGGACGGCCGCATCGCCAATCGCAGCTATGTCCTCGATCGGGGCGGGGAGATCGTCGCGTCCTACGACAAGATCCATCTCTTCGATGTCGATCTGGGACCCGGCAAGGTCTATCGCGAGTCGGAGGTGGTGGCGCCGGGCAGCCGCGCGGTGGTCGCCGACACGCCCTGGGGCGGCCTCGGGATGTCGGTCTGCTACGACCTGCGCTTCGCCGCGCTCTATCGGGCTCTGGCAATGGCGGGCGCTGCCATGCTGACGGTACCGGCCGCCTTCACGAAACTCACCGGCGCTGCGCACTGGCACGTCCTCAACCGCGCCCGCGCCATCGAGAACGGCGCCTTCGTCATCGCGCCCTGCCAATACGGCACCTTCCCGGGCGGCGGCGAGGCGTTCGGCCATTCTCTCATCGTCGATCCCTGGGGGCGCGTGCTGGCCGACGGCGGCGAGGGCGAAGGCATGGCCTTCGCCGAGATCGATCTCGGCGAGGTGGCGGCGGCGCGCGGGCGCATTCCCTCATTGACGCACACCCGGCCCTTCACGCTCGGCGGCATCGCCAAGGCCGCCGAATAGGCGGGCCGCCCGGGCGGGCTTGAGTCGAAGGCGGCAGGCAGGCTAATGACGTCGGCGCCGGTGGTGCTTGGACGTGCCGGTCCCCCGAAGGCCTGGTTTCCATCATGTCCCTGCCGCCCGATGACGAAGCGCCGGCCCATTCCTCCGCGCTCGCGGAGTTCCGCGCCGGTGTGCTCACCGTGCTGCCGGTCGAGATCGCCACCGTGCCATTCGCGCTGCTGCTCGGCGCGCTCGCCGCCCAGAAGGGCCTGTCGCCGCTCGAGGTGGCGGCGATGAGCGGCATCGTCTTCGCCGGCTCGTCGCAATTCGTCGCGCTCGGGCTCTGGCAGGACCCGGCGCCCTGGGCCCTGCTGGCGGCGACGGCCTTCACCGTCAATCTGCGCCACGTCATGATGGGTGCCTCGATCAGCCGGCATCTCGGCCGCTTCGGGCCGGTGACGAAGCCGGTGGCGATGTTCTTCCTCGCCGACGAAATCTGGGCATTTGCGGAGAAGCGGGCGCTCGCCGCACCGCTGACGCCGGCCTACTGGGCGGGGCTTGCCGGCGTCTTCTATCTCAACTGGATCGCCTGGACGGCTGTCGGGGCCGGGCTCGGCGCGATCCTGACCGAGCCCGAGCGCTACGGTTTCGATTTCGTGTTCAGTGCCGTGTTCATCGGCCTCATCGCCGGCTTCTGGCGCGGCAGCCGCTCGGCCGTCGTGATCGCGGCGAGCGCGGGGATGGCGCTCCTCGTCGAGCGTCTCGCGGGGGGCGTCTGGCACATCGTCGCCGGCGGCACCGCGGGGGCGATGGTGGCGGCCGTTCTGGCAAGCCTTGGCGGGGAGGCCGGCGATGAGGCTTGAATGGGCCAATCTCCTCGCATTCTTCGCCATGGGCGTGGCGACCTATGCAACCCGGCTCGGCGGCCTCTGGCTGGTGGCGGCGCTCCGGCCCTCGCGAACCGTCAAGGCGGCGCTCGATGCGGTGCCGGTCGCGGTGCTGACGGCGGTGATCGCGCCGGAGATCGTGAAGGGCGGGCCGCCCGATCTCATCGCCGCCGCGTTGACGCTCCTTGCCGCCTTCCGCCTGCCCCTGCTCGCCGCCGTCGCCCTCGGTGTCGCCGCCGCCGTGGCGCTGCGTGCTGTCATGGCCTGACGGCCGCAGCCGCTGCCGTGTGCCGATCCGCCGCCGATGTCGCCGATGCCTCTCTCTCCGATGCCGATGTCAGGCCGCGCTGGCGGCCGTCAGCTTGATGTCGGCGAAGCGGATGTCGGGGTTCTTGTCGGCCGTCCACTGCATGTTGAAGTCGGACGAGGCGAGATAGACCGGATCGCCCGCGGCATCGAGTGCGACCGCCGAGCGGTTCTTCTCGATGAACTTCTTGATGAGGGCGGGGTCGGTCGCGGTCAGCCAGCGCACGCCGCTGACCGAGGCGCTCTCATAGGCGATCGAGAGACCGTATTCGTGCGTCAGGCGGTCGGCGAGCACGTCGAGCTGCAGCGCACCGATGACGCCGACCAGCGGCGGCGTGCCGTCGACCGGGAAGAAGAGCTGGACGACGCCCTCCTCCGACAATTCCTCGAGCGCCTCCTTCAGCTTCCGCGCGCGGATGGCGTCGGCGAGGCGGATGCGCCTCAGATTTTCCGGCGCGAAGCTCGGAATGCCGGTGAAGTCGAGCGCCTCGCCCTCGGTCAGCGTGTCGCCGATGCGAAGCGTGCCCTTGTTGGGGATGCCGACGATATCGCCGGCGAAGGCTTCCTCGGCGAGGCTGCGATCCTGGGCGAAGAAGAACTGCGGCGCCTGCAGCGCGATGGTCTGGCCCGAGCGGGTGACGCGCACGCGCATGCCGCGCGTGAGCTTGCCCGAGCAGACACGCATGAAGGCGATGCGGTCGCGATGGTTCGGATCCATGTTCGCCTGGATCTTGAAGACGAGGCCGGTCATCTGCGGCTCGTCGGCCTCGACCATGCGCGTGGCGGCGCGCCGTCCGCGCGGCGGCGGGGCGTTGGCGATCAGCGAATCGAGCAGGTCCTTGACGCCGAAATTCCTGAGCGCGCTGCCGAAATAGACCGGCGTCTGGCTGCCATGGCGGAACGCCTCGACATCGAGCGTGTGGCAGGCGCCCGCGACGAGCGCCATCTCCTCCAGCCAATGTGCGCGCAGGTCCTCGTCCATGAGGGCGGCAACCCGGGGATCATCGGGGCCCGAGACCGGCGTTCCCTCGTCGGAGAGGTCGAGCTGGCGGATGCGCGGCTCGACGAGATCATAGGTGCCGCGGAAGGCGCGGCCGAGGCCGATCGGCCAGACCATGGGCGCCGTTTCGAGGGCGAGCACGCTCTCGATCTCGTCGAGCAATTCGAGCGGCTCGCGGCTCTCGCGGTCCATCTTGTTGATGAAGGTCACGATCGGAATGTCGCGCAGGCGGCAGATCTCGAACAGCTTGCGGGTGCGCGCCTCGATGCCGCGCGCCCCGTCGATCACCATGATGGCGGAATCGACCGCGGTCAGCGTGCGATAGGTGTCGTCGGAGAAGTCCTCGTGGCCCGGCGTGTCGAGCAGGTTGAAGACGGCGCCGCCATACTCGAAGGTCATGACGGCGGTTGCGACCGAGATGCCGCGCGCCTTCTCGATCGCCATCCAGTCGGATCGCGTCGAGCGCTTGTCCTTCTTGGCCTTCACCTGGCCGGCGAGCTGGATGGCGCCGCCGAACAGCAGCAGCTTCTCGGTCAGCGTCGTCTTGCCGGCGTCCGGATGCGAGATGATGGCGAAGGTGCGTCGCCGCTCGATCTCGGCCTTCATGCGGGCCCGCGCCCGGGCGTCCTGAGCGCCCGGCAGCGTCGTCGGTGTCTCGTCGTTCATGGTCTTTCCGGCCAATGGCGCATGCGCGTCTCGGGCATGCACCATCTGGTTGTTTCTCAAATCTGCTTCACGGCCTAGATGCTTACTGACGCACGTGCATCTCGGCCGATCAGGCTATTTGTCTTCAGAGACTGTTTCACGCCCTCGATGCTCGCACGCATGCTCGCATCTCGATCGATCAGGCTCTCTGGGCCGATCTGTTCCCGGATGTTGGACGCCTCAATACGCCAGCCCGCCCCGTGTCACAATGCCAGGCGGCGCAGAGTGCGGAGCCCATCTGCGGCCGGGACGCCCTCAGTTCTCTGGCGGATCGGTGCAATTGACGCCCGGCAGGGCGATCTGCTCGTAGGGGTTGGCGGCGGCCGCCTTGCGGCGCTCCTCGCATGGTGGCAGACGCTTCGGCGGCAGCGGGGCGACCAGATCGGTGAGCGATTTGAACGGCGCCGCGTCGTGGAACCACTCGTCATGACCCTCCCAATTGATGGCGAGGGCCGGCGCGGCAAGGCCGCTGCCGAGCACGAGGCCGGCCGCCAGGACAAGTCTCGCCTGTGGGCATCGTATCGGCTTGGCCATGGCTGTCTCCATCGGTCGGTTGCGCCGGCGGGCGCCACTCCCTCAGGCCTGTCGCGAGCCCCCGCGTCCGGCGACCAGCCCCATGCCCGTCGCGACGATCGGCAGGAGAAGATAGCGCAATCCGATGTCGGCGAGATAGGCCGGCACCGTCATGCCGTTCATCGGCACCAGCACGGCGAGATCGAGGGCGAGGTTGAGGGCGAGCCAGAAGAGCCCGATCCCGAGGCCGGAAGCCACGCCCGGCACGAGGCGCCGGAAGGCGACGACCAACAGGGCGACGCCGATGCCGCCGCCGATCACCACCATCAGCGACTTGAAGAGCGGCTGGGCGACGAGCAGCGTGCCGGAGCTGTCGAAGAACGGCACCGAGGCAGCGAAGGGCAGCAGCCAGGACAGCACCCCGAGACCCGCGTTGCGCCACGAGATCACGCCGAGCATCGCATTCCCCATCCCCGATCGCGCCCTGGACGATGCCGGAGCCATGGAGCCGTCGCCTTCCGCTTTCCTACCACAGCGCGCCGGCTGATACCTGGATGTTCTCCATGGTGATGCCTTTCGCCTCGTCGCGACAAAGGAAGGCGGCGAGGCTGGCGATTTCTGACGGCTGCACGATACGACCCTGCGGATTGGTGGCGGCGACCTCGGCCATGGCGTCCTCGAGCGTGCGGCCCCGGCCTTCGCGGGCGACGAGCTGGGCGAGGTCGCGGCGCATCAGCTCGGTTTCGACCCAGGTCGGGCTGATCATCACGCAGGTGACGCCGTGCGGGGCCCCCTCGAGCGCGACGCAGCGCGTCAGGCCGAGCAGGCCGGATTTCGAGGCGCAATAGGCCGGATTGTCCTTCCAGCCGACGGTCGCGGCCGTCGAGCCGATATTGACGATGCGTCCCCAGCCCCGCGCCATCATGCCCGGCAGCACGGCGCGGATCATGCGGAAGGCGCCCGAGAGATTGGTGTCGAGGATCTTCTCCCAGAGCGCGTCGGGATGACCGGCGACCGGGTGCTCGGCGGTGGTGCCGGCGGCATTGACGAGGATGTCGGCCGGGCCGCTCGTCGCCTCGGCAGCGGCGAGGAAGGCCGCGATCGCCTCGCTGCTGCGGACGTCGAGATGGCCGGCATGGACCCTGGCGCCGAGGGCGGCGATTTCCCGTCGGAGGCTGTCGGCGGCTTCGGCCTCGGGATAGGCGGCTGCGTCGCCGGCGCGTCCGGCCGCCTCGCCGATGAACGATCCCGCCGCGACATGCGCGCCCTCGCGGGCAAGGGCGAGCGCGATGGCGCGGCCCTGGCCGGTGAGACCTCCGGTGACGATGGCCGAGCGGCCGGCGAGCGATGCCATGACGGGTCTCCGAACGATGGTGCCGCCGGGGCGCGGCAGCGCGCACGCCCCATCATCGGCAGACTGCCGGTCACGGGCAAGGCCGAGCGCCCCCGGTGACGCCATTGCCGGCCGGCGATCGAGGCAGGCTCCTAATGGAGCGAATTCGACATTTCAGTCCCGGGTGCGGCCAGCTCGTTCTCAAATGTTGAATTCCAAAGCTCCATGGACCACTCGTCAGCCGCGATAGGTCGCGTACTGGCCGTGATCGCGGAAGCGGACGAGATAGTCGGGCACCACCATCTCCATCGAGACCGGTGCGGTCACGCCGAGGCCGGCGAGGCTGCGCGCCTCGGCGGTGGCGGCCTCGCCGACCAGATTGTCCTTCTGCAGCATGCGCATCTGGTCGAGCGTGAAGGGTCGAAGCGAGGACGGCAGCATCTTGAAGCCGATCGCTTTCAGCTTGGCGAACCAGAACGGCACGGGCGCCAGACGGCGCTTGCGGCCGGTATAGGCGAGCGTCCGCTCGATGATCTGACGCATCGTCACGACCTCGGGCCCACCGAGCTCGTAGACGGTGCCTGGACGTGCCCGGCCGTCGAGGGCATTGGCGATGGCCTCGGCGACATCGCCCGCATAGACCGGCTGGAAGCGGCTGCGGCCGCCGATCACCGGCATCACCGGCGACATGGCGGCAAGGCCGGCGAAGCGGTTGAACAACTGGTCCTCGGGCCCGAACACGAGCGAGGGCCGCATGATCACGGCGCCCGGCAGCTCCTCGAGAACGGCCTTCTCGCCGTTCGCCTTGGAGCGGGCATAGCGGGCGTTGGATCTGGCATCGGCGCCGATCGCCGAGACATGGACGAGGCTGGCGATGCCCGCCTCCCGTCCGGCCCGGGCGACGCGCCGCGCCCCCTCGACATGGATGTTGTCGAAGCGCTGGCGGCCCGTCTCGGCGAGGATGCCGACGAGATTGACGACCGCGTCCGCCCCTGCGACGGCGCGCCTGATCGACTCGAGGTTGCGCAGATTGGCCTGCACGGCCTGGATCTGCCCGACCCCGCCCATGGGCTGCAGATGTCCGGCGAGATCCGGCCGGCGCTCGGCGGCGCGGATGCGGTAGCCGCGGCGGGCCAGCGCCCTGACGACATGGCGCCCGAGAAATCCCGATCCGCCGAACACGGTGACGAGACGTGCCTCTCCAGGTCGGCTGGCCATGGTGGAACGCTCCTTCGCGTGGAGATGGACACCGGGGCCTGGCGGTGCCCGGGTCCAAGAGGCGGGGTTCTGGGCAGCGGGCGACGGCATCCGCTCGGGCCGTCGCGGCACGCTCTCGACGGTTGCGAGGAATACACGCCGTCATGCGGCCTCTCAAGACGGGACCGCGGCGATTGACAAAGCAGGAATGCCGCACTAGGTCATGCGCCGATGCCCAGATGGCGGAATTGGTAGACGCACTAGTTTCAGGTACTAGCGCCGCGAGGCGTGGAGGTTCGAGTCCTCTTCTGGGCACCAGATCATCGGTTGGGAGCGCTCGACCGGACCATCGGCTGACAGCCGGGGCGCGGCCCCTCGAATTGTGGCCTCGGGCAGGCACGAGCGGATGAACGCCAGATCTGCTCGAGCGACGTCTTCTTGAGCCACGTCCCTTAGAGCCACGTTCCTTTGAGCACGTCCCTTCGAGCCAAGTCCCTTTAAGCCAAGTCCGCTTGAAGCGAAGTCGGGCGCCGTTCCATCCACTCACGCGCCGGGCGAGTCATGGCCATCACACTCCACAAGGGCGATCTCGGCAAAGGGGTCGCATTCAAGGGCTCGGTCGCCATCGACACCGAGACCATGGGGCTCAATCCCCATCGGGACCGGCTCTGTCTCGTCCAGCTCTCGGGCGGCGACGGCGAGGCCCATCTCGTCCAGATCGGACCGGGCGAGCCGAAGGCCCCGCGCCTCCAGGCGCTGCTGGCGGACGAGAGCGTCCTCAAGATCTTCCACTTCGCCCGTTTCGATCTGGCCGCCCTGCACCACCATCTGGGGGTGATGGCGAAGCCGGTCTATTGCACCAAGATCGCCTCCAAGCTCGCCCGCACCTATACCGACCGGCATGGTCTGAAGGATCTCTGCGCCGAGCTCATCGGTGTCGAGATCTCCAAGGAGCAGCAGAGCTCCGACTGGGGGCGGCCGGACCTCGGCGAGCAGCAGATGGCCTATGCGGCCTCGGACGTGCTCCATCTGCACCGGCTGAAGGAGCGGCTCGACCTCATGCTGGCGCGCGAGGGCCGGACGCATCTGGCCGAGGCCTGCTTCCGCTTCCTGCCGACCCGCGCCGAGCTCGATCTGGCGGGCTGGCCGGACATCGACATCCTCGCGCACTGACCGGCCGGCCATCCGCGGCGAGCAAGAGACCTGACCGTGGCCGAAAGAGCGCATGGGCGGCGATGCCCGCCGGCGCGGTTGCGGCGAGGCCAAATCTGACCATGATGTCGGGCTAGGTGATGTCCGACTCGGCCGGTCTGCGACCGGCGATGGCGGACGGGCGGCGCTTGCGGTGCTGCCGGGCCGGGGCGCAGCATCTCTATGGACGGGGTCAGGACGGCGATGACCATGAGCGCGACTGCCGGCGGACGGCCGGCGCATTCGCCGCGCTCAGGCGGTCGCAGCGCGCCGTCTGCCGCCGACCGGGGCCGCGCCTTTCGCCGGGCGCGAATCCATAGCGTCCTGGTGCGCGTTCTCAGGATCGCCTTTCCGCTCGGGGCGGTTGCGGCTTTCGGGCTCTATTTCCTGCCGAGCGGCATCGAGGTCGAGGTCGGCAAGGGCGAGGTGAGCGTCGAGCGGGTGGACGTCTCGACCGAGAACCTGCGCATGATCAATCCCAAATACGAAGGGTTCACCAGCGACAACGGCCGCTATGTGGTGCGCGCCGCGAGTGCCATGCAGGACCTGAAGAAGGGCGACCAGGTGCGCCTCGAGAGCATCACCGCCCGCCTCACCGAGGCAGACGGCCGGACCGCCGATCTCACGGGAAAATCCGGCCTCTACTTCTCCAAGCAGGACAGGCTGCGGCTCGCCGGCGGCATCGACATCGTCACCAGCGACGGCATGCGGGCGCGCCTTCAGGTCGCCGAGGTGAGCCTCAAGCAGAAGCGCATCGTCAGCGATCAGCCGGTCAAGGTCGAGAGCCCGCAGGGCACCGTCCGATCGAAGAAGATGCAGCTCTTCTCCGACGAGCGGCGGGTGCTGTTCATCGGCGACGTGGTTGCCCATCTGGTGCCGCCGCCGGGCAAGGGCGAGGCGGGGCAGGACGTGGAGGGAGCAGCCGCGCCCGCGACGAAAGCCGCTGCGGGCAAGGTGGCCGCAGGCGGCGGCCTCGCCTCGATCGGCCAGTCCGACGCGCCGATCGACGTCACTGCCGACCGTCTCGAGGTGAAGGATGAGGACAAGAAGGCCCTCTTCACCGGCTCGGTCAGGGCGGTGCAGGGCGAGGCGACCATGACCTCGCAGACCATGGAGGTCGCCTACGAGGGAGCGGCGGCCGGGATCGGCACCGGCACCGGCGAGGCCGAAAAGGCGGAGGATGAGGGCGCCGGCACCCGGGTCAGCCGTATCGAGGCGCGCGACGACGTCGTCATCGTCACCACCGACGGGCGCAGGGCGACGGCGGCCTGGAGCATCTTCGACCGGGCCGGCGACCAGATCACGCTCGGCGGCGAGGTGGTGCTGACCGATGCCGGCAACACGCTGACCGGCCAGCGTCTCGAGGTCGATCTGAAGAAACGGCTGACGCGATTCCCTCCCGGTGGGCGGGTGCGTGGCCGCTTCGATCCGGCCGCCGCCGAGACGGCCAAGGCCGGAGGCAAGGGACGGAAGGCGAAGAAGGCGAAGAAGGCCTTGGCGGCCGATCCGCTCGCCCAGGGCTTTACCGGATTTTCCGCCGACAGCGATGCTGCCACGGATATCGAGGCGGACAGCCTCGACGTGCACGACGACAAGGGCATCGCCATCTTCCGCGGCAGCGTTCTGGCGGTGCGCGGCGATCAGCAGATCAGGGCGTCGGAGATGGAGATCCGCTTTGCTGGTGGCGGCAAGTCGGGTGGCCCCGGCAGCGATGTCAGCCGTCTCGATGCGCGCGGCAAGGTGGTGGTGACGGCTCCCGGCGACCGCATCTCGACGAGCGACTGGCTGATCTACGACGCCGTCGGCGATACCGTGACGATCGGCGGCAATGTCGTCGTGACCGAGGGGGACAACGTGATCAAGGGCGACAAGCTCGTCGTCGACCTCGCGACTGGGCAGAGCCATTTCGAGGCAGGACCCGGCGTGACCGCGAGTGGCGTCACCGGCAGCCAGACGGGCGGCCGGATCCGCATGCTGATCACCCAGGAGGACCGCGAGCGTGCGGCGGCGCGGGCCAAGGGCGGCAAGGCGCCCAGGGGCGATGCCACGGAGAAGAGCAAGGAGGCGGCCACCTCCTCCTGGTCGTCGCAGACGAGCCCGTTGCCGGACTTGCTCGAAGGGGCGGCCGGGCAATAGCATGATAAGATATCACCGCGGGATGGACATGACCGCGACCCGCCGTCATGGCCGTCCTCAGCCTGTGTTGGCCAGTTATCAGGGCCAGACGTCAGGGCCAGACGTCAGGGCCAGATGCCAACGACAGTGCAGGCCGGGCGGGGTGGCAAGGAGCGGGGAGCGACCTCGCGGCGGCACCCGGCGGACCACGTGAACTGAAGCGACGGAACCGGACTTGAACAAGCCATTCACATCCCGCCAGCGGACCGAGGCCGTTCCGGTCGATGCCCGCCCCGACCCGGGCGGACGAGTGCGCACCGTGCCGGACGATGGCGTCGACAGGGCGCGCGGCGGGGCGGGTCCGACGCCCGCCGGCGACGGCTGGCTGACCGTCAGGGGCGTCAAGAAGAGCTTCAAGCGGCGGAACGTCGTCAAGGGCGTCAGCCTCGCCTTGAGGCGCGGCGAGGCGGTCGGTCTGCTCGGGCCCAACGGTGCCGGCAAGACCACCGTCTTCTACATGATCACCGGCCTCATCCCGGCCGACGACGGTCAGATCCTCATCGACGGCCACGACGTGACGCGCCTGCCGATGTACCGGAGGGCCCGGCTCGGCATCGGCTATCTGCCGCAGGAGGCTTCGATCTTCCGCGGCCTGACGGTCGAGGAAAACATCATGGCGGTGCTCGAACTGGTCGAGCGCAACCGCAAGAAGCGCAAGGAGCAGCTCGACAGCCTGCTCGAGGAATTTCGCATCACGCGGTTGCGCAAGTCGCCTTCGATCGCGCTCTCGGGCGGCGAGCGTCGGCGCTGCGAGATCGCGCGGGCCCTTGCCAGCCGCCCCTCCTACATGCTGCTCGACGAGCCCTTCGCCGGCATCGATCCGATCGCGGTCGGCGACATCCAGGTCCTGGTGCGCCATCTGACCCGCCGCGGCATCGGCGTGCTCATCACCGACCACAATGTCCGCGAGACGCTCAACCTCATCGACCGCGCCTATATCGTCTTCGACGGTCAAGTCCTGACCCAGGGCGATCCGCAAGAGATCATTAGCAATGAAGAAGTCCGGCGGGTCTATCTCGGCGACATGAAGCTTTAAGCGTAACGAAATGCGTCCATCGTAAGCCGTGTACCGAGGACTTCGAGGAACTTTCGGGATGGCGCTTTCCACCAAGCTAGAGCTCAGGCAGGGCCAGGCGCTGGTCATGACGCCGCAGCTGCAGCAGGCGATCAAGCTGCTGCAGCTGTCGAATCTGGAGCTGTCGGCCTTCGTCGAGGCCGAGCTCGAGCGCAACCCGCTGCTCGAGCGCGACGACCAGCCTGCCGGCCCCGACCCGTTCGACCAGACCATCGACCGTGACGGCGGGGATGGCCCCTCGACGGCGGCCGCCGACCAGGGCACCGATACCTGGATGGAGACGGGCAAGGCGGCGGTCGATCCGGCCGGCGATCTCGACACCGACTATTCCAACGTCGATCCGGATGCCTCGACCGGCGCATCGGCGATGCCGGGCGAGGGGAGCTGGGCCTCGGTCGGCAGCCGCAGCCAGGCTTTCGACGATTCCGATCCCAATCTGGAAGAGTATGTCGCGAGCGTTCCCGACCTTGCCGACCATCTCGGCGCGCAGCTCGCGCTGGCGATCGCCGATCCGGTCGAGCGCTTCATCGGCGCGAACCTCATCGACATGGTCGACGACGCCGGCTATCTGCGTGGCGATCTCGGCCAGCTCGCCGACCGGCTCGGCGCCAGCATCGCCAAGGTCGAGAAGGTGCTCGCGGTCATGCAGCGCTTCGAGCCGTCCGGCGTGCTCGCCCGCTCGCTCTCGGAATGTCTCGCCATCCAGCTGCGCGAGATCGGCCGCTACGACCCGATGATCGCCGCCTTTCTCGACAATCTGCATCTGCTCGCCCGGCACGACTTCGCCAGCCTGAGGAAGGCCTGCGGTTGCGACATGGACGACATCACCGACATGGTCGCCGAGGTTCGCCGCCTCAACCCCAAGCCCGGTCTCAAATACGGCTCGGCCCCGGTCCAGACGGTGGTTCCCGACGTGATCGTGCGGCCGCGCAACGATGGCGGCTGGCAGGTCGAGCTCAACAGCGAGACCCTGCCGAAAGTGCTCGTCAACCGCTCCTATTTCACCTCGGTCACCCGTCACGCCCAGCGTGGCGAGGACAAGGTCTACCTCAACGACTGCCTGCAATCGGCCAACTGGCTGGTGCGCAGCCTCGACCAGCGGGCGCGGACGATCCTGAAGGTCGCCGAGGAGATCGTCCGCCAGCAGGATGCCTTCCTCACCTATGGCATCGCGCATCTGCGGCCGATCAACCTGAAGACGGTCGCCGATGCCATCTCGATGCACGAATCGACCGTCAGCCGTGTGACGTCGAGCAAGTACATGGCCACCAATCGCGGCGTGTTCGAGCTCAAATATTTCTTCACCTCGGCGATCGCCTCGGCCGGCGGCGGCGGGGAGAGCCATTCCTCCGAGGCGGTACGCCACCGCATCCGCCAGCTCATCGACGCCGAGACGGCCGAGGGCGTGCTGTCGGACGACGCGATCGTGCAGAAGCTCCAGGGCGAGGGCATCGACATCGCCCGCCGCACCGTCGCCAAGTATCGGGAAGGCATGAACATCTCCTCCTCGGTGCAGCGCCGGCGCGAGAAGCGGATGGCGGAGCGGGCGCGCGTTCCGGCGTGAATGCCGGTGCGGCTGCCGGGACGGGCCGGGACCAGGCGAGGGGTGCGGCAATCGGTTCGCGGTGCCTGTGCAAATCGCCCGGCGGGCCGCGCCTGTCGCGCCGCCGGTCGCTGGCCCGAAGCTGCGACACAACATACTGATAGGATTGGTTTTTTCATAGTGGCCAGATCTTGCTCTCCTTGCCGGCGGGGATGCCTCCTGCGGTCGGCGTAAGCGGGGCGCGGCGACGAGCGGCGGCCATGGCCGGCGAGGTCCAAGGCGATTTGACACCCCAGGCCCCCTCCGCTAGGGTCCGCCGCGATCTTGGAGTCGCGTCGCCTTCGGCTTCGGCGTTCCAGTTGCTCTGCCCCGACAAGCTGACCACGCAAGCGTGCTGCTCCTGTCCGGAGCGCAGTCGAACCCGGCAACCATCAGGCAGACGATGATTGTCCACATCACCGGCAAAGGCCTCGATATCGGCGATGCGCTGCGAGCGCATATCGCCGGCCGGATCGACGAGGTCGTCGAGAAGTACCCCGGATTGGAGATCGGCGGCCGGGTGGTCGTCGAGAAGGAGCGCGGACGCTTCCTGACGCATTGCTCGCTGTCGCTGCGCTCAGGGCTGTCGCTGCGCTCCTCCGCGGAGGCCGAGGATGCCTATGTCAGCGCCGATGGGGCGATCGAGCGCCTCGAGAAGCGGATGCGTCGCTACAAGCGGCGATTGAAGAACCATCATGCCCATGCGGACGGACGCTCTGCGGGCGAGCTGGAAGCAGTCGATCATCTGATCGGCGAAAGTCCGGACACGGAGTCCGAAGGCGGGGACGGCGATCACACTCCGGTCATCATAGCCGAGGAAAAGTCGTCGATCGGCACGATGGCCGTCGCTACGGCGGTGATGTCGCTTGACCTGTCCGACGAGCCGGTGCTGGTCTTCCGGCATGCCACGCATGGCAGGATAAACATCGTCTATCGTCGCAGGGACGGGCATATTGGCTGGATCGATCCGCGCGGCGAGGAGGCCGGCTGAGCGGACCGGACCAGGGCGAGGCAGCGGCCTCCCGGGACGGCTTGGGGCGTGACGAGGTCGCGGGCCCGTTGGAGACGAAGGATTGGCATGGGGGCCTTTCGTTTGGCGGCGCTCTCCGGGGTGAAGACCGGATCGAGCGCCCGGGCGGGCAAGGCTCTGCAGGAGGCGGCTCCCGGCTGGCACGGATGCTGCCTCGATCGAGGAATTCGGACCGGAACGGTCACCTGACATGAGCCGGCAGCTCGTCTGCCCCGCTCGACGTTGAAGAAAAGAGATGCTCATGGATCTTGGCGATCTCATCACGCCCGAGGGCGTCATCCCTCAGCTCAAGGCGAAGAGCAAGAAGCAGGTCTTGCACGACCTTGCTGCCATCGCCGCCGAGCAGAAGGGGCTCGACCAGCGCGCCGTCTTCGAGACGCTGCTGCAGCGCGAGCGGCTCGGCTCGACCGGTATCAGCAAGGGGATCGCCATCCCGCATGGCCGGCTCGCCACGCTGAAACAGATAGTCTGCCTGTTCGCGCGCATCGACGAGCCGGTCGATTTCGACGCGCTCGACGGGGAGAAGGTCGATCTCGTCTTCCTGCTGCTCGCGCCGGAATCGGCGGGCGCCGACCATCTGAAGGCGCTGGCCCGCATCTCGCGGCTGGTCCGCGAGCCGGCGGCGATCGAGAAGCTGAGGGCCTCGAGCTCGCGCGCGGCGCTCTATTCGATCCTGACCGAGCCGCTCGCCTCGAACGCGGCCTGAACGGCCGCGACCGACGGGGCAGTGCGCGGCGCCCGTGCGGGTGACTGGCGACCTCCCGGCTCATACATGACAAGGCCGCCGCCCGGAGCCGGACGGCGGCCTTCTTCATTCATCCTGACAGATCACGCGTCAGGCTCCGATCAGGCATCCTGTCCGAGCCCGCGTCATGGTCGCCCTCGCGGGCGCCTCGTCATTCGTCAGTGCAGGCTCGCGACCGTCAGATGGTCCTCGATCGCATGCGCCTCGGCCGCCTGGCGGCTGTCGGTGAGCGCGATCGGTGTGCCATCGGCGCCGTGCAGGGCGAAAATATGGATGCCCTCGGGGATGCCGACGATCGTCGGGAACATGCGCTCGGCCTCGTCCGAGGTCATCTCGCGGATATAGGCGACCTGGCCGTCGCCGAGCGAGGCCAGATCGATCGCGCTCATGGCATCGAAGCTGGTCTCGAGCTTCGCATCCTTTGCCGTATCGTTCATCTCGTCCACTCCTTCTTGCCCCGCCCGCATTCCGATCGACCGCTCCCTTCCGGGGGCCCGCCCGATGCCCGGCCGGGCCTTCAAGGTGTCGCCGTGATCTGGCCGCGGCCGGCGACCAGACCTCAACTGCCGTTGCCGATCTCGATCTTGCGGATGAGCCGCTCGGGCTCGGGCCGGACGAGATCGATCGACAGGAGTCCATTGTCGAGACTGGCGGAGCGGACCTCTATGCCGTCGGCGAGCACGAAGGTGCGCTGGAACTGGCGCGCGGCGATGCCGCGATGAAGATAGGTTCTGGCTTTGTCCTCGTCCTGCTTGCCGCGAATGGTGAGTTGGCTGTCCTCGATCGAGACGTCGAGCTGATCGCGCGTGAAGCCGGCGACCGCGAGCGTGATCCTGAGGATCTCGCCATGGCCGTTCTCGCCGGTCAGCCGCTCGATATTGTAAGGGGGATAGCCGTCGCCGGGTGCC
Organism: Hyphomicrobiaceae bacterium; assembly: GCA_041397765.1. Lineage (GTDB taxonomy): Bacteria > Pseudomonadota > Alphaproteobacteria > Rhizobiales > Hyphomicrobiaceae > JAWKWA01. The sequence continues at coordinate 10,840 of JAWKWA010000022.1, read as the reverse complement.
TTCGACACCCTGTCGAGAACCCGCTCGATGTCGTCGAAGCCGAGAAGCAGAGGGCTGTTCAGAAGTGACATCCGCGACATTTCGGCGAGTCCTCGTTGAGAAGCGACTACCCGTTTGCCCGGTCCCCTGCGGAGCAGCCCATTGCGGCGCCTCACTCGGCAGCGATCCCCCGAAGGGCGACCGAACCGGACCTGTGCATGATATGTGCGGCCGGCAGGGCGGTTTCAAGGAGAGCTGGCCGGACCGGACAGACCCCTCCCCGAGCCGCGATCACGCGCCCTCGATCGAATCACGCAGTCTGAGCAAAACTATAAGTCAATTCCGGTGACCGGAAAACGGCGGCGGGACCGCGCGATCGACCGGCAGGCTGGCCGACCTGGCAATTGCCCGATTCCTTGCCGAAGTAGCCGCGTCAGGCGCGGCCCATCGGCGTTTGCGGGGCCCAAGCCGGCGTCGGCGGCGTCATGCGCTCGCCTCAGGGCTGCCTTCCCCCATGCTGTCATGGGGTGGAATTGTCCCATTCCGGTCACCATGTTATGGACTATCCCCTGATCGTCCTGATAGGGGCGCAAGCATCGGGATTACCGGTGTTTTTTTGGGCTCCATATATACTCGATCTGAGCATATATGGAGGACCGAGGAGAGCGATGATGACGACGACCGAGAGCGTGCTGTCCGGACGGGAGCGCCAGGGCCTCAGTGCCGCCGAGCGCTATGGGGTGCTGCCCATGCCCGATCTGACCTTTACGCCCGAGGTCGAGAAGTCGACCCGGGACCACTACGAGCGCATGCGCCATGTGGTGACCCCTGCCGAATGGCGGGTCTACGCGCCCTATGTGAAGGCGATCAACGAGCTGAAGAAGGCGCGCAATGCGGTCGTGCTGGCGCACAACTACATGACGCCGGAGATCTTCCACGGCGTCGGCGATTTCATGGGCGACAGCCTGCAGCTCGCGCGCGAGGCGGCACGGACGAAGGCCGAGGTGATCGTGCAGTGCGGCGTGCACTTCATGGCCGAGACCTCGAAGATCCTCTCGCCCGACAAGACCGTGCTCATTCCCGACCGCAATGCCGGCTGCTCGCTCGCCGCCTCGATCACGGCCGAGGATGTCCGCCGCCTGCGCGAGGCCTATCCGGGCGTGCCGATCGTCACCTATGTCAACACCTCGGCGGCGGTGAAGGCCGAATGCGACATCTGCTGCACCTCGTCGAACGCCGTGAAGGTGGTCGAGAGCCTCGGCAGCCCTCGCGTGCTGCTGATCCCCGACGAGTATCTGGCGAAATACGTCGCCACCCAGACCAAGGTCGAGATCATCGCCTGGAAGGGCCATTGCGAGGTGCACGAGCGCTTCACGCCCGAGGAACTGACCGCCTATCGCGACAGCGATCCGGGCGTGAAGATCATCGCCCATCCCGAATGCCCGCCGGAGGTCATCGCGGTCGCCGACTATACCGGCTCGACGTCGGGCATGATCAGCTACGTGAAGGACAAGCATCCGCGCAAGGTGCTGATGGTGACCGAGTGCTCGATGAGCGACAACGTCGCCGTCGAGGCGCCGGGCACGGAGTTCGTCAGGCCCTGCAACCTGTGCCCGCACATGAAGCGGATCAGCCTGCCGAAGATCCTCGACAGCCTCGTCCTCATGCGTGACGAGGTCCATGTCGACCCGCAGGTGGCCGTCAAGGCACGTCGGGCGGTCGAGCGCATGGTCAATCTGGCCAATTGAGTTCCCTCATCGATCGCAAGGGCGTGCGGTCGGCGGCGCGGCGAGGAGCAGGGTGATGAGTGAGAGGTCGACGGGCGCGACGGCGCCGGCGGTGAGTGGCCGGCTGCCCGGCATGAGCGGCGAGGCAGGCTCGGTCGTCGTGGTCGGCGCCGGGCTCGCCGGTCTCTTCACCGCCCTGAAGCTGAGCCCGATGCCGGTGACCATCGTCACGCCGGCGCCGATCGGCTCGGGCGCCTCCAGCACCTGGGCGCAGGGCGGGATCGCCGCCGCCGTCGGCGAGGGCGACAGTCCGGAGGCTCATGCCAGGGACACGATGGCGGCGGGCGCGGGCCTCGTCGATCCCAATGTGGCCCAGATCACCGCCGAGGAGGCAGCCGAGCGGATCCGCGACCTGCTCGCCTATGGCGTGCCGTTCGACCGCGATCTCGAAGGGCGCCTTGCCGTCGGGCGGGAGGCGGCCCATTCGGCCCGTCGGATCGTGCACGTGAAGGGCGACCGGGCGGGTCAGGCGATCATGGCGGCGCTCGTCAGGGCGGCGCGCGACACGCCGTCGATCCGCATCGTCGAGAACGTGGTGGCGACCGCGCTTCTGAAGACCGATGGGCGCGTTTCGGGCGTCAGGGTGCGGCGGGCTTCGAGCAGGCCCGGTGCCGAGACCCTCGACATCATGGCCCGCGCCGTGGTGCTGACGACAGGCGGGCTCGGCCAGCTCTTTGCGGTGACGACCAACCCGCGCGAGGCGCGTGGCGAGGGACTCGCCATGGCGGCGCGTGCCGGAGCGGTGATCGCCGATGCCGAGTTCGTGCAGTTCCATCCGACCGCGATCCTGGCGGGGCTCGATCCCGCGCCGCTCGCCACCGAGGCGCTGCGCGGCGAGGGCGCGGTGCTCGTCGATGCCCGGGGCCGGCGCTTCATGTCCGACCTTCATCCCGAGGCCGAGCTCGCCCCGCGCGACATCGTCGCCCGTGCCGTTCACCATCAGAACCAGCTCGGCCTCGGCGCTTTCCTCGATTGCCGCGCGGCGATCGGGGCGCGTTTTCCCTCGGCCTTTCCAACCGTCTACGAGCGCTGCCTGGAGGGCGGCATCGATCCCGTTCGCCAGCCGATCCCGGTGGCGCCGGCGGCGCATTACCACATGGGCGGCGTGCTGACCGACGTGCGTGGCCGCACCACGCTCGACGGGCTGTGGGCAGCCGGCGAGGTGGCGGCGACCGGCCTCCATGGCGCCAACCGGCTGGCCTCCAACTCGCTGCTCGAAGCGGTGGTCTTTGCGACCCGCATCGCCGAGGACATCGCCGGCATCGGTCCCTGGCGCGGCCTCGGCGGCGATCCGGTGCCCGACAGCCCCGCGCATGCGGCCGGCGCGCCGAGCGATCTCGCCTCGGTCGGCGAATTGAGACGCATGATGACGGCCGATGTCGGTGTCGTCCGCTCGGGCGAGGGGCTCGCGGCGGCGCTCGCCGGTCTTGCGGGAATGGTCCGCGACGGCGAACGCGACGAGATCTTCGATGCCATGATCGTGGCGGCGACCTTCATTGCGGCCGCTGCCTGGAAGCGCACCGAGAGCCGGGGCGGCCACTTCCGCAGCGATCATCCCGAAAGCGAAGGGGCGAAGGCCGTCCGCAGCTTCCTGAAGCTGGCCGACGCCGAGCGCATCCGCGCGGAGGCCGTCGAGATCCATCATGGCGGACGGGTCGCGCATCTGACCGCGCGCCGCGCCGCTCGGGGGAGCCGGGCGTGACGAAGCGCAAGCAGCCGGGCGGCCGGGCCTTCGATCGGGTGTTGCCGCCGTGGGCGGTCGGGAAGGCGGTCGAAGCCGCGCTCGCGGAAGATCTCGGCATCGCCGGCGACCTGACGACGGATGCGATATTCGCGCCCGGCCAGCGCGCATCCGGCCGCCTCGTCGCCCGCGGGGAGGGCATCGTCGCCGGCCTCGCATTGGCGGAAGCCGCGTTCAGGGCGCTGTCCGGCGAGGTCGCCTTTCGCGTGCGGACCAGGGACGCCTGCCCGGTTGCGGCCCGTGGCGTCATCGCCTCGATCGAAGGACCGGCGCGCGCCCTGCTCACCGGCGAGCGGGTCGCGCTCAACTTCCTCGGTCATCTCTCGGGGATCGCCACGCTGACCGGCCGTTATGTCGAGGCGGTCGCGGGCACCGGCGCACGGATCGTCTGCACGCGCAAGACGACGCCGGGCCTGCGCATCTTCGAGAAATACGCCGTGCGCGCCGGCGGCGGTCTCAACCACCGCTTCGGCCTCTATGATGCGGTGCTCATCAAGGACAACCACATCCGCGCCGCGGGCGGCGTCCGTGCGGCGATCGCGGCGGTGCGCGCCCATGCCGGCCACATGGTCAAGGTCGAGATCGAGGTCGACACGCTCGACCAGCTCGACGAGGTGCTCGCCGATCCCGTCGATGCGGTTCTGCTCGACAACATGGCGCCGGCGATGCTCGCCGAGGCGGTCGGCCGGATCGGCGGACGGATGACGACGGAGGCCTCGGGCGGCGTCGGCCTCGACACCGTGAGGGCGATCGCGGAGGCGGGCGTCGACCTGATCTCGGTCGGCCGGCTCACCCATTCGGCGCCGACGCTCGATATCGGTCTCGATTTCGACTGAGCCATCGCGCCCGTGACCGGCGACAGGTCCTTAAGCCCGCCGCCGGGGCTGCCATGCTCGGGCGGCAGTGCGGGCGCGACTGTCCCGCCGGTGTCCTCGAACGAGGCCCGTGGTAGATCTTGGTGCAAGGGCACGGGACGTCGAGGGAGGACGCCATGACGGACGAGTTCAAGCGCGAATACGAGGAGCGGGGATTCGTCTTCCGGCCGCAGCTCCTCAGCGCCGCCGAGATGAAGGTGCTGAACGACGAGGTCGACCGCATCATCGCCGCTCCGCGCGACGACAAGCGCATCATCCGCGAGAAGGACGGCGTGACGCCCCGCACCATCGTCAACGCCCAGCTCTGGAACGATGTGTTCGCCCGTCTCGTCCGCCATCCAAAGCTCGTCGCGGCCGTGGAGCGCCTGCTCGGCGAGCCGGTCTATGCCTGGCAGATGGGCATCAATTGCAAGGCCGCCTTCAACGGCGATATCTGGTTCTGGCACCAGGACTATCCCGCCTATCTGAAGGACGACCACATCCCCGAGCCGCGCATGGTCAACGCGCTCATCTTCCTCGACGACATCTCCCACCTCAACGGGCCGCTGATGCTGGTGCCGGGCTCCCATGCGGTCAGCTCCGACATGCCCGAGCATACCGCGCAGGGCACCTCCTATGCCTTCCGCTACACGACCCGCGAGGTCATCGAGGCTGAGGTGAAGCGCGCCGGCATCGAGGTGCCGACGGGGCCGGCCGGCTCGGTCAATTTCATGAACGTCAACACGTTGCACGGCTCGGGCGCCAATCTCTCGCCATGGTCGCGGCGGCTCATCACGCTCACCTACAATGCCATGTCGAACAAGGCGACGAGCCGCAGCGTACGCGCGGCCCATATCGTGCCCGACGACAAGGACGTGCCCGCGATCGTGCCGCTCGGCGAGGATTGCCTGACGGGCCTTGCAGCATGACGGCGACCCTGACGGGCGGGGCCGAGGACGCCCACGCGCTCGCCCGGCCGCTCTGGGCCGATGTCGATCTTTCGGCGATTCCGCACAATCTGGCGCTCCTGCGCGCGCGGGCCGGGCGGCCGGTGCGCATCCTCGCGCCGGTGAAGGCCAACGCCTATGGTCACGGTATCGTCGCGGTCGCCCGCCACATGGCCGAATGCGGGGTGGATGGTCTTGCCACCGCCAATGTTGACGACGCGGTCGCCGCGAGGCGGGCGGGCGTCGAGCTGCCGATTCTCATCTATGGCGCGCAGCTTCCCGGCGGCAACGCCTATCTCCTCGAGCACCGGCTGACGCCGACCGTCTATGACGGCGAGGGCGTCGCCGCCGTCGCCGCGCTGGCGAGAGCCTCGGGGCGGACGATCCCGGTGCACATGAAGGTCGATGCCGGGCTCGGGCGTCTCGGTGTCCGGCTCGACGAAGCGGCCGAGCTCGCCCGGGCGATCCTGAAGACCAGGGGGCTCGAGCTCGAAGGCATCTACACGCACATCCCCTTCAGCGACGGCGCCGGCGAGAGCTGGTCGCGGCGGCGCATGGCGGCATTCGCCGGGCTCGTCGCCGCCATCGAGGCCGAGCATGGCATCCGCATTCCCTATGCCCAGGGAGCGGCGAGCTCGGTGATGGCGCGCGACTTCCCCGACCCCCTCAACACCATCGCACCCGGCCATCTCGTGTTCGGCCTCTTCCCGATCGGCGGCGGACGGGCCGAGGATCTCGGCTTCCGCAAGGCACTCACGGCGGTTCGGGCCCGCATCATCCATATCGGCCGGCGGCGCAAGGGCGACGATCTCTACGGATCGCCGGCGGGCGGCATCGACGCGGAGCGGACGGTCGGGACCATCCTCCTTGGCATGGACAACGGCTATCGGCCGGCACCGGCCGGCCGGACCGCGACCATGCTGTGCGGCGGCGTGCGCTGCCCGGTCCTCGGCGTCAGCGCGGAATACTCGGTGATCGACCTGTCGGGCGTGGCGAGCCCGGGCGTCGGCGACGTCGTCACGCTGGTCGGGCAGGACGGCGCGCTCGCGCAATCGGCGGAGGATGTCGCCGAGCAGCTCGGCGCGCCGAGCGCCGCCTATTGGATGGTCGGGCTGAAGAGCGTGCCGTTGCGCTACCACCGGTAGCACGAGTTTCCATCGATACGGCAACGCTTGACAAGGCGCGGCGGCAGACCTCGAAATCGGCCGATGCGCGACCTCGAGCACCTATTCGAGACCATTGCCAATTTCACCTATGACGGGGAGACCTGGTTCGACGCGGACGGGCGACCGCGCTGGATCAACCCGGCGGTCGAGCGCATGACCGGCTATTCGCTCGGGGATTGTCTCGCCATGCCGGACTATCCGCTGGCGATCATCGCGCCGCCGCACCGCGAGCAGATGCGGGCGCTGATGGCATCGGCGGGCGGGGGAAGCAGCGGCAACGACGTCGAGTTCTCGATCCGCCGCAAGGATGGCACCTTCGGCTGGGGAGCGATCTCCTGGCAGCCGATCGTCGATCGCCAGGGCCGGCGCTTCGGTTTCCGCACCAGTGTGCGCGACATCACCGAGCGCAAGACGGCGGAGGATGCGCTGCGCGTCGCCAAGGCGGAGGCAGAGCGGGCCAACCTCACCAAGTCGCGCTTCCTCGCCACCGTCAGCCACGATCTGAGACAGCCGTTGCAGGCGATCTCGATGTATGTCGGAACGCTCGACCGCACGCGTCCGAGCCGCGCCCAGAGCGATCTGCTCGGCGACATCCGGTCATGCCTGCAGCACACCGACGAGCTGCTCGGCGCGCTTCTCGACATTTCCCGTCTCGATGCGGGCGCAGTGGAGCCGCGGCGCCGCGACTTCGCCCTCATCGATCTCCTCGATGCGCTCGAGACGAGCTTCCGGGCGGCCGCGGCCGAGAAGGGCGTCAGCCTGCGCATCGTCGCCTCCAGCGCCTTCGTGCGGAGCGATCCGGCGATGCTCTCGAGCATCCTGCACAATCTGGTCTCGAATGCGCTGCGCTACACCGAGTCGGGTCGGGTGCTGGTCGGCTGCCGGCGGCGCGGCCGCATGCTGCGTATCGACGTTTGCGACACCGGCATCGGCATCGCGCCGGAGCATCAGGCCGCGGTGTTCGACGAGTTCTACCAGGTCGGCAATCCGCAGCGCGACCGTCGGCACGGTCTCGGTCTCGGCCTCGCCATCGTGCGCCGCCTGTCGGCGCTTCTGGGAACCGGGCTGTCGCTGCGCTCGACGCCGGGCAAGGGCTCGCAGTTCTCGGTGACGGTGCCGCTCGCCGAGCGTAGCGAGACGCTTGCCGCCGAAGCCCCGGTGAGCGGCAGCGGCGTGCTCGCGGGCCGCAGCATCGCCATCATCGAGGACGAGCCGGTGCAACTGCGCGCGCTCGGTGCGTTTCTCGAGGCCTGCGATTGCCATGTCGTTGCGGCGGCAAACGCTGCGGAGATCCTGGCGAAACTGCCGGACGCCGCCCCGGGGCTCGATGCGGTGATCGCCGACTACCGCCTCGCCGATCACAAGACGGGGCTCTCCGCCATCGACGGCGTCAGGCGCTGCTATGACCATCCGGTGATCGCATTCCTGCTGACCGGCGAGATCGCAGCGGGCGAGGATCTCAGGCGGCAGGACGGCGACATCGTGGTTCTGCACAAGCCGATCGAGCCGGAGCGGTTGATCAACACGATCGCCAGCGCGGTGCTGGCGGCACGTCAGTCGCGCGGTGGCTGAGTGCTTCGTGCCCGCGCCGGCGTCCAGCCGAGCGCCTGCGCCTTCAGGACCGCCTGGGTGCGGTTCTGCACGTCGAGCTTGCCGAGGATGACGCGGACATGCGCCTTGACGGTGCTTTCGAGCACGCCGAGCTCGCGCGCGATCTCCTTGTTCGAAAGCCCTTCGACCATGCGAGCGAGCGTGTCGAGCTGCCGCGCCGTGAGCTGCTGGAGAGGATTGTCCGCGGCAAGCCCGGCGAGCGGATCGCCCGGGCCGGGGCGCGCCAGGGTACCGCCATGGCCGAAAGCGTAGGCCGGCACATAGATCTCGCCCGACAGCACCAGGGGCACGACATGGCCGAGCACGCTCTCGGTCGATCCCTTCGGCAGGAAGCCCCGCGCGCCCGCATCGATATGGGCGAGGATCTCGGCAGGGTCGAAAGCGCCCGACAGGATTACCACGGGCACGGCGGCCGAATGGCCGACGAAGCGGCGGACGGCATCCGCACCGGTCATGCCCGGCATGGCGAGATCGAGAAAGACGAGGGAGATGGCGCCGTCCGAGCCGAGCACGGCGAGGGCCTCCTCGGCATCGCCGGCCTCGACGACACTCGTGCCAGGGAAAATCTGCTGCAGCAGCAGGCGGAAGCCTTTGCGGAACAGCACATGGTCGTCGGCGAGCAGCACACGCAGATTCCGCGTCTCTGCCGCGCCAGAGGCGTTCTCGCTCTCGGCCTCTGGCAACGCGGCTCTCGCCGACGCCGTCGTCTGTCCGGCCATGTCGGGCGCTCTCCTTGCATCGAAGGCGAAAATTCGCCGTTGGCGGTCGGCCCGATGCGGCGGTCGCTGGCGGATTTCGCCGCGATCGTTCGAGCATGCCCCGCCGGACCAGGCGACCCCATGCGGCCCGATGCCGCCCACCGGCAATCGCCGACCGGCCAATGCATCCCTTCTCCGAAGGGACGAGATGTCCGCCTTTCGCCGTGCCGATATCCCCAATGCGGACAATTGCCGGATGCCCGGCCATCGCGCCGATTATATCCCCGGGGAATACCCCAACTGCCGCACTCTACTCCCCGGCGGGGCCGCCGGGGAGTAGCTCTTTGCGACTTCCGTTGCCCCCTCGATGCGTCGTGCTGCCGATCCGCCGCTCGCCATCGCGGCGCCCTGGGGAGCTATGCGCGGGAGTTGGTGACGGCTTGAATCGGTGAAGGCGGCATATCGTGGGGTTGCTTGACGACCTCACTTCTCCACCGAAGGAGCGATATGCCGTGACTAACGATAACGTGACGAAGCTGGTTCAGCCAGGATCCTTCGAGGATCCGCTCACAGAGATCTTGCGCAGTGGTGCGCGTGCCCTGCTGGCGCAGGCGGTCGAGGCCGAGGTCGCCGAGTTTCTCAGCAAGCATTCAGACCTCAGGACCGAGGAGGGGCGCCAGCGCCTGGTGCGCCACGGTCACCTCCCCGAGCGCGACGTGATGACCGGCATCGGCCCCGTCCCGGTGCGCCAGCCTCGCGTTCGCGATCGCGGGGCGGCCGCCGATGCACCAGAGCGCATCCGCTTCACGCCGACGATCCTGCCGCCCTACGCCCGGCGCTCGAAGAGCCTGGAGGTGCTCTTGCCCATTCTCTACCTCAAGGGCATTTCGACCGGCGACTTCGCCGAGGCGCTCGCCGCCTTGCTTGGCAAGGATGCTCCAGGACTGTCAGCGTCGACAATCGCACGACTGAAGGAGTTCTGGACCGACGAGCACAGCCGCTGGAGACGGCGCGACCTGTCGGCCCGGCGCTACGTCTACGTCTGGGCGGATGGCATCTATCTTCAGGCGAGGCTGGAGGACGAGAAGCAGTGCATCCTCGTGCTGATCGGCGCGACGCCAGAGGGCAGGAAGGAGCTGATCGGCTTCACGGATGGGGCACGCGAGAGCGCGCAGGACTGGCGCGAGCTGCTGCTCGATCTCAAACACCGCGGCCTCACTACTCCACCGAAACTCGCCACGGCCGACGGCGCGCTCGGCTTCTGGAAGGCGCTCGGCGAGATCTGGCCAACATGCCGGGAGCAACGGTGCTGGGTGCACAAGACGGCGAACGTCTTGAACAAACTGCCGATGAGCCAGCAGCCGAAAGCCAAGCGCTCACTCCAGGAGATCTGGATGGCCGAGACGAGGGCCGACGCCGAGTTGGCCTTCGACGCCTTCATCGAGAGCTACCGGCTGAAATACGAGAAAGCCGCCAATTGCCTCGCCAAGGATCGCGACGCGCTGCTCGCCTTCTACGATTTCCCGGCCGAGCACTGGAAGCATCTGAGGACGTCGAACCCGATCGAAAGCACCTTTGCCACCGTGCGTCACCGCACCATCCGCGCGAAGGGCTGCCTCTCCAACGCGACGGCGCTCGCCATGGTCTTCAAGCTGGTCGATGCCGCGCAGAAATCCTGGCGCCGCCTCGACGGCCACAACCAGTTGCCGAAGGTCATACTGGGTGCCAAGTTCAAGGACGGGCTGGAGGTCGTGCATTCCCCCGACCATCAACCCAAAGCGGCCGCCTGAGCCCTCAGGCCGTCACCAAGATCTGGCGATAGCTCCTGAGGAGCTGGCCTCCTTACTAGGCTCACAAGGTCTTCATGTGTGGTGGGATAACGCACTCTATACCCGCGACGATTCTTATGCGCTAATTCTTCAAGAAATCTCGAATGCGAAAGCGGTCGTTGTGATTTGGTCAGACACCAGCATAAATTCTCGCTGGGTACGAGGAGAAGCGAACCTTGCAGCAGATTACAACAAACTTTTTGCGTGCCATGTTGCAGATTTTGATTT
>JAWKWA010000021.1:0-72449 GCA_041397765.1 Hyphomicrobiaceae bacterium | reverse complement strand
CACGAGCGGGTTCAGCGCCCGGATCTTGTCGGCATCGCCGAACACCGACCAGGGGCGGTGCTCGAACGCCATCCCATAGAGCCCGAGCGCGATGCCGACCCGTCTGACGAACGGCGAATCATATTGTCCGATGAGGATCATGGGGCTGGCCTCCGCGCTCTTGCGACAAGACCCTCGCATGGCGCCAGGATTGCCGGCAAGTGGTGGCCGATCGTCCCTGTCGCCTTATTCGAGCTGGGCGCTCGCCGTCGCCTTTCGCAGTGCCGCGAGGTCGTCCATGGTCGGATAGCAGTCGAGCCTGAGCCCCGCCGATTTCTCGTAGCGGCCGATCGACTGGCGAGTCTGCCAGCCGATCTTGCCGTCGACCTTGCCGACATCGTAGCCGAGAAACACCAGCCGCTTCTGCATCTCGAGCACATGCGCCTCGGCCATCGGCACGAGCTTCGGCCAGGGCGTTTCGAAGCGCTCCCCGCCCGCGATGCGATCCGCCAGATGGCCGACATAGAGCGCATAGAGATCGGCGTAGTTGTAGCTCTTGAGGACGAGGAAGTTCTGCAAGGCGAGGAAGGCAGGCCCGTCCATGCCCTCCGGCAGCAGCAGGAAGGCGCGGTCGCGCGCCAGATCCTCGCTGAAGGACCGCCCGCGCGTCCGTGACACGCCAAGCTTCAGCCAGTCGCCGACCGGCATCCAATTGTCGAGGCCCTGCACCGAGCAGTCGAAACCTTGCGGCAGCCGCACCTCATAGCCCCAGGTCCGCCCCGCGATCCAAGGCAGGTCGGAGCCGTCGCGGTCCTTCGCCTTCAGGAGCGACTGCGCCGCCGAGGCGAGCGCATCTGGCACCGAAGTCCAGATGTTGCGCCGCCCGTCGCCGTCGAAATCCTCGGCGAAGTCGTAGAAATTGCCGGGCATGAGCTGGGTGTGGCCCATGGCGCCCGCCCAGCTCCCCATCAGTTCCTTCCGGCTCGCATGTCCCTCCTCGAGGATCTTGAGGGCGAGCAGCAGCTCGCGACGGAAATAGTCGGGTCGACGGCCGAGATAGGCCTGCGTCGCGAGCACCGTGACGACGTAGTAGGGCTGCTTCTCGCGGCCGAAATCGGTCTCGCGCGCCCAGATCGACAGGAGGATCGAGCGCTCGACGCCATAGCGCGCCTCGATCCGATCGAGCACGGGCTTCAACTCGCGCGCCTTCGCCTGGCCCTGGCGGGCGAGCGTGGCGATGCGACTCTCGTTCAGATAGCGGCTCGCCGGCTGCACGAACTCGGCCTGGCCGGACTTCTGCTTCTTGGAGGGCGCATGGATCGCAAGATCCGGCAACTTGCGGTTGGGCTCGACGCCCTTGAAGGCGAGATCGAAGGTCGCCCGGCTGACGCCCATCGCCTCGGCCTCGGGCCAGAGATTCTCGAGGAAGGCGCGAAAGCCCGGATCCTCGGCCCGCGCGCCGGATGAGGACCAGAGCAGGAGGGCGGCCATGGCCACAAGCCCGCAGACGAGCATGGACAGTCTGGCGCGCATCGGAGAGCGGCCGCAATGGCGGCCCGAGCCCGGGCTCGCGGGCCACGTCTGATCGTATCGGCGTCCGGTCATCGGCGTCTGTCCCCGTTCCTGCGATTTGCCGAATAGCTCGACGCCGGCGAGCGTGACCCGCATGTCCCGGCTGTCAAGCCCGTGGCACGGCCGGCAGGGGCTCATGCAACTGAAAAGGGCCGCCCTGCTGGGCGACCCTTCGATCTCAACAGCTCAAATGGCACCGAAATGGGGCGTCCCCGGCCACTCGGCCGGTCCAGTCGGCCCGACCGTCAGGACGCCTTGGCGAAGATCGTCAGCCGGTCTTCCCAGGCGAGCGCCTGACGGACGATCTCATCGAGGCTTTCATGCTCCGGCGCCCAGCCGAGCATCGCCCGGATTTTGTCGGCGCCGGCGATCAACGCCGCCGGATCGCCCGGCCGGCGCGGCGCGAGGCGCACCGTAAAGTCGACGCCCGATGCCTTCTTCACCGCCCCGATCACCTCGAGCACCGAATAGCCGCGTCCATAACCGCAATTGAAGACGTCCGAGGCGCCGCCGCCGCGCAGATGTCCGAGCGCCGCCGAATGCGCCCGCGCCAGATCGCTGACATGGATGTAGTCGCGGATGCAGGTGCCGTCGGGCGTCGGATAGTCCGTGCCGTAGACATCGAGATGGCTGCGCTCGCCGAGCGCGGCCTGGCTCGCCACCTTGATGAGATGGGTGGCGCGCGGCGTCGACTGGCCGGAGCGTCCCTGCGGGTCGGCGCCCGCGACATTGAAATAGCGCAGCGCGATCGCCCGGAAATCATGGGCGCTCGCCGCATCGCGCAACATCAGCTCCGTCATCATCTTGGAGGCGCCATAGGGCGAGATCGGAGCCAGTGGCGCCTCTTCCGGCACCGGGTTCACGCTCGGCATGCCATAGACGGCGGCGGTCGAGGAGAAGATGAAATGCCGGACACCCGACGAGATCGCCGCCTCGATGAGGGCCCGTGATTTCACCGTGTTGTTGTTGTAATAGCCGAGTGGATCGGCGATCGAATCGGGCACGACGATCGAGCCGGCGAAATGGATGATGGCATCGACGCGGTGGCGCTTGACGATGTTGCGCACCAGATCCTGATTGGCGATGTCGCCATAGACGAAGTCGGCCTCCTTCGCGACCGCCCATCTGAATCCGGTCGAGAGATTGTCGAGAACGACCACCTCCTCGCCGCGATCGAGAAGCTCGAGGACCATATGGCTGCCGATATAGCCGGCGCCGCCCGTGACGAGAACGCTCATGACTTCGATCCAGGTTGCGTGCACTTTGCTGCCCGTCGTGCATAAACCGTGCCCGCCGAGCGAACGGTAAAGGCGTGCGGCGCGTTCTTTCGGAATGATTGACGCGAGGTTGACGGCTGCGCCGTCGCGGCGCGTGTCGCGTTGAAGCTTCGTGCACGAACGGTTGCTAGGCTCGGCCGTTGTCGTCAGCCGTGGTGGCGTCTGCAGCGGCAAAGAGCGGGCGAGGCGCATGCGGCGCGGCCGGCACCCTGGTATCTGAAAGGAACGACAGATGGCGCGTCCGCGCATCCGCAAGGCGGTGTTCCCCGTGGCCGGCCTCGGCACGCGATTCCTGCCGGCGACCAAGGCGATGCCCAAGGAGATGCTGACCGTCGTCGACCGGCCCGTCATCCAGCATGTCGTCGACGAGGCCCGCGAGGCCGGCATCGAGCACTTCATCTTCGTCACCGGTCGCAACAAGGGCGTCATCGAGGACCATTTCGATCGCCAGATCGAGCTCGAGGCGACATTGAAGGCGCGCGGCAAGGCGAGCGAGCTCGCCGCCCTCGACAGCATCCTGCCGCTGCCCGGCACGACCAGCTTCACCCGCCAGCAGGAGCCGCTCGGCCTCGGCCATGCCGTCTGGTGCGCGCGCGACATCGTCGGCAGCGAGCCGTTCGCCGTGCTCCTGCCCGATGTCGTCGTGCAGTCGTCCGGCAGGGGCTGTCTCGCCCAGATGCTCGAGGTCTATGACGAGCGCGGCGGCAATGTTCTCGCCCTCGAGCAGGTTCCCCCGCCGAGGCTCATCGCTACGGCGTCGTCAGCATCGGCGAGGGCAACGGCGGCCGCATCTGGCCGATCACCGGCATGGTCGAGAAGCCGCCACGCGGCACCGAGCCCTCGAGCCTCACCATTCTCGGCCGCTATGTGCTGAGCCCGGCGATCTTCGATCTGCTGGGGGCCCAGCAGCAGGGTGCCGGCAACGAGATCCAGCTCACCGATGCGATGCTGCGCCTGCTCGCCGCCGAGCCCTTCACCGGGCTCGCCTACGAAGGGCGCAGCTTCGACTGCGGCTCCAAGGTCGGCTTCCTTGCCGCCAATGTCGCCTTCGCGCTCGCCCGCTCCGATCTGGCGCCGGAGTTCCGCGACGTGCTCGCCGACCTTCTCGCCGGCGAGGCAAGCGGCACGGCTGCGTGACCGACGCCCGGAGGCGATTGCTCAACCTCTCCTTAACGGCTGGCCCCCGATAGTCCATTTCGGCCGGCCCCTGGACGCGGATGGGTGAACGCCCCGGCCGGACTGCCGGGTGGACCGCCCGCAGCGCCACGGCGCGCCGTGGCGTCAACCTGTGGACCTGTCGGACGGAATGACGATGTTGGCGGCCCATCAGCGTTTGAGCCTGTTCGTCTGCGCGGCGCTCTTTCTCGGCGTCGCGGCGAACGCGTTTCTCCTGCAGGGAGCCCGTACGCCCAAGGTGGCGAGCCCCGGACCGGTCCTGGAACCGGCGGCCTCCGCCCCCCTCGCGACCCCGGCAGGCTCGACCGCGACCGACGCCTCCTCCTCCTTCGTCGAGGACATCCGCGCCACTCTCGACCGCATCGCGCCGGGCGGGAGCGGTGAAACGGCTTCGGCCGAGGGGGCGAGTGGCCGCGCCCTCCTGCCCGCCGACAACCGCTTCGAGGGCGACACCGATCCCCAGGTCGTGCGCGCCATCCAGCGCGAGCTCACCGCCCGCGGCTACGATCCGGGCACTGTCGATGGTATGGCGGGTCTGCAGACCCGCGCGGCGATCCTCGCCTACGAGCACGACGAGCGCATGGTGCCGACGGCCGAGCCCAGCGAGGCTCTGCTGCGGACCATCGTGCTCGGCGTTTCGCAGGCGCCGCTGGCCGGGGGACCGGGCGAGCATCCGGCAGCCAGGAAGGTCGAGGCGACCATTCGCCGGCTGATGACCGGCCTTGGCTATGATCCAGGTCCCGAGGGGCCGGACGCCGGGCTCGCCTTCGCCGAGGCCATCCGGCGTCTCGAGACGGATCTGGGGCTCGCCGGAACGGGCCGCATCTCGGGCCGCCTCGTCGTCGCGCTCGTCGCCCGCGTGGGCGCCAAGGCGAGGCTCGCCGATGCGGGAGTGCCGGAATGACCGTGTCCGGTCGCCTCTGCGTGAAGCCAGAGTGTCCCGCCGAGCATCCCCGTTGCCGGTCGCGACGGTCCTTGACGGATGCGGCGGCGCGGCCTTCGATGATCCGATGCGCCTGAAATCCGAGCTCTTCGTCTCCGCCTATCTGCGCATCTGCGCAGCTTCGGGCATCGCCGCCGTGCTCGTCCGCCGCGGCGACGGCGACGCCGGCGCCATTTACATCAAGGTCTCGCGCCTCGACGGCACGGCGGTACTGTACGGCCCGGCGCCGGCTGGCCTCGATGGCGCAGAGACCGACCGGCGCTTCGTCGCCTGTCTTGGAACGGAGCCCCGCCCGGAGGCCGACGCCGACGAGCATCTGCGGCGCGAGGCCCGTATCGATCCCGACTTCTGGCGGGTGGAGGTCGAGGATCGTGCCGGCCGTCATGCCCTCGACGATTGGCTCGTGTCGTCCCGTGCCGCACTGTAGCCGAATTGGTACACCGGCCCGTCCGGCCGCCGACGGCTGTGCCACTTGTCCTCCCCGCTTAACACCTCGTTAAGACAGTCCGTGCTGACATTGCTCGGTCGGCTCCGAGCGGGGGCGATTTGTCGGGCGATGAAGGCGTTGGGCCTTGCCATCGACCGGGCAGGACGGGGACAGCCATGGCGACCATTCTTCAATTTCGTGCGTTTGCGACGACGAACCGCCGCGGCGCGATGCCGCCACCGGTCACCGCGCATCGCTCCGCCGAGATCGTGTTCTTTCCCGGCGTGCGCATCACGCGCTGGCAGGAGGCCGAGGAGGCGGGCCTGCACACTGCCGGAGGCCCCGAGGGGACGGGATCGGGCGGCCGTCGCAACAAGCGCTGATCCGCGATCGGACTTTTCGGTCGGGGTTCTTCGCCGGCACCTCGCCAGTGCCTGTCACAGGCGCTGGCGCTCCCTGATCGCGCAGGTCGAAAGTGCGAGCGCCGAGGCCGCCTCGCTCGCATAGCTGCTGCCGTTGAGGGGCGCCTCGACGACGGCGATGCCACGCGGGTCGCGGACGCTGACTGTGATCGACGAGGCGGGCGTATCGCGCGACAGCGGCACTCCGGCGCTGCCGCCGTCCTCGCTCGGCGCGAGCACGATCTCGACATCGCGCCGCTGCAGATCCCGCCCGCTGACCGCGTAGAAATTGCGTCCCTGGCTGTCGTAGAGGGCGATGGTCCAGGTCGTATCGAGCAGCGTCGTCCGCAGCGACAACGGGCCGCCCGAGATCATAGCGGCAGAGCGCGTAGCGGATGTCCGGCGATACGAAGGGGAAGACCATCGTGTCCGGATCAATGGGCGGCAGCGCGATCATCTGGTTGAGCGGCGTCGCCGACGAGATGCGCGTCACGGTCTCGCCGCCATAGAGTTTCGGCGTCGCGAGCACGGCGAGGATGTGCACGATCCCCCCGGCGATGAGGCCGGCCACCGCCCACATCACGGTGGTGCGCGAGGGACGCGGCAGGCGGATCAGCGGCATTGCAGCCTCCTGATCTCCGGCAGGTCCTCGCCCCCGCCATTGCCGCCGATCGTCGGCAGATCGCTGCTGCCGGTCGTTGCCGGCAGCATGGCGTGCATGACGAGCACGATCGCCTCCTGTCCGCTGACCGGAAGCCAGTTGCCGGGCCGAGCCGTCTCGGCGAGACGGATGCGAGCGCCTGCTCGGCCTGCGCAACGGTGCTGCCTCGTCACCGAGTGGCGCTCGGCGAGATTGAAGGCAGCAGCTGGCCGCTGGAGATCGTAGGCGGCGATGTTCCACCAGGCCGCCTTCCGGCCCGGCGCCGCTGATGTCGTACTCGCAATCGCCATAGAGCATGCCGCCATCGCTGTCGCGGCGCGCCTCGTAGACCCGCGTCAGTGTCGCCCTGAGCGCCAGACCGCCGGAGCGGACGGCATGGGCGCGCGTATAGGGATCGGCATCCGCACGCCCGTCCTGCCAGCCTGCCACCGACCGGAGCTGTCGACGGTGAGCGGCGTGCTGAAAGTCGACCGCATACCAGGCCGAGCTAAGCCCGGTGCCGAGGGCGATCACGAGAAACAGGGCGGCGTGGGCGAGGAACCGCGCGAGGCGGCTGAGGATGCGCCACCCCCGCCGGAGGGCAAGCCCGTCGAGCACCCGCGAAAGCCGCACCGGGCTGCGCGGCAGTGCCGGCAGGGTCAGGCCATGGCGGGGCTCCCCTGGTGATCGGCGACATCGTCAAAGCGGCGCTCCACCCGTCGAGCTGACCCTTCGCGCGGCACCGATCCGCTTGGCGATGCCGCCATCCTCCAGCGAGCCCGTCTTCTCCGGCACGATGCCGGCCGCCGACCTCAGATCCTCGGCAAGGGCCCGCAAGGCCTTGCGGCTCGCCTCCGGCATCACGCCGCTCGGCGTCTTCTTCTCCGTGTCCGCCACCTCGGCCGGCCGGCTGGCCCTCAGCCGTTCGATCTCGGCGATCTGCGCGGGGTGGAGCGGCAGGCCGGGCAGGGCGGCGATCTCGGTCGCGGGAACCTTCTTCAGCGCATAGGTCATGAAGGTCCGCCACGCCGGCGCCACCACGCCGCCGCCGGTCGAGCCGCGCATCGGCGTCGAATCGTCGTTGCCGACCCACATGCCCGTGACACTTCCCCGAGATGCCGCCCATGAACCAGGCATCCTTGAAGGACGAGGTCGTGCCGGTCTTGCCGCCGATATAGGTGAAATCGAGATCGGCCGCCCGCGCCGTGCCGCCGGCCACCACCTGCCGCAGCATCAGCACCAGTTCCTCGATATACTTCCGCTGACGATCTGCACCTGCGGCGATGCATCCCGGTCGTGCGAGTAGAGCACCTCGCCGCGTGTATTGGTGATCTCGGTGAGCGTAGGGCTCACCGACTTGCCGCCATTGGCGAAAACCGCATAGACGGGGCGGTATGCTCCAGCGGCGAGACGTCCGACACGCCGAGTGCCATGGTGCAGCTGTCGCTCCGCCGAGAGGCCGAGCCTCTTGGCCATCTCCACCACCTTCTGATCCCGACCTCGTGCGAGAGCGAGCTTGACCGCGATCGTATTGGTCGAGCGCCAGCGCCTCGATGAGCTGCATGCCTGCCCGCTCGTGCCGCCGTTGAAATTCGTCACATATGGTTCTCGGTTTGCAGAAGGGCGAGGTGTCGCGCATCGAGGAGTAGGGTGTGAAGCCGTTCTCCATGGCGGTGAGATAGACATAGGGCTTGAAGGTCGAGCCGACCTGGCGCCGCGCCTGGGTGGCGCGGTTGAAGGTGCTCGCCATAGTCGCGCCCGCCGACGATGGCGCACCACGCCGTCGAGCTCCATGGCGACGATTGACGTTGCGCGCCCGGCCGACCTGGGCGAGCATCGTCTCGACGGTCTCGTCGGCGACCCGCTGCAGATCGACGGTCGTCTTGGCGAACACGACGGATCTGCCCGAGCCTTGTAGGATGCGGCTGACCTCCTCGAACGCCCAATTCGAGGAACCAGTCCGGGTTTGGTCCGGTGCCGGATCTGATCGGCGTTGCGGGATTGAGCCGGGCGCCGCACCCGCCCTCGGTCATGAATTCGGCCTGCACCATATTGGTCAGCACCTCGTCGGCGCGGCCCGGGCGGCGGCGAGATTGATGTGCGGGGCATATTTGGTCGGCGCCTTGAAGATTCGGCATGGCGGCCTCAGCCAGCGAAACCTCGCGGATCGACTTGCCGAAATAGACCTGGGCGGCGGCCTCGACGCCGAACGCGCCACCGCCCATAGGCCCGGTCGAAATAGAGCTTGAGGATTCCTCCTTGGTCATGTGGTGCTCGAGCCACAGAGCAAGGAAGGCCTCCTTGACCTTGCGCTCCAGCGAGCGTTCGGAGGACAGGAACAGGTTCTTGGCGAGCTGCTGCGTGATGGACGAGCCGCCCTGCACCACCTCGTTGGCCCTCAGATTCTCGACGAGCGCGCGCAGCGTGCCGAGCACGTCGATGCCGTAATGCTCGAAGAATCGGCGATCCTCGGTGGCGAGCGTCGCCTTGATCACGACGTCGGGAATTTCCGCCAGCGGCACCGCGTCGGAGCGGTTGATGCCGCGCTTGCCGATCTCGTTGCCGTCGCCGTCGAGGAAGGTGACGCTGATCCGGCCTGAAAGACAGCCAGTCGTCGCGCTGCACCGCCTCGAACGACGACTGGGCGAGGATGAGCAGCACGAAGAAGCCGCCGGTGCCCAGAGTGGCCGCCTCCGACAGGATCTCGCTCATCGCTTTCTGGGGGCCTGTGAGCCGGAAGCGCTGCGAGAAGGCCGCCGCCGCCGCCCAGGCCGCCTTGATCGACTGCCAGGCGTCGTAGAGGCTCGAATCGAGCCACGAATCGAGGGCCAGCCAGTTGATGAGCCGGCTGCCTCCGCCGCGTCTGAACATCCAGTCGCTCAAACCGACGCCCTCATGTTATGGCGCTGCCGATCGGCCCGTCCTTGCGCGACATCCGTGTCGACGCCAAGCTCTGCGAGCCGGTCCGTTGCCATCGGGCGGCCCTTGAAGGGTCCGCTCCGCCACCGCGAGTTGATCCCTTGCCCGTTCACGATAGCGCTCCCCACCCGAAAACAGCCCCCGAGCAGAACGCGGATTCCGGGCAGAACGCAAGCTCCGACGAGATTGCACCCTTTTGGAGGCGCAAACGCCTCGCCGACATGACGCGCGAGGAATGGGAATCCCTCTGCGACGGTTGCGTACAGTGCTGTCTCGTCAAGCTGGAGGACGAGGAAACGGGAGAGCTCTATTTCACCCGGCTCGCCTGCCGGCTCGACATTCGGTCCTGCCGCTGCTCGGACTATGCCAACCGCCACGAGCGGGTCATGATTGCGTTCCGCTCTCGCCGGCAATGTCGGTCCGCTCGCCCTCGGCTGCCCGAAAGGCGCCTCCTTGAGGGCGGGCTTGACTGGTGGCAATTCCTTCGGCGACCCCGCGACCGTGCACGAGGCCGGCATCTCGGTTCGGGGCGCGGTGATCTCCGAGCGGCGCGTCAAGGAGGAGAATTTCTGGCGCTATATCGTCGGCAAGCCGCAGGAGGACTGAGGGCTGAGGCGGCGACGGCGGGTCTAAGGGTAGATGATGACCGCAGCCGCGGTGGCGATCCCGCTGCAATTGCCGCAACACTTGTCCCCCGTGCCTGGTTTGATTTGTATTCTATCTGGTCGGCCTTTTGAGGATATTGCGAATCGCTACCGATATTGAGAGAAACATCTACCATATACGGTCGAATTGATTGACAGCGTCGCGGTGATTGATATATTTGCTATAACCTGAAAGTTGCGCAAGACGACGGCGACGCAAGACGGCGACGCAAGACGACGGCGACGCAAGACGACTTGGCGACGCAAGACGACGGCGACGCAAGACGACGGCGACGCAAGACGACGGCGACGCAAGACGACGGCGACGCAAAGACGACGGCGACGCAAGACGACGGCGACGCAAGACGACGGCGACGCAAGACGACGGCGAAGACACGTGATTTGCCTGCCCCGTCAGATGAATGGCCGGCCTCCATATTCGACCGAGCTTGATCGGCGCCGGCAACCCGGCTGGCTTGTCGACCGTCCCTCCGGAGGTGACGAGCCTGATGGCCGATCCCCTGAAGAGCGCGACCGAGGCAGGCCGCGACAGGCCGGAAGAGGCCGAGATGCGCCGGCTCTACGAGGCTGGAGAGCTTTCCCTGCCGGTCGTCGCGGCCCGCTTCGGCATTTCGCCCCGCACCCTTGGCCGGCGAGCCGCGGCCGGCGGCTGGACACGGCGGGCGGGGCCGCAGCTCCGCGGGAGGGCCGCCGGGGCCGGCAGGCTGTCCGGCGGCGCGGCCGACCGCCGGGCGGGCGGGCCGGCACGATCGGGGGAAGACGATGCCGCCCGATCCGCCGAAGCGCCAGGGGAGACCCCGCTTCCCGGCAGCCCGGCCATGGCACCCCAGGCCGGGAAGGCCCGCGGGCGGACCGGCGGCCGTCACGGTGCGGACGCGCTCCGCCACCCCTTGCGGACCCGGCTCTACCGGGCGATCGACAGGAAGTTGACCATGATCGAGCAGCGACTTTCGGCCGGACGCGAGACCAGCGCCGCCGACAGCGAGCGCGAGGCCCGCGAGCTCGGTGCCCTGATCCGCAGCCTGGAGCGTCTCGAGGCGGGCGAGCAGGTCCGGGGGCCGGGTGAGGGCGCCGGCATCAGACGTGTGAGCGGGACGCCGGCGGCCGGTGAGGTGAACGATGCGGAGCGCTGGCGCGCGGAGCTTGCGCGACGCATTTCTCGGCTCCGCGAGCAGGGCGGCTCTTGATCGGCTGATTGCCGCGCTCGACCGCGACGAGCTGGTCCGGCTTTGCCACGACTGGCTGGTCTGGGCGCGCGACGACCAGCTTCCCGCCGAAGCCGGCGGCGAAGCGGCCGCCTGGCGCACCTGGCTGCTGCTCGGCGGCCGCGGTGCCGGCAAGACGCGGGCGGGGGCGGAATGGATACGTGCCCAGGCGCTCGGCCGCCAGCCCCTCGCCAGCGAGCCGGCCACCCGCATCGCCCTCGTCGGCGAAACCCTGAACGACGTCCGCCAGGTGATGATCGAAGGTGTTTCGGGCCTGCTCGCCGTCCATCCGGATGACGAGCGCCCGGTCTTCGAGCCCTCCAAGCGCCTGCTCACCTGGCCGAACGGAACCCTTGCCCAGATGTACTCCGCCGACGAGCCCGAAGGCCTGCGCGGTCCCCAGTTCTCGGTCGCCTGGTGCGACGAGCTCGCCAAATGGCGTCATGCCGAAAGGACATGGGACATGTTGCAGTTCGCCCTGCGCCTCGGCGCCCATCCGCGGCAGGTGGTGACGACGACGCCTCGTCCGATGCCGCTCCTGAGGCGCCTCCTCGCCGACCCCTCGACTCTCGTCAGCCGCGCCCGCACCGACGACAATGCCGCCAATCTCGCCCCATCCTTTCTCGAGGCCGTCCGCCTGCGTTACGCGGCCTCCGCGCTCGGCCGCCAGGAGCTCGATGGCGAGATCGTCGAGGATCGCGAGGACGCCCTGTGGAAACGCGCCGACCTCGAGCGCATGCGGGTCGTGACGCCGCCGGCTCTCGCCCGCATCGTCGTCGCCGTCGATCCGCCGGTGACGAGCGGGGCCGCGGCCGACACCTGCGGCATCGTCGTCGTCGCGCTCGGGCGCGATGATCGCGCCTATGTGCTCGAGGATTGCAGCCTGAAGGGCCATGCACCGCTCGTCTGGGCGCGCCGGGCGGTCGAGGCCTATCACGGCCACGAGGCGGACCGGCTGGTGGCCGAGGTCAACCAGGGCGGCGAGCTCGTCGCCGCGATCATCCGTCAGGTCGATCCGGATCTGCCCATCGCCATGGTCCGCGCGACGCGCGGCAAGTGGCTGCGCGCCGAGCCGGTCGCCGCCCTCTATGCCGAGGGGCGTGTCAGCCATGTCGGCACCCACGCCGCCCTCGAGGACCAGATGTGCGACTTCGGTCCGGGCGGCCTCACCGCCGGCCGCAGCCCCGACCGGCTCGATGCCCTCGTATGGGCGCTGACCGAGCTGATGCTCGGCCGCTCCCCAAAGCCCCGGATCCGCCCGGTCTGAAGCTCTGGTGCTCTGACGCGCCCCGGTCGGTCCGGCAACAAGCGACAGGAAACTCCGATGCTGTCATGGATGTCGTGGCGAGCCGGCGACGCCGGCCGCAAGCGCATGGGTGCGCCCGAAGGCAAGGCCTCGGCAGCGGGGCCGCTGATCGCGCTGCAGCTCCAGGGCAACCCGGTCTGGAGCTCGCGCGATTTCTCCGCCTTCGCCCGAAACGGGTTCATGGGCAACCCCGTCGTCCATCGCGCCGTGCGCATGATCGCCGAGGCGGCCGCCTCGGTTCCGCTGATGCTGTTCGAGGGTGAGGACGAGATCCTCTCCCATCCCCTCATCGATCTCCTCGCAAGGCCCAATCCGCTGCAATGCCAGCCGGATCTTCTGGAAGCCTGGTTCGGCTTCCTCGTCGTCTCCGGCAATGCCTACATGGAGGCGGTCGCCCTTGCCGGCGCGGTGCGCGAGCTGCACGTGCTGCGGCCCGACCGCATGACCGTGGTGCCCGGACCCGACGGCTGGCCGGCCGCCTACGACTACACGGTCGCCGGTCGCACCCACCGCTTCCGCCAGGACGAGGCGACCGGCGCCGGCGCGATCCGGCCGATCCTGCACGCCGCTCTCTTTCATCCCCTGTCGGATCATTACGGCCTCTCGCCACTCGAGGCAGCCGCGGCCGCCGTCGACATCCACAATGCCGCGAGTGCCTGGAACAAGGCGCTGCTCGACAACGCCGCGCGCCCCTCCGGTGCCCTCGTCTATGCCGGCGGCGACGGCCATCTGACCGGCGAGCAGTACGAGCGCCTGAAAGTCGAGCTCGAGACCGGCTTCCAGGGCGCGCGCAATGCCGGTCGCCCGCTGCTGCTCGAAGGCGGGCTCGACTGGAAGGCGATGGGCCTGACGCCCAAGGACATGGACTTCGTCGAGGCCAAGCACATCGCCGCCCGCGAGATCGCGCTCGCCATCGGCGTACCGCCGATGCTGCTCGGCATCCCTGGCGACAACACCTACCAGAACTACCAGGAGGCCAACCGCACCTTCTGGCGCCAGAGCGTGCTGCCGCTCGTCGAGCGCACGGCCAAGGCGCTGTCCGGCTGGCTCGGACCCGTCTTCGGCGGACGTCTCGAGCTGCGCCCCGATCTCGACCGCATCGAGGCCCTCTCGACCGAGCGCGAGGCGCTCTGGCAGCGCGTCGAGCGCGCCTCGTTCCTCACTCGCGACGAGAAGCGGATGGCCGTCGGCTATGCGCCGGACGGCTCCGGGGCAGCGCGCTTCGACGCCGATCCAACGCCGCAGGGCGCGTCGCAGCCCACCGGCCGGCGCGACAAGGAGCAGGAGTGATGATGACGGATCTGCAACCCGACGCCGGGCTCGTGCACGGCGCCTCGCTCGACCTCAAGATGCTCGACGACGAGGGCACCTTCGAGGGCTATGCGAGCCTCTTTGGCATCGAGGATCTCGCCCGCGACGTCGTTCTGCCGGGCGCCTTCGCGGCGAGTCTTGCGCGGCGTGGCACGGCCGGCATCCGCCTGCTCTTCCAGCACGACCCCTCTGAGCCGATCGGAGTGTGGCTCGACATCGCCGAGGACGAGCGGGGGCTGTTCGTGCGCGGCCGCCTGATGCCTGAGATCGCCCGGGCTCGCGAGGTGCTGGCGCTCGTCAGGGCCGGCGCTGTCGACGGTCTCTC
Organism: Hyphomicrobiaceae bacterium; assembly: GCA_041397765.1. Taxonomy (GTDB): domain Bacteria; phylum Pseudomonadota; class Alphaproteobacteria; order Rhizobiales; family Hyphomicrobiaceae; genus JAWKWA01. The sequence continues at coordinate 58,303 of JAWKWA010000021.1, read as the reverse complement.
GATCGGTTTTCGCATCGTGCGCGGCCTGCGCGATCGCACGACCGGCCTGCGTCGGCTTGAGGAGATCGATCTCTGGGAGATCTCGGTCGTCACCTTCCCGATGCAGCCGGCCGCCCGCATCAGCGACGTCAAGGCGGGCGTCGCCCGCGGCGTCCTGCCTACCCAACGACAGCTCGAGCGCTGGCTCACGCGGGATGCTGGGCTATCGCGCTCCGATGCCCGGACGCTGCTCGGCTCCGGGTTCAGGTCGCTCGCCGCGACGCGGGAGGCTCGCGGCCGGCCTCGTGCGGACAGGCGTCTCGTCGAGGTGATCGGCGAGGCCCGAGTCCTTCTCGAAACCACAGCCAAGGAATGGAACCGATGAGAGCCAGGCATCAGCGCGCACCCCAGATCAAGGCGGCGACCGGCGAGGAGGTCGCGCTCGCCTTCGACCAGTTCATGCGGGCCTTCGAGGCCTTCAAGGAAGTGAACGATGAGCGTCTCGAGGCGATCGAGAAACGCGTCGGCGCCGATGTGGTGACGCTCGACAAGCTCGAGCGCATCAACCGGGCGGTCGACGAGCAGAAGCGCCTCTTCGACGAGTTGCAGTTGAAGGCGCGGCGGCCGGGTCGCGGCCTCGCCCTCGACGGCGTCGCCGACGACCGCCACCGCAGCGCCTTCGACGCCTATGTCCGCAAGGGCGACGTTGCCGCCCTCGCCGGCCTGGAGGCGAAGGCGCTCTCGGCCGGCTCGGGCCAGGACGGCGGCTATCTGGTGCCCGCCGAGACCGAGACGACGGTCATGAGCGCCCTGAAGGCGATCTCGCCGATCCGCGCCATCGCCACGGTCCGCCAGGTTTCGGGCACGGTCTACAAGAAGCCGTTCTCGACCACCGGCTTCGGCACCGGCTGGGTCGGCGAGACGGCGGCGCGGCCCGAGACCACCACCTCGACACTCGCCGAGCTCTCCTTCCCGGCAATGGAGCTCTATGCCATGCCGGCGGCGAGCTCGGCCCTCCTCGACGACACCGCCGTCGACATCGACGCCTGGATCGCCGACGAGGTGAGGAACGCCTTCGCCGAGCAGGAAGGCGCCGCCTTCGTCGTCGGCGACGGCACCAGCAAGCCGCGCGGTTTCCTCGACTATCAGAAGATCGCCAACACCTCCTGGACCTGGGACAAGATCGGCTACCTGACGACGGGTGCCTCGGGAGCCTTCGCGGCCACATCCCCGGGCGACCGTCTCATCGATCTCGTCTACGCCCTGAAGGCCGGCTACCGCGCCAACGGCCATTTCGTCATGAACCGCTCGACACAGGCCGCCATCCGCAAGCTGAAGGACGCCGACGGCAATTATCTCTGGCAGCCGGCGAGCGGCCCGGACGGCCAGCCGACGCTTCTCAACTTCCCGATCGCGGAAGCCGAGGACATGCCCGACATCGGCGCCGACAGCTTCGCGCTCGCCTTCGGCGATTTTGCCCGCGGCTATCTCGTCGTCGATCGCGTCGGCATCCGCGTGCTGCGTGATCCCTACAGCGCCAAACCCTACGTGCTCTTCTACACGACCAAGCGCGTCGGCGGCGGCGTCCAGGATTTCGACGCCATCAAGCTCCTGAAGTTCGGCACGGCCTGACGGCGATCCGACGCCACTCCGGATCACGCCGACGGCCCCGTGCCGGCCGGGCGGCTGCGATCGGCCCCTCCCGTCGCCGCCGCCCGGCTCTCCCCACCGCCTTTCATTCCTGACAGGAGCGTGCGCCATGACGCTCGTGCCCATCGGCCTGCCCGCCGTCGAGCCGCTGACGCTCGCCGAGATCAAGAGCCATCTTCGCCTCGATCATGGCGAGGAGGATGCGTTGATCGCCAGTCTTCTGAGCGCCGCGCGGCTCCATCTCGAGATGCTTCTGTCCTCCGCCTTCGTCACGCAGTCCTGGCGTCTGGTGCTCGACCGCTGGCCCGACGACGGCATCGTCGCGATGCCGCTCGCCCCGGTGCGCACCATCGACGAGGTGCGCTTGCGCGACGGGTCCGGCGCGTCCGTCGTGATCGATGCTGCGCGATGGTTCCTCGCACCCGGCCCGCCGGCGCGTCTCGCCCCTGGCGGCTCGATGATCTGGCCGCAGCCGGGTCGGCCGATCGCCGGCATCGAGATCGACTTCACCGCCGGCTTCGGCGACACGGGCGACGACGTCCCCGGTCCGATCCGCCAGGCGCTCCGCCTGCTCGTCGCTGATTGGTACGAGCGCCGCCAGCCCGTCGATCTCGGCGAGCCTCTCGCCTTCGCGCCCGCCATGGTCGAGCGCCTCCTCGATCCCTATCGCCGGAGGCGCATCCTGTGACCATCTCCATCGCAGACATGAACCGCCGCGTGATTTTCGAGCAGGCGGTGCTGGTGCCGGAGGATGCCGGCGGCTTCGACCGCAACTGGATCGCGGTCGCGACGGTCTGGGCCGCGGTGCGGCCCGTTTCGGCACGCGAGGACGTGAAGGCCGACCAGCGCGCAGGCACGGTGACGCAGGAGATCGTGATCCGTCATCGCGGCGACATCGCACCGGCCATGCGCGTGCGCATCGGCGACGACGTGCTCGCCATTGCTGCCGTCACCGATCTCGACGGCACACGCCGCTGGCTGCGCTGTCTCGCCGAGCGCCAGCTTGCCTGATCGGCCGGCAGCGCTTTGCCTCGCCCGCATCACGTCCGGAACACCGCTGCCCAAGGTCTCATCATGACGATCGACGCAGGCCACGCCCTCCAGGTGGCGATACAGACAACTCTCGCCGCAGACGCGACGCTCGCCGGCCTGACCGGCAGCGGCCGCGTTTTCGACCACGTGCCGCAGGGCACGCACTATCCCTACGTCACCTATGGCGCGAGCACCCATCGCGACTGGTCGACCGCGACCGAGGACGGCACCGAGCACGACCTGACGCTGCATGTCTGGTCCGACGCCGCCGGACGGCGCGAGGCGCGCACCATCCTTCTCGCCATCCGCAGCCGGCTGCACGACCAGGCGCTAGCGCTCGACGGCCACCGGCTCGTCAATCTCCGCGCGGGTCATGTCGAGCTGCGCCGCGAGGCCGACGGCGAGACGGTGCATGGCCTGATCCGCTTCCGCGCCGTGACCGAGCCGCTCGCCTGAGCACGGGACAAGATCGCTCACCATGATCAACTTCGGGAAGGATAACGGCGATGGCCGCACAGAAGGGCAAGGACCTGCTCTTGAAAGTCGACGGCGACGGCGCCGCGGGTTTCGTCACGGTGGCCGGACTGCGCACGCGCACGCTCGCCTTCAACGCCGGCGCCGTCGACATCACCCATGCTGAATCGGTCGGACGCTGGCGCGAGCTGTTGGCCGGCGCCGGCATGAGGAGCGCGCGCATTGCCGGCAGCGGCATCTTCAAGGACGCCGCCTCCGACGAGACGGTGCGGCAGATCTTTTTCGACGGCCTCATCCGCGACTGGCAGGTGGTGATCCCCGATTTCGGCACTGTCGCGGGACCTTTCCAGATCACCGGTCTCGATTTCAGCGCCAGCCACGACGCCGAGGTGACGTTCGACCTGACGCTCGAATCCGCCGGCGTGCTCGCCTTCACCGCACTTTGAGGCTGAGAACTCCACCATGATCAATCCCCGACGCGGCGAGATCGAGGCAGTGCTCGGCGGTCGCCAATTCCGTCTCTGCTTGACGCTCGGCGCGCTCGCCGAGCTCGAACATGTCTTCGCCGCCGAGGACCTGTCGGCACTCGCGCGCCGCCTCGCCGACGGACGGCTCTCCGCCCGCGATGCCTTGCGCATCATCGCTGCCGGCATTCGCGGCGGTGGCAGCGAGCTCGGCGATCCGCAGATCGCCGGCCTTGCCGCCGAGGGTGGCGCTGCCGGCTATGTCGACATCGTCGCGCGGCTCCTGCGCGCGACTTTCGGCGACCCCGGCGGTTGCGACGAGGGAGAACGGCCATGAGCCCCGCACCTCATTCCTCTCGATCGGCGGAGCTTGCCTGGGCAGAGGTGATGGCGTTCGGTCTCGGCACGTTGCGCCTGTCGCCCTCCCAGTTCTGGGCGATGACGCCGCTCGAGCTTGCCGCCGCCATGCGCGGACTGGGCGTCGGCCCCGCGCATCGTGCCGTGCCCGCCCGCAGCGATCTCGATCGCCTGCTCGCAGCCTTTCCCGACGGGGAACGATCATGACGACCTCATCGCGCGACGATGCGTCGGGTGCCGACGCGACACTCTCCCTCTCCTTCGCCGCCGATACCGAGCCGATGCGTCGGGCCCTCGACGATCTCGGCCGCCTCGGCGACCGGTTCGCGCAGCGCATGACGACGGCCTTCGAGGCGGTCGTCGTCGGCGGCAAGGATCTCGACGACGTGCTGCGCTCGCTCGTGCTGTCGATGTCGGACATGGCACTCGACCAGGCATTGAAGCCGTTCACGCAAGCTCTCGGCAGTGGCTTCGGCACGCTGCTCTCGGGGGGTGCGACGGGGCTGCCGCAGCTCTTTGCTGCCGATGGGGCGATCGCCGCTCCCTTGGGACTTTCGGGTCTTTCGCAGTCGCTTCCCCCTGGCCTGGGCGCGGCAGGATCGCCGGCCGCCGCCCTCAGCGGTTCGGCGTCTCCGGTTGTCGCGGCCGGCGGCCCGGTCGTGACCTTCAATGTCCAGACGCCCGACGTCGCCGGCTTCCGCCGGTCCGAGACGCAGATCGCCGCCTTGATGAGCCGCACGCTCGGCTCGGGCCAGCGCAATCTCTGAGCGCCCGCCCGATCGGCGCGCGAGGAAATCCGGGAGATTTGCCAGATGACGGCCTTCCACGAGGTGCGCTTCCCGACCCGCATTTCCAGGAGCGCGACCGGCGGACCCGAGCGGCGCACCGAGATCGTCACACTCGGGTCCGGGCGCGAGGAGCGCAACAGCCGCTGGGCCGATTCCCGGCGCAGCTACAACGCGGGCTATGGCGTTCGCGGCATCGACGATCTGCACGAGGTCATCGCCTTCTTCGAGGAGCGGCGCGGCCGGTTGCACGGCTTCCGCTGGAAGGATCACGCCGACTGGAAGTCCTGTGCGCCTTCCGTAACGACCTCGGCGCTCGATCAGCTGCTCGGCAGCGGCGACGGCGAGACGCTCGTCTTTGCGATCGCAAAGACCTACGGCAGTGGCCTCAATCCCTATCTGCGACGGATCGCCAAGCCCGTCGCGGGTACCGTCGCGGTCGCGGTCGGGGGCACGCTGCAGGTGATCGGCGATGACTATGTCGTCGACACCGTGACGGGTCAGATCGCCTTTCTCGCCGGGCACGCGCCGCCGCCGGGCGCCGGTGTCACGGCGGGCTTCGAGTTCGACGTGCCGGTGCGCTTCGACACCGACCGCCTCGAGATCGACGTCACGAGCGTGCTGCACGGCTCGATACCGAGCATCCCGATCGTCGAGATCCGCATCTGACGTATCACCCGCGCCGCCGAAGCGATGTCCCGGCGCACGACAGCAGCCGAGGAGGTCCGATGCGCAAGATCCCCGAGGACATGCAGGCCCATCTCGACACCGGTGCGACCACCTTGTGCTGGTGCTGGCGCATCACGCGCAACGACGGGGTGCGGCTCGGCTTCACCGACCATGATCGCGACCTCGATTTCGACGGCACGGTCTTCGAGGCGGCGACCGGCTTCACCGCCACCGAAGCGCGTCGCACCGTCGGCCTCAATGTCGACAACTCGGAGGTCGACGGAGCGCTCGTCTCCGAGCGCCTGTCGGCGGCCGATCTCGACAGGGGGCTGTTCGACAGTGCCGCGGTCGAGGTGTTCCGCGTCAACTGGCACGAGCCCGCACAGCGCCTGCGCGTCCGCGTTGCGACCATCGGCGAGGTGCGCCGCTCGGGTGCTGCCTTCTCCGCCGAGCTGCGTGGCATGGCGCACGAGCTGCAGCAGCCCATCGGCCGCAGCTTCCAGCGTGCCTGCGACGCCGATCTCGGCGACGGCCGCTGCGGCATCGACATCACGCTTGCGGCCTGGAGCGCGACGGGCACGGTGACGACCGTCGCCGACTGGCGGCGCTTCCATGTGTCGGGTCTTGGCGGTCACGCCAGCGGCCTCTTTGCGCAGGGCCGCCTCGCCTGGTTGACGGGCGAGAATGCCGGCAGCGCGCAGGAGGTGCGTCATCACACGCTTGGCGATGTCGTCGCCATCGAGCTGTGGCTGCGGCCGCCGCGCGCCATTGCGATAGGCGATAGCTTCCACGTGACGGCCGGCTGCGACAAGAGCGCCGAGACCTGCCGCAAGCGCTTCGCCAATCTCGTCAACTTCCGCGGCTTTCCTCACATTCCAGGCACCGACTACGTCATCAGCTATCCCTCGCGCGGCGGTGGCAACACCGGTGGCCGCCTGTGATCGCCCCGGCCGATCCGGCCAAGGTGGTCGCGCTGGCGCGCGGCTGGCTCGGGACGCCCTATCATCACGGCGCCAGCAATCGCGGCGCCGGCACCGACTGTCTCGGCCTGGTGCGCGGCGTGTGGCGCGAGCTGAACGGCATCGACGCCGAGATGCCGCCCGCCTATTCGCCAGCCTGGCGCGACTGCGGTGACGGCGAGCCGCTGCTCGAGGCGGCGGCGCGGCATCTGATCCCGGCGGGCGTCGGGCCGGATGCCGGCGACGTCGTGCTGTTCCGCCTGCGCCGCGACGCGCGCGTCAAGCACGCGGCGATCCTCGTCTCGCCGACGCGCATGATCCATGCCCAGGAAGGCGTGCCCGTTTCCGAGGTCGGCCTCGGGCCCTGGTGGCAGCGGCGCATCGCCGGCGTTTTCCGCTTTCCCCTGCTCGTATCCTCGACGCGCTGAGGCCTACGACGCTCCCCACCAATCGGCAGGATCAGATGGCGACACTCGTACTCGGCACGGCGGGCGCTGCCATCGGCGGCGCGCTGCTGCCCGGCTTCAGCGCGCTCGGTGGCGCGGTGACGGGAGCGACGCTCGGCCGTGCGGCAGGTGCGCTCGCCGGCGCCTATATCGACAATGCGCTCTTTCAGCCGAGCGGTCAGTCGCGCCAGGTCGAAGGCCCGCGTCTCGACGACCTCAAGGTGATGTCCTCGAGCGAAGGCGTGCCGATCCCGCGGCTCTACGGCCGCATGCGCCTTGCCGGCGAGATCATCTGGGCGACGCGCTTCGAGGAGGAGGTCGTCACCTCGACGGCCTCCGCATCGGCCGGTGGCGGCGGCAAGGGACTCGGCGGCGCCGAGGGAAACGGCACGACGACCACCGAGTACCGCTACTACGCCAATCTCGCCGTCGGCATCTGCGAAGGTCCGGTGACGCGCATCGGCCGCGTATGGGCCGACGGAAAGCCGCTCGGCCTCTCGCGCATCACCATGCGCGTCTACAAGGGCACCGCTTCCCAGCAGCCCGACAGTCTCATCGAGGGCAAGGAAGGCGCCGGCCGCGCTCCGGCCTATCGCGGCCTCGCCTATGTGGTGTTCGAGCGTCTCGCGCTCGCCCGCTTCGGCAATCGCATTCCTCAGCTCACATTCGAAGTGTTCCGCGCCGTCGATCGTTTCGAGGAATCGATCCGCTCCGTCACGATCATTCCCGGGGCCAGCGAGTTCGCCTACGAGCCCGACGCCGTCACACAGGATCAGGGTGGTGGCGCGACCATCGCCGAGAACGTGCACACTCATGCCGGCGGCTCGGACTGGGACGCCTCGATCGACGAGCTCGGCGATTCGCTGCCGGCCCTCGCCCGCGCCTCGCTGGTGGTGAGCTGGTTCGGCAACGATCTGCGTGCGGGCGAGTGCATGTTGAGGCCCGGCGTCGAGAACCGCACCAAGCAGACGGCGCCGGTCACCTGGCAGGTCGCCGGCGAGACGCGCGCCACGGCGCATCTCGTCTCGGCCATCGAGGATCGTCCCGCCTATGGCGGCACGCCGTCCGACTCCTCGGTCGTTGCCGCCATCCGCGACCTGAAGGCCCGCGGCCTCGCGGTCACCTTCTACCCCTTCGTGCTGATGGACGTGCCCGAGGGCAATGCGCTCGCCGATCCTTACGGCGCTGCATCCCAGGCGGTCTATCCCTGGCGCGGCCGTATCACGCTGTCGACGGCCCCTGGCGAGCCCGGCTCACCCGATGGCAGCACGGCGGCCGCCGCTGAGATCGCCGCCTTCGTCGGCACGGCTGAGACAACGGATTTCGCCGTCTCGGGCGACACGGTCGTCTATGCGGGGCCGGCGGAATGGTCGTTCCGCCGCATGATCCTGCACTATGCCCACCTCTGCAAGGCGGCCGGTGGCGTCGACGCTTTCCTCATCGGCTCGGAGCTGCGCGGTCTGACGACGGTGCGCTCCGCACCGTCCACTTACCCCTTCGTCGACGCCCTCGTTGCACTCGCCGCCGACGTCAAGTCCGTGCTCGGATCCGGCACAAAGGTGACCTACGCGGCCGACTGGTCGGAGTATTTCGGTCACCAGCCGGCGGACGGCTCGGGCGACGTGCATTTCCATCTCGATCCCCTGTGGGCGAGCCCCTCGATCGATGCCGTCGGCATCGATCTCTACTGGCCGCTCGCCGACTGGCGCGACGGCACATCTCATCTCGACCGGTTGGCGGGTGCGAGTGCGATCCACGACCTCGCCTATCTGCGCGCCAATGTCTTCGGCGGCGAGGGATTCGACTGGTACTACGCAAGCAAGGCCGATCGCGACGCCCAACTGCGCACCCCGATCACCGATGGCGCCGGCAAGCCATGGGTGTTCCGCTACAAGGACATCCGCGCCTGGTGGCAGAGCCGTCACTACGACCGGCCGGGCGGCATCGAGGGTGCGACACCGACCGCCTGGCAGCCGCGCATGAAGCCGATCTGGCTGACCGAGGTCGGCTGTCCGGCGATCGACAAAGGGCCCAACGAGCCCAACGTCTTCGTCGACCCGAAAAGCTCCGAATCGAAGGTGCCGCACTACTCGCTCGGCCTGCGCGACGATCTCGTGCAGCGCCGATACATCGAGGCGATCGTCTCGGCATTCGATCCTGCCCATGACGACTTCGATCCCGCATACAATCCGCAGTCGGATGTCTATGCGGGGCGCATGGTCGATCCCTCTCGCATCTACGTCTACACCTGGGATGCGCGTCCCTATCCGGCCTTTCCCGAGGCGACCTCCCTCTGGGCCGACGGCGCCAATTGGACGGTCGGCCACTGGCTGACGGGCCGTCTCGGTGCCGGCTCCGTGGCGGCGGTCATCGCGGCCATCCTCACCGACTACGGCTTCTCGCGCTTCGCCGTCGGACCGCTTGCCGGAAGCATCGCGGGCTATGCGCTCGACAGGCCGATGTCCGCTCGCGATGCCCTCCAGCCCCTCGAGCTCGCCTTCATGATCGACGCCCGCGAGACGGCGGACGGCATCGTCTTTGCTCCGCGCGGCGGTGATGGCAGCGCGCTGTCGCTGCGTCAGGACGATGTCGTCGAGCAGTCGGCCGAAGGCGCCCTCTTCGCACTGACGCGAGCGCAGGAGAGCGAATTGCCGGCAATCGCGCGCATCGGCTTCATCGACCCCGCCGCCGACTATCGCCGGTCCGCCGTCGAGGCGCGCCGCTCGACCGTCGCCAGCCGGCGCATCTCGGTCGCCGAGCTCGCCATCGCCATGCGCGGCGAGACCGCCCAGGCGATCGCCGAGACCTGGCTGCAGGACACATGGGCCTCGCGCGAGAGCGCCCGCTTTGCCCTGTCGCCTCGCCACCTCGCCCTGGAGCCCGGCGACGTCGTGCTTCTCGAGGATGCCGGCCGGTCGCTGCCGATGCGCATCACCGGCATCGCCGAGGGACTTCACGCCGAGGTCGAGGCGCTTTCCATCGAGCCGGGTATCGTCGGCCCGGTGATCACGGCCGTGCGTCCGGGCACGGTCGACCTGCCGGAGGTCTTCGGCCCCGCGCTCGCCGTCTTCCTCGATCTGCCGCTGGTGACCGCGGAAGGACTTGCGCATCGCGGCCTCGTCGCGGCAACCGCCTCGCCCTGGCCTGGCGGTATTGCCGTCTATCGTGGCCATGGGGCAGGCGAGCCCGCCTACGCGCTCGATGCGATCGTGACGGCGCCTGCCACCCTCGGCGTGACGCTCGAGGCCCTCGCCCCCGGCCCCGAGAGCCGCTTCGACCGCGCCAATGCGCTGACCGTGCGGCTCGATGGCGGCGTCCTGCATGGCGCGAGCGAGGCCGACCTTCTCAATGGCACCAATCTCGCTGCGATCGAGACGGCATCGGGCAGATGGGAGCTCCTGCAGTTCGCAGCCGCCGAGCTCGTGGCGCCATCGACCTATCGCCTGACGACCCTGCTGCGGGGGCAGTCGGGCAGCGAGGCGGCGATGGCCACGACCATCGGGGCCGGAGCGCGCTTCGTGCTGGTCGATGCCGCCCTCGAGCGCCTGGCCATGTCTGTCGACGAGATCGGTCTCGACTTTTCCTGGCGCTTCGGTCCTGCCGTCGAGGCCATCGACCATCGTGCCTACCGGACCGAGACGCATGCTTTCGCTGGTGCCGCGCTGAGGCCCTTGAGCCCCGTTCACGTCTCCGGCCGGCGCGAAGGCGGCGATCTCCACATCACCTGGGTCCGGCGCACCCGCATCGGCGGCGATTCCCTCGACCTCGCCGAGGTGCCGCTCGGCGAGGAGGACGAGCGCTACGAGATCGACATCCTCGAGGGCAGTGTCGTCAGGCGCACGCTCGTCGCGGCGAGCCCCTCGGCTGTCTATGCCGCTGCCGAGCAAGCCGCCGACTTCGGCATGCTACCCGGCTCGGTCACGCTCGAGGTCTGCCAGGTGAGCCCGGTCCACGGCCGCGGCACGCCGCGCCGCGCGGTGCTGTAGCCCCTCTCTCCGATCCCCGACATCCACGAAATCCTGCCAGGAGGTCCCCATGGACGAGCCGCGCTGGCTCACGCTCGCGCGCGGTGAGATCGGCGTCGCCGAGAAGCCCGGCGCCGCCGACGATCCGCGCATCCTCGCCTATTACCGCGACGCCGGCCATCCCGAGATCCGCCACGACGAGGTCGCCTGGTGCGCGGCTTTCGTCGGCGCCTGCCTGAAGCGATCCGGGATCGCGCCGACCGGCTCGCTGATGGCGCGCTCCTATCTGCGCTGGGGCCAGCCGCTCGCGCGCCCCCGGCCGGGGCGGTCGCCGTCCTGAAGCGCGGCAGCGATCCGGCCGCCGGCCATGTCGGGTTCTTTGTCGCCGAGACGTCGGCCGGGATCCGTCTCCTCGGCGGCAATCAGGCAGATCGCGTCTCGATCGCGACCTTCGCGCCTTCGCGGGTACTCGGCTGGCGCTGGCCCGTTGGCGATCACCGACCGATCGGAGACGCGCCCGCCGCCGCCACCGTCGGTCCCGCCGCCACCGTCGGTGCCGCCGCCGCCGCCTCGAACGCCTCGGTCTTTGCCACGGCCCTCGCCCATGTGCTCGCCATGGAGGGCGGCTACTCCGACGACCCGCAGGATCCGGGCGGCCCGACCAACAAGGGGATCACGCTTGCGACCTATGCGGCTTTCGAGGGCGCAAAGCTCGACGGCCGCTCGCGGGCGAAACTCCTCGCCGGCCTGAAAGCCATTCCAGACGACACCGTCGCCCGCATCTACGAGGAGCGCTACTGGCGCAAGAGCTTCGCCGACCGCCTAAGGCCCGGTCTCGCCCTCATGCATTTCGACGCAGCCGTGAACCACGGGGTCGGCCGCGCGGCCCAGTTCCTCCAGGAGGCGCTGGACGTGGAGATCGACGGCGAGATCGGTCCCTTGACGCTCGCCGCCGCCACCACCGCCGACATCGCCGGCACCCTCGACACCTATGCCGACCTGCGCCGCGCCGCCTATCGCCGGCTGTCGACATTTCCCCGCTTCGGACGCGGCTGGCTTGCCCGCGTCGAGCACACCCTCGCCGCCGCGCGGGCTCTCGACGAGCGCAGTCCCGACGCCGCGCCGGTGACTGAGGCGACCCCAGTGAAAGAGGAGACGACGAGCATGACGGATTTCAAGAAATGGTGGGGCCAGTCGGTGACGATCTGGGGCGCGGTGGTTGCCGGGCTCGCGGCCGTGCTGCCGGCGCTCGGGCCCCTGCTCGGCCTCGCCATCACCCCCGACGCGGTGGTCGAGACCGGCGACCAGATCGGCCAGCTCGTCCAGGCCCTGGCCGGCCTCGTCGGCACCGCGCTCGCCATCTACGGCCGCGTCCGCGCGACCCGCCAGCTCGCCCAGAAGAGCCTGTCCTTCAGGCTGTGAGGTGTGTGCCGGAGCGGGCGGGCGGCTGCTTCTGCCGCCGTCCGCCCCTCGCAGTGCCCCGCACCGGTACGGCACCATTCATCGCGGGTTCAGCCCGTCTCGCCTAGTCGTTGCAGGCCGGGAGACGAGGTGATGCCCTGAATGATGAAGAAAATGGCCCTCGCGGCCGGCCTGCTCGCCATCATCGCCAGTATCGGGCCGGCTTCGGCCCGCGAGCCGGTCTGCTACATCGATTGGACAGTCGCCAACGAGATGATCACGAGCGAAGGTCTCGTGACCGGCAAGGCGATCACCCAGCTCGCCCAGAAGCGCTTCGGCAAGGGCTTCATCAAGACCTATCTCTGCTATGCGGACGGCCGCTATATTTATCGGGTGTTCTATCTGGAAGGCGCCTCCACGGTGCGGCAGGTGGAGGTCGATGCGCTGAAGCCCTCCTTCTGAGGGCGGCCTGCGGCGCCGATCGCCGGCCGCGGCGCCAGGGCCCGATCGCCCCCGAGGCATCCGCGCGTCGGGGCCGATGGGTCGGTCATGGCCGATTTCACCTTCTCCCCGCGGCTCCATTGGCTGGCGCCCCGTCCCCGCCTATATTGGTCGTCAGTCTCTGAAAGCCCGTCAGGGAGGATCGACCGCCCGTGCGCCTGCTCGTCGTCGAGGACGACCCCGACCTCAACCGCCAGTTGACCGAGGCGCTGAGCGCCGCCGGCTATGCCGTCGACAGCGCGTCGGACGGCGAGGAGGGACACTATCTCGGCGACACCGAGCCCTATGATGCCGTGATCCTCGATCTGGGGCTGCCCAAGATCGACGGCATCCGCATCCTCGAGCAATGGCGCCGCGACGACCGCATCATGCCCGTCATCATCCTGACCGCCCGCGACCGCTGGAGCGAGAAGGTCGCCGGCATGGACGCGGGCGCCGACGACTACGTGGCCAAGCCCTTCAACATGGAGGAGCTGCTCGCCCGCGTCCGCGCCCTCTTGCGTCGCTCGTCGGGCCACGCCAAGAACGAGATCGAATGCGGCCCCTTGCGGCTCGACGCCAAGATGGCGCGTGTCACCTACGAGGGCGTGCCCGTCAAGCTGACCTCCCACGAATACCGGCTGATCGCCTATCTGCTCCACCACCGCGGCCGCGTGGTGTCGCGCGGGGAGATCGTCGAGCATCTTTACGAGCAGGATTTCGACCGCGATTCCAACACCATCGAGGTGTTCATCGGCCGCCTGCGCAAGAAGATTCCCGGCAACATGATCCGCACCATTCGCGGTCTCGGCTACTGCCTGTCGATGGACGGGGATGACGCCTAACTCACTTGCATTCCGTCTGATCGCGGCTTCCGCGATCTGGATGCTGATCGTTCTCCCGCTGACCGGCTGGACGCTGAACTCGCTCTATCGCGGCGAAGTCGAGCGCGGGTTCGACAACCGCCTCGAATATGTTGCCGCCTCGCTGATCGACAGCAGCATCGGCGACAATGCCGCCGCTCCCCATGTGCCCGCCGATTTCGGCGATGAGCTCTACAACCTGCCGCTTACCGGCTGGTACTGGCAGATCAGCCCGGTCGGAGGCGCGACCGGCACCATCTACCGCTCCGCCTCCCTCGTCGGCGAGACGCTGGTCTTTCCGACCAACGTCTCCTTCCAGCCTGAAGGCAAGCCCTACCGCGTCGCCGTCGCCGCCGGCCCCGACGGGCGCCCCATCCGCATGTTCGCCCGCGAGATCACCTTCGGCACGGGCGCTGCCGCCCGCCGCTACACCTATATCGTCACCGGCCGGGTGTCGGAGATCGACGACAGCGTGACGAGCTTCCGCAACCGGCTGGCCGTGGCGCTGACCGTGCTCGGCCTCGGTCTCGTGCTCGCCACCGTCTTCCAGGTCCGCTTCGGTCTCTCGCCCCTGAGGGTGATCGAGAGGGAGCTCGGTCGCATCAGGTCGGGCGACGCCAGCCGCCTCGAGGGCGACTTCCCCGCCGAGGTCCAGCCTCTCCAGCGCGAGCTGAACGCGCTCATCACCTCCAACGAGGACATCGTCGAGCGCGCCCGCACCCATGTCGGCAATCTCGCTCACGCGCTGAAGACGCCCCTCAGCGTCATCACCAACGAGGCGACCGCGGAAGGCGGCCCCTTCGCCGCCAAGGTGAAGGAGCAGGCGGGTATCATGCGCGACCAGGTTCAGCACCATCTCGACCGGGCCCGCATGGTGGCGCGCGTCGGCACCATCGCCAGCGTCACCGAGATGAAGCCGGTCGCCGATGCGCTCGCCCGTACCCTCGCCCGCATCTACGGTGCGCGCGGCATCGCCGTCTCGGCCGCCTGTGCCGACGGGCTGAAGTTCCGCGGCGAGCGGCAGGACATCGAGGAGATCCTCGGCAATCTGCTCGACAACGCCTGCAAATGGGCGGGCTCGACGGTCCATCTCGACATCGCCTTCGGAGCGAAAGCTGCCGCCGCCCACGAGCCGCGCCGTCTCGTGATCACCGTCGACGACGATGGTCCGGGGTTGTCGCCGGCCGAGCGCAAGGAGGCCGTCCGACGTGGCCGCCGTCTCGACGAGACGAAGCCGGGCTCGGGGCTCGGCCTTTCGATCGTCTCCGATCTCGTCGGTCTCTACGGCGGGACTTTCGAGCTCGAGCGCTCCGACCATGGCGGCCTGAGGGCCCGCCTCGTGCTCCCCGCCGCCTGATACCCACAATCCATGCGGCGCCCCCAGTCGAACTTCCGCCCGAATCGGACGAAACAAGACGCGAAGGCAAATCCGCGTTAAGCTCGATGGTCGGCCCGTCTCGGCTCCGCATACCTTGAGCGGAAGATCGGGACAGAGCCATCGGGGCCTTCTGCCCGGGCGGCGTGCGCGAACGCGCAACGTGGCTCGCCGGGCGGTCGACGCGGGCGTCAGGATCGGTAACGGCCTGCCGCGGATGGATAGGGCGAAGCGGATCTTCGTCATCAGGAAGGGATCGGGGGCTCAGATGACTCTCGTGCGCGTGCTCGCAGTCGGATCGGTGGTGGCCATGCTGGCCGCCTGCGGCCCGAACGGAGTTTCCAAGCAGGATGGCGGTGCCGTCCTCGGCGCGGTCACCGGCGGCGTGATCGGCAACCAGTTCGGCAGTGGTTCGGGCAAGGTGCTCGCCACCGCCGCCGGCGCGGTGATCGGCGGCATCGTCGGCAGCGAGATCGGCCGCTACATGGACGAGGCCGACCGTCGCGCAGCCCAGGAGGCCGAGTTCGCGGCTCTCGAGACCGGGCAGTCCGGCCAGGCCACACCCTGGCGCAACCCGGATTCGGGTCACTATGGCATGGTGGTGCCCGGCAAGCCCTTCAAGCGCGACCGCTACGACTGCCGCGACTACACCCACACGATCTATATTGACGGCCAGCCTCAGACCATGCGCGGAACGGCCTGTCGCAATCCCGACGGCACATGGCAGAACGTCGGCTGACCCGCGGCTCCAAGTCCCGCACCGTGATCGTCGAACCGTCGGAGACGCCGTAGCGCCACGCGCTGCGGCGCTCTCGGCGTTTGGGCTCGTCGGCAAGGCCCCGTCCGGCTGCGGCGAACCGGCATCCTCCTGACGGACGGGTGCGTCACACGGACCGCTGGTCGAATGGCGCGCCGTTACCCATATGGTCGATCGGGGTGTCGGCACTCCGGCTCGACCGGTGCTATGGAGTGATGCGGCAACGCGCTTGGGTAAGGCATTGGGATCGCGCGACATGCTACTCTGGATTGTCCTCGCTGCCATGACGGCACTGGCGCTCGGCGCGGTGCTCTGGCCGCTTGTCGGCACCAGATCTGCCGTCGGGTCGGTCGAGAGCCACGATCTTGCCGTCTATCGCGATCAGCTTCGCGAGATCGAGGCCGATCTGGAGCGCGGTGCCATTCTCGGGCCCGAGGCCGAGGCCGCAAGGGCCGAGATCGGCCGGCGCGTGCTCGCCAGTGCCGCCCGCGGCGAGGCCGGCCCGAAAGGCGCCGCGAACAAGAGCGCCACCGATCCCGGCATCGAGCGTCATCCCCTTCTCGTCTATGGCGCCATGTTCGCGACGGCGGTGCTCGCCATCGTCTCCTATCTCGTCGTCGGCTCGCCGGGTCTGCCCGATCAGCCGCTCGCCGCCCGCCTTGCGGCCCCTGCCTCCGAGCAGGGCATCGAATTGCTCGTCGCCCGGGTCGAGGAGCATCTGCGCAAGGCGCCGGGCGACGGCGAAGGCTGGGCCGTGGTCGCCCCCATCTACATGCGCCTCGGGCGCTACGACGACGCTGTCGACGCCTTCGCCAAGGCACTTCGCCTGAAGGGCGACGAGTTGAAGCTGCTCGAGGGTTTCGGCGAGGCGAGCGTCCTGGCTTCCGACGGCATCGTCGGCGAGGCGGCACGGCGCGCCTTCGAGGCCATCCGCCAGAAGGCGCCCGATCGCATGTCGGCGCGGTTCTGGCTGGCGGTCGCCGCCGAGCAGGACGGCCTCATCGACGACGCCAAGGCAGCCTATCAGGCCATGCTCGCCGACGGTCCGGCCGATGCGCCCTGGCGCAGCATCGTCGAGCAGCGGCTCGCGGCCGTCTCGGGCGGCGCACCAGTGGCGGGCGCGTCCGGAGAGGACGTGGCCGGCAGGACGGCTGGAAGCGGGGAGTCCGCGTCTGCCGGTGGCCCCAGCGCCGCCGATGTCGCGGCCGCCGGCAGCATGACGGATGCCGAGCGCCAGCAAATGATCGAGGGCATGGTCGGCCGACTGGCCGAGCGCCTGAAGACCGACGGCCGCGATGCGGACGGGTGGCAGAAGCTGGTACGCGCCTATAGCGTGCTCGGGCGGCGGGACGATGCTTTGAAGGCCCTGGCCGATGGCCGCGCAGCCCTCGCGGACGATACCGAGGGCCTCACCGCTCTCGAGGGCCTCGCCCGCGATCTCGGCCTTGGCTCCTGAGAGCCGGCAGTTGACCGGCGCCGCTGGCGCCCCCGATGCAACCCGGCCCGCGTGCCGGCGGTGAGAGAGAGCTTCACATGACACGCAAGCAGAAGAGGTCGGCGGTCATCGCGGGCGGACTGGCCGGCCTCGCCCTCGCGGTCGGCCTCGTCCTCTATGCGCTGCAGGATTCGATCGTCTTTTTCTACACGCCGAGCGACATCGCCGAGAAGCACATCGCCGCCGGCCAGCGCCTGAGGCTCGGTGGCCTCGTCGAGGCGGGCAGCGTCCGTCACGGCGAGGGCCATCACATCGAGTTTGCCGTGACGGATACGCTGAAGACGCTGAGCGTCACCTATGACGGCATTCTTCCCGACCTCTTTCGTGAGGGACAGGGCGTAGTCGCGGAGGGCACGCTCGATTCGAACGGGCTGTTCCGCGCCGACACCGTGCTCGCCAAGCACGACGAGCGCTACATGCCGCCCGAGGTTGCCAAGGCGCTGAAGGAGAAGGGTGTTTGGCAGGGGGATGAGGCGTCGACCAACTGAGTGGTCGCGCCGTTCCGGACGGGCCGAGGAGACGCAGTGACATGCTGATCGAGACGGGACATTTCGCGCTGGTGCTGGCGCTGGGGATCGCCCTCCTGCAGACCCTGGTACCGGCGGTCGGCGCCTATCGCGGCGATGCCCGCATGATGGCGGTGGCGGTGCCGGCGGCGCTCGTGCAGCTCGTCCTCGTGCTCTTGGCTTTCGGCGTGCTGATGAACGCCCACATCGTCTCCGATTTCTCTCTCGCCAATGTCTACCAGAACTCCCATTCGACCAAGCCGCTCCTTTACCGCATCGCCGGCGTCTGGGGGAATCATGAAGGCTCGATGGTCCTTTGGGTGCTGATCCTCGCCATCTTCGGGGCGGCCGTCGCACTCTTCGGCAACAACCTGCCCGAGACCCTCAAGGCCAACGTGCTCGCCGTTCAGGGCCTGATCGCCGTCGCCTTCCTGCTCTTCGTCGTCACAACCTCCAATCCGTTCGCCCGGCTCGATCCCGCCCCGGCCGAGGGGCTCGGCCTCAATCCGATCCTCCAGGATCCCGCCCTCGCCTTCCATCCGCCCTTCCTCTACATGGGCTATGTCGGCTTCTCGATGGCCTTCTCCTTCGCGGTCGCCGCTTTGATCGAGGGGCGGATCGATGCGGCCTGGGCGCGCTGGGTGCGGCCCTGGACGCTCGCCGCCTGGATGTTCCTGACGGTCGGCATCTCCATGGGCTCGTGGTGGGCCAAGTACGAGCTCGGCTGGGGTGGCTGGTGGTTCTGGGATCCGGTCGAGAACGCCTCCTTCATGCCCTGGCTCGCCGGCACGGCGCTGCTCCATTCGGCCATCGTCATGGAGAAGCGCGAGGCCCTGAAGGTCTGGACCATCCTGCTCGCCATCCTCACCTTCTCGCTCTCCCTGCTCGGCACCTTCCTCGTCCGCTCGGGCGTGCTGACCTCGGTCCATGCCTTCGCCGTCGATCCCGAGCGCGGCTATTTCATCCTCGCCATCATGGCCTGCTTCGTCGGCGGTTCGCTGGCGCTCTATGCGGTGAGGGCGTCGAGCCTGCGCCGCGGCGGCCTGTTCCATCCGATCAGCCGCGAGGGTGGCCTCGTCCTCAACAATGTGGTGCTGACGACGGCCTGCGCCTCGGTGCTCGTCGGCACGCTTTACCCGCTGATGCTGGAGGGGCTGACCGGCGCCAAGATCTCGGTCGGGCCGCCCTATTTCAACATGACCTTCGGCCCCTTGATGATCCCGCTCCTGCTCGCCGTTCCGTTCGGACCGCTGCTCGCCTGGAAACGTGGCGATCTCTACGCCGTCGCGTCGCGCTTGATGATTGCGGCCGGGATCAGCTTCCTCGCCATTCTCGCCACCTATGCGATTGCCTGGCGCGGTCCCTGGCTCGCCCCGCTCGGCGTCGGCCTCGCCCTCTGGCTGATGCTGGGAGCGCTCACCGATCTTGCCTTCCGCGCCCGCATCGGCAGTGCCGGCAGCGCGGAGGTGTTGCGACGTCTCGCCAACCTGCCACGCTCGATCCACGGCACGGCGCTCGCCCATTTCGGGCTCGGCGTGATGCTGCTCGGCATCGTCGCGACGAGTGCCTGGCGCGAGGAGCGGATCCTCGCCATGAAGCCCGGCGACACGGTCGAGATCGCCGGCTACCGCATCGCCTTCAAGGGTGTGGCGCCGCGCCAGGGTCCCAACTACGCCGAGCGCATCGGCATATTCGAGGTGAGCACGGGGGGCCCGCCCGTTGCCACGCTCGAGCCCGCCAAGCGCGCCTATCCCGCCGAGCGCCAGACGACAACCGAGGCGGGCATTCTCGTCTCTGTCTTCGGCGATCTCTACACCGTGCTCGGCGACGAGATGGCGAATGGCGCCCACGCGGTGCGCGTCTATTTCAACCCGCTGGTCAGGCTGATCTGGATCGGCGGCGTGCTCATGTTCCTCGGTGGCCTCATGTCGCTGAGCGACCGTCGCCTGCGGGTTGGCGCGCCACGGCGCGGCCGTGCCCCAGCCGCCGTGCCCGCGGAGTGACCGGAATGATGATCGCCCGATCGCCGAGAAGCCTGCCGGCCGCCGCTGCAGAACAATGGGGGCACTGGCCCGTCCGGTCCTCGCTCTGCCGCCTTGCCGCGCTCCTCCTCGTCGTCGTCGCGTCCTCTATCGGCGCGGCCCCTGCATCCGCCGTCCAGCCCGACGAGATTCTCGCCGACCAGGCACTCGAGGCGCGCGCCCGCGCCATTTCGGCGGGCCTGCGCTGCCTCGTCTGCCAGAACCAGTCGATCGACGATTCCGATGCGCCGCTTGCCCGCGACCTGCGCCTCATCGTGCGCGAGCGCCTGACGGCGGGCGACACCGATGGCGAGGTCGTCGATTTCGTCGTCGCGCGCTACGGCCAGTTCGTGCTCCTGAAGCCACCATTCGAGCCCGAGACGCTGATCCTCTGGCTGACCCCGCTCGCGGTGCTGGGCCTTGCCGGCTTCATCGTCTGGCGCGGTCTGCGCCGGAGCGCGGCCACTCCCGGTCGGGGAAGCTCGGGCGACGGCACTGCCGCCCTGACCGACGAGGAGAAACGTCGGCTCGACGAGTTGATCGGCCGGGGCTGACACGGCCGTTGCAGGGCGACAGGACACGGCGGCCCTGCCCCCCCTCGGTCCTGCCCCGCTCGCCTCTGGCGCTGGTGGATCGCGCGCACGCCCCCTCAGTTCGGCGCCTTCTTCGCCCGGCCCTTGCGCTTGCGGCCCCCTTGCGCCCCATCGCCAATCTCTTCCACCCGTTTCCCGCCGGACAGCCGCTCGGCCAGCGCCCGCGTCGGCAGCCCCGTCTCGGGCAGTCCCTCGGCGCGCTCATAGGCGATGATGGCGGCCCGAGTCAGCTCGCCATAATCACCGTCGACCGGACCGGCATAGAGTGCCATGGCCTTGAGCCGCGTCTGGAACTGGCGCAGATCCGCCTCGCTCGTCGCCACCTCCGCGGTCCCGAAAGCCCTCACCCGCTCGGCTATCATCGCCAGATTGACGGCGGTGTTGGCGAGCATGTGCGGCGAGAAGCGCTTGGTCACCCGTCCGTTCTGCAGCAGCACGCGCGACTGCACATAGGTGCCGACATTGATGCCGACGACGAACGGCCCGTCCGCTCCCTCGATCAGGATCGGTCCGCCCGACGAGGCTTCGCCGGTATCGCATTTGTGCAGGATGAGGCCCTCGGGTGCCGTGAAATCCCGCCGGACCGTCTGCGGCTTCACGCCCGGCAGCGTCCCTCCCGCCTCGCACCCTTGGGAATAGGCAAGCTCCCATTCCTTGTAGTCGCGATGGTAGGCGACCTGGAACAGGTGGCCGGCGGCGGCCTCTGCCGCCAACTCCTCGCCACTCAGCGCCTTGATCGGCAGCCCATCGTCCTGGCAGACCGGCTTGGCGAGCCGCACCGCCGCCCAGTCGTCGACCGCATCGATCGGCGGCTTCACCTTCAGCCGCACCGTGCCGCTCATGACATGCAGCCAGCTCGTGCCGTTGCCATGGCCCGAGAACTGGGTGAACGCCCGGCCATTTTTGCGGTCGAGCGCGAACCAGAAAGACGAGAGCGAGCGGCGCGACCGGTCCCCGCCATGAAACAGGCAGTGCGATGCCGTCAGGATCACGTCCGGCGCCACGCAGAAGCCAGAACAGACGGTGCGCGCCTCGTTGTTGAAGACGAGCCCGATGGCGCCCTTCAGCCGCTGCAGCCGCTCTGGCAGCGGGCCGCGCTCGTCCTTGCCAAACACCGCGACCGGAATTGGCGCGAGGCGGTCGGCGCGCGGCGTGCCCCGATGGCTCTGGAAGGCCGCCATGAACGATGGGGCGGTGAGCACGGATCGACCAGGCCCGGCCGGAGCTGCCATGCCAGCGCTCGCCAAGGCGAGCAGGAGAGCCATCGCTGCCGGCGCAGCGAAGATCCGGGCGAACCGCTTTCGACAGAAGTCTGCTGCGCTCATCGGCTCCCCGCGCCCGTCTCCCCGGCCCCCGTGCTTCGTTCCCCCCGGGACCCGCAGGCCAAGCCGTCCCGGCGACATTACCAAACATTAATTCGGCAGAAAGCGTGCCGTAAGGCACCGATCGGGATAAGTGGCCGACCATGACGAGTTTGGTCAACCGCTAGGATCGAGGGTTACACAATGCCGACCGACAGTCTCTTCACGATCGCCGGACGATCCCTGCCGCATCGCCATGACCGGCTCGCAGCCATCAGGAGGGGAGTGCTGGGTCTTGGCATTGCCGCCGGCGTCTCGCTCGCCGCGATGCTGGCCGCTACCGGGTTGCCAGGCCACGCCCTCGCCGAGGAGGCGACGACCGCCATTGCGCCCTACCCGACCGCGCCTGCCACCTTCGCCGACGTGGTCGACAAGGTTCGCGGCTCCGTCGTCAGCATCTACGTGACCGGCAGCCGCGGCGACGGCGTCGGCGAGCAGCCCTTCGCTTTCCCCGACCTGCCCGACGACCATCCGCTGAACGAGTTCTTCAAGAAGTTCCGCAAGGACCAGCAGGAGGTGCCCTCCGCCGTGCGCCCGACGCTCGCCCAGGGCTCCGGCTTCGTGGTCTCGGAGGACGGCTACATCGTCACCAACAACCATGTCATCGATGGTGCCGGTCGCATCGAGGTGGCCTTCAACGATGGCGTGAAGCTCCCTGCCGAGCTGATCGGCACCGATCCGCGCACCGACCTTGCCGTCATCCGCATCACCAGCGGCGGCACCTTCCCCAATGTGCGTTTCGCCGAGACGCCGGTGCGCGTCGGCGATTGGGTGATCGCGGTCGGCAATCCCTTCGGCCTCGGCGGCTCGGTCACCGCCGGCATCGTCTCGGCGAGCAATCGCGACATCGGCTCAGGGCCCTATGACTATCTGCAGATCGATGCGGCGGTGAACCGCGGCAATTCGGGCGGACCTGCATTCAACCTCGCGGGCGAGGTGATCGGCGTCAACACGGCGATCTTCAGCCCGTCGGGCGGCAATGTCGGCATCGCCTTCGCCGTGCCGGCCGCGCTCGCCCGCGCCGTCGTCGACCAGCTCCGCGCCACCGGCACCGTCCAGCGCGGCTGGCTCGGCGTGCATATCCAGAACGTCTCCGACGAGATCGGCCAGAGCCTTGGCATGACCAAGCCCAAGGGCGCGCTCGTCACAAAGATCGCCGAGGACGGCCCGGCCGCCGGCTCCGCGCTCGAGGTCGGCGATGCCATCGTCGCCGTCAACGGCCGCGAGGTGCCGGGCTCGCGCGATCTTGCACGGATGATCGCCGATCTCGCCCCCAACAGCGACGCCAGTCTCACTGTGCTGCGCGACGGCCGCGAGGTCGAAGTCGTGGTGAAGCTCGGCCAGTTCCCGAGCAATGCCGAGGTTGCCTCCACCGAACCGAGCGTGCCGGCGGTTCCCGAGACGCGCGATCTCTCCGAGCTCGGCCTGTCGCTCGCCCCGGCCTCGGCACTCGGCAAGACCGACAAGGGCACGACCGAGGAAGGCGTGCTGATCACCAAGGTCGAGCCCGCCTCGGAGGCTGCCGACAAGGGCCTCAACGAGGGCGACATCATCCTCGAGGTCGCCGGCGAGAAGGTGAGCGCGCCCGGCGACGTCCAGTCCGGCGTCGAATCGGCGCGCCAGCGCGGACGCAAGGCCGTGCTGCTGCGGGTCCGCACCGGCGATCAGGAGCGGTTCGTCGCGCTGACTCTCGGCAAGGGCTGAGGCATCCTCCTCATGGCATGCTTCGGCGTTGCGAGCGTCCGGTCCACTCACATCGGATCGGACGTTCGCGCCATCCTCGCCGAGGGCGATCGGCAGGCGCTGGATTTTGGGAGTGGGCCCGATGCGCGTGCTCGTGATCGAGGATGATGCCGAGACCGCGGCCTTCCTGCAGAAAGCACTGCGCGAGAGCGGCCACGCCGTCGATGCCGCGGCCGACGGCGCGGCGGGGCTCGATCTCGCCCGCGCCGGCGACTATGCGGTGCTGATCGTCGACCGCATGCTGCCCTATCGCGACGGGCTCTCGCTGATCGAGGAGCTCAGGGCCGGCGGCATTCGCACGCCGGTGCTGATCCTTTCCGCGCTCGGTCATGTCGACGACCGCGTCAAGGGCCTGAAATCGGGCGGCGACGACTATCTGACGAAACCGTTTGCCTATAGCGAGCTGCTGGCGCGCATCGAGGCGCTCGCCCGCCGGGCCGAGCCGCAGGAGCAGGCGACCACCTATGCGGTCGGCGACCTCCTGCTCGACCGTCTCTCGCACAAGGTGACGCGGGCGGGCGAGCCGATCGCGCTCCAGCCGCGCGAGTTCCGCTTGCTCGAATATCTGATGAAGAATGCCGGGCAGGTCGTCACGCGCACCATGCTGCTCGAGCATGTCTGGGACTATCACTTCGATCCTCAGACCAATGTCATCGACGTGCACGTCTCGCGTTTGCGCGGCAAGATCGACAAGGGCTACTCGACCCCTCTCCTCCATACGGTACGCGGCGCCGGATACATGATCCGGGACGGTGCGGGCTGATGAATGCCCCGCCCCTGCCCTCCGGCGCGCTCGTCGCACCGGAAAGCCCGAAGGAGCGCGCAGCCGGCCCCCCAGGTCCGCCGCACCGCGGGCTGGCCGCGCTCGCCGCCACCAGCACCTTCCGCTTCATGGCGTTCTACCTCCTCGCCTTCCTCGTGCTCGGCGCGATGGTGGTCGGCTATCTGTTCTGGCAGACCAATGCCCTCGTCACCCGCCAGATCGCCGAAACGCTCGCCGTCGAGATCAACAGCCTGCGCGAGCAGTATCGCCTCGGCGGCGCCGCGCTTCTGGCGAGCACCATCGAGGCGCGCTCGGCCGAGGGCGGAAGCGGGCTCTATCTGCTGGTCGACGGTTCCGGCCGACGCATCGCCGGCAACCTTGCCGCCCTGCCTCCCGAGCTCGGCGCCGAGGATGTCGGCGGCTTCTTCACCTATTCCCCGCCCGATACGCCGACAGGCCGCCATGTCGCGGTCGGCGTCCTCGTCCGCGTGCCCGGCAATCACCTGTTGCTGGTCGGCCGCGATGCCGAGAGCCAGCGCGCCTTTGCCGTCACCGCCCGCCGCGTCGCCATCGCCGGAATCGGTGCGGTCGCCCTGCTCGGCCTTCTCGGTGGCCTTCTGGCCAGCCGCGCCATCCTGCGCCGCATCAACGCGATCAACGAGACCAGCCGTACCATCATGGCCGGCGACCTGTCGCGGCGTGTGCCGCTGACCGGATCGGCCGACGAGCTCGATCGCCTCTCGGCCAACCTCAACCTGATGCTCGACCGGATCGAGCAGCTCATGGCGGGACTGCGCGAGGTTTCCGACAACATCGCGCACGATCTGAAGACCCCGCTCAACCGCCTGCGCAACCGCGCCGAGGCGGCCTTGCGCGAGGCCGGCGGTGCCGAGGCCTACCGCTCCGCCCTCGAGCGGGTGATCGAGGAGGCGGACGGTCTCATCGCCACCTTCAATGCCCTCCTCAGCATCGCGCGCCTGGAGGCCGGCGCCTCGGGCGAGGGCCGGACCGCGGTCGATCTCGCCGAGGTGGCGCGCGACGCCATCGAGCTCTACGAGCCCCTCGCCGAGGAAGCCGGCATCGCCATCGAAGCCTCGATCGCGGACGGCGTCGTCGTCACCGGCGACCGCCAGCTCATCGGCCAGGCGATCACCAATCTCATCGACAATGCCCTGAAATACGGCGCCGGCTGCGAGGTGGCGGCCGATGGCGCCGTCCTGAGCGATGGGTCGGAGGGGCGTCACGGCGAGGGGCGCGAGACCGCGCCGCATCACCGGCTCTCGCGTAGCGCCATCGAGGTTCGGGTCACGCTTCGCGACGGCGCCGGCGAGGTCTCGGTCGGCGATCATGGACCGGGCATTCCCCCTGAGGATCGCGAGCGCGTGCTGAAGCGCTTCGTGCGCCTCGAGGTCAGCCGATCGCGTCCCGGGAGCGGCCTCGGCCTCAGCCTCGTCGCCGCGGTCGCCCGCCTGCACGGCGGGGCGGTCCGCCTCGAGGACAACGGGCCGGGGCTGAGGGCCGTGCTGGTCTTGCCCGCCCGATAGCCCGAGGCTGCCTCCTCCCTCTTTGCTTGTCTGGCGTGGCCCCAGCGTTCAATCTGGGGCGGTCGGCGGCGAGGCATTCGTCGTCCGCGCGCCCCCGATGCCGTCTGAGGGACTGCCAGCACCTTGTCCACCTCCCCGACCACCGATCCGCGCAGTTTCGAGCCGGCGACCACAGAGCGGGCGGCGCTCGCCGACCTGATCGGCACCATTCCCGGCGTCTATGATCCCTTGGCGGCGGAGCGGGCCTTTGCCGACCTCGCCGAGACGATCGCAGCCGATCCCGCGCTCGCCGGCCTTGCGACGCTCTCCGCCCGCCCGCCGGTCCGTGCCCTGCTTGGCGCGCTCTTCGGCACCTCGCCCTATCTGACGACACTTGCCCTGCGCAGTCCGACCATGCTGCAGGCGAGCCTCGCCGAGCCGCCCGCCGAAAGGCTCGCGGCGCTCGGCGCGACCCTCGAGCGCGAGATCGGTGCCGCCGCCAGCCTTCCTGACGCCATGCGTGCGCTCCGCCGCTACAAGAATGCCGCCGCGCTTCATGCCGCCCTCGCCGACATCGGCGGCGTCTGGCCGATCATGCAGGTGACGGATGCGCTCAGCACCATCGCCGATGATGCCCTCGGTGCCGCGGTCCGCTTCCTGCTGACCCGGGCCGCGCGTGCCGGCGACTGCCATCCGGCCGATCCCGACCATCCCGCCGTCGGCTCCGGCTACATCGTCATCGCCATGGGCAAATACGGGGCCCGCGAGCTCAACTATTCCAGCGACATCGATCTCATCGTGTTCTTCGAGCGCGACCGGCTGGCGCTGAAGGACGGGCTCGATCCCCAGAGCTTCTTCGTCCGCCTGACGCGCGACCTCGTCCGCCTCATGCAGGAGCGCACCGCCGACGGTTATGTCTTCCGTACCGACCTGCGGCTGAGGCCCGATCCGGGCTCGACCCAGATCGCACTCTCGACCACCGCCGCCCTCCACTATTACGAAAGCTTCGGCCAGAACTGGGAGCGTGCCGCCCTCATCAAGGCGCGTGCCGCCGCCGGCGACATTGCCGCTGGCGAGGCGCTGCTCGCCGAGCTCGCCCCCTATGTCTGGCGCAAATATCTCGACTTTGCTGCCGTCGCCGACATCCACGCCATGAAGCGCCAGATCCACGCCTTCAAGGGATTCGGCGAGATCGGCGTCGCCGGCCACAACATCAAGCTGGGTCGCGGCGGCATCCGCGAGATCGAATTCTTCGCCCAGACCCAGCAGCTCATCGCCGGTGGCCGGCAGAAGGACCTGCGCGTGCCCCAGACGCTTCTGGCGCTCGATCGCCTGAGAGCGCGCAACTGGATCGCGCCGCGCGCGGTGGAGGAGCTGACCGCCGCCTACTGCTTCCTGCGCATGGTCGAGCACCGCCTGCAGATGATCGCCGACGAGCAGACCCAGACGCTGCCGACCGAAGCCGACAAACTCGCGCGCGTCGCCTGCTTTGCAGGCTTTGCCACGGCGGAAGCCTTCGGCGAGCGGCTGCGGGCCGAGCTCGGCCGCGTCCAGCAGCACTATGGCGCGCTCTTCGAGGAGGTGCCCGAGCTGACGAGCGAAGGCGGCAATCTCGTCTTCACCGGCGACGACGACGACCCCGAGACGGTCGCCACTCTCGCCCGCATGGGCTATCGCGATCCTGCCGCCGCCATTGCCACGGTCAAGGGCTGGCACTATGGCCGCTCGCGTGCGATGCGCACGGCGCGGGCCCGCGAGCGGCTGACCGAGGTGCAGCCGGCGCTGCTGGAGGCGCTCGCCCGCACTTCGGAGCCCAACCGCGCCCTCGCCTCCTTCGATCGCTTCCTTTCCGAGCTGCCGGCGGGCGTTCAACTTTTCTCGCTCTTGCGCTCCAATCCCGGGCTCCTGCGCCTCATCGTCGATATTCTCGGCACCGCGCCCCGACTCGCGACCATTCTTTCGCGGCGCAGCCGGCTGCTCGATGCCGTCCTCGATCCCGGCTTCTTCGGTACCGAGCCATCCGAGGAGGAACTCGCCCGACGCATCAAGGGCGAGATTGCCGCCGCCGGCGACTTCCAGGACCTGCTCGATCGCGCCCGCATCGTCGGCAACGAGCAGCAGTTCCTGATCGGTGTGCGGGTCCTCTCAGGAACCATTTCGGCGGTGCGGGCGGGCGGCGCCTATGCCATGCTCGCCACCCTGCTGATCGGTGCGCTCCAGGATGCCGTCGAGAAGGAGATCGGCCGCCAGCATGGCCTGATGCCGGGCGGCGCCGCCGCGGTGCTCGCCATGGGCAAGCTCGGCGGCCGCGAGATCTCCGCAAGTTCCGATCTCGACCTCATCGTCGTCTACGACTACGAAGGCGAGGCGGCCCAGTCGGACGGGCGAAAGCCGCTGCCCGGCCAGCAATATTACTCGCGCATCACGCAGCGCCTCGTCAGCGCCATCTCGTCTCCGACCTCCGAAGGGCGCCTCTACGAGGTCGACATGCGGTTGCGCCCGTCCGGCAGCTCGGGGCCGGTCGCAAGCCATCTGGAGAGCTTCACCGCCTATCATCGCGAGGCCGCCTGGACCTGGGAGCGCATGGCCCTGACACGGGCGCGCGTCATCACCGGTCCGCCGACCTTGCGCGCGGCGATCGAGGCGGTGATCCGCGAGGTTCTGACCACGCCGCGCGACGCCGGCAAGCTCACCGCCGACGTGCGCGAGATGCGCGAGCGCATTGCCGCCGAGAAGGGCACACGCGACATCTGGGATCTGAAGCAGGTCCGCGGCGGCCTCGTCGACATCGAGTTCATCGCCCAGTATCTGCAACTGCGCCACGCCGCCGCCGATCCCGGCGTGCTCAGCCAGAACACGCTGGATGCCCTGGCGCGGCTCGCCGGCCGCGGCTTTCTCGCCCCCGACGCCGCCGACCGGCTGATCCCGGCCATGCGCCTCTACCAGAGCGTGTCGCAGGTGCTGAGCCTGTGCCTCGAGGGACCGTTCGATCCCGGCAAGGCGCCCCCCGGCCTCGTCGAATTACTGGTGCGCGCCGGCGAGGTGCCGGATCTCGGTCGCCTCGGTGCCATGCTCATCGAGCACCAGGGCGAGGTGCTCGACCTGTTCAACCGTCTGATTGCCGACTGATACCAGCGTGCGAAGGTTCTGACTCTGGCGAGCGAGGTGGTCTGCGCTCGCGGGGGCCGGTGGCGCTGCCGCGCGCAAACAAGGCAGATAACGGCGCGCATTCAACTGGATCACGAATCGACCCATGCGCGTCGGTATGAAACGTGAGCCCGCAGCGGGACGGCAGGCGCGCTCGAAGCGACCCGGTTGAGCGCCCATCACGGACTACTCAGCGCGATCGCGCCATCTCGATCTGCCGCTTCATGACGAGCACCGCCTCGGGCACGTCGACACGGTCGAGATCCCCCAGCCAATTGAGGCGCGGCGCGACCTCGGCGGGTGAGCTGACCGGCCCGCCCGAGGCCCCGACCTCGGCCAGCGCCATCAGATCCTCGCAGGTCGTCAGCAGCCGACCGGCACTTTCGGAGACGTGGCGCGCATAGTCGGCATATTTCGGATGGGCATGGGCGCCGAAGATCTCGTCGGCGAGAAGATCCGAAAAGCCGATGACATTGGTGAGCGGCGTGCGCAGTTGGTGGCTGAGATGGGCGAGCAGCCGGTCGCGGTTGCGCACATCGCGCTCGGTGGCGGCCTTCTCGTGCGCGAGCTGATCGGAAAGGGCGGCGAGGCGTTGCGCGTCGCGCTCGATGCTGGCGCGCTCGGCGACGAGCCGGGCATTCCTCGCTTCGAGCTCGGCGAGGCCGCTCCCAGTCGCGACATCGCGACCTCCCTCTCCCCGCAAGACGAGCGGCAGGATCAAGAGGCAGCCGGCGAGGGCGAGGAGATGCGGGACGACGACCGGTGCGAATGACGCCTGCGCTCCGGCCGCAAGATCGGCGGCGACGAGCACGAGGCCGGCGAGCGCAAGGAGCCTGAGATCGACGAATGCCGGGATCTGCGCAAGTGCCCGAGGATGGCCGAAGCCGTATCCACGGCTCCGCCGTCCGGTCGCGACGCCGCGACCGCTTTTCGATGTCGTCATGTCGATCAAGTCCGCCCCGTCGCTGTCGGCTGGCCGCCCACTGCCCCCCGACGAATCGCTCTTCACATCCATTGGAATCGCAACTGCGACTCCGTGTCCAGCGCGTTTATTCCGGCCGTGCCCGGAATGTTATCCCTGCCGGCACCGGGCCGCGGAGCGACGCGGATCGCCCGTGGCGATGTGCGCGGGGGCGCCAGAAACGCTGTCGGGAACAGGATTTTTCGTTGGTGTGCGCGCCCGCGTGGCCTGCGGCCGGTGATCTCCTCCCGACCCGCCGGCAGCCCTGTCGCGTGGCCGCCATCGAGCAGCCCCGCGGCATTGCGGTTAACCCGTTGCCTGTGCGCCACGGGCAACCTGCCGTGGTGCGCGAGGCGGCGACGGGCTCTTCCGGACAGCCCTCAGGCTTCCAGCGTCTTGGAGACGATCTCGTAGAGATCGCGCGAGATGCCAGGGCGCTTGGCGAGGGCGGTCAGCGCCTTCTTCGCGTGCCGGCGCCGGCCTTGCTCGAGCAGCCGCCAGCTGCGGAATGCGCCGGACAGCCGCGCTGCCACCTGCGGATTGAAGCCGTCGATCTCGGCGACCTGGCCGGCGACGAAACGATAGCCGGCTCCGTCGGCCCGGTTGAAGCCGATCGGATTGGCGCTCGCGAAGGTGCCGATCAGCGCGCGCACCTTGTTGGGGTTCTTCAGCGAGAACAGGGGGTGGCGGGTCAGCTCTTCGACCGTCTCGAGCGTGCCCGGCAGCGAGGAGGAGGCCTGCACCGCGAACCACTTGTCCATGACCAGGAGATCGCC
This sequence comes from Hyphomicrobiaceae bacterium, assembly GCA_041397765.1. Taxonomy (GTDB): domain Bacteria; phylum Pseudomonadota; class Alphaproteobacteria; order Rhizobiales; family Hyphomicrobiaceae; genus JAWKWA01. Next base: position 27,758 of record JAWKWA010000021.1, on the reverse strand, counting down.
CTCCCACCGGCGCTCGAAATGCTCGAGCGCTTTCTGCCGCTCGTCGCAGTCGATGTCGGCGAGGATCGACAGCGAGGCGGTCTCGTCGGTCATGTTCCGCGACGACCAGAAATGCTCCGCCACGAGTGCGATGTCGCTCCGCTCGCCGGTCTCGGCGATGAGCGAGAGCGCGGTGTTCCTCAGCGACCGCCGGCCGACGCTCGTCGCATCCGGCTTGTAGGCCCCTTTCATCAGGTGCCGGCGGTAGGTCTCGAGCAGATCCTCGCGCAGCATGCGGGCGATCAGCGTGCGCAGTTGCCGGCGTGCGAGGTGGATGGCGTCGGGATCGACATCCTTGCGGATCTCGCGGGCGATGTCCGCCTCGCTCGGCAATTGCAGGAACTGCGCGCGATAGGCGGCCTCGAGCCCTTCGTCGACGAGCGCGGCGCCCAGTGCCTTGGCGAGGCGCGCACCCGGCCGCACCCGCCGCCCCTCGCGGATCGCCGTGACGATATCGATGATGATGCGCGAGGCCAGCATCTGGCCGGCCTGCCAGCGATTATAGAGATCGCTGTCGTGCACCATCAGGAACTCGAGATCCTTCTCGGTGAGCTCGACCGTCAGATTGACGGGGGCCGAGAAGCCGCGCAGCAGCGAGGGCACCGGCCGCGACGCGACACCGGTGAAGCGGAACACCTCCTTCTGCCGCCTGAGCTCGATGAGGCCGTCGGCAACCTCCTCCCCGTCGGCGAGGCGCAGGTCGAGCTCCTGGCCGTTGCTGCCGATGAGGCCCATGCGCAAGGGCACGTGCATCGGTTTCTTGCGCGGCTGGCCCGGAGTCGGTGGCAGGACCTGCGTGACGGTGAGCTCGGCCGTCCGTGCCGCCTGGTCATAGGCGAGCGAGCAGACGATCTCCGGCGTGCCCGATTGGCTGTACCAGAGCATGAACTGGGCAAGGTCGCGCCCGGTCGCATCCTCGAAGCACTTGACGAAGTCCTCGACGGTCGCCGCCTCGCCATCGTGGCGATCGAAATAGAGGTCGAGCGACTTGCGAAATCCCTCGCGCCCGACCAGCGTCATCAGCATCCGGCACAGCTCCGCGCCCTTCTCGTAGACCGTCGCCGTGTAGAAGTTATTGATCTCGATATAGCTCTCCGGCCTGACCGGATGGGCGAGCGGACCTTGGTCCTCGGGAAACTGGTGGCTGCGCAGCGTGCGTACATCGGCGATCCGCTGCACCGTGCGCGAGCGCTCGTCGGCAGAGAACTCCTGGTCGCGGAATACCGTCAGCCCTTCCTTCAGGCATAGCTGGAACCAGTCGCGGCAGGTGATGCGGTTGCCGGTCCAGTTGTGGAAATACTCGTGCGCGATCACCGACTCGATCGCTTCGTAGTTGCCGTCCGTCGCCGTATCGGCCGAGGCGAGCACCAGCTTGTCGTTGAAGACGTTGAGGCCCTTGTTCTCCATCGCGCCCATGTTGAAGTCCGACACCGCGACGATCATGAAGATGTCGAGATCGTACTCCCGCCCGAAGCGCTTCTCGTCCCACCGCATCGAGCGCTTGAGAGAATCCATCGCCCATGCGCAGCGGTCCTCCTTGCCCGGCTCGACATAGATCCGGAGCTCGACCTCCCGGCCCGACATGGTGCGGAAGCTGTCCTCGACGACACCGAGCCGGCCGCCGACGAGCGCGAACAGATAGGACGGCTTCGGGTGGGGATCGTGCCAGACCGCGTAGTGCCGCCCGGTTCCCTTGATGCGGCCGCTCTTGACCGGATTGCCATTGGACAGGAGCACCGGTGCCTCGCTCTCGGGCGCCTCGATCCGCGTCGTGTAGACGGCGAGCACGTCCGGCCGGTCGAGATAATAGGTGATGCGGCGGAAGCCTTCCGCCTCGCATTGCGTGCAGTAGATGCCGCGCGAGCGATAGAGGCCGGACAGCGCCTTGTTCGCCTCTGGCGCGATCTCGGTCACGATCTCGAGCGTGAACGGCCCGGCGGGAGGGCGGGCGATCGTCAGGCTGCTATCGTCGATCTTGTACTGGCGCGGCTTCAGCGCCTCGCCGTCGATCAGGATCTCGACGAGAGTGAGGTGCTCGCCGTCGAGCCTCAGCGCACGATCGGCATCGCCCGCCGCCGGGTTTGCGCGCATGGCGAGCCGCGATCGCACCCGCGTCCGCTCCGGATCGAGCGCCACGTCGAGATCGACCGTGTCGACCAGATAGGCCGGCGGGCGATAGGACTTCAGCTCGATCGGATGGGGCGTTTGGGTGGTCATCGGGGGTTCCAGATCGGGGCTCATGTCCGCCGGCGCCGCCGTGGCGCGTCGACGTGCGACATTCTCACGGATGACCGCGGCCCGCGGGGGGGATTTGCGATCGGTTCGAGGCGCTGTCGGGCGCCGGATATGGGCGGCTGGCGTGTGAAACGAAGTCTTGCCCGGACCGGATATGTGGCCCGGACCTGAGAACGGGACCCTTCAAGATCGAGGCAGCGGACCCCCGTTTCGTGTAGAGGATGGCAGGGAAGGTGTGAAGGGCCTTCGCTCTCGAGGCGGCTCTGCCATGCGTCTCGGCCGGCCGTCGCGCGCAGTGCTTTGCAGGCGCGGGCGCGCCAGCGCTTAACCCTTGCAGCCGAGAGCCGTTTCTCGGATCGGAGCCATCGTCTAGTATCGGTGAGCCGGAGACTATTGCCTCCGGCCGGTCGGGCTTGCATCTCGGTCGGCGCGGGCGGCAGCGGGACGTGCGCCGGTCGGCGATCCTCGTTGCGCCCCGGCATGGGGCTCGGCGCAGCTCAGGCCCTGGTGGACACGGCGACAGCAAGATGCAGCAGAAATCCGATGCCCATGCCGGACAGAGCTGGCTGGCCGTGGATCTCGACGGCTCGCTGCTGCGCAGCGATCTGCTGGCTGAATCCGTGCTCGCGCTGCTCGCGCGCAACGTGCTCTATCTGTTCCTTCTGCCCGTCTGGCTGCTGAAGGGGCGTGCGAGACTGAAGCGCGAGGTCGCCCGGCGTATCCGCCTCGATGCTGCGCGTCTGCCCTACAACCAGGCGGTTCTCGCCTTCATCCGCCAGGAGCGCGCGGCCGGGCGGCCGGTCGTCCTGGCGACCGCCTCCGACGGCCTGCTCGCGGAGGATGTCGCCGATCATCTGGGGCTGTTCGATGCGGTGATCGCCTCCGATGGTGTCGTCAACATGAAGGGGAGCGTCAAGCGTGACGCCATCGTGGCGATGGCAGGCGACAGGCCCTTCGACTACATCGGCGACAGCCGGGCCGATCTGGCGATATTCGAGGCGGCCGACAAGGCGCTGCTCGTCGATCCTTCGCCGGGCGTGCTTGCGACGGCGCGCAGGAGTGCGCGTGTCGCCGCCCTCTTCACCGGCGGGCAAGCGGGCGCACGCACCTATCTCGAGGAGATCCGCATCCGTCAGTGGATGAAGAACCTGCTCGTCTTCGTGCCCCTGCTGCTCGACCATCGCATCGCCGACCCCGCCTCCTGGCGCGAGGCGGCCGTCGCCTTTCTCGCCTTCAGCCTTTGCGCCTCGAGCGTCTATCTGCTGAACGATCTGCTCGATCTGCAGGCCGACCGGCGCCACCCGCGCAAGCGCGAGCGCCCGCTCGCATCCGGCCGTCTGCCGCTCGCCCATGGCCTGGTGCTGGCGCCGCTCCTGCTCCTCGCCGCCGCTCTCGTTGCGCTCGCCCTGCCGCCGCTCTTCAAGGCCGTGCTCGCCGTCTACTACCTGGCGACGCTCGCCTATTCGCTGTTCTTCAAGCGCACGCTGCTGTTCGACGTGCTGCTGCTCGCCTCGCTCTACACCTTGCGCATCATCGCCGGGGCCGCCGCCCTGGCGCTGCCGATGTCCTTCTGGCTGCTCGCCTTCTCGATCTTCCTGTTTCTGAGCCTGGCGCTGATGAAGCGCTTCGTCGAGCTCGGCGCCCTCGGCACCAAGGGCGAGAAGCTGCTGACCGGCCGCGGCTACCGGGCCGAGGACCTCGAGACCCTCTCGCAGTTCGGCACCGGCAGCGGCCTGCTCGCGGTGCTCGTGCTCGCGCTCTACATCGACAGCGCCGAGGTCAAGGCACTCTATCGCTATCCCGAGATCATCTGGCTGATCTGCCCGATGGTGCTCTATCTCGTCATGCGCTTCTGGGTGCTCGCCCGCCGTCGCGAGATGAGCGATGATCCGGTCGTATTTGCGACGCGCGACTGGCGCAGTCAGGTGGTCGTCGTGCTGGCGGTTGCGGTTCTGTTCATCGCGGCGGGCTGATCATCTGGGCGAGGGAGACAGAGCGCTTGGGCGACGAGACCGCGAGCGCGGACGAAGCGGGGCGCGGTCCGCGACCTCTGGCAACGGGCATCCGCAGCTGGGGCCGCTATCCGCGCAGCCGCCAGGACGTCGTCGCCTATCGCGACCGCGCCGCGCCCTTGCCGATCGACGGGCGTGACGGCCTGAAGCTGCTCGCCTACGGCAATGGCCGCAGCTATGGCGACAGTTGCCTCAACGATGGCGGCCTTCTCGTCGACTGCCGGCCACTCGATCGGATCATCGCCTTCGACCCTCAAACCGGCATTCTGCGGGCCGAGGCCGGCCTGCTGATCGGCGAGGTCATCGCGCGCTGCTTGCCGCTCGGCTGGTTCGTGCCCGTCACGCCCGGCACCGCGCTCGTCACGCTCGGCGGCGCGCTCGCCAACGATGTCCATGGTAAGAACCACCACCGCGCGGGCACGTTCGGCTGCCATGTGCGTGCGTTCGAGCTCGTACGCTCGGATGGCAGCCGGATGCTCTGCACGCCAGGCAGGAATGCCGGCTTCTTCGCCGCGACCATTGCCGGCATGGGCCTCACCGGCGTCGTCACATGGATCGAGCTGCAGTTGATGCGCGTCGCCGGCCCCCTCGTCGAGGAGCGGATGGAGCGTTTCGGTCGGCTCGACGATTTCTTCGCGCGTGTCGGCGAGGCGGAGCGGCGGCACGCCTATTCGGTCGCATGGATCGACAGCCTCGCATCGGGCGATGCGCTCGGCCGCGGCCTCCTGATCTCGGGCGACCATGCGCCAGCGGTCGCAACGAATAGTGAGCGCCGCCCACGCATCAGGCCCCGCGTGCCGTTCGACCTGCCGGTCGCCGTCGTCAATCGGCCGGTGCTGAAGGCTTTCAACGCGCTCTACTGGCGCCGTGTTCCATCGGCTGGCCGCGAGCGTCGTGTCGGCATCTCGCCCTTCTTCCATCCCCTCGACGCGATCGGCGACTGGAATCGCCTCTATGGCCCGCGCGGGCTGCTTCAGCATCAATCCGTGCTGCCGGAGGGCGCGGCGCTGGACGCGGTGCGCGAGATGCTGATGTTGTGCCAGCGCCGTGCGCACGGTTCGTTCCTCACCGTGCTGAAGCGCTTCGGCTCCATCGCATCGCCCGGCATCATGTCCTTCCCGCGCCCGGGCATTACGCTGACACTCGACTTCGCCATTCGCGGCGCCTCGACCTTCGCCCTTCTCGACGCGCTCGATGAGATCACGCTGGCTGCCGGCGGCCGGGTCAATCCCTACAAGGACGCGCGCATGAGCGCGGCGAGCTTCCGTGCCTTCTTCCCCGAGCACGAGCGTTTGGCGCCCTTCCTCGATCCGGCCTTCTCGTCCGGCTTCTGGCGACGTGTCACCGGTGGCTGATCGCGCCTCGGGCTGTCGCGCCGTTTACGCATCCTTTACCGGATTGTCAGCGCACGATTGGGGTTGCTGACGATGATCGCTAAAATTGTAGCTATCGCGAGCGAGCGGACGGAATTGATGCGCCGGCACCCCCATGCCAAGGAAGACCTGCTGAGCGGCACAAGCTTCATCGGCCGTCTGATGCTGGCTTTCTGGGCATTGCATCTCGGTCTCGTCTTTCTGCTGCCGGACGCCGCCGCACGCTTCATGCTCGGCGATCGTGCGGGCGATCGGTTCCACAAGCTCTCGGCGCTGTTGCAGGCGCCTGACGGCGACGCCGGGCTGCGCGTGCTGTTCGCGCAAGGCATGCCCGGTGACTACGTGCTCTTTGCACCGGCTTTCGCCCTCCTTGGTCCCAAGGGCGTCATGGTGCAGACGCTCACGCTCTATCTCGTCGCGCTCTTCTATCTCTACAAGCTCGCGCGCATGCTGTTCGGCGAAACCGTCGCGCGCATCGCCAGCATCGCCTGGTGCCTGTTGCCCGCCACGATCTTCCATCCCCAGGCCTTCGTGTCGGAAGGCATCTGCAACCCGCTGCTCGTCATCGGCACCTACTTCTTCGTCAAGATGGCGCGATCCCGCCCCATCGCATCATCCGATCTGCTCGCCGCCGTCGCGGTCTTCGCGCTCATCGCCTTCGTGCGTCCGGCCTACGCACCGCTACCCGCGCTGCTCGCGCTCGTCCTGTGGCTGTTCCCGTCCGAAAGAGTCAGGCGGCCGACGCGCGAGGCATCGGCCCTCGCCGTCAGCGGTCTCCTCCTCATCGCCGGCTGGTCGCTCGTCGAGACGAGCGTCGCCACGCGCTATCCCGCCGGCGTCAGTGTCGGCGGCCTCGGTTCCAACATGTTCCTGCGTGCCGAGCGAATGGCCGCGATCGGCCGCTTCGAGCTGCCGCCGGGACCAGCCGCCCGGGCCGCCGCCGCGGGAACCGACGTGCGCACGCTCCTGCCGGGCGAGTACCTCGCCATACTGCGGGCACATCCCGGTGTCTTTCTGCGCACCGCTGCATCGGACGCCTTCAATCTCATGGTCAATCCGGGCATGGCGATGGTAGCCGGTCGCTATCTGCGCCTGTTCGACCTTGGCGAGCAGGGCGTCAAGGACCTGAACCGCTGGCGCGAGATCCGCGACCGGGAAGGCATCGGCGCGCTGCTCGCGGCGATCTGGCAAACGAGCCCCGCCGGCTTCCTGCTCAATCTCCTCGGCGGCATCGCGTGGGGCTGCTTCCTCCTCGTTGCCGTCCTCGGCGCGGTGCGTCTTGCCCGTGACCGCAGCATCGTGCCTGCCGCCCGCCTCGGTCTTTTGCTCACTCCCGTCTACGTCTTCGCGCTCATCTCGCTGGTGGCGGCCTATAGCCGCTGGGATCATCGCTCGCCGATGGAGTTCGTGCTCGCGATCCTGTTCGCGCTCGGATCGACTGCGCTCGTCTCTCGCCTGCGACGGAAGGGTGCCGTGCGGCCGCGCTTCGTCGTTCCCGCCGCCGATGCCGGCGACCCCGCTACCCGGCTAACCAAGTCTCTCGATACGGGCGCCGAAGCACTTGCAGTTGCCGGCAGGGCCGCGCCATGAAGACGGCCACGACATCGCGGCATCGGTCCGCAAAGCTTTCCGGAGACGGCCGCATGGCCCAATATCTGCCGTTGATCCTGTTCACCGTCCTCACCAATGCCGCCGCACAGATCATGCTGAAGCAGGGCATGCTCGGCATCGGCGCATTCGATCTTCAGGCCGCGAGCCTGCCGCAGACCGTGCTGAGGATCGCGCTCGACCCCTGGGTGTTCCTCGGCCTTGCCACATTCGTGATCAGCATGTGCTCGCATCTCGTCGTGCTGTCGCGGGTCGAGCTCTCCTATGCCTATCCGTTCCTCAGCCTCGCCTATGTGGTGGTGGCGGTCTATGCCTATCTGGTGTTCCGCGAGGATGTGAGCACCCTGCGCATCGCCGGCATCGGCCTCATCTGCCTCGGCACCATCCTCATCTCGCGCTCGTGAGCGCATCGGGAGACCTGGCATCGTGAAGCACATCGTCATCGGCGGCGACGGGTTCGTCGGCCGCCAGCTCGCAAGCGATCTCTCCGAGCTCGGCGAGCAGGTCGTCGTCGCCGACATCCAGCAGAGCGACCACGCCATCTATCGCCGCGTGCCCTTCATCGCCGTCGACGTGACGCAGCCGCAGTCGCTTCAGCGCATCCCGCTCGCGGCCGGCGATGTCGTCTACAACATGTCGGCCAAGATGCTCTCGCCGATCATGCCGCGTGCCAAGCGCCACGACTTCTTCTGGCCGGTGAACTATCATGGCGTGCGCAACATCCTGCAATGGATGGAGCCGCGCGGCGCCCGCGACCTCGTGCATTTCACTACCGACATGATCTACGGCACCGCGCTGACGGTGCCCCAGAACGAAGATCATCCCAAGAACCCGCTCGGCGAATACGGCCGCAGCAAGCTCGCCTCCGAGGCGCTGTGCGTCGAATATCGACAGAAGGGCTTCAGGATCCCGATCTTCCGGCCCCGCCTCATCATCGGTCCCGGGCGCCTCGGCATCCTCGTCAAGCTCTTCCGCCTCATCGACCTCTCGCTGCCGGTGCCGATGATCGGCTCGGGCACGAACCCCTATCAGTTCATCTCGGTCTTCGACTGCGCGAGCGCCGCTCGCCTCGCCTGGCAGGCCGGCATGCCCTCGCGCGAGTACAATCTCGGTTCCGACAATCCCCCGCCCGTTCGCGAACTCCTCGGCGCGCTGATCCGCCGTGCCGGCAGCCATTCGTTCCTGCTGCCGACACCCGCGCCGCTCGTCAAGCTGGTCCTGACCGGTCTCGACCGTGTGAACCTTCCGCTCATGGATCCCGAGCAGTATCTGATCGCCGACGAGCACTGCATCGTCGACACGACGCGCGCCACCCGCGATCTCGGCTGGACGCCGCGCTTCAACGACACCGACATGCTGATCGCCGCCTATGAGGAATACCGCAGCGCCCGCGCCGGGCGGGCCGCGGCGTCGCTGGGCAAGGATATCGCAGCCTGAGACCGGCCGGACCATGAGCCGGCGCGAACGAACGATGTGAAAGGGGTTGCCGACCGCACCCCTTCGTGGAGACTGCCGATGGCCGAGGCCGCCGTGATGATGAGCTGAGAAGAACGCCACCGTGAAGCCGAGCCTCTTGAGCGTCGAGGATGCCAAGGCGCTTCCTGCCGCGCGCGTCTCCGAGCTGTTCTGCGCGCACCTCAACCCCGGTCAGCTCCATTTCATGAAGCTGCTCGGCTTCGACAAGGTCATCGTCGATCGCGCCGAGGGCATGTACTACATCGACCGCGACGGCCGGCGCATCCTCGACTTCTTCGGTGGCTTCGGCTCGCTCGCCTTCGGCCACAACCATCCGCGCATTCTCGCCATGCGCCGCCGCTTCCAGGAGGAGCAGCGTCACGAGATCGCGATGGCCTTCATGTCGCAATATGCCTCCGCGCTCGCGGCCAATCTCGCCGCCGTCTCGCCCGGCGATCTCGACATGGTGTTCCTCGGCTCGGCCGGATCGGAGGCGATGGAGGCTGCGATCAAGGTCGCCGAGCGCGCGCAAGGGCCCGCCCGCTCCAGGATCCTCTATGCCGAGAACTCTTTCCACGGCAAGACCAAGGGCACGCTCTCGATCACCGACGGCCCGCTCTACCGCTCCGAGTTCCGTCTCGTCGATGGCATGGTGAAGGTGCCCTTCGGCGACATCGATGCCGTCAGGCGGGCGCTCGAGGCCGACCGCGAGATCGGCATCGTGGTGATGGAGACGATCCAGGGCGGCGGCGGCATCGTCGAGGCGCCGGACGGGTTCTGGCAGGAATTGCGCGCCCTGTGCGATCGCATGGAGGTGCTCTGGGTCGCCGACGAGGTACAGTGCGGCCTCGGGCGGACCGGTCGGTTCTACGCCTTCGAGCATTTCGGCGTCGTGCCCGACGTCACCGCGCTCGCCAAGTCGCTCGGCGGCGGCAAATGCGCCATGGGCGCCATGATCGCGCGCCGGCCTGTCTACATGAAGGCCTATGGCACGCCGAAGACGGCCTTGATCCACGGGCCGGCCACCTTCGGCGGCATCGGCGAAGCCTCCTGTACGGCGATCGAGGCATTGAACATCCTCTACGACGAGGGGCTGATCGACAATGCCGCGGCAATGGGCGAGCATCTGAAGGCGCGCCTCCTCGCCTTGAAGGCGAAATATCCCAAGATCATCGAGGATGTGCGCGGGCGCGGCCTGATGGTCGGCCTCGAATTCGCCGATTTCAGCCAGACCCTGCCGTTCGGCATCAGGCAGGCCGTGTCGATGCTCGACCAGAAGCTGAAGGGGAGCCTGTGCGGTTTCGTCGGCGCGATCCTCTTGCGCGAGTACGACATCCTCGTCGCCTTCACCGAGTACAACCGCAATGTCATCCGTCTCGAGCCGCCGCTGATCGTCACGCGCGCCGAGATCGACCATTTCGCCGATTCTCTCGATGATCTGCTCGGCCGCGGCATCGTCCGCATCGTCACCGACTTCATCAAGGGCTATCGCCAAGGTTGAGCGCGGCAGCGGCGAAGAGCAGGGGACGGGTGCGGATGCCGTTGCTGCCGGACAGGCTCGTCCTCAACTTCCACGGCCTCGGCGAGCCGGAGCGGCAAATTTCCGACAGCGAGCGGCGCTACTGGCTCGCCGCATCGGTGTTCGCCGAGACGCTCGCGGTCGCAGCCGAGCTCGAGCATGAGCTCGGCATTCGTCTCGCCTTCACCTTCGACGACGGCAACATCTCCGATATCCGCATCGCCGCGCCGCTGCTGCTGCAACACGGCCGCCCGGCGACCTTTTTCGTTCTCGCCGACCGCATCGGCACCGAGGGATCGCTGGCGATCGGGGATCTCCGCGATCTCGCCGCGGCCGGCTTTGCAATCGGCAGTCATGGTGCCGCGCACGTGCCGTGGACGAAGGTGGCGGGCCGCGACCTCCATCGGGAGATCGTCGAGGCGCGCGAACGCATCGCCGCCGCCGCCGGAGCCGGGATCGCGAGCGCATCGGCGCCGTTCGGCCTCTTCGACCGCCCGGTGGTCGCGGCGGTGCGCGCTGCGGGTTTTGCCCGGTTGATGACGAGCTCGGGCGGGCTCGCCGTCGCTGACGACGGCCTCGTTCCGCGCGTCTCGGTGAAGGCGGGCTTTGATCCGCGCCCGGACATCGCCGCGCTGGCATGGCATGGCTTGCGCATCCGCTCGGCCCTGCGCGACCGGGCGCGCCGCTGGCGCTATGCGGGGCGCTGGACGTCCTCGACGGCACGATAGACCGCCGGCATCGGCCGGCCCGCGACCTCGCGCAGCTTGCCGGCGTTGAGCCGCGCCTTCATCAGCATCTTGAGCGAGCGCGCACGATCGACCGGGCGCAGCGCGGCCGTCATCGCATAGCCCGCCGCCGCCTTCAGCAGCGCGCCTGCGACGAAACCTGCCCGCCCGCCCGGCGAAGCGATCGCGGCGAGCCGGTGCCGCGCATAGGACTGGCCCTTGCGCAGCGCCAGCATGCGCAGATAGGTGGGCTTCAGCCGCTCGGGCGGCGCATCCTCGTAGATCATGGCATCGTCCGTCACGACCATGATGGCCCCGGTTTTGCCGAGCCGATGGAAGAAGTCGGTATCGCTCCCCCCTGTCTGGCCGAACTTCGGATCGAAGCGCAAGGCATGCCGCTCGATGAGCGCGCGCTTGACGAGCGTGTTGCCGGTCCGCCCGATCTCCACACGCTTGCCGCGATGTCCCCACTCGACATAGAGCGGATTGGCAGCCACCAGCCAGTCCGGCGTGCCCGCCGGATATTGCGGATGAACGGGGCCGAAAACGCAATCGGCGTCGAAATCCCGAAGAGCTGCGAACATGCGCATCAGCCAGTCGCGCGCCACCCACTCGTCGTCGTCGACGAAGGCGAGGAAGTCGCCGGAGGCGGCCTCCAGGCAGCCGTTGCGCGCCCGCGCGATGTTGCGCGATCCGACCGCGGTCACCGTCACGGGCGTTCGCATCGGCGGCATCGCCTCGACGAGGCGCCGCGCGCCGCCGTTCGGATCGTCGTCGGCGACGACGATGCGGATGTCGAGATCGGCGGGCCTGTCGATCTCATCGAGCGAGTTTAGGGTGCGCACGAGGCTCGGCCGGCCGGCACTTGCGATGGCGATGGTGAGAAGGCGCGTCATGGGGGGCTCCAGGATCTGACGCTGAGCGCGATCGCCAGCACGAACATCATCGAGACGATGTTGTAGGCGTGGAAGAACTCGCTCTCGAAACAATTATGGCCGATGGCGTAGGTCATCGCCGTCAGCGCGAAGATGGTGAGCGCGAAGGGCCGGCCACCGACCCGGCCGGCTGCATGGAGGCTCGCCAGGATCAGGAGGACGAGCAGCACGAGACCGGGAAGGCCGGTCTGCAGCCAGGCATCGAGATAGGCGTTGTGCGCATGCGGCATCTTGGCGACGAAGCCCGGTGCCTCGCGATAGCTCGGTGCCTCGTAGCTGATGCCCCAGAAGCTCTCATATCCCCAGCCGAGCACCGGTCGCTCGCCGATCATCTTGATGGCGAAGTCCCAGATGTCGGTGCGCCGCGTCAGCGTCGGATCGCCGAATATGGCGCCGGCGACGGTCTCGAAATCCCAGATCTGCGATGCGACGCCGAGCTGGTAGACGAAAGCGAGGCCGCCGGCGAGGGCCGCCATCACGACCGCCGGCGACATGCGCACGAGCCGCGCCGCGAGCGCCATGCCTAGCCCGATCGCCGGCGCCATGACCGCAAAGCCGATCGAGGTCTTCGACTTGCTGGCGACGAGGATGCCGAGACTGACGACGAGGACGAAGGCTGCAGCCAGCCGCTCGAGCGCCCGACCCGTCGCCGCCATGTAGAGCGCGAACACCACGTCGATGCCCATGACCGCGCCGAGCACGTTCTTGTGCGGATAGATGCCGGCATGACCGAGCTTGGTCGGCGGATGGGTCAGCACCATCCAGGTATTGACGAGCGTGACGAGGACGACGAGCCAGAATGCCGGTCGCAGCACGTCCTCCGGGCGCCTTGCGATCAGCACCGGCAGCAGCACCGGCGCGATCACCGTGATCTGCAGCATCAGCCGTCGCGTGACGAGCCCGGGCTCGAGACCCCAGAAGGCGGTCATGCCGGCCCATCCGAGCAGCAGCCCCATGAGCCAGAGCGGCAGGCGCGACACCGTCGCCCCCAGAGCGCGGTGCCAGAGCACGAAGGCGGCCGACGCGAGGAGGAAGAGCGGCGGGAAGTACAGGCGGTTGAGACTGCTCGGCTCGGCACTCGGGGAGGCCGGCATGAAGTCGGCGAACTCCGACGCGGGCTTGCCCTCGATGAGCGGCCAGACGAGCAGCGGATAGGCGATCGCCAGTGTCGGCAGAAAGGCCGACAGCCAAAGCAGCAGCTCCGCTGTCGAGGGCAGAGCGGGCGCCGCCCTAGGAAGCGAGCGTGACGTCATGCTCGCGCTCCACCGCGTCCGCGCGAGAGGGCCCCGCGATACTCTCCGCGTCGATGCCCCTGACGAGCGCGATCACCCAGACGAGCGCCACGATCTCGCCGGCGATCATCGCGAGCACCGGGTAGACCTGCGGCACATCGAGGCCGAGCCCCAGCAGCAGCACCGAGGTGATGACCGACACGTTGATGCCGAGCACGGCGAGCGCCTTCAGCCGGCAGGCCGCCAGCGCATAGGCCGAGATGGCCACCTTGGTCACGCTGATGAGGGTGTAAATGGCCCATGCGACGGTCAGCAGCTCGATACCTGGATAGCGTCCCTTGTAGATCAGTGGCTCGATCAGCCGCCAGGCGACGAGCATGGCGAGGCAATAGGCAAGTCCCGCGCCGAGCGTCAGGCCGACCCCGATCCACATGATCCGCCGCGCGCCCGCGACGTCGCCCTCGGCGAGCAGGCGCGCCATGGTCGGACGCGAGACGCGCCCGAGCGCTCCGACCACGACCGCCATCGGCCCGAGCAGCATGCGCCCGGCCTGCACGGTGCCGAGCTCGGCGAGGCCGCGGAAGAATTCGAGCGCGAACACGTAGAAGCGGTGCTGCAGCTCGCTCGAGGCGGCGCCGAAGAGGCTCCACCGCGTCGCCGTCCACACTTCGCGATAGGCGGCCGGAACCGACCTGATGCCGAGATGGGCCGGCACGAGGCCACGCCCGGCAAGCGTGATCGCCCCGACATTGCCGGCGGCGATCGCAAGCAGCACGGCATCGGCCGCCGGCAGCATGTGCCAGAAAAGGACGGCGAACATGCTCGAGAACAGAACGGCGAGCGTATCGATCCGGAGCGCCACCGCCGTGCGCTCGCTGGCAAAGCAGATGCCTCGCCTCGTCTCGCGCGCGAGCGTCGTGAAGGTCGCAAGGCAGGCGAGCGCCAGATAGACGGGCTCGAGGCTCGACATCGCGCAGATGAGCACGGTCGCGATGCCCGCGCCGATCCGGAACAGGGCGTCGAACGAGGTGATGGCCCGCTTCGTGGCGAGGGCATCGGCTTCGCCCCGCCCCGGCAGCATGATGGCGAGCGGCGTCGTCACGAGCGCGTTCTGCAGCGAGGTGAAGAGCAGGATGACGGTCGCCGCGAAGATGAAGCGGCCGAACTCGGCGGCGCCCGCGAGCGCGATGAGCGCCGCATTGCTGGCGAGGTTGAACGCGCTCAGCACCATCTGGTCGACGAGCGAGATCGACAGGGACTGGCCGAAGCGTTTGGTCATGATGCGCTCGTCGCCGGGGCCGCCCGCTGCGGCAGATGCCGATCCTCGCCACCTGTCGGCCGGATGGGGTGAGGCGCGAGGTCGGGCGATTGTCCGAATGGGTCGGCCCGGGGACGCGACCGGATGGCTCATCCTCGCATATCGATCCGTCCGCCGCGCGGCCGCCCTGAACCTACAGTAAACACCTCTCTCCCGCGAGCCCGATCGTGCCGGTCCGGCCCCGTCAGCGCCTGAGGCCGCCCCGGCCCCGGGTGCGCGCGATGGCCTGCTTCTTGCGTTGCCGGAGCGGCGTTGAGCAGCTCTTCCGGCGGCAGAACAAGTCCTATGACGAAAGACCGGAGACTGGAGGTAGGGATGGGGTCTCTGGCTGAGCAGGGATCGGTGCGCTTTCTCGGCGCACCGTTCGATCTGGCGGATGAAGCGAGCGTGGTCGCGGCTCTGCGCGCGCGCCGTCCCGGTGATCACTTCCGCTACATCGTCACGCCCAATGTCGATCATGTGGTTCGCCTGAGACGGCGAGCCGATCTCGTGCCGGCCTACGAAGGGGCGTGGATCAGCCTGTGCGACAGCCGGCCCATTCGCATGCTGGCCCGGCTCCTCGGGCTCCACCTGCCGCATCTGGCGGGCGCCGACCTCACCGCCCGCATCTTCGCCGACATGCTGGAGCCGGGCGACGGCATCGCCGTCGTCGGAGCGGACGAGACGGTGCTCGATGCGCTGCGGCGTGACCGGCCCGAGCTCGTCGTCACCGGCCATGTGCCGCCGATGGGTTTCGTCGACGATCCGGCCGCCTTCGCGGCGGCCATCGACTTTGCAGCCACCTCGACGGCCCGGTTCCTCTTCCTCGCCGTCGGCTCTCCGCAGTCCGAGCGCCTCGCTGCCGCCATCGCCGCAGATCCGCGCGCCAGCGGTACGGCGTTGTGCATCGGCGCCTCGCTGGAGTTCCTGACCGGCCACAAGACCCGCGCGCCGAGGCTGGTCCGCGGTCTCGGCCTCGAATGGCTGCATCGGCTCGCGACCGAGCCGCGCCGGCTGTGGCGGCGCTACGTCTTCGGCGTCTGGCCGCTGCTGGCACTCTTTGCGCGGGAGGTGATCGCCAGGCTCGGCGGGCGGCGGCGGCAATGGAGCGCCAGACCCCGTCACGCCGCTCCCTCGGCCGTGGTGCCGGCAGCGATGGCGGCCGCCACCCCGCTCACCCGTCCGCTCGTCCTCCACATCACGGGCGACTATCCCGATCCACTTCGCGCGCCGACGACGGTGGCGGTGAAGCGCCTCGTCGACGAATTGACCAGCATGGATCACGTCGTCTTCTCGCTCGACCGGCAGATCGATCCCCGCAAGCTCCATCTGCGCGAGTGCCCGGCTCCCGCCGGCCAGCGTCTCTTCGCCTTCGCCCATTTCGGCCTGCCGCTCGGCGTCGGCCTGCGGTTCTGGTTCTGGCTGGTCGCGCGGCGGATCCGTGCCGTGCTCGAGCGCGAGGGCCTGAGGCCCGATCTCGTCCATTCGCATCGCCTCGCCTTCGACGGCCTGGCCGGCCGCAGCCTCGCACGCGAGCTCGCCATCCCGCATTTCGTCTCGGTGCGCGGCGAGACCGAGAGCAAGATCATCCGCTTCAAGCCGACCTATCGCCCGCTCCTGCGCGAGATCGTCGCGACGGCGCGGCGCATCTACTACGTCTCGGCCTGGTATCGTCCGCAGATCGAGGCGCTCGATCCCGCCGTCGCCGGGAAGGCGCGTCCGCTTCCCAACATCGTCGCCAATGCCCGCGCCGTGATCCCGATCGTCGAGCCGCGCGCGGCCTTCGTCGCCGCCGCCAATTTCGACATCTGGCGCAAGAAGGGCCTCGACCGGCTCGTCAAGGCCTTCAGCGAGGTCGCCGGCGACATGCCCGGCGTGACGCTCGACGTGTTCGGCTCGGGGCGGCCGGCCTCGGTCGCCTATGTCGAGAGCCTCATCGCTCGCCACGGCCTCGGTGATCGCGTGCGGCTGCGCGGCAAGGTCGCGAATGCGGATTTCCTGGCGGAGCTGCCAGGCTATCAGGCTCTCCTGATGCCGAGCCGCAATGAGACCTTCGGCATGGTCTATGCGGAGGCCCTGTTCGCGGGAGTGCCGATTCTCTATTCGCTGCGGACCGGCATCGACGGCTATCTCGACGGTCTCTCCGTGGGGATCGGTGTCGACCCCAACGACATCACCGCCATCGGCACGGCGATCGTCGAATTGCATCGCCGCAACGCGGTCTATCGTGCGGCGATCGCCCGCGCCGCGCCCGAGCTCTACCGCCGGCTCAATGCCGCGACCCAGATCGAGCTCTATGAGAGCGAGGTGGCAGAGGCCCTCGGCGGCGGGCTTCGGCCCCCTTCCGCCGCCTCTGGCGATGACGAGACCGGCTTGCCCTCTGAAGGTGCCGAGGAGCCGTCCGGCCCCTTGCGGCTGACGGGGCCGGCTGTCCAGCCGGCCGAGGCCCCGCCTGCGCGCCGCCGCCTGCCCGACCGCCAGCCAACGCCTTCCGCGCGTCCCGCCACCACACCCAGACAGGATGTCGCTTGAGCCTCGGTCCCTTCCGCCTTGCGCTCCACCGCGACCCCGCGGCGGCCCTCCGCGACTGGCAGGAGCTGTCGCGCTCGGCCGCGATGACCGCCTTCCAGCGTCCCGATTGGCTCGCCGCCTGGTACGAGGTGACGAGCCGCCACAAGCGCGCCGAGCCGCTCATCGCGATCGTCCACGAGCTGTCGTCCGGGCGGCCGGTCATGGCGCTGCCGCTCTGCCTGCATGGGAAAGCGGGCGAGCGCATCATCAGCTTCGCCGACCTGCGGGTCGGCGATTACGCCGCGCCCGTCATCGCCCGCGATGTCCATCCGAGCCCCTGCGATCTCGCCCGGATTCTCGCGGCGATCGGCCGCGCCGTGCCGGGCGCCGACCGCATCCATCTGGAAAAGATCGTCTCGGAGGTCGCGGGCCAGCCCAATCCGCTCGCCCGGCTGCCGGGCCTCGAGCCGCACCCCTTCCGCTCCCATCTGGTGCATCTTGGTCCCGGCTGGCGCGAAGCCTGGCATCGCGCGCTCGGAGCCGCCCATCTGAAGGAGTTCCGCCGCAAGCGCCGTCATCTTGCCGAGCGCGGCCCCTTGACCTTCCTCGCCGTGTCGGGCGATGCGGAGGCCCTCGTGATCTTCGACTGGCTGGTCGCCGCGCGGCGTCGCCGCTTCGGCATTCTCGGCCGCGACGATATTCTTGCCGACCCGGTCTGGCACGACTTCTATCGGACGGCCGTCGCGGGCTCCGCCGGCTCGAGCTGCATGTCCATGATCGCACTGAAGGTCGATGGCGCGATCGTTGCCGCGGCCTGCGGCATCGTGCACGATCGCGTCTACCACATGGTGCTGTCGGCTTTCGGCCAGGGCATGTGCGACCGTGCCTCGCCGGGCCTGCTGCTCGTCGAGGATGCGCTCGGATGGGCCGAGCGCTCCGGTTTCGAGGCCTTCGATCTGACGGTCGGCGACGAGCCCTACAAGGCGCTGTTCGCTTCCGGGACGAGTGCCGTCCATGAATGGATGCAGCCCCTCTCCCTGCGTGGGCGGGCCTCAGCGCTCGTCTGGCGGCTCAAGGTGAGGCTGAGGCGCCATCCGCGGCTTCGCCGCCTGCTGCGTCAGATCCGGTGGCGCCGGCCGCTCGGACCTGCCGCGCCTGTCGCCTGAGACGAGGCCCGGCCGCCGCCGGATCGCACAGCGGGGCGCGGCCCGGACTGTCGTTCCGGCAAGGCACGAAACTTGCTGAATGACTCGCCAAGCGGGTCGGGAACCTGCGCATGGGGGCCGGCCCGCGGACGGGTCCAAGAAGGAGAACGGCGCAATGCTGCAGCGTGGCAGCGGATGGACCGGCAGGGGCGAGCGCGAGGCCGCGCCACGCCCCTTCACGGGTCATGCATCGGCCTTGCACATGCGCCGGCAGATGGCGCCCCAGCCCGTCGACATCGGCACGGAGCTGCGCATGCTGATGTCGGCCTTCGCCATGCAGAAGCGGCTCATCGCGGCGATCACCTGCCTGTCCCTCTTCGCCGGCCTCATGTTCCTGATGCTGGCGACACCGCAATATCTGGCGACCGCCCAGATCCTCATCGACCCGCGCGGCAAGCGCGTCACCGGCGGCGAGGTCATTCCGCCCGGCCTCGGCTCATCCTCGATCGGTGCCGATGCGCTGCAGGTCGACAGCCAGGTCGAGATCATCAATTCCGACGCGGTGCTGGTGCCGGTCGCGCGCGAGACCGGCCTTGCGAGCGATCCCGAATTCATGATCCCGCGCCAGGGCAGCATGCGCGCCCGGCTGCGCAACGCCCTCGGCGCCCTCTTCGAGGGCTTCGAGCCCGAGATCTTTCCGGCCGTCCCTCCCGACGACGTCGCCATCGCGCGGCTGAAGGAGAAGCATCTGCGCGTCAAGCGCGTCGGCAACACCTATGTCATCAATGTCGAGATGCTGTCGCGCGATCCCGGCAAGGCCGCGACCATCGCCAATGCCATCGCCGCTTCCTATCTGCGCGATCAGGCGACGGCCTCATCGAGCTCGATCCGCGAGACGAGCGAAACCTTGGAGAGCCGCCTCGCCGAGCTGCGCGAGCGGATGAATGCCGCCGAGCGGGCGGTCGAGCAGTACAAGGCCTCGAGCGGTCTCATCGGCTCGCCTGGCCTCCTCGTCAACGAGCAGCAGCTCCACGACCTCAATGCCCGGCTGATCTTCGCGCGCGACCGCGTGGCGAGTGCCGAGGCCCGTGCCGAGCAGATCCGCGACATCACGCGGCGGCGCTCCGACGTCTCGGCGACGCTTGAAGCCCTGCAATCGCCGGTCATCTCGGGCTTGCGCGTCTCGCTCGGCCGCGTCGCACAGAAGGAATCGGAGCTGCGGCGCACGCTCGGGCCCAAGCATCCCGACTTCATCGCCGTCCGCGCCGAGCGCGAAGGCATCACCCGCCTCATCCGCGAGGAGCTGGTGCGCATCCGTGACAGCTCGGAGAACGAGCTGGCGCTCGCCCGCTCCAATGCCGCCGCCCTCGAGCGCGAGCTGGAAGCACTGAAGAAGGAAGCCGTTTCCGACAACGCGGCCCAGGTCCGCCTGCGCGAGCTCGTCCGCGAGGCCGATGCGGCCAAGACCGTCTTCGAGGCATACCTCCTGCGCACCAAGGAGGCGCGCGAGCAGGAAGGCATCGACACCGACAATTCGCGCATCCTGACCATGGCCTCCATTCCCGAGCGGCCTGTCTATCCCGCAACCATGCTCGTCGTCGCGGCGGCGCTGCTCGGCGGCCTCGCGCTCGCACTGGGGATCGCCTGGCTGCGCTTCATTCTGGGGAGCTTCCGCCGTGATTGAGCATGACGCGAGCGCTGCGGTGGTCACTGTCCGCCCGGCCGGGCGGCAGCCTTTCGCCGTTTCCCCCGATCAGGCCGCCGCCATCGCGCGCGTCGGCCATTTCGCCGCCGGCTCCTATGGCCGGCTCGATGTCGCCCGGACGATCGAGTTCTTCGCCCGCCGCTATGTGGACCAGCTCGCACCCTTCCGCGATCTGACGCCATCGACCGTGATCGCCGATACCGGTGCCGGCTATGGCTGGCTCGCCATGGCGCTTGCGGCGCATACGCCCGCGCGCATCATCGCCGTCGAGCCCGATGGCGCGCGGCTGATGGCGGGACGCGACATTGCGGCCATTCTCGGCATCGCCGATCGCATCGAGTGGCGTATCGAGGGCCTCGGCTCGCTCGGCCTGCCCGATCGCACCGCCGACATCGTCTATTCGGTCGAGGTGCTCGAGCACATCGACGGCAGCGAGGCGGGCGTCCGCGATCTTGCACGCATCTCCCGCGATGTCATCGTCGCGACGACACCCAATCTGTGGTTCCCGGTCATCGCGCACGACACGCGCCTGCCGTTCTGCCACTGGCTGCCGCGTCCGGCCCGGCGCGCCTATGCCGCCGCATTCGGGCGTGCGCACATGGAGGATGGCAACATCTTCTGGTCGCCGCGCGATCTGACGCGCATCTTCGCCGGATTCCGGCCGATCTCCGGCTTCCTGCACTACCGCACGCTCCAGGACTATCTGGCGACCTATCCCGCCTACCTTCCCTATGACGGCGGCCGCAGTGTTCCGGGTCCGGGGCGGCCGAAGCGATTCTACTACCGGGCCGCCGCGACGCTCGGATCGGCGAGCCGCTACGTATTGCCCAATCTCGCCGCCGTCTGGGAGCGTGTGCCGGAGTGAGCCGGCAGACGCATCCGCCCGGCCGTCTCCCCGTCAATAGGCGTTGGAGAACACCTTCGGCGACAGCACCGTCATCAGGATGATGCGCAGGTCGAGCACGAGGCTCCAATTGTCGAGGTAGTAGAGGTCGTAGCGCACGCGCTCGCGCATCTTCTCGTCGCTGTCGATCTCGCCGCGCAGCCCGTGTACCTGCGCCCAGCCCGTGATCCCCGGCTTCATGTTGTGACGGCGCGCATAGAGCGCGATCCGCTGCTCGTAATCCTCGTTCTGCGCCGTCGCATGCGGGCGCGGTCCGACGATCGACATGTCACCCTTCAGCACGTTGATGAGCTGCGGCAACTCGTCGATGCTGGTCCGGCGCAGGAAGCGGCCGACAGGCGTGACGCGCGGATCGTTGCGCGTCGCCGACTGGAACCCGCGATTGCCGGAGGCGATCGCCATCGAGCGGAATTTGTAGATGCGGAAGGGCTGCTGGTTGAAGCCGTGGCGGCGCTGCAGGAATAGCACCGGCGCGCCGCTCTCCAGCCGGATCGCCAGCGCGGCGGCAATGAGCACCGGCGACAACACGATGAGTGCAGCGAGGGCGAAAACGATGTCGAAGCCGCGCTTCACCACATGGTCGAGCGAGCTGAGCGGCCTGTGCGACACGACGAGGCCGGCGAGCCGTCCGTTCTGGGCGATCTCCAGCTGCTCGTAGCTCTCGAACAGGGCTGGCGGCACCACCTGGATGGCCGAGGGCGCGAGGCGGAGCTGGTCGACGGTGCGCTGGATGAGCGGCTCCTGCGACCACGGCAGCACGATCAGAACGTCGTCGGGAGCCTGCCGGCGCACGCTCTCGACGACCTCGGCGAGCGCCGTCTCGATCCGGTCGTCGTCAGGCGCCTCCGGCAGCGACGCAGAGCCGACCACCGCAAAGCCGTCGTTCCAGGGTTGGCTGCGCCGGAGCACGGCCGCGATCGCCCCCGCATGACCGACGAGGAAGATCCGCCGCGCCGCCAGGAGCCCGGTCTTCGTCTTGCCGATCAGCAGTTGCGAGAGGCTGTGGCGGACGAGGTAGAGGAACGGCAACCCGCTCGCATAGAGCCCGAGCACGCTGCCGCGCGAGATGCCGCTGCCGACCTTGAGAAGGAACAGCACCGCGAGCACGATGAGGAAGGTGATGTTCCAGGCGATCCACAGCGAGGTCGACGGCCAGGCCTCGCGCAGATAGTTCGGGTAGCGGTAGCCGTCGCGGATCGAGACGATCACGACGAGCAGGATGGCGGCGAGCAGCGGCAGCGAGAGATGCGGCACGATGCGCCCGAGGCCACCATGGAGCAGCAGCGAATAGGCGGCGGAGACGACGATGCCGGTGCCGGCAATCGTCGCGAGATCGGCGACGACGAGCAGGGGCACGATCTGCCGCCAGGCGAGCCGGGGCTCGCTCGCGCTCGTCGGAACCGGGCGTCCGGCGAAACTTTCGTCCGTTACGGTCATGATGTCGGAGTGCCAAAGGAATGGAAAGGTGCCGGCCCGCGCCTCTTCGGGGGCCGGTCACGCGCTCGAGTATACCGCGATTGCGGGCGGCCCCTTGAGGCAAACGCTGGACAGAGGTTAATGCCGCCAACCCCCGCTCCCGAAAGAGAAGGGACCGACGCAGCTTTCATGCCTCCGTCCGGTCCCCTAGCTTCAGCGCCCCTCCTCGGGATGAATGCCCGCGGTCATCGCCCGATAGGTCTCGCTGGCCGCGTGCGTGCCGATCTCCGTCAGCCGCCCGAGCTCGCGCTGATAGTCGCTGAATGCCGTGCGATAGAAGCTCGCCGACACCTCCATGAGCTCCGACATGTTGCGGCAGCTTGCGACGCGCTCGCCGGTCCTGAAGTCCCGCTTCAGCCGCTCGCTGACGAAGCGGAACAGCTCGAGATTGATGTCGGTGGCCGCCGCCAGCATGCGCGAGTTGGCGGCGATCATGGCGGCCGTCGCCGGCTGTGCCGCCGCAAGGAACGGCAGGGTGGAATCGAGCATCTCGAGGCCGGGTAGCATCGCGCCCGGACCCGGTACGGCCTCGCTGCCCGAACGGGTTTCGTGGTTCATGGGGGGCTCCTTCTCTCCAGAGCTGCTCTTGCCCCTCGAGGCGTCTGTCCCTTCGAGGCATCTGTGGGCATGGGCCACGCCGCGCCCCCCGGTCCCGGCGTGATGTGAAGGCCCGGCCGAACCGCGACGATCGCATCCGGCCTTGTAAGGGAACTCATTGTGAGCGTGCCCGCGTCCTCCGTCAAACATTCTGCATGTGCCGATGTTCCAGACGTCGGTCCCCCATTCAGCAGACCGCCGGCTCGCAGGATTCGATCTTGAACTTCTGGTGTGCCTTCTCGCGTGTGAAGGTGAACTCCCGGCCGTCGACGCATCTGAGGCGTCCGTCGATCACATCCTCGCCGGACAGACGGAAGGTCTTGACGCTGACATAGTGGCTGACCTCGCAATTGCGCTCGTGCCGGATCTGCTCCTGAAGCACCAGCTCCCAGGGTTGCAGGTCCTCGGCCCGGCCAACGCCGGATGCCACGAGCGCTGCCGCGAGCGCCCCGACAAGAGTGGCGAGAGACAAGCGCAAGGAACGGTGGCTCTGGCACTGTCGCGCATCGCGGATCGGCATCCTCGGGGTCCTCCGAAGCTTCGTCCCGCTGAAGGCTCATCCCTCCGCCGGACATCTTTCAGGGTCGGCTCGATTGTTCCTCCGGGCCTTGATCGATATCAAGGTGCGTGGCGGCGCTTGCCGCCTCGCTGCCCCCAAGGATCCCGGCGGCGCACATGCCAGCCAAATGCGAGGACCGACCGTCCATGACTTCGAAGCGCAGCGCGACGACCCGCGGCTCCTGGCCCTCGGCGGTTCTGGAGAACTTCCACGAGCGCGTCTCGCCCGATGCCGACGAGCCTCAGGTCTGGTGCTACACCGACCGCTGGTCCTATGCGCCGGGCGACACACTCCGCCTCTTCGTCGCAACGACCCTCGCCTCCTACGACCTGGAGATCTGGCGCGACGGCGCCAATCGCTATGACGTGCTCGTCGAGCGCAATCTCGAGGGCTCGTGGCATGACACGCCCGAGGATTGCTCGGTGCGGGTGCGGCTGGCCGGTCTCGCGCGAGATTCCCTTGCCGACGGCCTGGCGCTCGGGTGGCTATGTCGTGCGCGTCTCGGGTCGCAGTGCCGAGGGGCGCGTCGTCGAGCACCACCATCTGTTCCTGCTGCGGGCCGCGCCGGGCGATGCGGCGGACATCCTGCTCGTCGCCGCGACCGGCACCGGCTCGCCTACAACGATTGGGGCGGCTCCAACCACTATGAAGGCATCACCGGCCCCGGCCGCAATCTCTACAGCCCGCGCGTCTCCATGCTCCGGCCCTTCTCGCGCGGCTTCGTGGTCCTGCCGGAGGGCGCGCCGCGCGTGCCCTTGCGCACGCCGCCCGCCCTCGGCGCAGCCCTGCGCCATCCCCATATGGAATGGGCCTATGCCAATGGCTATTCCAAGAAATACGCCTCGGCCGGCTGGGCGAGCTACGATCGCCATTTCATGCGATGGGCGGAAGCGGCCGGCTATGGGGTCGATGTGTGCGCGCTGCATGATCTCGACGGTGATCCGGAGATCCTGAAGCGCTACCGGCTCGCCGTCTTCGTCGGCCATGACGAGTACTGGTCGAAGGGCATGCGCGATGCCGTCGACGGTTTCGTGGAGATGGGCGGGCGCGTCGCGCGATTTGCCGGCAACTTCCTCTGGCAGACCCGCATCGAGGACGGCGGCACCACGCAGGTCTGCTACAAATACCGCGCCCGTGCCGAGGATCCGCTCTATCGCGACCCGGCCACGCGGAGCCTGACCACGACCGCCTGGGAGGCGATCGAGGTCGGCCGGCCCGGCCACCTGACCTTCGGCGTCAATGCGCTGCGCGGCATGTATGTCGGCTGGGGCGGCGCGGCGCCGCGCCATCCCGGCGGCTTCACCGTCTATCGCTCGGACCACTGGGCGCTGGCGGGCACCGACCTCTATTACGGCGACGTGTTCGGCGGCGCCTCGCGCATCTTCGGCTACGAGGTCGACGGCCTCGCCTACACCTTCCGCCACGGCCTGCCCTATGCGACGGGCGAGGATGGCGCCCCCGGCGACATCGAGATCATCGCCATGGGTGTCGCCACCATGACCGCGGAGGATCACGGCCCCCGCGGCGTCGATCCTTTCCTCGCCGACGACGAGCTCGACTTCGCCGCCGCCGCGCTCGAGGGCGAGGCGACGGCGGAGGCCAGGCAGAGGCTGCGCTACGGCTCGGGCATGATCGTCAGCTTTGCGCGCGGCCGGGGCGAGGTCTTCACCGCCGGCACATGCGAATGGGTCGCCGGCCTCATCGACCGCGATCCCTTCGTCGAGCGCATCACCCGCAACGTGCTCGACCGCTTTCTGGCAAGATGAGGGCGCGGACGCCCGCAGCCCTCCCCGCCCTCGACCGCACGGCGCTTCGTCGCATCACAGATAGAAGTCGGCCGCCTTCAGGCTGACGAGGCCGGTCAGCTCGATGCGGAAGTCGGAATAGCCGTCGCCGTCGACATCAGCCGAGATGATCGTCTTGTCGTTGGCGGTGCCCGAAGGATTCTCCTTCCAGTAGCGCAATTCGCCCGCCTCGCCCGAGAACTGCGTCGTGCCGATCCAGTGGAAGGCGTTGCTCGAGCCCGAACCGTCGCCGTCGATGGTCGACAGGTCGATCTTGTCCTGCCCCTTGGTGAAGTCGCGGATGATGTCGCGGCCCGAGGTCGAGACCTTGCTTTCGCTGAGCGCGTTGTAGTCGAAGCGGTCGCTGCCGGCCCCGCCGATCAGGATGTCGCGGCCCTTGCCGCCGATGATCCAGTCGTTGCCGTCGAGCCCCTTCAGCGTGTCGTTGCCCGAGAGCCCGCTCAGCGTGTTGTTGCCGGCATTGCCCTCGATGACATTGGCGCCGCTGTTGCCCCAGCCGGTGATGTTGGCGATGCCGAGCAGCTTGAGGTCGGCGGCTCCGCTCGAGAGCTGGGTGCTGAGCGAGGCGTGGATCTCATGGCCATCGACGAGGTCGATCTTGGCATTGTGGCCGTTGGTGACCGCGATCGCGGCGACCGGCGAGGAGAGCCCGCCGCCGGTGAACGTCACCTTGACCGAGCCGCCCGTCGTGCCGATCGCATAGCCACCGCCCGAGCCCGTCGTGTCGCTGCCGAGCACGGCGCCGCTCAGATTGGTGGCGGTGGCGGTGATGCCCGACCGCTGCTCGCCGACGTCGAAGCGGCCGTCGCCGTCGCTGTCGTTGAAGGCGACGCCGGTGACGAACACCGTGTCGCCCGAGCGCCCGAAATTCTCCGTGGTGGCGAGCACGGTCTTGCCGGCGAGCGTGCCATGCGTCACGCCGATGCCGACCTGGCGGACATTCTCGTCCATCATCGCGAGGCGATGGCCGCGGCCCGCGTCCCAGGTGTCGATGAAGAGCCCGTCATGCTGCTGCTGCAACATGGAGAGGATGTTCGGCGTGCCGGTCGCCCAGGACAGCGCCACGTTCTCGTTGCGGATGTAGCTCGAGGTGTCGTGAAAGCCGGTCGCGGCGATGCGCGAGGTCGGCGTGCCGTCGCCGACGCCGTTGTGCACATAGCCGTCGCCGTCGAAGACGTTGTCGAACACTTCGGCATGCTGGGCGAGCACGTTGGAATGCCCGCGCGCCGCGCTCCAGAGCTGGTTGCTCGGGGCCAGCACGTCCTTGGGCGAGGCCGAGATCGTGCCGGCGGCGAGGTTCTCGTTGAGGTCGATGCCGAGCCGCGCCGCCTCGCCCTTGGGGTCGAGCCGCGCCGTGTTGATCGCTTCGAGAAGGAACTGCTCGTAGGCGTTGAGCTGGGTCATGGCTGCCCCTTGCGTCCGTCTGGGTGAATGCCGATGACAAGGAGATAGGGGAGGGCGCGCCGCCACCACTGTTCCCGGGGGAACGGTGCGAAAGATTAGGGCCGGCCACTTGAAAACGCCCCGGGGCGCATCCACGCCCGTGCCTTGCGGCCTCAGCCTGCCTCGATGTAGCGCCGGACCTCCTCGGCGCTGACCGCCCGGGCGAGGGCCGTGACCTCGGCCTCGCAGACATCGGCGAAATGCGCAACGAACGCCTCGCCGAATAGCCGGCTCGCGAGCCCGCTCTCCCGCATGCGCCGCGTCGCCTCGAGGAGCCCGGCGGGCAGCCGCGGCACGCCCGCGGGGATCTCGCCAGGTCCACCCGAGACGATCGGCGCCGTGTCGAGCGTCAGGCCCCGCGCGATGCCCTCGAGCCCGGTCCCGATCACCAGGGCGAGCGCCAGATGGGGGTTGCAGTCGCTGCCCGGCAGGCGGAACTCGAGGCGCGTGCGCTCCGGGGTCTCCGCAGCGGTCCTGACGGCGGCGGCATAATTGTAGGGGGCCCAGCTCATGGTCTTGGGCGCCCAGCTTCCCGGCGCCAGCCGCCGGTAGGCATTGACCGTCTGCGCCGTCAGCGGGAAGGCTTCGGGCACGCCCTCGATGAGCCCGGCGAGGAAGGCGCGCGCCGTTGCCGACAGACCGTGCGGGGCGGCCGGATCGGCGAAGGCGTTGCTGCCGCCGCGGTCCTTCAGCGAGACGGTGACATGACCGCCGATGCCGGGAAATCCGTTGCCGAGCAGGGCCATGAAGGAGGCGGTGAGCCCTTCGGCGCGGCATTGCGCGCGCGTCGCCATGCGAAAGAAGGCCGCGTCGTCCGCCGCCCGCATCGCCTGCCGGTGACGCAGTGTCGCCTCGAAGCAGCCCGGGCCGAGCTCGCCCGAGAGCGAGTAGACCGGGATGTCCATGGCTTCGAGCGTCTGTTCGAGCCGCGTGACGAAGGGGGCGAAAACCGCCGCCGTTCCCCCCGACCAGCAGCGGTTGTCGGCGGCGAACAGCGAAAGGCCGGAGAAGCCCTTGGCACGCAGCGTCTCGGCCGTCTCGGCGAGCACGATGAACTCGAACTCGAAGGCCGCCTCGACCTCGAAGCCGAGCCCGGCCGCCCGCTCGATCTGCCGGCGCAGCACCTGGCGCGGCATGATCTCAGCCTGCGGACCCCGGTAGTCGGCAACGACCGCGGCGGCCT
>JAWKWA010000020.1:0-73697 GCA_041397765.1 Hyphomicrobiaceae bacterium | reverse complement strand
ATCGCCCATCTCGCCGAGGATGTCCGGCCGTTCGTCGCGGTCGGGCAGGAGCTCGGACGGCTCGGACTTTCGGCGCCTGAGATCCGGGCGACCGACCTGGAGCGCGGTTTCCTCATGGTCGAGGATCTCGGCGACCGCGTGTATGGCGCCCTCGTCGTGGCCGGCGAGCCGATGCTGCCGCTGTGGCGGGCGGCGACCGACGTGCTCGTCGCATTGCGCCGGCATCCGCTCGCCGAGCGGCTGCCGCTGCCGGGCGGCGACGTCCACCACGTTCCGGCCTACGATGCCGGGGCGCTGCAGATCGAGATCGAGCTGCTCACCGACTGGTACGTGCCGGCGGCGACCGGCCGGCCGCTCGATGAGAGGGCGAGGGCGGACTTCCTCGCCCACTGGCAACCGCTGCTCGCGCTAATGGCGCGGTCCGACCGGCACTGGGTGCTGCGCGATTTCCACTCGCCGAACCTCATCGACCTGCCCGGACGCGAGGGGCTCGGCCGCGTCGGCATCATCGACTTCCAGGACGCCATGCGCGGGCACCCGGCCTATGATCTCGTCTCACTGACGCAGGATGCGCGGCTCGACGTGCCAGCGGAGATCGAGGCCGAGCTCATGAACCACTATTGCGCGGGCGCGCGGGCAGCCGATCCGGCCTTCGATGAGGCGGAGCTGAGAGCCGCTCATGCCATTCTCGGCGCCCAGCGCAGCACCAAGATCATCGGCATCTTCGCGCGGCTCGCCCGGCGCGACGGCAAGCGCGGCTATCTGAGACACATCCCGCGGCTGTGGACCTACCTCGAACGCAACCTCGCACACCCGCAGCTCGCCGCGCTCGCCGCGTGGTACGACAGCGCGCTCCCCCAGGAGTTGCGCATGCGGCCGTTGGCCCCATAGGCAAGGCGCGAGCGAGGAGGCACATGGCGCCACCGCCGCCGTGCCCCGCGATGCATAAGTCGGTGACAACCGATTGACAGTGGTGGAAAAAGAGCGGCCTCAGACTTGCCGAACCGATCCACGATAGGATCCTGACCCACGGCGCATGGGCAATGGGCCGTCCCGGCTGCCCCAGGCACAAGGAGCCGCTTAATCATGTCATTTCCCGTCAAGACGGCGATGATCCTCGGGGCCGGACTCGGCACCCGTATGCGGCCCCTCACCAACCAATTGCCGAAGCCGCTGGTGCCGCTCGCCGGCAAGCCGCTGATCGATCATGTGCTCGACCGGCTGGCCGGGGCCGGTGTCGAGCTCGCCGTCGTCAACGTGCACTATCGGGCCGACCAGCTCATCGAGCATCTCAAGGCGCGCAAGTCGCCGCGGATCGTCATCTCCGACGAGCGCGAGGGGCTGCTCGATACCGGCGGCGGGGTGAAGCGGGCGCTGCCGCTGATCGGCAAGGGGCCCTTCTACATCCACAATTCGGACGCCGTCTCGATCGGCGGGCTCGGTGCCAATCTGCGCCGCATGGCCGAAATCTGGAATCCAGAGCGGATGGACAGCCTGATGCTGCTGGCGACCGCCACCAACTCGGTCGGCTATTCCGGCATGGGCGATTTCGAGATGACGCCCGACGGCATCCTCAGGCGCCGCAAGGAGCGCCAGGTGGCGCCCTTCATCTTCTCCGGCGTCTCGATCGCCACGCCCCGCCTGTTCCTCCACAGCCCCGAGGGTGCTTTCTCGCTCAACGTGCTATGGGATCGTGCCATGGCCGAGGGCCGGCTGCACGGGATGCAGCAGGAAGGCATCTGGATGCATGTCGGCGATCCGCAATCGCTGGCGGAGGCGGAAAGGACGATCGGGGTTGGGGCGCTCCACGCCTGAGAGGGATGCGAATGGCGGATCCGGCTCGCCGGCGGCGGGCGCCGGACGCCTGTTCACGGTGCCGCCCGGATCCTCATTCCTCGACCGGCTGGCCGAGGCGATCCTGAAAGGCGATCTCCCCGCCGCCGGCGGCACGCCGCCGGACCGGCTCGAGCGTCCGCGCTATCGCTTGCTGCTGCCGACGCGGCGCGCCGTGCGCGCGGCGCAGGACGCCTTCCTCAGGGCCTCGGGCGGCCGGGCGCTGCTGCTACCGCAGATCCGGCCGATCGGCGAGGGCGACGAGGAGGCCAATCTCATCCTCGCCTCGCTCGAGGCGCCGCCACCGGCGAGCGCGGGCGCGGCGGCGATCGCGCCGCTCGAGCGGCGGCTGGTGCTGACCGCCTTCATCCGCCAGTGGGACAGGCTGAAGGAGGCCGCCGAGCGCGAGGCGATGACGGCCGAGGCGACGGCCGGACCACCCGCCGCCGCCCAGCCGAGCTCGCCGGCCGCCGCTGCCAGGCTCGCCAACGAGCTCGCCCGCCTCATGGATCTCGTCGAGACCGAGGAGGCCGACTTCGCCGACCTCGAGCGGCTGGTGCCCGAAGCGCTGTCGGGCCACTGGCAGCGCACGCTCGATTTCCTGAAGATCATCACCGAGGCATGGCCGGGCTATCTCGCCTCGCGGCGGCTCGCCTCGCCGGCCGTGCGCCGGCGGCTGTTGCTCGATGCCGAGGCCGAGCGGATCGCCGAGGAGGCGCAGGGGGCCGATCCGGCCGCCATCATCATCGCCGGCGTGACCGGCTCTGTGCCGGCGACAGCCCGGCTGATGCGGGTGGTGGCCGCGCATCCGCGCGGCGCCGTGGTGCTACCGGGGCTCGATCTCGAGCTCGCCGAGGATGCCTGGTCCGCCGTCGCGCCGGACAATCCTTCGCATCCCCAGTTCCGGCTCGCCTCGCTCCTGACGGCGCTCGGCTGCCGGCGCGAGGATGTCCGGGTGCTGCCGGGGTCGAAGCCCGCGAGCGAGACGGCAGCCGACAGGTCCTGGCTGATCGGCGAGGCGATGCGGCCGCCCGAGACCACCGGCCGATGGCGCGACATCGCCGCGCAGAAGCCGGTCACTCGGGTCGGCCGCGCGCTCACTGGCATCAGCGTGATCGAGGCCGCCTCGGCGGAGGAAGAGGCCGAGACGGTGGCGCTGCTGCTGCGCCGGGCGGCCGAGGAGCCGGGCCGAACCGCGGCGCTCGTCACGCCCGACCGCATTCTCGCCCGGCGCGTCGCCACGCGGCTGGAGAGCTGGAACATCCGCGTCGACGATTCGGCCGGCCGACCGTTCGCCAAGACCGTCCCCGGCACCTTCCTCGACCTCATCGCCCAGACGGTCCAGAGCCGCTTCCAGCCGGCCGAGCTGATGGCGTTGCTCAAGCACCCGATGACGCGGCTCGGCCTGCCGGTCGCCGAGGTGAGGCGGGGCGCGCGGGCGCTCGAGCTCATCGCCTTCCGCCAGCCCTATCTCGGCGAGGGGTTGGTCAGCGTCGGCGAGGCGGTCGGGCGCGGTGTCCTCGCACGCGAGAGCGAGGAGGGCCACCAGCCGTTGGCAATCCGGCGGCTGCACGACGACCAGATCACGGCGGCAGGCGACCTCTATCGGCGGCTGACCGAGGCCTTCCAGCCGCTCGATGCGCTGGCAGGCCGCGACCTGATCACGCTCGCGGAGGCCGCCGCCGCCCATGCGCTCACCGCCGAAGCGCTGGCGAGCGACGAGAACGGATCGGCCACGGCGCTCTATGCGGAGGAGGCGGGCGAGGCGGCCTCGCTGCTCCTTGCCGGCTTCATGGACGAGAGCCTGCCGCAACTGGCGATCACCCTCTCCGACTATCCCGAGCTCTATCGGGCGCTCGTCATGGGCGAGGCGATCCGGGCGCGCGTGCCGGTGCATCCGCGGCTGTCGATCTGGGGGCCGTTCGAGGCGCGACTGCAACGGCCGGACATCGTCGTGCTCGGCGGCCTCAATGACGGGGTCTGGCCGGAGATCGCCGAGCCGGATCCCTGGCTCAACCGGCCGATGCTGCACAGTCTCGGCCTGCCGAGCCCGGAGGCACGCATCGGGGATTCGGCCCACGACTTCGCCCAGCTCGCCGCCGCGCCGCGGGTCTACATGACGCGCGCGGCCAAGATCGACGGCGTGCCGAAGGTGGCCTCGCGCTGGCTGCTGAGGATCGAGGCGCTGCTGTCGGGGCTCGGGCTCGAGGATCTCGTCTCGCCACCGGCGCAGGAGCCCTGGCTCGGCTGGGCGCGCAACCGCGAGAGCGCAGCGGCGATCCCACCGATCCGCCAGCCCGAGCCGCGACCGCCGCTCGCGGCGCGGCCGCGCAAGCTCAGCGTCACCCGCATCGAGAGTTTCGCCGCCAATCCCTACGAGATCTTCGCGCGCGACATCCTGAAGCTCGAGCCGCTTCCCGGCCTCGGCGAGGAGCCGAGCCTCGCCTTGCGCGGCACCATGCTGCACGCCGCGCTCGGCCGATTCACCGAGGATCATCCGGCCGACCTGCCTGCCGACGCGGCCGATCTCATCGAGGCGCACGCGCTCGAGGTGCTGGCGGCGTTTGCGGCGCATCCGCGCATCGCCGCCTTCTGGCGCCCGCGCTTCCGACGGTTCGCGGAATGGTTCGCCGCGAGCGAGGCGGCACGCCGCAAGGACGTCGTCGCGGTGCTGCCCGAGATCGCCGGCAGCCTCGGTTTCGTCGCACCGGCCGGCCCCTTCAAGCTGACCGCGCGGGCAGATCGCATCGACCGGCTCGAATCGGGCGCACTCATCGTCACCGACTACAAGTCGCAGACGGTGCCGAGCGACCGGCAGGTGCTCGCGGGTGTCTCGCCGCAGCTCGCGCTCGAGGCGGCGATCGCGATCGCCGGCGGGTTCGAGGGGCTGGCGGCCGCGCCGGTCGCCGGGCTTCGCTACATCCGGGCGGGTGGTGGCGATCCGCCGGGCGAGGAGCGGATGGTGAAGATCGACGATCCGGCCCGGCTCGCCGCCGAGACGCTCGCGGGCGTCGAGCGGCTGATCGGGCGGTTCGACGACCCGAACACGCCCTACCGGGCGCTGCGGCGGCCCGACTATGCCCGGCGCCATGCCTTCGACGCCTATGCCCATCTCGCCCGCTTCAAGGAATGGACCGACGCGGAGGGTGAGGATGACTGAGGCCCGGTCCATCGCGCCGGAAACGGACATCGCCGACACGCGCAAGGCCCAGGCGCTCGCCGCCGACCCCGAGGCGTCGGCCTGGGTCAGCGCCAACGCGGGTACGGGCAAGACCTATGTGCTGGTTCTGCGCGTGCTGCGGCTCTTGCTGGCGGGCACGGCGCCCGACCGCATCCTCTGCCTCACCTACACCAAGGCGGCGGCGGCGGAGATGTCGGGACGGCTGTTCCAGCGGCTGGCGAGCTGGGCGACCGCCGACGAGCCGACGCTCAAGAGCGAGCTGGAGAAAGTGCTCGGCCGGCCGGCCAGCGACGAAGAGGCAGAGGCGGCGCGGCCGCTGTTCGCCCGGGCGCTCGAGACGCCGGGCGGCCTCAAGGTGCAGACCATTCATTCCTTCTGCGAGCGGGTGCTGCAGCGCTTCCCGCTCGAGGCAGGCATTCCGCCCAATTTCACCATCCTCGACTCTGAGAGCCAGCATGCGCTCATCCAGCGCTCGGTGCTCGACGTGCTGGCGGCTGCAAGCGGGAGGGACAGGGCCGGCTCGGCACCGGGGCCGCTCGGGACCGCGCTGCAGACGATCTCCCGGCTCGCCGGGGCGGAATGGTTCGACACGGTCGCCGACCGGGCCGTGGCGCTGCGCGCCGACATCCGCCGGCTGCTCGTCGCCCATGCCGACCGGGAAGACCCCTTCGCGGCGATCGACGAGCGACTGAGGGTACTGACCGGCGCCCGGGCCGGCCGGACGGCCGAGGCGATCGTCGCGGAGATGGCGGGGCTCATGCCCGATGCGCTGACCGCGCGGACACTGGCGGCGCTGTCGGGGGGGACGGCCAACGACCTCAAGGCCGCCGAGCGCCTCAGGCCGATCGTCTCGGCCGGCGAGGATGTCCGGCTTCGCCTGGAGGTGCTCGCCGATTTCTTCATGACGGCCGCGGGCGAGCCGCGGAAGAAGCTCGTCACCAAGTCCGTGAGCGATCCGCAGCCGGATCTCGCCGAGCTGCTGACGCGGCTCGCAGACCGGTTCACGGCGCTCAGCGCCGAGCGGCTCGCCGTCGAGGTCGCCGAAGCCAGCCTCGCGCTGGTGCGCATCGCGGACGCCGTCATCGACCACTACGAGCGGGCGAAGCGGGCCGAGGCGCGGCTCGACTACGAGGACCTGATCCAGCGCACGGCGGCACTCGTCGCCAACTCGCTCGATGCGCAATGGGTGCTCTACAAGCTCGACAATGGCCTCGACCATATCCTGGTCGACGAGGCGCAGGACACGAGCGCGCTGCAGTGGCAGGTGGTGGCCTCGATCACCGACGAATTCTTCTCCGGATCGTCGGCACGCGAGGCGATCCGCACCATCTTCGCGGTCGGCGACGAGAAGCAGTCGATCTTCGGCTTCCAGGGCGCGGTGCCGGAGCTGTTCGCGGAGAAGGGCCGCGTCTTCGAACAGATGGCGCGAAGCGCGTCGCAGCCGTTCCACCGGGTGCCGCTGGTGCAGTCGTTCCGTACGGTCTCGCCGGTGCTGGAGGCCGTCGACCTGGTATTCGCCGACCGTGTGGCGGTCCCCGGGCTTTCGGTCGACGCGCCGGTGGTGCACCGGGCGAGCCGGGCGCGGCAGGGCGGGCTCGTCGAGCTCTGGCCGCCGGAGCGGGCGGAGAAGGCCGAGCCGGCCGAGCCATGGTCGCCCTACGAGGACCGCAAAGGCGGCCAGCCGCTCGACCGCATGGCGGCACGCATCGCCGAGACGGTGCGCGGCTGGCTCGACCGGGGCGAGATCCTCAAATCCGAGAACCGGAGGATCGGGCCCGGCGACGTGCTGATCCTCGTCCGGCGGCGGCGTCCGGCGGCACCGGCCATCATCAAGGCGCTGAAGGCGCGCGGCATCCCGGTCGCCGGCGCCGACCGCATCAAGGTGACCGAGCAGATCGGCGTCGAGGATCTGATGGCGCTCGGCGACTTCCTGCTCCTGCCGGAGGACGATCTCGCGCTCGCCACGGTGCTGAAGAGCCCGCTGATCGGGCTCGACGACGAGGATCTGTTCGCGATCGGCCACAAGCGCGGCGGCACGCTGTGGCAGGCGCTCCTCAAGCGCGCCGAAGCTTCGCAGCGCTACGCCGCCGCCGCCGACACGCTGAAGCGCTGGCGCTCCAAGGCCGACTACCTGCCGCCCTACGAGTTCCTTGCCACCATCCTCGAGCGGGAGGGCAGGCGGGCAGCCATGCTCGGCCGGCTCGGACCGGAGGCGGGAGATGCAATCGACGAGCTCCTCAACCTCGCCATCCGCTACGACGACGAGGCACCGCCCTCGCTGCAGGGCTTTCTCGACTTCCTCGGCGGAGCCTCGCCGGAGATCCGCCGCGACATGGACCAGGGCCGCGACGAGGTGCGGGTCATGACGGTGCATGGCGCCAAGGGCCTGGAGGCACCGATCGTCTTCCTCGCCGACACCTGCTCGACGCGCGGACCGCGGCCGGGCGGTCCGGTGATGACGGTCGCGGACACAGCCGACGGCGAGGCCGGTGAACGGATCGCCGGATCGGGACGGCCGGGCGATCCCCTGGCAACGCGGCCGCCACTCGTCTTGTGGGCGCTGAAGGGCGCCGACCGGCTGGCGGCGATCGGGGGGCGGCGGACGGCGCTCCAGGACGAGGAGCGACGCGAATATCACCGGCTGCTCTATGTGGCGATGACGCGGGCGCGCGACCGGCTCTACGTCGCGGGCTTCCATCGCGGCGAGAAGCCCGACGACGGCTCCTGGTACGCGCTGATCGATGGGGCGCTCGGCGGACGGCTGCAGACAGCGGCCCATGCCGACGGTGGCCCCGTCAGACGCCTCGTCAAAGAGCATGAAGGGCCGCACGATCCGGTCGGTCGCGAGGGACGTGAGCTCGGCGAGGTCGTGCCGCTGCCGGACTGGGCGTTGCGGCCGGCACCGGCCGAGGCGGTCCGCGCCATCCCGCTGGCGCCGTCGCGGCTCGCGCCGCTCGAGTCGGAGGGTGAATCGGGCCTGCAGAGCCCGGCCGAGCCGACCATCCTGCCGCCCCGGCAGCTCGTCGGCGGCAACCGGTTCATGCGTGGCATCCTCACCCATGCCCTGCTTCAGCATCTGCCGCAGGTCGCGCGGGGCGACCGGGAGGCGGCGGGCGAGCGCTATCTGGAGGCGACCGCCCCCGATCTCAAGCGTCGCGGCCGGATGGAGATCGTTCGCGAGACGCTCGCCGTTCTCGACCATGCCGAGTTCGGTGCGCTGTTCGGGCCCGGCTCCGCCGCCGAGGTGCCGATCGCCGCCGAGATCCCGATCCCGGGCGGTGCGCCGCTCAGGATCGCCGGTCAGATCGACCGGATGCTGGTCCGCGAGGACGAGGTGATGATCGTCGACTTCAAGACCAACCGGCCGCCGCCGCTCGAGGCCGCCGATGTGGCGCGGGCCTACATCCTCCAGCTCGCGGCCTATCGGCTGGCGGTGGCACGGATCTATCCAGAGAGACGGATCCGGGCGGCCCTCCTGTGGACCGACGGGGCACGGCTGATGCCGATCGAGGATCACGTTCTCGAGAGCGCAGGCGACGAGCTCATGGCGGGCAAGGCCTGGTCTTGACGCCCCACCGGGGGGTACCTACCTATCGTGCGAGCCAGGCTCGGGCATGATTCGCAGCCTTGCGGCCTCAATCCGCTTCCCGCCTTGTTTCTGTACGATCCTCGCGCCGTTCTCGCCGCTGATCATGACGGACAGGCGGGAGGGTGTTGTCCGGGCCGCAAGCGTCGGCGCGGGCACCGAGCCTTTCGAGACGTGTTCTTGTTCCAGGCCAAACGCGTAGGCGACCGGAACCGGGGCACAGACAGGAGACGATCCGAAATGCCCACCTCTGCAGTGACAGACAAGAACTTCGAGTCGGAGGTCAAGAACGCGTCCGGCCCCGTCGTGGTCGACTTCTGGGCCGAATGGTGCGGACCGTGCAAGGCGATCGGCCCGGCGCTCGAGGAGATCGCTGAGGAGATGGCCGGCAAGGTCAAGATCGCCAAGGTCAATGTCGATCACAATCCTGGCCTCTCCAGCCAGTTCGGCATCCGCGCCATCCCGACGCTGATGATCTTCAATCAGGGCAAGGTCGTCGCCAC
The DNA here is from genome assembly GCA_041397765.1 of Hyphomicrobiaceae bacterium. Taxonomy (GTDB): domain Bacteria; phylum Pseudomonadota; class Alphaproteobacteria; order Rhizobiales; family Hyphomicrobiaceae; genus JAWKWA01. The sequence continues at coordinate 64,594 of JAWKWA010000020.1, read as the reverse complement.
CCAACAGGGCGCGCTGCCGAAAGGCCGCCTGTCCGACTGGATCAAGCGGACGATCGAGGCCGCCTGAGCCGCCCTTGCAGCGGCGCCGCCTCACGGCAGAATTTCGTGTGAAGGCCCCGGCAACGCGCCGGGGCCTTCGCCGTTTCTGGCGATCGCGGCCGCGTCAGACGACCGGTCCGGGGCTCCGCAAGATCGTCACGCCCGGGCGGCGCGGTCGGCGGCGATGACCTCGCCGGCCAGATGGAACGAGCCGCAGACGAGCACACGGACCGGGCCGCCGGACAGCCGCCGGGCGATCTGGAGCGCCTGCTCGACACCGGCCGCGCTCTCGCTCTCGAAGCCGGCGGCACGGGCGATGTCGGCGAGATGGCGCGGCTCGAAGGCACGCGCATAGGCACGCGAGACATCGCCGACCGGAACCGCCACGACGAGGGCGGCAAGGTCGTGGAAGGGCTCGAGGAAGGCGGCCGGATCCTTGGTGCGCAGCATGCCGAGGACGATGGCGAGGGGCTTGGTCGAGCGCTCCTCGAGCTCGGCCATGTAGTGGGCGATGCGGGTCGCGGCGGCATGATTGTGGCCGCCATCGATCCAGATCTCCGAGCCGGCACGCAGGGCGCGGGCGAGGCCGCGCGGACCAAGCCGGTCGAGCCGGGCGGGCAGCGCCACGGATTGGAGGCCCGCCGCGATCGCCTTCTCGTCGGGTGCGCGCGGACCGAGCGCCGAGAGCGCGGCGATGGCGAGGGCGGCATTGTCGATCTGATGACGGCCGCGCAGGGCCGGCAGCGGCAGGTCGAGGAGACGGCCGCCGACATCCTCGGCATGCTCCAGATAGACCATGCGGCCGTGCTGCTCGAAGGCGTCGAAATCGCGGCCGGCACGGGCCAGCGGTGCACGGCGGATGCGGGCCGCCGTCTCGATGGTGGCTTCCGCCTCCTCGTCCTGACGGGCGGAGAAGACCGGCACGCCATCCTTGATGATGCCGGCCTTGTGCCGGGCGATGTCGGCGAGTGTCGGGCCCAGGAACTCGAGATGGTCGAGACCGATCGGCGTGATGATCGCGGCGGCGGGCGGAGCGATGAGATTGGTGGCGTCGTCGAGGCCGCCCATGCCCGCCTCGATGATCGCGGCCTCGGCCCCCGAGCGGGAGATGGCGAGGAAGGCGGCCGCCGTCTCGCCCTCGAAGGAGGTGAGCGGTGCGCCGGCATTGGCCTCGAGCACCTGGCGGAGGCAGGCGGCGAGCTCGGTCGCGGACACGGGAGCACTCGCGGCCGGGCTCGGCTGGGGTGAGACCACGGGCACGGTGATGGCATCGCCGAGGTCGAGCAGCGGGGGAGAGGTATAGGCGGCGACGCGCGTGCCGCCGGCCTCGAGCATCGCCTTCAGCAGGGCGACGACCGAGCCCTTGCCGTTGGTGCCGGCGACATGGATCGTCGGGGGGAGATGCTGCTCGGGGTGACCGAGGGCGGCCAGAAGACGGGGAAGCCGATCGAGCGACAGATCGATCTGGCGGCTATGGAGCTGGCGCAGGGCCGCGATCAGCGGCGCGGTCTCGTTCATGTGGTGTCCGCTGGGTCGGGTGGGGCGGCGCCGATGCCCTCTCGATCAGGATGGCGGCCCGCGCCCGAAGCTCTGCCGCATGCGGGCATACTCGATGCGGCCATGTTCGCGGGGCGATGCTCGCCCGCATGGTCCGGGTGGTGGCGGTTGGCGGACGGGCGCCGCTTTCCGGCCCGGCCGGCGCCGGGATTGCGGTCACCGGGCCAACCGTGCCCGGTGACCAGAGCCGCAGAATGCCGTGCCGGCCGCAATGGCGAGGCCCGGCCACGAGCGTCGATAGTGCCGCGCGGCAGGCCCGCGAGCCGGAAGGTCGGCGCCGCGATCCCCACCGTCCCGGGTGTCTCGACGTCAGAACCCGAGAAGCCCCGCCCCGGTTGGTCGACGGGGGCGGGTCTCCTCGGGTTCTCGTTCCTACGCATCATTCGGTGGCGATCAGCATCTGCCGTCGCCGCGCCGAAGGTCAGGCCGGCTGGAGATTGACAGCCTTGTCGCCCTTGCCGCGCGGATCGGGCTGCGTCTCGAAGGAGACGCGCATCCCCTCGGCGAGGTTGGTGATGCCCGACCGCTCGACGGCGGTGATGTGGACGAACACGTCCTTCGACGCGCCATCGGGCGTGATAAAGCCGTAGCCCTTGGTGGTATTGAAGAACTTGACCGTTCCGGTCTGCCGCATGGGATTCCTAGCTCCTTCCCCATATCAACAACAACGAAAGCCCCGGTTCCCTAAGGGCCGGGGCGCACAAGGCAGTCATCCAGATTTCGGGGAAGTTGAGTTCGCCGCGTGCTGCTTCTGGCTATCGAGCGTTGCGCCGCCGCTGGGCGCCTGATGCGTAATCAACTGCGGGATGCTCTCAATAGTCTGCGAACGCGGATACCTGTCTCCGCCGGGTCCGATAGGCCGCCCGTAGGCCCACTCATATGAAGCATTCGGGACCACAATGCAAGCCGGATTTTGTAAAGTGTTCGTGACGCGATTAACGCTCGGCCTACAGATGAAGATAACAGCTTCTTCGGAAGTGCTTGAAACCAGCGAATGCAACTGAATGATGGTTCAATCAAATCCGGCAGCCGGCGAGGGGCGCCGTGGGACGCCGTCAAGTGCGGCGGCAAGCTTTCGGGACGCCAGCGGGGTTCCGCTACCAGCGGAAAGCTGGCTCGCCTGGGTCGTCGCGGCGCTTGGCGGGGATACTATAACTCTCATGATCTGGTAGCGGGCCGGCGAAGCTCTGTCGGCGATCGGCCGATACCGTCGACATTGGACGAGCCGCCCGCGCCTGGCGGTGACACCGCATCCTGTCCGGCCCGAATGGGCCAGCCGCTGCAGCCGGCCCATGCCCGAAAGTCAGGACTTTCGCTCGCTGGTATCACTCGCCGCCCGGGCCAGCCCCGTTCGGAGCGCAGGTGGTGTCGCCCCGCGCATGGACAGAGAGGTCGCGAATGGTCGGATCGCGGCCGGTCAGGGGATTGTCGGGATCGTAGCCGATCCGCAGCATGTCGAAGCTCGCCGCCCGCGCGTCATAGACGAGAAGGCGCCCGGCGAGGCTCTCTCCGATCCCCAGAAGCTCCTTCAGCACCTCGGTCGCCTGCAACGTCCCGATCACCCCGGCGATGGCGCCCAGAATGCCGACTTCGGCGCAATTTGGCACCGTTCCGGGCGGCGGCGCCTCGGGGAAGATGCAGCGATAGGAGGGCAGCGGCAGCCCGTCGCCATCCCTCTCATAGGACTTGAAGGTGGAGAGATAGCCGTCGAACGGCCCGAGCGCGGCGAAAACCAGGGGCCGCTTCGCGAAGAAACAGGCGTCGTTGACGAGATAGCGGGTGGCGAAATTATCGGAGCCGTCGGCGACGATGTCGAAGCGCGAGACGATCGAGAGGGCATTGTCGGCATCGAGGCGGTCGTCGATCGCCTCGACCGCGACATGGGGGTTGATGCGGGCAACGGCGTCGGCGGCGCTTTCGACCTTCGGGCGGCCGACATCCTCGGTGCGGTGGATTACCTGACGCTGCAGATTGTCGAGGGAGACGCGGTCGAAGTCGATGATGCCGATGCGCCCGACGCCAGCCGCCGCCAGATACATGACGACAGGCGAGCCGAGCCCACCGGCGCCGACGACGAGGACAGAGGCGGCCTTCAGGCGCTGCTGGCCAGGCCCCCCGACATCGTGCAGAACGAGGTGGCGCTTGTAGCGGGCGATCTCCTCGCGACCGATCGTGACGTTGGGCTTCTCGGCCATGGCGTGCTCCCGGATGCTGGCCATCGCGTGGACGGCGGGCCGGTCGGATGCGCCGTTCGGCCCATTGCTGACCCCGTTCCGGCGGGATAGAAGCTCAAACCTGTTTCCGACCGCAAGGGGGGCTGAAAGTCCCCGGAGGACCCGATCGATGGCCGATGCCTCGCGCATGATCGAGCGACCACTGTCGCCGCATCTGCAGATCTATCGCCGCAGGATCAACATGGTGATGTCGATCCTGCACCGTATCACCGGAATGGCGCTGACGCTCGGGTCGCTGCTGCTCGCCTGGTGGCTCGTCGCCGTGGCATCGGGTCCGGATTATTACAACTATGTCAGTGGCATCACCGGTTCGTGGCTCGGCAGGCTGGTCCTTCTCGGCTTCACCTGGGCGCTCGTCAATCATATGCTCGGCGGCGTCCGGCATCTCATCTGGGACACCGGCGCCCAGCTCGACATCAAGTCGGCCGACCGGCTGTGCTGGATCTCGGCGATCCTCTCGGTGGTGCTGACCGCCGCCATCTGGATCGGCGCCTACTGGTACAAGGGAGCATTCTGACATGGCCGAGACCAAGGCGCATGGCCGTCAACGGCCGGTGAGCCGCGAGGGCGCCCGTCACTTCCGCCTGCAGCGCATGACCGCCGTCATCCTCATTCCCCTGACCATCCTGCTCGTCGCCATGGTGGCGGTGCTGACGGGCGAGGACCAGCAGACGGCCGCGACGGCGCTCGGCCATATTCCGGTCGCGCTGCTGATGGGCCTGCTGGTGATCGCCGGCGCCGCGCATATGCGTATCGGCATGCACGAGATCATCATCGATTATTTCCGCGGCGGGCTCCAGACCCTGCTCTCGCTGCTCAACTGGGCGTTCTTCGCATTCATCGTCGTGGCGAGCCTGTGGGCGCTCGCCAGGCTCAGCCTCGGGCTTTGAGATCATGGCAGCCGAAAAGACCTCGACATCCGCCTCTCCCGCCGTCAACGGCCGGGCCTATCAGCTTCACGACCACGACTTCGACGTGGTGGTCATCGGCGCCGGTGGTGCGGGCCTCAGGGCGACGCTCGGGGCAAGCCAGGCTGGCCTCAGAACGGCCTGCGTCACCAAAGTGTTCCCGACGCGCTCGCATACGGTGGCGGCCCAGGGAGGCGTTGCCGCCGCCCTCGGCAATATGGGACCCGACGACTGGCGCTGGCACATGTACGACACCGTGAAGGGGTCGGACTGGCTCGGCGACCAGGACGCGATCGAATATCTGTGCCGGCATGCTCCGCAGGCGGTCTACGAGCTGGAGCATTTCGGTGTGCCGTTCAGCCGGACCGACGACGGGCGCATCTACCAGCGCCCGTTCGGCGGCATGACGACCCAGTATGGCGAGGGTCCGCCCGCCCAGCGCACATGCGCGGCCGCCGACCGGACCGGCCATGCCATGCTGCACACCCTTTATGGCCAGTCGCTGCGCTATTCGGCGGAGTTCTTCGTCGAGTATTTCGCCATCGACCTCATCATGGACGACAAGGGCGCCTGCCGTGGCGTCATCGCGCTGAAGCTCGACGACGGCACGCTGCACCGTTTCCGCGCCCATACCACGATCATCGCCACCGGCGGCTACGGCCGGGCCTATTTCTCGTGCACCTCGGCGCATACCTGCACGGGCGACGGCAATGCCATGGTGCTGAGAGCCGGGCTGCCGCTCCAGGACATGGAGTTCGTGCAGTTCCACCCGACGGGCATCTATGGCGCCGGCGTGCTCATCACCGAGGGTGTGCGCGGCGAGGGCGGCTATCTCACCAATGCCAATGGCGAACGCTTCATGGAGCGCTATGCGCCGCACGCCAAGGATCTCGCCTCGCGCGATGTCGTCTCGCGCTCGATGACCGTCGAGATCCGCGAGGGAGCGTGGCGTCGGCAAGAACCGCGACCACATCTTCCTGCATCTCGACCATCTCGATCCGAAGATCATCCACGAGCGACTGCCCGGCATCACCGAGTCGGCGCGGATCTTCGCCGGTGTCGACGTGACGCGACAGCCGATCCCGGTGCTGCCGACGGTCCACTACAATATGGGCGGCATACCGACCAACTACTGGGGCGAGGTCATGGCCGGCGATCCCGGCGATCCGGACCGCACGGTGCCAGGGCTGATGGCGATCGGCGAGGCGGCCTGCGTGTCGGTGCACGGCGCCAACCGGCTCGGCTCGAACTCGCTGATCGACCTCGTCGTGTTCGGACGGGCGGCGGGCCTCAGGGCCGCCGAGACCGTGAAAGCGGGGGCACCGCTGCCGGCGCTGCCCAAGGATGCGGGCGAATTGGCGCTGTCGCGGCTCGACCGCTTCCGCAATGCGAGCGGGAGCACACCGACGGCGGAGCTCCGTCTCGAGATGCAGCGGACCATGCAGGCCGACGCCGCGGTGTTCCGCACCGGCGAGACGCTGGCGAACGGCGTCAAGGAGATCACGCGGATCTGGGGTGGTACGGCCGATATCGGCGTCACCGACCGGTCGCTGGTCTGGAATTCCGACCTCGTCGAGACGCTCGAATACGACAATCTGATCGCGCAGGCGGCGGTCACGGTGACGGGCGCGGTCAACCGCCAGGAGAGCCGCGGCGCGCATGCGCGGGAGGACTTCCCCAACCGCGACGACGCCGAATGGATGAAGCACACGCTCGCCTGGGCGGACGACGCGCGGCAGTCGGTCCGGCTCGGCTACCGGCCGGTGCACACCTACACGATGTCGAACGAGGTCAGCTATATCGAGCCGAAAGCGCGCGTCTATTAACGCGGGCCTCGGCGAGAGGCGCGGGCGGGGGCAAGGCCGCTTGCGGTCAAGGCAGGCGCTGTCGATATCGAGAAGGGTGACGGGTCCAGGGGATTTCGACCCGCCTCGGGCTTCCCGGACCGTCGCCAAGCCGGTTCCGGCTCTTGGTGCCGCCGGATTGGCATTCAGCACGCTATCGCGGCGCCCCGGAACAGGCCTGCGACTTCAGTGCAGATCCGGGTCTGCAAGTCGAGCTGGCGCGTCCCGCCGCCCGCCTCAGCAGTGACCGGCGCGGGCGCCGAAGCTGCATTCGTACTCGGGCACCGCGATGCGGCGGTGATAGTAGGCGCGGTAAGGCCGGTCGCGATAGACCTTGTACCTTGCCGGACGGACGAGCACCGGCGTCTCCAGATCCTCGTATTCCGGCCCCTCGAGGGTCACCGTCTCCTTGTCGGTCGCGACGAGGACGTGGCGGCCGCCGATCCAGTCATAGGTGCCGGGACGCTCCTTCAGGACCACCAGCGGCGGCGCGACCATCACGCGCTTCACCCGCCATTCGTACTGAGCCGGCTCCTTGACGGTGTGGTAGCGCAGATAGCGGTCGCGATACCACGAGCTCTGCCACTGGTGCCTGTTGTGGCCCCAGCAGGGCTCGATGTCGCAATAGCGCTCGCGCGTCACCTCGTCGTCGAAGATCTCGAGGATGCCGGCCTTTGCTGGCGTGCCGGCGACGAGAAATGCCGCCAGTACGAGCATGGCCCAGGCAAAGAGGGCAGGACGCATGGTGGATCTCCCGTCAAGGCTCGGCCGCCTGATTCGCCGTTCGCGATAGTCTAGCTCAGGTTCCAGGGTGTTCCTCAGAGCATCGGCGGCGAGGTCCTGCCGATTTCCCGGCGATGCTGCAATGGAGTCACAGTCGGCCGGGCCGCCCGGCTAGCGCGCCGGCAGTGGGGCACACTCCAGCGGCCTGTCGAGCGGGGCTTGCGAAATGGGGCCACTGCAAATACACCCCGGTTCCAGGGAGAGCGGGCGCCCTGCCCGGTCGCATGTCTCGTGCAAGGAGCAGCCGATGTCGCGCAGTGCAGGTGCTGGCATCCTCCGCCTCAATCTCCGCTCGGTCGTTGCGGCCATGACGGTGATGGTCACGGCGCTCGCATTGTCGGGCTGCGGCGTCAACAACATCCCGACCTTCGAGGAGCAGGCGAAGGCGGCCTGGGCCGAGGTGCTCAGCCAGTACAAGCGCCGGGCCGACCTCATCGACAATCTCGTCAATGCGGTGAAGGGTTATGCCCAGCAGGAGCGCACCGTGCTGACGGAGGTGGTCGAGGCGCGGGCCAAGGCGACGCAGATGCAGATTCCGGCCGACATCGTGTCGAACCCGGAGGCCATGAAGGCGTTCCTGGAAAACCAGCAGCAACTCTCGGGCGCGCTCGCCAGGCTGCTCGCCGTGGTCGAGGCCTATCCCGACCTCAAGTCGAGCCAGAACTTCCTGCAGCTCCAGTCGCAGATCGAGGGCACCGAGAACCGTATCGCCATCGCGCGGCGCGACTACATCCAGGCGGTGCAGGTCTACAATACCGAGCTGAAGACCATTCCCGGCCGCTGGTGGCGGTCGCTGCTCTATCCGGAGGCGAAGGAGATGGCGACCTTCTCCATCCCCGAGGACGAGCAGAAGGCGCCGAAGGTGCAGTTCAACTGACCATCCGCAACGGGGCGGATCGCGTCGCCGCGATCATGGGCCGCGATCATGGGGAGTGGCGCCTTGCACCTGCCCTTGCGCAGCACTTGCAGCGAGATTGAGGGTCCGGGCGCGGTGGGCCGCGTCGCCTGCCTCCCGGACGGTGCCCGTGCGGTCGGCCTCGTCGCCCTTACGCTCGCAGCCTTTCTCGTGCTGGCCATCGGCGCCGTGATGGCCGAGCCGCAATTCCCGCCGCTGACCGGGCGGGTGGTCGATACGGCTCATCTGTTGTCGGGGGCAGACCGGGCCGAGCTGACGGCCGATCTCGCCGCGCTCGAGACCCGCTCCAGCGACCAGCTCGTCGTCGTCACGCTCGGCTCGCTGCAGGGCTATGAGATCGAGGAGTTCGGCTACAAGCTCGGCCGTTTCTGGCAGATCGGCCAGAAGGACAAGGACAACGGCGTCCTGCTGATCGTGGCGCCGAACGAGCGCAAGGTCAGGATCGAGGTCGGGCGCGGGCTCGAGCCGATCCTCACCGATGCGCTGTCGAAGTCGATCATCGAGAATCGCATCCTGCCCTATTTCCGGCGTGGCGACTTTCCCGGCGGCATCAAGGCGGGCGTGCGCGACCTCAAGGACGCGCTGCTCGGCGATGTCGAGGAGGTGAAGCGGCGGGCCGCCGGGCGCCGGGAAGGGGAGAACGATCCGGCGGCGCTGATCTTCTTCCTGATCTGGCTCGCCTTCGTCCTCTATATCATCTGGCGATCGCACCGGGAGGCGCGCGACACGCGCAGCGCCGGCTCGGCGCGGGCCAGGAAGCGCCGTGGCGGCGACTGGATCATCGTGCCTGGTGGTGGCTGGGGCGGCGGCGGGGGCCGGAGCAGTGGAGGCGGGGGCGGGGGCTGGAGTGGTGGTGGCGGCGGTTTCGGCGGCGGCGGCGCGTCCGGAGGCTGGTGAGCGGCATGGCCGACACATGGGTACGGCGATGAGACGGCAGCGTGCGGCGGCAGGTCTTGCCGTTGGCTCGAGGAGGGATTGACGGTGACGGGACGGAGCCCATGCTGAGCGAAGCCGATGCCCGGCGGGTCGATCAGGCCATCAAGGAGGCCGAGCGGCGGACCAGCGGCGAGATCGTCGCCGTGGTCGCCAGCGAGAGCGACGGCTATCTGTGGGCGCCCCTGCTGTGGGCAGCGGTGATCGCGCTCCTCGTGCCCTGGCCGTTGATCTTCTTCACCTGGATTCCGGTGCAGATGATCTACATGGCCCAGCTCGTCGCCTTCCTGATGGTGGCGGTGATCGGCTTCGTGCGCCCGCTGCGCTTCCTGCTGGTGCCACGCAGCGTCAAGCGCAAGGCCGCGCATCGGCGGGCCGTCGAGCAGTTCGTCGCGCAGAACCTGCACACCACCAAGGGCCGCACGGGTGTCCTCATCTATGTGTCGCGGGCCGAGCAATATGCCGAGATCATCGCGGACCAGGAGATCAGCGCCGCGGTGGCGGAGGCGCGCTGGACCGAGATCGTCGCTCTGCTCACCGACGAGATCCGCGCGGGCCGGCCGGTCGAAGGCTTCCTGAAGGCGATCGCGGCTGCCGGCGATCTGCTCGCGGCCCATTTCCCGCCCGGCTCCGCCGACGACAACGAGCTCCCCGACCACCTGATCGTGCTGAATTGATGCCGCCCCGCCATCACCGGTAGCGGGGCCTTGCGATGCTCGCCGGTGGCCGGCCGGCGACGCTCCTCAGCTACCCAACGAGGCCGCCCTCCCACCCGAATGGTGGCAGATAGAGGCCGATTGCCAATGCTGCGCTTCCGACTGTTCGGATCGCATGTGGCTGGGAACTCTGATTGAAGAACGTGCCGCCGGCTTTCAAGTGGACCCATTCATTGTCCGCATGCGACCACTCTCCTTCGCCCGCGATCACGAAATAGAGCTCTTCGATCCGATGCGCGTGCCGCGGATATAAAGTATCCGGCATGATCAGCATCAGGAGCGCGATGAACCGATCGCTCGCCGTGAATGGCGCATCTTCCTGACCAATGATCGTCGCACCCCAGATATTCCTGGAGAATGCCCTGTGCTCTGGCTCCGGGTAGAACCGCTCCGCGGAGAACCAGCTCAAGGCCGGCGTCAGTCGAAGAATGCACGACTGCAGAACCTCGTCACCGCACATAGCCTGCAACACCGACCGCACTTCCTCTGGAGGCGCCAATGGCGCCGGTGCGTCGGGATTTGCCATGATGGCTGCTTCGTCCAGCTCGCGCTTGAGCCTTCGCGTGAATGCCGACGAAGCCGACGGGGCGCTGCTGTCCTTCTCCAATCCGCCGGAGAGGGTAGCCAGCAGCTTCTCAACCGGGGGCGCCAAGTGTCGCATGGGTTACTCTCTGGGGCAAAACCGGCCGGGAGCGGAGCGCATCAGCGCACCGCAGAGACCGCAATGTGGCATCTGAAACAACCCGTTGGAGCATGGGCGACGCAATCAATTCAACCGCAGCCCGGTTGTGCGGGCTGCTTGTCGATGGGTGCACCTGCTCGCGCCGGCTCCGACTTCAGCCGTAGGCGGCGTGGCCGGTCATGCGACGGAGGTCCTCGCGAAGGGCTTTCAGATTGTCGAGGGCAGTGCGCTCGTAGTGGGAGGCGCGGAGCTCGCGGAACACGTCGAGCGCACCGACGATGGTGTCGGCAGCCTCCTGGAGCAGAGCCGGATTGCGCGTCATCTCGCCGAGCGCCCACAGGGCATTGCCGAGATTGGCACTGCCGAGCGCCCATTGCAGCGGATCGCCGTCGCGGGTCCACTCCTCGAGCGTGGCGCGGTAGGCCTTGGCGGCGAGCTCGATCCACTGGCGGCTGCCGGTGCGCTCGCCAAGCTCGGCCAGCACGTTGCCGAGCGCGTTCTGGGTGCGCGCCCATTCGCCCGGCATCTCGTCGCGCGGGGTGCGCTTCAAGGCCTTCTCGTAGGCCTCGGCGGCGCCTTTCAGGGGCTCGGCATCGTCGCGGAGGGCACTGAGGCGGCTCAATGCCGTCGCCAGGTTGACCTGGGTCATCGCCCAGTCACCGGGATGGGTGCGCTGGTCGAGCACGTCGAGCGCATACTCGAAGGCCTCGGCGGCGGTCTCGAAGCGGTCGGCGCGCTGCTGAAACTCGCCGATCTTCAAGAGCACGGTGCCGACATTGGCCTGAAGCAGCGCCCATTCGACGGGCACCGCCTCGCGGGTGTTGACGTCGAGCGCGAGACGATAGGATTTCAACGCCAGGTCGAGCTTCTCGACGCTCTTCTCGCGCTCGCCGAGGCTGAGCAGCGCGTTGCCGAGATGGTTGTGGGTGACGGCCCAGCGCTCGGGCGAGCGCTCCCACGGGCACATGTCGAGCGCGCGGGCGTAGACGACGATGGCCGAGGCCAGCGCGTCGGCGGCGGCAAACTCCTCGGCCTCGGCCTGAAGGGCATTGCCCTGGCGGATGGTGTGCTGCCAGCGGATCTGCCAATCCTCGTCACCGAGGCTGTCGGCGGCAGCCTCGAAATGACGGGCGGCGCGCAGATTGTCGAGCCGGGTCTGCTCGAGGCAGCCGCGCAGCGCGCGGATCTCGGCGACCACCAGACGGTCGGCGCGCGGCGCCTCCTCGAGATCGAGACCGGCGATGCTGCGGGCCTCGGCGCCCGAGAGGAGCGAGTCGGCTTCGTCGAAACGGCCGGCCGCCAGGGCGGTCTGGGCCTCGGACCTGAGGCGGCGCACGACCGGATCGCCGCCGGAGGCGCGCTGAAGGCGTCCGATCAGCTCGTTGTAGCGGACCGCGCAGTCCTTCAGCGTACGCTGGCGGCGCTCGGCGGGAACCCGGCGGCCCTCGACGGCCTCGAGCAGCGTGGCGACCGCAGCATGGGGCGCGCCTTCGGCATCCGCCGTGCGGCGGGCGAAATCGGGGAGGTCGACACTGCCGCCGGCAAGCTCGTCGCCCGCCGTCTCACTATCGCCGAGGACATCGTCGGTCGCTTCGGTGGCGGTGCCTTCGAGCGACAGATCCTCCGGCCAGGGCAGCACGGGGTCGGCGCCGAGATCGCCGTCGGCGGGAATGCCGTGCGCGAAAGGATCGGTGCCAGCACCGGCCTCGAGGCTCTCCGGCGCGCCATGGGCGTCGACCAGTGCCTCGACGATCAGCAGGTCATCATCGGGAGATGCCTCGGCCGTGTCGAAGATCGGCTCAACGGCCGGATGATCGTCGGCGTAGGATTGGTCGAGCCTGTCCAGAACCTCCGGCTCGGCGCGATCCACATCGGCGGCGCGGAAGTGAGCGGGATGCTGGTCGAAATCGCCGACGGTGGCGGGCTCCGCCACGGGGATATCGTCGTCCTCTGGGTCGAGGCGGTCGTCGTGGTCGCCCTCGCCGGCAACCCCGTCATGCTCCGCAGCGGCCGCGGGAGCGTCGAGCCCGTCCTGTCGAATGTCGGCTTCGCCGAGCGTTTCATCGCTCTGCGACCAGGCCTCCGGCTCAGGCCCGTCGGTCCTGTCCGACGGGTCCGCCGCCGCAGCACCATCCCGATCGGTGCCAACGGGTGCGGAGAGATCGGCGGGTGCGTCCTCCCCGATGTCGGTGGCGAGTTCGCGGTCCCAACCGTCATCGGTCGGGTTGGCCTCGGGCGCGGCAAGCGCGGGCTCATCGGCCGGAGCATTGTCGGCGGCGAACAGGTCGCCGTCGTCCGGCTCCTCGGTCTGACCGACGAACGGCTCGCCGACTTCCTCTTCCTCGGGCTCGCGCGGATCGCTGGCGCCTGTCGCGTGGTCGCCCAGCCAGCGGGCCGGGGCCGTCAGGCCGCCCGTCGCCTCACCGCGCATGACCGGCGCGGCGGTGGCGCCGGCGACCGGCGCCAGGGGGCGGAACTGCACGGGCTCGCGCACCGGCACGGAGTAGGATGCGGCACCATCGAGGGAGCCGCCGAGGTCCAAATCGCTCTCGGGCTCGTCCACCTCGGTCATGGCGGCGATGGCCGGCTTCAGCGCCGTGATGAAATCGGGATCCGAAAGGATGCGGCGGAACAGCAGCTCGACGAGGCGGATGGAGACGCGGTCGTCGAGGCCGACATCCGACAGCATCCAGCGGTCGCGGGCGCGCGAGACGATCGAGGCGGCGAGGGTTCGGGCCGGCATCTCGGGACCGTCGAGCTCGACCGCCATGCCGGATTCGAAGCCGAGCGAGCGGACCTGCCCTTGGGAGAGCGGGAAAGCGAGGATGATGCGCGGAAGACCGCGGGCGTGGCGCTCCAGCACGTCGGGCTTGATGCGGCCGTTCTGCATCTCGTTGCGCAGATCGGTGGCGACGAACTCCATGATGTCGCGGACGCGGGCGCCATGCCCCTGGGCGACCAGGGTCGCGATGAAGCCCGGGCCGTCGATCTCGGCGCGGCCGGCCGGGGGATAGCCATGAGCGCCGAAGCCTATGGCCGCCGCGCCGGAGCCGAAAAATCCGATCAGAGCCCGTTCAATCGTCATTTTCCGCCCGACCCGCTTCGCGCGCGCACGATCCCGAGACAGATCTGCGGCGACTGCATCACTTTAGACTGGCGACTGTGCCGGCAAGGTGGCGATCGGCCAAAGGAAGGAACATTGCCGCACCCGACGCGCCCTGTCCGCCCGGTGTCGCGCAGGACGCCGCCGGTCGGCACACCCCTCTCCGTCAGTGCACGCGCCCCGGCCGTCAACGCTGCGGAACCGGCCAGCGCAAACCGGCGGTTACGACGATGCGATGCATTAGGGGCACGCGAATCAGAATACGCATACCTGTCTTAACCCATGGTAACTTCTTGCAGGCAAGCACGAAGCGGCGGGCCGGCGGGTTCTCCACGGACCATTCGCATCGGCCGGGGCTCAATGCCGGAGCCGGGCGATGATCTGGCGATGCGCGTCGACATAGCCATCGGCGGTGCTGCGCAGGCTCTGGCGCAGATGGGCAGTCAGCGCCGGCAGGCGGAAGAAGGGGATGGTCGGCAGCGCGTGATGGGCGCTGTGGAAGGGCATGTTCCAGGCAAGAAAGCGGACGAGGCCGCTGGTGAAGGTGGTCCGGCTGTTGGTCAGCATGTCGGCGACGAAGGGGAGGCCGGCGTGCTCGGCGAGCAGGTAGGCCCTGAGGAAGGGCTGGCCGAGCAAGGCCGGGACGACCCACAGCCAGAGCACGAGCGTCGAGCCCATGGCGATCGAGAGGCCCGCGATCAGGGCATAGCCGAGTAGATGGATCCGTGCCTCGCGGACCACCTTGGGGCGCCCCTTCAGCGGCACGAAGCCGTCCGTCGACCGGCCGAGGCCGTTGGCGATGATCTTGCGGATCTCGGCGGTCCAGTAGCCATAGCCGGTCAGGTGCCGCAGATAGGCCGCCATGGTCGCCGGACGCGGCGTGGCGAGCTCGGGATCGTGCTCGGGATCCTGGGTGTGGCGGTGGTGAGCCAGGTGAAAGTAGCGGAACCAGCGCGGCGGCAGGAGCAGCAGAAATCCCGCGACCTCGGCAACCGCCAGGTTGATGGCAGGGCTGCGGAAGGCGGTGCCGTGGATCGACTCGTGCAGGGGGGCGAACAGGAAGCTGAGGACGATGCCGTGCGCGACCATGGCCGGGAGGACGAGCCATGTGTGCAGGCTGGCCAGGACGAGGCCACCGGTCAGCCCGAGGGCGGCGAGATGCAGGGCGAGATGGCGCAATCCGGCGGCGTCCGAGGGTTCGCGCAGCCGGGCGAGTTCGGCACCCGACAGGGACGCCAGCGCCTGGCGGTGGTCGAAGACCTCGCCGATGTCGTCGGATTGCCTTGAAGCCATGAAATCGTGAGCCTCCCTTCAAGCAGTCCCAGCCAGCCGTCAAACACACCCCGCGATTGTCCCATGCCGTTCCGCCGCGCACCAGAGCCGAAAGCGGCGGGGCGCCGGGCCTCGCCCCGGCACCACGCCGGTCGGCCGCGACTCTGGGCGCTGTCCGGGATAGAAAGGGGACGAAACCGGGGACCGCGGCGGGACGAATGGCCCGGGCTGCGGGCGCGCAACCGGGCATCGGGAGCCGTCGACACCGGTCGAGCCGCTTGCGGATCGGCAGCATGCAAATCACCCGACCGAACGCCAGGTCCGCCCCGGCGCGCGAAGCGGGGCAGCCCCGGATCGACCGGGGACCAGTGAGGGAGACCGCGTGGCATGATCAGGCGCATTCTCGACACCATCGCGTCGCGAAAACCCAAGTCCCCGGACGCCAGCGCGGAGGTGTTCGCACGGCTCCTGATGGCGGATGCCGACAGCGAGGCATTGGCGCGCTACAGCGAGGCGGACATCGCCGACATCGTCGCCGCCGCCTTCCTGTTCCTCGACGACAAGCCGGTGCACGATCACAAGATCCGCCACCGCATGGCGGGCGGGGCAAGGCCGGTGACGATCATCGAGATCCTCAACGACGATATGCCCTTCCTGGTCGATTCGGTGATGGGCGAGGTGACGGCGCAGGATCTGCAGGTGCTGCTGGTCCTCCATCCCATTTTCAAGACGCGGCGCGACCAGACGGGCACGCTGGAGGCGGTGACGGGACCTGGCGACCGCGACTGGCGCAATGGCCAGGAAAGCTTCATCCAGATCCATGTGGAGCCCATCTCCGACGCGCAGGCCGAGGCGGTGACGCGCACCATCTCGGCGGTGCTCGGCGAGGTGCGGGAGGCGGTCGACGACTGGCGGGCGATGCTAGACCGGATCGGCGCGCTGATGGCGTCCTATCGCGCGGCGCCACCGCCCATTCCGGCCGAAGAGATGCACGAATCCCTCGCTTTCCTCGACTGGCTCGCCCAGGGCAATTTCACCTTCCTCGGCATGCGCGAGCTCTTGCTCGAAGGCGGCCGCGAAACGGGGGATCTCAAGACCCAGCACGACAAGGGCCTCGGCATCCTGCGCAATCCCGACATTCGCGTGCTGAGGCGCAGCCGCGAGCTGATCAGCATGACGCCGGAGATGCGGCGCTTCTATTTCCAGCCCGCGCCGCTCATCATCTCGAAGTCCAACACCGTGGCGAGGGTCCATCGCCGCAGCCACATGGAATATGTCGGCGCCAAGCGCTATGGCGCCGACGGGCAGATCGTCGGCGAGTTGCGCATGGTCGGGCTCTTCACCTCGGCGGCCTACACAGAGTCCGTCCGCTCCATCCCGCTCGTCAGGATGAAGGTCGAGCAGGTGCTGAAGGGCTTGGGGTTTCCGCCCGACAGCCATAGCGGCAAGGCCTGCGTCAACGTGCTGGAGACTTTCCCGCGCGACGACTTCTTCCAGATCCCCGTCGCCATGCTCGAGCGCTGGACGAAGGAGATCCTCGATCTGGAGCTGAGGCCGCGGACGCGCGTCTTCTCGCGCCTCGACGAGTTCGACCGCTTCGTCTCGGTGATCGTCTATACGCCGCGCGACCGCTTCACAACGGAAGTACGCCTCAGGATCGCGGCGCTGCTCGAGACCTCGTTCAACGGGCGGCTCGCCAGCTTCCAGCCGACCTTCACGGATGGCCCGCTGGTGCGCATCCACTTCATCATCCAACGCGGCGAGGGCAAGCCGGCCGCGGTCTCCGACGCCGAGCTGGAGGAGGGCGTCAAGGCGATCGCACAGACCTGGCAGGACCGCTTCGCGGCGGTGGTCGATGCGGCGCTGCCGGCCGAGAAACGCGCGGGCACGGTCGCCAAATATGGTGCGGCGTTCTCCGGCGGCTATCGCGAGACATTCAGCCCCGAGCGATCGCTCGAGGACATCGAGCGGCTCGACCAGCTTTCCGACGAGCGGCCCGTGACGATCGACTTCTACCGGGACCCCGATCCGGATCCCCGGCGGGTGCGCGTCGCGATCTATCGCCTCGGCGATCCGATCCCGCTCAGCGACCGGGTGCCGGTGCTCGAAAATCTCGGCTTCAAGGTGATCGACGAGCGCTCCTATCGCATCTCGCCGGAGTTCGGCGAGGGCACGCGCCATGTCCGCTTGCACGACATGGTGCTCGAGGCCACCGACAATGCACCGCTCGAGCTCGGCTCGGACGACCTCAGGCTCGAGGCCTGCTATCTCGCCAATTGGCGGGGCGAAACCGAGAGCGATCCGTTCAACCGCCTGATCAAGGCGGCGCGCCTGGACTGGCGCGAGGCGGCGATGATGCGGGCCTACGGCGCCTATATGGTGCAGATCGGTCTGCCGTTCCGCCGGACCTCGATGGCGGACACGCTGACGCATCATCCAGGCGTCGCGAGCGACCTCATGCAAATATTCCGCGCGCGCTTCGATCCCGATCTCGACATCACGCCCGAAAAGCGTGCGGAAGAAGCGGCGGCGATCCGGGCGCGGATCGAGGCGGAGCTGCAGAACGTGCCGAGCCTCGACGAGGACCGCATCATCCGGCACTACCTCAATCTGATCGAGGCGACGCTCAGGACCAATTTCTATCAGCGCCAGGGCGACGGCCAGCCGCCGGAGGCCATCGCCTTCAAGCTACGCTCGTCGCAGGTCGATCTGATGCCCGAGCCGCGGCCCTATGCCGAGATCTGGGTCTATGCGCCGCGGGTCGAGGGCGTGCATCTGCGCTTCTCGCCGATCGCGCGCGGCGGCATCCGCTGGTCCGACCGGGTGCAGGACTTCCGCACCGAGGTGCTCGGCCTCGTCAAGGCGCAGCAGGTGAAGAACACGGTCATCGTGCCGAACGGTGCCAAGGGCGGATTTCTGCCGAAGCTGCTGCCGGCAGGTGGCGGCCGCGATGCGATCCAGCAGGAAGGCACCGCGGCATACCGGCTGTTCATCTCGACGCTGCTCGATCTCACCGACAATCGCGTCGGCGATGCGATCGTGCCGCCGCAGCGCGTCGTGCGGCACGACGGCGACGATCCCTATCTGGTGGTCGCCGCCGACAAGGGCACGGCGAGCTTCTCCGACACCGCCAATGCGCTGTCGGCGCGCCACGGCTTCTGGCTCGGCGATGCTTTCGCATCGGGCGGCTCGGCGGGCTACGACCACAAGAAGATGGCGATCACGGCGCGCGGCGCCTGGGAATGCGTGAAACGCCACTTCCGCGAGATGGACATCGACATCCAGACGACGCCTTTCCATGTCACCGGCATCGGCGACATGTCGGGTGACGTGTTCGGCAACGGCATGCTGCTGTCGAAGGCGATCCGGCTGGTGGCGGCCTTCGACCACCGGGATATCTTCCTCGATCCCGATCCCGACGAGGCGGTGAGCTTCGGCGAGCGCCAGCGCCTGTTCGATCTGCCGCGCTCGAGCTGGCAGGACTACGACCGCGCCAAGATCTCCGAGGGCGGCGGCGTCTTCGCGCGCTCGGCGAAGTCGATCCCGCTGTCGCCGCAGATGCAGAAGGTGCTCGGCGTCCCGGCGGCGAGCTTGACACCGGCCGAGCTGATGCATGCCATCCTGCGCATGCCGACCGACCTGCTGTGGTTCGGCGGCATCGGCACCTATGTGAAGGCGGCGGCGGAGACGGACGACCAGGTCGGCGACCGCGCAAACGATCTCATCCGCGTCACCGCAGAAGATGTCCAGGCGAAGGTGATCGGCGAGGGCGCCAATCTCGGCGTGACGCAGCGCGGCCGCATCGAGCTCGGCCGGCGCGGCGTCAGGCTCAACACCGACTTCATCGACAATTCGGCGGGCGTCAACTCGTCGGACCAGGAGGTGAACATCAAGATCGCCTTCGGTCCGGCACTGCAGTCGGGCCGCCTCGACATCGCCGAGCGCAACCGCATCCTCGTCTCGATGACCGACGAGGTGGCGGCCGGTTGCCTCGTCAACAACTACCGCCAGGGGCTCGCGCTCAGCCTTGGACAGAGCCGCGGCCTCGCCGATCTCGGCTTCCAGAAGCGGCTGATGCACGAGCTGGAGAATGCGGGCCTGCTCGACCGGCAGATCGAGTTCCTGCCGAGCGACACGCAGATGGCCGAGCGTGCCCGCAACGGCGAGCCGCTGACGCGGCCAGAGCTCGCGGTGCTGCTGAGCTATGCCAAGATCGAGCTGGCGCGGACGCTGATCCGCAGCGAGCTGCCCGACGATCCGTTCTTCGGCGAGACACTCGTCGACTATTTCCCCAGGACCATGCGCGAGCAGTTCGCGGAGGACCTGCAGCGGCACAGGCTGCGCCGTGAGATCATCGCCACGGTGCTGACGAATGCCGTCATCAATCGCGGCGGCTCGACGATGATCGTCAGGCTATCGGAGGAGACCGGACACTCGGCCGCCTCGATCGTCGCGGCCTATGCGGCGGTGGAGGCCGTCTACGAGCTCGACCGGCTGTGGGCGGCGATCGATGCGCTCGACGCCCGCGTCTCGGGCGTCGTGCAGCTCGGTCTCTATCGCGAGGTGCAGGATTTGGTCAGGCGGCAGACCGCTTGGTTCCTGCGGAAGGTCAAGCTCGGCACGGGACTGTCTTCGGTGATCGAGACCTATCGGCCGGGCATTGTCGCCTATCGCGGGCATCTGCGGGACGCGCGCGGTCGCCAGCGCCAGCTCATCGACGACAAGACGGCGACCTCGGTGAATGCCGGCGTGCCCGAGGAAACGGCCCGCGAGATCGCCAGCCTCGATGCGCTCGCCAATGCGCCCGATGCCGCACTCGCCGCCATGGCGACCGGCCGCCCGCTCGGCGCCGTCGCACACACGCATGCCGAGATCGGCGACCACTTCGACCTTTCGGATCTGCGGGCGGCGGCCGAGCAGCTCCCGGTCAGCGACTATTACGACCGACTGGCACTCAACTCGACGCTGTCTATCCTCTCGGATGCCCAGCGCGCGATCACCGAAGACGTGATGCGCAACGGCGATGGCGGCAAGGCCGATCTCGAGGGCTGGCTGAAGAGGAAGGGCCTCGCGGCCGAGCGGGCGCGTGCCAGCCTGCAGGAGATCACGACGCAGGGTGCGCTGACGCTGGCGCGGCTGACCGTTGCGGCCGCCCAACTCCGCGATCTCGTCACGACATGAGTCGATCCGGCATGACCTGAGACCAACACGAATGAGGGGAGGCTCGCTTGAGCGAAGCCACGGGAACCATGAACGGCGATGCCGGAGCGCCCGGCGAGCAGGCAGGCCGTGTCGGCCGTCTCGGCATCTTCGGCTGGGTGCTCTACGAATGGGCGGCACAGCCGTTCTATGCGCTCATCGTCACGTTCCTGTTCGCGCCCTATTTCGCGAATGTGTTCATGAACGATCCGGTGGCAGGTCAGAGCGTCTGGGGCGTCGCCACGGCGATTGCCGCGATCCTCATCGCCGTGCTCAGCCCGATCATCGGCGCGGTCGCGGACCAGAGCGGACGGCGCAAGCCGTGGATCCTCCTGTCGACGGTCTTCTTCGTTATCGGCATGGCGAGCCTGTGGTACGCGCTGCCGGGCCGGCCGGAGCTCACCTATCTGGTGCTGGCGGGCTATGTGCTCGCCTGGGTGGCGGCAGAGGTCAATGCCGTCTTCATCAACGCCATCATGCCCAAACTGGTGCCGCAGTCGAAGCTCGGCCGGTTGTCGGGCATCGGCGCGGCCGTCGGTTATGCGGGCGGGCTCGTCGCGCTCATCGTCATGGTCGGCCTCATCGCGCCCGATCCGGTGACGGGCAAGACGATCCTCGGCCTCGATCCGGTGATCGCGCTCGACCACGCATCGCGCGAGGGCGACCGGCTGGTCGGACCGTTCGCGGCGGCGTGGCTCCTGATCTTCGCGCTGCCGTTCTTCCTGTTCACGCCCGATCCCAAGGCGACGGCGCGTTCGGCGCATCCGGTGCGCGACGGGCTCGCGCAGATCGGCCACACCTTCCACGAGATCCGCCGCTACGGGAACATCGTGCAGTTCCTGATCGCGCGGATGCTCTACCAGGACGGGCTCAGCGGCGTCTTCACCTTCGCTGGCATCTATGCGGTCAACTTCTTCGGCTGGCAGCTCTTCGAGAAGGGACTGTTCGGCATCATCCTGTCCGTCGCGGCGATGATCGGGGCGGCGACGGGCGGGTTCATCGAGGATCGGCTCGGCCCGAAGACGGTGATCATGACATCGCTGGTGCTGGCGATCATCGCGACGCTCGGCGTGCTCTCGATCGACGGCGAGCACGTCCTGTTCGTGGTGCCGGTGGCGGCGAAGACGGCTGGTGCCGGCGCGTTCCAGTCGACGGCGGAATTGGTGTTCATCGCCTTCGCCATCGTCGTCGGCGTGGTGGCGGGCCCACTCTATTCCTCGAGCCGGAGCCTGATGGCGCGCATCTCGCCGCCAGACAAGCTGGCGCAGTTCTTCGGCATGTTCGCCTTCTCCGGCAAGGCGACGTCGTTCATCGCGCCCTTGCTGATAGCCGCGATGACGCTGCTCACCAACAACGAGCGGCTCGGTGTCGGTGTCGTGCTCGTGCTGCTCGGGATCGGCTTCGTGCTGATGCTGCGCGTGAAGAACAAGCCGACCGAGAGCGGGCTCTGATACCGGCGCGTGTGAGTTTCGACTCGTGATCCGCGCAGGCCGGCCGGCGTCAATGCCGGAAGTGGCGCATGCCGGTGAAGACCATGGCGAGGCCTCTGGCGTCGGCGGCGGCGATCACGTCGTCGTCGCGCAAGGAGCCGCCCGGCTGGATCACCGCCGTTGCGCCAGCCTCGGCGGCGGCGAGGAGGCCGTCGGCGAACGGAAAGAACGCGTCGGAGGCGACGACCGAGCCTGCCGCGAGCGAGCCGGAGAGACGGGCGGCAGTCGCCGCCTCGCGCGCCTTCCAGGCCGCGATCCGGCAGGAATCGACCCGGCTCATCTGGCCGGCACCGATACCGACGGTGGCGCCGTCGCGGGCATAGACGATGGCGTTCGATTTCACATGCTTGGCGACACGGAACGCGAAGCGCAGATCGGCAAGCTCGGCCGGGGTCGGGGCGCGGCGCGTCACCACCTTCAGCGTCAGGTCGTCGACCACGCCATTGTCACGGGACTGCCGGAGAAAGCCGCCGGAGACCGGCTTCAGCAGATGACCGGCGGCGCGGACATCCGGCAGACCGTCGGTCAAGAGCACACGGAGATTGGACTTTGCGGCAAGGACGGCGAGCGCCGCCTCGCTCGCGCCCGGTGCGATGACGACCTCGGTGAAGACCGCGAGGATCGCCTCGGCAGCCGCGACGTCGAGCGGCCGGTTGAGCGCGACGATGCCGCCATAGGCACTGACCGGATCGCAACGCAGGGCCAGCGCGTGGGCGGCTGCGAGCGTCGGCGCGGTCGCGACGCCGCAAGGATTGGCGTGCTTGATGATGGCGATGGCGGCTGACGCTTGGGCGTCGAACTCGGCGATCAGCTCGAAGGCGGCGTCGGTGTCGGCGAGATTGTTGTAGGAGAGCTCCTTGCCCTGCACCTGGCGCGCCGTCGCGACGCCCGAACGCACCTCGTCCGTGACATAGAGCGCGGCGGCCTGATGCGGATTCTCGCCATAGCGGAGCGTCTGGGCGAGCCGGCCGGACAGCACCACCCTCGCAGGCGCCGGATCGCCAAGGGTTTCCTGGAACCAGCCGGCGATGGCGGCGTCGTAGGCGGCGGTGCGGGCATAGGCCCTGGCGGCGAGCTCCTTGCGGAAGGCGAGGCTCGTCGCACCGTCGCCCGCCTCGAGCTCGGCGAGCAGCCTTGGATAGTCGGCAGGCTCGACGACGACAGTGACCGCGGCGTGGTTCTTGGCAGCCGCACGGATCATCGCCGGACCGCCGATGTCGATGTTCTCGACGCATTGCTCGTAGCCGGCGCCCGACGCCACGGTCGCCTCGAAGGGATAGAGATTGACGACGAGAAGATCGATGGCGGGGATGCCGTGGCCGGCCATCGCCGTCTCGTGGGCGGCATCGCCGCGAACGGCCAGAAGCCCGCCATGCACCTTTGGATGGAGCGTCTTGATGCGGCCGTCCATCATTTCGGGAAATCCGGTCAGCTCGGATACGTCGCGGACGGCGATGCCTTCGGCGCGAAGCAGGCTGGCGGTGCCGCCCGTCGAGACGATCTCGATGCCCCGGGCGGCGAGAGCGCGGGCGAGATCGACGATGCCGCTCTTGTCGGAAACCGAGATGAGGGCCCGTGCAATTGCCGCGTGTTCGATGGCCATTCCACCGCTCCTTGTCTCAAGCATCTCGACCGATCGGGCTCGATGGTCCGTGAAGGGGCGAGCGGCGCTCGCCCCAACGCCGAGGTGGCTCTCCGCACCCCCTGCCGGCCGCACATCCTCTCCTCGTGATCTCAATCACGATCTCGATGCGCGCACCCGCGCTCGCTCCTTGAGCGACTCTCGTCTGGCTGGCGCGGGGTAGCACGGCAGGGCGGGGATGTCACAGCGGACGATGGTAGCGGCTGGCCGGCGGCCGGATCAGGCGGTGCGGCCGGGGCGGTGTATCCGGGCGAGGCGCCAGCGCACCTCCGCCTCGCCGTTCGCCTGGCCGCGCAGCACGATCTGGGCGGCCCGGCTCGGACCGGAGAGCCGGGCGAGGAAGACGCTCTCCTCGATGCCGAGGGCGGCACCCTCTGCCACCATCTCCCAGATCTCGCCGCTCGGCAGGACGATCTCCGCCTTGCCGACTTCGCCGGGCCGGCGCAGCTCGGCATCGGGATGGAAATGGAAGTGGATGGCGAAGGGCAGGCTGCGGCGGGTGCGGCCGAAGGTGGTGCGGCCGGTCTCGTAGACCCTGTCGACGCCATCCAGCCGGTCGCCCTGGGCCGACAGGCGCAGCGTGCGCGCATGAATCATGCCGTAGCGATCGACATAGCCATTGTGGCTCGCCTGGAGCTCGAGCGCGCCATCCTCGTCGGCGCGGGTGCGGGTCTCGACGGCCGAGGGCTCGGAAATGCCGGGCACGCCGAGCCGCTCGACGATGTCGGGCTGGCGCACCAGCAAGGACGAGGAGGAATCGTTCAACTCGAGGGTCGAATGGGCGGCCGTGCCGCGGGCATTGAGCCGCCAGGCGCGGTTGGCCTCGTCGGGGGCGCCGTTGTTGACGACGAGAAGCGTGGCACCGCTGCTCATCTCGAAGGACAGGCAGCCGGCCGCCGCCTCGCCCGAGACGGTCACCGGCGGTGGCGTTCCGACGTCGACCAGCACCACCGCCTGGCGTCGCTGCATGCGGACGTAGCGCGAGACGGGGGCGCTCTCGAGGTCCTGCCCGACCGCATCGTCGAAGGCGAGCACGGTGCCAAGCACGTCGGGGATGGTGACGCCCATGCCGTTGAAACGGGCGATGCCGCCGTCGCCGAGCCGCATGTAGCGGATCATCGGCACCATGCGGCGGATGGCCTCGACGAGACCCTCAGGGGGCGTCATGTTGCGGGCGACGAAGCATTGCCGCAGCGGCAGCAGGTCGAGCAGGATCGCGACCGGGCGGCCCGGATGGCGGCTGACATGTCCGCCGTCGGACACGATCTGGCGATCGAGCTCGCCGAGGAACAGAGGCAGCGCGGCGCGTACCTCGTCTTCATGACCGGACAGGCAGAGCGCGGTCTCGAGGATCGCCAGCTCGGCGATCAGCCGGCGGTCGCCGGCACGGGCCTCGTGACGATGGGCGCGCAGGAAGGCGAGCTGTGCGACGATGCTGCGCAACAGCGCATCGTACTCGCCGGGACTGAGGCCATCGACCAGGTTGGCGCCGTTGGCGAGCCAGGAGAGCAGCCGCCGCGCGACCACCTCGGGCCGCCATGCGAGGCCGATGCCGCGGGTGTCGCGGCCGATCCATTCGAGGACGAGCGTGCGGGCGATGCGGCGGGCGGCGTCGGTGCGGGCGGCACGCAGGTCGCTCAGCCAGGAAAAGCCGTGCAAGGCCTCGGACCAGGCATGGGTGGGCGGCGAGACATCGAAGGGCGACACATCGTCGATCGTCGCCGTCGCCCCGGCGAGCCCGAGCTTGCCCGAGGAAATCTCGCTCATCAGCCCGAGATCGGTGCTGCGCAGATCCTGAGGCACGATGAGCAGATCGGCCGCAGCATCGATCGAGCTCGCCCAGCCCGCAGGGACGAGGCGCCCGGCCATGTCGCGCATGCGCCCGGTGAGATCCGCGATCCTCTCCCTCATGTCCGCTCCCCGATCAGGCCGGTCTTCCGGATTGGCCGATCCCGGCCCGCGATGCCGGGACCTACCTCGCCTCAGCGGCTTTTTTGCAGCCGGGCGGCGAAGAAGCCATCCATTCCCGCCCCCATAGCCGATCCGGCCGGCTCGTGGAACGGCAGTGTCCGCAGGTATCCCGCTGCGGTGATCCACTCGCCATGGCCGCAAACATCCGCGGGCGCGACCGGGATCAGCGTTGCATCGGCATGGCGGGCGAGAAAGGCGGCAATCTGGTCCTCGCCCTCCTCCGGCTCGAGCGAGCAGGTGCAGTAGAGGAGGAGGCCGCCAGGCTCGAGCAAGCGCCAGGCATTGTCGAGAAGGCGCGTCTGGAGCGTGGCGAGAGCGGTGATGTCGCCGGCCGCCTTGAGGTGGGGAATGTCGGGGTGGCGGCGGATGGTGCCGGTCGCGCTGCATGGCGCATCGAGCAGAACGCGGGCGAACGGGGTTTCCCCCCGCCATTCCGTCGCATCGGCGGCGACGATGCGCACCTCGAGCCGCAGCCGGCGCAGATTGTCCTCCAGGCGGCCGATGCGGGACTTCGAGCTCTCGACCGCCGTCACCTCGGCCCCGGCTGCCGCCAGCGCCGCGGTCTTGCCGCCGGGGGCCGCGCAGAGGTCGGCGGTGGCGAGGCCGCGAACATCACCGAGCAGACGGACCGGCAGGGCCGCGGCGGCATCCTGGACCCACCATTCACCCTCGGCGAACCCCTGAAGCTGCTCGATCCGGCCCCTGGCGCCGAGGCGGATCGTGCCGGTGTCGAGCAGCTCGCCACCGAGGCGGGCCGCCCAGCCGGCGGCATCCGTCGCAGTCGAGATGTCGAGGCTCGGCTCGGCCAGATGTTGACCGGCGATGCGGCGCGCCGATGCCTCGCCATAGGCCGCGACCCAGCGCGTCCACAGCCAGTCCGGGGTGTCGAGGCGGGCGGCGTCAGCTTCGCCGACCAGAGAGGGTCCCTCGACGGCGACCCGGCGCAGCACCGCGTTGACGAGGCCCGAATAGCGGTCGCTGCGCGAGAGCATGCGCGAGGCCCGCACCGAGAGGTCGATGACGGCATGGGCCGGCATGCCGACGAAGAGGAGCTGGGCGATCGCGCATTCGAGGAGGCGAGTGACGCCGGCCGCCTCGGCCGGCAGGGGCTTGCGGAGGAACCGGCGGATGAGCGAGGCGATCTCTCCCCGCCGACGCAACGTCGTGTGGACGATCAGGCGGACGAGCGCGCGGTCGCGGTCCTCAAGACCGGTCGATCGCCCTTCGGCTCGACCGAGGGCCTCGTCGAGGGGGTGGCCGCGGTCGAGGATGTCAGCGAGAATGCGCGCGGCGGCGAGGCGGGCAGCGAGGCCGGGCGTTCCGGCCCGGTCGGGCTCGGCTGGCGCGGCCTCCGCCACGGCCGGCCGGCCGGGGGTCGGCGCGCCCGACCGGCGGGGAGGGCGTGCTGCAGGCCCGGCACCCGCAGCCTTCGACGGCCGGCCGCCGCCGCGGCCATTTCCATTGCGCGATCGGCTATCGCTCATCCCCAGGGACCGCCATTGCGGCCGCCGCCGCGCATGACGTCGATCGAGGAGACCGGCCGGCCGTCGCCGGGTCCCGAAACCTGGCCCATGTCGCGGGCGATCTCCTCGAGGCGGGCGATGCGCTCCTCGAGCGGGGGATGGGTGGTGAAGAGTGCCGCGAGGCCGCCGGGCGTCAGCGGATTGACGATGAAGAGATGCGAGGTTGCAGGAAAGCGCTCGGCGGTCGGATTGCGGTAGCGACCCTTCAACTGGGAGAGCTTGCGCAGCGCCGAGGCCAGCCAGAGCGGCCGCTGGCAGATGACGGCGCCGAGCGCGTCGGCGCTGTATTCGCGGGTGCGGCTGATGCCCATCTGTACGAGCGTGGCGGCCAGAGGCGCGCCGATCAGCAGCACGATGGTGCCGATGGGGCCGAGCGGGTTGTCGCGGCTGCGGCCGCCGAAGAAGAGGCCGAAATTGGCGAGCATGGAGATGGCGCCGGCGAGCGTCGCCGTGACCGCCATGGTCAGCGTATCGCGGTTCTTCACATGGGCGAGCTCGTGGGCCATGACGCCCGCCACCTCCTCCTTCGAGAGCAGCTCGAGAAGGCCGGTCGAGGCACAGACGGTGGCGTGCTCGGGGTCGCGGCCGGTCGCGAAGGCGTTGGGCTGGGGATTGTGCAGAATGCACACCCGCGGCATCGGCAGATCGGCGTTGGCGACGAGCTGGCGCACGATGCCGGTGAGCTCGGGAGCGGTACGCTCGTCGACCTCGATGGCGCCGTGCATCCGCAGGACCATGGAATCGGAGTTCCAATAGGCGAACGCGTTCATGACGAGGGCGATCAGGAAGGCGATCACCATGCCGGTCTGGCCGCCGACGATAGCGCCGACACCGACGAAGAGCGCGGTCAGCAGGGCCAACAGCAGGCCGGTTCTGACGAGGTTCATGGACGTTTGATTTCCCGGTAGGGCTCAGCCCCGGCACCGCCTCATTCAGCCGAACCGCAGTGCGGCTGCCGGACACCGCATTGCACCACCACAGATATAATGCTTGATGATGCGGGGAACAATTGGAGCGCGGTGATGGCGAGCGACAGCAGCAGGACCGAGCGGCCGCCACTCAGCGAGGCCGCCAGACGCGCGCTCGCCGAGGCCGAGGCCCGGCGCAAGACCGCCGAACGGCAGCGGACCAAGGCGCCCGCCGAGACGGGCGGCCGGGACGGTCCCGACCCGGTGCGCTACGGCGACTGGGAGAAGGACGGCATCATCTCAGATTTCTAGGGCCTGTCCGACAGTCTCGGAATCGGTTCGACCGTGTCGGACATGCTCCAACTCCCAGGTCTTCGAGCCTGATTCGAGCTCTCGATGCTCGCGTGACCACTCGCATCTCGACCAATCAGGCTCTGGTGGTCCGATCGGCCTTCTACCGTGACGGCTCGCAAGAGCATGCCGACGTGTCGTTTCGTTACGCGCCGGGCCGGCAGCCTTGCCTGCGCCCGGATCGGCGGACCTGTGCCGATCCGGGACGCCGGCCTCGCATCGGGGCACCCGCCGACCGACCGGCGACAGGCTCGCCGCACTCTTCAGGCCGCCTCCGGGCCCGCCAAGGGCGTTTCAGGCCCCGACTTAACGCTTCGTTCATCACGTCGCGAGCATCGGACCGGTCCTTGCGACCGGCCGGCCCGAACTAGCATTCCCCTTGCATCTCCCCTCGGCATCCAACTCGCGCCACGAGGGACCAGAGATGACCAAGATCCGCAAGACACCCAAGAGCCTGCAAGACTTCCAGAAGAACGAGGAAGGCGCCATCGCCATCCTGTTCGGCCTGAGCTGCGTCCTGCTCGTCGGCCTGATCGGCCTCGGCCTCGACGGCAGCCGCGCCATGGGCGCCCAGGCCAAGACCGCTTCGGCGCTCGATGCCGCCGCGCTCGCCGCGACCCGCGCCATCGTCTCGGCCAATCTCGACGATGCCGAGGTCGAGGAGCTGGCCAACCGCTTCTATCACGACAATCTGCTCAGCGACGGCAACATGCTCGCCGACTACGGCACGCTCGACGTCCAGATCGACCGCGACACGCGGACCATCCGGCTCGCCGTCGAGACGCATGTGCCGACGCTGTTCGGCCGCATCTTCGGCGTCAAATCGATCGACTTCTGGACCGATACGGCCGCCACCTTCAACGTGCACGACATCGAGCTCGGCCTCGCGCTCGACCTGACCGGCTCGATGGGCGGCCAGAAGATCGCCGATCTGCGGCTGGCCGCGGGCGACCTCGTCGACATGCTGATCCCCGACAACGGTGCCATCAGCGACGTCAAGATCGGCCTCGCGCCCTACTCGGCCTATGTGAATGCCGGTACCTACGCCGCCTTCGCCTCGGGCGACGCCGCGCCGCCGTCCTCCTGCATGTTCGAGCGCGACACGTCCGAGATCTACACCGATGCACTGCCCGATACCGGCGACTTTCTGGGCGTCGAGAGCGACGGCCGCCGCGTCGCCAACAACTGCCCGGGCGTCTCGATCGAGCCGCTGACCAACAACAAGCAGGCGCTGCACGACAAGATCGACCTGTTCAATGCGCAGGGCTCGACCGCCGGCCATATCGGTCTCGCCTGGGCCTGGTACATGGTCTCGCCGACCTGGGCCTCGGTCTGGCCGGAGGCGCCCAAGGACTACGGCACGCGCAACCTCACCAAGGCGATCGTGCTGATGACGGACGGTGTCTTCAACACCCAGTATGTTCCGGGTGCCACCTCCAGCCAGCAGGCGCTCGAGATCTGCGACAACATCAAGGCCGAGGGCGTGCTCATCTACTCGGTCGCCTTCCAGGCCCCGGGCTCGGCCCAGACCATGCTCGAGACCTGCGCCAGCACCGACGAGAACGGCGACAAGCTCTACTACGACGCCGCCAACGGCACCGAGCTGCGCAAGGCTTTCAAGGCGATCGCGGTCAGTCTCACCAATCTGCGCCTCGCCCAGTAGGGGGCGCGCAAGCATCGCGTGGCGCGAGGAGGGGGCGTGGCGAGCAATCGCTGCGCCCTTTCTCGCTTCGGGGCAGGCGCCCGGCCCCGGCAGGCCGGAAGCTGCATCGTTGACTTCGGCGCCCGTTTCCTGATGATCGGCCGATCCTCAGCCGCCCGACCGGGTCGTGATGCGCATCCCCTTCATTCCCAACACCGTCATCCTGCTGCTGGCGCTCCTGTCGCTCGAATATCTCTATGTGCTGAGAACGGGCTACATCTCGCCGAGCTACTCGCCACTGCCGGCGATCAGCCTCGATGAGCGGAACGGCTGGTTCGTCGACTGGCGCCTCGCCGCGCTCGCCGGCGATCGCGAGCTGTGTCAGACAGTGCTGGTGCCGCCGCATGCGGTGGCGTCCGCGGTGCCGGACCAGGCCTACGATGCGCAAGGCTGCGGCTGGGCGAACGCGGTCAGCCTGCAATCGGCCGGGGGGGCGACGATCGGGCTCTCGCCCGTCACCTGCCAGGCGGCCGCCGCCTATTCACTGTGGATGATCGAGGTGGTGCAGCCGGAAGCCGAGCGGCTGCTCGGCTCGCGCGTCACGGCGGTGAGCGATTTCGGCACCTATTCGTGCCGCAACATCATCGGCGGCTTCTACCAGAAGTACCGCAAGCTCATCGAGCGCGTGTCGAAGGACATCGTCCGCAGCCAGCACGCGACCGCCAATGCCATCGACATCTCGGGCTTCACTCTGGCGAGCGGCGAGAGGATCGTCGTCGCGCGGGACTGGAAGGGCGGGGGTCCCAAGGCGGCGTTCCTGAGGGCGGTGCACGAGGGAGCCTGCCGCTATTTCCGCGTGGTGCTCGGGCCCGAGGCCAATCGCGAGCATCACGACCACCTGCATATGGACCGGGGTTTCCTCAGGGCGTGCCGGTAGCCGGCAAGATGTGCGCACGCGGCCGCCGGTCAGGGCGCGAGCCCGACCTCGGCTTGCATGGCAATGCCGCCACCTGGCAGGAGCGCCGTGAGCGACAGGGACGTGCCATCGACGGCATGTCCCGCGATCTCGAACGGGCGGTCGTGGAAGAGCGGGGCGAGGGCGCGGAAGGAGAAGCGCGCGACCCGCCGGCCGGGGAGATGACGGCGCGGCAGATCGAGCAGCAGCGTCGCGATCAGCGGTCCGTGCACGACGAGACCCGGATAGCCCTCGTCCTTGCGGCAGAAATCGAGATCGTAGTGAATGCGGTGGCCGTTGAAGGTCAGCGCGGAATAGCGGAACAGCATGACGCTCGATGGCGTCACGATCTGGAGCCAGTCGGCGGGACCGTGCCCGTCCGGCGAGGGCGGCGGCGTGCCGGCACCCGCCGAGGCGGCGGGAGAGGCGGCTGCGGCCTTGGTGCCGGGCGGGGCGACATCGCGATAGACGATGTCGTGCTCTTCGGTCATGTCGCCGCCGTTGTCGCCGCTGAAGCGGTGCTCGACGGTGACGAAGACGAGCGATCCGGAGCGCCCCTGCTTCTGCTCGATGGCGCGGACGGTGGACAGGCGCGTGACGGTCTCGCCGAAGGAAAGCGGCTTTGCGATGGCGAGGCGGCCGCCGGCCCACATCCGCCGCGGCAGGGCGACGGGCGGCAGGAAGCCGCCGAGAGCCGGATGACCGTCGCGGCCGAGGGCGGACATCGGTACCGGCTCGTGGAAATACATCCAATGCCAAGCGGGCGGCAGGGCGGCGCCCGGCGCAAAGCTCTCGGGGTGGTCGAGCGTGGCGGCGAGGGCGATGGCCGGCCAGGTGGCGATGACGTCGCGGCTCTCATGGGTCCGGCCGATCCAGGCCGCGAGATCGCCCGCCCCGGCCGGTGAGCGGCCGGTCACGAGGTCGTGCCCTCGAGGCGGCTGGCGCTGGCGCGCAACCGCTCGCTGGCGGATTTGAGCTGCCCGCAGGCGGCCATGATGTCGCGACCGCGCGGCGTGCGCACCGGGCTCGCATAGCCGGCCCGGTTGACGACCTCGGCGAAGCGCTCGATCTGCGCCCAGTCGGAGCATTGGTAGGGCGCGCCCGGCCAGGGATTGAACGGGATGAGATTGATCTTGGCAGGGATGCCGGCGAGGAGGCGCACCAACTCCTTCGCCTCGGCGATGGAATCGTTCACGCCCTTCAGCATGACATATTCGAAGGTGATGCGCCGGGCGTTGGAGAGGCCGGGATATGCCCGGCAGGCGGCCAACAGCTCGGCGATCGGATATCTGCGGTTGATCGGCACCAGCACGTCGCGCAACTCGTCGCGCACGGCATGGAGCGAGATGGCGAGCATGGTGCCGCCCTCCTCGCCCCAGCGCGGGATCTCCGGCACGACCCCCGAGGTCGAGAGGGTGATGCGTCGCTTCGACAGCGACAGGCCCTCGCCGTCGGAGGCGGTGGCGATGGCGTCGCGGACATTGTCGAAATTGTAGAGCGGCTCGCCCATGCCCATCAGCACCACATTGGTGATGGCGCGCTCGGCGTCGGGAACGAGGCCGCCATCCGTCGGGCGGGCGGCGCCCGGCCAGTCGCCGAGCCGGTCGCGGGCGATGAGGATCTGGCCGACGATCTCGGCGGGCGTCAGGTTGCGGACGAGCTTCTGCGTGCCGGTGTGGCAGAAGGAGCAGGTCAGCGTGCAGCCGATCTGGCTGGAGATGCACAGCGTGCCGCGATCGCTTTCGGGGATATAGACACATTCGACCTCGGGCGGGCGAACCTCGCGGCCGTGGCTCTCGAGGCGGAGCAGCCATTTGCGGGTGCCGTCGCTGGAGAGCTGCTCGGCGACGATCTGGGGGCGGGCGAGGGAATGCGCGGCGGCGAGCCGGCCGCGGAGATCCTTGGGAGATGTCGGTCATCCCTTCGAAGCCGGTCGCGCCCTCGACATAGAGCCAGCGCCAGAGCTGTTGCGTGCGCATCCGCACCTGGCGCTCGGGCACGCCAAGGGCGGCAAGCGCGGTCGCGAGCCCGGCCCGGCCCTCGCCGGCGAGGCTCGGCAGGCGTGCGGGGGCAGCGAGGGACGCGGGCGTCTCGGCTTCGGCGGTGGTCACGGGCGGCAACGGGCAATCCTCTCAACCGGCGCGGCGGGTAGACCGGGCAACGGCGTCATTATCGGATTCGACAGGCCCGGCGGCAAGCGCAAGGCTGCTCTCCCGGTCCGCCGCCGTCGCCATCGCACGGCGGGGCGGGGCCGCCAAGACCAGGGCCGTCGTTCGTCGCCGGATCAGTCGATCAGCCAATGATAGAGCCGCGAGGCAAGGCCGCGGCGCGGCTCGTCCGGCCGGGCGGCGCCGGTGTCGAGATGGGCGAGGGCACCGGCGAGAACGGCGCGCAGCCGGTCGGGATCGTGGCGGGCGGCCGCCGGGTCCCACAGATCGGCGGTGTTGCGCGTATAGACACGGGAGGGATCGGCCGGGTCGAGGACGGCGATGAATGGCCAGCCGCGCCATTCGGCCTCGGGATCGCGGGCGAGCACGAGATCGAGGACGGCGGCGCCCGAGGGGACGGCGCGCGTCCGGCCCTTCACCAGAACGCTGCCACCGACATCATAGCGCAACAGCCGCGCGGCGAGGGGGGCCGCCTGGGCCGTCTCCGTCGAACCTGTCTCGAGGAGGCCGCCGTCGAGGGTCCGCTCGAGGGAAGCGCATTGCGGGCACCAGGTGGCACCGAAAACGACGAGGAGGAAACGACCTTCGGCCCGGGCCTTTGCCAAGGCCGAGGCGAAGCCGGCCATCTGGTCCTCGCAGACCCGGTAGTGCGCAAGTGGGCGCGAGAGCGAGCGTGGGCAGTCGGGCAATGGATGGTCGACATAGCCGGGCGGCGGCACCGACCAGCCCCCGGCAAGAGCCGGGGCGGCGAAGGCCGCGACGAGAGCGAGCAGTCCGGCGAGGAGCCAGCAGGCCTTCGGCATGCGATGGGACATTGGTCGGGTATCCGGGCGGCATTGATCCGCCTGGATCCGAGCAAGCCCTGTGCCACGCCGCTGCGGCCCGTCGATGTCAGGAGGCGCAGGCGTCCTCGGCCTGCTTGGCGGCGTTGCTCACGCCCAGCAGCGAGTAGACGTCCGTCGTCTCCGCGCCCTTGTCAGGCGTCGCCTTGATGACCATGCGGTTGCCCTTCTTCAGGGCCTCGACGAATTTGTCCGATTCCTCGGGCCGCGCCAGATAGGCCTTGTCGGCCACCGCGACGAGCTCGAACGACTGGTTGTCGATGACCGCCGTGACCGGGCTGCCGGCCTTGGCCGAGAAGCCGAGGCGGACCATGACCTCGTTCCTGACGCCATCGCCTGGATAGAAGGACAGATAGAAATAGACGTCGGAGCGCTTGCTGCCCTTCGGCGTCGAATCCTTGGGCTGGCTCGCCGCGAAGCACACCTTGCGCTCCGGCTCCTGATGGCGGTAGGCGGCCCAGTCCTTGGAGGTGGTCAGCAGCTCGGCCGGCTCGGCCGAAAGCGCGGACCCGGCCGAGAGGACGAGAAGGAGGGCGGCGGCTGGTCCAAGGCGCATGGGAACGGCTCCGAAATGGTCTGCGAGATGGCCGGCCGGCGGCCGACCGGGCCGGACTATAGCCAGAGCGGTCCTCAGCCGCCACCCGGTTGGACCGTGCATGCAAAGCCCCGTGCCGGCCGCGATCACGACCGCTCGTCGGGCTCTACCGCCGGCCTGCGGGAGAGGGGGCCGCCTCGCTTGTGCGGCGGCGCGGGCTCGAGAGCGCCCCCCGGCGAGACCGGCCGGGGCGGAAAGGTGCCGAGGCTCCTCACCCGGTCGTACATGACGATCGCCCCCGCCATGGCGAGATTGATGCAGAATGCCGTCGGGATTTTGACGACATGGTCGCAGCGCGCGAGGAGAGCGGGCGATAGCGAGCCGCGCTCCGGCCCGAGCACATAGGCGGCCTGCAGGGGGTGGCGGAAGCTCGGCAGATCGACCGCATCCTCGATGAGCTCGACGCCGACGAGGCTGCAGCCACGCGGCAGGAGCAGATCGGCGGGCGTGGCGAAATCGTAGATCGGCACATGGAGGCCGGATTTCGAGGTGTCGGCGCGAGCCTCCTCGGTGATGTAGCGCGCGCCCACGGTGAAGACGAAACTGGCGCCGAAGGCATGGCCGGAGCGGATGAGGTTGCCGAGATTGAGCTGTTTCGATATCCGCTCGACACCGATGGCGAAGTAACCGCGCATGCCTGCCTCGATGGTTCGCTATCGCGGATCCGGCTGGCCTTCGGACTGCGGGCGTCCTGCCGATCCGTGGTGCCGCGACGTGGCCGGCCGGGGCGGGGGCTCGATACCCGGCGAGGAGGGGAGTTCTCACATGAAAGCCGTGCTTTGCAAGAGCCTCGAGGGCGGCGCCCTTTCAGTCGAGGAGATCGCCGAGCCGGTCGCGGGCCCGGGCGAGGCGGTCGTCGCGGTGAAGGCGGCGGCGCTCAACTTCTTCGATACGCTGATCGTGCGCGGTCGCTACCAGGCGAAGCCGGCCCTGCCGTTCTCGCCGGCGGCGGAGATCGCCGGCATCGTCGAGAGCGTCGGGCCGGGCGTCGTCCATGTCGGCCCGGGCGATCGGGTCGCGGCCTATATCGGCTGGGGTGGCGCGCGCGAGAAGGTGGCGGTGGCTGCCGACAAGCTGATCCCGATTCCTGCCGGGGTCAACGACGAGGCGGCATCGGGCGTCTGCGTCACTTACGGCACGGCGATGCACGGCCTGAAAGACCGCGGACGGCTGAAAGCCGGCGAGACGCTCGCCGTGCTCGGGGCCTCGGGCGGGGCAGGGCTCGCCGCCGTCGAGATCGGCAAGCGGCTCGGTGCGCGCGTCATCGCCGTCGCCTCCTCGCCCGAGAAGCTGGCGGTCGCGGTGGCGCACGGGGCCGATGCGACGATCAACTACAGTGACACCGACCTCAAACAGGCCTTGCGCGACGTCACGGACGGCCGCGGCGCCGATGTCGTCTACGACTGTGTGGGCGGCCCCCATGCCGAGCCGGCGCTGCGCTCGACGGCCTGGCAGGGCCGCTATCTGGTGATCGGATTTGCGGGCGGGGAGATCCCGAAGATCCCGCTCAATCTCGTGCTTCTGAAAGGCATCGACGTGGTCGGCGTGTTCTGGGGCGAGTTCGTGGCGCGCGAGCCCGAGCGTCACCGGGCGAACGTGGCGCAGGTGCTCGACTGGATCGCCGAGGGCAGCCTCGCCCCGCATATCCACGGCGTCTATCCCTTCACGCGCTTTGCCGACGCGCTCGGCGCCATCGAGCGGCGGGAAGCGACGGGCAAGGTGGTGCTCGTTCCCTGAGGCGGCGCGCAGTCGATGAGCGCCCAACGATCGGCGCCGCCCCAGGCCCGCGCCCGATCGGGCCCAGGTCAGATGGTGCGGGCGTCGAGGCCGGCGGTGGCAGGGTCCTCGAGCGCGCGACGGGCACTCGCCCGATGCTCCGGCTTGATGTGATCGGCGACCATCTTGATGGCAAGCGCCAGAACCGCCGCGTCATCGGTGAAACCGAGCCCGAATATCACGTCGGGAATGGCGTCGATCGGCAGGATGAAATAGGCGAGCGCACCGATCAGCGTCGCCCTGACGCGCAGGGGCGTACCCGGGTCCATGGCGCAGTAATAGGCGGCCACCAGATCCCCGGCGAAGGGGATACGCCGCGCGACCTTGCGGAACTTGCTCCAGAAGCGCTCGCGGACGGTGCGCTCCTTGTCGGCGAAGTCGGCGGGGGGGAGGATCTCGCCCTCGAGCGGCGCCGAACCGCCCGAGCCAGATTCGCGGCCGTCACCACGCGCTCCGATCATGTCTCGCCCTCTCAGGACCTCCCGGCGCGGCAAGCCGCTCGGGTGCCATCCTCCGAAATCGGAGATATAGGAGGGCAAGGCGCCGTTCTCAAGGCGAGCGGTTCGTGCTCGGGCGGGGACGGCATCGGCCTCGAACCAGGTTCAACGCGCAAGGAACCGCGAAGCCGCTCCAACAGATCGAAATCGAGCACGGCGCGGCAGCGGGCCGCATCCCAACCCCGTCCACCACGTGTGCTCCTTGGCAAAGCGAGGACAACATGAAGCTCGGCAAGGACATCGCAGCCGTCGTCACAGGCGCCGCCTCCGGTCTCGGCGCGGCATCGGCGCGGGCGCTGGCGGAGGCCGGCTGCCGGGTCGCGGTGCTCGACCTCAATGCCGAGCTCGGCGGCGAGGTCGCCCGGGAGATCGGCGGCGTCTTCTGCGGCTGCGACGTCACCTCGGAGCAGAGCGTCATGGAGGCGCTCGGAACGGCGCGGGCGGCCCACGGGCAGGAGCGCATTCTCGTCAACTGCGCGGGCATCGCCACCGGCCAGAAGACGGCGCGGCGCGAGCGCGACAGCGGCCGCATCGTGCCGCACGACGTGAAGCTGTTCGCCAAGGTCATCCAGGTGAACCTCGTCGGCACGTTCACCATGATCGCCCATTCCGCCGCCTGCATGATGACGCTCGACCCGATCGACAAGGACGGCACGCGCGGCGTGATCACGACGACGGCCTCGGTCGCGGCGGAGGACGGACAGATCGGCCAGGCGGCATACTCGGCCTCCAAGGGTGGCGTGCAGGCCATGACACTGCCGATCGCCCGCGACCTCTCGCGGGACGGCATACGCATCTGCACGATCCTGCCCGGCCTGTTCGACACCGCGATGTTCGCGACGGTGCCCGACGATGCCCGCCGCTCGCTGGAGGCGCAGGTGCCGTTTCCCTCGCGGCTCGGCCGGCCCGAGGAGTATGCCCGCCTCGTCCGGCACATCTGTGAGAACGACATGCTGAACGGCACGGCCATCCGCCTCGACGGTGCCATTCGGCTGGCCCCGCGGTGAGATCATGCCGCGGGAGAAGGACGCGGGCGGACGATCGGGGCACCGAGACGGGTCGAGCGGCGTTGCCGAGGAGGTCCGCGGACTGAATTTCCTGTTCACCAGATCGGGCTTTCGGCTTGGAATTGCTCACGATCGAGACTAGGCTTCGCGGCAAGGCGCATCCGGCATCGCGGCTCGCCTGCAAGTTCAGTTGCGTGGGAGCGTCAATATGCGTGGGCGTCGGAGCGGAACCGTAGCGGGGACGCTGGCGGGGAATGTTCTTTCCATCGCCGTGCTGCTCGGCGGTATCGCCTTCGTGCCCGTCGTCGCGGTCTCGGCGCTCGACGAGTTCGCCCGCATGATCGGCGAGAACCAAGCGTCCGGAACCGGAACCCTAAGCGATCAGACCGAGACGGCCGGCATCTTCGAGACCGAGGGTGCGATGCTGCTGACCGAGAGCGATCGGGAGAGCGGCATCAACGGCCGGATCCGCCGCGAGACCACCCAGATGCGGCTGAGGAAATCGGGCGGCGAGGACGGGGCGTCGCGCACCGGGCTCGGCGGGCCGAAGGTCATCTCGGTTTTTCCAGGCGGCACGACGGTCAGCTTCGGCGCGGTGCCGGCACCCGTGCCGGGCACCACCGACGGCGCCCTGATCGGACGCACCGGCAGCTATCGCACCATCTGCGTCAGGCTGTGCGACGGCTATTACTGGCCGATCAGCTATGGCGTCGGCCGCGGCGGGCTGTCGGAGGACGCCGCCGCCTGCGAGTCGAGCTGCGGCACCCCGGCAAAGCTGTTCTACTACAGCACCGGCGGCGAGGCCGAGGAGGCCGTCGATCTGCGCGGCAAGCCCTACACGGGTCTGAAGCACGCATTCCGCTACCGCACCGACTACGACCCGTCGTGCCGCTGCGGGCCCGATCCGTGGGATCAAGCCTCGCTCGACCGCCACAAGCACTATGCGGAGCTCGAGAAGGCCGGCCGGAGCGCTGTCGCGGCCAACGAGAGCGGCAAGAAAAAGAAGAAGCGCAAGAAGGGTAGCGATCAGGCGTCGGCCGAGCTCGCGTCGTTCACGGCGAGCGATGGTGACTCATCGGGCGCCGTGACCGTGCTCGAGGTCGCCAACAAGAAGAGAAAGAAGGCCGCCACCGTCTCGGGCGAGCGCTCGACCGGCAAGGCCAAGCGGCTGCTCGGCAGCGGCGAAGCGACGCGCTTCGTCGCGCCTTCCGGGCTCGGCGCCTCCAAGAAGAAGGCGGCGCGCGCGACGGCGGCAACACCCACTCGCAAAAAAGGGCTGCCGCATGTCGGCAGGGAGACCCGGCGCTAGTACCTGATCGGTCGCGATGCGCGGGTCCAGGCGGGGCTCGAATGCGTGAGTGATATCAGCGAGCGAAAGGGTCTGACTTTCGCGAGGTGATATGTGCGCGCGGGGAGGCGTGGCTCGCGTCGAGCTCTGGCTCGATGGGGCCGATCGCGGGTGGGGCCGTTCCGGTCAGCGAACCAGATTCATGATCGACCGCTCGAGGAGGCCTAGCTCTCGCTCGCCGAGCCCGCGCGGCAGCTCGACGGTCTCGCCCGAGCGCAGCGTGATCTCCGGCCAAGCCGTCGAGAAGCCGTCGCGATCGGTGTCGTAGACGATCTCGAACGCAGCGATGTCGGCAAATGCCAGGGTGCGCTGCGACTGCACGAAGGTGCCCTGCCGCACGATCTCGAGCACGCGGCGCGTTTGATCGACGGTGGCGCGGATCGGCCGGCCGGGCGACAGCACGCTGTGGACGAAGATCGTGGCCGCGACGACGAACACCATGACGAGGCTGAGCACGACCACGAACTCGGCGCTCTTCAGGGCACCGGGCGCCAGCACCAACATGAAGACGACCGGAAGCACCAGCCCCGTCAGCACCGGAGCGAGCGGATGGCGTGCGGCGAAGCTGTCCAGGCTCTCGCCGACGACGATCGTGGCGTCCGCTGCCTGTTGCTGAGCCATGGTGTCGCTCTCCTGCGGCTGCTGCACCGCTGGCATGCCTCGCCGCTGCCAGGAAAAGAGCACGTCGGCCCGCGCGGCGCACCCGTTCAAGGCCGCAGTGGCATGTCCCGCGAACAGCGACCGGCCTCCGCGAGCGCTCCAATCAGCACCAAGAATATGCGGGCAATCGTTGACGACTTCTTAGCGCCCCGGCCACTGGACGGGCCGATCTCGGCAAGACCGGCCCGGGGCGCGGCCGGCGTCAGGCGATCGCCTGCTCGCGCCGGCGCTCCTGCTTCTTGCGCTCGTTGGGGTCGAGCCAGCGCTTGCGCAGGCGGATCGAGGCGGGCGTGATCTCGACCAGTTCGTCATCGGCGATGTAGGCGAGGGCCTTCTCGAGCGTCATGCGCATGGGCGGGGTCAGCGCCACGTTCTCGTCCTTGCCGGCGGCGCGGATATTGGTGAGCTTCTTGCCCTTGAGAACATTGACCTCGAGGTCGTTGTCGCGGCTGTGCTCGCCGACGATCATGCCCTCGTAAACCTTGGTCTGGGGATCGATCATCAGCTTGCCGCGCTCCTCGAGATTGAAGAGCGCATAGGCGACCGCCTCGCCGCCGCCGTTCGAGATGAGCACGCCGGTGCGACGTCCGGGAATCTCGCCACGAAAGCCGACATAGCTGTGGAACAGGCGGTTCATGACGGCGGTGCCGCGGGTGTCGGTCAGCAACTCGGACTGGTAGCCGATGAGGCCGCGGGTCGGCACGCGGAAGACGAGGCGCGTGCGCCCGCCACCCGAGGGCCGCATCTCCATGAGTTCGCCGCGACGCTCCGACAGCTTCTGCACGACGACGCCGGAATGCTCCTCGTCGACGTCGATGATGGCCTCCTCGAGCGGCTCGAGGCGCTCGCCGGTCGCCTCGTCGACGCGGATGACCACCTCCGGGCGCGACACGGTGAGCTCGAAGCCTTCGCGGCGCATGGTCTCGATCAGGATGGCGAGCTGGAGCTCGCCGCGACCGGCAACCTCGTAGGAATCGTTGTCCTCGCTCTGGCGCACGCGGATCGCGACGTTGCGCTCGGTCTCGCGCAACAGGCGGTCGCGGATCACCCGGCTCTGCACCTTGTCGCCCTCCTGACCGGCGAGCGGGCCGTCGTTGATGCGGAAGGTCATGGCGATGGTCGGGGGATCGATCGGCTGGGCCGGAATCGCGGCCTCGACCGAGAGGTCGCACAGGGTGTCGGCCACCGTCGCCTTCTCGAGGCCGGCAATCGCCACGATGTCGCCGGCCTGGGCGATGTCGATGGCGGTGCGCTCGACGCCGCGAAAGGCCAGAACCTTGGAGATGCGGCCCTGCTCGATGACCCGGCCATCGCGGGAGAGCGCCTTCACGGGCTGATTCGGCCTCGCCGAACCCGAGCGGATCCGGCCGGTCAGGATGCGGCCGAGATAGGGATCGGCCTCCAGCGTCGTCGCCAGCATGCGGAACGCGCCCTCCTCGACCTCCGGCGCCGGCACGTGGCGGATCACGAGGTCGAAGAGCGGCGCCATGTCCTCCTTGGGGCCGTTGGGGTCGAGCGCCATCCAGCCCTGCTTGGCCGAGCCGTAGAGGACCGGGAAATCGAGCTGATGATCGTCGGCATCGAGCGCGGCGAAGAGATCGAAGATCTCGTTCAGCACCTCCTGGTGGCGCTCGTCGGGCCGGTCGATCTTGTTGATGGCGACGATTGGCCGGATACCGCGGCGCAGCGCCTTGGAAACGACGAACTTGGTCTGGGGCAGCGGCCCCTCGGAGGCGTCGACCAGCACGATGGCGCCGTCGACCATGTTGAGGATGCGCTCGACCTCGCCGCCGAAATCGGCGTGGCCCGGCGTGTCGACGATATTGATGCGCGTGTCCTTCCAGACGATCGAGGTGCACTTGGCGAGGATGGTGATACCCCGCTCGCGCTCCAGATCGTTGGAATCCATCACGCGCTCGGCCACCTTCTGGTTCTCCCGGAAGGCGCCCGACTGCCGGAGCAGCACGTCGATCAGCGTGGTCTTGCCATGATCGACGTGTGCGATGATGGCGATGTTGCGGAGCTCCATCGAGGATTCCTATTGTGCGGTGCGAAGGATTGGCGCGGGGAGTAGCATATCGCGGCCATTCCCGCCAGTTGCCTGCCTGGGCAGGCGTTTGCGGCCGCTCCGGCGACCCTGCGGCGAGGCGGCGTCCCCGGCGGCGCATGACGATCCGAAGACGGAAACGCGACAGCCGGCTTAATCGTTTCCTAAAGGCTGGCGGCTACATTCGACATGGTAACCGGCGCAGAGCGTCCGTGCCGGCGGAAACTGCGAGTATCGGGTCGACCGCGCCATGATGGGCAAGGACACGGACTATTCGAAGATCAACCGGGCCCCGGTCTCGGTCTCGATCACGCTGCAGACCGGTGTGGTGCTGCGCGGCATCCTCATGGTCTCGCGGACCCGTACGCTCGCGGACGAGCTCAATCGCGGGGAGCCGTTCATCGAGTTCGAGCCCCACGAGGGCGACAGGATGTATATCGCCCGCTCCTCGATCAGCGCGGTCAAGGAGATGGACATCCCGCGCACCGACGGCCTCGCCAAGAAGCTGTCGAACCTGACACAGTTCGATCCCTACGAGACCCTCGGCGTCACCAAGCAGTCCTCGACCGAGGAGATCCGGCTCGCCT
Source organism: Hyphomicrobiaceae bacterium (assembly GCA_041397765.1). Classification (GTDB taxonomy): domain Bacteria; phylum Pseudomonadota; class Alphaproteobacteria; order Rhizobiales; family Hyphomicrobiaceae; genus JAWKWA01. The sequence continues at coordinate 22,399 of JAWKWA010000020.1, read as the reverse complement.
ATCTGAAGCTCGCCAAGAGCTATCATCCCGACCGGTTCGCCATGCTCGATCTGCCCCACGAGGTGGTCGAGTATCTGAGCGCGGTGGCGACGCGGGTGAACCTTGCCTATTCCGAGCTCAGGCTGAAGCACGGCAACCGCGCGCAGGAGCAGCCCCGCGCCGAGCACGCCGCCTGATACCGGCGCCCATAGGCTTCGGCTCGTGATCCCGTTGGACGCGCGCTGGTAGATCCTTGGTCTGCGCGCGGCCACCCCGCCAACCCCGCGCGCGTTCCACCTCGCTGGCATGAGACGACACCGCGCGGCGGCAGGCTGCGAATCGCCGCCTACGTTCCTTTTCCGCAACTTGCACGCTTCCTGCATAGCCCCTCTCGCGACGATCGCTTGCGTCGCGTCGAGAAGAAGGGGCAGGGCGGCATGTTCGAGCGAAATCGCGTCGATCACTCGGGCGCGGCGGAACGGACCGGTCATCTGACGAAACTGGTGCTGAAGGACGGGACGGAGCTCGCCGGGCGGATCCTGGCGCCGGTGACGCGCTCGCTCGGTGACGAGCTGAACGGGACCGGCAATTTCCTCGTCTTCGAGGGCTTCGACGGCCTCAGACAATATCTGGCCAAGGACGCCGTGTTCACGGTCGAGCCGATGGCGGTGCCGGGGGCCGAGCAGCTCACGAGCAATGTGCGGCGCCTGGAGGGTTTCGACCCCTATGCCATTCTCGGCGTCGAGCCGGGTGCCGAGCGGGAGATGGTCAAGCACGCCTACCGGCAGATGGCAAAGACCTATCACCCGGACCGCTTCGCCGGGCTCGACCTGCCGGGGGAGGTCACGGACTATCTGAGCGCGGTGGCCCGCCGCATCAATGCGGCCTATTCGGTGCTCGAGAAGACCATGGTGCGGCCGCAGCCGGCGCCGGCCGCGGCAACGGTCTCGCCGATCCGCCGGCCGACCGGGCCGCGCAGCGAGTTCGGCCGCCAGGGATCGCCGGGCGGGGTTTGAGGCTGGACGGTCCGGAGGTCAGCTCCGGCCGTTGCGGGCCTCGGCGCGCTTGGCCTCGCCTTCCTTCTCCGCCTCGCGCAGCGCGCGGAGCAACTCGAAGGCCTCGCCGCGCGATTCGGCATGACGCGAGAGGCGGTCGATCTGGCGCCGCTGCATGCGCTCAGCCAACTCGGTCGTGCCCGACCGTTTCATCCGGTGACCGCCCGCGGGCAGGATCGGGTTCGAGGGCTCGTCGAGATCGAGCTCCTCGAGAAACGCCTCGCGCAGTGCGTAGAAGGCGCTGAGGATCGCCTCTTTGACGAGGCGGCGTTGCTCGGCACCCAGGGCCGGCGAGGCGGCCGGATCGAGTGTCTGGAGCGCGCGGCGCATGTCGTGCAGCGGCGCATAGGGATAGAGGCCGATCAGCCCGTCCGTCTCGCCGACATTGCGATAGACGATACGCATATTGTCGATGGTCTCGGAGAGCGTCAGGAAGGCCTGCAGATAGTCGTCCCGCGAGGGGGCCTCCTGCTCGCAGAAGGCGAACAATGCCGATTTGGTGCGGATGATGTCGCGCCACTCCTCGCGGAGCGAATCGACGAAGCTCGCGCGCTTCTGGAAGATGTAGGTCAGATAGGCCGCGGCGACCGTCACGATCAGCAGCGACATGTCCTTCAGGTAGTCGTAGAGGTCGCCGGCGCGGGTGCCCGGCCAGAGCGGCACGTCCTCGAACAGCTTGGCGGCCAGCGAGCCCACCAGCACGAGGCCGATGACGACATAGACCGATCGGAGCGAGCTCTTGAGGCGCGTGCGCGTCATCGGGGGGTTCCGGAGATCGGGGCGTGCGAGCAGGTCGAAGGCGGCGGGCCGGCGTCGCGCCGAAAGTCGCCCGGCGAGGCAGTGAACCGGTCGATTGCGGCAACATCAAAGACCGAAGGGCGGGCCCGTGTCACCGGCTGCGTCACCGGCCGAGGCGTGAATGCCCGGACGGTAGCCGCGGCGCAACACCTCGACGATGGTTGGCGGCGTCAACAGATCGACCTCGCCATCGGGCATCGGCAGGCTTGCAAGGTAGCCGCCGGCCGACCAGGGACGCAGCCCCTCACCCGTCACGAGACAGGGCGATCCATCCAAGAGCGAGACGAAGCTGCCCGGCGGCAGATCGCGCGCGCTCGCCCTCGCCAGGCGCTTGCCACCATCGCTGCCGACACGCTCGCGATGGAGGATGGCGTCCGCCTCGGCGACGAGCGGGCGGCGGTTGGCCCCAAGCACGTCGCCGATCAGGTCCATGAAGCGGTTGAAATCCGGCCGGCGGCAGAGTGCGCAGGGGCGGTGACCGGCGGCGAGCGCGGTCGCCTCGTCGAGGAAGAAGAGCTGGGTGTAATGGCCGGGCGCCATCACCACCTCGCGGCGCCCCTTGAAGGCGAGAAGGCAGCAGATCCAGGCCTTCGATGCCCAGCGCCGCCGACCGAGCCGGCGGTCGGCATCGTGGATCCGACCGCCGCGATTGCCCATCATGGTGCCACGCTGGGGAAGGGCGAGGATCTCGCCGAAGGGCGTGACGCGGTTCTGCAGGGTCATGCGGTCGCCCTCCGGATCGGCGGCAACATCGGCGGTCGGCGGGCCTGCCGCACCCATTCCGGGGCGAGACCCTGGCGCTACCTGGCGGGCGTATCGTGGCCGGCGGGCTCCGTCTCCTTGCGATGGGGGACACCCATGTCGGCGCCCGAGGCGGCGGATTGCTTGGTGCGCCAGAGCGAAAAGAGAATGCCGCCGAGCAGCAGCGAGACAGTGACACCGAGGCTGATCGAGGAGGGGAACTTGCCGATGAAGGGATGGAGGAAGATCTTGCCGCCGATGAAGACCAGCACCAGGGCGAGCGCGTATTTGAGATAGTGGAACCGGTGGACCATCGCCGACAATGCGAAATACAAAGACCTCAATCCGAGAACGGCAAAAATATTGGACGTGTAGACGATGAACGGCTCCTGGGTGATGGCAAAAACGGCAGGCACGGAATCGACCGCAAAGACGATGTCGACAAACTCGATGACAGCGAGGCAGAGGAAGAGCGGCGTGGCGTGCAGCAGTGGAGTGCCCTTGCCGCCGGGCGCCTCCCAGACGAAGAAATGCTCGCCGCGCAGCCCTTCGGTCACGCGCATGTTGCGCCGCATGAAGATCAGGAAGCGATTCTTGCTGATGTCGGGCTCGTCGCCGACCGTCCAGAGCATCTTCAGGCCCGTGAACAGGAGAAATGCTCCAAAAACATAGAGAACCCAATGGAATTGCTGGAGGATGGCGGCACCAGCGACGATCATGATGCCGCGCATCATGATGACGCCGAGAATGCCCCAGAACAGAACCCGGTGCTGGAAACGTCTAGGCACGGCAAAATAGGAAAATATCAGCGATATGACGAATATATTGTCGAGGGACAGGCTCTGCTCGACCAAAAGGCCGGTGAGGAACAACTCGGCGGCATTCCAGGCACGTTGCTCGGGATCAACGACATTACTCAGATGCGGGTCGAGCGCGAGCGATGGATCGGTGGTGTAGTAGATGTACCAGACGACGCCGGTGAACAGCAGCCCGCAGGAAACGAAGAATGCCGACAGCTTCAGGCTCTCGCGCACGCCGATCTCATGAGACTTGCCGTGCAGGATGCCGAGGTCGAAGGCAAGCAGCAGAACGACCAATCCGATGAACAAGACCCAGACACCTGTGGCCATGCCGAGCCACGGCATCTCGAGTGCTCCCGATATCGTGTCCATGATTGCGGAACGGCCCCTTTGGTAAGTCGATAAGCGTACCCACGCCGACACATTTCGCGCCTGACACGCGATCGGGTACCCTTTGCGCTTCACAGCCCCTCAGCTTCGAGGTGGTGGCGGGCCGGCCGTCATTCAAGGCCGGCGGCGCTTCCTGCGGCAGTCGAGGGCCACCGCCGGCATCGCCCACGCCGGCTCGCCCGGGCGGCTCAGCGCCGCTTTCGGCCGCTTCGCTCGCGGGCACCGAGCGTGCGCAGGCGCAGCGCATTCAGGCGGATGAAGCCCTCGGCATCCTTCTGGTCGTAGGCGCCGCGGTCGTCCTCGAAGGTGACGAGGCTGGTCGAATAGAGCGATTTCGGGCTCGAGCGGCCGGTGACGATGACATTGCCCTTGTAGAGTTTCAGCGTGACCTCGCCCTCGACATCGGCCTGGGAGCGGTCGATCAGTGCCTGCAGCATCTCGCGCTCGGGCGCATACCAGAAGCCGTTGTAGATCAGCTCGGCGTAGCGCGGCATCAGCTCGTCCTTCAGATGGGCGGCGCCGCGATCGAGAGTGATCGACTCGATAGCGCGGTGGGCGGTCAGAAGGATGGTGCCACCGGGCGTCTCGTAGACGCCGCGCGATTTCATGCCGACGAAGCGGTTCTCGACGAGGTCGACGCGACCGATGCCGTTGTCGTGGCCGAGCTCGTTGAGGCGCGTCAGCAGGGCCGCGGGCGACAGCGCCTTGCCGTCGATCGAGACGGCGTCGCCGTGCTTGAAGCCGATGCGGATCACCGTCGGCTTGTCGGGCGCCTCCTCGGGGCTGATGGTGCGCTGGTAGACATAGGGCGGCGGCTCGATCGGCGGGGTCCTCGAGCACCTTGCCCTCGGACGACGAGGGAGAAGGTTGGCGTCGACCGAGAAGGGTGCCTCGCCGCGCTTTATCCTTGGCGATGGGGATCTGGTTCTTCTCGGCGAACTCGATCAGGTGCTCGCGGCTCTTGAACTCCCATTCCCGCCAGGGCGCGATCACCTTGATGTCGGGGTTCAGCGCATAGGCCGTCAGCTCGAAGCGCACCTGGTCGTTGCCCTTGCCGGTGGCACCATGGGCGACGGCATCGGCACCGGTCTCGCGGGCGATCTCGATCAGGCGCTTGGCGATGAGCGGCCGGGCGATCGAGGTGCCGAGCAGATAGACGCCCTCATAGAGCGCATTGGCGCGGAACATCGGGAAGACGAAGTCGCGCACGAACTCCTCGCGGACGTCCTCGATGTAGACGTTCTTCTCCTTGATGCCGAGCATCAGCGCCTTCTCGCGGGCGGGCGCCAGCTCGCCGCCCTGGCCGAGATCGGCGGTGAAGGTGACGACCTCGGCCTTGTACTCGGTCTGCAGCCATTTGAGGATGATCGAGGTGTCGAGGCCGCCCGAATAGGCGAGCACGACTTTGCGAACGGTGCCTTTGGCAGCGGCTTTCGGCATCTCAAAACCTCGGGATCTCGTCGAAGGACAGGGGATTGGGCGCTGGCTTAAGCCGACCAGACACGGGCCGCAAGACCTTCGGTTGCGACGCGGACGCGCGGGGCCGGACGGCTGGCCACGACGTCGCATGCGAGCGCGCGCGGAAGGTCGCATCTGGAACAGCGTCGCTGGCCTCGCCCGGTGGATGACGGCGCGCGGCGCAGGAGGGCCAGGTCGCCAGCCGGACCGGGGGGAGCTTTCGATGAATGCCGACTACCATCACTCCGAGCACGAGGGCGTTCATCGCTTCCTTTCGCCCGTGCGCACACTCGGCAATCTGCTGGTGGACGTCTTCCACTATGTCGGGCTGTTCGCCATCGGCGCGGCGACGGTGTGGGCGGCCGGCACGACCTTCTTCCTGCTGATGGTCGAGAAGGCGCATGCGAGCGTCGAGGACCTCTTGCTGCTGTTCATCTATCTGGAGGTGGGTGCCATGGTCGGCATCTACTTCAAGACCAACCACATGCCGGTGCGCTTCCTCATCTATGTGGCGATCACCGCAACGACCCGGCACATGATCGGCGTGCTCAATCACTCATCGCCGCTCGGGCTCGAGCTCTTGGTGATCTCGAGCGCCATCGCGGTCCTGACGATCGCCGTCCTGCTGATCCGCTATGCCTCGCATCGCTTCCCCTCGCTGCACGGGAGCCAGGGCGACCCTCGAACCGACGAGGACCATGCCCAGCACGGCGGCCGTCGGCAGGTCTGAGGGATGCGATCGCGATGCGAGCCCGGTCAGGGGCAAGCGGTGAGCGGCGCGGCATTGCGGGCGAGCCGTTCCAGGCCCGATCCGTAGGCGACCGGCAGCTGCAGCGGCTCCTGCTCCTTGCGGGCCTCGAGGACGAGGCCCTGCAGCACCGGCCAATTGGCGCTCGCCTGGGGCACGAAAAAGCGGTCGGCGATGGCGGCATCGCAGAGATTGGCGTCGAGGCAGGCCGAAACGAGGTCGAAGAACTCGACGAAGGTCGAGAGCTCGGCGGTCGAGAGGCCGAGAGTCTGCATGTTCTCGTTGGCGCAGACCTGACGGGACTGGACGAGCCTCGTCACCTTGTCGCGGATCGGCACGAAATCGCGTGAGGTGAAGGTGCGGATGAGCTCGAAAGTCTGGAGCTGGCGCTCGTCGAGGCGCTTGCCGACATCCTCGCGGTACTGCTGCAATGCGGCGTAGCCGCCGGTGATGGCCGCGGCAATGCCGACCCAGGTGGCGAGCATGCCGGATACGACACCAAGCTTCATCGATCCCTCCCCCGAACGCCGAATGGCCGAGCCATTCTACTACCGGCGCGCAGAGGAGAATATGGGGCGGCGGTGCGGCCTCAGCGCGGCGCGGGCGCAGACCGCCGGGCGGGATCGAGCAACTCGCTGAGCATCAGCTCGCCACCATGGCGGGCGAGGGCCTCGTCGAGAAACTGCCGGACCGCCGCGCCGAGCCCGGCCTCGTGGCCCTTCGCATCCGCCTCGGCGAGATAGTAGCCGATGTCCTTGCGGGCATTGGCGAGCGAGAAGAGATAGCCGCGATAGTCGCCGGCGATGGCAGGGGGGAGGATACGCTCGAGCGAGCCGGAGCGCGCCGCGCCGCCCATATTGACGCGATAGAGACGCTCCCAATCGAGGCCGAGGTCGCGGGCCTGGCCATAGGCCTCGACGACGAGGGCGGCCTGGCCGATGGCGAGCAGGTTGTTCAACAGCTTGGCGCGGTGGCCCGATCCGACCGGCCCCATATGCTCGACGATGCGCGAGTAGCAGGCAGCGACCGGTGCGATTTCGGCGAAGACCTCCGGCGAGGCGCCGACGAGGGTCGCGAGCTCGCCGGCCTCGGCCTGCTGGGCGCCGCCGCCCATCGGGGCGTCGGCCATTTGCACACCGAGAGCGGCAAGGCGTGCGGCGGTTGCGATCGTCGCCTCGGGTGCCGTGGTGCCGGTGTCGATGACGATCTGGCCGGGCGACAGGGCGGCCGAGAGGCCGTCCACGACGGCCGCAACCTGCTCAGAGGTCGCGACGCAGATGAAGATCTGGCTTTGCCCGCGGGCGAGCGAGGCGAGATCGGGGGCCTCGAGTGCGCCGCGCCGGAGTAGATCGTCCACCGGCGCACGATTGCGGTGGGCCACGACCGTGACCGCGTGGCCAGCCTTCAGGAGGTTGGCCGCCATGCCATGGCCCATCAGGCCGACGCCGACGAAGCCGATGCGCAATCGGCTCACAGGGGCTTGCCGATCACCAGCGTCCAGAATGTGCGGTTCTCGGAAGCATCGTTCTCGACGAGCGCGATGCCGACCTCCTCGGCATCGGCCAGCAGCAGGTTCTTCATATGATCCTCGCTGGCGGCCCAGGCCTTGAAGAGCTCCTCGACGCTGGTCTGGCCGGTGCCGACATTCTCGGCGGCGAGCTGGGCGCGATAGCCGGTCGCCTTCACACGGTCCCACGGCGATGAGCCGTCGGAACCGTAATGGGAGATGTGATCGGCCTTGGCAAGGTCGCGCGAGTGCGCCTTGGCCGCGCGCATCAGATGCATCTCGAGGCGGACCGGCTTCAGGCCGTGCTCGGCGCGCATCTCATTCAGGAGGCGGACGGCCTCGACCGGGTCGAGCCGGGCGGCGATGCCCTCGGATGCGGTCGTCGTGGCGGTGGAGGCGGCAGTCGCCTTGCCGCCTTGCCAGGACAAGGTCTCGGCGTCATCGCCTTCGGACTGGGTGAAGCCCGAGGAAATGGGCAGACTTCCCATGCTGCAAGCCGAGACCAGCAAAGCCAGCAGACAGGCGGCAACTACGCCACGCATAACGACCTCCGAATTTCGCCCCGTAGAATGGTCAGGAGCGTACCGGTCGCCATTAAGCCCTGATTATCGTTAATACGGAGTTTATCCATCGGTCCGGGACAATTCCTCTGAGGCGCGCATCCACGAGTTGCGTCCGCATCGTGTTCGGCCGGGCAAACGAGGGTCGGCGGCGGACGATGGGTCCGCACGTGCCGCCAGCAGAGACCGCGGGCGGTACCTCGCTTCTCCCGAAAACGTGTGATCCGTCCCGTTTCTCGCCGAACATCATGGTGCCAATGGGGCGGTCGGGGCGCATCACCGCGGGAAGCGACGGCTGGGAATGTTCCCAGTTCAACGGTTCGATGAATATCTTTATAGAAATCGTTAGAGATGCAGCAGGTGTAACGCTGCACGGGGCAGTCGGATCAGTCAGAGTCGCGCAGACGTGGGTGGTTTGCTCTTCACCAGGAGAAAAACATGCCCAAGCCCGATCACGCCGAGATCATCCGCCTGCGGACCATGCCCAATGTTCCCCTGATGCTGTCGATGCTCATGGATGTCCACGGAGCAACCCTCGCGGACGAGTGCCTGGGCGAGGTGGCAGAGGTCGTCGAGATCGCCATCGACCGGCTGATCGCGATCCGACAGGTCGCGCTCATCGCCATGGTCGAGGCGGATTCGTCGCAAGCGGCATTGGCCGGCTGACCAACAGGCTGAATGGCCGGCGGGCGGGCCGGTTGCAATCGTGCCCGCCCGCCCGGCCACAGCAAGGCCCGCACGCAGGCTCCGATGCCGGAATCTGCCGTCGGGAGCTTGCGAAGCAGCCCTTTTGCCATGTCAAGACCTTGGCGGCGGCCATCTCGTCGATCATATTGATATTATTCGCAAATGATTCGCGCGGCTGAGCCGGGGGCACGCCCGTGCCCCGGACGGGCGGAATCGGCTGCCGGAGAGGCGCGGCGCCGATGACGGGGGCAGGAATCCTGGTGGCGGTCGACACACTCCCATCGCAGATCGCCCGCATCGCGCTCCTCAGGCTCGCCGCCGAAGCGCGCGAAGGTGTCGCCCGATCGCGTCTGCGCAGCGACCTCGCCCGCGTCGCCGGCCCGTCCGGGGGAGCCCGTGCCGGCGCAACGATCGACAAGATGCGGCTGGACGATGCCGTCGCCGAGCTGGTGACCGCCGGCTTCGCCACCGTCAGGCGCGGCCGGCTGAAGGCGACGGCCGAAGGCCTCGCGCTCGCCGAGCGGATATTCGGGCGATTGCCGAAGGGGGGCGACGCCTGGCGCGTGGCACGGGACGGAGTGCTCGTCGCCCGCGCGCTCGATCTTGCATTGGGTCCGGCGGGCGCGGGTGCGGGGCGCGCAGAGATCACTGGCCTCATGACGGTCGGCGGGCTCCGGCAGGCGGTGATCGAGCGGGCGATCGGGCTGAAGCACGAGAAGCCCGCCGGACCCGCGGCACTTCGGGCACGCCTTGCCGATCATGTCGCGGGCGAGACCCGCAAGGCCGGCCGACGACGGTCGACCATCGATGCCGAGGCCAGCCGGCAGCTCGCCGCTCGCCTCATCAAGGACGCTCCAGAGGCCTCGAGGGATGTGAAGCTCATCTCACTCATCGCTGCAGATCGGGCCGGAGCTCCGCGCGGCGATCTGGCGGCATTGCGCGGGGCGCTGATCCGGCGCCTGATCGGTGACGGCCGGGCGAAAGCCGATCGGGCCGAAGCGCCGGTCGCGGCCCGCCCTGCCGATCTTGCGGGTTTTGCCAGCCATGTGAAGAAGCTCGCGGCGCCCTTCGCCACGGGCTTCCCGGGCAACCGGCGCACCTTCGTCGCACATGCGTGGGACGCGGTGAGTGGCGGCGCGGCAACGATCGCCACCGATTGGGCACCAGGCGGCCAGCTCGACGAGGAACGGTTCAAGGCGCTCCTTGTCGAGGCACATCGCGGGGGCCATCTGGAACTGGCCGGCGCCGATCTCCGAGACAAGCGAAATCTCGCCGACGTCAAACGGTCGGCCGTCGCCCATCTGAACACCGTTTGGCACCTGGTCAGGATCGACGATGAACAGGACTAGGCTCGACGAGATCCTCGACCGTGTGCCACCGGAGCGCCTGTCGGGCGTGTTCGAGCACTCGATCACGTGGGAGGACGATGTCTGGCGCGAGGATCGCGACGATGTCGCGGCGGTGCACGGACCGGCGAGGCGGCGTTTCGGCGAGCTGCTCGGCCGCGTCACCTCGGGCGAGGAGGCCTCGGGCTACAACCGCATCCTGCTGTTCCACGGCCCGTCGGGCGCTGGAAAGACGCATCTCCTGCGCGCGTTGCGCACGGTCGCGCATTCGTCGGGGCGCGGCTATTTCGGCTATGCGCAGATGACGCCGGACGTGACGAGCTACGCCGAATACTACCTGCGGCGGCTCGTCAACTCGCTGGAGAAGCCCTACGACCCGGTGCTCGGCGGCGAGAGCGGGCTGATGCGCCTGTCGAACCTCATCTGCCAGCAGGCGAGCGTGCTGGTGCGCGGCTCGCTCGAGCAACTCCGCGAGGACGTGCTCGAGGGCGACAGCCTCTCGCGTCTCGTCATCGTGCTCGCCGATGCCATCGTGGCATCGCCCGAGTTCGCCGGCAGCGATCTCGACATCAACATCGTCCGGGCGCTGCTCTACCTGCAGCGTAACGATCCGCGCATCGACCAGCGGGTGCGCCAGTATCTCTATGGCCGGCCGATCAACGAGCTGTCGCAGCCGATGGTCGGCGCGCTCGATCCGAGCGAGGGCCAGGACCGTGCCTTCGAGATCATCGAGGCGCTCGGCCGCATCATGCAGATCGTCGACGGGGCCGCGCTCGTCTTCTGCATCGACCAGGTGGAGGACCTGCGCTTCTTCACCGATGCCGAGGAGCGGTTCCAGAAGGCGATCCGCGACCTCATCCAGATCGCCAACCGGGTGCCCACCGCGATCATCCTGATCGCCTGCCTCGACGATTTCTATGCCGAGATGCGGGATTCGCTGCCGCAATCCTTCGTCGACCGCATCGAGAAGGGCGGACCGGTGCGGCTCATCGAATCGCGCAATGCCGAGGAGGCGCGGCTGATCGTCGAGCAGCGGCTCGGCTCGGCGCTCGAGGCCGAAGCTCTCGGAGATGCGGCCGAGGCCGCCCACGGCGTTTTCGACACGGAGTTCTTCGCGGAGGTGGCGGGCCTGTCGACGCGGCGCCTGCTCGAGCAGACGCACCGGCGCTGGCGGCAGATGCTCGGCGAAGACGAAACTGAAGTGGAGACGGCCGGCGTCGAGAGCGTCCTGCCGACGGTCTCGCCAGGTGCGGCCGACGCGCAGACCATCAAGCTCCTGTGGGACCGGCACAACCAGGATTTCGGCGCCGAGGTTCCCTCCGACGAGCGCGAGCTGATGGCGATCCTGTCGGTCGCGCTCGAGACGGCGGCGTCCGAGCACGCCGACCAGGTCGCGCTCGAGCTGAAGCCGCTCGACTGGTTCGACGAGGCGGCGGTCGCCGATCTCGCCGTCAGCCTCAAGGGCGGTGCACCGGCGCTCAGCCGGCTGTTCCTGTGCAACCGCTCCAACCAGGGCGGCGGCCTCAAGCGCCAGCTCGAGCGCGTGGTCGGCGCGATGGATGGCCGGCAGGGCGTCATCATCCGGACCGGCGAGTTCCCGGCCAATCCCAAGAGTCAGGCGGCGCAGCTCGTTCGCCGGTTCCAGCTCGCCGGGGGACAGAAGATCATCGTGCCGGCGTTCGACTGGGAGCGGATGCTGAGCCTCGAGGCGTTCGGCGCGCGTCACCGTCGTGATCCGGCCTTCCAGTCCTGGCTCGAGGCGGCGCGGCCGCTCAGCGGGCTCACATCGATGCGCGACCTGCTCAGGCTCGACATGCTGGAGCCGCGCCTGCCGGTCGTTGCGGCGCCTTCCGTTTCCGCCACATCTCCGGCGACGATCACGCCGGCCGATCGGCGGCCCGGCCTCATCGCCTCGGCCTGGTCGGGGTTGAAGGAGCTCGCCGGGGGTGCGCGCCTCAGCGTCCCCAACGACAATCTGCCGATCGGTGACACAGCCGAGGACGACGACGAGGTGCTCGACCTCGGCGCGCTCGCTGCGGGACCGGCCGGCGCCGCCGAGGGCGGCACACCGAACAGCGTCACGGACGCGATCGAGGAGCCGGAGCTGAGCTCGGACCGGTTCGTGATCGGAGATCCGCTCGACGAGGAGCGCTCGTCCGCGACGCTGACCAAACACATATTGAGGCGGCATGTGGCCGTGCTCGGCGGCTCGGGCTCGGGCAAGACGACACTGGCGCTCTCCGTCATCGAGCAGCTCCTCCTGCGCGGCACGCCGGTGGTGCTGATCGACCGCAAGGGCGATCTGTGCAGCTATGCCAATCCGGATGTCTGGCGCACCATCGAGGGCGAGCAGCCGGAGCGGCGGGGTCTGCGCGAACAGCTCGCCTCCTCGATCGACGTGGCGGTCTACACGCCGGGGCGGACGTCCGGCCGGCCGATCAACATCACTCTGCTGCCGCACGGCATCGCCGAGCTGCCGAGCCACGAGCAGCAGCTCCTCGCCAATGTGTCCGCGGCGGCGATCGGCGAGATGCTGCATCTGAAGCATTCGGCGACGCATCAGCGCATGAGCGGCATCCTGTCGGTGGCGCTGCGTGTCCTCGGCTCCAAGAGCCGGTCGGAGGTCAGGCTGTCCGACCTCATCCGCCTGCTCGAGGAGGACGACGAGGAACTCGTCGAGCTAACCAGCCGCATGGATCCGACGGGACGCGCGCGGCGCGACCTGATGGCGCAACTCGATTCACTGCATCACCGCAACGCGGCGCTGTTCGACGGGCACGGCGAGTCGCTCCGGATGGAGTCGCTGCTCGGTCTCAACTCGTTCGCCCGCACCGGCCGCACGCGGCTGTCGATCATCTATACGGGCTTTCTCGGCGACAACGAGAACGTGCTGTTCTGGATCTCGCAGTTCCTCTCCGAGGCGCTGCGGTTCTGCCAGCGCAATCCGAACGAGAAGCTGCAGGCCGTCATCATGTTCGACGAGGCGGACCTCTACATTCCCGCGAGCTCCAAGCCCGCCACCAAGGAGCCACTGGAGAGCCTCCTGAAGCGTGCGCGCTCGGCCGGCGTCGGGCTGATGCTGGCGACGCAGTCGCCGGGCGATCTCGACTACCGCTCGCGCGACCAGATCACCTCGTGGTTCATCGGCCGGGTGCGCGAGGACACCGCACTCAAGAAGCTGCGCGCCGCCTTCCAATCGGAAAGCGGGCTCGACCCATCGCGCGTCCTGCCGAACCAGACGGTCGGCCAGTTCCACCTCATCCAGGAAGGCAAGACGCGGGCGATCATGTCGCGCCGGTCGCTGATCAATGCCGACCAGGTGCCTTTCGACCGCATCGAGCAGCTTGCGCGCGAGACGCGGCGTCAGGAGACGCAGCAGCTCCGGCTCGACTTCGGTTGAGCGCGGCGCCGGCTCAGGCGTCCGCCGCGCGGCGCTTGACGGCGCCGAACACGGAGATGTCGAGGCCGAGGCGCGCCCAGGCGACGATGGCGAATACGACGGCCGCGAGCGAGAGCGAGGTCGCAGTGGCGATCGCCGAGCCCATCATGCCGTAGTGGGACACCAGCAGGACATTCAGCGCGATGTTGAAGAGGGCCGTGCCGCCGAGCACATAGGCGCAGGCCCGCTCCTCGCCCAGCATGCGCAGCACGAACTCGGCCGGGCCGAAGGCGGCACGCACCAGGAAACCGGCGGCGAGCGCGAACATCACCGGATAGCCGCTCTGGAAATCCGCGCCGAAGAATCCGAGCAGGCTCGGGCCGGCGATCAGCAGCGCCGTGGCGCCGGCGAGCGAGGGCCAGAAGGTCCAGTTGGCGGCATCGGAGACGAAGGCCGCAAGCCCTGCACGATCGCCGCGCGTGTTGAGCGCCGACAGACGGCTCGCCACCGCCGATCCGACCGCATAGTGCACGAACGAGATGAGGCTGATGGTCTTCAGCGCGGCGAAATAGACGCCGATCTCGGAGGGTGCGACGAAGCGCGAGAGAACGAGCACGTCGGTGTTCTGCAGTAGCAGCTCGAAGCCGTAGATGAAGAGGATCGGCAGCGAGGTCCTCAGCCAGCGGCCGGTCTCGGTGGCGCGTGGACCATGACCGGTCTCGGCGGTGAGCCGCGGCTCCATCACCGAAAGCTGGATGAGGCCGGCAGCCCAGGTCGCGACGATGGCGGCGCCCGCAGCGGTCGGGGCCTCCATGGGCAGACCGGCGGCGTGAGCGGCGACCATGCCGAGCAGGATGAAGAGCGGTCGCAGCACATAGGGCGGCAACAGCGCGAGCTGGATCCAGGAATGGGCGCGGCCGATGCCGTCCTGGACATCGGTCAACGTGTAGATCGGCAGGCAGAACAGCGCCAGATAGGCCGGCAGCACGAAGTGACTCTCGACGAGGTCGCCGAGCAGCCAGATACCGGCAAGGCCGAGCAGAGCGACGCAGGTGCTGATCGACACCGCGAGGACACGCGACTGGCGGACGACGCCGCGCCACAGCGCAGGCTCGCCGCGCTCCTTGTATTCGGGCACGAAGCGGATCACCGAGACGGAGAGACCCGCCGTCGACAGGCCGCCGAGGATCAACACCCAGACCCAGACATAGACGAAGACGCCATAGTCGAAGGCGCCCATCCAGCGGGCCATCAGCACCTGCGACAGGTAGGCGATGCCGGCGCTGGCGACCCGGATGGCGAAGGCCACGAGGGCCGCACGCTGGGTGCCGCCGCGCTCGTCGCGGGCAGCGAGACCTTCCCAAATCTTCCAGAAGAGGTCGCGGGCCGCGCCCAGATGGCCGACCTCGGCTGTGCCAATCGAATGCGACTTCGCCGCCATGTTCGTATCCGGATGAAATGGCGCCCGGCCGGACGCCCCCCTTGTGCTCAGCTTTGGTACGCCGTGCAGCGGCGATGCTCGCGGCGACGCACGGTTCGTGCCACCATCGACCAGGCTTCGCTGCGGTTGGAATCCTCGGCCTGTTTATGGGCGGTCGCGAGAAAATCCGCGACCTCGGCCGCCCATACCCCGTGCCGCCCCTCGAGCACGCTCGCCATCAGCTCGATCTCGTGATCGGATGCGACCGCGCCGGTCTCAGGGTGCCATTGTGATGCCATTCGCCTCTCCCCATGTTCTGAAGCGAGGGGCAAGCAATTTCGACGCCAATCCGGTTCGCTCGCCCGGCGACCGGTCGGATTCGTGGTTTGCCGCGTGACTGGGTCCGCCAGTGTCATCGGTCCGGGCCGAGGCATCGCGGGATAGGGAGGTCGACATGAGGGGTCGTTTCGGGCTGCGACGCGCCGGTCGAAGCGGATCGCGGTCGGCCGCGTGGGGTGCCGTCGCGGTGTTGCTCCAGACCGCTCATCCCGGCAGCGCGCTCGCCTTGGCGGCGCCGGTGCTCGTGGCGGCGGCCGAGATCACCGATTTCAAGAACGGCAACCAGTCGTCCAAGCCCGACCGGGCGCAGGAGCTCGACCGCAAGACACGGCAAGGCACCGGGCCGGGCCTGCCCGAGCCCGAGACGGGCATGGAGGGTCGCGGCACTTTCGAGCCCCGGCCAGCCGAGCCCGATGGTGGCTCGTCCCGCACCTGTCCCGCCAACGACCGGAGCCTCGATCTGCTGATCTGATCGCCCGCTCAGACCCGCCAGCTCAGGAAATTGGCGATGAGGGCCAGGCCCAGCGCCTGGCTCTTCTCGGGATGGAACTGCGTGCCGGCGATGTTGCCGCGCGCGACCATGGCCGTGAGGGGCCCGCCATGGTCGGTCTCGGCGACGAGGTCGGCGCGGGCGTCGACGACGAGCTGATAGGAATGGACGAAATAGGCGTGCAGGCCGTCCTCGCCGGTGCGGATGCCCTCGAGCAGGGTGCGGCCGGACCACCCGAAGCGCGTTCCAGCCCATGCGGCACCTTGAGGCCGGGGACGGCCGGCTCGATGCGCCGGACCTCGCCGCCGATCCAGCCGAGCCCTTCGGTGACGGTGTGCTCGAAGCCCCGGTCGGCGAGGAGCTGCATGCCGACGCAGATGCCGAGCAGCGGCCGGCCCTTCCGGCGCACCGCCTCGCCGACCGCTTCGAGCAGGCCGGGGTTGGCCTGAAGGCCCGCCATGCAATCGGCAAAGGCGCCGACGCCGGGCAACACGACACGGTCGGCCGCGGCAACGGTCTCGGGGCGATCGGTCACCATGATCCGCGACGGCAACCCGGTCTCCCGGGCGGCACGCTCGAAGGCCTTGGCGGCGGAGTGCAGATTGCCGGAGCCGTAGTCGATGATGGCGACGGTCTCGCTCACGACGCGGCCCCCGTGGCCATGCTCGCGCGCGGCTGGCTGGCCTGCCGCACGAGCCGGTCGGCAAGGCGCAGCTCCCGCTCCTCCCGGCTGTCGCCCGAGACGGCGCCCCAATCCGCAAAACCCCGGCGCTCGAGCCTCATGCGGCGCAAGTCGTTGCCGGCGAAACCGAGCACGAGGCCGAGGGCGGTAAGCCAGGTTGAGGCGAGGTCCGGTCCCGCCCCGACGAGGCTCAGAGCATAGACCCCGCGACGGCCAGCACGAGGAAGGCGAGAAGCTCTCGCCACATGCCAAGGACGAGCAGCCAGAGCCCGCCGAACATGAAGGCCGGCCAACTGAAGCCGTCCTTCACGAGCACGATATCGGCGGGATCGAGCGCCGACAGGTCGCCAGGAGGGACCGGTGCGTGGACGGTGTAGAGGCTCATCTGAACCCACTCCATGCGGAAGATCGGGAGAGGCGCGGCCTTGGCCCGTTCCCTCTGCTCACCATATCCGGCGGCCATCAAGGCCACCACCCGCCGAGCCGCCCCTTGCAGGTTCGGCTCAGACGTCGAGCGTTCCTTTGGTCGAGGGTACCCTCAGCTCCTGCCTCGGATCGAGCGCCACGGCGTCGCGCAGTGCCCGCGCCAGCCCCTTGAAACAGGTCTCGGCGATGTGGTGGCAGTTCTCGCCATAGAGATTCTCGACATGGAGCGTGATGCCGGCATTCATGGCGAACGCCATGAACCACTCGCGGAAGAGCTCGGTGTCCATATCGCCGACCTTGTGGCGCGAGAAGGCGACCTTCCAGACGAGATAGGGCCGGCCGGAAATGTCGATCGCGACGCGGGTCAGGCATTCGTCCATCGGCAGGTGGACCGAGGCGTAGCGGGTGATGCCGGCGCGGTCGCCGAGCGCCTTCAGCACCGCCTGTCCGAGCACGATGCCGGAATCCTCCACCGTATGGTGCTGGTCGATATGGAGGTCGCCCTTGGCCTTCAGCCGGATGTCGATGAGGCCGTGGCGGGAGACCTGCTCGAGCATGTGGTCGAGGAAGCCGACCCCGGTCGCGATGTCGGAGATGCCCCGGCCATCGAGGTCGATGGACGCGGTGATGTCGGTCTCACGGGTCTTGCGGGCGACGGTGGCCTTGCGATGGGTCATGGTCTGTCTCGATCGCGCTCCCCGGTATCGGGACCGGGGCGGTTCTCATTGTCCTTGGCTGTGCCGGGAATGCCCGAGGCGGACCCTGCTGCGCAAGGGGGCTGTCCGGAGGCCCGCCGCCCGGCGCCGCCGCCTCGGCCTTGACACCCTGCCGGCCAGTCTCGATATCACGGCTGAGCCCATTCACCATGTCGGATCCTGTATAAGCGTGAGTCACACCCATTCCGCCCCGCCGCTCTGGCACGGCACAACCATCCTCACCGTCCGCAAGGGCGGGCGCGTCGTCGTGGCCGGCGATGGACAGGTGAGCCTCGGCTCGACCGTCATCAAGGCCAATGCCCGCAAGGTCCGCAGGCTCGGCAAGGGCCATGTCATCGGCGGTTTTGCCGGCGCCACGGCCGACGCCTTCACACTGTTCGAGCGGCTCGAGGCCAAGCTCGACCAGTATCCCGACCAGCTCGTCAGGGCCTGTGTCGATCTCGCCAAGGACTGGCGGACCGACCGCTATCTGCGCCGGCTCGAGGCGATGATGATCGTCGCCGACGCCAAAAGTTCGCTCGTCCTCACCGGAACGGGCGACGTGCTCGAGCCCGACGGCCAGGTGATGGGCATCGGGTCGGGCGGCAACTACGCTCTCGCCGCTGCCCGTGCACTCATCGAGACCGAGAACGGCCTGTCCGCGGAGGATATCGCGCGTAAGGCCATGGAGGTCGCCGCCGACATCTGCGTCTATACCAACCGCAATCTCGTCATCGAGAGTCTCGAGAACGCAAGATGAGCATCGCGATCCGCCAGCTCGGTTGCGAGGATGCGGAGTTCTATCGCGCGGTCCGGCTCGAAACGCTGACAAAGAGCCCGGAAGCCTTCGGGGATGCCCTGGAGGACGCCCGCGCCCGACCGCTCGAGGCCTTCAGCGCCATTCTCGGCAGCGCGACGATCTTCCTCGCCGAGAGCCGCGGCGAGGCGGCCGGCACCGCCAATTCAGATGCACTCAGCCGCTATCGCCGCCACGGCTTCTCGATCTCCGGCCCGGAGCCGCGGGCGCTATGCCACGAGGGTCGCCATATCGACGAGCACGCGATGGTGATGATGCTCGATGGCGGATCGGGAGCCGAGCCCTCAGGCCGAGGACCGTCCGCGACATGAGCATGACCGGGCCCTATGTGTTCCGGCGGGCAGAGACGGCGGATCTGCCGCTGATCGGCCGCTGGCTCGGTGAGCGCCACGTCGCCAAGTGGTGGGGCCGGAGCGGCGAGGAGATCGCCGAGATCGCCCGGCATGTGGCGGGCGACGACACGGTGCCGCTGGTCGTCGTGCATGAGGCGAGGCCGATCGGCTATCTGCAATGGTATCCGGCGACATCGGATGGGGAGCTTCCCGAGCAGCCGGAGGGGACGCGCGGCATCGACTTCCTGATCGGCGAGCCCGAGGCGCTCGGCAAGGGCCACGGCGCCGCGTTCCTCAAGCAGTTCGTCGAAGAGGCGCACCACGAGAACGTCGCCCGGCTCGTCGCCGATCCGGACGGACGCAACATCTCGTCGGTCGGCTGCCTCGGCCGCGCCGGTTTCGAGCCGGTCAGGCTGATCGGCCCGGCCGGCGCGCGGCGCCTGCTGATGGCACGCGACATACATTACAAACCAGCCGCCCCCAGCCGTGGCGAACGCCCGTCGCGGCGGCGCCGGAGAGAGACATGACCAATTTCTCACCCCGCGAAATCGTCTCAGAGCTCGACCGTTTCATCATCGGCCAGAACGACGCCAAACGAGCCGTCGCCATCGCCTTGCGCAACCGCTGGCGCCGCCAGCAGCTGCCGCCCGAGATGCGCGAGGAGGTGCTGCCCAAGAACATCCTCATGATCGGTCCGACCGGCGTCGGCAAGACCGAGATCTCGCGGCGTCTCGCCAAGCTCGCCAATGCACCGTTCCTCAAGGTCGAGGCGACGAAGTTCACCGAGGTCGGCTATGTCGGACGCGACGTCGACCAGATCGTGCGCGACCTGCTGGAGGCGGGTATCGCCCTCGTCAAGGAGGCGCGGCGCAAGGAGGTGCAGGCGAGAGCCGAGATCAATGCCGAGGAGCGGCTGCTCAAGGCGATCGTCGGCGAGCGCCCGAGCGGATCGACCCGCGAGCAGTTCCGCCAGAAGCTGAGATCCGGCGAGATCGACGAGAGCGAGATCGAGCTCGAGGTCGCCGACACCGGCGGCATGCCGACTTTCGAGATCCCCGGAATGCCGGGCAGCCATGTCGGCATGATCAATTTGCAGGAGATGATGGGCAAGGCGTTCGGCCAGCGCACCAAGACGCGGCGGATGACGATCGCGGAAGGCCGCAAGCTGCTGATCGCCGAGGAATCGGAGAAGCTGCTCGACCAGGAGCGGATCGTGCAGGAGGCGATCCGACTCGTCGAGGACAACGGCATCGTCTTTCTCGACGAGATCGACAAGATCTGCGCCCGCTCGGATCGGACGGGAGCCGATGTCAGCCGCGAGGGCGTGCAGCGCGACCTCCTGCCGATCATCGAGGGAACGACGGTCGGCACCAAATATGGACCGGTGAAGACGGATCACATCCTATTCATCGCCTCGGGCGCCTTCCATGTCGCGAAGCCCTCCGATCTCCTGCCGGAGCTGCAGGGCCGATTGCCGATCCGGGTCGAGCTCGCCGCGCTGACACGCGCCGATTTCCGGCGAATCCTGACCGAGCCGCAGGCGAGCCTCATCAAGCAGTATGTGGCCCTCATGGAGACCGAGGGGCTGAAGCTCGACTTCACCGACGACGGCATCGATGCACTCGCCGACATCGCGGCAGAAGTGAATGCGAGTGTCGAGAATATCGGCGCGCGGCGGCTTTCGACGGTACTCGAGAGGGTGCTCGACAAGGTGAGCTTCGAGGCCGCCGATCGCGGCGGCGAGACGGTCGTCATCGACGGCGACTATGTCACGCGGCATATCGGCGACCTGGCACGCAACGCGGATCTGTCGAAGTTCATTCTCTGAGGCGCCGGTTCACGGCGTCGCGGGCAATCACCGGGCGGGGGAGGCTCACTTGGCCATTCGCGGCGTGCTGTTCGACAAGGACGGAACGATCATCGACTTCCATTTGAGCTGGTCGCCGATCAATCGTGCGGCCGCACTTCACGCCGCCGGCGGCGATGTGACACTCGCCAACCGGCTGCTCAGCCATGGCGGCCAGGACCCCGAGACGGATCGCTGCCTGCCGGGAACGCCGCTCGCGCAAGGGACCGCGAAGGAAATCGCGGCGGTATTCAGCGAGGTGATCGGCAGCAGCCGTTACGCGGCACTGGCGGACGATATCGACCGGATTTTCGAGGAAGGCGGCAAGACGCATTCCGTGCTGGTTCCGGGCGCCGTCGAGACACTCCGCTGGCTGCGGGGGCGCGGCATACCGATCGGCGTAGCAACCAACGATTCCATGCTCGGTATCGAGACGTCGCTCGCCCGACACGACGTGCTCCCCCATTTTGCGTTCCTGGCGGGCTATGATTCCGGCCATGGAGCCAAGCCCGGGCCCGGCATGGTGACCGCCTTCTGCCGATCGCAAGGGCTGGCGCCCGAGGAGGTCTGCGTGGTCGGCGACAGCATCAACGACCTCAGGATGGCGAGCGCCGGCGGTGCCGGGCTGAAGATCGGCGTGCTGACCGGACCGAGCGCGCCCGCCGACCTCGAGGGGTTCGCAGACCTGATCCTCGGCAGCATCGCCGAGATGCCGGCGAGCGAGGATTTCACCCGGTGCCTCGCCTGAAACGGATGGCGGCGGTGGCGATCGGCGGGAGAACCGGTCGTCGAGACCGCAACGAAAGCGCGGGCGAGCACCGCTCGTCCCTACGCTTCGCTCGGTTGCAGGGCCGGCCCATGCCTCTGGCCGGGATGCGCTGACGCCTCGTGGCAATTCGCCTTCGTAGGGACGAGCGGTGCTCGCCCCTACGTCGCGGTCTCACTGGCACGAGGGGTGGATACGCACCCAGGAGTAGCGGGCGGCGCGCACGAGCACGCGCTCGCGGACATGGCCATAGACCGGAGGATGATAGACGCGCGAGGAATGGCCCGAGTTCACCAGCACACGGCGCGCCACCTGCCGGACGACCGCCGGACGCTCGACCTTGCAGCGCACCTCGTTGCCATGGCTGTCGACCTTCACGATCCAGTCATAGCCGGCCGGCCGGACGACGACGGAGGCATGCACCGTGCGGTAGACCGCCGGGGTGACCTCGGTGTCGTACCAGCCCGGCGTCAACATCACGCGGCGCGTGACATAGTCGTAGACCGCCGGCTCGACGACCTTCTTGTAGCAGGCGACGGCGTGGCCGTGGCGGTGACGGCCGAATGCGCTCGCCTCCCCGCTCGTGCCCATGACCAGGGCTGCCGCCAAGACGGCGAGCAGGACTCTCACGGATTTCATGACAACGACTCCCTCTCGTGGCCGGTGCCGACACGCGGCACAGGCTGTAGGCTCAACGAACCGGCGAAAGTCTGCATGCGAAGCGCTAACGCGGCGATGCCGGACCGGGAAGATGGTTGATCGCGGTGAATGGCTCGCATCGCTGCGTGCCACTGCGCGACACGCGCAACGGGTCTCGTCGGTTTCGGATGCGAAGGGCTACTTGCCGATGCAGAAACGCGCGAAGATCGCGCCGAGAACCTCCTCGACGCCGATGCTGCCGGCGAGCCGGCCGAGCGCATGATTGGCGCGCCGCAGCGCCTCGGCACCGAGCGCGAGCTCCTGCTCGGAAGGATCGAGAAACTCCTCGATCGCGGCCAATGTCTGCTCGAGACACTGACGCTCGCGGGCGCGCACGACGAGCAGGCTTTCGGCGTCGCCCGCCGCCTGCGATGCGCGCCTTGCGATCAACCGCTCCAATTCGCCGATGCCGGTGCCCCGGCGGGCCGAGACGCGCAAG
>JAWKWA010000019.1:0-75837 GCA_041397765.1 Hyphomicrobiaceae bacterium | reverse complement strand
TCATCAATTGGCCGCGGCGAGCTCCTCCTGCCAGATGGCGAGCATGGCGTCGATGCTCGGCGCGACGCGGTGCATGTGGCTGTTGTCGAAGGCATGCCACATATAGCCCATCTCCAGGATGTCCTTCTCGTCGTCCGACAGGAGCGCCTCGGTCGCCTGATTGGTGACGACGTTGGAGGTGGTGTCGAGCAGCGCGAGGAACTTGGAGGATTCCTTGGAGACCACGTGCTTCAGCAGCTTCTTGGCGAGGTCGGCCTCGTCGCTCTCCTTCAGGATGGCCGTCGCCTCGACCCAGATCACGCCCTGCTTCACGCCGTTGCGCGGGTCGGGGATGACGGCGCGGATCTCGCGGTGACCCTGCTTGCGGATCGCCGAGGTGAGATAGGAGCCGGCGCCGATGCAGCCCTTGAGAGAGCCGTCGAGCAGGCCCTTCTGCGCGAGCGTCAGATCGCCGGTCAGCACCGGCTTGTTCTTGAACATGGCGCGCAGCACCATGCGCACTTCCTCGAGCGCCTTGTCGTCGAGCTCGGCATAGGGATCGACGCCGGCATGGAGCGCCATCGGCAGGATCGGCCAGTCGCCCCAATCCATGACGCAGATCTTGCCGTTGTTGGCCGGATCGAACACCGGGTCGTAGCTCTTCCAGGTCTCGGCCTTGTCGAACTTCTCGTTGATGCAGGCGCCGACCCAGCCCCACCGCGTGGCGACGCCGATGGTCCGGCCTTCGTGCAGCAACGGCTCGTAGGGCGGCTTGAACTGGGGATAGAAGGTTTCGAACACGTCGGCATACTCGGCCGGATCGAGCTCGAGCGCGAGATCGGCGGGGCCCATGCGCGTAACCCAGGGCATGTCGGTCGAGACGATGTCGACCTCGCGGCTGGCGCCGGCTTGCAGCTTGGCGAAGCCGCCGGGGCTGTCGACGATGAGATCGAAGGTCACGTCGCAGCCATTCGCCGCCTTGAACGGATCGATGATGCGGGCGTCGTTGTAGCCCTCCCAGCACATATACTGCAGCGTCGAGGCGGCCCTCGCCTCGCGCGTCGTGCCGCCGAGGCCGAGCGCGGCGACACCGGCCGTCGCCGCCATGCCCTTCATGAGCCGACGCCTCGTCATGCCGGCATCGTCGAGGCCGAGCGCCCGGATCTGCCGCTGATAGTACTGCGGCAGATCGCTGTACCAGCTCTTGCCCTTCGTCTCGCTGTCGCTCATGTGGGGTCGCTCCTCCCGATCCAGTGAACGCATCGTCCGGCCCAACGCCCCTCAACGGGCGGGCCCGACATCGCCGCTCAGTAGGTCCGAGGCCGCAGCCCCTTGTCAACCGAGCCGGCGCGGGAGGCAGTCTCGCCGCCAGCGGGCGGGCGCGGCGGATGGGGGCTGCCGCGCCTCTGCCATGCAGCAGTCCGGGGGCAGACATGCGCAGCGGTGGTGAAGCGTCTCGGGCGCGCGTCGGGCCGGGACCGCCGGGGTCGGCACGCGAGAGGGAGGGCGAGGCGTGCGGGCCGTCCGCGCGCTATACTTTTGCGAGCGATTCGCAATTCTTTACAGAAGGTTAAGGTGACTTGCGCTGCCACTATCTGAGCGATCTGCATCTCGAGGCGCAGGATTTCGTGCGGCCACTGCCCGGTGGCGACATGCTCATCATCGCCGGAGATCTCTGTCAGGCGCGCGCGCTCGATCCGGCGCGCCAGGATCTCTACAGCATCGAACAGCGGACCCGGGTCATGCGGTTTCTCGACAAGGCCCGTGACCGCTTCCGCCACGTCCTTCTCGTCGCCGGCAATCACGAGCACTACGACGGCATCTTCGAGGACACCGTGACGATGCTGCGCGCTGAACTCGCTGGCGTGACGGTGCTCGACGACGAGGCGGTGGAGATCGGTGGCGTGCGCTTCTTCGGCACCACGCTGTGGTCCGGTTTCGAAGGGGGCAGCCAGGCCGTGCTCGACGGCGTTCGCAAGCGCATGGGCGAATATTTCTTCGTGCGCACGCATGCCGGATCCGCGCTCGGGGAAAATTCCGGGCGTCCGCGCCGCTTCCAGCCCGAGGATGCGCTCGCCGCCTTCCGCCGGGCGACAGCGGCGCTGTCGGCCGAGCTGGCGACTTCCTTTGCCGGTCCGACCGTCGTCGTCAGCCACCACGCACCGAGCCGCAAGGGGCTGAACGCGCTCTTCATGGGCAATGGTCTCGACGGCGCCTATGCGAGCGATCTGGAGCCGCTGATCGCCGGCCTCGCCGACGTCCCCTTTTGGGTGCATGGCCACACCCATGTCGCCCGCCGCTACCCGATCGGCGAGACCATGGTCCTCAGCAATGCGCTCGGCTTCGAGGCGCGCGGCCATGCGGCACCGGGCTTTTCGACCACCGCCTGTTTCGAGATCTGAGGCAAGGCCTGCCAGTCGTGCCACAATGCTCGGCGCGCCGGCAGCGATCCGGTCGCACTGGCGGCATCGGCCGCGCCGGGACTGGAGGCATCGAGATGGCGGAGACGCGGCTTCTGGGGCTCGTCGGCGGCCTCGGTATCGGCGCCGCTGTGATCTATTATGAAGGATTGACGGCGGCCTGCGCGGCGGCCGGCTTCGTGCCTCGCCTCTCGATTGCCCATGCTCACGCGCCCAATGCCCTCGCCCATGTCGAAGCCGGTCGCATCGGCGGGCTTGCGGACTATCTCGCTGATCCTCGATGAGGCCAATGCCGGCTTTCCAGCCCTCGACTGCGCCGCGGTCCATATCCGCGAGATCGCCCGGCAGATGATGGACGGGGCGCCCCGCGGCGATTGACCAGGCCGCGGCACGCAGGTCATAACGCCCCGACCGCTCTGGCAACCGCGTTACGGGACGATACGCCATGCCCAACGAGACCATCACGCTCGCGCTGTGGGCGACCAACCTCGCCAAGCCGTTGAACGGCATCGGCGCCTGGGCCGAGCATGTCGAGGCCAAGCTCGCCGAGGCCAAGGCGGCCGGGGCGAAGCTGATGGTCATGCCCGAATACGCCTCCGAGCAGTGGCTGTCCTTCAAGCCGGACGGCCTTGCGCCCGATGCCGAGATCGCCTGGATGGCCGGCGAGGCGCCTGCCGCGGTCGAGCTGTTGAAGGCGGCCGTCGCCCGCACCGGCGTCGCGCTGCTGGCCGGCTCGATGCCCTGGGCGCAGGGCGAGGGTTTCCGCAACCGCGCCTGGCTGCTGTTGCCCGACGGTCGTGCCATTGCCCAGGACAAGCTCGCGCTGACGCCGTTCGAGAAGGACCCGCAGACCTGGCTGCTCGCCACCGGCGACGAGATCCGCATCGTCGAGTGGGAGGGCCTGAGGCTTGCGACCCTCATCTGCCTCGATGTCGAGATGCCGGCCCTCGCCACGGCGCTTGGCGCCGAGAATCTCGATCTCCTGCTGGTGCCCTCGATGACGGCCATGCTGTCGGGCTATTCGCGGGTGTTCGGTTGTGCCAAGGCGCGCGCGATCGAGCTGATGACCACCGTCGCCGTCACCGGCTGCATCGGCTCGGCGCCCGGCTCGACGCAAAATCCGACCAATGTGTCGGGTGCAGCCGTCTATGTGCCCTGCGAGGCCGAGCTCGGCTACACCGGCATCCACGGCGAGACCGCCGGCCCGGTCGGCGAGGCGACCGACGACGGGCCCTTCCTGATCGCGCGCGACGTGCCGGTCGCCGCCATCCGCCGCCTGCGCGAGGGCGCGGCCGAGGTCTGGCCCGGCGCCTGGAACGGGGCGCATGTGAGGGTCACCCCCGCATCGGCGTGAGGCGGGAAGCGGGTATAGCGACATGGCGCTCAGAACCGCCTTCATGGGCACGCCGGATTTCGCCGTGCCGACCTTGCGCGCACTCCTCGATGCCGGCCACGAGGTCGTCGCGGTCTATAGCCAGCCGCCGCGGCCGGCCGGCCGTGGCATGGCCGAGCGGCCGTCGCCGGTGCATGGGCTTGCAAGCACGCGCGGGATCCCGGTGCGCACGCCGCGCTCGCTGCGCAATGCCGAGGCGCAGCAGGATTTCGCCGCGCTCGGCGCCGATGTCGCCGTCGTCGTCGCCTATGGCCTCATCCTGCCGCGCCCGATCCTCGAAGCGCCGCGCCACGGCTGCCTCAACCTCCATCCTTCGCGATTGCCACGCTGGCGCGGCGCCGCACCGATCCAACGCACCATCATGGCCGGCGACCGCGAGACGGCGATCGCGGTCATGCGCATGGACGAGGGGCTCGACACCGGGCCGGTCTGTCTCGAGGTGCCGGTCGAGCTCGGGCCGGACATGACGGCGGGCGAATTGCACGATCTGGCTGCGAGCGAAGGGGCGGCGCTGATGGTCGCCGCGCTCGCGCGCCTCGAGGCCGGGACCCTCGCCTGCCGGCCCCAAGCCGAGGAAGGCGTCACCTACGCCGCCAAGATCGACAAGGCCGAGGCTCGGATCGACTGGGCGAGACCGGCCGCGGCGGTCAACGATCTGATCCGCGGTCTCTCGCCCTTTCCTGGCGCCTTTCTCGAGATCGCCGGCCCGAAAGGCCCCGAGCGCGTCAAGGTTCTCGCCGCGCGGATCGCGGATGGGGCGGTCCCGATCGGCGCGTTGCCGGGGACTGTGCTCGACGACGTCATGACGATCGCCTGCGGCGACGGCGGCGCGATCCGCCCGCTGCTCGTGCAGCGGGCGGGCAAGAAGCCGATGGAGACGGCGGAGTTCCTGCGTGGCCATGCGCTTGGCGCCGGCACGCGTCTCGCCTGACCCGGAACGTCGAATCAGAGCGGCAGGCAGAGCCGCATGGCGTCGAGCATGGCGGCATGGATGTTGCGCGCGGCCCAGGCATCGCCGACGCGATAGATCTCGAAGCGACCGTCCGGATTGCTGCGGATGGTCTGCCGCCGCGCCGCGACCATCGCGTCGAGGTCGACTTCGCCGAGATTGACCGAAAGCGGCTTCAGCTCCCGCCAGAGATCGTCGGCCGGCAGTGTCGCGCAGTCGGCGACGACCTGGTCGAAGACGACCGGTTCGACATCCTCGCGATAGGTATTGCCGAGCACGGCGACCAGCCGGTTGTCGCGCCGCGTCACCTCGCAGAGACGGGTGTCGGGCCGGATCGTCACGCCGAGGCGGTAGAGCTCGTTCATGTGGGCGCCGAGATTGGTGCCGCCGAGCTCGCCGCCGGGACCCCGGTCCGGGGTCGCGAGCGTGACGCGCGCGCCCATTGCCGCGCAATATTGCGCGCATGACAGCGCCGCGGCACCGCCGTTCTCGTCGTAGACGAGCACGTCACGACCGGGCTCGACGGCGCCCGCGAGCATGTCCCAGCTCGTGGTCGCAAGCTCGTGACCTTGATAGTTGCCGGTGTGCGGCAGTCCGCCCGTCGCCAGGATCACCACGTCCGGGTGTTCCGCGAGCACATCGCCCGCCTCCGCCAGCCGACCCGTCTCGACGCGCGCGCCGAGACGCTGCACTTCCTCGCCGAGCCAGCCGACGAAGCCGATGATCTCGCGCCGCCAGGGCGCGCGCGCGGCGATGAGCACCTGTCCGCCAAGCGCGGGGCCGGCCTCGAAGAGCGTGACCTCGTGTCCGCGCGCCGCCGCCACACGGGCGGCCTCGAGCCCGCCGGGGCCGCCACCGACCACCACGACCTTCTGTCGCGTGGTCCCTGATCGTGGCACCTCGTGCGGCAGGCTCGTCTCGCGACCGGTCGCGACATTGTGCATGCACAGCGCATCGAGCCCGCGCGTGACGCGGTCGACGCAATAGCCCGAGCCGACGCACGGGCGGATCTCGCTCTCCCGGCCCTCGGCGAGCTTCCGCGCGAGGTGCGGGTCCGCCAGCATCGCGCGCGTCATGCCGACCATGTCGACGAGGCCCTCGCGCAGCGCGTGCTCGGCGGTCGCCGCATCGGCGATGCGCGTCGCATGGAGGATGGCGACGCCGACCTCGCGCTTGATGGCATGGGCGAGGCCGAGATAGGCGGCCGAGGGCACCCACATGGTCGGCCAGATGCGCGCCTCGCTCTTCAGATTGGTGTCCTGGCCGCCGACCACGCTGATGAAGTCGATGAGGCCGCTTGCGGCATAGGTACGGGCAATCGCGATGCAGTCGTCCTGGCTGAGCCCCTCCTTCATGAGCTCGTCGCCCGGCATGCGGATGCCGACCATGTAGTCGTCGCCGACCGCCTTGCGCACCCCTTCCAGCACCTCGAGGCCGAAGCGCATGCGATTGGCGAGCGAACCGCCATAGCCGTCGGTGCGCGTGTTCATCGCCGGCGACCAGAACTGCTCGATCAGCGTGCCGGCCTGGCACGAGATTTCCACGCCGTCGAGATCGCCGTCACGCGCCCGTCGCGCGGCTGCGGCGAAGTCGCGGCGGATGCGCGCCATGTGGTGATCCTCGATGACGGCGGGATAGGCGGCGTGCGTGCCCTCCCTGAGGCAGGAGGGTGCGAAGGCCGGCAGCCAGTTGCGCTTGTCGAAGCGCTCGCGCCGCCCGCCATGGGTGAGCTGCACGGTGCAGGCCGCGCCATGGCGGTGCAGTGTCTCGGCGATGCGGCGATAATGCGGGACGACGGCATCGCTCGAGCCGTCGATCTGTCCGTAATAGTTGGAGTTCTCGGCCGAAACGGCGGTGGCGCCGCCGAGCTGGGTGAGGCCGACGCCGCCCTTCGCCTTCTCCTCGTGATAGCGCATGTAGCGCTCGCCGATCACGCCGCCCGCCGCATAGCCGGGGGCGTGGCTGGTGCTGACGATCCGGTTGCGCAGCCGCACGGTCTTGATCTGCAGCGGCTGGAAGAGATGGGGATAGCCGCCAGCCGCACTCGTCATGAACGCGCCTCCGTCGCTGCCGACCCAAGTCCCTTGGCGACCGGCTTCACCGCTTCGGCTTCTTGTGGGGGCCGCTCTTCACGGCACCCTTTCGCACCTGGCCGCGCACGGTCTCGGCGGCCGCCGCCTTGGTGGTGCGGCCCTTCGGCACCGGCCGGGTCTGCTGTGTCGCCTGTCCTCGGGCGCGCCGGCCGAGCAGCTCTTTCAGGAACTGGCCCGTGTAGCTGTCCTTCACCTTCGCCACGTCCTCGGGCGTGCCTTCCGCGACGATCCGTCCGCCGCCGTCGCCGCCCTCCGGTCCGAGATCGATCAGCCAGTCGGCGGTCTTGATGACCTCGAGATTGTGCTCGATCACCACCACGGTGTTGCCGGCATCGGCGAGCTCGTGCAGCACCTCGAGCAGCTTCGCGACATCGTGGAAGTGGAGGCCCGTGGTCGGCTCGTCGAGAATGTAGATGGTGCGCCCGGTCGCCCGCTTCGACAGCTCCTTGGCGAGCTTGATGCGCTGCGCCTCGCCGCCCGACAAGGTGGTCGCCTGCTGGCCGATCTTGATGTAGCCGAGGCCGACGCGGGCCAGCGTCTCGAGCTTCTCGCGGATTGCCGGCACCGCCTTGAAGAACTCCGCGCCCTCCTCGACCGTCATTTCCAGCACGTCGGCGATCGACTTGCCCTTGAAGTGCACGTCGAGCGTCTCGCGATTGTAGCGATGGCCCTTGCACTGGTCGCAGGTGACGTAGACGTCGGGCAGGAAGTGCATCTCGATCTTGATGACGCCGTCGCCCTGGCAGGCTTCGCAGCGGCCGCCCTTGACGTTGAAGGAGAAGCGGCCGGGCTGGTAGCCGCGCGCCTTCGCCTCCGGCAATCCGGCGAACCACTCGCGGATCGGCGTGAAGGCGCCGGTATAGGTCGCGGGGTTGGAGCGCGGCGTGCGCCCGATCGGCGACTGGTCGATGTCGATGATCTTGTCGAGATGCTCGAGCCCCTCGATCGACTGATGCGGCGCGGCGTGCTCGCGGGCTCCGTTCAGCCGGCGCGCGCAGGCGCGATAGAGCGTGTCGATCAGCAGCGTCGACTTGCCTCCGCCCGACACGCCGGTAATGCAGGTGAGCAGGCCGAGCGGCACCTCCGCCGTCACGTTCTTCAGGTTGTTGCCGGTCGCGCCGACGACGCGCAGCGCCTTGCCCTTCTGCGCCCGGCGACGGTTCCTCGGCACCGGCACCTCGAGCGCGCCCGACAGATAGCGCCCGGTCAGGCTGCGCGGCTCGGCCATGATGTCGTCAGGCGTACCCGAGGCGATGATCTCGCCGCCATGGATGCCGGCGCCCGGCCCGATGTCGACGAGATGGTCGGCGGCGAGGATGGCATCCTCGTCGTGCTCGACGACGAGCACGGTGTTGCCGATGTCGCGCAGGTGCTTCAACGTCTCCAACAGCCGGGCATTGTCGCGCTGGTGGAGGCCGATCGAGGGCTCGTCGAGCACATAGAGCACGCCCGTCAGCCCCGAGCCGATCTGCGAGGCGAGGCGGATGCGCTGGCTCTCGCCGCCCGACAGGGTTCCCGAGTTGCGCGACAGCGTCAGATAGTCGAGCCCGACATCGTTGAGAAAGCGCAGCCGCTCGCGGATCTCCTTCAGCACCCGCGCCGCGATCTCGCGCTGCTTGTCGTTGAGCATCTCCGGCAGGCCGGTGAACCAGTCGTCGGCGGCGCGGATCGACATTTCCGCGACCTCCGAGATGGTGAGCCCGCCGACCTTGACGGCGAGCGCCTGCGGCTTCAGTCGCGCGCCATGGCAGGCCTCGCAGGGGTGGTCGGACTGGAAGCGCCCGAGCTCCTCGCGCACCCAGGCCGAATCCGTCTCGCGCCAGCGCCGCTCGATGTTCCTGACGACCCCCTCGAACGGCTTCTGCGTCTTGTAGCGCCGGACGCCGTCGTCATAGACGAAGGTGATCTCCTCCTCGCCCGAGCCGTTGAGGATGACCTCGCGGACATGCTCGGGCAGCTCCTCGAAGGGCGTGCGCATCGACACCTTGAAGTGCCGGCAGATCGCTTCCAGCGTCTGGGCGTAGTAGGGCGAGGAGGCGCCGGTGCGGGCCCAGGGCAGGATCGCGCCGTCGGCGAGCGAGCGGTCGGGCTCGGGGACGACGAGGTCGGGCTCGAAGCGCAATTCGGTGCCGAGGCCGTCGCAGCTCGGGCAGGCGCCGAACGGATTGTTGAAGGAGAACAGCCGCGGCTCGATCTCGTCGATGGTGAAGCCCGAGACGGGACATGCAAAGCGCGAGGAGAACAGGATGCGCTCGTGCGTCTCGTTCTTCGACTTGTTGGCGCCCTCCTGATCGGCCTTGGGCAGCGGCTTGTCGGCGAGCTCCGCCAGCGCCAGACCGTCCGACAGGGCGAGCGCCGTCTCCAGCGAATCGGCGAGACGCGCCGCGATGTCACCACGAACGACTATGCGGTCGACCACCACGTCGATGTCGTGCTTGTACTTCTTGTCGAGCTTCGGGGCGTCGGCGATCTCGTGGAACGCGCCGTTGATCTTGACGCGCTGGAAGCCCTTCTTCTGCCATTCGGCGAGCTCCTTCCTGTACTCGCCCTTGCGGCCGCGCACCACCGGGGCGAGCAGGTAGAGCCGCGTGCCCTCGGGCAGCGCCAGGATGCGGTCGACCATCTGCGTGACGGTCTGGCTCTCGATCGGCAGGCCGGTGGCGGGCGAATAGGGCACGCCCGCCCGCGCGAACAGGAGGCGCATGTAGTCGTAGATCTCGGTGACGGTGCCGACGGTCGAGCGCGGATTGCGGCTGGTCGTTTTCTGCTCGATCGAGATCGCCGGCGACAGGCCCTCGATGAGGTCGACGTCGGGCTTCTGCATCATCTCGAGGAACTGCCGGGCATAGGCCGACAGGCTCTCGACGTAGCGCCGCTGGCCCTCCGCATAGATCGTATCGAAGGCGAGCGAGGACTTGCCCGATCCCGAAAGCCCGGTGAACACGATGAGCGCGTCCCGCGGGATCGAGAGATCGACATTCTTCAGATTGTGCTCGCGGGCGCCGCGGATGGTGATCGACTTGGTGCTCATGGGGCTCCCAACGCTCTGCGCGGCCGAGCGGATCTCCCGCCCGCGCGCGACCGGCAAAGGGTGTAGCCGAGAGGGCCCGGAGGGGCAATGCAACTCGGCCGCGCGCACCGGGGCGGGGTGTGGATGGGGTGGGGTGGCTGCGTGGGCGTCAGTCGGGATCGATCGTGATCAAACGCGTGATCTCGTCGGTCTTCATGTTGGCCGGTGTTGGCATGTCGGTCGGGAGTGGCCGATCAGCGCCGGGTGACGGAGACTGCGCGATGGTGCAGAGCCGCCGGCCCTTGTTCTGCTCAGGCGTGCCCTGATCAGGCGAGGCGGCCGCTGGCATGGGCGAGCAGGAGGTAGACGCGGCCGGTGGCGGCGACGAGGTGGTTCTGGACCAGCATGCCCGAGGGATCCTTCTGCTCGGAATCCCGTAGGAGGCGCTCGAAATCGGCGAGATAGCGCTCCGACATCTCGCGGAAACCGGCATCGGTCCTGATCCGGCGGCTGATCTCGTCGAAGGTCGTCTGGCCCTGACGGGTGTAGATGTCGCGGCTGAACAGACCGCGCTCGCCGTTGCGATAGCGGCTCCACACCACCGCGGCCGTGTCGCTGTCGATCGCCTGGGCCATCGTGTCGAGGCTGATCGGCTCCTGATGCGCGGCGCTCGTCGGTGCTTCCTGCGGCGTGGCGCGGCCTGCCGCCACCGGCGGCGGCTGATGGCCGGCCTCCTCGCGGGCGGCGTCGATATCGTCATCGTCCTCGCGCGAGGCCCGGGCGAGGAGATCGCCGAGCGACCAGCTCTCGCGCAGGGTGCCGAAGGGATCGGGCGAGGCCGTGCTGCCGGCACCGCCGAAGGGACCGGTCTCGCCCGGCCGGCCACGTCCCGCGACGGCGCCCGTGCCATGGCCGTTGCCGGTCGAGGGGCCGGCGAAGCCCTGCATCGGCCGCCCGGTCGGCGTCTCGGTGCGCATCGGTCCGGCCGTTCTCACCGGCTCCTGCATGGGCCCGGAGGTCGGCTGGCCGGCGCGGAACGGCGCCGCGCCCATGCCCGATTGCGGCCGCCCGGTCGGCGGGACGGAGCGATCGGTCGCGGGCGCACCGGCTACGCCGCCGGGAAGACCGCGATCGGGCGGCGTTACATCGCGCATGGATTTCTGGTCGCGAGCGAGCGCTCTGAAAGCCGCTCGAGGGCCTTGAACTGGTCCTGCAGGGTCCGGCGCACCGCCTCCGCGCTCTCGCGGGCGGCGCCGGGAAGCTGGCGCGACTGCGCCTCGAGCTGCGAGCGGGTGCGCTCGAACTCGCGCGCTGCCTGCCGGGCCCGCTCCTCGACATCGGCGGTGGTCAGCGACATCGTCCTGGACAGCGTCGCGAGCTGCTCGCTGACGTCGCGGGTGACCGACTGATAGCGCTGTTTCAGATCGGAGAAGGCCCGCTCGGCCTGACTCTCGGTCTCGGCCCGCAGCCGCTCGAGCTCGGCATGACGGGTCTCCAGATGCGAGCCGATTCGGGTCTGCGACTTCTCCAGCGTGCCGGCCACCTGCATGATGTTGCGGCCCTGCGTCTCGAAGCGGTCGGTCAGGCTCTGGATCTGGTCGAGAAGCTGCTCGGACACCTCTTTCAAGAGTTTGGTCTGCATCGACAGCCCGCCGATGGTCTTCATCGACTGGTCGGTGATCGTCTCGGAGGTGCGCCGCACGGCCTCGATGCCACGCACCACCGTATCGTCGAGATGGGAGGCCTGCTTGCCGAGCGCGTCCGTCAGATTGCGGGAATGGATCTCCATGGCGTGGCGCAGGGCATTGGTGCGGTCGGCGACGGCGTGGTCGAGCATGGCAGTGCCGCGACCAAGCCCATCCTCAAGCCGCTGCAGACGCTCCGAGAAGGCCTGGTCGATCGCCGTCGTGCGCTCGATCAGCGCCTGGTCGAGGGCGCCCATATGGGCGGTCGGGCGGTCGATGATTGGAGAGCTGGTCGGCCAGCGCCTGCCCAGGCCTTGCCTTGTCGGTGAAGGCCTCGTCGAGCAGGCGGGCATTCTCGCTGACCGACCGGTCGACATGGCCGGCGGTCTCGACGAAGCTCTGCTCGAAGGATTTCAGCCGCTCGCTGAGCGAGCGGGTGCGCATGGCGATGCTCGATTCGAGCGCCTCGGTATGCTCGGCCATGGTCGAGTCGACGGCGCGCGTATAGTCCTCGAGCACGACCTGGAGATGGCCGG
Source organism: Hyphomicrobiaceae bacterium (assembly GCA_041397765.1). GTDB lineage: Bacteria > Pseudomonadota > Alphaproteobacteria > Rhizobiales > Hyphomicrobiaceae > JAWKWA01. The sequence continues at coordinate 63,772 of JAWKWA010000019.1, read as the reverse complement.
TGCGCTCGCCGAGCTGGGTCTGAGTCGCCCGTCCGCTCCGACAGCACGCTCTCGAGGGCGGCGAGGTTCTTCGCCGCGCCCTCGACGATGCGGGTCAGTCGCGTCTGCTCGGAGCCCAGCTTCTCGATCAGCGAGGGCACCTCGATGGCGATCCGTTGGTTCATCACGCTCAGCGAGGAGAACAGCGAGTTGCCCTTCTCGGTGAGCAGGTCGGCGGCCTCCTCGCTCGAGCGGCCGATCTGGTTGGCGATGCCGCTCGTCGCCTGCAGGAGCTGGCGGGCGGCCTGATCGCTCGCCACGGCGATGTCGCGGGTGACCTGCGTGCCGATGCCCCGCAAGGTCTCCGACACGCGGCCGCTGTTGTTCTCCAGGGCATCGCGGGCCGCTCGCCAGCTCGTCGATCAGGCTGCGGATACGGCTCTCGTTCTCGCCATAGGAACGCTCGAGCGCGGCGACCTCGTTGTGGACCAGCGCCTCCAGCTCGCCGGCCCGGCCGATCGCCCGCGAGATGGCGTCGTTCATCGCCGAGACCTGGCGGCGGACCGACTGGCCGAGAGAGGCGATCTGCTGCTCGGCGAGCCGGTCGGGCTCGGCGAGCCGCACGGCGACCTCCGCCATGGCCGAGGACATCAGCCGCATCGCCTCGGCGCGCCAAGCGAGATAGCCGAGGAACCAGAAAATATGACCGGCACGATGATGGTCGCCAGTGTCGCCATGATGTGGTGGGCTTGGCGAACAACGCCCTCCAGCTCGGGGCAGCGGCGATCTCTGGGGCGAGCAGCGCTCCAGCCGAGCACGATGCTGACGGCGCACCAGACGGCCGAGGCGATGGTCGCGGTGCGGAAGGGCTCGTTGGAGGGTTTCTGATTGAGCGCGTATATGAGGCCGCCGATCGAGGGCGAATCATCGTTGGCGGCGATGCTGTCGCGGGCCGGTCCGGCAGCGCGGCGGGGCCAGCCGCGGCGCGGCGGCTCGGCGGGACGGGCGCGCGCGGGGATTTCGGCTCGGAGCCGGGCAGGGCGGTGGCCTTGGCCTCGCCGGTCGGCGGAAGCTGCCGTCGCACGGCCTCCTCGCCCCGTCGCTCACCCCTGCTGCGGTCCTGCACCATGACTGTCTCGCCTGCCCCTCCCCGGTCGCGACCGGGACCACTCACTTATCTCACATCCGCATGATGTCGCAGAGTCCCTCTGTGCCGCGGTCCCCAGGGTCTGACAACCTGTGGGCACGCGAATGGCCGGGCCATGCGTTCTGGCGGTCTGGCGAAGTCGACTTCGGCGGCGAGCCTGCCGGATCTCGGCTTGGACATTACCCCGGTCAATAGGGCGGAATCGTGTTCGCCGCACCTTGGCTTTCCCTCCCTTAACCGGAAGTTATCTCCGCGGGGGAATTCTGCGGTCAGGCGAGGCAGATCGATGTGGAGGAGACCGGCCATGCGGGAGGACGGATTGTCGGGAGGCGAAATGGCCGATCCGCCGGAGCCGGTGCTCGATGTCGAGTTCCTCAATCGCCAGACCTTCGGCGATCGTGCCTTCCGGCGCGAGCTGCTCGATCTCTTTGTCGGCAATGCCGCCAGCCTGTCGGGGGCGCTCGAGGCCGAGGGCGACGATACCGGCTCGCGCAATCGAGCGCTACCGCATCGCCGCCCATTCGCTGAAAGGGCGGCCCGCGGCGTCGGCGCCCGGCGCCTCGGCCTTGCCGCCGAGGCCGCCGAGCGGGCTGCCGCGGAGGGGGCGAGATCCGGCGGCGCGCGATTGGCTCCAGCCACGCCGCACGCCAGAGAGGTTGGCCGGCGATCGGCGAGATCGGCTGAGGCCCTCGCAGAGCGGCCCCGAATACGGCGTTGCAGCCGGCGGCCGGCCGTCGCGCGCCCTGCCCCTGCCCGGCTCGCGCCTGCCCGCTTCCTGCCTGCCTGCCGCCCATGGTCGCGGTCGAAGGCGCGGCGTTTGCCTTGCATCTGGCAACCGGCTGCGGCTTCTTCTATATGGGGGCCGGCTCGGGCGAAGGCCGTCACGATCGCGTGGCGGGAGGCCGGGATGCGACAGGAGGCTTTCAGCCTCCGCGGCGAAGGAGAGGGAGCGGGCGCGCCCCATGGTCAAGATCACCTATATCGAGAACAGCGGCACCGAGCACAAGGTGGAGGCCGAGCCCGGCATGACCGTGATGGAGGCCGCCGTGAAGAATGGCGTGCCCGGCATCGAGGCCGAATGCGGTGGCGCCTGTGCCTGCGCCACCTGCCACGTCTATGTCGACGAGGCCTGGAGCGAGAAGACCGGGTCCCCCTCCGAGATGGAGGAGGACATGCTCGATTTCGCCTTCGACGTGCGGCCGACCAGCTGCCGAGGCCGGTTGCGGATCCGTGCCGGCGACGAGTTCGACGGTTCTGTCGTGCAATATCCCGATACAGTTCAGCCCTGTTCGGCGATGGCGTGACGGCGGATCCGCGGACGGCTGCGGCCGAACGCCCCGTACCTGTCCCTCCGCCGAATGATCTGGCGCAAAGTGATGGCCGGCCTCCAACGGTAGGCAATCGGGGACCAGTGGAGCGAAATTGACACTTGAGCCCCGGTTGCCGCGAGGTGCGTTCTCAAGTGTCAATTTCAAAAGCTCCACTGGAGAATCATAAGCTTGCCAGTGGTTCTGATGAATTCCGACATTTGCTCTCACGGGCTCTGGTGGGATGCAAATGTCGGGAACCACTAGAACGGGGGCGGCACCGGGCCGACCGCCCGGGGCCAGCCATGGATGGAGCGATGACCTCGGCCAAGCGCGGAATTCTGGATCGTCTGCGGCGCCTGTTCGGATCCGAGGCCTCCGCGCCCCGGCCGGTCGCCGATCCGAACACGAAGGCGGCGCCGCTTGCGACGGCGAATCGGCCGGCGACCATGCCGGCGGCCGAGGCAGCCATTGCCGCCACCACCACCCCCGTCGCGGCCGGGGACGCCCCGCCGGTCAGACAGCAGGAGAGTATCGCCATGAATGCCCTTGACGCGACCGCAGACGGCGAGGGCGCGGCTCAGCCGATCGTGACCGACGTCGTCATCGTCGGCGCCGGTCCTTGCGGCCTGTTCGCCGTGTTCGAGCTCGGCCTCCTCGACATCCGCTGCCACCTCGTCGACATCCTCGACCGGCCGGGCGGCCAATGCACCGAGCTCTACCCCGAGAAGCCGATCTACGACATTCCCGCCATCCCCGAGATCTCCGGCCAGGCGCTGACCGACCAGTTGATGGCCCAGATCAAGCCCTTCGATCCGGTGTTCCATTTCGGCGAGCAGGTGATGAGCCTCGAGCGGCTGCCGAGCGGCGGCTTCCGCCTTGGCACCGATGCCGGCAAGATTTTCGAGGCCAAGGTGGTGGTGATCGCGGCGGGGGGCGGCTCGTTCACGCCCAAGCGCCCGCCCCTGCCCGGCATCGAGGCCTACGAGGGCACATCGGTCTTCTATTCGGTCCGCCGCATGGAGGCCTTCCGCAACGAGGACGTCGTGGTGGTCGGCGGCGGCGATTCGGCGCTCGACTGGACGCTCAACCTTCAGCCGATCGCCCGCAGCATGACCCTCGTCCATCGCCGCGACGAGTTCCGGGCCGCGCCCCATTCGGTCGAGAAGATGCGCGCGCTCGTCGCCTCGGGCGCGATGCGCCTGGAGATCGGTCAGGTGACGGCGCTGCACGGCGAGGGGAGCCGGCTGAGCGCCGTCACGATCAAGGGCCGGTCCGAGGAGCACGTGGTGCCCGCCACGCGGATGATGCCGTTCTTCGGCCTCACCATGAAGCTCGGGCCGATCGCCGACTGGGGGCTCAATCTCCACGAGAACCTGATCCCGGTCGACACGGCGGGCTTCCAGTCGAGCGAGGCCGGCATCTTCGCCATCGGCGACATCAACACCTATGCGGGCAAGCTGAAGCTCATTCTCTCGGGATTCCACGAGGCGGCGCTGATGGCGCAGGCCGCCAACCGCATCATCTATCCCGACAAGAAGGTCATGTTCCAGTACACGACTTCCTCCTCGAGCCTGCAGAAGAAGCTCGGTGTCCGCTGACCGGTAGAGAACGGGCTCGATCAGCGACAAGCATCGATTTCTCGGGAGCCGCGCGGGATCGCGGTGCCCTCCCTTTCCTTTCTTCTTACTCTTTTCTTCCTCTCCGTTGCCTCTCCTCAGTCGACGGGGAGACTAGCACGCGTCGGCGCGACCAGGCCGTGCGCGAGGCGGGACACGGGGCGCCGCCGCGGCGCCGTCACCCTCGCCGCCTCATGGCGTCGTGAAGCGCTCGGCCCTGATCACCCGCCCCTCCGATTCTGCTCAGAACATGGACAGGTCTCTCCGTCGCCGCCCGTCTCGACGGTCCGGTGCAGTGGAAAACCTGTCTGCGGGTCAAGAATATTGCGCCGCACACGTCAATTCTCATGTTGAGAACTTGTCGGTCGCGAAGATGCCCCTGCGGATTTGGGTTGCTAAGACCGCGCTTGGCGAGTCTATGATGCTTTAGTCCATGCGACGGAGGGTCTCAGAATGTCCATGGCAGAGGCATATCGGACGAATGGGGCCGACCGGACGAAGCGGAGTCCGGAGAGCCATGAGCAAACCGGCGATCCGGCCGCGACGGCGGTTCTGCCGGGTGAGATGGCTCCTGCTGCGCGGCCGGAGGCCGGCGGCATCCGGGGCCGGAACCCGTCGCGAAAGGCGGCGACCGCGCTCGACCCGATGGCGATCGGCTTCTCGGGTCGCGAGCGCCGGCGGATCGTGCCCGAGGCGCGGGGCGTGGTGCTCGAGGTCGGCTCGGGCATCGGCCACAACCTGCCGCTCTACGATGCCAGCCGCATCGAGCGCATCCTGGTGGTCGGCGCGGCCGAGCGGCTCGTCGATCTGGGGCTGAAACAGCTCGGGGAGGCCCGTTTCGACATCGAGGTCCGGCCCGAGCCGGTCGAGACGCTCGCCATCCCCTCCGCCTCGGTCGACACCGTGGTGGCGACCTACAGCCTGTGCTCGCTGGAGAAGGTGGAGGCGGCGCTGCACCAGATCCGCCGGGTGCTGAAGCCCGACGGGCGGCTGCTGTTCTGCGAACGCGGCCGGTCGCATCGGCGCGCCGTCGCGCGCTGGCAGGACCGCATCGATCCCATCTGGGCGCTGTTCTCGGGCGGCGGTCATATCAACCGCAACGTCTCGCGTCTGGTCGAGAATGCCGGCTTCCGCATCGAGTTCCTCGATGCCAGCCGGGGGGCCTCCGGGCCCGGCATTCTCACCTGCAACTATGTCGGGATCGCCGTACCCAAGTGACGATGCCAAGCGGTCGAACCTAGTGGAGCGAATTTGAACTTCAGTCCCGGTTGCCGCGAAGTGCGTTCTCAAATGTCAAATTCAAAAGCTCCACTGGTTCATAAGCTTGCTAGTGGTTCTCATGAATCCGACATTTGCTCTCACGGGTTCTGAAACGGGATGCAAATGTCGGAATCGAACTACTGGAAGTCCGGCCGCTACCCGTTCAGACGAACTCATCCGGCGAGCCGGTCGGGACCGGCCTGCCGGATGGCATGGTACACTGCGATGCACCGGCTGCCTCGGCGCGGGCAGGGGCGGGTATCGGTCGCGCGCCCGGCTCAATCCGGCCGCGCCGGCACTCAATCCGGCCGCGCCGGCACCATGAGCACGGCTTCGCCGGCGAGCACGGTGCGGCCATTGACCGAGCAGTCGCAGGCGAAGATCGCGCGACGTTTCGCGGGGATGAGCTCGGTCAGCGAGACCTTGGCCACCACCGTGTCGCCGATCTTGACCGGCGCGCGGAAATTGAGCGTCTGCGACACATAGATGGCGCCGGGGCCCGGCAGCCGCATGCCGAAGATCGCCGAGATGTAGCTCGCCGTCAGCATGCCGTGGGCAATGCGCTCCTTGAAGATCGTGCCGGCGGCATATTCGGCGTCGATGTGAACCGGGTTGAAGTCGCCCGATACTTCGGCGAAGCCGATGATGTCCTGCTCGCTGACGGTACGCACCAGCTCGGATTCCGCGCCGACGCTCAAATCCTCGAAATACATGCCTTTTCTGGCGATCGCATCCATATCCGTTCCCTCCGGCCCCAGCCGACTCGTCCCCACTTGATAACGAGCCTAGCCAAGGCAAGGTTTCGCTGCAATGCACAATTCGCATGAGCGAACCTGCCGTGGTCACCGCCCGCTTCGCCTCGCGGCTGCGGCAGGAGGCCGGGAAGACGAAGGCCGCCGTCGGTAGCCCCCGCCTGCGATCGGCCTTCGGCCTTCGGCCCGCGGCCAGGCTCGATCCTCGCCATGATCCTCGCCAAGAGGCGCCTCGCCAAGAGGCGCCGGGGCATGCCGGGCACAGAGCCGCGATGGCGGCCGCGCTCAAGTCAACATTGCCCTTTTTGCGAATGCTCTCTATGATCTCGTCGATCCCCCTCAGTGGAAGAATTGTTTGGCCCTGCACCGCCTTGAATGGCGGGTGTGGGAGCAGGAGGAAGAATTCATGTCCCGATTGCCGCTGATGCCCAAGGCGACCGCCGTGTGGCTGGTCGAGAACACCTCGCTGAGCTTCGACCAGATCGCCGCGTTCTGCGGGCTGCATGTGCTCGAGGTGAAGGGCATCGCCGACGGTGACGTTGCGCAAGGCATTCGCGGCTTCGATCCGATCACCTCGGGCCAGCTCACCCGCGAGGAGATCCAGAAGGGCGAGGCCAAGCCGGGCTATCAGCTCGAGATGGCCGCCGCCAAGGTCGAGATCCCGGTGGTCAAGACCAAGAAGGGACCGCGCTATACGCCGCTGTCGCGCCGTCAGGACCGGCCCAACGCCATTCTCTGGCTGATCAAGAACCATCCGGAGCTCAAGGATTCCCAGGTCATGCGCCTCGTCGGCACCACCAAGCCGACCATCGAGGCAATCCGCGAGCGCACGCACTGGAACTCGGCCGCCCTTCAGCCCCAGGACCCGGTGACGCTGGGCCTGTGCTCGCAGATCGATCTCGACACCGAGGTGAAGAAGGCGGCGCGCCGGCTCGAACGCGAGCGGGCCGAGGCCGCCAAGGAGCATGGCGGCAGCGAGGGCACGCTGCTCTCGACCGAGGAGACGACCGGCATCGGCGGCGCTGGCGATGCGGGCGCCGAGCCCGAGGAGGCGCCCGTCGACAAGGCGCGCGAGGAGATGGACGAGAAGGCCGAGGCCGAGCGCGTGCTGGCGAAGCTGTCGAGCATCCGCAGCGAGCAGCCGACCGACGAGGAATAGGCCGTCGCGGGACTGGTGGCCTCTTCTCTTGGCCGCCGCCCAATCCTATCCCGCCGTCCCATCCCATCCTTTGGCGTCACGCCTGCGCGGGCGTGACGTGACGCTCAATGGGCGAGCGGCTCCAGAAATCCGCAGCGAGGGGCGCCGCCGCGAAACCGGATGCGCCCCGTTGTTTTCGCGGCGAGCAGCTATCCCGAAGCCAGCCCCTTTGCCTTCATCGCATCGCCGATCTCGCCCAGAATGGCCGGATCGTCGATCGTCGCGGGCAGCTTGTACTCCTCGCCGTCGGCGATCTTCTTCATCGTGCCGCGCAGGATCTTGCCCGATCGGGTCTTGGGCAGGCGCTGCACGACGAGCGCGGTCTTGAAGGCGGCGACCGGCCCGATCCGCTCGCGCACGAGCCCGACCACCTCCTTCTCGATCTCCGCCGGCGGACGGTTGACGCCCGCCTTCAGCACCAGGAACCCGACCGGCACTTCGCCCTTCAGCCGGTCGGCAGCACCGATCACCGCGCATTCGGCCACGTCCTGGTGCGAGGCGAGCACCTCCTCCATGGCCCCGGTCGACAGCCGATGGCCGGCGACATTGATGATGTCGTCGGTGCGACCCATGATGAAGAGATAGCCGTCCTCGTCCTTGTAGCCGGCATCCGCGGTCTTGTAGTAGCCCGGGAACTCGACGAGATAGCTGTCGCGGAAACGCTTGTCGGCATTCCAAAGGGTCGGCAGGCAGCCGGGCGGCATCGGCAGCTTGACGACGATATTGCCGAGCTTGCCGGTCTCGACGGGATGGCCGGCGTCGTCGAGCACCTGGACGTCACAGCCGGGCATCGACACGGTCGGCGATCCGAGCTCACCGGCATCTCGCCGAGCCCGAGGGGATTGCCGGCGATCGCCCAGCCGGTCTCGGTCTGCCACCAGTGGTCGATCACCGGCACGTTGAGCTGGGTCTGTGCCCAGACGATGGTGTGTCGGGATCGGCGCGCTCGCCGGCGAGGAAGAGCGCGCGGGAAGCGCGACAGATCGTAGGACTTGACTGGCGCCCCGGCGGGATCCTCCTTCTTGATGGCGCGGAAGGCGGTCGGCGCGGTGAACAGTGCCGAGACCTTGTGCTCCGAGATCACCCGCCAGAAGGCGCCGGCATCGGGTGTGCCGACGGGCTTGCCCTCGTAGAGCACGGTGGTCGAGCCGTTGAGCAGCGGCGCATAGACGATGTAGGAGTGGCCGACCACCCAGCCGACATCCGAGGCGGCCCAGAATACCTCGCCGGGCTTCACGCCATAGAGACCCTGCATCGACCAGGCGAGTGCCACCATATGGCCGCCGGTGTCGAATGACGCCCTGGGCTGCCCCGTGGTTCCCGAGGTGTAGAGGATGGCATGATCGGTGGCGACCGGCACGGGGGCGGCCTTGCGGCCCGCCGCCTTCGCCCAGCAGGACCGCCTGCCCAGTCGTGATCGCGGCCGGCGACCGCCCGGCCTGCTCCATCGGCCGCTGCAGCATGATGACGGCGTCCGGCTTGTGGGCCGAGAGCTCGATCGCCTGAGCCGAGCAGCGGCTTGTACTTGACGACGCGGCCCGGCTCGATGCCGCAGGAGGCCGAGACGATGACGCGGGGCTTGGCATCGTCGATGCGGGTCGCGAGTTCGCCGGGCGGCAAAGCCGCCGAACACCACCGAATGGATCGCCCCGATCCGCGCAGGCCAGCATGGCGATGGCCGCCTCGGCCACCATCGGCATGTAGATGATGACGCGGTCGCCCCGTCCGACGCCCCTGTCGGCGAGCACGGCGGCGAAGGTCGCGACCTCCTCGGTCAGCTCGCGATAGGTGTAGGTGCGCTTCTGCCCGGTGACGGGGCTGTCGTAGATGAGCGCCGCCTGCTCGCCGCGCCCCGCCGCCACATGCCGGTCGAGGCAGTTGTAGGCGGTGTTGGCCTCGCCGCCGACGAACCAGCGGCCATATTGCCCGGCATAGGGGTCGAACACCTTCTCGAACGCCTTCGACCAGGTGACGAGCGAGGCGGCCTCGGCCCAGAAGGCTTCCGGATCGGTCTGCCAGCTCTTGTAGACCTCGTGATAGCGGCCTGCCAATGGCGTCGATTTCCTCATCGGACCGTTTGCCCGGTCCTCGTCCTCGCCTCGGTCGTTCCCCTCAAAGAACACCCGCGTCCGCCCGGAGGCAATTGGCAAGAGGATAATGCGCCGATGGGCCGCCCCGGCCGCGCGGGAGGCGGGGGCCGAGCGCTCAGCCGCGCGTTCCCTTGGCGATCGGCTCCTGATAGGCGAGGCCTATGTCCCAGGGGAAGTAGATCCAGGCGAAACCTCGGTGATGAAGGTGTCGATCACCGGTACGCCCTGCGGCTTGGCGTAGACCGCGGCGAAATGGGCGTTCGGCAGCATCTCGCGCACCACGCTCGCGGTCTTGCCGGTGTCGGTGAGGTCGTCGACCACGAGGACGCCGCGGCCCCGGCCGTCGCCGATCGCCAGCACCCTCTCGCCGACGCCCTTCAGCACCTGAAGACCGCCTTGCGTGTCGTAGTCGTGGTAGCTGGCGATGCAGACGCTCTCGATGAGGCGGATGCCGAGCTCGCGGGCGACGATCGCCGCCGGCACCAGCCCGCCGCGGGTGATGCAGACGACGCCTCGAAGCCGCCGCCGCCCGGCCCCTTCTCGGCGAGCCGCCAGGCGAGCGCGCGGGCATCGCGATGGAACTGGTCCCACGAGACGGGATAGGCCTTCCTTCCGACCTCGACCATGACGATACCTCCCTGGCATGTGGCGCCGCGCCCCGGCGCGTGCCGGCTTATAGCGCAGCCACGCCCGCCCGCCCAAGGGGAGAGGCCCGGGCGCGGACTTCCCGGCGCCGGGAGGTCGGTCCCGTCCTCTCCATTCCGTTGGACTGACGCCCGCCGCCCGCTATCATCAGCCGCCGTCGGCCCGCGTGATCGCTCGCAGGCCGGCAGATCCGAGCCCAGCCAACCCGCCAACCCACCGAGCGCGCTTCATGTCGAAATACGACACTCGGCCTGTCGAGGAATGCCGCGAACTTCCAGCCGCTGACGCCGCTGACGCTCCTGTCGCGGACGGCGGCGGTCTTTCCCGACCGGCTCGCCGTCGTCCATGGCCGCGCCCATGCCGACTACCGGACCTTCCATGCGCGCTGCCGGCGCCTCGCCTCCGCCCTGGCCGCCCACGGTGTCGGCAAGGGGGATACCGTGTCGGTCATGCTGCCGAACGTGCCGGCGATGCTGGAAGCCCATTTCGGTGTGCCGATGACGGGGGCGGTGCTCCATTCGATCAATACGAGGCTCGATGCCACCGTCATCGCCTTCATGCTCGACCATGCCGAGACGAAGGTGCTGATCACCGATCGCGAGTTCGCCGCCACCATGAAGGATGCGCTCGCCGCCGCGGCCGTGCCCCCCTCGTCATCGACTACGACGATCCGGAGTTTCCCAGTCATGAGCGCCTCGGCACGCTCGACTACGAGGCGTTCCTCGCCGCGGGCGATCCCGAATTCGCCTGGGTGATGCCGGGCGACGAGTGGGACGCCATCGCCCTCAACTACACCTCCGGCACCACCGGCAATCCCAAGGGCGTCGTCTACCACCACCGTGGCGCCCACCAGATGTGCTACGCCAATCTCGCCGCCGCCAATCTCGGCCGCCACCCGGTCTATCTGTGGACGCTGCCGATGTTCCACTGCAACGGCTGGTGCTTCCCGTGGACGATCTCGGCCTTGGCCGGCACCCATGTCTGCCTGCGCTGGGTGCGTCCGAAGGCCATCTACGACGCCATCGCCGATCATGGCGTCACGCATATGTGCGGCGCACCGATCGTCATGTCGACGCTGCTCGGTGCCAAGGACGACGAGCGCCGGCCGCTGCCCGGACGCGTCGAGTTCATCACCGCGGCCGCGCCCCCGCCCGAGGCGGTGCTGGCGCGCATGGCCGACGCCGGCTTCAACGTCACCCATGTCTACGGGCTGACGGAGGTCTATGGCCCCGCCGTCGTCAACGAATGGAAGAGTGGCTGGGAGGCGCTGCCCGGCGACGCGCGCGCCCGGCTGAAGGCCCGCCAGGGCGTGCGCTACACCGCGCTCGAGGGGCTCGCCGTCATGGATCCCGAGACCATGACCCCGGTGCCCGCCGATGGCGAGACGCTCGGCGAGGTGATGTTCCGCGGCAATATCGTCATGAAGGGCTATCTGAAGAACGAGGCGGCGACCGCGGAATCCTTCGCCGGCGGCTGGTTCCATTCGGGCGATCTCGGCGTCATGCATCCCGACGGCTACATCCAGCTCAAGGACCGCTCCAAGGACATCATCATCTCCGGGGGCGAGAACATCTCCTCGATCGAGGTCGAGGATGCGCTCTACAAGCATCCCGCCGTACATGCCGCCGCCGTCGTCGCCAAGCCGGACGAGAAATGGGGCGAGACGCCCTGCGCCTTCATCGAGCTGAGGCCGGGCACGAGTGCGACCGCAGAGGACATCATCGGCCACTGCCGCAGCCTGCTCGCTGGCTTCAAATGCCCGCGGCACGTCGTCTTCACCGAGCTGCCCAAGACCTCGACCGGCAAGATCCAGAAATACGTCCTGCGCGACCGCGCCAGGGAAGGGTGAGGGCGGAGCCTTATCGCCCCAGCCGGTCGAGGGTGCGGTAATAGGCGACGGAGGGCGCGAGGAACCAGGGCTTGCCGTAGTAGAGCGGGCGGGTCTCGAAGGCGATGCCGTCGAGCGCGGTCGCGCCATCCTTCAGCCCGAGGATCTGCTGGCCGACGCGGGTGCCGAAATAGCTGGCGAGCGAGACGCCCGATCCGCAATAGCCCATGGCATAGTGGATGCCGTCGTTGACGCCGATATGGGGCAGCGTGTCGAACGTGTAGGCGACGAAACCGACCCAGCAATGGGTGACCGACGTGCCCTCCAGATCGGGCATGATGTCGACCATCATCCTGTGCAGCCGCGGCAGCACCTTCAGCGGGTTCTTCTCGCCGAGCGCGGCGCGTCCGCCGAACACGATGCGCCGGCCGTCTGGCGAGCGGCGGAAATAGACGACGACGCGCCGGGTGTCGCTGACGGCCCGGTCGTTGGGGATCTGCGTCCTGACGAGGTCCTCCGGCAGCGGCTCGGTCGCCAGCACGTAGCTGCCGATCGGGATGACGCGGCGCCGGTGCCAGGGCGACAACGGGCCGGAATAGCCGTTGGTGGCGACGAGCACGTTGCGTGCCGCGACCGCCCCGCGCGCCGTCAGGACACGGAAGCCACGGCTGTCGCGCTCGATGGCGGTGACGGGCGTGCCGTCGGCGACGCCCGCCCCGGCCTTGATCGCGGTGTCGAGCAGGCCCTGATGATATTTCGCCGGATCGAGCAGGGCGTGCTTCTTCATGATCGCGCCGCCGAAATAGCGGTCGGAGGCGAGCTCGCGGCGGACCTCGGCGCGCGGCACGATCTCGATCGGCACCTCGAGCCCCTTCGGCTGGTTCTCGGCGAAGTCGGCCAGCTCCTTGAAGTGGCGCGGTGTGTGCGCGGCGTGGAACCGTCCGGTCACGCCGAAATGGCAGTCGATCTTCTCGCGCGCCACCACCTCGCCGACATGGGCGAGCGCGTTCATGCCCTCGCGCCGGATGCGGAAGGCGAGATCCTCGTTGAAGCGGCCCTTGAGGTCGCCGAACGTGGGCTTGATCGAGGTCGAGACCTGCCCGCCATTCCGCGTCGAGCAGCCGATGCCCGCCGCCTCGGCCTCCAGAACCAGCGTCGAGCGTCCGCCCCGCGCCGTCTCGATGGCGGCCGAGAGCCCCGTATACCCCGAGCCGATCACGACAACGTCGACGCTCTTGGGCAAGGGGTGCGACGGCAGCGAGGGCCGCGGGCAGGCCTCCCACCAGTAGGGGGTGGCAACCGCACCGGAGAACCGCCGGTCGCCCGAGAAGGAGGCACCATCCATCGCCATCGTCCGCTCCGCTGCCATTCTGCAGGAGGTGGTAGTCGCTGGCTTTGGCCGGATGACGGTCGAGGAATTCTCCACCCCTCCCCTGTCAGCCGCCGATCGCCTCGAGCACCGCCTCCGCCATCATCAGGTCCTCGACCACCACGCCCGTCAGGTCGGCGACGGTGATCTGGTCGTCGCTCGTCCGCCGGGCTGCCGATCCCATGATGACATGACCGAGCTCGACCGGCTTACGCGCCGTGATCTGACCGGCTATGAGCGCATGGTGGATCTCGCCCGAGCTCAGCGCCTGGGCGACGCTGTCGGTCGCAACGATGGCGGCGCGGGCGAGGATGGCAGGATCGAGCTCCTGCTTGTCGGAGGTGTCGGCGCCGACCGCGGTGATATGCGTGCCGGGGCGGATGTCGGCGGCCTTCAGCACGGGCGAGGTTGCCGGCGTGGCGGTGACGATGAGTTGCGCCCGGGCCGCGACCTCGGCGGCGCTGTCGGCGAGGGCGACCTCGTAGCCGAGGCCGGCCATGGCGCCGGCGAACTGACCGGCGGTGTCGCGGTTCCGCCCGAAGGCGACCACGTTGCGCACCGGTGTCACGCGGCGCAGCACGTCGAGCTGCATGCGGGCCTGGTCACCGGTGCCGATGACGCCGATCGCCTCGATGGCGCGCGGTGCCAGATAGCGGGCGGCGACGGCGCCGGCGGCGGCCGTCCTCAGCGCCGTCAGCCAGCCCTCGTCGATGAGAATGGCGCGGGGGCGTCCCGTCTTCTGGCTGAGCACCAGGATGACGCCTGAATTGGCCGGCAGGCCGCGCCTTGGATTGTCGTAGAAGCCCGCAGCCACCTTGACGATGAAGCTCTCGGCGTTGCGGATCATGCCGAACTTGATCTGGGCATCGCCGCGCGGCTCGTCGAACAGCAACTCGCCGACCGGTGGCGTCACGGCGCGGCCGGCAGCGCAGGCGCTGAGCGCCAGCTCCATGGCGGGCAGTGGATCGTAGCCCTCGAGCGCGCGCTTTATCTCGGCGAGCGATAGGACGATCGGCGCTCGCATCGGCATGGCATCTCCTCAGGCTGCTTTGCAGTCGCGGCTTGCGGGCAGAGCGGGGCATCCGGCTCAGCGTCTCGGCACCGCCGGCGTGGCCGGGAGCGAGCCGAGCTCCGATCAGCGCGGGGGCTCCTGCGTCATGGCTTCCGCGCATACGCACATGATGTGTCGACAGCCAGCTCAGACCCGCGACCGAGGGTTCCGGGCCCGGCCCGCCTCACACGCCCCCCTGATAGAGGGGGTGCGCCTCGATCTCAAGCCCGCGATCGGCATTCGGTCCGCGTCGAGCCGGTCGGTCTGCCGGCATCGTTAACCCGCAAGCCCCCGCGAATCAGTAACTTGGCAGTCCTCCCCCGCTGCCCGGCGCGGTGTGCCGGCCGGGTCCATGGGGGAAGCGCCGCGACCAGCGCAAAGCGCCGTCAGGAGCCTGGGCATGGACATCGAGGACGCGGTCGCCGCCTATCTCGACACGCTCGCCGCCGAGCGCGGTGCCAGCGCCAACACGCTCGACGCCTATGGCCGCGACCTGTCCGCCTTCGCCCGCTTTCTTTGCGATCGCGGCCGCACCGTCGACGACACCAGCCCTGCCGACATCCGGGCCTTTCTGGAGGAGTTGTCGCGCGCCGGGCTGAAGGCGAGCTCGCGTGCGCGCAAGCTCTCCGCCGTCCGTCAGCTCATGCGCTTCCTCGAGGCCGAGGGCGTCATCACCGAGAGCCCGGCCGACCGCCTCGCCGGCCCCAAGCGCGAGCGGCCACTCCCCAAGACCCTGTCCGTCGCCGATGTCGACCGTCTGCTCGCCGCCGCCGCCCGTCGGGTCGCAGCCTCGCCGGGCGATCTCCCGGCGTTGCGGCTGCAGACCGTCATCGAGCTGCTCTATGCGACCGGCATGCGCATTTCCGAGGTGGTCGGCCTGCCGCGCCGCGTCCTCGAGGGCGACGACCGGCTATTGACCATCAAGGGCAAGGGCGGGCGCGAGCGCCTCGTGCCGCTCAATACCCCGGCCCGCGCCGCGCTCGCATCCTATCTCGCCGCCGAGGCATCGGCCCGGACGCCCGGCACGCGCCCCTCGCGCTGGCTGTTCCCATCGAGCGGGGCCGATGGCCATCTGACCCGCCAGCGCGTCGGCCAGGAGCTGAAGGAGCTCGCCCTCGAGGCCGGCATCGATCCCGCCCGGCTTTCCCCTC
This sequence comes from Hyphomicrobiaceae bacterium, assembly GCA_041397765.1. GTDB lineage: Bacteria > Pseudomonadota > Alphaproteobacteria > Rhizobiales > Hyphomicrobiaceae > JAWKWA01. The sequence continues at coordinate 48,376 of JAWKWA010000019.1, read as the reverse complement.
ACGTGCTGCGCCACGCCTTCGCCAGCCATCTGCTCGATCGCGGCGCCGATCTGAGGGCCGTCCAGAAACTGCTCGGCCATGCCGACATCACGACGACCGAGATCTATACCCACGTCCTGGAGGAACGGCTGAAACGGGTGGTGAACGAGCATCATCCGCTCGCCCGGGTCGCGAGCTGAGGGACGCGCCGCCGCGCCGTTTCGCCGAAGCGGAGCGCCATGGCGCCCGTACCGGCGGCACGCGGCCAACTTGACTCTGGCCGCACCCGGCCGCAAAGGTCCGCCCGATACTGGCCGCGACAGGCGCCCCAACGGGACCCAGCCGCCGCCATCGGCGTGAGGACGAGACCACCTATGCGTACCTATCTCGATTTCGAGAAGCCTGTCGCCGAGCTCGAGAGCAAGGTTCAGGAGCTGCGTTCGCTGACCCAGAGCCAGAATGGCGTCGCGATCGGCGACGAGGTCGCCAAGCTCGAGCAGAAGGCTCGCTCCGCGCTCGCCGATATCTATACGAAGCTCACCCCCTGGCAGAAGACGGCGGTCGCCCGACATCCCGAGCGACCGCATTTCAGCGCCTATCTGAAAGCCCTGTTCCAGGATTTCACGCCGCTCGCTGGCGACCGCTATTTCGGCGAGGATCTCGCCATCATAGGCGGCCCATGCTGGTTCCGCGGCCGCTCGGTCGTGGTCATCGGCCATGAGAAGGGCTCGGACACCGAGACGCGGGTCCGGCACAATTTCGGCATGGCCCGGCCCGAAGGCTATCGCAAGGCGGTCCGTCTGATGGAACTCGCCGACCGCTTCTCGCTCCCCGTCGTCACCTTCGTCGACACGGCCGGCGCCTATCCGGGCGTCGATGCCGAGGAGCGCGGCCAGGCCGAGGCCATCGCCCGCTCGACCGACTGCTGCCTGAAGCTCGGCGTGCCGATGATCACCGTGGTGATCGGTGAGGGGGGCTCGGGCGGTGCGGTCGCCATCGCCACCGCCAACCGCGTGCTGATGCTCGAGCATGCGATCTATACGGTCGCCTCGCCCGAAGCCGCCGCCTCGATCCTTTGGCGCGATTCCTCCAAGGCCATCGACGCCGCCACCAACATGAAGATCACCGCCCAGGACCTGGAGCGTCTCGGCATCATCGACGGCATCATTCCCGAGCCGGTCGGCGGCGCCCATCGCGACAGCGAGCAGGCCATCGAGGCGACCGGCGACCGTCTCGAGGAGGCGCTCAAGGCTTTCGACGGCATGCAGCGCGAGGAAATCCGCCGGCAGCGGCACGAGAAATTCATGCAGATCGGTCGGCCGTCCTGAGCCGGGCCCGCCGTCTCCGGGGGCGTTGGCGATCGCCATCCGCGATCGTGCTGAACGAATCGTTAAGACCTGTGCCGGCAGGCTCCGGAGCCCGTCCGGATCTGCCGGATTTGGGAATAAGCGCTTGAATTTCCGCGGTTTCCCACAATCGCCACATTGCCGCCCAAGAGCCGCCCTCCTCCTTGGCGACAAGGGTTGCGCGCGGATTTCCGCCGATCGGCGGGGAGTACCGGGCGACCCATTTACGTTGTATTAAGGTTGACGAATCGATGCTCCGGCCGCGCTTCCCGCAAGAGGGGGAGAGCCTGGTCGCCGGCGCATCCGTTCCGGGGACTGGGGTCTACCCGGCAATTGCTCGAGAGGTTCGCGGCGACCGTTGAGAGGACGGGCGCCGTCTGCCGGGGCGAGGCTGAGCGCATGATGAAAGCCGGATTGGCCAACAAGAGCAAGCTCATGTACCGCGTCATGCTTGCTGCGGCCGTCACGCTGTTCTGCGTGGCCTGCAGTCAGATGGACGAGGTGCCGCCCGCAATGCGGCCCCTGTCCAAGGATGCCATGCATCTCCTCGGCAACAAGGGCATGAGTGCCCATGCGCCGATCTTCATCCGCATCTTCAAGGAAGAGTCCGAGCTCGAGGTGTGGAAGCTCCGCGACGACGGGCATTACTACCACTTCAAGACCTACCCGATCTGCGCCTGGTCGGGAGAGCTCGGTCCCAAGGTCGCCCAGGGCGACAAGCAGGCGCCCGAAGGGTTCTATACGATCACCAAAGGTCAGATGAACCCGAATTCGAGCTATTATCTTTCCTTCAACATCGGCTTCCCCAACGCCTATGACCGGGCGCACAACCGCTCCGGCCAGTTCCTGATGGTCCACGGCGACTGCCGCTCGGCCGGCTGCTACGCGATGACCGATGGTCTCATCGAGGAGATCTACGGGCTGATGCGCGAGTCGTTCACCGGTGGCCAGGAAGCGATCTACGTGCACGCCTATCCCTTCCGCATGAGCGAGGAGAACATGCGGCGGCACAGCAAGGGCAAGTGGACGAAGTTCTGGCGCCAGTTGAAGGAAGGCTACGACTATTTCGAGATCGCCCGTGTGCCGCCTTCGGTCGACGTCTGCGAGAACCGCTATCTGGTGAATGCGAAGTTCGTGCAGTCCGGCGTCCGTCCGAAGCCGACCGCGGCCTGTCCGCAATTTGTCCGCCCGACGCCGGAGGTGTTCGCGGCGCGCGCCTCGGAGATCCAGCTCGCCTCCGAGCGTGTGGTGGTGCCCGGCCGCAAGACCCGGGGACCGGCGCAGACGCCCGATCCGAGCATCGATCTGGCCTATGATCCCTCCCGCGATCCGACACTGTCCTCGGCCATCGCCGCCGAGCGCTCGGGCCGCTGGATGACTGCCGACGGTCGCTACGAGGGTGGCAGGCCGGTCGCCGCCACCGCCACGGCCTCGGCCGGGTCGCTCGACAGCTCGGGGCGTATGGCCGCGGGGGCTGGTGGCGTCGGCGGCTGGTCGGCCGGCTCGGGCGAGGTCGCCTCGGGCTTCACCTCCGAGAGCGACGCGCTGGCGACCTTGTCTGCCTACGGCTTCACCGACGGCAATTGAGGTCGTGACCGAGGGCGGGCCGCCTGCCGGCATGACGGACGGGGCCCGCCTTGGCGCCTGCCGGGCCCGTCGCGGCGACGGCCGTCCCGTTCCGGCACGTGGGGCAATCGAGCGGTCATGATTGCCGAGGTTCGAGTTTGATCTGCCGAACTCGACCGGCTTGATTGAGATCCTGTTCACCACGGTCGACGGGAGTCGCCATGACAGGGATCTCGTTCAGCGTCTCAACTCTTGCCCTCGGCATCGTGCTGGCGGTCGTTGCGGCCTCGGCCTATCGCCTCATCACCGGCCGCTCGCCCGCCCTGCAGCTCGAGCCCGACGACGGTCGCATGCTGCCGCTGGCGCTCGTCTTCCGCTTCGTCGCCGGCCCCGCCATTGTCCTTGGCACGATCGCCGATTGCGCGGCGGCCGGCCGCCTCGACCGGATGAGCTTCCTGTGGGGCGCCTCGGCCGTGATCTGGGCCAATCTGGCCGGTGTGCTGGTCTCTCCGCTCGCTTGAGCTGTAGCGCGGGCGGCCATCGGTCCGGTCCGCCCGCCACTTGCCGCCCATGAGCCGAGGCGCCTCGCCCGCCGTCAGGCCTGCCCGTGCTGGCGAGCGAGCATCGCCACCGCATAGCGGACGATCCGGCCGGCGACATAGGCCGCGGTGCCGGCGGGATCGCGCTCCGGCACGAACTCGATCATGTCGAAGCCGACGAGGCGTGCCTTGGCGCGGATGCCGGCGAGGAGATCGAGCACCTGCTCGTAGCGCAGCCCGCCGGGCGTCGGTGCCAGCACCGCCGGCATGATCGACACATCGAGCGAATCGCAGTCGATCGTGAAGAGCACGCGCGCGCCCTCGGGCACATGCTGCAGCGCCGCCTCGACGCCCTCGCGATGCACCTTGCGCGCCGTGACGATCTTGGCGCCCCATTCGTGCGCCGCCTCGACCTCGTGTGCCCGCGCTGCCGACCGAGCGCATGCCGACCTGCACGATGCCTTCCACATGCTTCATCTCGGATGCCCGCCGCATCGTGCTCGAGGAGGCCGAGCGTCTCGCCGAGCCGCTGCTTGCGCCAGTCGATATGGGCATCGACCTGCACGATGGTGATGGGTCCGTGATCCTCGAACGCCTTGATGAAGGGGATCGGCGTGCTGTCGTCGCCCCCGACCATCAGCGGCACGGCACCGGTCTTCAGGATCGAGCGCGTGGTCGATTCGATGAGGGCGCGGTTGGCCACCCCCTCCATCGGCGCGGTGTTGAGCTCGCCGAGATCGGCGAGGCGGAATTTCGAGCCCTTGGGATAGAGCGTGTCCTCCAGGTCGTAATCCCAGTGATCGAGCCACTGCGACTCATGTCCGAGCGCCTTGCGGAAGGCCTTCAGCGAGCCCTCGAAGACCGAGGCCTCCTGCTGCGAATAGGGCGTGCCGTGTTGGGCGCAGAAGATCGCCGCATCCGCATCGAGCTCGTCGAGGCCGCGCGGTTGGCTGGCACCGAGGAAGGAAAGGTTGGGCGGCGAGAAGGTCGGCGTCACGGTCATCCTGGGGCACCCCTTGTCGAGATCGCTTGTCGGGATCGTCCGGCTCATCGGGAGCGCGGGCGAGGCCGCGCCGGTCAGAGAGGCCCGGCAACGAGAGCACGAAACCGGCCGGTCTGGAAGTGGCGTGCATGCGGTCGAGGAATGCAGCGGGCACGCCATCGCCCGCGCGTGAGCCCGAGCCGGCTCAGTGGCGCTCGTCCGGCTGCGGACGCGAGACGGCACGGCGATTGCTTGGAACGGACCCATCGCGGTCCCGGCCCTTCCGCCGATGCGGCCGGCCGGACCAATTGCCCTGGAACATGCTCATGTCTGCACCAGCTCTTCCCCGCCCGTCGCTTGCGCGTCGCCTCGGCATCGCCCTTCTCGGTCTCGTCGCGGCGCTTGCCGTGATCTCCGCGCTCTATCTGGTGAAATCAGCCCTCGGCATCGATCTCTTTCCCGGGCGCTCCTTCCTCCATCCGATCTTCTTCAGCCGATAGAGCGGTTCGGGCGAAGCAAGTCCCCCGCGACGGCGGGAATGGGCGCCGGCACGCCGTGAGGACCGTGCTCGGCATCCGGAGAGACCGTTCCATCGCCAGCAACTCTTTGGCATGGCGTGCTCCGGCCACGGCCGATGCGGCAATGCCGTTTCTCGTCGGACGCGTCAGCAGTGTCCGGCATGACGGGGGGTGACGTCTTTCGCGCCATCCGATTTCGCCGAGCCTGCTTGACGCGGCGCGCTGCATGGCGTTCCAGTGCGCTCCACCGACAGTCGCGCGCCGAGAAAGGTTCCCGCCATGGCCGATCGCCAGCCCAGTTTCGCCACGCTCGCAGTTCACGCCGGGGCCAAGCCCGATCCGGCGACCGGCGCCCGCGCGACGCCGATCTATCAGACGACGTCCTACGTCTTCAACGACGCGGACCATGCCGCATCGCTGTTCGCGCTGCAGGCTTTCGGCAACATCTACACCCGCATCATGAACCCGACGCAGGGCGTGCTTGAGGAGCGCATCGCCACCCTCGAGGGCGGCACGGCGGCGCTCGCGGTCGCCTCCGGCCATGCCGCGCAGCTCCTCGTCTTCCACACGCTGATGGAGCCGGGTGACGAGTTCATCGCCGCGCGCCAGCTCTATGGCGGCTCGATCAACCAGTTCGGCCAGTCGTTCAAGAAGATGGACTGGCACGTGAAATGGGCCGACGGCAACGATCCGGCGAGCTTCGAGAAGCTGGTGACGCCGCGCACCAAGGCGATCTACTGCGAATCGATCGCCAATCCCGGCGGCATCGTCATGGACCTCGACGCCATCTCCGCCGTGGCGAAGAAGGCCGGTGTGCCGCTGATCGTCGACAACACGCTGGCAACGCCCTATCTGTGCCGGCCGAAGGACCACGGCGCCGACATCATCGTGCATTCGGCGACCAAGTTCCTCGGCGGCCACGGCAACTCGATCGCCGGCCTCATCGTCGATTGCGGCACCTTCGACTGGATGAAGTCGGGCAAGTACCCGACCCTTTCGGAACCGAACCCCTCCTATAACGGCATGCGGCTCGCCGAGACCTTCGGCAATTTCGCTTTCGCCATCGCCTGCCGGGTGCTGGGTCTGCGCGACCTCGGGCCTGCCATCGCGCCCCTCAACGCCTTCCTGGTGCAGACCGGCATGGAGACGCTGCCGCTGCGCATGGCCAAGCACTGCGAGAATGCCCAGGCGGTCGCCGAGTGGCTGGCGAAGCATCCCAAGGTCGCCTGGGTGAACTATGCGGGGCTGCCCGACAACAAGTACCACGCGCTGCAGAAGCGGATCGCACCCAACGGGGCCGGCGCCGTCTTCACATTCGGCCTGAAGGGCGGCTACGAGGCGGGCATCGCGCTCGTCTCCAAGGTGAAGATGTTCAGCCATGTCGCCAATATCGGCGATACGCGCTCGCTGATCATCCATCCGGCCTCGACCACGCACAGCCAGGTGCCCAAGGAGAACCTCGCCGCCGCCGGCGCCGCCCCCGACGTCGTCCGCCTCTCGATCGGCATCGAGGACAAGGCCGACATCATCGCCGACCTCGAGCAGGCGCTGGCGGGCGTCTGAGCGGAGGGCACGCTGGCGTGGTGCGGGCGACTTGTCCCGCGATGCCAACGCACACCCCCGTCTCCCCGGAAGCCGCGAGCGCGGCTATCCGGGGCCCAGGTTCCCCGCGGTACACGTCAGCTTGCCGGCCCTCGATCCCGGCTCTCCGCCTGCTGACGCAGGCTTCGGCCGGGAAGACGGGAGGCGGGGCGTCGCCGGCTCGCTCCGGCCGATCACTTCATCATCGAGATGACAAGGCAGAACGCCGAAAGGGAAGCGGCCACGTCGGGCACGGCAAGAGCACCGACCCACCCGAACGCCGCCCCTTTCCGCCTACTCGTTGCCCTGCCGCCGCACGAGATGGGGCGCGTCCTTTAGGGTGAGGCCGATCAGGTCTGCGGTCGACAGCGCCGTGGCGAACTCGCCATGCATCGATGCGACGCTCATGGCGTGGACAAGCTCGGGCTCGTAGTCGGTGCCGTCCGGGCCGACGCGATTGGTGGTCGCGCAGGCATCCTCCGCCAGATAGCAGTCGAAGCCCATATTGCCGGCCATGCGCACCGTCGTCTCGACGCAGAAATTCGTGAAGAAGCCAGCGACGACCAGCCGCCCGATGCCACGCCGCCTGAGCTCGATCTCGAGCGGCGTGCCGATGAAGCCGCTGTTGACGTCCTTGACGACCACGATGTCGCCCGTCGCCGGCTCGAGCCCCTCGATCTGGGTTCCGGTCGAGAGGGCGAGTTTCAGCGGCGAGGCCTGCTCGCGCGGATCGTGCCGCGTGAAGGCGATGGTGAGGCCAGCGCTGCGGAAAGCGGCGAGCAGCGCCCGCTGGCGGTCCTCGGCGCCGGGATTGTTGCGCCGGCCGGTCGGCCCACCCCAGTGATCGAGCACGTTGACGCCGGTCTGCACGTCGATCAGCAGAAGTGCGCTATCGGCTCCGAGCTTCCTGATCATGACGGCCTCAGCTTTCATTGGGGTTCGTGACGGCCGCCTCTTGGCCGAAGTGCGGCCCGCCGTCCAGTCGCCGCCTCGCCGCACCCTCATTCGAAGGCGAAGCGTGCCTTGAATGGGGCGAGCTGCGGCGTGCCGAGAATGTAGTCGGCGGCGCGGAGGCGATCATCTGGGTCGGCGCGTTGAGATTGGCGCTGATGATCGCCGGCATCACCGAGGCATCGACCACGCGCAAGCCCGCGATGCCGTGCACGCATCTCCCCATCGACCACCGCGTCCGGCCCGGTGCCCATCCGGCAGGTGCCGCAGGGGTGGAAGTCGGTGGTCGTCATGCGGCGCACCGCCGCTTCGATGTCCGCGTCGGTCCTGACATCGGGGCCGGGGTCGATCTCGACGCCGCGGAAGGGATCGAACGCCTTCTGTGCGATCAACTCGCGCGCCTTCTCGATGCCCTCGACGAGCTCGCGGAGGTCCTCCCGGTTCTGCAGGTAGTTGAAATGCATGATCGGCTTGGCGGCCGGGTCGGCCGAGGCGAGGGTGATGGTGCCGCGGCTCTGCGGCCGGAGCTGGTCGATATGGAGCGCGAAGGCCTGGCGGAGCCGGATCTCGGTGCCCTCGTACTCGAAGCCGACCGGGCCGAAATGATATTGCAGGTTCGGGTAGGGCACGGTGTCGTTGCCGCGAATGAGCCCGCCCGCCTCCCAGATGTTCGACGCCGCGATGCCCGAGCGCGTGAACAGCCACTGCGCGCCGGCCATCGCCTTGTTCAGAGGCCGGTCGACCGTGTGGATCGGGAAGGCCTTCGTCGATCGGCACTGCACGACGACGGTCGGATGGTCCATCAGGTTCTGCCCGACGCCTTTCAGGTCGAGCTTGACCGGGATCCCCATGGCCCGCAGGTGATCGGCCGGCCCGATCCCCGACAGCATGAGGAGTTGCGGCGAGTTGATGGCGCCGCCCGACAGGATCACCTCGCGCTCGGCCTCGACCGTCACGCGCCGGCCGCGATGGATGTAGCTGACACCCGAGGCCCGGTTGCCTGCGATGACGACACCTCGACCTGCGCGTCCGTGACGAGGGTGAGGTTCGGCCGCGCCAAGGCGGGCTTCAGATGCGCGACCGCCGCGCTGCAGCGCCAGCCGTTCCGCTTCGTCGCATCGAGGCGCGCGACGCCCTCGGGCTTGTAGGCGTTGAGATCGTCCGAGCGGCCTTGACCCGATTCCTCGCCCGCCTCGAGAAAGGCGTCGAACAGCGGGCATTCGAAGCTACCCTTGGTGACGCCGAGCGGGCCCGAGCCGCCGCGCCAGTCGCTCGCTCCCCGGTCGCTCGTCTCGGCCGCCTTGAAATAGGGCAGGCAGCGCTCGTAGCGCCATTCCGAAAGCCCGGGCAGCTTCGCCCAGCCGTCATAGTCGAGCGGATGGCCGCGCATATAGACCATGGAGTTGATCGAGGACGAGCCGCCGACCACCCGGCCGCGCGGCATGTCGACCTCGCGGTCGAAGAGCTCCGGCTCCTCCTCGGTGAGGTAATTCCAGTTGATATCCGGGTCCTTGTGGGCGCGATAGACGCCGGCCGGCACATGGATCATCAGCTTGCGGTCCATCGGCCCGGCCTCGAGCACGAGCACGCGATGGCGTGGATCGGCGCTGAGCTTGGAGGCCAGCACGCAGCCCGCCGACCCCGCGCCGACGATCACATAGTCGTAGGTCGCTACATTGCCCGCCACGGCCCGTCCTCCCTCGCATCAATCCGGGCGACAATACCGTGCCCACCGGCCCGCGCGATGTCCGTCTCCCCGGCGCATGGCTGACAGGACGAGCGCGAGCGGCTATGCCTCGCGGAATGCTGACCGAGTTATTCGACTTCACGCTCCCCGACGAGCTGATCGCGCTCCACCCGGCCGCCCCGCGCGATGCCGCGCGCGCTCTGTGCGTCGCGCCGCGAGCGGCCGGAGAGCCCCCGGCCTCGCCGACCGGACCGTTGCGGATCTGCCGGATCTCTTGAGGCCCGGCGACGCCCTCGTCTTCAACGATACCCGCGTCATCATGGCCGAGCTCGAAGGCGTGCGCACGCGCGGCGAGGCCCGCGCCGGCGTCACGGTCACGCTTCTCCGCCGCCTCGACGATTGCCGCTGGCAGGCCTTCGCCCGGCCCGCGAAGCGCCTCGCAGCCGGCGACCGCATCCGCTTCGGCACGGAAGGCGACCTCTGCTTCCTCGCCAATCTCGACGCGACCGTCGAGGCGCGCGCCGAGGCCGAGGTGACGCTCAGATTCGACTTCGCCGGCCCCGCTCTCGATCAGGCGATCGCCGAGCATGGCCGTGTGCCGCTCCCCCCCTACATCTCGGGCAAGCGCGAAGCTGACGAGCGCGACCGGATCGACTACCAGACCGTCTATGCGAGAGAGCCCGGCGCGGTCGCTGCCCCGACTGCGGGCCTCCACTTCACCGACGCGCTCCTCGAACGTCTCACCGCCCGGGGGGTCTCGCAGCATTTCGTCACGCTCCATGTCGGCGCCGGCACCTTCCTGCCGGTGAAGGCGGAGGATACCGCCGACCACCGCATGCATGCCGAATGGGGGACGATCACGGCCGGGACGGCGGCGGATTTGAACGAGGCGCGGGCCCGCGGCGGCCGCATCCTGACCGTCGGCACCACCTCGCTGAGGCTCTTGGAAAGTGCCGCTGGCGAGGATGGCCTCATCCGCCCATTTACGGGCGAGACGGCGATCTTCATCACGCCGGGCTATCGCTTCAGGGCCGTCGATCTGCTGATGACGAACTTCCACCTGCCGCGCTCGACGCTCTTCATGCTCGTCTCGGCCTTTGCCGGGCTCGGCACGATGCAGGCCGCCTATGCCCACGCCATCGCCGAGCGGTACCGGTTCTATTCCTTCGGCGATGCGAGCCTTCTGGAGAGAAGGAAAGGCGGCGCATCCGCCATGGCCTGACGGCCCCCGAATGCGCCCGCCCATCCGTTCTTTCAACGCCGCGTGCCGATCGTCACCAGATAGTCGCGCGTGACGCACAGGCCGGCCGGCACCCGATAGTGCTCGTGATAGGCGTCGACATCGCGCCGGAGCGCGGTCTGCCCATCGGCGTCGAGGCTCTGATGGATCATGCGCATCGGCCCGAAGCCGTTCAGATACCAGCTCCAGATCGCCGCCGGGCTCGCGTGATAGGCATGATTGACCCCGCTTTCGAAAGTGAGGTCGAAGGCAGACCCGATGAGGCCCTGCAGATAGTCCGGGTCGCCCCACAGCATCGGTGAAGGCTCCGGCGGCGGCTCCTTCGTGTGCGCCGCGATCACGCCGAAGAACTCCGCGACCGCGCCGCCCGGCCGCCATGTCGCGAGCACGAGACGGCCGCCGCGACGGCAGACACGGGCGAGCTCGCTGGCTGCCTGCCGGTGATCGCCGGCGAACATGACGCCGAAGGTCGAGATCACGCCGTCGAATGTGCCATCGGCAAAGGGCAGCGCCTCGACATCCGCGAGCCGATAGTCGATGGCCGGCTCGATCCCGCGCGACAGCGTGCGGGCCGCATCGAGGAGCTCGCCGGCAATGTCGATCGCGGTCACCTGTGCGCCCATCCGTGCAAGGTTGCGCGCCGTCCAGCCGGTGCCGGTTGCGCAATCGAGCACCCGCGCATCGCGCCCGGGGGCCAGACGCTGCGCGGCATGGGCGAGCGCGTCGGAGATCGCAAAGCTCACCTGGTCGTAGCCGGCGCCGCCCGCGCTCCACATCCTTGCCGACTGGTGATTGTGCGCGAGGACTGGATTTTCCGATCCTGTCTGCATGTCTCAGCCTCCTGTCGCTCCGTCAGGGCCGCTCCGATGCCGCGCCAGCCCGGCTCCGGGAATGGGTTCGGCATCGCACGGGACCGATCGACGGCATCTGACCTCGAAGGCAGGCCCCGCGACAACTCCAGGATCTGTAGTTCACGCGGCGCTCGTCACGCCTATGATGGACGTCTCAGCGGAGATCGGATGGTGAGAAGCTACAACCAGTTCTGTCCCGTGGCGAAGGCCGCCGAGCTGTTCTGCGAGCGCTGGACGGCGCTGATCATCCGCGAGCTCGCGACCGGCAGCGCCCGCTTCTCCGACATCCAGCGCGGCGTTCCGTTGATGTCGCCGACGCTGCTTTCCAGGCGGCTGAAGCAGCTCGTCGCCGAGGCGGTGATCGAGCGCCGCCGCGATGGTGCAAGGGGGGCCTGGCGATATGCCCTGACGCCGGCGGGCCGCGAGCTGGTGCCGCTGGTGATGGCGCTCGGCATCTGGGGGCAGCGCTGGAGCCGGCGCGAGCTCGCCGCGAACGAGAAGGACCTCGGCTTGCTGCTCTGGGCGCTCGAGAAGGGGGCAAAGCCGGAGATCTTCGGGACCGGACGGCGGATCATCGAGTTCGAGTTCAAGGACCAGCCGCAGTCGAAGCGCCGCTGGTGGTATCTGAACGAGGCCGGGCGCTGCGAGCTCTGTCTCACCGCTCCCGACCGGGCGTCCGACATCTATGTGCAGACGACGCTCGACGATCTCATCTACGTCTGGCGCGGCGATCTCGCGCTGGGCGTGGCGATCTCCTCTGGCCGCCTCGAGATTCATGCCAGCCGCCAGCTCGCCCGGGCCTTCAGGGACTGGCTGGCCATCGCGCCGATCGCCGATGTCGCTGCCGCGCGGGTGTGAGCGAAGCGGCGGGTCGCGATCCGACCGATGCTGCCATCGTCCGGGAAATCGCCTATAGGGTGCGGTGAGAACGGCGGCAGCTTGCCGAAATCGCTCACGAGAGTCTGCGAAGGATTGGGAATGGGTGTGACGATCCACTATGAGCTTGTAGTGGCCTCAAGCGACGCCGCGTTCGCGGTCTTGGAAGCGGCGCGGGCGTTTGCTGCTGAACAGGAGTGGGATGTGGAATCCGTCGATATAGAGGACGGTGAGAAAACCTACATGTTCGACGAGGTTGAAGAGCCCTATCGCGGACCTCTATGGGGTGTCGTCCTGCGACCGCATCAGGATTGCGAGTCCTTGGCCATCGTTTTCGGGGCAAATGGTGTTGCGCAGGATTATTGCAAGACCCAATTCGCGCCGGTCGAGGTGCATGTTTCCGCAATCAATCTCTTAAAACAATTAGCCAAACATTGCGAGTCGCTTTCGGTACGAGATGAGGGTGAATACCTGTCGAGCGGAGACAGAGAGCATTTGGCGCAGCGACTGACTGAACATGCCGATGCAATCCAGGAAATCTGTGCCCAAGAGCACTGCCAATTGAAATATCGCAGTTCCAGCGGTCGCATCTGGGACGGATATGGCGAACAGGGTGTTGTCGAAGTCAAGCTATGACAGCCTTCTCCTTCACCCTTGCCGCTACCTCGGCCCGCGCCCGCCTGGGGCTCGTCCGCACGCCGCGCGGCGAGATCCGCACGCCCGCCTTCATGCCGGTCGGCACGGCCGGCACCGTCAAGGCGATGTTCCTGAAGGACGTCAAGGAGGCCGGCTCCGACGTCATCCTCGGCAACACCTATCACCTGATGTTGCGGCCAGGCGCCGAGCGGGTGGCCCGGCTCGGCGGCCTCCACCGCCTGATCGGCTGGGAGGGACCGATCCTGACCGACTCGGGCGGCTTCCAGGTGATGAGCCTCGCAAAGCTCCGGAAGCTCACCGAGGCGGGCGTCACCTTCCAGTCCCATATCGACGGCTCGCGCCACGAGATGAGCCCGGAGCGCTCGATCGAGATCCAGTGCCTCATCGGCTCCGACATCCAGATGCAGCTCGACGAATGCGTGGAACTGCCGGCGACCCCCGCCGAGGTCGAGCGCGGCATGGAGCTGTCGCTGCGCTGGGCGGAGCGCTCCTGGGCCGCGTTCCGCCGCTTGGCCGCGCCCGGCGCCGCCATGTTCGGCATCGTCCAGGGCGGCACCGACGAACGGCTGCGCGAGCGCTCGGCCGAGGTGCTGGCGGCCATGGACCTGCCCGGCTACTCGGTCGGCGGGCTCGCGGTCGGCGAGCCGCAGGCCGAGATGCTGGCGATGCTCGACGTGCTCGATCCGGTGCTGCCGGCCGGCAAACCCCGCTATCTGATGGGGGTGGGGACGCCCGAGGACATCCTCCTCTCGGTCGCCCGCGGCATCGACATGTTCGACTGCGTGATGCCGACCAGGGCCGGCCGCCATGGCCTCGCCTATACGTTCGAGGGCAAGGTCAACCTGAAGAACGCCCGCCACGCCGAGGACATGCGTCCGCTCGATCCCGCCAGCAGCTGTCCGGCGAGCCGAGACTATTCGCGCGCCTATCTGCATCACCTGGTGAAGTCGGGCGAATACCTGGCGGCGATGCTGCTCACCTGGAGCAACATCGCCTTCTATCAGGAGCTGATGGCGCGCATTCGTGCCGCCATCGCGGAGGATCGTTACGGCGCCTTCCTCGAGGAGACGCTCGCGCACTACCGCGCGGGCGGCGAGGCGGGCTGAAGGCGTCGGCGGGGCACGCGCCAGCGGGGCACTGGGCCCGCGCTCTCGGCCGCTCAGACCGGCTTCAGCAGAACATGCTTCTTCTTGCCGAGCGAGAGCTTGACGACGCCGTCGGCGGTGAGGTCGCGCTCGCCGATCATCGCCTTCTCGTCGGTGACGACCGCGTCGTTGATCCTGAGACCGCCGCCCTTCACCTGCCGGCGCGCCTCGCCATTGGAGGCGACGAGCCCGGCCTTGACGAAGGCCGCGAGCACGCCGAGGCCGGCTGCGAGGTCCCCGGCGGGGAGCTCGACCGTCGGCAGGCCGCCGGCGAGCCCGCCCTGCTCGAAGGTCGTGCGCGCCGTCTCGGCGGCCGCCTCGGCGGCGGCGCGGCCATGCAGCATCGCCGTCGCCTCGCTGGCGAGAACCTTCTTCGCCTCGTTGATCTCCGAGCCCTCCAGCGCCGCGAGCCGCGCGATCTCCTCGAGCGGCAGCTCGGTGTAGAGCTTCAGGAACCGCCCGACATCGGCATCCTCGGCATTGCGCCAGTACTGCCAGTACTCGTAGGGCGACAGCATGTCGGCGTTGAGCCAGACCGCCCCGCCGGCCGTCTTGCCCATTTTGGCACCCGAGGCCGTGGTCAGAAGCGGGCAGGTGAGCGCGAAGGCCTCGCCCCCGTCCACCCGGCGCACCAGCTCCATGCCGTTGACGATGTTGCCCCACTGGTCGGAGCCGCCCATCTGCAGCACGCAACGCTGGCGCCGGTAGAGCTCCAGGAAGTCGTAGGCCTGCAGGATCATGTAGTTGAACTCGAGGAAGGTCAGCGGCTGCTCGCGCTCGAGGCGCAGTTTCACCGAATCGAACGCCATCATCCGGTTGATGGTGAAATGCCGGCCATAGTCGCGCAGGAAGGAGATGTAGCCGAGCTCCTGCAGCCAGTCGTCGTTGTTGACCATGACGGCATCGGTCGGACCGGAGCCGAAGGTCATGAATTTCTGGAACACCTGGCGGATGCCGGCCATGTTGTCGGCGATCTCGGCGTCGGAGAGCATCTTGCGCGATTCGTCCTTGCCGGTCGGATCGCCGACCTTGGTGGTGCCCCCGCCCATCAGCGCGATCGGCCGGTTGCCGGTCCTCTGCAGCCAGCGCAACATCATGATCGGCAGGAGCGAGCCTGCATGCAGGCTGCGCGCTGTGCAGTCGAAGCCGATATAGGCGGTGACGCCGCCCTTGACGAAGGCCGCGTCGAGCTCGTCCGGATGCGAGATCTGGTGGATGAAGCCACGCTCGTCGAGCGTCTTCAGGAAGTCCGATCGGAAGGTCGTCATCGCTGTCGTTCCGTGACAGATTGGGGCGCACAGGCAGGGCCGGCCACCGCAATGGCGACCCCGAGCGGCGGCCTCGCCCGGCGCCGCGGTTCCTCGTCCGGCTTGCCCGGTACATCATGACCGCCGGGCATCATGACAAGTTAGGGTCTGTCGTGAGAGGCTGGATGCGGTTGCGCCAGATGAGCTCCGGCAGCGGATCTCACGGCCAAGCCCTTTAGCACGGAGCCCCCTCTTGACCAAACTCTACCGTGCGATCGGCCTGATGAGCGGCACCTCGATGGACGGCATCGACGCCGCCATGCTCATCACCGACGGGGAGGCGATCGTCGAGCGCGGAGCGGTCCGCCACCGGCCCTATCCGGACGAGGTGCGCGAGCGCCTGCGCCAGGGGCTCGCGGACGCCCGGGAGATCGCCGTGAGGACGGCGCGGCCGGGCGGTCTCGACATGCTCGAGCGCGAGCTGACGGGGCTCAATGCCCGCCTCGTCTCCGACCTCCTCGTCGAGGCCGGCATCGCCCGCGGCGAGGTCGATCTGATCGGCTATCACGGTCAGACCGTGCTGCACCGGCCTGCCGACCGGCTGACGGTCCAGCTCGGCGACGGCGCCCTGCTCGCGCGACTGACCGGCATCGACGTCGTCTACGACCTGCGCGCCGCCGACATGGCGGCGGGCGGCCAGGGGGCCCCGCTGGTGCCGGTCTATCATCGGGCGCTCGCCGCCACGAACGGGGAGCGGCCGATCGCCTTCCTCAATCTCGGCGGCGTCGCCAACATCACCTGGGTCGGGCGCGACGGTCGGCTGATCGCCTTCGATACCGGTCCCGGCAGTGCCCTCATCGACGACTGGGTGCAGCGACTGACCGGCGAGCCGTTCGACCGCGACGGCCGCCTCGCCCTGTCGGGCACGGTCGACGGGAGAGCGCTCGCCGCCCTCCTCGCCGATCCCTTCTTCGCGGCCCTGCCTCCCAAATCGCTCGATCGCAACGCCTTCTCGGGCGCGCCCCTCGCCGGCCTCTCGCCTGCCGACGGAGCCGCGACGCTCGCCGCCTTCACCGCCGATGCGGTGCACCGCGCGCTCGCCCATCTGCCCGAGCCGCCACGCATCTGGGTCGTCTGCGGCGGGGGACGGCGCAACCGCGCGATCATGATGGCCCTCGCCGGCCGGCTCGAAGCGGCGGTCGTGCCCTCCGAGGCGATAGGTCTCGACGGCGCCTGGATCGAGGCGGAAGCCTGGGCCTATCTGGCGGTGCGCGCGCTGAAGGAGCTGCCGATCACCTTCCCGATGACGACGGGCGTTCCCGCGGCGATGACGGGCGGCGTCATCGCCCGGCGGCCGTGACGGCGGATCCTCGTCATGACGATCCGATCGCCGTCCTGCGAAGCCGTCGCCGAGGCCGCCTCGCTCCTGCGGGCCGGCCGGCTCGTCGCCATCCCGACCGAGACGGTCTACGGCCTCGCCGCCGATGCGACCGACGGGCTCGCGGTGGCGGCGATCTTCGCGGCGAAAGGGCGCCCGAGCTTCAATCCGCTGATCGTCCATGTCGCCGATCTCGCCGCCGCCGATCGCCTCGGGGTGCTCGGCCATGTCGCCGAACTGCTCGCCCGCAGCTTCTGGCCGGGGCCGCTGACGCTCGTCGTGCCGCGCCGCCCCGACTGCGCCGTCGCCGAGCTGGCGACCGCCGGGCTTACGACCATCGCCCTCCGGATGCCGGCCCATCCGGTGGCGCTCGCGGTGATCCGCGCCGCCGGCCGGCCGCTCGCCGCCCCCTCCGCCAACCGATCGGGGCATGTCTCGCCGACCACGGCGGCTCATGTCGCGGCCGATCTCGCCGGCCAGGTCGCGCTCGTGCTCGACGGCGGGAACTGCGCGGTCGGGCTCGAATCGACCGTCGTCGCTCCCTACGCCGACCGTCTGGTGCTGCTGAGGCCCGGCGCCGTCACGCGCGACATGCTGGCCGCCGCTACCGGATTGCCCGTCCTGGCAGCGGGCGAGGGTGACGCGGACAGGCCCGCCTCGCCGGGGCGTCTGCTCGCCCACTATCAGCCCGTGGCGGCCGTCCGGCTCGCCGCCTCGGCGCCGCGACCGGACGAGGCCTTCCTCGCCTTCGGGCCCGATGCGCCGGCCCATGACGGCCCCTCGCTCAATCTCAGCCGCTCGGGCGACCTCGGCGAGGCGGCGGCGGCGTTGTTCGGTGCGCTGAGGGCGCTCGACCGGCCCGGCATTACGGCCATCGCCGTCATGCCGATCCCCGATCACGGTCTCGGCGAAGCCATCAACGACCGGCTGGCCCGCGCGGCGGCGCCGCGCTGAGCAAGACCGATGCGGCGGCGCCGCGCCGACCAGGGACTATGTGCCAGGGCTTGCCCACCGCCATCTCGCCGCGCCGCCTTGACGCTGCCTGAGCGATCGGCGACCACATCGTGACGCCGTCGCGATTTCCGTGGCCGATCCGCCGCCTGCATGCGCCGGCCGAGATCAGAAGCGAGCCAAACGCCGTGCCAAGACCGCCCTCGCCAGAGCTCATCGACCGCTTCGCCGCCATCACCGGCGAGCGCTATGCGATCCGCGAGGCCGGCGCCCAGTCTGCGTATCTGCGCGAATGGCGCGACCTGTTCACGGGCCAGACGCCGCTGGTGCTGCGTCCAGGCTCGACGGCCGAGGTT
Organism: Hyphomicrobiaceae bacterium; assembly: GCA_041397765.1. Taxonomy (GTDB): domain Bacteria; phylum Pseudomonadota; class Alphaproteobacteria; order Rhizobiales; family Hyphomicrobiaceae; genus JAWKWA01. The sequence continues at coordinate 30,526 of JAWKWA010000019.1, read as the reverse complement.
TCCGCGATCCTGGCGCTCGCAGCCGAGACGGGCACCGCCATCGTTCCTCAGGGCGGCAATACCGGCCTCGTCGGCGGCCAGATCCCCTCGAAAGCCGGCGAGGAGATCGTCCTCTCGCTGTCGCGCCTCGACCGCGTCCGCGCCCTCGATCCGGCCGGCGACACCATCACCGTCGAGGCCGGCTGCACGCTGGAGGCGGTGCAGCGCGCGGCCGAGACGGCGGGGCGCCTTTTCCCGCTGTCGCTCGCCAGCCAGGGCTCCTGCCAGATCGGCGGCAACATCTCGACCAATGCCGGCGGCGTGCAGGTGCTCGCCTATGGCAATACCCGCGATCTCGTGCTCGGCCTCGAGGTCGTGCTCGCCGACGGCCGGGTCTGGGACGGCCTCAGGGCGCTGCGCAAGGACAATACCGGCTATCACCTGAAGGACATCTTCATCGGCGCCGAGGGTACGCTCGGCGTCGTCACGGCGGCGGTGCTGAAGCTCTTTCCCCGGCCGGCCGAGCGCGTCACGGCGATCGCCGGCCTGCCCAGCCTCGAGGCGGTGCGCGACGTCTTCGCCCGCATGCGCGCCGCCGCCGGTCCCGCGCTCACCGCCTTCGAGGTCATGCCGCGGCTCGCCATCGAGTTCGTCAACCGCCATGTGCCCGGCACCCGCGATCCGCTGTCGGCTCCACACGCCTGGTATGCGCTCGTCGAGCTGTCGGGGCATGTTGCCGACGGCCATGCGGCCCGGACGATGGAGACGGTGCTCGCGGCCGCCATCGAGGCGGGCGAGGTCGAGGATGCCGCCATCGCCGCCACGCTGCAGCAATCGGCCGACCTCTGGCGCCTGCGCGAGACCTTGTCCGACACCCAGAAGCAGGAGGGCGGCTCGATCAAGCACGACGTCGCCGTGCCGGTGGAGGCCATCCCCGAGCTGATCGCCCGCGGCAATGCCCGGATGGAAGCGCTGATGCCGGGAATCCGCCCACTGCCTTTCGGCCATTTCGGCGACGGCAACATCCACTACAATGTCAGCCAGCCGGTCGGCATGGACAAGGCGCGCTTCCTCGAGGAGTGGGACCGGTTCAACGACGTGATCTACGAGATCGTGCGCGACCTCGGCGGCTCGATCAGTGCCGAGCACGGCATCGGCCGGCTGAAGGTGGAGGATATCGCCATGACGAAGAGCGAGGTCGAGATGGACCTGATGCGCCGCCTGAAGGCGGCCTTCGATCCTGCCGGCATCCTCAATCCCGGAAAGGTCCTGTGACGATGGCACCGCGCGCGGCGAGTCAGTCTCTCGACATCCGCCCGATCGCCGCCGGCGAGGACGAGGCGGTGATCGGCCTGTGGCATGCGGCGGGGCTGACGCGGCCCTGGAACGATCCGCAGCGCGATCTCGATTTCGCCCGCGGCAAATCGAACTCGACCGTGCTCGTCGGCCATCTCGACGGCCGGGTGGTGGCGAGCGCCATGGTCGGTCACGACGGCCATCGTGGCGCCGTCTACTATCTGGCCGTCCAGCCGGAGTATCAGGGCTTCGGCCTCGGCCGGGCCATGATGGGCGCGGTCGAGGCCTGGCTGCTCAACAAGGGCGTCTGGAAGCTCAATCTGTCGGTGCGTGCCGGCAACGAGGACGTGCTCGGCTTCTACGACAGCCTCGGCTACCAGCGCTCCGCCACCGTGCTGCTGGAGCGCTGGATCGATCCGGCCAAGCGTGGCGGTTCCTGAGGCGGATGGCGGAACGGCTCCGCCGTCAGCGCGCGCCGCGGGAGCGTTCGATCACCCGCATGGGGTCATCGGGCCAGCCGGTGAGCTTCGCCCGCTCGACGTCGGCGCGCTCGAGGCCGATGTCGCTCAGCAGGTAGTCGTCGAGCCCGTCGAGCTTGGTGAGCTGGCGACGCCCGCGGATGATCCGGGCAATGGCATGGATCGGCGCGGCCGCCACGGCCATGCTGTCGGCGAGGGTCTCGACGAGGGACGTATGGGCCTTGTCTTCACAATGATCGCTCATGAGATGCCTCCATCTTTCTTCGGGAGTTTCGGGGCCGGCATGTCGTCGCCGGCCGATGGAGGGAACATAGGCGCCCCCTCCTGACAGCCTTCCGTCAGGAGCGGGAGGGGCGATGGGGCCCCTCCTGACACCGTCCTGTCAGGAGCGTAGGGTCGGCTGGGCCGCACCTCAGGAGCGCGCGGGACCTCGGTGGCCAATCCGGCTATCCATGCGCCCCGCGCCCACCGATTCCGGATCCGATCATGCGCCGTGCCGACCGCCTCTTCGACATCATCCAGGCTCTCCGCCAGAGCCCGCTGACGCGCGCCCGCGATCTTGCCGAGAGCCTCGAGGTGTCCGAGCGTACCATCTATCGGGACATCGCCGACCTGATCGCGAGCGGCGTGCCGATCGAGGGCGAGGCCGGCGTCGGCTATGTGCTGAAGGCCGGCTTCGATTTGCCGCCGCTGATGTTCGACGAGGCCGAGATCGAGGCGCTCGTGCTCGGCGCACGAATCGTCGAGAGCTCGGCCGACCCCGAGCTCGGCCGCGCCGCCAGTCGCGTCATCGCCAAGGTCGAGGCGGTGATCCCCGAGGCCTTGCGCGACTATATGGCCAAGACCGCGCTGATCGCACCGCGCGACCGCTACATGGAGCCGATCCGCTTCGATATCGCCGAGCTGCGGCAGGCGCTGCGCGAGCAGTCGAAGGTGAGCTTCGCCTATACCGACGGCGCGGGTGACGCCAGCCGCCGCACGGTCCGACCGCTTTCGCTCGCCTATTTCGGGCCGGTCTGGATGCTGGCCGCCTGGTGCGAGCTGCGCGTCGATTTCCGCGTCTTCCGTCTCGACCGCATCGAGGAGTTCCGCGTCGAGCCGGAGCGCTTTCGTCACGAGCGCGGCAAGACGCTGCGCGAGTTCCTGGCCCGCGACCAGACCTGGAACCGTGGCAAGAAGCCGAGGTCCGGCTCGACGACCGACGCGGTTTGATCGAGGAGGTGCGCAGGCTGCTGAGGCAGTCCCTGCCGGGCCGGCGGCGACGGCCCAGAGCCGCGCCGCGTGGCTTCAGAGCGGTTTCAGGTCCTGTCGCTCCTCGGGGCTCAGCTTCAGGAAGTCCTCGATCTGGATGTTGCAGGCCGGCGCCACCTCGGTGATGTTGCCGCACTTGCCGAAAATCGCGCCGAGCGTGAGGAAGCTGGAGAAGAGCAGCCAGCCGGCCAGCACCAGCGGCAGGGAGTAGACGGCGATGAGCCCGATGCGCATCGGGCGCCGCCGTGGCTGGCGGGTCCTGAAGAGCAGCGTCGCGACGAAGACGAGAAAGCACGACACCATCAGGTCGTCGGTGGCGCGCAAGAGCGCGGAGCGGATCAGCGGGAACCCCCAGAGCTGCGTCAGGGCGCCGACCACGGTGAAGGTCAGCACGCCGACGCCGGCGGTGAAGGAGAGGAGCCCGCCCTGGAACTGCGGCGAGACGAGCTGGCTGCGCGCCGGCGCCTCGGGCTCGGCGGCGCCGGCCGGTACCGGCTCGGCCTCCCGTTCGCGGCGTTCCGGTGACGGGTCGGTGGCGCTGGCGCCGGGCCGGGGCCGTGCGGCCCGTTCCCTGGTGTCGGTGCCCCGGGCCGGCTCGCGATGCGCCCGGCCGGCTGCCCTGTCCTCGGCACGCCCTTCCGCCTCGCGCATGTCCTGCCGGATGCCGGCGATGCTCTGGCGGGCATAGCTGACCCATTCGGGATTGCCCATCCGCTCGGCCAGATGCGCTACACGCTCGAAGGCGTCGAGCGCGGCCTCGGGCCGGCCCAGCCGGTGCAGCAGGCTGCCGGCATGGGCCCAGCTTTCCATGTCGTCGGGATCGTGCTGGAGAAGCCGCTGGAAGCTCTCGAGCGCGCCGCGCGGATCCTCCTCGATCCGGGCGAGTGCATGGTCACGAAGTCGCGCCGCGGTATCCTGAGCCATGCCGATCGTCTGTCGCCGGAAGGAGCCTGCCGGATCGAGCGGCCCGCTTGGCTGCTCTGCCGGTCTTGCGTCATCCTATCAAGGCCGCACGGGCCGGCAAGTCGCGCCTTGGCCGAATCGGGCGTGATCAATGGAGGGGCGCGATCAATGGATCATGGCTTGCGTCACCCGCACTATCGACCGACGCCGAAGTCGATGAGGATCTTCATCTTGAGCAGCCAGGGCGCATACATCTCGATCAACTCGCCCATGCCCCAAAGGATGGCGCCGAGCAGGATCAGCGCCGGAATGCCGGCGAGCACGCATTTGATGAGGAAGAATGCGAGCCTGAAGAACGGCACCTTCAGCCGCGTGACCGCGACCTCCTCCAGATCAGGGGCATAGTGATCGGCCGGCTCGGACCGGCTCACCCCCTTGTGGCGGAGCGTCCGTGGCAGATCGGCGATGCGGTCGTCGGCCGAGATCGAAATCGTCATGAACCAATCCTCTCGTCCCATAACTTGCGCGGCCAGTCGGCCCCCCCTACAGAGGATTTGGGAAGAAAAGATGGCTGGTGCCCGACGAGGGGGCGGAACTGCCGGCGTGAAAACGCCGGCATTCGCTCGCGCGGTCGGTGTGGCTGGGCCTCCAGCAGGCCGGACCTGCCCCGCCACTGGGAGTTGCCGATGACCGACATGCCGCTCGAAAGCCTGATCCGCACCATTCCCGACTATCCAAAGCCGGGCATCCTGTTTCGCGACATCACCACGCTTCTCGGCAACGCCTCCGGCTTCCGCCGCGCCGTCGTCGATCTCGCCGCCCCCTTCGCCGGCCGCAACATCGATCTCGTCGCCGGCATCGAGGCGCGCGGCTTCATCCTTGGCGGCGCCGTTGCCGACCGCCTGGGCACCGGCTTCGTGCCGATCCGCAAGAAGGGCAAGCTGCCCCACCGCACCATCGGCCAGGACTATGCGCTCGAATACGGTGTCGATGTCATCGAGATGCACGAGGATGCGATCGCGCCGGGACGCCGCGTGCTCCTGGTCGACGACCTGATCGCGACCGGGGGCACGGCGGAGGCGGCCGCCAAGCTGATCCGCCGCTCGGGCGGCGATCTCATCGGGGCAGCCTTCGTCATCGACCTGCCCGACCTCGGGGGCGCGCAACGCCTCATCGATATGGGCCTCGCCTGCCACACGCTGGTGGAGTTCTCTGGTCATTGACGGGCCCTGAGGGGTTCCGTGCCCGTCCGGCGATCCGCCCCGCGCCCGAGTGTCCTGCCCCTGGGGCGTTCCGGCCTTCCCGAGCGCCACGGCGGGTGCCGCAGTTCTTCTTCTCGCCGAAGTTTCGCGATTGACATTAAATCGATGAAGCGTCATGCGAATCAGTTATTCAGCCCTTGTTGAAAAGCTGTGGGGAACTCGCCAGCGGGAAGAGAGGATCGCGCCATGTCCGACCGGAGCCTCGAGGGATGCCTGCTCGACGATCTGATCGCATCCACACGCCCGCGGGTGGACGTATCCCAGCCGCTCTGCTGTCCCAATTGCGGCTCGCCGCTGTTCCGTCTCGATGATCACTCGACGCCCCCGGTCGCGGCCTGGTTCGATGCGAGCTGTCCCGCCTGCGGCCTCGCCGAGACCGTGCATATTCCCTTGGGCGGCTCCGCCTTCAACCGGGTATGATCGCGCAAACGAAGGCGATCGGCCCGAAGCGGGGCCCGAAGAGGTGGAATGAGGATCGAAGGTGAGCACTGGCGGACCATCCGCCTCAACGAGGACGGCTGGTCGGTGCGCATCATCGACCAGACCCGACTGCCGCACCGCCTGGAGACGGTGACGCTGAAGACCGCCGACGACGCGGCCTATGCGATCAAGGCGATGCTGGTGCGCGGCGCACCGCTGATCGGCGTCACGGCGGCCTATGGCATCGCCCTCGCCATGCGCGCCGATGCCTCCGACCGCGCGCTCGATGGCGCGATCTCCTTCCTCGCCGAGCAGCGGCCGACCGCCGTCAATCTCGCCTGGGCGCTCGGCGAGATGCGTGCCGCGCTGGCGCCCCTTGCGCCGTCCGACCGCATGACGGCGGCCTATGCCCGCGCCGGCCTGATGGCCGACGAGGACGCCGAGACCTGCCGGCTGATCGGCGCGAACGGCCTGCCGCTCATCCGCGAGATCGCGCGCGCGAAGGGGGGGCGGCCCGTCGAGATCCTGACCCACTGCAATGCCGGCTGGCTCGCCTGCGTCGACTGGGGCACCGCGACCTCGCCGATCTATCAGGCTCACGACGAGGGCATTGCGCTCCATGTCTTCGTCGACGAGACGCGGCCGCGCAACCAGGGCGCATTCCTCACCGCCTACGAGCTCGGCAAGCATGGCGTGCCTCACACCATCGTCGTCGACAATGCCGGGGGCCATCTGATGCAGCGGGGCCGGGTCGACATGGTGATCGTCGGCACCGACCGGGTCAGCGCCAATGGCGATGTCGCCAACAAGATCGGCACCTATCTGAAGGCACTCGCGGCGCGCGACTGCGGCGTTCCTTTCCATGTGGCGCTGCCTTATTCGACCATCGACTGGACGCTCGAGGACGGCTTTGCCATCCCGATCGAGGAGCGCGGGGCCGAGGAGGTGCTGCGCATGACCGGCCGCCGCCCCGACGGGCGCATCGAGACGGTCGAGATCGCCGCTCCCGGCAGCCCCGCCGCCAATCCGGCCTTCGACGTGACGCCGGCCCGTCTCGTCACCGGCTTCATCACCGAGCGCGGCCTCTGCCCAGCCAGCCGCGAAGGCCTCAGAGGCCTCTACGGGTAGGGCGCTTCAGCATTCCGCCAAACCGGCAGTCCACACCAGTCGATGCCTCGTTCAAGAGGCACTGGAAGGGAGGCCAGCTGGGCATAGCGTCATCGCAACTCTTATTGTCCAAATCGCCAAGGCTTGGTGCTGGCGGACGTCGATGACCACGGAGTCCCGTGTGTATCTTGCCCCCGACCGTATAGACGCCACAACGAAGACGGCGTCGCGGCGTCTGCGTTGTTCACGACGTCTCACGAAGCATCGCCCCATCGCCTTCAGACAGCGGGGTCGCTGGAGACATGCCTCTAGAGGCAGGCCAAATTCCACAGCAAATTCAATAGATTGCTGGAAAATTTGGTGGAGCCGAGAAGATCGAACCCCTGACCTCTGCAGTGCGTTGCAGCGCTCTCCCATCTGAGCTACGGCCTTTAGGCTCCTTCAGGAGCGCGGTCATTTAGGGGCGGGTCATGGGCTGTCAAGCGCGTGTCCGCGTCGAGGCAGTTTGAGGGAATGGGGCTCCTTTGGCCGCGCCGCACCGTGGCATCCGTAGGGCGTCGGCCCAACCGGGGCATGCGGGGCCTTGGCGACGAGGGGGCGGTCCATGATCGTGTGCCATGGCAAGGGTTGCCAGAAACGATCTGCCCCGTGATGCCATAGATAGGGGCTGCCGCAACGCCCGGGCTCGCGCAGCGTTCGTCCTTGGCGCTGGCTCGGCTGCCGAGGACGACCGCCGTTTCGATGCGGCCTCGGCCCGTCATGAAGGACGTTTCCTCGCAAGCGAGGAGCAGGAAGCCCAGTGCCACCACGTTTTGTGCCACCACGTTGGGCTGGCCGGGATGACTTCGCCGCCGGGATTTGACGTCGTCATGACGGGGCGCTTCCCTGCCGATGGAGGGTACCCAGTCGGCCAGCTTCGCCAGCATGTCGCGCATGAAGTATTTCGTATCCTCGTCGGTGAGGTTGCCCTTCTCGTCGAACTTCTCCTGCGCCTTGGCGACCAGAACCTCCGATGTCGGCAGCAGCGGCAGGCCATTGTAGAAGGCGATGCTGCGCAGATGGGCCTGGGCGCGGGCGGTGCCGATCCGACTGATGGAGGCTCCGATGATCGCCACCGGCTTGCCGAAGATCGGACTGTCGCCCTCGGGCCGGGACAGCCAGTCGATGGCGTTCTTCAGCACGCCGGGAACGCTGTAGTTGTACTCCGGCGTCGCGAGAATGAGGCCGTCCGCGGCGGCTATCCGATCACGAAGCTTCTCAACCGGCGGCGGCCAGCCACGCGCCTCGACGTCCTCGCTGAAGAGAGGAATGTCGTGCAGCGTGACGATGTCGATCTGCAGCGTCTCGGGCTTCAGATCGATTGCCGCCCTGAGCAGCGCGGTATTGTAGGAACCCTCGCGCAGGCTCCCGGAAATCGCGGCAATCCTGTGGGTCTTCGGCATGGTCGCTCCTCGCCGGTGCAGCTCCCCACCGCCCGTTCAACGAGCTCGGCCACTGCGACGTTCCCTTGGAAGGGCGGATGGCCGCCCTCGAACTTACGTCTCGGCCGGCATGGCCTTGCTGGAGAATGCGCCAATTTCGGGCAGCGGGACCGCCGCATCTTTCGCTGACGACCCGCAGACGGCGATCTGCTACTCCTCGGTGCGCCCGGAACCTTGCGGCCGGGAGAGGCCGATGACGATGGGCCCGGCATGTCATCCATGCGGCGGCCGAACCGGAGCTTGCCTATGAGTGCATGCGCAGAGACTGCAGCCGCCGCACTATCGCAATCCTGGCCCGATCAGATCTTCGACGTGCTCGAGAGCTTCGCCGTCCGTCTCGTTCCCTATGTGCCCGACGGCGGTCATGAGCGGCTGATCGCGCGCGTCAACGCATCCGCGTCCATGCGCGGCATCCCGTTGACGAGCGAGGAGGAGGGCATCGCCCTTTCGGCCGGCGCCTGGCTCGGCGGCGAGCCGGCCGTCATGCTCATGCAGTCGAGCGGTGTCGGCAATTGCATCAATATGCTGTCGCTGACGAGGATCTGCCGGTTTCCGCTGCTGGTGCTCGTCACCATGCGCGGCGAGTGGGGCGAGTTCAATCCATGGCAGGTGCCGATGGGCTCGGCCGTCGAGGCCGCTTTCGGCCTGATGGACGTCGAATGCCTGCGCGCCGATCGGCCTGAAGAGGTCGAGGAGACGGTCCGCCATGCCGCGACGATGGCCTTTGGCGGCGGATCGGCGGTCGCGGTGCTGCTCTCGCAGCGGCTGATCGGCGCCAAGGTCTTCGCCGCGAAGGAGGATGCACGATGACCGGCACGCTCGATCGGCGCGAGGTGGTGGCACGTCTCCTCGAACGGCGTGGCGAGGCGCTGGTGGTCAGCGGTCTCGGCGCTGCGACCTATGACGTGGCGGCAGCGGGCGACTCGCCGCGCAATTTCTATCTCTGGGGTGCCATGGGCGGAGCGGCGTCGCTCGCCTGCGGCCTGGCGCTGGCGCGGCCCGAAGTCGCGGTTGTCGCCTTTACCGGCGCTGGCGAGATGCTGATGGGCCTCGGCAGCTTCGCCACGATCGGCCGCCAGGCACCGGTCAATCTGACGATCGTCGTGCTCGACAATGGCCGCTATGGCGAGACGGGGGCGCAGGAGAGCCATACCTCGGCTGGCAAGGGGGCGACGGATCTTGCGGCGGTGGCGCGCGCCTGCGGCATCGCGCAGGTCACGCGGGTGACGAGCCGGGAGGAGCTCGCCGACATCGCCGCAGACTTTCCAAGGCGCACCGATGGACCGCATGTCGGGGTCGTCGCCATCGCCCCGACCGCCCATCCCCGCCTCGTTCCGTTGCGTGACGGGGCCCATGGCCGGGCGCGCATGCGTGTCGCGCTCGGCCTGCCAGCCGACTGAGACCGAGGGTTGGTGCCCGATCAGAGGCTCGCGACCTGCGGACCCCAGGTGTCGGACAGGAGAAAGCCGTTCTTGAACGGGTCGTCCGGGCTCATCCGCAACGTCTCGCGTCCATAGATCCAGGCCTCGCCGGTGATGCGCGGCACGATCGCCGCGTAGGAGCCGACGCGCGCTTCGCCGATCGCCTCGGCCTTGAACATGCCGCCGATGATCGAGCGTGAGATGCGGGCGTCGCCGAGTTTCACCAGTCCCCTGCGATGGAGCACGGCGAGATCGCCGAGGAGCCGGTGCCGCAAGGCGAGCGGTCGACACGGCCGGGCAAGAGCGTCGTGCAGGTGCGCACGGCGCCGTCGGGATCGGTCTCGCGGAACATCACATAGGCAAGGCCGCTCAAGGCCGGCAGCGTCGGATGCTCGATCCGTTGCTGCGCGGCAATCAGCGCCTTGAGCTCGATCCCTGCCTCGGCGAGTGCCCGGGCATTCTCCGGTGCGATCGAAAGCCCGATCTCGGCGGCGTCGACGAGACCATAGAAAACGCCACCGAAGGCGATGTCGGCCTTGATCGTGCCCCAACGCGGCGTTTTCACCGGCACGTCGAGCCCGAGCGCGAAGGCGGGCACATTGTCGAGGCTGACCGAGAGGCAGCGGCCGGCGCGGCATTGCGCGCGCGCGGCGACGAGACCTGCGGCGGTGTCGAGCCTGACGATGGTCTCCGGCTCGACCATCGCCACCCGCCCGCTCTCGAGCAGAGCCGTCACGACGCATATCGCGTTCGATCCGCTCATCGGATGGGCGCGATCGGCCTGCAGCACGATGAAGGCGGCGTCGGCATCGGGCCGGGTCGGCGGCAGCAGCAGGTTCGCCGTCATCGCCACATGGGCGCGCGGCTCCGAGGTGACGAATCTTCGGAAGCTGTCGTCGGACGTGTTGATGTGCTGCATCTTTTCCAGGATGGTCGCGCCCGGAATGTCCGGCGCGCCGCCGACGATGACCTTGCCGATCTCACCCTGGCAATGGACGAGCAGCAGATCGAGAGATCTTTCGAAGTGCATGTCTGGCATTTCCCCGATCGCGGGCCGACGCTCCCGACGCCTCAGCCGCGCCAGGCGATGATCGGCTCCATGGCCTTTGCGAAGGCGGCCTTCTCCTCGGCCGTCAGCGGTCCGAGCGGCATGCGGCATTCGCCGACGGGCGTGCCCTGCAGCTCGCAGCCATATTTCACCTTCTGCACGAACTTGCCCGATTCGAGGATGTTCATCGCCGTGTAGATGGTCGCCATCTGCGCGCGCGCCTTGGTCAGATCGCCGGAGCGGAAGGTGCGGTCGAGATCGCAGACCGCCTTCGCCATGCAGTTGGCCGGCCCGCAGATCCAGCAGTCGGCCCCCCAGAACATGAAGTCGAGCGCGATGTCGTCGGAGCCCGAGACGAGCTGGAGGCGGTCCTTGTAGCGGGTGGCGATGCCGATCGCGCGTTGCAGGGAACCCGAGCTCTCCTTGATGCCGATCACGCGGGGATGATCGGCGAGCGCATCGAGCACGTCGAAGTCGAGCTCGATGCCGTCCTTGGCCGGATAGCTGTAGAGCACGATATTGACGTCGACCGCGTCGAGCACCGCATTGAAGTGGCGAATGAGCTCGGGCGCCGTCGGCTTGGTGTAGAAGGGTGTGGCGAGCAGCACCGTGTCGTAGCCGATCTCCTTGGCGCGCCTCGTATTGGCGATCACACCCTTGGTGTGCGGGGCATTGGTGCCTGCGATCAGCGTCTCGCCCGGCCTCGCGAAGTCCTTGACGAAGCGCAGCACGGCGTCGCGCTCGTCGTCCGACATCAGATTGTACTCGCCCGTCGAGCCGCAAGGGACATAGCCCGTCACGCCTGCCGCCCTCATGCTGGCGAGGTGCCTGCCGAAGGCGGCGAAATCGATCTCGCCGGCTGCGTCGAAGGGGGTGACGAGAGCTGGCATGACGCCTTGGAGCTTCATGACGATCTTCCTTGGTTCGCGCGGGCTCGAGTTTGCGACGGCTCGGGCTGTGGCGGCTCGGGCTGTGGCGGCTCGGGGCTGTGGCGGCTCGGGGCGGTGGCTCGGCGGAGGCAACGGCGTCCATCATTGTCGACACCATGTCGCCAGAGGATATTGCCGACTCCGTGTCGACATGACAAGAGGGAGATGCGCGCCGTCCTCGCACGCGAGGCGGGCGACACGTGTCGCCGCAAAGGATGGAAATGGCAGCCGAGGGGCGCCGCACGGGACCGCTCGAATGCGGTAGATCTGAGCGGGTTCAACGGCATGCGGACCAATTGCGGCGGGACGGGGCGCCGGAGAGGGCCATCGGGAGGAGAGCCGAGCCATGCAGGACCATGCCGAGTTGAAGCGGGTGCGCGGAACCGGCTGGAAATCGGTCTATGAGACGCTGCGCGAGGAGATCCTGACACTTGCGCTCGCGCCCGGCCAACTGCTCGACGAGACGAGCCTTGCGGATCGATTCGGCCTGTCGCGATCACCGGTCAGGGAGGCGCTGATCCGCCTCGCCGGCGAGGAGTTGCTCGTCACCCTGCCCAACCGCTCGACCATCGTCGCGCCGATCGACGTCTCCGACTTCCCGAAATATGTCGAGGCGCTCGATGTTGCGCAGCGCATCAACACGCGCCTCGCCGCCGAGTTCCGTACCAAGGCCGATCTGGAGATCATCGCGCTCCGCGACAAGGATTTCGTCGCGGCGGCGACGTCGGGCAGCTATCTCGCCATGTCGGAGGCGAACAAGCAGTTCCACATGGCGATCGCCCATGCCGGGCGCAACCGGCATCTCTCGGCCTTCTATGAGCGGCTGCTCGACCAGGGCCGGCGGATGCTGCATCTGCATTTCGACTATCTGGAGCGCACGCGCGACGGCGTGCTGCTGACCGACGAGCACACCGAAATGCTGGAAGCGATCTCCGCGCGCGACACCGAACGGGCGGACGCGCTGGCGCACGCCCACACCCGGCAGTTCCGCGACAACTTCATCACCTTCCTCAAGGAGAACCATTCGTCGGGCATGTCGCTGGCCAGGCGCTGAGGGGGAGGAAACCTGTCCCGGCCCCGCCTCAGCGCATCGCCGCGATCGCCCTGCGGAACGTCTCGCGCGCCGCCGCCTGGCCGTCCCGGTAGTGACCCTTCGGCTTCTCGTAATAGCCCTGGCGCGCGATCTGGTGGCCGCCCTTCTGCCTGAGGCCGGCGAGCATCTCGGCCATCTTCAATGCCATCAGATTGGGATTGACGATGGTGACGTCGGGCGGCGCGTTGCCGCGCATCAGATAGCGCTGGTAGCACGCCGCGATGATCGTGCAACCCATCAGCACGACCTCCGCATTCGCCTCGGCGAGCACGTCGCGGCAGCGGGCGATGGTGTCGAGCGCGACGGCGTCGGGATCCTTCACCATGTCCTTCACCCACCACTCGATGGTGCGTACGCCGCGGCATGTCGTGCCGTAGCCGAGCATGCGCATCATGTCGTCGATATAGGGTGCGGCCTTGTGGTGATCGGTGACGATGACGCTGCTGTGGCCGAAGTTGCCCGAGAGCTGCAGCGAGGCCTCCATCGGACCGACGACCGGAATGTCGACGAGTTCGCGAGCGACGCGCACGCCCGGATCGTAGCAGCAGCCGACGATCACCGCGTCGAAGCCCTCCTCCTCGTCCTGCATGATGCGCTCGAAGAGCACAGCCTCCATCAGGTGCTTGGCATAGAAATAGTCGATGTCGGGCGGGCAGGCGTCGAGATGGGTGACGACGAGCTCGGTGCCCTCGGCCGCATAGTGCGTCAGGGTCTCGGCGATGAGGCCGTCATAGGCGGTGGTGCCGAACGGATTGATGAAGTCGATCTTCAAGGCCATGGATTGCCTCCGGGGAATGGCGGTGCGCTACCAGCGCCGGTGCGGATCGTTGCTTGCTCTGAGCGTCGGGCGGTCGAGACGGAACTCGCGGAGATCGAGGTCCGGCGTCTCGTTGGTCAGATGCTGGGCGATCGACTTACCCGAGAGCGGACCGGCGAGATTGCCGAAGACGTGTCCGGCATTGATGACGAGACCGTCGATACCGGGCTCGGGGTCGAGCACCGGAAGGGCGTCGGGTGTCTGCGGCAGCAGGCCTGCCCAGCAGCGCTCGACGGCGAGCGTGCGGATCGCCGGTATGGCGTCGGACAGCGCTGCCAGCGTCATGGCGATGCCGCCGACGGTCGGACGGTCGTCGAGACCTGGAAAGTCCATCGGACAGCCGAGCAGCAGGCGACCGTCCCGGCGTTGCGCGGCGAGTTCGAGGAACTCGAGCCCCGGGAACGTCTTCTCGAGCGGATGTGTCGAGCCTGCGTCGGTATAGCCATCGATCTCGCGGAAGAAGGCGTACTGCTTGACCGCCGTCGGCCCATAGAGGATCGGCTCGAAGCGGAATGGCGCGGGCTCCGTCTCGACGACCTGCAGGCGCATCGGCGTGATCGGGATCTCGATGCCGAGTGGCGCGAGGAGACCTGCTGTCCAGGATCCGCAGGCGACCACCACGCGTTCGGCCCGCATCTCCCGATCCTTCGTGCGCACCCCGCGGCAGCGCCCGCCTTCGACGATCAGCGCCTCCACCCGCTCGCCGAAGGCGAGTGTCGCGCCATGGCGTCGCGCGCCCTCGGCGAGCGCCTCGCAGAGCCTGCGCGAATGCTGGTGCGCATCGAGCGGATTGTAAGTGGCGCCGGCGACATGAGGCGCGAGCACCGGACAGGCTTCGCGCGCGGCCTTGGCGTCGAGATACTCCATCGGCAGGCCGGCGCGGCGACGCTCGTCGACGAAGTTGCGGAAGAGCGTCTCGAGCGCGGGATCGAAGAAGTAGAACATGCCGCCGGAGGGGCGGAATTCCCAGTCGGTGAGCTCGGCGGCGAGCTCATCGGCGAGCGCGCGGCCCTTCAGGCTGATCGCCATCTGGATGCCGGCCTTGCGGGTGTGCAGCCACTGGTAGCCGGCATTGCGCCCGGTTGCGCCCCAGCCCGGCGTCGCGGCGTCGATCAGCGTCACGCGGACGCCGCGGCGGGCGAGGAAATAGGCGGTCGATGCGCCGACCACGCCGGCACCGACGACGATGACCTCGGTCGTGTCGCTCATGATCATTCCACTACCTGCTGCAGCATCTCGCTCATCAGCGCACCCTGAGGTCGCGCAGGATCTCGCGCGCCGCATTGTGCCCCGGCACGCCGGTCACGCCGCCGCCGGGATGTGCCGAGGCGCCGCAGATGTAGAGATTGGCAATCGGCGAGCGGTAGCGTGCATGGTGCGCGAAGGGGCGGCGGAAGAAGATCTGGTCGAGGCTCATCTCGCCGTGATGCACATGGCCGCCCGGCAGCGCGAAGATGCGTTCGATGTCCTGCGGCACCAGCACCTGCTTGTGGATGACGCTGTTGTCGAAGCCCGGGGCGAAGCGGCAGATCTGGCGCATGACGATATGGTAGAGTTCTTCGCGCGCCTCGTCGTCCCACTCGCGACCGGCGAGGCGATAGGGCACATGCCCGCCGAACACGCTGACGGTATGACGGCCGGGCGGGGCGACGGAGGGATCGAACACGCTCGGCGTCATGATCCAGAGATAGGGCCGCTCCGCCATGCGCCCGTGCCGCGCCGCCTCGAAGGCTTCCTCGAGCTCGCCGATGCTCTCGGCGATCGTGACGGAGCCGGGATGGCTGCCGCCGGCGCTCGTCTGATCGAAACCGGTCCAGCGCGGCGGCTGCTCGGTCGCGAGATTGATCTTGAAACAGGACGACTCCGTGCGGACGCGCCGGGTCCGATCCAGCACCTCGGGGGGCAGGTGCTGCGGCTCGATGAGGCGACCGTAGAGATGTGTGATCGGCAGGCTGGCGGCGATGACGCGTGCACCGAGACGCTCGCCGGTCGTGAGGACCACTTCCCGCGCGCGGCCGTCCTGAACTTCGATGCGGGCGACCTCCGCGTTGGTGCGGACATCGACGCCGAGCTCGCGCGCGGCCTTCAGCAGCGCCTGCGTCACCGCGCCCATGCCGCCGACCGGCAGGCCACCCGGACCCGCCTCGGTCGCGGGATCGCGCAGCAGCGGCCGGGCGAGCACATAGGCCGAGCCCGGCGTTCTCGGCGACATGTTGCCGCCGCTGCCCGAGGCGTAGCAGCCGAGCATGGTCAGCACCACGTCGCTCTCGAACCAGCGGCGCAGGAAGTCGACCGCGCTCAATGTCAGAAGATCCCACACGTCGTAGAAGCGCGGTCCGGCATCGCGCATGCGCCAAGCGAGACGGAGCGTGCGTGCGATGTCTGCGATGCGGCCGGTCGAGGGATCGACGGGGGTCTCGAAGATGAGCCGCCGCAGCACCGGCATCATCGCGTCCATATGCGCGACGAAGCGCGGATAGGCCTCGGCATCATGGGGCGAAAACGGCCTGATCTCCTCGGCCATGCGCGCGGTGTCGGCGTGCAGCGTCAGGCAGCGTCCGCCCGAGAATTGCTGGATGCCGGCCGGCGTGCGCACGATCTCGATGCCATGCCGTCGCAGATCGAGGTCGATCATGATGCGCGGCTGCAGGAGCGACATGGTGAAGGCCGCGACCGAAACACGGAAGCCCGGCCATACCTCCTCGGTGACGGCTGCCCCGCCGACGACGTCGCGGCGCTCGAGCACGGTGACCTCGAGGCCCGCCTTGGCGAGATAGCAGGCCGTGACGAGCCCGTTATGGCCGCCGCCGACGATGATGGCATCACTCTGAGACACTGGAAACGTTCCCCGTCCGACAGCCGCCGCACCTTGCATTCGCACCTTGCATTGCGACCGACCGCTTCTCCCCTCGCACCGGCCCATCCGCAACCGGAAGGGCCCCGGTTCAGCCTCTCGTCGCGTCGAACAATGTCTTCAGGTGGAAGTTCGATCGTGTGTCGATGCACAGCCGCTTCCAGGAGAGATATTCCTCGACGCCCGACATGCCGAGCTCGCGGCCGATGCCGGAATGGTGGCGGCCGCCGAAGCTGGTCTCGGCGTGGCGAATATAATGGGTGTTGATCCAGATGTCGGCGACGTCGAAGCGGCGCGCCATGCCGAGCGCCCGCGATATGTCCTGCGACCAGATCGAGCCGCCGAGGCCATAGGGCGTGCCATTGGCGATACGAAGCGCCTCGGCCTCGTCCTTGAAGGTCAGCACCGAGAGCACGGGGCCGAAAACCTCCTCGCGGGCGAGGCGCCCGTCCGAGGGCGCATCGACGATGACGGTCGGCGGCAGCATGAGGCCGTCGCGCCGTTTCGGCTCGCCGCCGATGGCGACGCGCCCGCCCTCGGACAGGCCGAGACGGATATAGGCCAGCGCCTTGTCGTACTGCTTCTGCGAGGCCATCGGCCCGACCAGCACCTTCGGATCGAGCGGATCGCCCGGCAGCAGCACCTCGGAGCGCGCGACGACGCCGTCGATCACCTTGTGCTTCAGGCTCTCGTGAACGACGAGGCGCGTGCAGGCGGTGCAGCTCTGCCCGGAATACATGAAGGCGCCATAGGTGACGGCGTCGAGAGCCTTCTCCAGATTGGCGTCGGGGAAGATCACCGCGGCGAGCTTGCCGCCGCATTCGAGGCTGACCTTCTTCAGGCCCCGGGCGGCCGCTTCCATGATGCGCATGCCGGTCGCGGTCGAGCCGGTGAAGCCGATCTTGTCGATGCCGGGATGGGAGACCAGCGCCTCGCCGGTCGCCGCGCCGCCGTTCACATAGTTGACGACGCCCGCCGGGAACACACCCGCATCGTGCGCGCAGGCGATCAGCGCCTCGGTCGAGGCCGGCGTCACCTCCGAGGACTTGACCACCATCGAGCAGCCGGCGGCGAGCGCGGCGCCCATCTTGCGGACCGCGAGATCGACGGGGTCGTTCCAGGGAATGATGAGGGCACAGACGCCGACCGGCTCGGGCAGCTCCATGTCCCAGACCTCGGCGAGCGTGCCGCCGGTGACGCGGCCGTCGATCATGCGCGCGGCGCCGGCGTAATAGCGCAGCTTGTCGACGGCGCTCTCCACCTCGCGCGTCATGTTGACGGTGACGGGCTTGCCCATCTCCCTGGCGATCAGCGCGGAGATCGGCTTGGCGCGGGCCTCCAGCAGGTCGGCGAAGGCGAGCAGCGCGGCGGCGCGCTCGGCGCCCTTGCGCCAGCGCCAGCCGCCCTCGTCGAAGGCGCGGCGGGCCGCCTTGACTGCGGCATCGACGGTCTTAGCGTCACTCTCGGGGGCCGTGGACAGGGTCTCGCCGGTGAAGGGATTGTAGCTCTCGAAGCGCTCGCCGGCGGGCTGGACCCAGGCGCCGTCGACATAGTTGCGAACCTCGATCACGGGCGATCTCCCTCGGATGATTGCGGACGAGCCTTGCGCCAGCGGATGGTCGTGCCGTCAGGCCGCGCTTTCGACGATTGCCTCGGCGACGGCATCGAGGCCGGTCATCAACTCGGCCTCATCGATGACGAGTGGCGGCGACAGCTTCACCACATTGTCTCCATAGCCGCCGCGACCGACGATGTAGCCACGTTTCCGCAGCATCGCCACCGTGCGGGCAGCGCGCGCACCATCGGCGCTGCCATCGGCCGTCATCAGCTCGATGCCGACCCAAAGGCCGCGCCCGCGGATCTCGGCGACACCTGGCCGGTTGTGCAGGCCCGCACGCAGCCGCGCGAGCACGGGCTTCTCGAGCCGGGCCGCCCGCTCGGCGAGACCGTTCTCGCGCATCACGGCGATGGCCGCGACCGCCGCGGCGAGGTTGAGATTGTTGGTGAGGAAGGTCGAGGTGAAGCTGTCGGGCGGCCAGGTCATGCTCTCGGCCGTGCCCATGACGGCGGCCACCGCCACGCCGCCACCGATGCCCTTGCCGACCGTCACGAGGTCGGGCGTGATGCCGGCATGTTCGAACGCCCACATGCGCCCGGTGCGTCCGCAGCCCGACTGGATCTCGTCGATGATCATCAGCGCGTCGTGCCGGTCGCAGAAGGCGCGCAGGCGCGGCAGGAAGTCGTCGGGCGGAATGACCGTGCCGCCATTGCCCTGGATCGGCTCGAGAATGACGGCGGCGATGCGGCCGATGCCGCCGGCCGGCCCCGCCAGCCGCTCGAGCGCGGCCATGGTCTGGTCGGTGGCGTCCCGCCCAAGATGCAGGGGATAGGGATAGGGCACGAAATGCGCCGCCGCCGGCACGCCGAGGGCATCGCGATAGCGCGTCTTGCCGGCGAGCCCGACGGTGCCGACCGAGCGGCCGAAATAGCCGCCCGTGAAAGTGACGATCTCGCCGCCGGGCTTGCGAGATTTGGCGATCAGCACCGCCATCTCGTTGGCCATGGCGCCGGTGATGGCGGGGAGATGCCGCGTGAGACCGGCCGGCGCGATCGATTCGAGGGCTTCGAGGAACTCCGCGCGGACCCGTGATGGCGAGGCGGAGGGGCAGTGCATCAGCAGTCCGGCCTGCTCGCGGATGGCGGCGACGACCTTGGGATGCGAGTAGCCGGTCGCGGCAACCGCGAAGCCGCCATAGAGATCGAGATGACGCCGACCCTCGGCATCCCAGATGTGCGCGCCCTCGGCACGATCCCAGACGAAGGGCTCGGGATCGGCGAAGGTCCTGAGGCCGCCGCCCTCGAGCCGGCGCATGCGGGCGATGATGTCGTCAGACGCCTTCGATGCCATGGCGGGCGAAGCTCCTCACACCAGCACGCGGCCGTCGGCGACGATCACTTCGCCGTCGAGCGTGATACGCGCATCGAGGATCATGCCGTCGAGATGGATGTCGGAGACCACCTTGCCGCCATAGCCGGCTGCCGAGTCGCCGATCGCCATATGCGCCGTGCCGAGCTTCTTCTTCACCTCGGTGATCTCGCCGGAGAGACGCGACTTGGGGTTGAGGCCGATGCCGAGCTCGGCGATGTTGCGGGCGTTCTCGACGCCCTCGATATGGGTCTCGAGCTGGCGGGCTTCGGCGCCACCCTCGAAGCGGGTGACGAGGCCTTTCTCGACGACGAGCGTGATCGGATTGGCGAGGCGGCCGAGGTCGCTCATGATGTGCTCGAAGACGATGCGGCCCTCGGTCGTGCCCTCGAGCGGGGGGAACGACACCTCGCCGCCGGGCAGCGCCGAGGTCTCGCCGGGGTTGCGGCAGATCGCGGTCAGCCAGCCGACCGGCTTGCGGCCTTCGACGACCACCTCGACATCGGTGCCGGCCGGCGAGGTGACGTGGACACGCCGGCCCTTGGCGAGCCGGTCGCGCAGCCGTTCGGCCTGCTGGCGGATGGCGACGAAGTCGGCGGTCATGGCGCCGTTGATCCAGCCGTCCTCGTTGAATGGTGCATTGAAGACGCCGCGCGCGCCGGCGAGCTTGGCCTGGTTCTTCGCCTCGATGTGGTACATGGAGCGGCTCGCCGCGGCGATCACCACATTGGCCTTCATCATCGCCGCAGCGATGGGGGCCGGCGGCTCGGTGCCGCTCTTGGCCCGCGGCGTCATCATCGCCACCACCGGTTCGCCGCCGATGGCGTGGGTCTGGGCGGCGAGCGCCTGCCAGATCGACGGCGAGGTGCGGTCGTCGACGACGATCAGCACCGTCTCGCCGGGCTTCACGCCCATGCAGTCGGTGACCATCTTGTGGGCAGTCCGGGCGACCTCGATGGCAGCGCTCATGATCGTCTCTCCCTCAGGTGCCCGAGCCGCGGGCGTAGCGGGCTCTCTGGTCGTGACTGACGTGCCGGGAAGCCGCCGATCTGCGGACTTGGCCGGCGGATGCGTGGCGGCCGGGGTGACCCGACGGGTGTCCGCATCGCAACCGACGTCCGTTGCGTCGGCTCCGGTCGCTCGCTCGAGGCAGTCCCTTGCCAGAGCCATAGCAGCATTCTAGGATCGTATCAAATATCAAATCCGACGTGCCGAGATCTGAGGTCACGTGCACGGGATTCCCGAAGGGGCGGTGGGGGCGACGGACGGAACCATGGGTGGACATCGGGATGGCGGGGCGGCAGGCGGCCCCGATGGCGGGAGCACATCGCCAGCGGACGCCGATCCGGCGGACGAAAAGGGGCTCGGCCCCGGCGGCAGACGGGGTGCGGCCGGCCGCTCCGGCGAGGGCGGGCGGGCTGCGGCTGCCGGGGATGACGATAGCGGTGCCGAGACCGGCCCCGCTCATGCCGTCGAGGGCGCGGTTGACGTTGAGACGGCCCCGGCCGACCCGCCGCTGACCCTCGCTGCGCAAGCGCTCGGTGCACGGATCGCGCTCGGCCGCAGCTTCCGCCTGCACCGGCTGCGCGGCGGTTTCTGCCATGCCGGCTGGTGCCAGCAGTGCCGCATCGCCACGCCCGAGGGGCCGCGTCTCGCCTGCCGGATGCCGGCAGAAGCGGCCCTGCCGAAGGGCCGGCGCCGGCGCCTCCATGCCGGCGGGCTCGCTGGCGAGGCGCTGCCGCCCTGGTTCCACGAGACGGTGCTGCCCGACGCCGTCCGCCAGAGCTTCCTCGAAATGCTGCGGCGCGCCTCGGGTGCGCCTGCCGCCCCGACCGCGATCCCGGCCGCGCCCATGCTCGAAGGCGTGGACGAGGCCATTGCCGTGCACACGCTGGTTGCCGGTGGCGGTCTTTCGGGCCTCGCGGCGGCGCGCGAGATCGCGAGCGCAGGACGGAGCGTCCTTCTCGCCGAGGCCGAGTTGCCGGGCGGGCGGGCACGCTTCGATCCCGAGCGCTGCGGCACGGTCGCACCCGCCCTCGCGGCGGCGCGCTCGGCGGGCGTGCAGATATCGACCGACACGCTCGTCGCCGGGCTCTACGACACGCCACGCCGCGCGCTGCTGACGGGCCGAGCGGGGACGCGGATCGTGCGGTTCGAGGAGCTCGTGGTTGCGACCGGCGCCTATGACCGGCTGCCGGCCTTTCCCGGCAACGACGCACCCGGCGTCATCGGTGGCGGAGCCTTGGCGCGGCTCGCCGCCATGGACGCGCTCGCCGCCGGCATCACCGTGGCATTGTGCGGCCCGGCGAGCGAGACGCGCCTCGCCCGCCGCATCGCTGCGGCCCGTGGCCTCGCCATCGTTCACGAAGGCGAGCGGGTGCCGCTTCGCGCAAGCGGCGGGGCGAGACCGGGTCACGTCACTTTCGCCGGCGGCACTTCGGTGGCGGCCGACCTTCTCGTCGTCTGCTGGCGTCAGCCGTCCTATGAGCTGGCGCTGCAGGCGGGCATGAGCGTCGTGCTTGCGGGCGATCCGCCGGTGATGGTGGCGCAGGGGGAGGCACTGATGCCGATCCGGCTGACCGGCGGGGCCGCGCTCGTGCCCGCAGAAGGGGATGGCGCGGCTTGGACGCCCGATCCCCGGGCCATCGCCTGCCATTGCGAGGATGTCCGTATCCGCGAACTCGACCGCGCCATCGCCGATGGCTTCGACGAGATCGAGACGTTGAAGCGGAGGACGGGTGCGGCGACCGGCCCCTGCCAGGGCAAGCTCTGCCATGCCGAGATCGCCGCCTGCCTGAAGCACAATGGTCGGCCCGCCGCGGTGCCGACGCAGCGCCCGCTGGCACGGCCGGTCACACTTGCCGATCTCGCGCGGAGACCGACATGAGCGCGACCTCCGGCACGGCCGACATCGTCGTCATCGGCGGCGGCATCTTCGGCCTCTCGCTCGCCCGCGAGCTGGCCGAGCGGGCGCGGCGGCGCATCGTGCTCATCGAGCGGCGGCATCTGGGCGCCGGCGCCTCGAGCCGCAATGTGACGCGGGTGCGCGCCATGCAGTTGACGCCCGAGCTCGCGCGCCTTGCCATCGCCTGCCAGGAGAAGCACGCCCGTCTCGACCGCGAGCTCGGCACCGCCACGCTGTTCTGGCGGCCGGGCTATGCGCTCGTTCTCTACGACGATGAGGAGATGGAGATCATGGGCCGCGCGAACGCCATGTTGCGTCGCGAGTTCGGCCTGAGGACCGAGCTTCTCGACCGCCGTGGCACGCTCGAGCGCGTGCCGGTGCTTGAAGGTGGCGCATTGCCGGTCGGGGCGCTCTATCACCGCGATGCCGCGGTCCATCACGATTCGGTCGTCATCGCCTATCGGCGGGCCTTGAGCGCGCGCGGTGTCGATGTGCGCGAGCACACCGAGGTGACGGGGCTGCTGGTGGCGGGAAAGCATGTCGAGGGTGTCGCCACCCCGACGGGCGAGATCCGCGCGCCCGTCGTCGTCAATGCGACGGGCGCCTGGTCGCGCACGATCTCCGCCATGGCCGGGCTCGACGTGCCGAACACGCCGTTGCGGCGCGAGGCCATGGTCACCGAGGCGGTGAAGCCGATCATGGACACCATGGTGACATTCTATCGGCCGCTCGAGGGCTGGTTCCACCAGACGCTGCGCGGCGAGGTGGTGATGGGCGTCACCGATCCGGCCGAGACGCCCGGCATCACGCTCTCCTCGAGCGCGGAGTTCCCGGTCCGCACTGCCCGACATGTGCTCGCCAAGGCGCCCGGCCTCGCCGGCCTCCATGTCGTCCGGCAATGGGCGGGCATGTACGACGTGACGCCAGACAGGAAGCCGACGGTCGGTCCCGTCGCGGCACGGCCGGGCCTCGTGCAGATGAGCGGCTGCAACGGCCGTGGCTTCCTGCTCGGCCCCAAGCTGGGTGAGTTGCTGGCGGCGTGGCTCGACACCGGCCGCCAGCCGGATCTGCTCGCCGGCTTCGAGGCCGACCGTTTCGCCGAGGGCGCACCGAGCGTGCCCGTCGTCGCCGACTACTACGCCGGCTACCGGCAGAAATGAGACCGCCCGGCCGGCACCCTCGACAGCCGGGCGGCGATGGATGCCGTCAGGCCGTCACCGCCGTCAGGTCTTTTCCATGTCGATCTCGATCGCCTTCAGCTTGTCGATGCCGAGCAGCTTCAGCGCCAGGCGCTCGTAGAAGGGCTCGGACTGGCCGATCCTGACCTTCCTCAGGAAATAGCGCTCGAAGCCGACCTTGGCGGCGTGCACCCATTTGCCCGACGAGGACCAGTTGACGTTGCGCGGCGGGATCTGCGGCTGGGCGACGAAGGCGATGCCGCCATCGCCGAAATCGGCGAGGCACACCGCGTTCCAGGTGCCCTGGGCGGAGGGCTCGCGGCCCTCGACGAGCTGGCCGATATTGTGGGCCGTCGCCGTCACCATGCTCTCGATCATGAAGCCGGTCTTGGGCACGCCGACCGGAACCGGCGTCTTGCCGGTCGGGGGAATGGCGATGCACACGCCGACCGCGAAGACGTTCTTGTAGGTCGGGTTGCGCTGGTGCTTGTCGACCAGGATGAAGCCGCGCGGATTGACGAGACCCTCGATGCCGGCGACGGCGCCGACGCCGCGGAAGGCCGGCAGGATCATCGAGAAATCGAAGGGCAGCTCGTGCTGGCGGACCGGATTGCCGTCCTCGCCGACCTCCTCGACCGTCATCTTGCCGGGCTCGACCTTCTTGATCTTGGAGTTCGTCACCCATTTGACGTGGTGCTGGCGCAACTCGCTCTCGAGCAGGCCCTTGGTGTCGCCGACGCCGTCGAGGCCGAGATGGCCGATATAGGGCTCGGAGGTGACGAAGGTCATCGGCACCCGGTCGCGCACCTTGGCATCGCGCAGCGCCTTGTCGAGCACGAAGACGAATTCGTAGGCGGGGCCGAAGCACGAGGCGCCTTGCGCGGCGCCGATGATGACGGGGCCGGGATTGGCGACGAGCTTCTTGAAGCCCTCATAGGTCTTCAGCGCGTGATCGACCGTGCAGATCGAATGGGTGTTGGCGTCGGGGCCGAGGCCTTCGATCTCGTCGAAGGCGAGCTCGGGGCCGGTCGAGATGATCAGGTAGTCGTAGTCGACATGGCTGCCGTCCATGAGCTCGATACGGTTCTCCGCCGGCTTCACGCGCTTGGCGCCCTGCGTCTCGAGCGCGATCTTGTGGCTGCCGAGCGCGGCGGCCAGATCGACCTCGATGTCGCCCTTCTGGCGCCAGCCGACCGCCACCCAGGGGTTGGAGGGCACGAACGAGAAATGCGCCCCCTTGGTGACGACCGTCACCTTGTCTTTCGACTTCAGCTTCTCGCGGACCTCGTAGGCCATGATGACGCCGCCGAGACCTGCTCCCAGTACCACGACATGTGCCATGTCTTCCTCCCAGTGCCATTCGCTGCCGTCCGGCCGCTATGACCGGCGGTCGATCCGCGCCGGACCGGAACAGCGGCCGACAGCGGCAGGGCGGGCCGGTCTCAAGCCTCTCGAACCCCGAGCATCCCCCGGCCGGCGCGGCTCGTCCGACCTGTCGGGCTGGCTTCGCCACAGCCCCCCGGCCGAGGTGCGCGATCCGTGAGGGCGCGGACGAGGGATCTGTCCGGGAGTTCTGCAGGGAAAGCCCGCAAGACCGGTCTTGAGGGGAGGCTAACATTCATTGCATAGTTGCGCAAACATGAATATATCCACATTGCCCTGCTACTTTGGGAGGTCGTCCGAATGTTCGGGTTCTGGAAGTCGAAGCCGCTTGTGACGATCTCGCCCGAGGAGGCGCACAGGCGCGCGAAGGCCGGCGAGATCCTGCTGGTCGATGTCAGGGAAAAGGGCGAATGGGCCCAGATGCGCGTCGCGGGGGCCAATCATGCGCCCCTGTCGGATCTCGGGCGCCGTCTGAAGGGGCTGACGGCTGACAAGCCGATCGTGTTCTATTGCCTGACGGATCGCCGATCGGGCATGGCGGTTCGCATGGCCCGACGGCTCGGCCTGCCGCACGAGACGCACATGAAGGGCGGGATCGCAGCGTGGCGGGCGGCGGGGCTGCCGGTGGTCAACTGACGCTTTGGGGGCAATAGATGTTGCGCAGGGTGTCGAGAACCTGCCCGACATTGCCGCTCGCGAGCCGGTAGTACACGCGCTGGGCGTCCTTGCGCGGCACGATGAGGCCTTCGAGGCGGAGCTGGGCGAGCTGCTGGCTGGTCGCCTGCTCGCGGATGTCGAGGCGCGAGGCGATCTCGCCGACCGGCATCTCCGCCTCGGCGAGCATGCAGAGGATGCGCAAGCGCACCGGGTTGGCCATGGCTTTCAGGAGCCGCGCCGCCTCCTCGGACGCGGCGATCATCGGATCGACCTCGTCGCCGGCCTCAGAACCCGCAACCGTCTTTTCGCGTAACTTGCTCATAGTGCTTTTATATTCAAGCGTGCGAAAATGCGCAATCTTGCAATGACCGGTGCCGGAGCGACGGGCCTCGGGGCTCGCAAGCGCGACATCACCGAGCCGCAGAGTGGGCGGAACCGCATGCGCCTTCGGGCCGGCACTCAGGTGATGGAAAGAATGGTGCCCAGGGGCGGAATCGAACCACCGACACCGTGATTTTCAGTCACGTGCTCTACCAACTGAGCTACCTGGGCATCACGAAGCCGGCGCGGCGGGACGGCGGGCCTTTGGCAGGCGCTGCAATTCCGGGGCCGGGAGTCGGACTGCGGATGCGGCCCGATGCCGAGGGACGGGTTGGCTCGGCCGGATGACCGCCGCCCCTTCGAGCCTGCGGGTTTTAGGGGCTTCGTCCGACCGGGTCAAGAGCAGGAATGGGACGCGCCTCGCAGCGCGCGAGAGCGTATGACCGGGGCGGAGGAGAGCGCGCTTTCGGCTCGCACGGCTCGCCTCGCCAGGTCGATGCGGCACGCGCCATCACGACTGGCCGTCACGGCTTCACGACTGCGCGACCTCGGCTTGCGGCAAGGGACGCGGGCGACAAGTTCGTTCATTGAGTAGAAGCCGCTGGCGGGACGGATCAGCATCGGGCGCCGGCGGCAGGGATGCGACGATCGAGGGATCAGAGGATCGGGGGAGGAGTGCGCATGACCGAGCAGTCGCCTGATGCCCCGACCCGCGGTCCGGCCGTCCTCTGGCGCCTGCTACCGCTCGCCGCGCTCGGCCTGCTGATCGCCATCGCCTATGGGCAGGGCTGGCACCGGGCGCTGACCCTCGAAAATCTCTACCTTCATCGCATGGATCTGAGCGAGGCCATCGAGGGCCACATCGTCCTTGCGGTGCTCGTCTACATGGCGGTCTACGTCATGGTCGTTGCGCTGTCCCTGCCCGGCGCGCTCCTGCTGACGGTGACCGGCGGCTTCCTGTTCGGCTGGATGATCGGCGCGCCGGCAGCCCTCGTCGCAGCGACGCTCGGGGCGGTGATCATCTTCCTCGTCGCGCGCACCTCGCTCGGGCCCCTGATGGCCGAGCGGAGCGGACCGGCGATCGCCCGGTTGCGCGAGGGCTTTCGCGCCGACGCCTTCAACTATCTGCTGTTCCTGAGGCTGGTGCCGGCCTTCCCCTTCTTCGTCGTCAATCTGGCTGCCGGCATCCTTGGCGTCAGCCTGCCGGTCTATCTCGCAGCCACCATCATCGGCATCATCCCCGGCGGTCTCGCCTTCTCGCTGGCCGGCGCCGGCCTCGACAGCGTGTTCGCGGCCCAGGGCGAGGGGTTCGAGGAGTGCGCCGAGCAGGCCGCGGCAGCCGGCATCGCCGATCCCGTCGCGGCAGGCTGCCGGCTCGCCTTCGACGTGCACTCGCTGGTCTCCTGGCAGGTCGCGGCGGCATTCGCGGCGCTCGGCGTCGTCGCCCTGCTGCCGATCCTCGCGCGTCGCTGGCGGGCGGGACGCGCGGGCGGGACAAGCGGCGCGCCGCCGGGCGGTGGCGGCGAGGGAGCCGGCTGAGCCTGTCCGCGTTCCATCTTCGTTCGCTCCGTTCCAATTCGCCGTCAGGCCCGCTAAGAGTGGTCGGCCGACCACCGGATTCCCGGAACCCGATCTCCCGATCCACCGATCCCAGGATGAGCGCGACCATGACCGAACTGCTGAAGCCCGACCTCTGCGTGATCGGTGCCGGCTCGGGCGGCCTGTCGGTGGCAGCGGCCGCGGCCCAGCTCGGCGTGCCCGTGGTGCTGATCGAGAAGGCGGTGATGGGCGGCGACTGCCTGAACCATGGCTGCGTCCCGTCCAAGTCGCTGATCGCCTCGGCCCGCCGCGCCCACGAGATGCGCAGCGCCAAGCCGCTCGGCATCACGCCGACCAACCCGATGATCAATCTCCGGTTCGTGCACGAGCATGTGCGGGGCGTCATCGCCGCCATCGCACCGAACGATTCGGTCGAGCGCTTCACCGGGCTCGGTGTGCGGGTGATCCAGGCGCCGGCACGGTTCGTCGATCGCGAGACGGTCGAGGCGGGCGACTACCAGGTGAAGGCGCGGCGCTTCGTCGTCGCGGCCGGCTCCTCGCCGGCCCTGCCGCCGATCCCAGGCATCGACACGGTCTCCGTCCTCACCAACGAGACCATCTTCGCCCTCGCCGAGCGGCCGCAGCATCTCGTGGTGGTCGGTGGCGGGCCGATCGGCATCGAGCTGGCCCAGGCCCATCTGCGGCTGGGCTGCCGCGTCACGGTGATCGAGGCGATGAAGGCGCTCGGCCTTGGCGATCCCGAGCTGACCGCCCCGCTGATCGCCGAATTGCGCGAGGAGGGTCTGACCCTCGTCGAGGGCGCCAAGGTCGAACGCTTCGAGCGGACCGAGGGCGGCATCAACGTCCATATGAGCCACGGCGGCCGCAGCGAGACGGTGGCGGCGAGCCATGTGCTGATGGCGACCGGGCGGCGCGCCAATGTCGACAATCTCGGGCTCGACCAGGCCGGCATCCGCTACGACAAGAGCGGCATCCGGGTGTCGCGGGGACTGAGGACCTCGAACCGCCGCGTCTATGCGATCGGCGACGTCACGGGCGGTCCCCAGTTCACCCACGCGGCGAGCTACCAGGCCGGCATCGTCATCCGCAGCGCGCTGTTCCGCCTGCCCGCCCGCGTCAATCCCGACATCATGCCGTGGGTGACCTTCACCGATCCCGAGCTCGCCCATGTCGGCCTGTCGGAGGACGAAGCCCGCAAGCGGCACGGCCGCCGTATCTCGGTCGTCCGCTGGCCCTATCACGAGAACGACCGGGCCCAGACCGAGCGGCGTACGCATGGTTTCGTCAAGGTGGTCACGACCCCGTCGGGCCGCATCCTCGGGGCGAGCATCCTTGGCGCCCATGCCGGGGAGCTCATCCAGATGTGGGCGCTCGCCATCACGGCCGGCCTTTCGATGAAGCACATGGCATCCGTCATCGCGCCCTATCCGACCTTCTCGGAGATCAACAAGCGCGCCGCCTATGCCTACTATCTGCCCCGGCTGGCGAACCCGATGGTGCGCTCGCTCGTTTCACTGCTGAGGAAGCTCGGCTGAGGGTCGGAATGGACGTCAACTCGCGCAGCGAAGGCGGTGCCGCACCGCCGGAACCGCGGCCTGCGGTCGAGCTGGTGACGGCGGGCGTGCCGCCCGAGGAGGGCCGCACGCAGCGCGTCCGTGCCGCCGTGGCGCCGCCCCTGCGATCCGGCCTCTCCTGGAAACTGCTGCTCCTCACCATCGCCTTCGTGATGCTGGCCGAGGTGCTGATCTTCCTGCCCTCGGTCGCCAATTTCCGCGTGACATGGCTGATGCAGCGCCTCGAGGTCGCGCAGATCGCCTCGCTGGCGGCCGAGGCGGCGCCCGGCGGCGTGCTGCCGCAGATGCTGCGCGAGGAGATCCTGAAGACGGCGGACGTGCGCGGCATCGCGCTGAAGCGCCAGGACCAGCGGCTCCTGGTGCTCAGCGAGAACATGCCGCCCGTGATCGACGAGTATTTCGACCTCAGGACCGCCTCCGCCTATCGCAAGATCGTCGATGCGGTCGAGGTCTACTTCTCCTCGCCCGACCGCATCATCCGCGTGGTCGGGCGGCCGGAGATGGGGGTCGGCGACTTCATCGAGATCGTGATGTCGGAGGCGGCCTTGCGCTCGGCGATGATCCGCTACGGTTTCAACATTCTCGGTCTCTCGGTCATCATCTCGATGCTGGCGGCCTCGCTCGTCTATCTGGCGCTGCACCGGCTGATGGTGCGGCCGATGCGCCGCCTAACCGAAAGCATGATCCGCTTCCGCCTCGATCCGGAGAATGCCGGCCTCGCCATTCATCCCTCAGGTCGCCACGACGAGATCGGCATCGCCGAGGAGAAATTGTCGCAGATGCAACTCGAGCTCGTCGCCATGCTCCGCCAGAAGAGCCATCTGGCGGCGCTCGGCCTCGCCGTCTCCAAGATCAATCACGACCTGCGCAACATGCTGGCGAACGCCCAGCTCATCTCCGATCGCCTCGGCTCGGTGCCCGACCCGACCGTGCAGCGCGTGACGCCGAAGCTCATCCAGTCGCTCGACAGGGCGATCAGGCTGTGCACCGAGACGCTGAGCTATGGACGGGCGAGCGAGGCGCCGCTCGAGCGGCGGCACATCCCGCTGAGGCCGCTCGTCGAGGAGGTCGGCGAAAGCCTCGGCCTGCCGCGACCGGGGGCGATCGACTGGCGGATCGCGGTCGCTGAGGATCTCATCGTCGACGCCGATCCCGACCAGCTCTATCGCGTGCTCGCCAATCTGGCGCGGAACTCGGTGCAGGTGCTGGAAGGCGCCGGCGGCGCTCACGCCATCCGAGTCGAGGCCCACCGCAAGGGCGATGCGATCGTGATCGATCTTGCCGATGACGGTCCGGGCGTGCCCGAGCATGCACGCCGCAACCTGTTCGTGCCCTTCCACGGCTCCGGCCGGGTCGGCGGCACCGGGCTCGGCCTCGCCATCGTCGCCGAGCTGGTCCATGCCCATGGCGGCCGGGTGGCGCTGATCGACGGCGGCGAGCCCGGCGCGCGCTTCCGCATCGTGATCCCCGACCGGCAGCAGGGCTGAGGCCGCGGCCGCCGCCGCTACCCCTACCAGTCCATCACCACCTTGCCCGACGAGCCCGAGCGCATGGCGTCGAAGCCCGCCTGATAGTCGTCGATGCCGATGCGATGGGTGATGAGGGGGGCAAGATCGAGCCGGCCCTGCACGAGCGTCGTCATCTTGTACCAGGTCTCGAACATCTCGCGCCCGTAGATGCCC
>JAWKWA010000018.1:0-83797 GCA_041397765.1 Hyphomicrobiaceae bacterium | reverse complement strand
CGTCCGCTCGACGAGCGAGAAGGCCGGCGCGCGATGCCCCGTGATCCTGACCCCGCCCGCATCCTCGAGCGCGCCGATGGCGCGGGCCAGCTCCTCGCGAAAAGCGGCCGGGTCGAGATCGGTCAGATAGAGATGCTCGTCGCCATGGACGGCGAGTTCGTGCCCCTCCTCAACGATCCGCCGGATGAGCTGAGGGAAGGCGCGGGCGACATTGCCGAGGGTGAAGAAGGTCGCCTTGACGCCGGCCTCGCCGAGGCAGTCGAGAATGAAAGAGGTGTTGCGGACGACCTCTGAGGTCGGGGCAAGGCGCTCGCGCAGATAGTCCTTGGCGACGATCTGGTAGTAGCACTCGATGTCGAAGGACAGGCCGTGCCGGACCATGACGCCGCAACTCCCCCGCCCATCAGGCTGCCCGGCTCAGCCGCGCTGGCCGTGCACCCAGAAGCCGGCGCCGCCGAGCGGGCGCACCGTCACCTCGTCGAGGCCGGCGGCGCGGTACATCGCCTCGACCTCGGCCTGACGATAGAAATGGACCGGGCAGTTGCGCATCGCATAACGGAGCTTGCGCAACGGCATGCGAACGGCGGTCGGCCGGGGGAAAGAGGCGATGACCTCGTCGGCGACCTCGGCCATGCGGGCGATGAAGCCCTTGGCATCCTCCACATAGTCGAGCACGCCCATGGCGAAGGCGGCATCGAACTTGCGGCCCATGCCGGCCGACCATTCGAGGAAATCGCCGGCGACGAGGGAGACCCGGTCGGCGAGGGCCGGGTTGTCGGCGCGCATCGCCGCGATCCGCTCGTTGGCCATGGCGATCATCTCGGGCGAGAAATCGACACCGGTCACGAAGGCGCCGCCGCGGGCGAGCTCGACCGCATAGCGGCCCGAGCCGCAGCCGACATCGAGAATGCGCCGGCCCTCCAGGCGGCCGAGGCCCTCCAGCGTCAGCACATAGCGCTCGAGCATGGGGCGGCGGAATATCTCGTTGAAACGGCGCGAGAACCCGGTCTCGCCCTCATAGAGGGCATCGAACAGCCGGGCGCGCTCGGTGAAATAGGTCCTGACGTCGGCGGTCTTCTGCATCTCGCTCAACGCTCTCTCCATCGCTTGACCGGCCGATGCCGGGCGGGCCCCGTCCCGCCGGTTGGCCGTGAACCGGCCGCCCCCGACACCGGGCGACCTAATCACAGCGAGCCGGCAGCGGCAATGGCGCCCCGGTCGGTTCGGCGCTATATCCTCGCCCCCTGTGGAACCCTTGGTCGCCGCGACCGTCGCCCTTGGGCGACCCGTCGCGACCCGAGATCCGAGCCCTCGGGCAGGCCCCAGACGCCCGCACGGGATCGCCCAATCGTCGCTATGGCCAAAGCCGGCCGACTGCTCTAAACAACCCGCCCGATGCCCAAACGCACAGACATCCGATCCATCATGATCATCGGCGCCGGCCCGATCGTCATCGGTCAGGCCTGCGAGTTCGACTATTCGGGGACCCAGGCCTGCAAGGCGCTGAAGGCCGAAGGCTACCGCATCGTCCTCGTCAACTCCAATCCGGCCACGATCATGACGGACCCGGATCTGGCCGACGCGACCTATATCGAGCCGATCACGCCCGAGATCGTCGCCAAGATCATCGCCGAGGAACGGCCGGACGCGCTCCTGCCCACCATGGGCGGGCAGACCGCGCTCAACACCGCACTCGCGCTCGACCGCTCGGGCGTGCTGGAGACCTTCGGCGTCGAGCTGATCGGCGCCAAGGCCGATGCCATCGACAAGGCCGAGGACCGCCTGCGGTTCCGCGAGGCGATGAACCGGATCGGGCTCGCCACGCCGCGCTCGGCGCTCGCCCATTCGATCGACGAGGCGTTGAAGGCGCTCGAGGAGGTCGGCCTGCCGGCGATCATCCGTCCGTCCTTCACGCTCGGCGGCACGGGCGGGGGCATCGCCTACGAACCGCGCCGAGTTCCTGGAGATCGTCGACCGCGGGCTCGACGCCTCGCCGACCAAGGAAGTGCTCGTCGAGGAATCGGTGCTCGGCTGGAAGGAGTACGAGATGGAGGTCGTCCGTGACAGGGACGACAACTGCATCATCGTCTGCTCGATCGAGAACATCGACCCGATGGGCGTGCATACGGGCGATTCGATCACCGTCGCCCCGGCGCTGACGCTGACCGACAAGGAATATCAGGTCATGCGCAACGCCTCGATCGCGGTGTTGCGCGAGATCGGGGTCGAGACCGGCGGCTCGAACGTGCAATTTGCCGTCAATCCGGCCGACGGGCGCCTCGTCGTCATCGAGATGAATCCGCGCGTGTCGCGCTCCTCGGCGCTCGCCTCCAAGGCGACCGGCTTCCCGATCGCCAAGGTCGCGGCAAGGCTCGCCGTCGGCTACACGCTCGACGAGCTCGGCAACGACATCACCGGCGGGGCGACGCCGGCCGCATTCGAGCCGACCATCGACTATGTCGTCACCAAGATTCCGCGCTTCGCCTTCGAGAAGTTCCCCGGCGCCGAACCGGTTTTGACCACCTCGATGAAATCGGTCGGCGAGGTCATGGCGATCGGCCGGACCTTCCATGAGAGCCTGCAGAAGGCCTTGCGCTCGATGGAGACCGGGCTCAGCGGTCTCGACGACGTGGTGTTCGAGGGCCTCGGCCAGGGCGACGACAAGAACGTCATCCGCGCCGCGCTCGCCCAGCCGACGCCCGACCGCCTGCTCAAGGTCGCCCAGGCGCTGCGGCTCGGCGTCGACCACGCGCAGGTCCACCAGTCCTGCCGCATCGACCCGTGGTTCCTCGAGCGGCTGCAGGAAATCATCGACACCGAGGCGCTCGTCAGGGCGCGGGGCCTGCCGGAGACGGCCGGCCAGTTGCGCATGCTGAAGGCGATGGGCTTCTCGGATGCGCGGCTCGGGCGGCTGACCGGGCTCGGCGAGGGCGAGGTCAGGCGGCGGCGGCACGCGCTCGGCGTCCGTCCGGTCTACAAGCGCATCGACACCTGCGCGGCGGAGTTCGCCTCGCCGACCGCCTATATGTACTCGACCTACGAGGCCGGGCTCGATGGCGATCCGGTCTGCGAGGCGGCGCCATCGGCACGCGAGAAGGTGGTGATCCTCGGCGGCGGTCCCAACCGCATCGGCCAGGGCATCGAGTTCGACTATTGCTGCTGCCATGCCTGCTTCTCGCTGACCGACGCCGGCTTCGAGACCATCATGGTCAACTGCAACCCCGAGACCGTGTCGACCGACTACGACACCTCGGACCGGCTCTATTTCGAGCCGCTGACCGCCGAGGACGTGATCGAGATCATCGGCCGCGAGCAGTCGGCGGGCGAATTGAAGGGCGTGATCGTCCAGTTCGGCGGCCAGACGCCGCTGAAGCTCGCCGAGCCGCTCGAGGAGGCGGGCATCCCGATCCTCGGCACCGCGCCCGACGCCATCGACCTTGCCGAGGACCGCGACCGCTTCAAGTCGCTGGTCGACCGGCTCGGCCTGCGCCAGCCCGAGAGCGGCATCGCGCGCTCGGGCGAGGAGGCGCGAAGCGTCGCCAAGCAGATCGGCTATCCGGTGATGATCCGGCCCTCCTATGTGCTCGGCGGACGGGCGATGGAGATCCTCTACGACGACGCCCAGCTCGAGCGCTATCTGGCGAAACTGACGATCGAGCTTGCCCGGCCGGGAGAGCTCGTCGTATCGGACGACCGGCCGCTGCTCATCGACCGCTATCTGTCGGACGCGATCGAGGTCGATGCCGACTGCCTCGCCGACCGCAGCACCGCCTTCGTCGCCGGCGTCATGGAGCATATCGAGGAGGCGGGCATCCATTCGGGCGATTCGGCCTGCGCGCTGCCGCCCCATTCGCTGAAGGGCGATGTCGTCGCCGAGATCGAGCGCCAGACCGTCGCGCTTGCCCGCGCGCTCGGCGTGGTCGGCCTGATGAACGTGCAATATGCCGTCAAGGACGGCGAGGTCTACATCATCGAGGTCAATCCGCGGGCGAGCCGAACGGTGCCGTTCGTCGCCAAGGTGATCGGCGAGCCGGTCGCGGGAATCGCGGCGCGCGTGATGGCGGGCCGGCCGCTCGGCGAGTTCGGCCTCGAGCGCAAGCCCTTGAAGCACGTCGCGGTCAAGGAGGCGGTGTTCCCCTTCGCGCGCTTCCCCGGCGTCGATCCGATCCTCGGGCCGGAGATGCGCTCGACGGGCGAGGTGATGGGCATCGACCGCGATTTCGCCGTCGCTTTCGCCAAGAGCCAGACCGGCATCGGCTCGGATCTGCCGCGAACGGGCTGCGTGTTCGTCTCGGTCAAGGAGGCGGACAAGGCGCGGATCGTGAAGCCGGTCGCCGAGCTCGTCGCGCTCGGCTTCACCATCAAGGCGACGCGCGGGACGAAGCGTCATCTGGAAGCCGCGGGCGTGCCCTGCGCGCTCATCAACAAGGTGCTGGAAGGCCGCCCGCATGTCATCGACGCGATGAAGAACGGCGAGATCCAGCTCGTCTTCAACACCACCGAAGGCGCCCAGGCGATTGCCGACAGCAAGGACATCCGGCGCACCGCCTTGCTGAATCACATCCCCTGCTATACAACGATCTCCGGTGTGCTCGCGGTAACCCAAGCGATCAAGGCACTCAGAGCCGATATTCTGAAGGTCGCTCCATTGCAGAGTTACGTGGGCCGCTCGTCCTGAGGATGCCGCCCTGTCGGCGGCTCCCGTTCCTCGTCGACGACATCTCTCGATAGCGACATTCGCGTTTTATTGTGTTGTGCCTCGCCGATCGGGCGTGCACAGCGAACAGGAGATACATGCGATGGCCGTGGACAAGGTGCCGATGACGATCGAAGGCTATGCCGCGCTCGAGACCGAGCTGCATCGCCTGAAAAGCGTCGAGCGCCCGCGCATCATCCAGGCGATCGCCGAGGCCCGCTCGCATGGCGATCTCTCCGAGAACGCCGAGTACCATGCCGCCAAGGAGCAGCAGGGCCTCAACGAGGCGCGCGTCGCCGATCTCGAGGACAAGCTGTCGCGCGCCGACGTGATCGACGTGACGAAGCTGTCCGGCGACACGGTGAAGTTCGGCGCCACGGTCAAGCTCGTCGACGAGGATACCGACGAGGAGGTGTCCTACAAGATCGTCGGCGAGTACGAGGCCGACGTGAAGCAGGGCAAGATCTCGATCACCTCACCGATCGCGCGCGCCCTGATCGGCAAGAAGAAGGGCGATTCCGTCGAGGTATCGACGCCCAAGGGCGCGCGAGCCTATGAGATTCTCGGCGTCAAATACAAATAGAGCCGACCGGGGGATCTGCGCCGCAGGCCCCCGTCACGCCACGCCCGACTGGGGGTGCCCCCGGCCTCGAGACGAGGAGGAGCGGCGATGACGAGCCTGAGGACGACATGCGCGATCGCCGGGGGCGGACCCGCCGGCATGATGGCGGGCCATCTGCTGGCGCGGGCCGGCATCGATGTCGTCGTGCTGGAGAAGCATGCCGATTTCCTGCGCGATTTCCGTGGCGACACGGTGCATCCCTCGACGCTCGAGGTGATGGACGAGCTCGGCCTCATCGAGCGCTTCCTCGCGCGACCGCACCAGAAGGTGAGGCGCCTCGCCGGCAAGTTCGGCGATACCGAGCTCATTTTCGCCGACTTCTCCAGCCTGCCGGTGCGCCATCGCTATATCGCCATGATGCCGCAATGGGAACTTCTCGACTTCCTGGCCGAGGAGGGCCGGCGCTTTGCCGGCTTCGGCCTCAGGATGCGCGCCGAGGTGACCGATCTCGTCGAGGCGGACGGGCGGGTGAGGGGCCTTCACGCGCGGACGCCCGAGGGGCCGCTCGAGATTGCCGCCGATCTCGTCATCGGCGCCGATGGCCGGCATTCGCGGGTGCGCGAGTGCGCGGGCCTCGAGGTCGAGTCCATCGGGGCGCCGATGGACGTGCTGTGGTTCCGGGTGTCGCGCAAGGACAGCGATCCCGACGACACGACCGGCCGGTTCGACGCCGGGCGCATCTCGATCATGATCAACCGGGGCGACTACTGGCAGTGCGCCTTCGTGATCCCCAAAGGCAGCGTCGATGAGGTGCATGCGCGCGGGCTTGCCGCCTTCCGCGAGGCAGTCGCCAAGCTCGCGCCGTTTCTCGGCGACCGGCTCGGCGAGATCGCCAGCTTCGACGACGTGAAGCTGCTGACCGTCGCCGTCGATCGGCTGACGAACTGGACGCGGCCGGGACTGTTGTGCATCGGCGATTGCGCCCATGCCATGTCGCCGGTCGGGGGCATCGGCATCAATCTCGCCGTGCAGGACGCGGTGGCGGCCGCGAACATTCTGGCGGCGCCGTTGCGGGCGGGGCGGGCCAGCGAGGCCGATCTGCAGAAGGTCGAGGCGCGGCGGCTCTTTCCGACGCGGATGACGCAGCGGTTGCAGGTGTTCATCCAGAACCGGGTCATCGCGCCGACGCTGAAGAGCACAACCCAGTTGCAGGTGCCACTGGCGGTCCGCCTCTTGACGCAGGTGCCACTGCTCAGGCGGCTACCGGCACGGCTGATCGGCCTCGGCATCCGACCAGAGCATGTCGAGACGAAAGCGGCCTGAGAGCGCGGCGGCACGAGGCGGACGGCCGAGGCGACAGCCGTCCACGGCGCTCCAAGTCCTCTCGCAGTGCGGCTATTTCCGCCCTTCCTGAGCGCGCCGGAGCGCGGCGGCGAATGCGCTTTCGCCGGCCCCGTCGGACTTCTGCGGGGAGGCATTGCGACCACCGCCGCCCTGACCGGGCCTTCCATCGGCGCGATGACCGCCTCGCGATGCGTCGGCCCCCCGCTCGTCGACCCGTGCGCCCCGCTCGATGGCGCCCGAGCGCATGGTGAGGCCGATGCGCTTGCGGCCGACATCGACCTCCTTGACGCGCACCTTGACGACGTCGCCCGCCTTGACCACCTCGCGGGGGTCCTTGACGAAGCGGTCGGCGAGCTCGGAGATGTGCACGAGCCCATCCTGGTGGACGCCGATGTCGACGAAGGCGCCGAAGGCGGCGACATTGGTGACGACGCCCTCGAGCTGCATGCCGGGCTTCAGGTCGTCGATCCTTTCGACGCCCTCGGCAAAGGTCGCCGTCTTGAACTCCGGGCGCGGATCGCGGCCCGGCTTCTCGAGCTCGGCGATGATGTCGCTGACGGTCGGCACGCCGAAAGTCTCGTCGGCATAGTCGGCGGGACGGAGCGCCTTGAGGAATACGCGGTCGCCGATCAGCGATTTCAACGGCCGGCCGGTGCGCTCGGCGATGCGCTCGACCACGGCATAGGCCTCCGGATGGACGGCCGAGCCGTCGAGCGGATTGCGGCCGTCGAGGATGCGCAGGAAGCCGGCCGCCTGCTCGAAGGCCTTGGGGCCGAGGCGCGGCACCTTCTTCAGCTGGCTGCGCGTGGCGAAGGCGCCGTTCTCGTCGCGGAAGGCGACGATGTTGGAGGCGAGCGTCTGGTTGAGGCCGGAGACGCGGGCGAGCAGCGGCGCCGAGGCGGTGTTCACATCGACGCCGACCGAGTTCACGCAATCCTCGACCACATTGTCGAGCGAGCGGGCGAGGCCGGTCTGATCGACATCGTGCTGGTACTGGCCGACGCCGATCGCCTTCGGCTCGATCTTGACGAGCTCGGCGAGCGGATCCTGCAGGCGGCGGGCGATCGAGACGGCGCCACGCAGCGAGACGTCGAGACCGGGGAACTCCTTGGCCGCCAGCTCGGAGGCCGAGTAGACCGAGGCGCCCGCCTCCGAGACCATGACGCGCGTCAGCTTCAATTGCGGCATCTTCTGCTGGAGCTCGGCGACCAGCTTGTCGGTCTCGCGGCTCGCCGTGCCGTTGCCGACGCTGACGAGCTCGACCTTGTGCTTCAGGCACATGGCGGCGAGCGCGGCGAGCGAGCCCTGCCAGTCGCGGCGCGGCTCGTGGGGATAGATGGTCGCCGTCTCGACGAGCTTGCCGGTGCCGTCGACGACCGCGACCTTGACGCCGGTGCGGATGCCGGGATCGAGACCCATGGTGACACGCCGACCGGCGGGCGCGGCAAGCAGCAGATCCTTCAGATTGCGCGAGAAGACGCCGATCGCTTCGCTGTCGGCGCGCTCCTTGGCGCGGGTCAGCAGATCGTTGCCGATCGAGACCGAGAGGCGGCCCTTCCAGGCGAGCCTCGCCGTGTCGGCGAGGAAGCGGTCGGCGGGCCGGCCCCTGTCGGCGATGCCGGTGCGCGCCATGATGGTCTCGACCTGGGGATGGGGGCGCGCGGGGTCGCGGGCCGGGTCGGCGGCCATGTCGAGGTCGAGCTCGAGCACGCCCTCGTTGCGGCCGCGCAGGAGAGCAAGGACGCGATGCGAGGGCATTTTCGAGATGTCCTCGGCGAAATCGAAATAGTCGGAGAACTTGGCGCCCTCGGCCTCCTTGCCCTTGACGATCCGCGAGGCGAGGCGGCCCTTCGTCCACAGGCCCTCGCGCAGCGTGCCGACGAGGGGCGCGTCCTCGGCGATCTGCTCGATCAGGATGTGGCGGGCGCCGTCGAGGGCGGCCTTCACGTCGGCGACACCCTTCTCCTCGTCGATGAAGCCGGCGGCGAGCTTCTCGGGCTCGAGAGCGGGATCGGCCAGCAGGCGCTCGGCAAGGGGCGCGAGCCCCGCCTCGCGGGCGATCTGGGCCTTGGTGCGGCGTTTGGGCTTGTAGGGCTGGTAGATGTCCTCGAGCTCGACCTTGGTCGCCGCCTGCTCGATCGCCGCCTTCAGCTCGGCCGTCAGCTTGCCCTGCTCCTCGATCGTCTTCAGCACGGTCGCGCGGCGGTCGGCGAGCTCGCGCAGATAGGAGAGCCGCTCCTCGAGGCTACGCAGCTGGGTGTCGTCGAGGCCGCCGGTGCGCTCCTTGCGGTAGCGCGCGATGAAGGGCACCGTCGCCCCCTCGTCGAGAAGGCCGACGGTGGCCTCGACCTGGCCGACGCCGACGCCGAGCTCCCGGGCGATCGTCTCGATGATCCTCGACATCTGAAGGCTCCTTCGGTCTCGGCGGCTCACCGCGCCGACCAGCCGTGACACGGCATCGAGCGGTCCGCAAGCGGGCGGCGCCAGGAGCCGTTCCTCCCATGATTCCGGCGTTGCTCGGAAGGGCCGGTCGAGGCGGTGCCCGGTCGCGATCGCCTGCCCTGCCCACATTCAACTTCCCGTGACGATCGCCGGAACGAGCCCAGATGTCAGCTTCGGTTCAGCAGTGCCTGGCGCAGGCTGGTCGCTCGCCTGCGACGGTCCTGCGGTAACCTGATGAGGAAGACAGAAATGAAGAACCTCGCCGTCACAGCCACCCTTTGCATCCTTGGCGCGATGCTGATCCCGGGTGCCGCCGCCGCGCAATCGCCCGAGGACCTGTCGTTCTTCGTGACGAGCGCCGGCAAGGGCGACGGCGCCAATCTCGGCGGCCTCGAAGGCGCGGACGCTCATTGCGCCGCCCTCGCCAAGGCTGCCGGCTCCCCGCACGAGAACTGGCGGGCCTATCTCAGCACCACCGCCCCGGCCGGCGAGGCCGGTGTCAACGCTCGCGACCGCATCGGCAAGGGCCCGTGGCGCAATTCCAAGGGCGTCGTCGTCGCCTCGAGCATCGACGAGTTGCATTCGGACAAGTCGAACGTCACCAAGGAGACCGCCCTCACCGAGACGGGCGAGGCGGTGATGGGACGCGGCGACAGCGTCAACATGCACGACATTCTGACCGGCTCGGACCCGATGGGCATGTATTCGACGGCCGGTGGCGACACCACGTGCGGCAACTGGACCACCAACGCCGAAGGCTCGGCGATCGTCGGCCATCACGATCGCATGGGCCTGAAGCCCACCCGGCACATGCAGTCGTGGAATTCCGCGCACGGCACGCGCGGTTGCGGGCAGGACGCGCTCAAGGGAACCGGCGGTGCCGGGCTCTTCTACTGCTTCCTCGCGGACTGATCGGGTCGGCGTCGCGCGGGGCCGGGCAGGATCACCGCTGGCTCCGCTCGACCCACAGCGCCCAGGTGGCGAGTAGCGGTGCCTCGCCAGACCGCATGGCATGGACGATGTCGGGCGGGTTGTGGACGAGACCACCGATGCCGGGCTCGTGCCAGGGGCCGGCGCCCTGCCGCCAGTCGCCGGGCGAGAGCACCGAATAGACCTCCTCGGGCGGATGGTGGTGATCGGGATAGGTGAGCCCCGGCGCCATCAGCGACACGCCGATCCAGAGGTCGTCGCGCCGCTCGATGCCGACCGAGCCGACGATGGTGGCGTTGGCATGGCCCTCGAGGAAGGCCCGGCCATGGGCCTCGGCGCCCTGGCGCGTCGCCCAGACGAGCTCGGGCTCGAGGGCGGCGAGCGCCTCGGCGAGCCGGGCTGTCGGCCCGCCCGCGGCGCGTGAAGTCTCGACGGCTGGCTCGAAGTACCTGCAGACCGGCAGCCGGCGTCCCTGGTGCGGCGGGCAATCGCCGGGCGCCGCCAGCGCCGCGAGGATCCGGTCGGTGACGCGGCCTGGAGCGCTGCCGGGAGCCGCGCGGTGGCGCAAGGCCGCCGCCAGGGCGTCGAGAAAACCCTGAAGGGCCGCGCTTCGAGTGCTCATGCCGCCTCCTCCTCATCAGATGGCGCGGCCGGAGCATGTGCGGGGCCGGCCGGGCGGCGAGTTTCCCCCAGCGGCCGGGCTTCGTCCAGCCCGTCCCAAATGCCTCCCAGTCTGGCGGCCCGCTCAGCGGCTCGTCACGTCCGGCACGATCTCGGGCTCGGGATCGAGCTGCACGATCTGGCGGTAGGCGTGCCAGGTGGCATGGCCGATCAGCGGGAAGACAAAGATGAGGCCGACGAACAGGGTGGCGATGCCGAGGCTCATCATGCCGGCGATCAGCACGGCCCAGAGCAGCATCGGCCGCAGATTGCGCTCGATCGCCTTGAAGCTCGTCATGATCGCGGTGACGACATCGACACGGCGGGACATGAGGAAGGGGATCGACACCGCGGTCGCGGCATAGACGAGGGCGGCGAGCACCGCACCCGCCATGGTGCCGACGATGAGGAGGCCGAGGCCGCGCGGCGTGAACAGCAGCGTCGGCACCAGTTGCTCGAGCGGGGGCAGGGCGCCCGCGCCCATGAACATCACGAAGAGGACGAGGCCGATCTCGAGCCAGGCCATGTAGGCGATGAGCAGGAGGGCTCCCATGAAGGCGAGCTGGCCGGGCGAGCGGGTGCCGACGAACATGATGTCGCGCGGATCGACCGGCTCGCCGGCCTCGAGGCGGCGGGAGAGTTCATAGAGCCCGACGGCGAGCAGCGGGCCGACCAGCATGAAGCCGCCGGCGAGCACCAGGATGAGTGCCTGCAGGTTCTGCTGCAAGAGCCCGACCGTCAGCAGCATGGCGGCGGCGGCGAAGACAGCGCCATAGAGCAGGCTGAGCTCGGGCCTCGTCCACATGTCGCGCCAGCCGGCGGCGAGCCAGGTCCAGGGCGCATCGAACGGCACCCGCGCGATGCGCGGCACCGAGAGACCCGACGATGCGCTGCCGGCCACGGCGCCCGCCCCGCTTGCACTTCCCCCGACGGCCATGTCCATCCCCTCATTCTCGCGCTCGCGCCGAGGCTGGCCGGAGCCTTGCTGTCTCCGATGCCTCGCATTGCCGGGCGGCCGCAAGGGCGGACGCACCAAGGGGTCGCAGCCGCACGGCGCGGCGTCGCCTCCCCGCGACAATAGCTGCGACGATCTCACCGCTCTTGATCTCGATCAAGGGGCGGGAGCCGGTATGGGTTGCCCGAGGCGGGGAACGGCGGCTCCCGCAGGGCATGGCCGCGGCAGGTGGGCGGCGATATGATCCCCGCCGATCGCCCTCCCTCGTCCCTCCCCGCATCCGTCCCATTGGAGACGCCGCCATGAGCCTCACGATCCGCCCCATCGAGCCTGCCGACCGCGCCGAGTGGGAGCCGCTCTGGCGCGGCTATCTGCGCTTCTACCGGGCCCGCCTCGAACCGGAGGTGACCGAGAGCACCTGGAAGCGGCTGACGACGCCGGGCGAGGGGCCCTATGGGCTGGTCGCGGTCAAGGACGGCCAGCTGATCGGCTTCACCCATTACCACTTCCACCGCTCGACCTGGCTGATCGAGGACACCTGCTATCTGCAGGATCTCTATGTCTCGCCCGACATCCGTGGCTCGGGCGCCGGGCGGGCGCTCATCATGGCCGTGGTCGAGGCTGCCAAGCGCCACGGCACCGAGCGCGTCTACTGGCTGACGCAGGAATACAATGCCGATGCCCGTGCGCTCTACGACACGCTGGCCAAGCGCACGAGCTTCATCGTCTATCGGCGATAGAGCCTGATAGCTCGAGGCGCGAGCGGTTGCGCTACGACGCCCAGGCCGGCACCCATTCGGCGATGACGGGCGAGGCCTCTCGTCCTGCGAGCACGGCGGCCTTTGCCGCGGCCTCCAGCCCCGTCAGATAGGCGCCGTGGCAGGTCGCCATATAGTGGGGATGCGTCGCCTCGCCGGCGACGAGGATGCGTGTACCGATCGCCGCGTCGATGAGGGCAAGGCGGGCCGCCGAGCGCCCGGGCCGGGCGAGGCTATAGCCGCCGGCGATGAACGGATCGTCGGTGAATGCGGTGGTGCGCACCTCGCGAATCCGGCCGGCGAGCGAACTGCCGAAGGCGGCCTTCGCCCGGGTCACCGCATGATCGGCGAGGGCGGCGGGTGCCGCCTTGCGCAACTGTGCGAGCGCCGCGCCGGCGACATGCGCAACGATGAGCGGCCGGCCGTGCGGGCGCACCTCGAAGCTGACCGGAAGGGCCTGCGGATCACTCTCGTCGAAGGCCTCGGCGAAGGAGGTCTCGGCATCGCTGAGGACATTGCCGTCCAACAGGATCGCGACCTTCTCGTAAAGTCCCATGGCCACGTCGTCGAAGGCGGCGGCGAGGGCTGGATCGGGCGCAGGGTCGAGCGCGATGCGCCCGTCGCGGTAGCTCGACATCGGCACGGTCAGGATCGCGGCCTTGGCCCTCAGCGCGCCTGCCGGCGTGGTGATCGCGACGCCGTCGCGCATGGCGGCGAGACCGGTGACGGGCGTCCCGCAGCGGATCGGCAGGCCGGCGGCAAGGCGCGCAATGAGGCGGCCATAGCCATCGGCGACGGGGAAGTCGGCATTGCCGTCGCGATAGCGGGCATAGTCGAGCGCCGAAAAGGCTTCGGGCGGGAAGCAGGCCATCAGCTCGATCCAGTGGCGGGCAAGGCGAGCGAACCGCCCGGCCGGTGGCAGCACGGTGCTCGCCGCCACGTCCCGCCCAGCCTCTCCGGCCGCATAGATCGCCGCGAAAGCCGCATCGATCTCATCGTCGGCTTCCTGCCGCTCGCTCTCGTCCGCCCAGCGCGCGCCCAGATGCACCGGCCGCGGCGGCTGGGGCCGGGCGTCATAGCGATGAGCGATGCGGTCGGCGATGGCGCGCAAGGG
This sequence comes from Hyphomicrobiaceae bacterium, assembly GCA_041397765.1. Classification (GTDB taxonomy): domain Bacteria; phylum Pseudomonadota; class Alphaproteobacteria; order Rhizobiales; family Hyphomicrobiaceae; genus JAWKWA01. Next base: position 70,336 of record JAWKWA010000018.1, on the reverse strand, counting down.
GTTCTGGTGGGCGGAATGGAACCAGTGACAGCCGTGGTCGAAGAGGAGGCCGGGGGCGAGCTCCTCGGTAAAGGCGCGACCACCGATGCGGGTCTTCGCCTCGAGGATGACGAAGGGCACACCCAGGCGATCAAGGGCGAGGCCGGCGCCGATGCCGGCCGCCCCCGCGCCCACGACGACGACATCGGTCTCGCTCATGTGTTCGGTCATGGCCGGCAAGGTGGCGGCGCGGACGCCCGGCTGTCAACCGGTCCGCGGACCGGGCATGTCGCCTCGACGATCGCCGGCGCCACCGTCCCGGTGCCCTACCGCACGTCCTCCAGCATCAGCGCGGCGCCGCGCTCGCCAACCATCATGGAGGGGGCGTTGATGTTGCCGGAGGTGACGGCGGGGAAGATCGAGGCGTCGATCACCCGCAGCCCGGCCAGGCCGTGCACGCGCAAGCGGGCGTCGACCACCGAGGTCGCCGGATCGGGGCCCATGCGGCAACTCCCGCAGGGATGGTAGATCGAGATCAGCGTGCGTTTCACATGGTCGAGGAGCGCGGCGTCGTCGGTCACCGAGGCGCCCGGGTGGATCTCGTGCTCGATCACCTCCTTCAGCGCCGGCTGCTCCGACAGCCGCTTCACGAAGCGCATGCCGGCGAGCACGGTCGCGCGGTCCTCCTCGCTCGCAAGGAAGTTCGGCTGGATCACCGGCGCCGTCAGGGGATCGCCCGAGGCGATCTCGACGAAGCCGCGGCTGGTCGGCCGGCAGGGCGAAACGCCGAGCGAGACGCCGGGGAAGGGGTCCGACTGGGTGACGAGGCGCTTGCCCGGCAACATCTTCTCGAAGGTGAGCGGCGAGAAATAGAGCTGCACGTCCGGCCGGTCGACGCCGTCGCGGGCGCGGATGAAGGCGCCGCCGTGATTGACGCAGATGGACAGCGGCCCGCGGCGCGTCAGCACATAGCGGATGCCGGCGCCGAGCTTGCCCCACCAGGGATAGAGCACGTTGTTGAGGCTCGGCACGCGGGTGCGGAACACATAATCGGCATAGATGTGGTCGTTGAGGTGCTGGCCGACATTGGGCTGGTCGAGCACGACCTCGAGACCATGGCGCTTCAAGAGCGCGGCCGGGCCGACGCCCGAGACCTGGAGAAGCTGGGGCGCGTTGATGGCGCCGGCCGAGACGACGACCTCGCGGCCGGCATGGGCGATGTGCTTGCGGCGGCCCTGCAGATATTCGACACCGACGGCGCGCTTGCCGGCAAAGAGGATGCGGGTCGCCTGGGCGCCGGTCAGGATGGTCAGGTTGGCGCGGCGCTTCGCCTTCCACAGATAGGCCCGCGCCGTCGACTCGCGCATGCCGTTCGCCGTCGTCAGATGGTAGTAGCCGAAGCCTTCCTGCACGGCACCGTTGAGGTCGCGGCTGAAGGGCAGGCCCATCTCCTCGCCGGCCCTGATGAAGCGTTTGGTCAGGGGATGGGTCTCGGCGGAGACGTCGGAGATATGCACGGGGCCGCCGGCGCCGTGCCATTCGCTGGCGCCGAAGTCGTGATCCTCGAGGCGCTTGTAGGTGGCGAGCACGTCCTTCCAGGCCCAGCCGGGATTGCCCTCGGCGGCCCAGGCGTCGAAATCGCCGGGCTGGCCGCGGGCATAGACCATGGCGTTGATCGAGGAGGAGCCGCCGAGCACCTTGCCGCGCGGCACGTAGACCGGGCGGTCGCCAATCGTCGGGATCGGCGCGGAGGTGTACTTCCAGTTGTATTGCGGATGATAGAAGTTCCGCCCGTAGCCGAGCGGCATCAGGATCCAGAAGGAGCGGTCCGAGGGCCCGGCTTCGAGCAGGAGCACCTTGTGGCGCCCGCTCTCCGAGAGGCGAGCCGCAACGATCGCACCGGCCGAGCCGGCCCCCACCACGACATAGTCGTATCTCGCCTCGGCCATGCTGTCCCCCGCCCGCCAATGCCCGGCCGCGCGCCGACAGGCCGCGTGCCCTTGCCATCCGACCGAAGGATGACCGCCTGTCTGCGCCAACTGGTCGCGGCGTGTCTACCGCACCGGCGCCGCAGCTGTCATCGCCGGCCGTTCGGATAGCTTTCGTCCCTGTTCCAGGCAAGGACATAAGGAAGCCAAATGCCATCATCACCCCGCGTCACGTTGCCGGTCTGGCGCGGCTGGTCTAGGGTCCGTCGCATCCGGTCACGCCCGCCACCATGGCCTTTGCCATTGCTCGGCGCGCGCGGACCGACGACCGGTCAGGGCAACAGACTTGCAGGATCTGCGGCCGGGCCGACACGCGGATGAATTCCGACATCGCCGTCCAGGTTGCGACCGGGGCCGGCAGATGGCGGGAGGGAGCCGCGGTCGGGAGCGGTCGCGCGATTGCGCGCGCCCGGTCGGGCGATAAAGCGTGAACGGCCTCGACACGGGCCGGCGTCAAATTTCAGCGGGAGCATCAATGGCACGCTATTCGGCATGGACGCTGTTCCGCGAGGGGCTCAACGGCCACAAGGGCTGGAAGCAGGTCTGGCGGCATCCCGAGCCCAAGCCCGCCTACGACGCCGTCATCATCGGCGGCGGCGGCCATGGCCTTGCCACCGCATATTATCTCGCCCGGCTGCACGGCATGACCAACATCGCCGTGATCGAGAAGGGCTGGATCGGCGGCGGCAATTCGGGCCGCAACACCACGATCATCCGCTCGAACTATCTCTACGACGCCAGCGCGATGATCTACGAGCACGCGCTGAAGCTGTGGGAAGGGCTCGGGCGCGAGCTCAACTACAACATCATGATGAGCCATCGCGGCGTCATGAATCTCGCCCATGACGAGGGCGAGGCGCGCGGACTCAAGCGCCGCGTCGAGGCGAACCGGCTGAACGGCATCGACGCGGAATATCTCGACGCCAAGCAGGTCAAGGACTTCTGCCCGGCGATCTCGATCTCGCCGGATGCGCGCTATCCGGTTCTCGGGGCGACGCTGCAGCGGCGGGGCGGCACCAACCGGCACGACGCGGTGTGCTGGGGCTATGCGCGTGCGGCCGATGCCATGGGCGTCGACATCATCCAGAACTGCGAGGTGACCGGCATCAAGACCGAGGCCGGCATGGTGACGGGCGTGACGACGACGAAGGGCGACATCAGGACGCCGAAGGTCGCGAGCGTCGCCGCCGGTCATACCAGCGTCATCGCCTCCATGGTCGGCGTGCGGCTGCCGATCCAGAGCCATCCGCTGCAGGCGCTGGTCTCCGAACCCTTGAAGCCGCTCATCCCCTGCGTCGTCATGTCGAATGCGGTGCATGCCTATGTCAGCCAGTCGGACAAGGGCGAGCTCGTCATCGGCGCGGGCATCGATGCGCACAACTCCTACACCCAGCGCGGCGGCATCGACATCATCGAGCATTCGCTGGCGGCGCTCATCGAGCTCTTCCCGGTGTTCTCGCGGCTGCGGCTCGATGCGCCAGTGGGGTGGCATCGTCGACACCTGCCCGGACGCCTCGCCGATCATCTCCAAGACCAAGGTCAAGGGCTTCTACATCAATGCGGGCTGGGGAACCGGCGGCTGGAAGGCGACACCGGGCTCTGGACACGCCTTCGCCGACCTCGTCGCCCGCGACGAGCCCAACGCCATCGCCGCCCCCTTCACGCTCGAGCGCTTCTCGTCCGGCGACCTCGTCGCCGAGCACGGTGCCGCGGCCGTGGCGCATTGAGGGCTTCGATGGCTTGGTCGCTCAGTCAGCAAACCACAACGCAGGCCGGAACGGTCCGCTATGATCTTGCCGGCTCAGGTCCAGATCTTGTGTTGGTCCATGGGACGCCCTGGTCGTCCTTCTGCTGGCATCGGGTCATACCAGCGCTCGCTCGGCGATTTCGAGTCCACTGGTACGATCTACCGGGATATGGCCGCTCGCAGATGGCAGCGGATCAGCGCATCTCGCTTGACGTACAGAGCGTGGTTCTTGGCGAGATGCTCGACCACTGGGGGCTCGCCTGCCCGCTCGTCGTCGGCCACGACTTCGGTGGGGCCATCACGCTGCGGGCGCATCTACTCGCAGGCCGCGACTTTGAACGACTGGTCCTTCTCAACGCAGTCGCGCTTGCACCATGGGCTCACCTTCTTCGCACATGTGCGCATGCACGCAGAGGCTTTCTCGGATTGCCGGCGTATATCCACAAAGCTGTAGTCGAGGCCTACATTCGCGGTGCACTTGCCGCGCCCTTGCCCCCCGGGGATTTCGACGGACTGGTCGCGCCCTGGCTGACCGAGGAGGGCCAGCCGGCCTTCTATCGTCAGATCGCACAAGCCGACCAGAGGATTCACCGATGAGGTGGAACCGAGCTACGGCAAGATACGCCGTCCTGTGCTCGTCGGCTGGGGAATGGACGACCCGTGGATCCCGATCGAGACCGGGCGACGCTTGCACGCGGCGATCCCTGGTGCGCAATTCCATGTCTTCAACGGTGCAGGCCATCTCGTTCAGCTCGAGGCGGCACCCCTGGTCGCCAGCACATTGATGAACTTCCTTTCCGCTGAAAACGACAACGCCCCTGATTTCATGGCACGGGCCAACAACGGCTAGAAACACCATGCTTGTCATCACCTGCCCCTGGTGCGGTCCTCGCGACCAGAGCGAGTTCTCCTATGGCGGCGAGGCGCATGTCGCGCGGCCGACCGAGAGCGAGAAGATGAGCGACGCCGAATGGGCGGAGTTCGTGTTCATGCGCAACAACCCCAAGGGGCTCTTCAACGAGCGCTGGATGCATGCGTCGGGCTGCCGCAAATGGTTCAACGCGGTGCGCAATACCGCGACAGACCAGTTCCTCGCCGTCTACAAGCCCGGCGAGCCGCGCCCGCAGGTGACCGCCGAGGTGCCGGCGACGCCGTCGGGCGAACCGAGCGTCGGCTCGGGCAACGATGCGGCCAAGGTGATGCGGCCGGGCGAAGCGGCGGGCGCCGCCAAGACGGCAAGGAGCGTGTGATGGCCGAACCCTTCCGTCTGCCCAAGGGCGGCCGCATCGATCGTGCGCGCCCCGTCTCTTTCACCTTCGATGGCCGCGCCATGACGGGCCGGGCCGGCGACACGCTCGCCTCGGCGCTGATCGCCAACGGCGTGCACATGGTCGGCCGCTCGTTCAAGTACCATCGCCCGCGCGGCATTCTGGGCGCCGGCTCGGAGGATCCCGCCGGCCTCCTGCAGGTCGGTCCCGACAAGGTGCAGAGCGATCCCAATACGCGCGCGACCGAGACCGAGCTCTACGAGGGGCTGATCGCGCGGCCGCAGAACGTGTGGCCCTCGCTCGGCTTCGATGTCGGCGCGCTCAACGATCTGGCCTGGCGCTGGCTGCCGGCGGGCTTCTACTACAAGACCTTCATGGGGCCGCCGCTCAAATGGATGAGCTTCGAGCCGACCATCCGCCGGGCGGCCGGCCTCGGCCTTGCGCCGGAGGGGCCCGATCCCGAGCGCTACATCTCGCAGAACCGGCATGTCGACGTGCTGGTCGCCGGCGGGGGAGCGGCGGGGCTCCTGGCGGCGCTCTCGGCGGCGCGCTCGGGCGCGCGGGTCATCCTCGCCGAGGAACGCTCCGAGCTCGGCGGCCGCCTGCTCGCGCTCAACCCTGAGACCAACCGGCTCGACGGCCGGGCGCCGGCCGACTGGATCGCCGAGGTCCAGCGCGAGCTGGAAAGCCACCCCGAGGTCACGATCCTGACGCGGACGACGGCGTTCGGCTACTACGCCGACAATTTCGTCGGCCTCCTGGAAAGCGTGCAGGATCACATTCCGCCGGCGAGCCGCGATCCGGCGGTGCCGCGCCAGCGCTACTGGCGGGTGCGGGCGGCAGAGGTCGTGCTGGCGACGGGTGCGGTCGAGCGGCCGCTCGTCTTCCATGGCAACGACCGGCCGGGCACGATGCTGGCGAGCGCGGCGGAGACCTACATCCACCGCTATGGCGTGAGGCCGGGACGTCGCGCGGTGGTGCTCACCAACAATTCCGGTGCCTGGCAGTCGGCGATGGAGATGGCGGCGGCGGGCGTGGAGATCGCCGGCATCGTCGATCTGAGGCCGGCGCCGGCCGAAGCGCATCTGAAATGGGCCGGCGCGAACGGCATTCCGGTTCATTCGGCGAGCGCGGTGGTCGACACCTCGGGCGGCAAGCGCGTCACCGGCGTCAAGGTGAAGCGCCTCGACGGCGCAGGGGGGCTCACGGGCTCGGAAACCGGCATCTCGTGCGATCTGCTCGCCGTCTCGGGTGGCTGGTCGCCGAACGCCGCGCTCTTCTCGCAGTCGCGCGGCAAGCTGCGCTACGACGAGACGATCGCCGCCTTCCGGCCCGGCGTCTCCTGGCAGCGGGAGCGCTCGGTCGGTGGTGCCAACGGCACGCTCGCTCTCGCCGATCGCCTCGCCGAGGGAGCGCGTGCGGGTGCGGAGGCCGCAACCAAAGCCGGCTTCACGGCCAAGGCCGCCGACGTCCCGAGGCTCGAGAGCGCCGATACTGTCGGCTATGACGGCATCGCCACCTGGGAGCTGCCGTCGGCGCGGGCGAAGGGGGCGACGCGCGCCTTCATCGACCTGCAGAACGACGTGCAGGCGAAGGATCTGAAGCTCGCCGTGCACGAGGGCTATCGCTCGGTCGAGCACGTCAAGCGCTACACGACGACCGGCATGGGCACCGACCAGGGCAAGACGGTCAACGTCAATGCCTTCGGCATCCTGTCGGAGGCGATGGGCAAGTCGATCCCCGAGGTCGGCGTCACCACCTACCGCCAGCCCTTCAAGCCGGTGACATTCGGTGCGATCGCCGGACAGCATTCGGGCGCGCTCTATGCGCCGCGACGCACGACGCCGATGCACGAGTGGCACGAAAAGGCCGGCGCGATCTTCGAACCGGTCGGCGAGTGGCTGCGCGCACAGACCTATCCGCGGAAGGGCGAGAGCTTCGCCGCGGCCGTGCAGCGCGAGTCGCGGGCGGCGCGCACCGAGATGGGCGTGCTCGATGCCTCGACGCTCGGCAAGATCGACATCCGCGGGCGCGACGCGCGCGAGTTCCTCAACCGCGTCTACACCAACTCCTGGACGAAGCTGGCCCCCGGACGCTGCCGTTACGGACTCATGCTGAAAGAGGACGGCATGGTGTTCGACGACGGCGTCACCGCCTGCATCGCCGACGATCATTTCCACATGACGACGACGACGGGCGGGGCGGCGCGCGTGCTCGGCTGGCTCGAGGAATATCTGCAGACCGAGTGGCCCGATCTCGACGTGCGGATGACGACGGTCACCGAGCAATGGGCGGTGGCGGCAATCTGCGGACCGAAGGCGGACCGGCTCGTCGCCGATCTGGTCGATGGCATCGACGCCTCGCCCGACGCCTTCCCGTTCATGTCGTTCAAGGACGGCACGATGGACGGCGTCCCGGTCCGGGTCTACCGCATCTCGTTCACGGGCGAGCTTTCCTACGAGATCAACATCGCCGCCTCCTACGGCCTTTGGATGTGGGAGCGCGTGATGACGGCGGGCAAGGCCTACGGCATCACGCCCTACGGCACCGAGGCGATGCATCTGCTGCGCGCGGAGAAGGGCTTCATCATCGTCGGTCAGGACACCGACGGCACGATGACGCCGGGCGACCTGCGCATGGATTGGATCGTCAAGAAGGACAAGGACTTCATCGGGAGGCGCTCGCTCCACCGCTCCGACACGGTGCGCAAGGATCGCCGCCAGCTGGTCGGGCTCGTCACGGAGGATGCCCGCACGGTGATCATGGAGGGCGCCCATGTCATCGACCACGAGTTCGAGCCGGTGAAGAAGCCGACGCCGGTGCTCGGGCACGTCACCTCGAGCTATTCAGCCCCAATCTGAAGCGCTCGATCGCGCTCGCGGCCATCAAGGGCGGCTCGGAGCGGATGGGCCAGCGCCTGTACGTCTCGCAGCGCAACGGTCCGACGATCCCCGTCAAGGTGACGGAGACGGACTTCCTCAAGACCTTCGGAGGCGGAGAATGAGCGACGCAAAGACCGATCCCCGCCGCCGCTCGGCGCTTTCGCATCGCGACGCCGTGAAGGCTCCGAATGGCGCGGCGCGGCTCGCCGAGCTGCCGTTCCGCGGCAAGATCGCGCTGCGCGGGGCGCCCGATCGCATCTCAGGTGCGGTCGGCGAGGCGCTCGGCCTGAAGCTGCCTGTGGCGGTCAAGGGCACGAGCCGGTCGGGCGGCGCCTCGGCGCTGTGGCTCGGCCCCGACGAGTGGATGATCGTGACGGAGGCGGGCGGCGAAGGTGCGGCCAAGGCGGCGCTCGACAAGGCGCTCGCCGGGTCACCCGCCCAGACGGTCGACGTCACCGACTACTACACCGAGATCGTGCTCGCGGGTCCGAAGGCACGCGAGATCCTGATGCGGATCGCTACGGTCGACCTCCACCCGCGCGCCTTCAAGGCGGGCGATTGCATCGTCTCCAATTTCGGCCGCACGGTTTCGATCTGCACCATGGTCGAGGATGTCACGAGCGGCGCCGAGGACCGCTTCGAGATCATCGTGCGCATCTCGATGGCCGACTATCTGTGGTGCACGCTCGCCGAGGCCGGGCACGAATGGGGGCTGCCCGAGCTCGCGCCGAAGGCGGCGAAGGTGAAGCTGCACCTGCCGCATTTCGAGCACGGCTGACACCGGGCCGCCTCGATCGGAAATGCAAGAACGCCCCGGACCGATCGATCCGGGGCGTTGTCGCATTCAGGCTCGAAACGCAGGAGGGAGGGCGGCGGCCGCGCGGCCGCCCCTACGCCCCGCGCCGGCTCAGAACAGGCCCTCGAACTTCTTCTTGAAGCGGCTGACGCGGCCGCCGCGGTCGACGAGCTGCTGGTTGCCGCCGGTCCAGGCCGGGTGCGTCGAGGGATCGATGTCGAGGTGGAGGACGTCGCCCGGCTTGCCATAGGTCGAGAAGGTCTCGAACTCGGTGCCGTTGGTCATGACGACCTTGATCTTGTGATAGGCGGGATGGAGGCCGGAGGTCTTCTTCATGGCTGGGTCCTCAAGGCGCGTCCGGCACCGCCGGCTCGGCCCCTTCTCGTCGAAGGCGACCTCGCAATCGGTGAGGTCCCTCGCAGTTGCGGATGTCGGGGATTCTGGACGAGGCTTATAGTCAATCGGTGCGCTGGCGACAAGTCCGGGGGCGACCTCGGCCAGGGCGAAATGCGCCGTACGGCAGAAGGGGCGCAATCGGTCGCGCGCGATCGCGGCCGGCGAGCTTGCATCGGCCGGGCGAGCCCGGCAAGGTGCGGGCGCAAAAGAGCATTCCCGCGATAGGCCAGTCCGAGACACCATGACCGAACACGCCAGAGCGGCCAGCCGGACCGCAGGCGCCGCCGCCCCGACCGGTGCGGACGAGGCCGCCGCCCGCCGCCGCTCGCTCGCCCCCCTCCGCATCCTGAGGCCCTATCTGACGGCGCGGCCCGGCATGCTCGCCGGCACCATCGTCTCGCTCGTCGTCGCCGCGCTCGCCACGCTCGCCGTGCCGCTCGCCGTCCGGCGCATCATCGACCATGGCTTCTCCAGCGAGACCGGCGCCTTCATCGACCGCTATTTCTCGACCATGCTGGTGGTGGCGGGCGTGCTGGCGCTGGCCAGCGCGGCGCGGTTCTTCTTCGTCACCTGGCTCGGCGAGCGGGTGGTGGCGGATCTGCGGCGCGACGTGTTCTCCCATCTGACGCGGCTGTCGCCGGGCTTCTACGAGGGCGTGCGCACCGGCGAGGTGATGTCGCGGCTCACCGCCGACACCACGCAGATCAAGGCGGCGATCGGCACAGCGGTCAGCCAGGCGCTGCGCAACGTCGTCCTCTTCCTCGGCGCGCTCGTCATGATGCTGGCGACCAGCCCACGGCTCAGCGGCCTCGTGCTGCTCGCCATCCCTGTCATCGTGCTACCACTCGTCGGCTATGGCCGGGTGGTGCGACGGCTGTCGCGCACCGCGCAGGACACGCTGGCGGAGAGCTCGGCGCTCGCCGGCGAGAGTCTCGCCGCCGTCCGCACCATGCAGGCCTTCGGCAACGAGGCGAGCATTGCGGCGCGGTTCACGAGCGCGACCGAGGGCGCCTTCGAGGCGGCGCGCTCGCGCATCACGGCGCGGGCCGGCCTGACCGCCGTCGCGCTCTTCCTCATCTTCGGCAGCGTCATCGCGGTGTTGTGGCACGGCGCGACGATCGTGCATGCGGGCGGCATGACGGCGGGCACGCTCGGCCAGTTCGTGCTCTACGCGGTGTTCGCGGCGACCTCGCTCGGCTCCTTGAGCGAGGTTTGGGGCGAGGTGCAGCAGGCGTCGGGCTCGGCGGAGCGGCTCGGCGAGCTCCTGTCGGCGACGCCGGCCATCGTCTCGCCCGCGGTTCCCGAGCCCTTGCCCGCGCCTGCCCTCGGCCGCGTCGCATTCCGCGACGTCGACTTCGCCTATCAGGGCAACGGCTTCTCGGGCGCGGCGCTGTCGGGCGTCAGCTTCACGGTCGAGCCCGGCGAGACGGTGGCGATCGTCGGGCCGTCGGGGGCCGGCAAGACCACGCTCTTCAATCTGGTGCTGCGCTTCTTCGACGTGACCGGCGGCAGCGTGCTGATCGACGGGGTCGACGTCAGACGGGCCGATCTGGCGACCTTGCGGGGACGGACCGCGCTCGTGCCGCAGGACGTGGCGCTGTTCGCCGACACGATCGCGGAGAACATCCGCTATGGCCGCGAAGGGGCGAGCCGGGCCGATATCGAGCGGGCGGCGGAGGCGGCGCAGGCGATCGACTTCATCCGCGCGCTGCCCAAGGGGCTCGACACCGAGCTCGGCGAGCGCGGCGTCACGCTGTCGGGCGGCCAGCGCCAGCGGATCGCCATCGCCCGTGCGATCCTGCGCGATGCGCCGATCCTCCTGCTCGACGAGGCGACGAGCGCGCTCGACGCCGAGAGCGAAGCCGGCGTCCAGCAGGCGCTCGAGACGATCATGAAGGGTCGCACCACGCTCGTCATCGCGCACCGGCTGGCGACGGTGCAGCGCGCCGACCGCATCCTCGTCATGGATGGCGGGCGCATCGTCGAGACGGGGACACATGACAGCCTGAGGACGCGGGGCGGGCTCTACCAGCGCCTCGCCGACCTGCAGTTCCGCGGCGAGACGAGCGCAGGCTGAGGGGAGAGCCGCACGGCCCATTGCCTAGTGGTCCAAATCCGACACTTGCATCCCTTCGCAGCCCACTCCCGAGCAAATGTCGGATTCAGCAGGACCACTAGCAAACCTATGATCTTAGTGGAGCTTTGGAATTCAACTTTTGACAACGAGCCTGTCCGCACCCGGGACTGAAATGTCGAATTCGCTCCACCAGGGCCCGTCGAGCCCGGTGCCCACTCAGCGCCGCTTCAGCCCGTCGAGCGTGTGCACGAGCAGCGCGGCGAGCACCACGGCGCCGCCGATCAGCGTCGCATCACTCGGCCGCTCGCCGATCACCATCCAGACCCAGAGCGGGCCGAGGATCGGCTCGAGGGCGTTGAGGAGCGCGGTCTGGGCGGCCGGCAGATGCGGTGCGCCATAGGCAAAGAGGGCGCCGCCCCACCCCCCCCGCGGCCGCCCCCCCCCCCGAGCTGGCCGGCGCCGAACAGGGTCAGCAGCACCATGTCGTGCGGCGTCGTGACGAGCGGGGCGCTGAGGAACGGCAGCACGGCGAGCGCGGCGATCAGCGTCGCCAGGCACATGGCCGGCGTCATCCTGACACCGCGGCTGCGGCGGATGACGACGACGGCGATCGCCTGGGCAAAGACGATGACGAGGGCGACGAGATTGCCGGCCATGCCGCCGGTATCGAGCGCATCCCAGACCATGAAGGCGATGCCGCCGAGGGTGGCGAGAATGGCGAGCCAGCTCACCGGGCTGATGCGCTCGCCGAGCACGACGCGGGCGAGGAGGGCCGAGAACAGCGGCGCGCTCGCCAGGATGACGAGCACATTGGCGACCGAGGTCAGGTTCAAGGCGACGATGAGCGCGGCGGAGGCGGCCGCATAGCAGAGCGCCACCGCGATGCCCGACGCCCCCATGCCGAAGAACAGGCGCGGTGCGTTGCGGCCGTCGCGCCAGATGAGGAAGATGACGAGGAAGACGAAGGCCGTCGCCGAGCGCCAGAACACCGTCGTCAGGCTGTCGGTCGCCTCCAGAGAGCGGACGATGAGGCCGCCCGTCGACCACAGCAGGGCCGCGGTGGCGACGAGGGCAAGGCCCCGAAGCGGGTGCTCGGAGAGGGACGAGGCCTTGGAGCTGGCAGCTTCGATAGACATGGCCCTGTCGATGTCACGGACCGGCCCACTCGGCAAGCCGGGACTGCGCCCGGCCATGCGCCGCGGGGCGGTCTGATGCGCATCGCAGGAGGTTGGTGCAGAAGGATCGGCGTCGGGACACACGCAAAGCGGCCGGGCGGTTGAAGCCGCCCGGCCGCCAGCTCATGATCGCAAGTCAAGTCTTAGAGCACGAAGTCACTGAACGCGTCGTCGACGAGCTCCTGGACGGTGACGCCCTCGATGGTGATCGTCGCGCCGCCGCCGAGAACGATCTCGGTGTCCGTGCCGTCGTCGGTCATCGCCGCCTCGAGCGCCGCCGCGTTGGCGAAGCCCGTTGTCAGGCCGGAGAGGTCGATCGTGTCGGTGCCGATGACGTAGTCCATGATCCGGTCTGCGCCAACGAGCGCGTCGGTGCCGGTGAACGCGAACGTGTCGGAGCCCGAGCCGCCATACATGATGTCGTCGCCGGCGCCGCCATTGAGCGTGTCGTTGTCGTTGCCGCCATAGAGACGGTCGTCACCAGCATCGCCGTTCAGCGTATCGGTGCCGCGGCTGCCCGACAGGTAGTCGTCGTCAGCGCCACCGTTCATGGTGTCGTTGCCGTTGCCGCCATAGAGCTTGTCGTCGCCGGCATCGCCGTTCAGCGTGTCGTCGCCGTTGTTGCCATAGAGCTTGTCGTTGTCGGCGCCGCCCGACAGCGTGTCGTTGTCGTTGCCGCCGTAGATCTTGTCGTCGCCGGCGCCACCGTCGATGGTGTCGTCGCCCTTGTCGCCGCGCAGCGTGTCGTTGCCGCCATGCGCCGTGATCTCGTCGTCGCCGGCGCCGCCGTAGACCTTGTCGTTGCTGTTGTCGGAGCCGTCGTCCATGACGTCGTCGCCGGTGCCGCCGAACATCTTGTCAGCGCCCGCGCCGCCGTACATCTCGTCGTCGCCGGCGTCGCCGTACATCTTGTCGTCGCCGATCTCCGAGTCGGCCTCGTCGTCACCGTACATGGTGTCGTCGCCGGTGCCGCCATGCATCAGGTCGTTGTCCGCACCGCCTTCCATGGTGTCGGTGCCGGCGCCGCCGAACAGCTTGTCGTTCTCGCTGAAGCCGTAGAGCTCGTCGTTGCCCGTGCCGCCCTGGATGAGGTCCTTGTCGTCGGCGCCGGACAGGATGTCATTGCCGGCCAGGCCGAAAATCTTGTTCGTCTCGCCACCGATACCGTCGATGGAGTTCTTCTTCCGATCGCCGCGAAGAGTCGCCATTTGCGCGTTCCTTTTACTGCTCCACTATCCACTAACCTGACCGGAGCGCCACACGCCACTGCCAGCCAGCCCGGACTGCACAATGGCTGAAGCGGGTTAACAACGCCTTTAGGGTCTCGGCTCGAATCGGAGCAGTCGATCGGGAGTTAACATTCGCTTTCGCAGTTTGCTCGAATGCGGATGCTTTTCGCCGGACCGGAACGGCACAATGAACGCGCATGATGTGCCGGAATGGGATGGTGGAGCCGCGCCATGATGTCTTTCGTCGGTCACTCTCCTTGGGGTTGCCGTCGCGCCGGGCTCGATGGTCGACCCGGCCGGCGAAAGTGTCGCCCGGCCCCCGCCACTGCCGCAAACGGGCCGGCATCGGGAGGGCCGGGCTCGCCGGCGGGCCCTGAGATCCCGCCGGCTGCTTTCTGGCGAGCGACCTCAGAGAATGAAGTCGCCGGCGACGAGATCGGCCACCACGACGCCCTCGATGGTGATCGTGGCGGAGGGATCGCCGCTGATGATGTCCGTCTCGAGCACGATCTCGGTGTCGGTGCCGTCGTCGGTCATCGCTGCCTGCAGCTCCGCGAAGTCGGCGAAGCGTGTGCCGAGGCCCGAGAGATCGATCACGTCCGTGCCGCCCTCGACGAAGTCCATGACGCGATCGAAGCCGACGGTCGCGTTGGCACCGGAGAAGACGAAGGTGTCGCTGCCCGAATTGCCATAGAGGTCGTCGTCGCCCGTGCCGCCGTTCAGCGTGTCGGCATCGTTGCCGCCATAGAGGCGGTCGTCGCCGGCGCCGCCGTTCAGCGTATCGGTGCCGCGGCTGCCCGACAGGTAGTCGTCGTCAGCGCCACCGTTCATGGTGTCGTTGCCGTTGCCGCCATAGAGCTTGTCGTCGCCGGCATCGCCGTTCAGCGTGTCGTCGCCATTGTTGCCATAGAGCTTGTCGTTGTCATCGCCGCCCGACAGCGTGTCGTCGTCGTTGCCGCCATAGATGCGGTCGGCGCCGGCGCCGCCGTCGATGGTGTCGTCGCCCTTGTCGCCGCGCAGATAGTCGTTGCCGTCATGCGCGGTGATCTCGTCGTCGCCCGAGCCGCCATAGATCTTGTCGTTGCTGGCGTCGCCGCCGTCGTCGATCGTATCGTCGCCGGTGCCGCCATAGATCTTGTCGGCGCCGTCGCCACCCCACATCTCGTCGTCGCCGGCGTTGCCGTACATGCGGTCGGCGCCGCTCAGGGTGTCGTCCGAGTCGTCGCCGTACATCTCGTCGTTGCCGGTGCCGCCGTGCATCAGGTCGTTGTCGGCACCGCCCTCCATGGTGTCGTTGCCGGCGCCGCCGTACATCTTGTCGTTTGCGGCGTTGCCATAGAGCTCGTCGTTGCCCGTGCCGCCCTGGATCATGTCCTTGTCGTCGCCGCCGAACAGCTTGTCGTTGCCGGCAAGTCCGAAGATGCGGTTGGTCTCACCATCGTTGCCGGTGAGGGTATTCTTCTTGCGATTGCCGCGAATGGTCGCCATTTCTCACTACTCCACTGATTATGCCACTAGTCATCTTTCGAATGCCGGGGGCATCCGATCGCCCGTTTTGCAGGAAACAGCCTGAAAGCCGCGGATTAACATAAGGTTGACAGATCGACGATTGTATTTTTGCATGTGCAATCAGAACATTCCAAATCTATCGAATAGCGTCTCCAGTATTACCTCGCCAACGGGCGATGAACGTCCAGCATACGGGGCCCGGAGGTTCGTTCCGTATGGATATTGTCTGTAAACTGATGATTGAAATTGATCATATTTGCGTGTGCGTGATTGTCGCAGGAAATCAGCGGGAAAAATGCCGGAGCGCACCGTCGATGCGCGCGAGGTTTCGCGCATCTCAGCCGATCAGGCTCTTGGCACAGAGTCTGATTCACGCCCTCGATGCGCGAGTTCCTCGCGCATCTCAGCCGATCAGGCTCTCGGACTCGGCACTGGTGAGAGAGCCGCCCGCTCCACCCGACACCCGGCATCCCGGCCGGAGCGGGATGCACGCGCAGAACCGGAATCTCGGCTCGCGAACCCGGGCCGAGCGCGGATGGAGTAGGCACTGCGACCAGATCCCGGATAGCCGCTCCGCGGCTTCCGGGATGCCGGGTCGAAACTCTTTGGGTCCGAAGGCGGCGGCAATTCACCGATAGCGGCTGCCGGATTGCCGAGGGCCGACTGGGGCGCGGCCGAAAACGCCGGAGAGCCGCCACGCGCCGCCCGGGATGCGGGGTCGAAGCCCTATGGGTCCGCGGGCGGCGGCAATTCACCAAAAGCGGCGACCGGAATTCCGGGTGGCCTCAGACGAGGTCGAAGTCGCCCGCCTCCAGCGTGCCGGCAAAGCCGCTGAGGAAGGCGACGAGGAGCGGCGAATGGGCGCCGCCAGTGCCGTCGGCATCGAAATAGAGCCGGCCGGTGTCCTGAACGAAGACGAACTGCGCCTCGGCCGCATCGGCAGCCGGCGCACCGGTCGCAAGGTTGACGAAGCCGAGCGCGCCGGTGATGCCGAAGGCCTGCTCGTCGACCCGCAGCTTGTCGACGCCGTCGTCCCAGTCGAGGATGGTGTCGTAGCCCTTGTCGTAGCCGAGCACGAAGTAGTCGGTCGCATCGTCGCCGAAGCGGTCGGAATCGCCCTTCAGCGTATCGCGACCGTCGCCGCCTTCGAGCACGTCGCTCTCGCTGCCGCCTTCCAGGCGGTCGTTGCCGTCGCCGCCATAGAGCGTGTCGGAGCCCTTGCCGCCATAGAGCGTGTCGTTGCCGGCCTCGCCCTCGAGCGTGTCGTCGTCATTGTCGCCCGAGAGCACGTCCTTGCCGGCACCGCCATAGAGATGGTCGTCGCCCCGGCCGCCGAAGACATGGTCGTTGCCCTTGTCGCCCGAGAGCGTGTCGTCGTCGTCGCCGCCGCGCAGGATGTCGTTGCCGGTGCCGCCGCGGATGTCGTCATTGCCGGCGCCGCCCTGGATGGTGTCGGCGGCGCTGCCGCCCTCGATCAGGTCCGCGCCACCATCGCCGAACAGCTTGTCCTTGCCGGTGCCGCCGTCGATGGTGTCGTCGTCGTCGCCGCCATAGATGGTGTCGTTGCCGCTGTCGCCGGAAAGATCGTCCTCGCCGGCCTTGCCGTAGAGCTTGTCGCTGCCCTTGCCGCCCTCGAGAAGATCATCGCCCGTGCCGCCGAACAGAGTGTCGTTGCCGGTCTCGCCGAAGATGCGGTCGTTGCCGAGCCCGCCGACGATGCGGTCCCGGCCGTTGCCGCCATAGAGCACGTCGTCGCCGAAGCCGCCGTCCATCATGTCGTTGCCGGCGAGACCGAAGATCTCGTCGTTGCCGCCGAAGGCATAGATGATGTCGTTGCCCGAGCTGCCCCGGATCTGGTTCCTCTGATCGTCGCCCTTGATGCGCGGCATGGCGGTCGCCCCTGTCCTCGCCCGCCGGCTCGACCGGCCCGGGCGTGTGGCGGACAGGCAGCCGCCTGTCCCGGAGGGACGAGACTGGCAGGGGATGACTAACGGGCGATTAGGGAGCCGGGTGCGGGGGCGCAGCGCGGGCGAGCGGAGGGGCAATTCGTGAAGTGATGATCAACCGTGGTCCCGGACCGGCACATCCAGGGGGAGGGGACCGGTCCAGTCGAGGGGGCCCGGCCTCTGCCAAAGCGGCCCCGGCACATGGAAAATGGGCTCAGCGCAGCAGGCGACCTTCGGGCAGGCCGATCAGGCGCTCGAAACGGGGATCGGCCGCGCCGCCGCGCACCCGGTCGAGTTCGGCGAGCGCCGCCTCGAGCGCGGAGGCGACATTCTTCAGGGCGCCGACCTGCTTCACGTCGGAGTGGATGTATTCGAGCGTGATCCGCACCGACTGCAGATCGACGGCCGGCATGCGCCCGCTGCGTGTCGCGATACTCTTCACCGGCATGCCTCCCCCTCGGTCAGGGCGTCTTGGCCATTGCGCCGGCGCTCGACATCGCCGGCATGGTTTGCCCCTTTCCCTCGCCGGACCCGAAAGCAAGAAGCGTGCTAGGCATGCCGCCCATCCGGTACCCTGGCGAGGGACCATAATCCTTTCTTTTACCTTTACCGGTGAGATTGCCAAGACCTGCGACGGGGAAAGCTCCCCTGGGAACTGCAGGACAGAGCATCGGTTGCGGCATTCCTTGCGGGAGGGGTCGAGTGGGTCCCCGCGTCCTCATCATCGTCGAGAATCTCACACTTCCGCTCGACCGCCGGGTCTGGCAGGAGGCAACGACATTGCGCGACGCCGGCTATACGGTGTCGGTGATCTGTCCGGTCGGCGGGCGGTACACGGCGCGCTACGAATGCCTCGAGGGCATCCACATCTTCCGCCATCCGCTGCCGATCGAGGCCGACGGCGCACTCGGCTATGCGCTCGAATACGGGACGGCGCTGTTCTGGGAGACGGTGCTGACGGCGAAGGTCGCCTTCAAGGTCGGGTTCGACGTGATCCAGGGCTGCAATCCGCCGGACACGATCTTCCTCATCGCAGGGCTCTACAAGGTGCTGTTCGGCACGCCCTTCGTCTTCGACCACCACGACATCAACCCCGAGCTCTACGAGGCGAAGTTCGGCAAGCGCGGCTTCTTCCACAAGCTGCTGCTCGGGCTCGAGCGCATGACCTTCCGCACCGCCGACGTCTCGATCGCGACCAACGAGCCGTTCCGCGAGATCGCCCTGACGCGCGGCCGGATGCCGGACGATCGCGTGTTCATCGTGCGCAGCATTCCCGATCTGTCGAAGTTCCGCCGCACGACACCAAACCCAGCGCTGAAGAACGGCCGCCGGCATCTCATCGGCTATGGCGGCGTCATGGGGGCGCAGGACGGCGTCGACCTCCTGGTGCGGGCGATGGATCAGATCGTGCGCGTTGAGGGACGGCGCGACGTGCAATGCGCGATCGTCGGGCGGGGTACCGAGGTGCCGCATCTGAAGCGTCTCGTCGGCGAGCTCGGCCTTGAGGACTATGTGACCTTCACCGGCTACATCCCGTTCGAGGACTTCCTCGCCGCCTATTCGACTTTCGATGTCGGCGCCATCCCCGACCCGAAGAACACGTTCAACGACAAGATCTCGATGAACAAGGTGTTCGAGTACATGACGCTCGGCATCCCGTTCGTGCAGTTCGATCTCGACGAGGGACGGCGTATCGCCGGCGAGGCGGCGCTCTATGCGAGCGGCAACGACCCGGCAGACCTCGGGCGCAAGCTCCTGATGGCGCTCGACGACGAGCCGCTGAGGGCGCGCATGAAGGCGGCCGGGCAGAAGGCGCTCGCCTCGCATGTCCGCTGGGACATCGATCGTGCCGAGCTGCTGGCGGCCTATGAAACGGCGCTGGCCGGGGGCGGGCGCAGAGGGCGCGTCCCCGCGCCGGCGACCAGGGCGAGCATGGGCTGAGCCACGCGAGATCGCCGCGCAACGGAGGTCGCCGAGCGGCCGCCTCCGATCGCCCGTCCGGATCGGGCGCCGTTCCTGGAATGCCGCCGCTCCTCGCGCCTTGCCGGTCAGGCCGGACCGATCGCGGGACGACGGACCCCGGCGATCATCGAGAGCGCCTCCTCGCGCAGGGCCGGCATGGCGAGAATGCCGGCGAGCGCCACGGCGGGCACCACCGCGAACAGCACGGCAAAGGTCTCAGCGGCGCCGACGCCCACCCGCTCGGAGAAGTTCCACAAGGGCAGCAGGGCGGCGAGCGCCAGCGGGAAACCGGCGACACGGCGCAGCATCGGGGCGACCTGGCCCTTGTGAATGGCGCCGATCCGACGCAGCGCCGGGATCATCGCGACCACCTCGCCGAGGGCACCGCAAAGCGCCAGCACCGCCATGTCGGCACCGGCCTCGGCAGCCGCCAGCACGAGCAGGATGGCACCGGCGCGCACGAAACCCGCCACCAGGAGGGTGCGCGTCTCGCCCGCAGCGAGCAGGAGCACGGTCGGCGGCACCTGGATGATGCGGACCGCCCACATCACCGCGAGCGCAGCGGCGAGTGCGCCATTGCCGAGATATTTGTCGCCGAAGCCGAGCCAGACGACGAGGCCGCCGGCGATGGCAAAGCCCGCCACGTAGATCGCGGCCGCCACGACCGCGATCTCGTTCATGAGGCGGAAACGCGCCGCCTGGACGCGGGTCGAGGCGCGCGCCTCGGCGATCAGCGGCAGCATCAGTGAGGTTCCCGCTCGGGTCGCGAGGGTGCCCGGCACCATGGTAGCGAGGAAGACCGCCGTATAGGCGGCGAGCGACTCGATGCCCATGTAGCGCGCGACGATCAGGCGGTCGCCATGGAAAACGGCGAGCAGCGGCACCGCGCAGACGATGATCGGCCAGCCGAAGCGGAGCAGCCGGACGAGCATCGCCCGGTCGAAGGCGAGTCGATAGCGCTCGGTCGCGAGCAGATGGCTCGTGACGATCATGGCGACGGCGAGAATGGCGTTGATCCACAACACCGCCGTGTAGTCGCCGGTCGCGAGCACGACCGGATAGGCGGCGGCGGCGGCGAGGGCCTGGGGCACCAGCTCGACGAGCACGCTCGAGCGATTGTCGAGGCGGCGCTGCTGGCGCCGGCAGTCGAGATGCATGAAGGCCTTGACGAGGGAGACGGCGGCGAGCCAGCGGATCGCGGTCTCCAGACCCTCGACACCGAACAGGTGGCCGGCGAAGGGCGCGACGAGAAGGATGGCGAGCGCGATGATGAGGCCGCGCGCGATGGTGAGCACATGCGAGGCGCCGAGCAGCACCGGCGAGTCGCCGTCCTCGGCCTGGGCGATCATGCGCTCGATGGCCGGGTCGGTCAGCATCTCGATGACCTGCAGGGTCATCGTCAGCACGGCGGCCATGCCGAAATCGCCCTTGGTCAGCATGTAGGCGAGGAGGGCGTTCCTCAGCAGCGCGAAGGCCTGGGCCGCGGCATAGCCGCCGACCAGCAACGCTCCCTGCCGGGCCACATGGCTGCGGCATCGCGATGGCACCAGCTGTTCTGCCATACCGGGCTCCACGACCTCCCTGGTCGCCACGCGCGGCGCGGCGGCCGGCCGACGAGAATGCCGGCGAAACGTCAACGATCGGGAAAGAAATCCCCGAAATCTGTCAGCGGTTTGGCGGAACGTGCTGAGACGGCGTGCCGCCTCTGCCCGCCCATCATCTCGTCAGGGGCGCGCGCTGCCGGTCGCGCAGCCAGGTGCCGGCCCCCGACAGCGCCTCGGCCCAGGCATGGGCGCCGAGTCGGCGATCGATCCGCCGCGTCAGGAGGCCGGCCGTCGAGAGCGCGAGGACGCGGCTCGCCGGCCAGAGCAGGAGGAGCGCGAGGCCGACGGGGACGAGCAGCCGCGGCCAATGGCGGCGGACGAGCCGGGCGCGGTCGCCGAGCACACGGGCGAGACGGGCCGGCCCCTGGACGTCTCGGCGCGGCGGCACGGTGATGCGGGCGTCGGGCGTGAACAGCGGTTGGGCTGCGAGCCGGCGCGCCCTCAGGCATAGATCGGCGGCGGCGGCCGAAAGCGAGAGATCCTGGTCGAGACCGCCAAGGCGGCACCAGAGATCGCGGCGGATCAGCAGGAAGGCCGGTCCGAGGACATCCACCTCGCGCACGCTGTCGTGCTGCCAGCCGGCACAGACCTCGCTGTTGAAGAGCGGACTGTCGGGCATCAGCGCCGACAGGCCGAGCGCCCGGCAGGCCGAGCTCCATGGCGTGATGCGGCCACCGCAGGCCTCGCGGCTCGGCAGCCCGTCCTCGCCTTCGACGCGGCCACCCCAGATCATCGCCTCGGGATTGAGATCGGCGAAGGCGGCGAGCCGGTCGAGTGCCCGGTCGACGAGCCTCGCCTCGGCATCGATCAGGAGAATGAACTCGCCATGGGCGAGGGCAGCCGCCTCGTTCAGGGCGGCAACCGGGTTTGCGTCCTCAGCGGGCCGGACCTCGCGCACCGGCAGGCGGGCGAGCGTTTCGCGGCGCAGGCCGGGCTCATCGCGCCCCGCGATCACCAGGAGTTCGAAGGAGGCCTCGCGGGTCTGGCGGGCGATGCCGGCGATGGTCCCGGCGGGACTGCGTCCGACGCCCGGTACGACGAGGCAGGAAATGCGCACCTCGGGGGGATCGGCCAGGCAAGCGGCCGGCGCCGGCTGAAGCTCGGCCGACCCGGTCTCGGCTGTCCAGAGCGTGTCGAGGGGACCGCCCGAATCTTCGTCGAATCTCTCCATGGAGAGAGGCTAGGAGGCGATCCGTAAACCAGCCGTTAAGATCGGTCCCGTTCCGGCACAGGAAAGCACCGGCCGCCCCGGAAAAACGCATGGGGCCGAAGGCGGGCCGCCTCGGGCAGCGGTGGCGTGCCTCAGGCCCGGCCGGCGAGACCTGCCGCCTCGTCCGCCCGGCCGAGCGCTGTGAACACCGTCCTGACGATCCCGGCGGCGTTGAGGCCGGCCTCGGCATACATCGCGTCCGGCTTGTCATGGTCGATGAAGCGATCGGGCAGCACCATGGGGCGAACCTTCAGACCGCGATCGATGAGGCCGTCCTCGGCGAGGAACTGGAGCACGAAGGCGCCGAAGCCGCCCATCGAGCCCTCCTCGATGGTCACCAGCACCTCGTGATGGCGGGCGAGCTGGCGAATGAGATCGTGGTCGAGCGGCTTGGCGAAACGAGCATCGGCGACGGTCGTTGGCAGGCCGAAGCCGGCGAGCTGATCGGCCGCCTTCAGGCATTCGGCGAGCCGGCCGCCAAGCGAAAGCAGCGCCACCGAGCCCCCCTCGCGCAGGATACGGCCCCGGCCGACCGGCAGCACCTGCCCTTCGTCGGGCATCTCGACGCCGAGCCCCTCGCCGCGCGGATAGCGCAAGGCCACCGGATGGTCGTCGATCGCCGCCGCCGTCGCCACCATATGGCGCAGCTCCGCCTCGTCGGCCGCCGCCATCACGGTGAAGCCGGGCAGGCAGCCGAGATAGGCGATGTCGAAGGAGCCGGCGTGGGTCGGCCCGTCGGCGCCGACGAGACCGGCGCGGTCGATGGCGAATTTCACGGGAAGCGACTGGATGGCGACATCGTGCACGACCTGGTCGTAGGCGCGCTGCAGGAAGGTCGAATAGATGGCGCAGAAGGGCTTCAGGCCCTCGGTGGCGAGGCCGGCGGCGAAGGTCACGGCATGCTGCTCGGCGATGCCGACGTCGAAGGCCCGCTCGGGAAACTCGCGCGCGAACACGTCCATGCCGGTGCCGTCGGGCATGGCGGCGGTGATGCCGACGATGCGGCGGTCCTTACGCCCCTCCTGGACCAGCGTCTCGCCGAACACGCGGGTGTAGGTCGGGGCATTCGGCTTGGGCTTCTCCTGGGCACCGGTGACGACGTTGAAGCGGGCGACGCCGTGATACTTGTCGAGCGAGCTCTCCGCCGGGGGATAGCCCTTGCCCTTCTTGGTCACGACATGGATCAGGATCGGCCCGTGGTCGGCGTCGCGGACGTTGCGCAGCACCGGCAGCAGATGATCGAAATTGTGGCCGTCGATCGGCCCGACATAATAGAAGCCGAGCTCCTCGAAGAGCGCGCCGCCCTGCCAGAGATGGCGGGTGTATTCCTCGGCCCGGGCCGCCCGCCGCTCCCACGACTTCGGCAGATGCCGGGCAAGCTGGCGGCCGAAATCGCGGATCTTCAGATACTGGGCCGATGAGGTGATGCGGGCGAGATAGGCCGACAGCGCCCCGACCGGCGGGGCGATCGACATGTCGTTGTCGTTGAGGATGACGATGAGGCGGCTGTTGGTGGCGCCGGCATTGTTCATCGCCTCGTAGGCCATGCCGGCCGACATCGCCCCGTCGCCGATCACCGCGATCACGTGATTGCGCCGGCCCTCGAGGTCGCGCGCGACCGCCATGCCGAGGCCGGCCGAGATCGAGGTCGAGGAATGGGCGGTGCCGAAGGGGTCGTACTCGCTCTCGGCCCGCTTGGTGAAGCCCGACAGGCCGCCGCCCTGGCGCAGCGTGCGGATGCGGTCGCGCCGGCCGGTGAGGATCTTGTGGGGATAGGCCTGATGGCCGACGTCCCAGATCAGCCGGTCGCGCGGGGTGTCGAAGACATGATGCAAGGCCACCGTCAGCTCGACGACGCCGAGACCGGCGCCGAGATGACCACCCGTCACCGAGACGGCATCGATCGTCTCCTGACGCAGCTCGGCGGCGAGCGCGACGAGCTGATCGTCGCCCAGCCGCCGGAGCTCCTCCGGGGTCGGAACCTGATCGAGAAGGGGCGTCTTGCTGGTCATCGGGGCTTCCGGTGGCGAACGGCGATGGGCGCCGCTACGTGGGGCCGCTGAGAGAACGAGTTGGCGCCCCGTCCTCCGCAACGGCCGGGCTGCCGGGCCGCCCCTCCCATCGGGGACGGACAGGCCGGCGTCATAACAGACATCTTCCGGGCGGATGTAAAGCACGAGGCATGCCGTTCGCCAGACCGACCGGTGCAAAAATGCCGCAAGGTGACAGCCCGGTCAGGCGGCGGGGCGGCGAGGCGCGCGGAGGATGCGGATCACCGCCGCCTCGGGCCGCCCGCCCGCGGGGCCCTTGCCAGCGAGCTCCAAGGCACCAGAGCAGGCGGCCGCGATCTGTGCGGCCGTGACGGGCAGAGCGTCGCCGCAATCGATCGTGGCGGATGCCCCACCGGTGCGCAGATGCGCGAGGGCGGCGAGGAAGGCGGCGGCGACATCGCTCGCGTCCGGCAGACCACCGGCATCGGCCGCCGCCTCGGGCAGGCGCAGGGCCATGCCCGTCAGCCGGCCGGTCGATGCCGCTTCGGCGAGCATGGCCTCGACCATGGCCATCGCCCGGCCATGCACGTCGTCGGACGGGCCCGGCATGGCGGCGGCGGTCGTGGAGGCGATCACGACATGGCCGATACCCGCCCGCAACGCCTCGGCGAGGAGAGCGTGCGCGACATCGACGGTGGCGCGGTAGTGCTCGAGCGGCCGGGCGGGCAGGGGCCGCCGATCGGCCGGCCCGGCCAGATGGAGGACGGCCTCGAGGTGATGGCGGCGGAGCAGCCGGGCGAGGAGGTCGCGGTCGCCGGCATCGCCGACGACGAGCGGCACGCCGCAGGGCATCGCCGCGACCTCGCCGGCCGACAGGTCGTCGAGCACGAGAACCGCCTCGCCGGCCTCGCGAAGCGCGCGCACGACCCGGTTGCCGACACGGCCGGCACCGCCTGTCACGAGCACAGTCATCGCGCTTTCCAGATCCTCGATTTCCAATTCGCAGGTTGCAGCGGCACCATAGAGCCGAACGCTACGCGCCGCCAGAAGCTGTCGCCCGGCCGCACGTTCCATGCTAATCGGGCGGCCATGAAGCTCGTTCTCCTCGACTGCGACGGAACCCTCGTCGACAGCCAGCATGTCATCTGTGCCGCCATGACGAGTGGCTTCAAGGCGATCGGCGTCGCGCCGCCCTCGCGGGAGGCGGTGCTGTCCATCGTCGGGCTCTCGGTGATGGAGGCGGTGACGGCTCTGGCACCGCTCGACACCGCGCCCGAGCTGCTCGGGCGGCTCGGCAGCGCCTATCGCGAGGCCTCGTTCGCGCTCAGGGCAGAGCCCGGCTTCACCGAGCCGCTGTTCGAGGGCGCCCGCGAACTCGTCGAGCGCCTCTCGGCGCGCGAGGATGTCGTGCTCGGCGTCGCAACGGGGAAGTCGCGCCGGGGTCTCGACAGCTTTCTCGAGCGCGAGGGGCTGCGCGAGCACTTCCGCACCTTCCAGACGGCGGACAGCGCGCCCTCCAAGCCGCATCCGGGCATGATCGAGCAGGCGATCCGCGAGACCGGGGCCGAGCCGCAGCGCACCGTGATGATCGGCGATACCTCGTTCGACGTGCAGATGGCGATCAATGCCGGGGCGCGGGCGATCGGCGTCTCATGGGGCTATCACCCACCCGAGTTGCTCAAGGATTGCGGCGCCGATTTCGTCGCGCAGCATTTCGGGGAGATCGAGCCGGCGATCGACCGGCTGATCCCCGCCCGGGAGGCGTCGTGACGGAGGGCGAGGCAAGCGGCGGAGCGAAATCCGCGGCCTTCGCACGAGCCGAGCTGCCGCGGCGGTTCTACGGCGAGGCCAAGGTCGGACCGGGCGCGGCGGACGGCACATTCCGCGTCCTGCTCGACGGCCGGCCGCTGCGCACGCCCGGCAAGCGATCGCTCGAGGTGCCGCGCGCCGGCCTTGCCGAGGCGATCGCGGAGGAATGGCGGGCGCAGGGCGAGCGCATCGATCCGGCATCGATGCCGCTGACGCGGCTCGTCAACAGCGCCCTCGACGGCGTCGCCGGCCGGGAGGGAGAGGTCGCGGCCGACATCGCCCGATATGCCGGCAGCGATCTTCTCTGCTACCGGGCCGGCCATCCCGACAGCCTCGTGCGGTTGCAGCGCCAGCACTGGGACCCGCCGCTCGCCTGGGCGCGCTCGGTACTCGGCTGCGATCTCAAGGTCGGCGAGGGTGTCGTGCATGTCGCCCAGCCAGCCGATACCGGCGCGCGGTTCGCGGCCGCGATCGCCGGTCTCGACCACCTCGCACTCGCGGCGCTGCACACGCTGACGACGCTGGCGGGCTCGGCCGTGCTGGCACTGGCGATCGGCCGGGGAGCGCTCGGTGCGGAGGCGGCCTGGAGCGCCGCCCATGTCGACGAGGACTGGCAGATCAGCCAGTGGGGAACCGACGCCGAGGCGATGCGCCGGCGCGCCGACCGCAAGCGGGATTTCGACGCGGCGGCGCTGCTGCTGGCCCTCACCGATCCCTTCGGTCCGAATGCAGGGTACGTATAACTCAAAGGCCGGCGATCTCACCGAGCCGGCCGAGATCCTCGATCACATAGTATCGCGCCACCTTCGAGACGAGGCCGTCGCGCCGCCAGGCGCTCATCTGGCGGCTGACATTCTCACGCGCCGCCCCCGACATCTGCGCGAGCAGGCTCTGCGAGACGGTCTCGTGGATCAAGACGCGGCCGCCGTCGAGGGGCCGGCCGAAGCCGTCGGCCATGCGCAGGAGAACGCCCGCGAGCCGGCCCGCGAGCGGTCGGCCATGCTGGAGGGCGAGGCTCTCGTTGGCGGTCCTGAGGCGGGCGCCGAGAATGCGCAGCATGTGGCGATAGAGGCTCGGATGCTCGGCCGCGAAGCGGTGGAAGGCGTCGATGTCGAGAAAGGCGACCCGTGAGGGCTTCAGCGCCGTCACCGTCGCCGAACGCGGCCGTCCGTCGATGAGACCGATCTCGCCGACGACGTCGCCGATGCCGAGCAGGGCCACCAGGGTCTCGGCACCGTCCGTGCCGGCGGCATCCACCTTCAGCACGCCTTCGAGGATCACATAGCAGCCGTCCGCCCGGTCGCCGCGATGGAAGAGGGCCTGGTCGGCCTTCAGCGGGCGGCGGCGCATGACACGCTCGAGGCCGGCGAGCGTGGCCGGATCGAGCTCGCTGAAGAGCTCCGATCGGGCGAGCAGGTTGCCGGCGGCAGGATCGGGCATCCGGATCCTCATTCTCTCGGGGAGATTCTGGCGGGCTCTCGGGGGGCTTCTGGCGGGAGGAGCGGAGCGCCGGCCAGGCACGGGGCCGCCATGCTCGCGCAACCGGAGTTTACGCGGCATGCCCGCAGCCGCAACCCCGGATCGGCACTGCCGGCCGCCAAACGAGCCCGCATGCCCCCACGGCTGGTCCCCTTCTCCGCGCGAACTGGACCTTACTTGGAGCCAGCGCCCGGACTAGCAGGATGGGAGATGGCGGCTCGCGCACGGACAGAGCCGGGGAGAGCCCCTTTGCTCCCGGAAGCCCCGAGGCGATGCTCCGCCCGCCCGGAGCGGCAGGCCGCGCAACGCCAAGCCGATCCCAGGAAGCCGCCCACACCCGTCGAAACCGACGCCCGCAAAGGACGACGCCCATGAAGATGACGACCGAGGAAGCCTTCGTGAAGGTGCTGCAGCGCCACGGCATCGAGCATGCCTTCGGCATCATCGGCTCGGCCTTCATGCCGATCTCCGACCTCTTCCCCAAGGCCGGCATCACCTTCTGGGACGTCGCCAACGAGATGAACGGCGGTTTCATCTGCGACGGCTACACGCGCGCCACCGGCAAGATCGCCATGTGCATCGCCCAGAACGGCCCGGGCATCACCAATTTCGTCACGCCGATCAAGACCGCCTACTGGAACCACACGCCGATGCTGCTGGTGACGCCGCAGGCCGCCAACCGCACGATCGGCCAGGGCGGCTTCCAGGAGGTCGAGCAGATGGCCCTCTTCCGCGACATGGTCGCCTATCAGGAGGAGGTGCGCGATCCCTCGCGGATCGCCGAAGTGCTAAACCGGGTGATCCTGAAGGCGAAGCGCCTTTCGGCGCCCTGCCAGATCAACATCCCGCGCGACTACTGGTGCCAGGTGGTCGACATCAATCTGCCGGCGGTGGTCGAGTTCGAGCGGCCGGCCGGCGGGGCGGACGCGATCAAGGAGGCGGCGCGCCTGCTCTCGGAGGCGAAGTTCCCGGCGATCCTGTCGGGCGCGGGCGTGGTGCTGGCAGGCGCCATTCCCGACCTTGCAAAGCTCGCCGAGCGGCTCGATGCGCCGGTCTGCAACAACTACCAGCACAATGACAGCTTCCCCGGCAGCCATCGGCTCGCCTGCGGTCCGCTCGGCTACAACGGCTCGAAGGCGGCCATGGAGCTGATCGCCCGGGCCGATGTGGTGCTCGCGCTCGGGACGCGGCTCAACCCGTTCTCGACGCTGCCGGGCTACGGCATCGACTACTGGCCGAAAGAGGCCAAGATCATCCAGGTCGACATCAATGCCGACCGCATCGGCCTGACGAAGCCAGTCGCCGTCGGCATCTGCGGCGATGCGCGGCTGGTCGCCCGCCAGATCCTCGCCGAGCTCTCAGCCAAAGCCGGCGATGCCGGCCGCGAGGAGCGCAAGGCGCTCATCCACAAGACGAAATCGGCCTGGCTGCAGACGCTCTCGAGCATGGACCACGAGGACGACGATCCGGGCACGACCTGGAACGAGCGGGCGCGCAACCGCAACCCTGAGCGGCTGTCGCCGCGCCAGGCCTGGCGGGCGATCCAGGCGGGTCTGCCCAAGGACGCCATCATCTCCTCCGACATCGGCAACAATTGCGCGATCGGCAATGCCTATCCGAGCTTCGAGGCGGGACGGAAATATCTGGCGCCGGGCCTGTTCGGTCCCTGCGGCTACGGCTTTCCGGCGATCATCGGCGCCAAGATCGGCTGCCCGGACACGCCCGTGGTCGGCTTTGCCGGCGACGGCGCCTTCGGCATCTCGATGAGCGAGATGGGCTCGGTCGGGCGCAAGGAGTGGCCGGGCATCACCATGGTGATCTTCCGCAACTACCAGTGGGGCGCCGAGAAGCGCAACACGACGCTCTGGTACGACGACAATTTCGTCGGCACCGAGCTCGACCCCGAGCTCAGCTATGCGCGCGTCGCGGAAGGCTGCGGCCTCAAGGGCGTCGTCGCGCGCAATGCGGCCGACCTGACGGCCGCCCTGAAGGAATCCTGCGAGGCCCAGAAGAACGGCGTCACCACCTTCATCGAGGTGATCCTCAACCAGGAGCTCGGCGAGCCGTTCCGGCGCGACGCCATGAAGAAGCCGGTCGTCGTCGCCGGCATCGACCGGGCCGACATGCGCCCGCAGAAGGGAGCGTGATGAGCGGCGATGTCAGGTATCAACCCGGTCTGAACCGTCAGGACTGAGCCCGGTTCGTACCGGCGGGCATTCTCCATCACCCGCCTTCCCGGCCGAAGCCTGCGCCGGCAGGCGGAGAGCCGGGACCCAGGGGCTGCGGGCAGGATGAGAGCCGGCAAGTGGGGTGCGAGCAGCCGAGCCCGAGCCGCGGGGCACCTCGCCCCCGGCCCGGCCTCTGGCCGTCCGGGGAAGCGGAGGGGGCGGAGTGGTCTCGGATCGTGGGCTGCGCGCCATCAAGGCAAACGGTGACGGGGATCGGGGGGAGGCCGTCTTTCCGACACGACCAACTGGGGGGACCTCTCGAAGCCGCCTCGACGCGGCGGATCAATGGCGCCCGGCAGCATTCGGGTGAACAGCCGGCCGGTCAGCCCCTCGCGCCTCACGCCATCTCGGCGAGCGCCTTCATGTCGAAGGGGGGATGATCGGGCCAGAAGCGGCGGACGGCCGGATCGATCTCGGCGGCCGCTCCCGTCGTCAGCACCAGCGGACGGTGCCCGGCCTCGGTGACGCCGCGATAACGCGGATGGCGCTGGAGGTAATCCTCCAGGCTGTCGGCGACGATGGCAGGCTGGCCGAGGAGCCGCGTGAAGGGCGGCAGGTGCCGGCGGAACAGGTGCTCCACCAGCGGAAAATGCGTGCAGCCGAGGATGGCGCGGTGCGGCGGCCGCCCGCCCGTCGCCGCCATCAGCTCCCCGACATAGGCCGCAACCATGTGTTCGAGCTCGGCCTCGGGCCAGCCGGCCTCGATGGCGCCGGCAAGATCGGGGCAGGCCTGCTGGACGACCTCGACCTTCGGACAGCGCTTGCGGATCTCCTCGGGGTAGACGCCGGAGCCGACGGTGCGGCGCGTGCCGAATACGGCGATGAGGTCGGTGTTGTATTTCTGGGGATACTGGGGGGTCGTCACGGCCCAGGGCGTCTGGGTCGCCGCCTCGACGGTCGGGGCGATGATGCCGATGACATTGTGACTTCCGGCATAGGCGGTGAGGGGCAGCCAGTCGCGCTGGAGGGTGCGGGCCGCAACCGCCGTCGCCGTGTTGCAGGCGAGCACGACGAGCCGGCAGCCGCGCCCGAAGAGCGAGACGACGCCGGCCCGCGTCAGATCGACGATCTCCTCGGAGGGGCGGTTGCCATAGGGCACGTTGGCGTGGTCGCCGAGATAGACGAAAGCGATGTCCGGATAGCGCGCCACCAGCGCCGCCAGAACCGTCAGCCCGCCATGTCCCGAATCGAATAGCCCGATCATGGCAGCGACATTAGCGGGACGAAGTGGCCGTTGTCAGGCGGGAAGCGGCGGGAATGCCACCCACCCATCTCAACGGGCCTCGGCGAGGATCAGGTCGGCGGCTTTCTCGCCGATCATGACGATGGCGGCGTTGGAGTTGCCGGAGACGAGGCTCGGCATCACCGAGCCGTCGGCGATGCGCAGGCCCGAGACGCCGATCACCTTCAGGTCCGGCGTCACGACGGCGCGCTCGCCGCGACCCATGATGCAGGTGCAGGTCGGGTGGTAGATCGTCGAGCCGACCGTGCGGGCATAGTCGAGCAGATCCTCGTCGCTCCTCACCTCAGGGCCGGGATAGACTTCGCGGCGAACGAGCGGCTTCATCGGGGCGGCGTGGAGGATCGCCCGCAGCTTCTTCAGAGCGTCGACATTGGTCTGCCGGTCGAGCCCGGTCGAGAGATAGTTGACGCGGATCTCGGGCGGATCGCCGGGGCGAGGCGTGCGGGCGTGGACGGCGCCCGTGCTCTCGGGGCGGAGCTGGCAGACGGAGGCGGTGAAGCCGGAAAAGGGATGCAGCGCCTCGCCCATCCTGTCGGTGCTGAACTGGATGAAATGGACCTGGATGTCGGGGGAGGCGAGCTCGGGGCGCGTGCGGAAGAAGCAGGCGGCGGCGCCGGCGCTGATGGCGAGGGGACCGCGACGGCGGATGAGATAGTCGAGGCCGACGCCGGCGCGGCGGACGAGATTGTTGACCTTGTCGTTGATGGTGATCGGGCGCGACGCCTCCATGACGATGCGGACCTGGAAATGGTCCTTGAGATTCTCGCCGACGGCGGGTCGATCGGCGACGACGGGAATGCCGAGCTTCTGCAGGCGGCGGCCGTCACCGATGCCGGACAGCTCGAGCAGCTGCGGCGAGGCGATGGCGCCCGCCGAGAGAATGATCTCGCCCCGCGCCGTCGCGGTCCTGACCTCACCGCCCTTGCGATATCTGACGCCGGTCGCACGCGTGCCCGCGAAGGTGATCGCCTCGACCGGGGCGTCGGTCTCGATGGTGAGGTTGGGGCGACGCTCGGCCGGCCGCAGATAGCCGACCGCCGTCGAGCAGCGCCGGCCGTTGCGCGATGTGGTCTGGAAGTAGCCGGCGCCCTCCTGGGTGGCGCCGTTGAAATCGGGATTGCGGGGGATGCCTTCGGCCTCGCAGGCGTCGATGAAGGCCTCGATCAGCGGATCGCGGTCGCGGGCGTCAGATACCGAGAGCGGCCCGCCGACGCCGTGGAACGCGTCGGCGCCGCGCTCCTGGTTCTCGGCGCGACGGAAATAGGGGAGCACGTCGTCATAGGACCAGCCCTCGTTGCCGAGCTGGCGCCAATGATCGAAATCCTCGCGCTGGCCGCGGATGTAGATGAGGCCGTTGATGGCCGAGGAGCCGCCGAGCACCCGGCCGCGCGGCTGGAAGACCTTGCGTCCCTTCAGCTCGGGCTCGGGCTCGGTCTCGTACATCCAGTTGAGGCGGCGGTTCTTGAAGAGCTTGGCATAGCCGAGCGGGACATGGATCCAGATGTTGCGGTCGACGGGGCCGGCCTCGATCAGCAGCACGTGATGGCGGCCGCTCGCGCTCAGGCGGTTGGCGAGCACGCAGCCGGCCGAGCCGGCGCCGATGACGATGTAGTCGTAGCTGTCCATGTGATGCCCCCGCATGGCCACGACCGCGTGGCGTCTCCCGGGCCGTGTCGACGGCCGGGGGAATTGAGCACGCGGGCGGGCGGGCGTCAAAGCCGCTGCGGCCGTGCGAGGGTCAGGGGAGGCATGCGGCCGGGCGAGGCGCGGGAACGCCGCCGGTTCATGAGTGCGCGTGCGGTCACCCGGCCCGGCTTCCGTCCGGCGAACTGGTCCTGCGATCGGGCCAAAGCATCGTGACGGGTGCGGGGGGCGTCTACTCCGCCGCGTCGGCGGCGCGGGTGCGGCCCACGGCCTCGGCATCGGCCTCGAGCGTCTTCAGCTCGTCGAGCGAGGGCATGGCGAGGGTCGAGTAGCCGCAATCGACGAAATGGACCTCGCCGGTGACGGCACCCGACATCGGCGAGAGCAGATAGAGGGCCGCCCCGCCGACCTCGTCCAGCGTCGGCGTGCGACGCAGCGGGCTGTGGTCCTTCTGGTAGTTGAAGATGGTGCGCGCATCGGAGACACCAGCGCCGGCGAGCGTGCGCATCGGCCCGGCCGACAGCGCATTGACCCGGACGCCCTGCGGCCCGAAATCGGCGGCGAGATAGCGAACGCTGGCCTCGAGCGCGGCCTTGGCGACGCCCATGACATTGTAGCTCGGCACCACGCGCGTCGCCCCGCCATAGGTCAGGGTGATCATCGAGCCGCCGTTCGGCATCAGGGCGGCGGCGCGCTTGGCGATCTCGGTGAAGGAGAAGCAGGAGATCACCATGGTCTGCTGGAAATTGGCGCGGCTGGTGTCGGCGTAGCGGCCGCGCAGCTCGTTGCGGTCGGAGAAAGCGAGCGCGTGGACGACGAAATCGAGCGAGCCCCAGGTGCGGGCGATCGCCTCGAAGACGCGGTCGACCGAGGCGAGGTCCATGACGTCGCAGCTCTCGATCACCTCGGCGCCGACCGATTGTGCGAGCGGAATGGCGCGCCGGCCGAAGGCGTCGCCCTGGTACGTGAAGGCGAGTTTTGCCCCTTGGCCGGCCAGCACCCGGGCGATGCCCCAGGCGATCGAGCGATCATTGGCGACGCCCATGACAAGGCCACGCTTGCCCGCCATCAGCGGCCCGGGAACGGCGATGTCGACTTCGCTCATCTGATGCTCTCTCCTGCCCCCGGCGCCCGGTCCGCGGCGGACCAAAAAAGGGCATCCAACAAAACTTATGCAGTGTTTCGCCCGGCCCGCGAAATCACGCTTCGTAACGGCGGAAAACAAGCGTCGCGTTGGTGCCGCCGAAGCCGAAGCTGTTCGACATCACGCAATCGAGATCGACGCCGTCCTGGCGCTTGCGGGCGATCGGCATGTCGGCGAAAGCGGGATCGAGCTCCTCGATATTGGCCGATTCGGCGATGAAGCCGTTCGACATCATGAGGAGCGAGTAGATCGCCTCCTGGACGCCGGCGGCGCCGAGGGAGTGACCGGTCAGCGACTTGGTGGCCGAGATCGGCGGCACCTTCTCGCCGAACACCTCGCGGATCGCCTCGATCTCCTTCAGGTCGCCGATCGGCGTCGAGGTGGCGTGCGGGTTGATGTAGTCGACCGGGCAGCCGAGACCACGGCCGTCGAGGCCCTTCATGGCGAGACGCATGCAGCGCGCGGCGCCTTCGCCCGAGGGGGCCACCATGTCGTGCCCGTCGGAGGTGGCGCCATAGCCGGCGACCTCGGCATAGATGCGGGCGCCACGGGCCTTGGCGTGCTCCAGCTCCTCGAGGACGAGCACGCCGGCGCCGCCGGCGATGACGAAGCCGTCGCGGTTCACGTCATAGGCACGGCTCGCCTTGTCGGGTGTGTCGTTGAAGCGGGACGACATGGCCTGCATGGAATCGAACAGCACCGACAGCGTCCAATCGAGCTCCTCGCTGCCGCCGGCGAACATGACGTCCTGCTTGCCCCACTGGATGAGCTCGGCCGAGTTGCCGATGCAGTGGGACGAGGTCGCGCAGGCCGAGGAGATGGAATAGTTGACGCCGTGGATCTGGAAGGGCGTGGCGAGGGTCGCGGAGGCGGTCGAGGACATGGCCTTCGGCACCTCGAAGGGTCCGACCTTCTTTGGTCCCTTGGTACGGGTGGTGTCGGCGGCCGCGACGATGGTCGAGGTCGAGGGACCGCCCGAGCCCATGACGATACCGGTACGCTCGTTGGAGACGTCCTTCTTCTCCAGCCCCGCATCCTGGATCGCCTGCTGCATGGCGATATAGTTCCAGGCCGAGCCGGCGGCCATGAACCGACGCACCTTGCGATCGATCATCGCCTCCCAGTCGAGCTGGGGCTCGCCATGGACCTGGCAGCGGAAGCCGAGCTCGGCATAGCGGTCGGACTTGCGAATGCCCGAGCGCGCCTCGCGCAGCGACGCCGTCACCTCCTGGGCATTGTTGCCGATGGAGGACACGATCCCCATGCCGGTCACGACCACGCGTCTCATTCGATTCCAATCCTCGTCTTGATCGCGACAGGGCCCCGGGCCCCGTCGGTCGGCCTTGCGATCCGACCGCAAGGCGGAGCGGTACCTGGCTCAATCGCCCGCAGCCGGGCGCCAGGATACCGGTCCAACACCCGCTGCCGCCCCCCTCGCGCTCAGCCGAGCGCGCCCTCGCTGCCAGCCTCGAACAGCCCGACCCTCAGGTCCTTGGCGACGTAGATGACCTCGCCGTCCGCCTTCATCACGCCATCGCCGATGCCGAGCTTCAGCTTTCGCAGAATGACCCGTTTCATGTCGATCACATACTCGACGCGGCGGGTCGTCGGCACCACCATGCCGGTGAACTTCACCTCGCCGACGCCGAGCGCGCGGCCGCGGCCCGGCGCACCGAGCCAGCCGAGGAAGAAGCCGGTGAGCTGCCAGAGGGCATCGAGGCCGAGGCAGCCCGGCATCACCGGGTCGCCCTTGAAATGACAGCCGAAATACCAATGGTCCGGCTTGATCTCGTATTCGGCGACGATCGTGCCCTTGCCATGCTCGCCGCCGCTCTCCTCGATCCGGGCAATGCGGTCGAACATCAGCATCGGCGGCAGCGGCAGCTGCGCGTTGCCGGGACCGAACAACTCGCCGCGCCCGCAGGCCAGCAGGTCCTCATACTCGTAGCTCGCGCGACGCTCAGCCATGACCATCCGTCTTCATCGACACCCCGTTCTACTTACGAGGCACGTCCCTGGACGCACCCGTCCCTCCCCTGCGGAGCGCGGCTCCGCCGACCCAATCGCTTAACACACTCGGCATGGCATCAAAAGTCCGCTCGATATGATGGGGCGCGCCGGCGTGGTCGGGCGTGGCCCTCGATGCTGCAGCGGCGATCGTCCCGGACCCATGCTGTGCCGCCATGACACGGAGGCGAGGGGAGGCGACGGGTTGCCGGAATCCGCGACCGCTTCTATATTTGCGCCATCATGGGCTGGCATGTCATGCGGGGCCGTGCCCACCGGTCGCCTGGCGGTGGCCGGTCGCGGTCGGAATGGCACGCGCCGCGCAGATGCGGCCATCGGGAACGACGAGGAAGCGAGCTTTGAGCGACCAACATGGCCACGCGTTGAAGGCGCCGAGCCAGGTGCGCCGCCTGCTGGTCCAGGCGGGACTGAGGCCGACGCGGCAGCGGCTCGCGCTCGGCCAGCTCCTGTTCGGTGGACCGCACCGGCATGTGACGGCCGAGCGGCTGCAGATCGAAGCGGCCGCCGAGGACATCCCGGTCTCGCTGGCGACGATCTACAATACGCTTCATCAGTTCACCGAGGCGGGGCTGCTGCGCCCGGTCCCGGTCGACGGCTCCAAGACCTATTTCGACACCAATACCGGTCCGCACCATCATTTCTATTCCGAGCGCGACGGGACGATCATCGACGTGCCGCACGATCAGATGGAGGTGATCGGCGTGCCCGACGCTCCCGAGGGCATGGAGATCACGCGGATCGAGGTGGTCGTCCGGCTGCGCGAGAAGTCGAGCCGCCGCTGACCGGCGCCCAACCTGCCGCCGTCTGCGGCCGTGACCGGGTCGCGGCCCTGACATTACCCCAGCGAGGCCGCGAGCCATGGCAAGGCTGCCCGGAGCCACCAATCCGCCAGCGTTGAAGTCGGCCATTGCCCGCTACAATGCCGGCGACCTCAAGGGGGCGCAGAAGGAGCTGAAGCGCATCCTCGGCAGCCACCCGTCGAATGCCGACGCCAACCACCTGATGGGGCTCGTCGCGCTCGACAGCGGCAGCCCGCCCGATGCCGTCAAGCTGATATCCCGCTCGATCGCCGCCAACGGCCGCAACGCGCTCGCGCTCAGCAATCTCGGCCGCGCCTACAAGGCGAGCGGCCGGATCGACGAGGCGATCGCCAGCTATCGCCGGGCGCTCGCCATCGAGCCGCGAAATCCCGGCATCCTCAACAATCTCGGCATCGCGCTGACCGACAGGGACGAGGCGGCCGAGGCGCTGCAGGTGCTGACCACGGCGGGGGAGATTTCGCCCGATTCGCCGATGGTGCTGACCAATCTCGGCAATGCGCTGCGCGCGCTTCAGCGTCTCGACGAGGCGGTCGCCGCCTACCGGCGCGCCATCGGGCGGGACCCGCGCTACCTGCCGGCGCTCACCAATCTCGGCCGGGCACTCGAGGAGAAGGGCGAGCCGAACGAGGCGCTCGGCGCTTTCGAGGCGGCCTTCAAGATCGCGCCCGACGACGGGGAGACGTTGCGCGGGCTGTCGGGCGTGTTGTGTCGCCTGGAGCGGACCCGCGACGCCCTGCCGTTGCTCGAGCGGGCGCGGCGGCTCGATCCGGCCGATCTCGCCACGCTTCTGTCGCTGAGCAAGGCCCAGACCGATCTCGGCCTGCTCGACGAGGCCCTCGAGACGGCGCGGGAGATGATCCGGCTCGACCCGTCGATCGTCGAGGCCCACAGCGTCGTCGCCATGGTGCTGACGGCCTATGGCAATGTCGAGAATGCACTCGCCGCACGGCGGCGCGCGCTCGAGGTCGCCCCGGGGGACGTCGTCACGCATTGCCAGCTCGGCGAAACCTTACTCGCCGCCGACCGGAAGGCCGAGGCGGTCGCGGCCTATCGCGCCGCGCTCGCGCTCGATCCAGAGGATACGAGGACCATCCGCCATCTCGTCTTTGCCGAGCGGCACCGGTCGATGACGCCCGAGATCGAGCACCTCGTCGCCCGCTATGACAACGAGGCGATGGAGGACGGCCAGCGCATGGAGCTCGGCTTTGCGCTCGCGCGCGTGTTCGAGCAGCTTGGCGACCACGACCGGGCGTTCCGCTATCTCAGCGAGGCGAACGGCCTGCAGCGCAAGACATTCGACTATTCGACCGAGATCGCGGCCGATTATTTCGCCCGGATCAGACAGGTCTTCACGCGCGACTTCTTTGCAAGGACCGCCGGAGCGGGGCTCGCCGATGCGCGGCCGATCTTCGTGCTCGGCATGCCGCGCTCGGGCACGACGCTGACAGAGCAGATCATCGCCAGCCATCCGGATGTGCGGGGCGCAGGCGAACTCACCGATCTTGGCGCGGTCATGGTGCTCGCCGGGCATGGCCGCAATCAGATCGTCTATCCCGAGACGATCGCGTCGCTCGATGGGGCGGGTCTGGAAGGCCTCGGTCGCGCCTATATGGAGCGGATCTGGCGCCGGCACGGTTCACGCCAGCGCTTCACCGACAAGATGCCGCAGAATTTCGAGCGGGTCGGGCTGATACGCGCCATGCTGCCCAATGCCGTGGTGATCCACTGCCGGCGCGATCCGCTCGACAACTGCCTGTCGATCTACAAGAACTTTTTCGCGGTCGGCCATCAATATGCCTGCGACCTCGCCGAGCTCGGCCATCGCCACCGCCTCTATCAGGACCTCATGGCGCATTGGAGCGAGGTGCTGCCGGGCTTCGTCTACGATCTCGACTACGAACGGCTGATCGCCGACCAGGAGGGCGAGACGCGGCGGCTGATCGCCCATTGCGGACTGGAGTGGAACGATGCCTGCCTCGACTTCCACCGGGCCGGCAATGTCGTCATGACGATCAGCACGACACAGGTCCGCCAGCCGATCTACCGCGACTCCGTCGCGCAGTGGCGCCGCTACGAGGCGCATCTCGGCCCCTTGAAGGCCGCGCTCGGCATCGGCTGAGGTTCAGGCGACGCCGCGTCTCGTGGCGTCGAGCCGACCATCCCAGTCGAGCCGCCGGTGCGGACATCGCTCTGCAGCGGGTTCAGCTCGCATGCAATCGCGAACCCACGGCCAACCGGCAGCCATCCCCACCCTCGCACAAGACATGCCTTGCCGGAAGGGCGCCAGGGACGGTCCAAGAAACCGCCCCGGGATCGCTCCCGGGCGGCTTGTGTCGTCTGAGGATCGGGGTGACCGACGCTTACATCATGTCGTCCATGCCGCCCATGCCACCCATGCCGCCCATGCCGCCATGGCTATGGCCACCGGCCTCCTTCTTCTTGGGGCCTCGGCGACACCGGCCTCGGTGGTGACGAGCAGGCCGGCGATCGAGGACGCATCCTGCAGCGCCGTGCGCACGACCTGGCAGGGTCGATGATGCCCTTCTCGACCATGTCGACATACTCGTCGTTCTGGGCGTCGTAGCCGAAATTGCCGGCCTTCGATTCCAGCACCTTGCCGACCACGATCGAACCCTCGACGCCGGCATTCTGCGAGATCTGCCGGATGGGGGCCTGGAGCGCGCGGCGGACGATGTTGATGCCGGCTTCCTGGTCCTCGTTGTCGCCCTTCACGGTGATGGCCTTGGTCGCCTTGAGAAGCGCCACGCCGCCGCCGGGAACGATGCCTTCCTCGACCGCCGCGCGGGTGGCGTTGAGGGCGTCGTCGACACGGTCCTTCTTCTCCTTGACCTCGACCTCGGTGGCGCCGCCGACCTTGATCACCGCAACGCCGCCGGCGAGCTTCGCCAGCCGCTCCTGCAGCTTCTCGCGATCATAGTCGGAGGTCGTCTCCTCGATCTGGGCCTTGATCTGGCTGACGCGGGCCTCGATGTCCTTCTTCTTGCCCGAGCCGTCGACGATCGTCGAGTTGTCCTTGTCGATCGAGACCTTCTTGGCCCGGCCGAGCATGTTGATCGTGACGTTCTCGAGCTTGATGCCGAGGTCCTCGGCGATCATCTCGCCGCCGGTCAGGATGGCGATGTCCTGCAGCATGGCCTTGCGACGGTCGCCGAAGCCCGGCGCCTTCACGGCCGCGACCTTCAGGCCGCCGCGCAGCTTGTTGACCACGAGGGTGGCGAGTGCCTCGCCCTCGACATCCTCGGCAATGATGAGGAGCGGCTTGCCGGTCTGCACCACGGCCTCGAGCAGGGGCAGCATGGGCTGCAGGCCCGACAGCTTCTTCTCGTGGATGAGGATGTAGGGATCATCCAGCTCGCAGAGCATCTTGTCGGCGTTGGTGATGAAGTAGGGCGAGAGATAGCCGCGGTCGAACTGCATGCCCTCGACGACGTCGAGCTCGCTGTCGAGGCTCTTGGCCTCCTCGACCGTGATGACGCCCTCGTTGCCGACCTTCTGCATCGCCTCGGCGATCATCTTGCCGATCGAGCTGTCGCCATTGGCCGAGATGGTGCCGACCTGGGCGATCTCGGAGGAGTTGGCGACCTTCTTGGCGCGCGACTTGATGTCGGCGATGACCTGGGCGACGGCCTTGTCGATGCCGCGCTTCAGATCCATCGGGTTCATGCCGGCGGCAACCGCCTTCATGCCCTCGCGGACGATCGCCTGGGTGAGGACGCAGGCCGTCGTCGTGCCGTCGCCGGCGGCGTCGTTGGTCTTGGACGCGGCCTCGCGGACCATCTGCGCGCCCATGTTCTCGAACTTGTCCTCGAGCTCGATCTCCTTGGCGACCGTGACGCCGTCCTTGGTGGTGCGCGGCGCACCGAACGACTTCTCGATGACGACGTTGCGGCCCTTGGGACCGAGCGTCACCTTCACGGCGTTGGAGAGAACGTCGACGCCGCGCAGGATGCGCTCACGGGCGTCGGTCGAGAAACGGACTTCCTTGGCAGCCATGTCTTTGGCTCCTCAGCTTTCTTTGATTGTCGGAACTGGATTGACAGCGCTTCCGGACCGCCGTGCGGGGGGTTGGCCCGGGGCCGGATGCGATCGGCTCGGGATCAGGCCGCCTTCTTGGACGACGCCTTGCCCTCGATCACGCCCATGATGTCGGACTCCTTCATGATCAGGAGCTCCTGGCCGTCGATCTTGACCTCGGTGCCCGACCACTTGCCGAACAGCACGATGTCGCCGGCCTTGACGTCGAGGGTGATGCGCTCGCCGTCCTCGTTGCGGGCGCCCGGCCCCACCGCGATCACCTCGCCCTGCATCGGCTTCTCGGT
Source organism: Hyphomicrobiaceae bacterium (assembly GCA_041397765.1). GTDB lineage: Bacteria > Pseudomonadota > Alphaproteobacteria > Rhizobiales > Hyphomicrobiaceae > JAWKWA01. The sequence goes on along the minus strand of JAWKWA010000018.1, from coordinate 29,841 downwards.
CGCCGAGTCGGGAATGATGATGCCGCCGGCGGTCTTGGTGTCCTCCTGGACGCGCTTGACGACCACGCGATCGTGCAGCGGACGGAACTTCATGGGGTTCTCTCCGGTTTCGGTCGGCTCGTCACCTGCTCCCGGGCGGGAGCCGGGCGAGCCCGATGTGAGGGGTGCCTGCTGGCACTCGCTTCAAGTGAGTGCTAGCAGATGGCGAGGGAGATAATCCGCCAGGCTGTGGCTGTCAAGAGCCAACTGGCACTCCCGCCGCACGAGTGCCAGACATGCCTACCGGGCCGGCGGATGCCGCACTCCGGTGCGATCCGGCGGGGGCATGACAGAGGATTGCGGCGGACCGGCGGCAGGACATAAGAGCGCGACCGCCACCACGGCGAGGACATGTTGCGTCAGGCCTCACAGCCGGTGCGGGCCGGCTCGGCGCGCGGGCCGGGCGTCAGGGCTTGAGCGGCCCCAGCAAGAGGTTGATGGCCGGCCGGCGCCCGCTCGCCGGGCGCAGCCGCTCGACCGTATCGGGCAGGATGGCCTCGAGGGCCGACAGCGGGAAGCGCTCGCGGCGGTCCCAGGCCGAGACCGAGACCTGGCCGAGCGGATGCTTCAGCCGCTCCTTGACGATCGCGCCGACGAGCAGGGGATGGCGGGTGCCTTGGCCGTCGCTGACGATGAGCCCGGACGGCCAGACGCGCAGCACCCAGCGGGCGGTATCGGGGGCCTCGCCGTCGCGCTTGACGAGGGTCAGGATCGGCTCGCGGCCGACATGGAAGCGCGGCAGCACCGGCAATTCGTCGGTCCGCGCCGAGCCCGAGACATAGGTCCCCGCCGAGACGATCGACCAGCCGACCGGCTCGAACCAACCGTCCTTCAGGAAGCGCTCCGCGAGCGGACCGACGGGGCCCGCCCATTGCAGGATCAGCGGCTCCTTGTCGAGACCGCCGAGATCGATGCGGTTCGATGCGACACCCGACCAGGTCTGGTCGAGCCAGGTGGCCTCGGCCATCACCTGGGGCGTCGGCTGCACCCTGTAACGGGCGAAGGACTGGTCGAAATGGGCCGCGATATGCCAGGAGCCGGCCGCCGCCACCATGCCGATGGTGACCAATGCGAGACGGGCGAGATTGCGTTTGATGCCAGGCACATGGCCGAAGACGAAGGCGAAGGCGGCGGCGATCGCCATGCCGAACAGCATGCCGCCGATGACGTCGGAGGCCCAGTGGGCGCCCAGATAGACGCGCGACAGGCTGATCAGCGTCACGAAACCCGTCGCGACCGAGAAGACCAGCGCCTTGACGCCGAGCGAGCGGTCGTGGGCGACCATCAGGGCGATGATGCCGTAGAGCACCGCGTTGATCGTCGCGTGGCCGCTCGGAAAGGCATAGATCTCCGCCCCCGCATAGATCTCGATCGGCCGGCTGCGCTCGAGCAGGAGTTTCAGGAGCGGCACGAACAGGCTGGCCGAGATCATGGCGGTGAGGAAGCCGACCACACGGGCCCAGGCATCGTGCCAGATCAGCCAGATGACGACGCTCGCCGCCACGGCGGTGGTGACGGGGGCATCGCCCAGCATGGTGACGAGCACCATCGCGGCATCGCCGGGCGGCGTGCGCAGGCTCTCGAACAGGTTGCGGATGGCGAGGTCGATGCGCACGAGCCGGCCGCCGTCGTCGATCTGGTCGATGATCCAGACGAGGCCGAGCATGCCGACCATGATCGAGACGGTGGCGGCGATCATGCCGACAGTGCGGGGGTTCGACTCATCGAAGGTGCGGGCGAACCAGCGCGAGAAAGCCGTGTTGTGGCGATTGGCGAAAGCGACCAGCCGGCGGTGGCTGCCGACGAGCAGCGGACGGATGGCGATCAGGAACCATCGGACGACGAGCACCGCGACGAAGATCAGGCCGAGGACGAGCGCGACGGCAATGGCCAAGCGGGTGCTGATGGTACCGAGGGCGTCGAGGGCGGCGCCGGCGAGTATGCCCGGCAGGATATGGGCGGCCGCCCAGACGAAGGCCGACAGCACGTTGATGATCGTGAAGCGGGCGAGATTCATGTTCATCATGCCGGCAATTCCCGGCACGACCGCCTTCACGCCCGGCACGAAGCGGCCGAGGAAGATGCTCTTGGCGCCGTGGTCGCGGAAGAACGCCTCGCCACGCACGACGAGGGATTCGTAGCGCGAGAACGGCCAGACCGTCTTCAGGCGGTCCTTGTAGTACCAGCCGATCCAATAGGAGATCGCATCGCCGACCGCCGCGCCGACCGAGGTCAGCAGGAAAATCGGCCAGAAGGACAGCTTGCCGAGGCCGATCAGCGTGCCGGCGCCGACCAGGATGGGCGTCGAGGGCACGAAGAAGCCGAGGATGAACACCGCCTCGCCGGTCGCGACGAGAAAGACGATCAGCCCGGCGAGATAGGGATCGGTGGCGAGCGTGTCGACGATCTGCTGGACGAGTTCGGTCATGAAGCCTGTTCGTGCGCGTTGAGCCCGCCGGAGCGGCCGTTCCTGTTGGCGGGCGGCTCCGGCCGTTTGATGGCACGGGCCGCCGATGCCGCATCCGTGCGGGGGACCGGCCCTGCGGCCGACCCGCCCCCGGGCGCCCGAATGTGGGAGGCGGCCGGACGCCCCGTCAAGCGGAACGGCCGGTCGCCCCCTGCGCGGCCACTCGCCACGCCCCCCCGGCTGGAGCCCCTCTCGTCTTCTTTGGGGGAGCGGCCGGCAGCGCCCGGCTCAGGCGGTTCGGGCGAGCGGGCGCGGGGGCTCGCCGGCAGGTGGCAGGCGGATCTTGACGACGAGGCCCGGGCGGTTGTCGGCAAGATCAATGCGGGCGCCATGCAGCTCGGCGATGGCCTTGACGAGCGAGAGGCCGAGCCCGGTGCCCGGCGTCGTCCGGCTCTGCTCGAGGCGGAACAGCGGCTGGAAGACCCGCTCGTGCTCCTCGGGCGGGATGCCGGCGCCGCGATCGGCGATGCGAACGGCGATGTCCGCGCCCTCGCGACCAAGGCCGACCGCGATCGGGGTGCCGGGCGGACAGTGCCGGATCGCGTTCTCGAGCAGGTTGACGAAGAGCTGGACGAGCAATTCCCGATCGCCACTCACCGTGGCGGGGACGTCGGGCCCGAGATCTCCCGTCAAGGTGTGACCGCTGTCCTCGGCGACCACGCTGTAGGTCTCGACGAGATCGCCGAGCATCTCGCGCAGGTCGACGGCGCGGAAACGCGACTTGGCGGCGCCGGCCTCGATTTGGGTGATGCGCAGCAATGCCTCGAAGGTCTCGACGATGGCGTCGATCTCCTCGATCGAGGAATCGAGCATCTCGCCGGTCTCCTCGGCCGACAGCCGGTCGCGCCGCACCCGCTCGAGGCGCTGGCGCAGATGGCCGAGCGGCTTCTTCAGGTCGTGGGCGATGTTGGCGGCCTGGCGGTTGAGGCTGTCGAAGAGGTGCTTCAGGCGATCGAGCGTGCCATTGATCTCGGCGCCGACCTTGTCGAGATCGTCGCGATTGCCAAGGAGGGGAACGCGCCGGGCGAGATCGCCCTTGGAGACCAGGGCCAGCGTCGAGGCGATGGCATCGACGCGCCGCTGGGCGCGCCAGCCGACGAAGACACCCGCCAGAACGGACAGGGCGAGCGTCGCGCCGAGGCCCCAGACGAGGCCGCTCATCACGATCTCCTGGGTCTCGTGCACGACCTCGTCGGCCAATCCGACGAGAAGGCGACCGCCCGGAACGGTTGCCCAGACCGACAGGTAGCCGTCGTTGGGCGAAGCGTCGGACGGCGGCGCGGCAAGCTCGGATATGCCGATCAGCCGGGTGCCTTCGAAGGTCGGCTGGGAGCGCAGATTGCCGGCGATCACCCGGCCCGTCGTATCGAGCAGCAGATAGGCGACGTCGGGCTCGCCATAGATGGTGGAGGCGGCGGCCACGACGCGCGAGAGCTCGGCGAAGCCGCCCCGCCGGGCGATCGAGACGAGCTGGTCGCGGGTGTCGAGGAGGCGGGCGTTCAACGCCTTCTCGATCTCGCGGCTGGTCTCCAGATAGACGGCGGCGAAGAGCAGCACGACGAGGCAGGCGAACAGGCCGGCGAAAGCCGCGGCGAGCCGGAAGGCGGTGCTGCGGACGAGATCAGCACGCATCGGAGATCGAGTAGCCGGTGCCGCGAACGGTGCGGATCAGCTCGCGCTCGAACGGCTTGTCGACCTTGGCGCGCAGCCGCGAGATATGGGTCTCGACGACGCTGGTCTTGGGATCGAAATGAAAGTCCCAGACCCGCTCGAGCAGCATGTTGCGGGTCAGCACGCGCCCCTTGTTGCGCATCAGCACCTCGAGCAGGCGGAACTCGCGCGGCTGCAGGTCGATGCGCTGGCCGGCACGGGTGGCGGTGCGCTGCAGGAGGTCGAGCTCGAGATCGCCGACGCGCAAAACCGGCTCCTCGCCCTTCATCGGCGGCCGGCGCAACAGGGCGTTGACGCGGGCGAGCAGCTCGGAGAAGGCGAAGGGCTTCACCACATAGTCGTCGCCGCCGCTCTCGAGGCCGGCGACGCGATCGTCGACCCCGCCGAGCGAGGTGAGGAAGAGGACCGGCGTCTCGTTGCCGCTGCCGCGCAAGGTCTTGATGATCTTCAGCCCGTCGAGGCCGGGCAGCATGCGGTCGAGGATGATGAGGTCGTAAGCCTCGGTGGTCGCCATCAGGAGGCCGTCGCGGCCCTCGGCGATGCAGTCGACGGCGTGGCCCTCGGCCTTCAGGCCGCGCTGGATGTAGTCGGCCGTCTCGCGGTCGTCCTCGATGACCAGGATGCGCATGTCCGGCTCGTGCCCCTGCTGCCAGCCTTCACCCGCCAGGGCCGCCGATCCCGCCCGGCCACCGCACTGGCAGTCTCCAGCATGCCCGTTCATCGCGATCCTCCGCAATAGCCGGCGCGCCTGTCGGGCGGACAGGCCGGGGGGCAGGCCCTCGCCCGCACGCATGCGAGACAAGGCTGCCCCCGAGGGACGGGACCGGCGATGCCGGTCCCGCGCGGTCTCACCACTCAGTCGCCGTCGCCGTCCATGTCCTCGTCGCCGTTGCCCTCGCCCGATTCCTGGCCATCCTTGCCGCTGTCGTCGTCGGCCACCTTGACTTCCATGGTGCCGGCCGGCTCGGCGGTGCCCGCGTCGGATACCCGGGTGATGGCGCCGCTTGCCGGATCGACCTTCATCATGCGGGTCTTGCCACCGGCGAGGGCGAGCGTGATCTCGATCACCGCATCGGCGCCTTCGCTATCGGTCTTGTACTCGGCGTCGATGGCGCGTCCGCCGCCACCCGCCTCGGCGGCGGCGATCGCCTTCTCGAGGGGCATGGTGAGCTTGGAGATGTCGAGCGGCTCGTCGCCATCGGCATCCATCACGGCGGCGAGCGGACCCTCGTCGGCCGTGCCGAGCACCTTGCCGCTCGCCGGGTCGATCTTGACCGAGACGACGTTCTCGCCGACCACGACGGCGACGTCGAAGGCGTGCGCACCGTCGGTCGTATGGCCGGCCGCGTCATAGGCCCGGCCGTGGGCCGAGGCCTCGGCTGTCGCCACCGCCTCGCGTAGCGAGACGCGGGCCTTGTGGAAATAGGCGACATGGGCGCCGTCGACCGGATCGCTGGCGAGGGCGACGCTGGCGATCGCGGCGCAGGCCGGGACGGCGACGAGGGCGGCGATGCTCTTGATCATCTTCATGTTTTTTCCAGTCCTCTCTCGACTTCTCTCAAGTGCGGCCGGCGGGTCGGGGGCCCGTCCGGCACGAGAGGAAGATGGCGGAGAAAGCTGGTGGTCACTTTGCCGTGATCTTACGCTTTCGTAAGCTCGCGCCGCCCGCGCGCGGGCCGACAATCGGCGCAAGGCAAATGGTTGGACGGACGGCATTTTCGCGAATGCGGCGGGCACGGGCCATCGGACGGCCGCGCAACGGGCGGACGGGGCCGGCAGCCGGCTAGTCGACGGTTGCGGGGGCCGAGGGGTCGAACTCGCGCCGGTCGGCCTGGGGCGAGACCTTGTAGCGCTCGCGGTAGCGCTTGGAGAAGTGCGAGGCGGAGACGAAGCCGGCGGCGATGGCCACCTCGACGATCGGCAAATTGGAATGGCGCAGGAGGCGCCGGGCGCGCTCCAGCCGCACGTCGAGATAATAGCGCGCCGGGCTGCGGCCCATATGCTGGCGGAACAGCCGCTCGACATGACGGCGCGAGATGCCGGTGAGATCCGACAACTCGGCGAGCGACAGGGGCTCGGCGATATTGGCCTCCATCAGCTCGATGATCTCGAGCAGGCGAGGGTTCTGCACGCCGACGCGGGCGCCGATCGGCAGGCGCTGGCGGTCGTCGGGCCGGCGGATCCGGTCGATCAGGCACTGCTCGCAGACCTTGTTCACCACATCCTCGCCGAGGCTGACCGAGATCAGGTGCAGCATCATGTCGAGCGAGGCGGTGCCGCCGGCGCAGGTGTAGATGTTGTGGTCGGCCTCGAACAGCACCGAGCGGACATCGGCATCGGGAAAACGCTCGGCAAAGCCCGGCAGGTTCTCCCAATGGATGGCGCAGCGCCGCTCGGAGAGGAGGCCGGCGGCGCCGAGCACCCAGGCCCCGGTGCACACGCCGGCCAGGCTCGCGCCCTGCGCATACATGCGCCGGAGCCAGGCGAAGACGGCCGGATCGCCGAATTCCTCGACATCCATGCCCGCGCAGACCACCACCATGCGGGTGCGCGTCGGCCCGAGGCATTCGCGCTGCACCGATGCGATCGAGCTGTCGACATTGACCGCGACGCCGTTGCTCGCCTTGACCGGCCTGCCGTCCGTGGAGACCAGCTCCCAGCGGAAATAGGGCTGACCGAGCATGCGATTGGCGATACGGATCGGCTCGATCGCCATGGTGAAGGCGATCATGGAGAATTTGGGCGTCAGCAGGAAATAGATGTGCTGCGCCAACGGCACGTGCTTCTGCTGCATCAGACCGCCCACGCGCCCTGCCGGACCGCGCCCGGACAAAGGCAGAACATGCCTTGGAAAACGCTTCGTCGCGCTCCCCGTGGCATGACGGGCACCGGCTTGTCCGATTCCGCCACACCCCGTTCCCGGAGCGACAATATCATCCATAACATAGAGAAACCGTGCCGAGAAGGGCCGATGCTTGGTGCCGCCCCCGGCCAATCTGTCGTTTTCCGGCCAGATCGTGTCGTGTCCGGCCGGGGGTTCCCCGACCCCATGGGTCTATTTCCAGCGGCTGCGGAGGGGTCGGCCGCAGCGGCCAATCCGGCTCGCCCGAAATTCCACTTTCCCGAACGAAAGCCCGAGGAAACGTACCATGGTGAAAAGCGATATCGAGATCGCCCGTGCAGCCAAGAAGAAACCGATCCAGGAGATCGGCGCAAAGCTCGGGATCGGCGCGGAGCATCTGGAGCCCTATGGGCACGACAAGGCGAAGATTTCGGCCGATTTCATCAAGTCGCTCGCCTCGCGGCCGGACGGCAAGCTGATCCTCGTCACCGCCATCAGCCCGACGCCGGCGGGCGAGGGCAAGACGACGACCACGGTCGGCCTCGGCGACGGCCTCAACCGCATCGGCAAGAAGGCGGCGATCTGCCTGCGCGAGCCCTCGCTCGGGCCCTGCTTCGGCGTCAAGGGCGGCGCCGCCGGCGGCGGCTATGCCCAGGTCGTGCCGATGGAGGACATCAACCTCCACTTCACCGGCGACTTCCATGCGATCACCTCGGCGCACAACCTGCTCGCCGCGCTGATCGACAACCACATGTTCTACGGCAATGCGCTTGGCCTCGATCCGCGCAAGATCTCCTGGCGTCGCGTGCTCGACATGAACGACCGGGCGCTCCGCCATATCGTCGTCAATCTCGGTGGCGGCGCCAACGGCGCCCCGCGCGAGACCGGCTTCGACATCACGGTCGCCTCCGAGGTCATGGCGATCCTCTGCCTCTCCAACGATCTCGCCGATCTGGAGCGGCGCATCGGCAACATCATCGTCGGCTACCGCCGCGACAAGACCGCCGTTCGCGCCAGGGAGCTGAAGGGCGACGGCGCCATGGCGGTGCTGCTGCAGCAGGCGGTGCTACCAAATCTCGTGCAGACGCTCGAGAACAATCCGGCTTTCATCCATGGCGGCCCGTTCGCCAACATCGCCCATGGCTGCAACTCGGTGGTGGCGACCAAGACGGCGCTGAAGCTCGCCGACTATGTCGTGACCGAGGCCGGCTTCGGCGCCGATCTCGGTGCCGAGAAGTTCTTCGACATCAAGTGCCGGGCGGCGGGCCTCAAGCCCGACGCGGCTGTCATCGTCGCGACCGTGCGCGCCCTCAAGATGCATGGCGGCGTCGCCAAGGACCAGCTCGGCGCGGAGAATGTCGAGGCGCTGCGCAAGGGCCTCGCCAATCTCGGCCGCCACATCGAGAACGTGAAGGGCTTCGGCGTGCCGGTGGTGGTCGCGGTCAACCGCTTCATCTCCGACACCGACGCCGAGCATGCGGCGATCAAGGAGTTCTGCTCGATCCAGGGCGCCGAGGCGGTGGTGTGCGAGCACTGGGCGAAGGGCTCGGAGGGCACCGAGGAGCTGGCCAAGAAGGTCGTGCGGATCATCGAGACGACGCCCTCCAACTTCAAGCCGCTCTACGAGCTCGAGCAGCCGCTCGCGTCCAAGATCGAGACGATCGCCAAGCGGATCTATCGCGCCGAGGCGGTGACGATGGACTCCAGCGTCAAGAAGCAGCTCGAGGCCTGGGAGCAGGCGGGCTTCGGCAACCTGCCCATCTGCATGGCCAAGACGCAGTACTCGTTCTCGACCAATCCGGATTCGCGCGGCGCGCCGACCGGCCACACGGTCAACATCCGCGAGGTGAGGCTGTCGGCGGGGGCAGGCTTCGTGGTGGCGATCGCCGGCGACATCATGACCATGCCGGGCCTGCCCAAGGTGCCTTCGACCGAGATCATCCGCTTCAATGCGGACGGCGAGATCGAGGGGCTGTTCTGAGCCGCGATCGGGCGAGCCCGCTGCCCGATAGGTGGCGGCCTGGCATTCAGGATTGAGGATGGCGGACGGCGGGGGCATGCTCCCGCCGTCCTGCATTTCAGCGCAGGCCCGGCACCGGAAAAGGGAGGCAAGAGATGGCGAAGGCAGGTCAGCGGCCGAAGGCGGCGGCCGGTCGCCCGGGCAAGAGCGTCGCCGGCGGCGAGGCTCGACTGCTGCTCGATGGGGAAAGCCTCACTCCCGAGACGCTCGCCGCAGCCAGCCGGACGCCGGGCGCGGTTGCGATGGCGCCTGCCGGGCTCGCACGGATGGTCGCCGCGCGCGCGACCGTCGAGCGGGCGATCGCAGAGGACCGGCCGGTCTATGGCCTGACGACGGGCCTCGGCGCCCGCGTCACGGAGCGCCTGTCGGCGGACCAGCTCGCCGCGTTCTCCTATCGCACGCTGCGAGGACGGGCCCATGCCGTCGGCACGCCCCTGCCCGGCGAATGCGTCCGCGCGGCGATGATCGTCCGCCTCAACACGCTCATGAAGGGCGTGGCCGGCGCCTCGCCGGCCATCGCGGAGCACTTGGCCCGCTGCATCGAAGCGGGGCTCCATCCGGTCGTTCCCGAGACGGGCTCGATCGGTGCCGCCGATCTGTGCTGGATGGCGACGCTTGGTCTGGCGCTGATCGGGGAGGGCGAGATCGAGAGCGTGGACGGTGGCCGTGGCCCGGGGCGCGAGATGATGGCCCGGGCCGGCATCGCGCCTCCGCCGCTCGGGCCGAAGGACGGCCTCGTGCTCGCCAACAATTCGAGCCTGACGGCGGCGATCGCGGGGCTCGCCCTCGCCGACGCGACGTGCCTCGCCGATGCCCTGCTTGCCGCGGCCGGGCTGTCGATGGAGGCCTTCCGCGCCAACCTCTCGCCGCTCGATCGGGATGTGCTGGCGGTCCGCCGGCCACCCGGTCAGGACGAGGCGGCAGGCCGTCTCGGTGTGATCCTCGAGGGCAGCCAGCTCCATGCCCCGGGGGCCGCCCGGCGCCTGCAGGATCCGGTCTCCATCCGCAACATCGTGCAGATCCATGGCTCGCTTGCCGCCGCGCTCGCCTTCGCGCGGGGCCCGGTCGAGGCCGAGCTCAACGGGTCGAGCGACAATCCGCTGGTGCTGGCGGACGGGCGGGTGCTGTCGTCGGGGGGCTACTATCCGCCGCTCCTCGCCCTCGGCCTCGAGACGGTCTCGCGGTCGATCGCCGCCACCCTCGTCGCCGTCCACGCCCGTGTGACGAAGCTGCTGACGCCGCGGCTGTCGGACCTGCCCCTGTTTCTCGCGCGGCCGGGCGCCGACACCAATGCCTTCGCCCCCGTTCTCAAGATCGCCGAGGCGCTGGTCGCCGAGGCGCTCCACCTCTCATGCCCCGCGCCGGTCTTCCCGAGCCTCAACGCCGATGGCGTCGAGGACGCCCAGACCAATGCGCCGATCGCGGCAAAGGCCCTCCGGCAGATCGTCGAGAAGGGTGCCCGGCTCGCCGCCATCGAGCTTCTGGCCGCGGCCCAGGCGGTCGACCTTGCGGGCGTGACGCCCTCCCCGGTGCTGGGGCGCGTCCACCGTCTCGTCAGGGAGGTGTCGCCACCGATCGGCGATGACCGGCCGCTCGGCGCCGAGATCGACATGATCGCCGGAGCGCTCGTTCGCAGCGGTGCGCTCAGCCGGGCGATCGGGTAGGCTGACGGGCGAGGACCAGATTCGCCCCGCCCTGCGGACCGCATGTGAACGGGCCAGCGCGGTGCTCGATCCGTCATGGTCCTGATCTGCCCGGCAGACGGCCGCGTTTCCGTCTCCCACTCAGCAACTCACGGGCCGCAAGGCGAGACGCCGATATGCCGACGCTGACCCAGTTCCGTCTTTGCCCGTTCTCCCGCTCGATCCGCATGCTGCTCGGCGAGTTGAGGCGGGAGGTCACGCTTCTCGACGAGCGGCCCTGGGAATGGCGGGCGGAGTTCCTCAGGCTCAATCCGGCGGGAGAACTGCCGGTCATGCGGCTCGACGGCGGCGAGGTGCTGTGCGGCGCCTATGCCATCTCGGAATATCTCGCCGAGGAGGTCGCGGCCGTCCAGGAGGGGGGCGAGGGCCGCAATCCGGTGCTGCCGGGCAACCGGCTGGAGCGGGCCGAGGTGCGCCGGCTCGTCGACTGGTTCCACAGGAAGCTCCATCTGGAGGCGACCGACGCGCTCCTCGAGGAGAAGGTCATCAGCCGGTTGCGCGGCTCGGGCGGAACCGCGCCCGATGCCGGCAATCTGCGGGCGGTCAGGGCCAATCTCAAATATCACCTCGGCTATCTCGACCATCTGGCGTCGCAGCGGCGATGGCTGGCCGGCGAGGAGGTGACCTATGCCGATTTCGCGGCGGCGGCACACGTCTCCTGCGCGGACTATCTCGGCGAGATCGACTGGTCGACCCTTGGGGCGGCGCGCGGCTGGTACGCGCGGGTGAAGTCGCGGCCATCGGTGAGGGCGATCCTTGCCGAGCGTGTGCCGGGGGCGCCGACGCCGCCCATCCACTATTCCGACCCGGATTTCTGAGGCGATGGCCATCGATGCCACGGCGAGGTCGAGGCGGGGCGGGCCGCTGGCGCCCGACCGGCTGAAGGCGGAGCTCGTTCTGGCAGCGAAGGCGAGCGGCTTCGAGACGCTCCGCGTCACGACGCCCGATGCCATCCCGCAGGCCGGCGCGCGCCTTGCCGAGGCGATCGCGAGCGGGCATCTCGGCGAGATGGACTGGATGGCCGACACGCTGGCGCGGCGGGTCTCGCCGAAGGCGCTCTGGCCCGATGTCCGCTCCGTCATCGTGCTGGCGATGAGCCACGGGCGGGAGGGCGACGCGTTCGCGGCGCTGAAGCGGCGCTCGCACGGGGTCGTCGCGGGCTATGCCAAGCGGCGCGACTATCACGACGTCGTCAAGTCGGGGCTGAAGGCGGTGGCGCGGCGGCTGGTCGAGCTGTCCGGCGCCGAGGTCAAGGTGTTCGTCGACACCGCCCCCGTCATGGAAAAGCCGCTCGCCGCCGCGGCCGGGCTCGGCTGGCAGGGCCGGCATACCAATCTCGTCTCGCGCGGGCTCGGTTCGTGGTTCCTGATCGGCGTCATCTACACGACCGCCGAGCTGCCGGCCGACGCGCCCGAGAGCGATCGTTGCGGCTCGTGCCGACGCTGCCTCGACATCTGTCCGACCGGGGCGTTCCCCGCGCCCAACCGGCTCGACGCGCGGCGCTGCATCTCCTATCTGACGATCGAGCTGAAGGGACCGATCCCCCGCGAGCTCAGACCCGCGATCGGCAATCGCGTGTTCGGCTGCGACGATTGCCTCGCCATCTGTCCGTGGAACAAGTTCGCCAAACAGGCGGGCGGGCAGCGGCTGACCTTGCGGGCCGAGGCCGACGATCCCCCGCTCGCCGAGCTCCTCGCCCTCGACGACGGGGCGTTCCGCGCCCGCTTCGCCGGCACCCCGGTCAAGCGGACCGGGCATCAGCGCTTCCTGCGCAACGTGCTGATCGCGGCGGGCAATTCGGGCGACATGGCGCTGGTGCCGGCGATACGAACATTGCTCGGCTCGCCTTCGGCGCTGGTGCGGGGCGCTGCGGTGTGGGCGCTGTCGCGGCTCTTGCCGGCATCCGAGCTCGCGCGGCTTCGCCAAGCGGTGCTGCCGGGCGAGAGCGATGACGTGGTGCGCGAGGAATGGCAGGCGGAAGGCGGACCGGGCGATGACGGCGAAGTCGGCCCGACAGGTTCAAGGGACAGGATCCGATGACAGACCAGATGCCCGGCGATCTCATGGCCTTCGGGCTCGGCTATTCGGCGCTCGCACTCGCAAGGCGGCTGAACGCTGCCGGCGTCGCCGTATCCGGCACCACCCGCAGTCCCGAGAAGGCGCGGCTGCTCACGGCCGAGGGGTTCCGTGTCCATCTCTTCGACGGGCAGTCCGCCGACGCGGAGCTGCGCGAGGCGGTGCGGCAGGCGAGCCATGTCCTCGTCTCGCCGGCGCCCGACGCGGGCGGCGATCCGGTGCTGCGCGTGCTCGAGGACGATCTGGCGGCGGCCGGACGGCTGTCCTGGATCGGCTATCTCTCGACGGTCGGGGTCTATGGCGACCACAAGGGCGGAGAGGTGACGGAGAGCTCGGAGCTGCGCCCGGTCTCGGAACGGGCGCGCCGGCGGGTCGCGGCGGAGGCCGCCTGGCTCGAATTCGGCCGCCGCACCGGTCATGCCGTGCAGATCTTCCGCCTCGCCGGCATCTATGGTCCAGGCCGCAACCAGCTCGAGGGCGTGCTCTCGGGCAAGGCGCGGCGCATCGTCAAACCGGGGCAGATCTTCAACCGCATCCATGTCGAGGACATCGCGCGGGTGCTCGAGGCCTCGATGGCGCGGCCGCGCGCGGGGGCCGTCTACAATGTCGCCGACGACGAGCCGGCGCCGCCCCAGGACGTGGTGCTGCACGCCGCGCGGCTGCTCGGCCTGCCGCCGCCACCCGAAGTCGCCTTCGAGGCGGCCGAGATGAGCGAGATGGCGCGCAGCTTCTATGGAGAATCCAAGCGGGTCTCCAACCGGCTGATCCGCGAGGAGCTCGGCGTCCGGCTCGCCTATCCGACCTATCGCGAGACGCTCGCGGCGCTGCTTCCGGGCGTTCAGGCACGGTTCACCTGAAAACCCTCTTTCCGCCGGAATCGGGGCCTAGACAGGGTCAGATCGAGGCCGAGGGAGCCAGACACTCAGGGAACCTCGCCGCGGCCGACGCCGTTCAGCGCATGTGCCATGCGGCTGCATGGAGGCGGGCGGCGACACCGCCAGCCCTCGATCGCGATCATCGATGGCGTGCCCCGCCCCCGGAAGGCGCGCGCCGGCTCCTCGACCGACAAAGGCCGCAACGGCTCGATCTGAGCGGCGCATGTGCGATCGACAGGGCCGACACTCTCGAGAAAGGACCGTGGCATGATCCGCACACTGTCGTCGCTCCTGAGCTCGCTCGCCCTTCTTTTCGGCCTCTGCCTCGGCCCGGCCCTCGCCAGCGCCGAGACCGTGACCATCCTTCTGAAACTGCAGCCGAAAAAGGCCAACGGCCACAATTGGGACATCGGTCCCGGCGCCGATCCGGTGCTGTGCGTCGAGGAGACCTGCTACCGCTCGCACGGGCCCGGTCGGCCGGCGACGCCGATGTCGCGGGCGCGGATGCTCGGCCCCTTCGTCGCCATGAACGTCGCGGGCAAGGCGGGTGCCTGCACCAACAAGACGGCTTGCGTGTTCCGCGGCGTCGAGCTCCCCGACGACGTCTCGCCGGTCCGCCCGATCGACATCGACGTCGAGGCGCACGACCGGATGGAGGAGCGGTTCGTCACCGTCGACCGCACCTGCGATGCCGGCACCGGGGCGCTCGCCTGCTATCGCGGCACGCATACGGTCGAATATTCGATGTGGATCGTGCCCGAGACGCTCGCCGCGACGCTGCCGGCCGTGACGCTGCAGGCGGCGCTCGGTGGCGACATGGATCAGAGCCGCCTCGCCTATGCGGAAGAGTTCCTCGGCGAGGAGCACGACGCCATGCCCTCGCTCGTCGCCGACTTCTTCGCCAAGACACTCGAGGACACGGTCGATCCCGCCTGTGCCGGGCGCAGCGATACGATGATGGCGGCCTTCGAGCTCGCCGGCATCGCCGACGGCAGCGATCCCCGCTTCAACGCATTCCTCTCCGACTATCTCGCAGACCCGACGCGCGCGATGATCAGCCGGTCCATCGTCGACCAGCCGCGCGAGTTCTGGCGGCTGAACGAGGCGATCGGCCGGCTCCATCAGATCAGCGGCGCCCGCGAGGTGAGGCTCGAGCGCGCGCGCCGCGGCATCTTTCTCGACGGCGCGATCGACGAGCGGCGGCCGGTGCTGGTGGTCGGCTACGACGTGTCCGACCGGGCGCGCAAGCTGATCGACCGCTGCGAGGGCCGCAGCGAGATGGATCTCAGCTCGCTCGTCAAGCGCAACGGCTCGTAGGCTCGCGAGAGCGGCTCAGGGCTTGACCGCGACGACGGTCGCACCGGCCGCATCGGCAAGACGCCTCGGATCGACCGGGAAGACGCTGTTGGGCGTGCCGGCCGCCGCCCAGACGAGCGGATGGGCGAGCAGGTCCTCGTCGACATAGGTGCGGATCGGCGTCAGATGGCCGAGCGGGGGAATGCCGCCGATGGCAAAGCCGGTCAACTTCCGGACATAGTCGGCATCCGGGCGGTCGAGCGGCTCGCCGATGGTGCGGGCAACCCCCTTCTGGTCGACCCTGTTCGCTCCCGAGACCAGCAGCAGATAGGGCGTGCCGCTCTTTGCCCCCCTGAACACCAGCGACTTGACGATCTGGCCGACCACACAGCCGCAAGCTGCCGCCGCCTCCTCCGCCGTCCGGCTCGAGACCGCATGCTCGGTAATCTCGACATCGAGGCCGAGGGCGGCGGCCGCCTCCTTGAACCTCAGGCTCGCTTCCTTGAGGGCGGTCATGATGGTCGTCTCCGGTCGAGGGGCGGGGGATAGGCTCCCCGATCTGTTCCCGGGCGAGCGATGTTGCAGAGTGGCGGGGCGAAAGGCTAAGAGTTCGGCCGAATCCGTCAAGTCCCCGGGATCGCCCCTGCGGCCGACCCGGCAGGGGGCGCCGGACCGGTGGTGCCGAAGGCGCCGAGAAGAGGTGGTGCCGAAGGCGCCGAGAAGAGGTGGTGCCGAAGGCGCCGAGAAGAGGTGGTGCCGAAGGCGCCGAGAAGAGGTGGTGCCGGCGGCGCCGAGAAGAGGTGGCAGTCATGGCCGTCGACGAGAAGACCGTCCATCGTATCGCCCGGCTCGCGCGCCTCAGGATCAGCGAGGACGAGGCGACGCATCTGAAGGGCGAGCTCAACGCCATGCTCAAATGGGTGGAGCAGCTCAACGAGGTGGACACCTCGGACGTGCCGCCGATGTCGCGCATCGTCGACATGAAGCTCAGGCAGCGCGAGGACCAGGTGACGGACGGCGACAAGGCCGACGACGTCATCGCCAACGCGCCGATGAGCGACGATCACTGCTTCGTGGTGCCGAAAGTCGTGGAGTAGTCCGTCGTCACTTTTCCCTGGGGGGACCGATGCGCATCGTCGCCGGAGTGCTGACTGCCACAGCCATCGCCATGCTCGCCACCGTCATGCCGGCGGCCCCGTCCGCCGAGGCCGAGGAGGATGGACCGGCGAACTTCCTGACCGACGGCGAGTGGGCGACCGCCAAGGATTGCGTGGTGCTGCGCTATCTGCCGGCGGAGCGCTGGAACCTCTATCTCGCACCCGACTACTACGACAACGCCGGCTGGTATGGCTGGGAGGCGGCCTGCAGCTTCACCTCCGCGGCCGAGGTCGATGCGACGCACCACAAGGCGACGCTCTCGTGCGAGGATCCGGGCACGGGAGAAGCCGAGACCTCCGAGCTTTCCTTCGAGCTCGTCGAGGACAACCAGATGCGCGTCTCGGTCGGCGAGCAGTCGGACGACGACGAATACATCTTCAACTGCGACAAGCTGCTGGGCACACAGTGACAGATCTTACCGCCTTGACCATCGCAGAGGCCCGCAAGGGCCTCAAATCCCGCGACTTCTCGGCCGCCGAGCTGACCGAGGCCTATCTCGCGGCCATCGCCGAAGCCAATCCGGCGCTGAACACCTATGTGGCGGTGACAGCGGAGGCGGCCCGTGCCATGGCCGCGGCATCCGACAAGCGTCTTGGCGAAGGCAGCACCCGGCCGCTCGAGGGTATCCCGCTCGGCATCAAGGACCTGTTCGCGACCAAAGGCGTGCATACCCAGGCCTGCAGCCATGTGCTCGACGGCTTCCGGCCGCCCTATGAATCGACCGTCTCGCAGAATCTCTGGGACGCCGGCGCCGTCATGCTCGGCAAGCTCAACATGGACGAGTTCGCCATGGGCTCGTCGAACGAGACCTCCTATTACGGGCCCGTCGTCAATCCATGGCGGGCAAAGGGCGGCAATGCCGACCTCGTGCCGGGGGGCTCGTCGGGCGGCTCGGCGGCCGCGGTCGCGGCCAATCTGTGCGCGGCGGCGACGGCGACCGACACCGGCGGCTCGATCCGCCAGCCGGCGGCCCTCACCGGCACGGTCGGCATCAAGCCGACCTATGGGCGCTGCTCACGCTGGGGCATCGTCGCCTTCGCCTCATCGCTCGACCAGGCCGGGCCGATCGCCCGCGACGTGCGCGACGCCGCGATCATGCTCGGCGCCATGGCGAGTTTCGATCCGAAGGATTCGACCAGCGTCGACCAGCCGGTGCCGGACTACGAGGCCGTGCTCGGACAGGGCGTCAAAGGCCTCACCATCGGGGTCCCGGCGGAATACCGCGTGGAGGGCATGCCGGCCGAGATCGAGGCGCTCTGGCACCAGGGCGTCGAATGGCTGAAGGCGGCGGGCGCGAAGATCCGCGAGGTTTCGCTGCCGCACACGAAATACGCGCTGCCGGCCTATTACATCGTCGCGCCGGCCGAGGCCTCGTCCAACCTCGCCCGCTATGACGGCGTGCGCTATGGGTTGCGCGTGCCGGGCCGCGACATCGTCGAGATGTACGAGAACTCGCGCGCGGCCGGCTTCGGCAACGAGGTCAAGCGGCGTATCATGATCGGCACCTATGTGCTGTCGGCGGGCTATTACGACGCCTACTACATCAAGGCGCAGAAGGTGCGTGCTCTGATCAAGCGCGACTTCGACGAGGCGTTCGGCAAGGTCGACATGCTGCTGACGCCGGCGACACCCAATGCCGCCTTTCCCTTGCGCGCCATGACGGCCGATCCGATCCAGATGTATCTGAACGACATCTTCACGGTGACGGTGAACATGGCGGGGCTGCCCGGCATCTCGGTGCCCGCGGGTCTGTCGCCGGCCGGCATACCGCTCGGGCTGCAGCTCATCGGGCGCGCCTTCGACGAGGAGACGCTGTTCCGCGGCGCCGCGGTGATCGAAAGGGCGGCAGGGCGCTTCACGCCGGGCGAGCGGTGGTGGAGGTCGGCCGGCGGAGCGGTGCCGAAGGCGAGCGCAGCCGATGCGGCGGCCCGGTCCGATGGCGCGGGCAAGGCGAAGTCCGCCGGCAGGGGTGGCAAGGGAACGGGCAACGCCAAGGGTGGCAAGCCGGCCGCCAAGGGCCGCAAGGGCTGACCGGCAGCGCCCTCAGCCATCATGCGGCCATGGCGGGGGGCAAGGCTCGGACGGGCGAGGCTCCGACGGGCGAGGCTGGGGCAGTGCCATGGGGCGCGGCGCCTTGAGCTGGCGATGCGCTCATGTAGACTCGTCGAATTCAGGATTCGGGCTCCCGTCACCCTCGAGGGGGGGGGGCGGCGCCCTTCCCGGGGGTTCGTTTGGCCGAGGCGAGCACGATGACAGCGTCTGCCGCTTGCCGGCAAGACCGCCGGAGCGACAACAGCCGGCGCTGTGACAGCCGGAGCAGTGACCACCGGCAGGACCGCGGGCGCGGTCCGGTTGGGGTGGCGCTCGCTCTCGTCGCGACCGCGCTACTCACGGGCTGCGCCGGCGATACGGCGCCACTGATGCCGGCGGTGCCCTCCTTCCCGACCTATCAGAGCCTCGCCGCCACCATCTCCGGCGCGCCGCAGAAAGGCGTGGTGGTGGTGTCGGGCGGGATCGCCGAGCTGGCCTGCGCAGAGGCGCATGTGGTGATCGCGCGCGATCTCACGGACGGCGGCTACGGGCGGGTGGCGGACGCCGTGCTGCCGACCACCTATGGCAGCGACGAGGCCTTCGCGGTGGTCGAGCTCGACCCGGGTGCCTACCGCATCGTGCACTACGCCTGCCGCAACGGCCTCAACGTGTCCTATGTCGGCCCGAACGGCACGCCCGGCTCGGTGCCATGGACGGGCGATGCCTGGCAGAACGCGCTCGCCTCATTCACCGTCGGCCCCGGCGAGACGGTCGATATCGGCGCGCTGCGCCTTTCGCCCGAGCTGGTGACGGCCCGCGGCAAGGACGAGGGGAAGGCCGGGAAAGACAAGAAGAAGCGCAAGAAGGAGCGCAAGGCCCGCAAGCCCGCCGGCCAGACGGTGGCGCTCGCGGTCGAAACCATGACCGAAGCGGCGCGCACACGCCTCGCGGCCGACGATCCCGGCCTCGCCGGCCGGCTGGTCGCGCGGCCGATGACGGTCGAGCCCGGCGCGGCCGGCTTCCTCGAGCGCTGCACGCTCGAGGACGGCAGCAAGGTCGCCGGCGTCGACGTGAAGAAGGCGACCGATGTCCGCCGGACCAAGAAGAAGGGTGCCGAGGGCGTGCTCGGCGCCATGGCGAGCCAGGCAATGACACCGACCGGCTGCAAGCCGGCGGGCAAGGCCGTGGCCGGGCTCGGGCGCATGCTCGGCCAGTGAAGCCGACGAGGGAGACGAGGATGGGCGAGGTGGAGAAGGCGCTGAAGGCACCGGCCGATTGCGGGTCGCTCGACGATGTCCGGATCGAGATCGATCGGATCGACCGGGCGCTGGTCGATCGCATCGCCGAGCGGTTCGGCTATGTGGAGCGGGCCTGGCAGATCAAGCTCGGCGAGCGGCAGGAGGCGAACGTGCCCTGGCGCAATCAGCAGGTGATCGACAAGGTGCGGGCCCGCGCCGAGAGCCAGGGCCTGCCGCCCGAGCTCGTGGAAGCGCTGTGGCGGCAGATGATCGGCTGGTTCATCCAGTACGAGGAGGTGAAGCTGCGCCGCGACGTCGAGGGCTGACAGGCCCCGTCAAGGGCCGCGCCTCACTGGACGACCTCGTCACTTGATCGGTGTGCCCGCTTCCGCGGACGCCCCCTTACGCGACGCTCCGATCGGGGCTAGAAGGGCGCCTCGTTGGAGCAAGGAGGCGGCGATGGCTAGAAGACCGGGCGGGGCGTCGAAACCGAACATCGTGCTGGTCATGCTCGACCAGCTCGCACCCCAGTCGCTCGGGGCCTATGGCCACAAGCTCGTTGAGACGCCGAACATCTCCGCGCTCGCCGATGAAGGCGTCGTGTTCGAGAATTTCTACTGCAATTCGGCATTGTGCGGCCCCTCGCGCTTCTCCTTCATGACGGGCCAGGCGAACACCGCCATCCGCGCCTACGACAACGCCTCGGAGTTCCCCTCCTCGATCCCGACTTTCGCGCATTACCTGCGCAATGCCGGTTACCGGACCTGCCTTGCCGGCAAGATGCATTTCGTCGGTCCGGACCAGCTCCACGGCTTCGAGGACCGCGTCACCACCGACATCTATCCGGGCGACTACGGCTGGACACCGACCTGGTTCGATCCCGATCGCATCCACTGGTGGTTCCACAACATGCTGAGCGTGACCGAGTCGGGGCCCTACGACCGCACGCTGGAGATCGACTACGACGAGGAGGTGGCCTGGCACGCCACGCGCTGGCTGTGGGACCATGCACGCAGCAACGACGAGCGGCCGTTCATGCTGACGCTGTCGCTGATGCACCCGCACGATCCCTATCTCGCGCCGCGGCACCTGTGGGACCGCTATCGCGACGACGACATCGACATGCCGCGCGTCGGCCCGATCGCGCCGGAGAAGCGCGACCCGTTCTCGCGGCGGATGTGGCAGCTCTACGACCGCGACGAGTACGAGGTGACGGAGGAGCATGTCCGCCGGGCGCGGCACGGCTATTATTCGATGGTCACCTATGCCGACGAGCTGATCGGCCAGGTGCTGGCGCCGCTCGAGCGGCTCGGCCTCGCCGACAACACGGTCGTCATCGTGACGGCCGATCACGGCGACATGCTCGGCGAGCGGGGCCTGTGGTTCAAGATGGTGTTCTTCGAGCGCTCGGTGCGGGTGCCGCTCATCATGAGGTGGCCGGGCCGGCTGAAGCCGCGCCGCGTCAAGGAGAACGCCTCGCTCGTCGACATGCTGCCGACGCTCGTCGACATCGCGAGTGATGGCAAGCCGCCCGAGCTCGCCGCCCCGATCGCCGGCGCGAGCATCGTTCCGCTCGCCGAAGGCCGGAACAAGGGCTGGTCCGACACGGTGGTCGGCGAATACATGGCCGAGGGCACGACCGAGCCGGTCTTCATGCTGAAGCGCGGCAACCTCAAATACATCACCGCCGCGGGCGATCCGCCGCAGCTCTACGACACCATCGCCGATCCCGACGAGACGAGGAACCTCGTGGCGGACAAGGCCCATGCCGCGGCCGCCAAGGCGTTCGCGGCGGAGGCGGCGAAACGCTGGGACAGCGCGGCGATCAAGGCCGACGTGATCGCCACGCAGAAGGCGCGCCTCCTCGTGCAGGACGCCAATCTGAAGGGCCGCATCCATCCCTGGGACTACGAGCCGCGCATCGACGCCGCCAAGGTCTACAACCGCAACTATGGCGGCGAGCTCTACGACACCGACCGGCGCGCCCGCGTACCCTATCGCGACGAGCCGCCCAAGAGCGGCAAGCGCACGCGCCGCAACTGGAGCCGCGACATCAAATGAATGCCGTGCCCTCGATGCGGTTGATGCGGGCGGGCGAGGAGGAGCGGCTGCTGACGCTGATGCGCGGGCTGCAGGCGGCGCTCGGGCCCATGTTCGACCGCATGCATGCGCCGGAAGACATCGGCCGTTGGTATCTCGACCTCATGCTCGCCGAATGCGCGGCGCACAAGGGCGTGGTGCTGATCGCGGAAGATCGGGACGAGTGGGTCGGCTATGCGATCCTTTTGAAGGACGTCCCCTCGGACGACGAGCCCGACGAGATCGCCTACAGCTATGCCTATCTGGCCGAGCTCTATGTCGATGCGCGGCTGCGCGGCGAGGGCCTCGGGCAGCTCATGATCGCGCAATGCGAGCGGCTGGCGCGCGAGGCGGGAGCGCGCTGGCTGCGGGTCACCAGCCTCGCGGCGAATGTCGGCGCGATGCGCCTCTATCGCCGCGCCGGATTTCGCGATCATCTGGTGACGCTCGAGAAGCCGCTCAACTGAGACGGGGGAACCGGGCCCGAGGCTCCGTCGTTGCGCTCGCAAGATTGGCAGCAGGGAGACGGTCATGGCCGGCGAGGCACGAATCTCGATCATGCCGACATTGCGCTACCGGGACGCGCGGCGGATGATCGACTGGCTGGAGCAGGCCTTCGGCTTCTCGCGCCACGTCGTCCACGACACGCCGGAGGGCGATGTCGCCCATGCGCAGCTCACCTTTGGCAATGGCATGATCATGCTCGGCCAGGCGCGCGACGACGATTATGGCCGGCTCTGCCGGACGCCGGCCGATCTTGGCGGAACCACGCAAGGGCCCTATGTGATCGTCGCCGACGCCGATGCGCAGCACGCCAGGGCGGTCGCGGCGGGCGCCCGTATCGTCCGCCCGCTCGAGACGACGAGCTACGGTTCGCGGGAGTTCTCCGCGCTCGACCCGGAAGGCCATCTGTGGAATTTCGGAACCTACGATCCGTTCGCCTGAGTGGTCAGGCGATCCTGCGCATGGCCGGCCGCTCGGCGAAGCGCTCGACGAGGGCGGCGACCTCGGCCGCGGGAACCGGCCTGCCGAACAGCCAGCCCTGACCGACCGCGCAGCCGGCGGCGATCAGACGCTCCGCGCTCTCCTCGTCCTCGATCCCTTCGCCCGTCGTCGGCATTCCGAGGCTGTCGCCGAGGCTGACGATGGCGTTGATGATCTTCTCGGCATCGTCGCTGGTCTTCAGCATCTCGACGAAGGAGCGGTCGATCTTGATGCGGTCGAAGGGCAGCGTCGAGAGATGCTGGAGCGAGGAATAGCCGGCGCCGAAATCGTCGAGCGCGATCTGCACGCCCTGGTTCTTCAATGAGACGAGGATGCGCCGGGCCGCCTCGACATCCTTCACGACGGCGTTCTCGGTCACCTCGATCTCGAGACGCCGCGGGGGAAAACCGGTCTCGACGAGCACGTTCAGGATCTTCTCGGCGAGCCAGCGATCGCGAAACTGCAGCGGCGAGATATTGACCGAGACGGTCAGCTCGCCGCTCCAGGCGAGGGCGTCGCGGCAGGCCTGGCGCAGGATCGCCATGGAAAGCTCGCCGATCTGGCCGTTGTCCTCGGCGATCGGGATGAAGAGGCCTGGCGAGATGTCGCCACGCTCGGGGCGGTGCCAGCGCGCCAGCGCCTCGAAGCCGATCAGCGTGCGGCTCTTCAGGCAGACGAGCGGCTGATAGAAGGGCACGATCTCGCCGCGGCGGATCGCCAGATGCAGGCTCGCTTCGATCTCGGAGCGCTCGCGCACCTGCAGGTCCATCGCCTCCTCGAAGAAGTGATGCTCGCCCCGCGCGTTCTCCTTGGCGCGGTAGAGCGCGACATCGGCGCGGCGCACCAGCGACTCGATGTCGTCGGCATCCTCGGGGAAGGAGGCGATGCCGATGGAAGCGCCGATATGGATCTCGCTGTCGCCGATCTCATAGGGCGCGGAGACCTCGCGGGAGAGGCGGCGCGCGACCTGATCGGGAATCTCGCGGCGACCGGCCGGATGAGTGATGACGACGGCGAACTCGTCGCCGCCAAGCCGGGCAAGGAACTCCTCGGTGCGCGTCACGACGCGCAGCCGGCCCGCCACCGCGATCAGCAGCGCATCGCCGATCAGGTGACCGTGCATGTCGTTGACCGGCTTGAAGCGGTCGAGATCGAGCATCAGCAGCGAGACGGACAGGCCCTCGCGGCGCGCCCGCGAGATCGCCCGCTCGAGCTCGACGCTGAGGCCGCGCCGGTTGGAAAGCTCGGTCAGCGCATCCTGCTGGGCGAGCGCCCGGGCGCGCCGCTCGGCCTCGATGCGCACCGCAACCTCGCGGCTGAGCTCACGCCAGCGCCTGACCGAAAAGACGAGGGCGCCGGCGGCGGTGAGAAGGCCGAACAGGAAGACGGCATCGATATCGTGCTGCGGCTCGCCGAAGATGAGGGCGTAGAACTCGCAGCAGAGCCCCGTTTGCCTGAGCACGGAGAAGAGCAGGAGGCCGATGCTGGTGAGCGCGATGGCGTCGCGGCGCGAGGACGTATAGCCACGCCAGGTGGCGGCGAAATCGGCGGCGAGACGGTCGCCGAGGCGGTCGATCGCCGAAAGGGCCTGCGAGCAGCGGGCCTCGAGACCGGCGAGCTTCCCATTCTCGGCCGCGAGCTCTGCGGCGATGCCTTCAAGCAGTCGACCTGCGCCGGACTGCGCGGCATCTACGAATCGGGACAGCATGATGAGCTCCGGTACGGCACCGGGGCAGTTGACGCGAAACCTTCTAACAATGAATTAAGTCATTGAGAAAAAATGAAACTTATTCTCCACAAATCGCCGGCCCGGGCAACTTCAGCGTCGTTCCGGTCAGGCGCTGCGGGCGCGATGGAATGCCGCCATGTGGAAGCGGATCTGGGCGTGCGGATAGCGAGCGGTGAGGCCGACGGGACAGGCCGCGCGCGCATGGCAGCCGTGCGCCAGGCAATCGGGCGGCCGGCCGGAGCGCAGGTGGCCGACGCAGACGGCGACATCGTAGCCGCGGCCATCGAAGGCGCCGACCGGGCAGGCCGACAGGCAGGGCCGCGCCACACAAGTGGCGCAGGGCGAAGGGTGCTCGCCCCTCGGCGGCAGGTCATCGACGAGATCGGGAAAGGCGAGCGCGGCGCGATAGGCGTGCCACAGCCCGTGCTCGGGGTGGATCAACAGGCCGAGCGGCGAGGGCGTCACCGGCTCGGCGCGCATCGCCCATTGCTGGAAGGGCTGATAGGGCCGATCGCTCGGGAACAGGGCCATGGCGCCGAGGCGTTCGGCGACGGACGGACACGCGCCTTGGTCCAGGTGTCGAGCGGGTCGGGCGCCTCGCCGGCATGGGGCGCGAATTGCTGCCATAGCATGTCGCCGAAATTGCCGATGAGGACGATGGCGCGGGCCGGAGGGCCGTCGCCCATCGTCGGTGCCGGCTCGTGCCCGGCGAGCGTGAAGCCGCCCCGCACGGCAAGGCCGGTGCCGGCAAACGCCGCGACGATCTCGCCATAGCTCGCCATCAGCGCCCCATCCGCAGAGCCGTTGCCGATGCGCGGATGGTGCCGGAAGCACCATCCTTCAGACTATTCGAACAGCCGGAACGCCCTGCGGAACTCGCGCTCGACGAGCGAGGTGCCGGCGGTCTGGGCTGTGGGGGGGCCACCCGTGTCCAGTCAAGCAAAGGCGTCGGGAAGGGCCGCCTTGCGCTTGGCGATGTATTCCTTCAGGGCCTCGTCGATGCCAGGATCGAGCGCGGGCGCCTCGTACTCGGCGAGCCAGCGGGTGGCTACCTCGGTGGCGCGCTCCTCGGTGCGCTTCTCGCCCTCGGCCGTCCACTGCTCGAACGAATTGTTGTCGGCGACGAGCGAGCGGTAGAAAGCGGTCTCGAAATTGGCGCGGGTGTGCGCGGTGTCGAGGAAGTGCGTCATGTGCTTCTCGCGCGTCTCGCGGATCGCATCCATCGCCTGGCCGTTCTCGGTGAGGTCGATGCCACCGGCGAGGCGCTGGTACATGGCGCACTGGTCGGCGTCCATGATGAACTTGGCGAAGGACGAGACGAGGCCGCCCTCGAGCCAGCCGGCGGCGTGCAGCACGAAATTGGTGCCGGCGAGGAGCGTCGGCATCATGGTCTGCGCGCTTTCATAGGCAGCCTGGGCGTCGGGCATCTTGGACGCGCAAAGACCACCGCCCGAGCGGAAGGGAATGCCGAGGCGGCGGGCGAGCTGGGCGGCGCCGAAGATGACGAGCGAGGGCTCGGGCGTGCCGAAGGTCGGGGCCCCCGACAGCATCGACATCGAGGAGGCGAAGACGCCGAAAACGACGGGCGCGCCCTTGCGGCAGAGCTGGGTGGTCGCGGCGCCGACCAGCACCTCGGCGAGCACCTGGGTCAGGGTTCCGGCCTGGCTGACCGGGCTCATCGCACCCGACAAGATGAAGGGCGTGACGATGCAGGCCTGATTGGCGCGGGCATAGACCTTCAGCGCACCAAGCATGGTGCCGTCGAAGGTCATCGGCGAGTTGGCGTTGATCAGGCTGATCAGCACGCAGTTCTCGTCGACGAACTTCTCGCCGAAGACGAGCCTGGCCATCGCCACCGTGTCCTCGGCGCGCGAGGGATCGGTGACCGAGCCCATGAACGGCTTATCCGAGTAGCGGATATGCGCATAGACCATGTCGAGATGGCGCTTGTTGACCGGAATGTCGGTCGGCTCGCAGACGGTGCCGCCGGAATGGTGGATCGCCGGCGCCATATAGGCGAGCTTCACCAGATCCTCGAAGTCGCGGATGGTGCCGTAGCGCCGCTCGCCGTCGACATGGCGCACGAAGGGCGGGCCGTAGACGGGGGCGAAGACCGTGGTCTTGCCACCGATCTCGACGGTGCGCCCGGGATTGCGGGCGTGTTGGGTGAAGGTGCGGGGGGCGGACGCCTTGATGATCGAGCGGCAGAGGCCGCGCGGAAATTTCAGCCGCGGCACCTTCTGGCCCTTGGCGTCCTCCCAGTAGGTGACGATGGCGCCGGCGTTCCGCCATATCTCGACGGTCTCGTCGTCGTCGCGGATGTCGATGCCCATCTCCTCGAGGATGGTGTCGGCATTGGCCTCGATGACGGCGAGGCCCTCCTCGCTCAGCACGTCGACCTCGGCCATGTATCGGCGGATGGCGGGAAGCTGGACGAGGCCGGTGCCCCGTCGCGCCGCACGCCGGGCCTCGGCCCCGCCGCCGCTGCGCCGCCTGCGACCGCCCGCCTGGGCCTCATCGCCCGTTCCGCTCGCCTTGTCGCTCACCTCGAACCTCCGCCTCGCTGGTCGCCGGACTATCTGGTCGCCGGATCGGGCCCCTTGCCGCTGTCGCGGAGCCCGCTCGCCTAGGCTCGCCGGGCCTCGCCTCGATCCGCGACGAAATTTCAGGGCGTTCTAGGTGCCGGCGTGACGCGGGAAGCGTCCTTGGGCGCCGGACACCCTGCCGGAAAACGACATGAGCCCTGCCGCAACCCTGGCGACCGACCGGCGCGCGCGGCAAGGCTGCATTGCCGTTGGGGCCGGACTTGCCGTTTGCGACCTTTCACGTCGCTGGAAGGACGGCCATTCCCACTTGCCATCCGATAGCAGAGTGCCCGATATGGGAGAGGTGGCCGATCCGTCCGGATCGCGAGCCGACGCCCCCTCAGCCCCGCCGACGAAGCCCACTTCCGGAGTTGCGCCATGGCCGACGACGATATCGATCTCAAGTCCTTGTCCGACGAGGATCTCGTCGCGCAGATGCACGACGACCTCTATGACGGTCTCAAGGAAGAGATCGAACAGGGTGTGCACATCCTGCTCGAGCGCAAGTGGGCACCCTACAAGGTGCTGACCGAGGCGCTCGTCGAGGGCATGCGCATCGTCGGCGAGGATTTCCGCGACGGCATCCTGTTCGTGCCGGAGGTGCTGCTGTCGGCCAACGCCATGAAGGCGGGCATGACGATCCTGCGCCCGCTGCTCGCCGCCACCGGCGCGCCCAAGCAGGGCAAGATGGTGATCGGCACCGTCAAGGGCGACATCCACGACATCGGCAAGAACCTCGTCGGCATGATGATGGAGGGCGCCGGCTTCGACGTGGTCGATCTCGGCATCAACAATCCGGTCGAGAACTACCTGAAGGCCATCGAGGAGCACGATCCCGACATCATCGGCATGTCGGCGCTGCTCACCACGACCATGCCCTACATGAAGGTCGTGATCGATCAGCTCAAGGAGAAGGGCCTCCGCGAGAAGCTGATCGTCATGGTCGGCGGGGCGCCGCTCAACGACGAGTTCGGCAAGGCCGTCGGTGCCGATGCCTATTGCCGCGACGCGGCGGTGGCCGTCGAGACCGCCAAGGACCTCATCAAGCGCAAGCACAACGTGCTCGGCGCGCGCGCCTGAGGCGCGGGGTCGCGCGAGGCGCACTCGGGCAACGTGGCGAACCGCAGACACATCCCAAGACGGCGCGGCAGCGAAAGTGGCCGCGCCGTTTGTCGTTACGGCCGGCGCGGTCGCTGGCACGCCCCTCGGGCCGGCGCTGCCGCCCTTCAGAGCGGGCTGCGGGCGCCGATCGCGTCGGCGATGGCGACGGTGCGGCGGGCCATGTCGCGGTGGAGGCGCTCGACCATGCGGCCGTCGAGCGAGATCACCCCCTTCGCGGCATTGGCCGGGTCCTCGAAGGCGGCGATGATGCGGCGCGCCCAATCAACCTCGGCCGTCGCCGGGCTGAAGATCTCATTGCCGGGACCGATCTGGCCGGGATGGATCAGCGTCTTGCCGTCCATGCCGAGCGAGCGGCCATGCTGGCATTCGGCGCGGAAGCCCTCGGCGTCCTGAAAATTGTTGTAGACACCATCGATGATGTCGAGGCCGTAGGCCCGCGCCGCCAGCACCGATGCCGAGAGCCAGGCGAGCATCGGGGCGCGGCCCGCCGTCATCGCCGCCCGCGTCTCCTTGGCGAGATCGTTGGTGCCCATCACCAAGACTTCGAGGGCGTGGGCAGGGGCGGCCGCGGCGGCACAGATGGCGGGCGCGTTGATGATGCCGGCGGGCGTCTCCATCATCGCCCACAGCGCAAGACCGGCCGGCGCCGAGGCGGCGGCGAGGGCCGCACGCACGGCGGCGAGGTCGCCCGGCTGCGACACCTTGGGCACCAGAACGGCGTGGGCGGGCGCGGCCGCGGCCATGCGAAGATCCTCGGCGCCCCAGTCGCTCGAAAGCGCGTTGACGCGGATCACCACCTCCTGGTGGGCGAAGCCGCCGGCCCCCACCACCTCGGCGATGGTGCGGCGGGCCTCGGCCTTGGCGTCGGGGGCAACCGAATCCTCCAGGTCGAGGATCAGGCAGTCGGCGGCGAGGCTCTTCGCCTTCTCGAGGGCGCGGGCGTTCGATCCCGGCACGTAGAGCACACTGCGGCGCGGACGGATGGCATCGGTCATCGGTATCTCCTCATCGGGTGGCCCGGGGGCGCATCGCCGGAGGCGGCGGACCGGCCGCTCGCGTCCTATCGGCCATGCGCTCCTGGAGGTCCTTCCCGTCGAATCCGGATCTTCGCCAGACTAGTTTGGCACCGGCGGCCATGCCATTCTTCCTTTTGCGGCGCAGCGAAAAGGCGTGGAGACGGACTTGTCGGTCGAGACGGCGGATGTGGTGATCGTCGGCGGGGCGGTGATGGGCTCCTCGACGGCGTTCTTCCTCAAGCACGAGCTCGGCTTTCAGGGCCGCGTGCTCGTCATCGAGCGCGATCCGACCTATCAGCGCGCCTCGAGTGCGCTCTCGGCCTCCTCGATCCGCCTGCAGTTCTCGACGCCCGAGAACATCCGTCTGTCGGCGTTCGGCGTCACCTTCCTCGACGACATGGCACGGCGCTTCGGCCCCGAGCACCAGTCGGGCTTCATCCGCCGCGGCTATCTGATGCTGGCGAGCGCGGCCGGCGCTCAGACGCTGAAGTCGAACTGCGAGATCCAGTGGCGCGAGGGCGCCGACACGATGCTGCTCGATCCGGCGGCGCTCGCCCGGCGCTTTCCCTGGCTCGACGTGACGGATCTCGCCGCCGGCGCCTTCGGCCCGACCAATGAGGGCTCGTTCGACCCGACGGCGCTGCTCGGCACGCTGAAGAGCCGGGCGCGCGCCGCCGGGGCGGAATACCTCACCGGCGAGGTGGTGGCGGTCGAGCGGGAGGGAGCGCGGATCAGCGCGGTCAGGCTCGCCGACGGCCGGCGCATCGCCACGGGCGTCCTCGTCAACGCCGCCGGCCCCCATGCCGGCAAGCTCGCCGCGCTCGCCGGCGCCATTCTGCCGGTCGAGCCACGCAAGCGCACCGTCTTCGTGATCGACTGCCGCGAAGGGCCGAAGGATGCGCCGCTCACC